>NZ_JAHBBJ010000021.1 GCF_019331675.1 Bifidobacterium miconisargentati
ACTGGAACACCAAACGACGCCAGAAACGACTGGAGGGACACACCCCGGAGGAATTCCGGAACATGTCCCTCACAGCCTGATCAGGTACCCTTAATAAACCACGTCCAACTTCCAGGGCGCAGTTCAGTACAGGCGTGACTCCCCTCAGTCAGCTTTGCTGACAGCTCCCCTCAAAGAGGGGAGCCGGTTGCGTTAATGCATGAAAAACCCACCTGGAAAATCGGGGGATTGGGCGGCGGTGCGGTCGGCGTTGAGGATGGCGCACTGGAAATCGAAGTGATGGCGCAGTTGTTCGGCTGGCGTGATGAACAGGGCGGTCGCCAGGCCGTCTGCCGTGGCGGTCGCCAGACCATCTGCCGTGGCGGTCGGGAATCTGTGGTCGGGACGCACCGCAACCCATGTGGCGGCCACATCATCAACCGGCAGACCGTCGATGGCATTGAGCAGATGATGCAGCTGGTGTCCGGCCGCTTCGCCCCAGTGGCGGCGGCTGGGCGCGCTGGCGCAGAACGCATCATTACTCATCGTTGCGGTGCCTGCCGCACGACTTGGGTCCGCGGGATCCTCAAGCGCGATGGTGACGGTTGTTGCGGCCGGTTCATCGTGGGTCGCGGGCGTGCCCGCAACATCGCAAGTCGTCATGTGGCCGTTCGATGCGTAGCCGACCGTGCGAATCAGCAAATCGCCCCCCGCATCGATAACGTATGCATCGGTGTGTTCCCGCAGCATCCCCGCAATCAGATCGACCAGATAGCCCTTGCCGCACGCACCGAAATCAAGCGCGACCGGACGGCGGGTCACCAGCGTCGTGCCATGACGCTCCACGTCGGTTTCCCAGGTCGCCCGACCATGAATCGCGCCTAAATGCCATGTGACGGACTGGCCGTACGCGCTGACGCTCAGCGCGGCCGGATTGCCGGAAGCGTCGGGCGTGCCGAGTTTGTCGGAATCGCCGTCTTTGCCGGGTTCAATGGCATCGGGCGACACGGTGAACGAGTAGGACGAGTCGTACCCCAACCGAATCAGATCCTCGCCTACGCACGGGTCGATTGCGCCACCGGTGGCCTCGAACAGTCGATCGTACAAATCGAACAGAGGGCCGCACCAATCAGGGAAAACGAATGTGCCGCCATGTTCGGCCCCGCGCATCCGCGATACCGGCGAATCCGGGCGGAAGCGGGAGAGTGCGGATTCGTACGTGTCGATGAGGATGTCGATGGCGTCATACAGCAGGATACGGTCATCGGCATCGTCGGTTCCGAAGAAGGCGCTGTTGCCGGGGGTGACCGGGTTGCTGACATTGGTATTGGCGCGGCTGCCAACGTTGGCGTCGTCGTCCCGCAGCACAGGCGGAACGTCGATGGACATACCCATGTCAAGCGCGGACTGGACAATCAACCCCGTGCCCAAGGCGTGCGGGAATGCCATCGTATGCGGAAGCTGCTCATCGAGACCGGTCATGACGCCATCATAGATGCCGGTCCCGGTCGACGGACTCGCCCTGACGGTCCGCGGTCGGCGTCGATCCTTTCCAGAGGCGGCCGGGGCGTGCGATACCTGTGCCGATCTTAGCTCAATAGGGTTTTGCTGGGCCGGATCAGGATTTTCCGTCTTGCTTACTTGCGGGAGAAAGCTGGAAGCCGAGTATCCGAGGTGGGAAAATGGCGAAATGTCGTTGGTGTTCGCCGGGACATCGGTGATACACTGCTATTGACATGGTGTCAACAAGGAGGTTCGACAATGGCTGATTCCATCACGCAATCCGCAGGCGCGGCATCGGACGGACGTGCAATCCATGCGATCAAGGACCTGCCGATCGCCAAGGTGTGGGCCTTCGCCATCGGCCAGTTCGGCTGGGCGCTGCTCTCCGGCATCATCTCGAACTGGCTCGTCTACTTCTACCAGCCCGACCAGGAGACCATCAGCCAAGGCCAGACCGTCTTCGTGCCGCAGGGTCTCGTGGTGCTCGGCATCGTGACCGTGGTGGGCGGCATCACCGCCTTCGCCCGCTTCTTCGACGCCTTTGTGGACCCGGCCGTGGCCTCACTTTCCGACCGGTGCAACGCCAAATCCGGCCGTCGCATGCCGTTCCTCAAGTTCGCCGCCGCGCCGCTCGCCATCGTCACCGTGCTCGTGTTCTGGAGCCCGATCAACGGCACCAGCTGGGTCAACGCCGCGTTCCTGTTCGTCACCGTGATCGGCTACTACATCGCCCTCACGTTCTACTGCACGCCGTACAACGCGCTCATCGCCGAGCTCGGCCACGACTCCAAGCAGCAGCTGACCATTTCCACCGCCATCTCGTTCACCTGGGTGTTCGGCACGGCGATCGCGTACGTGGCGCCCGTGATCTGGGGCGGACTGGTGCCCGCACTGGGCCGCATCACCGCCATCCGCGTGACCTTCACCATCATGGCCGCCGTGGCGTTCGTGTGCATGCTGATCCCGCCGCTGGCCATCCGCGAGAAGGACTACGTCAACTCGCAGCCCACCTCCGAATCGACCATCGAATCCCTCAAGCAGACCTTCGGCGACGGCGAATTCCGCAAGTTCGTCTGCTCCGACGTGGTCTACTGGGTGGCCATCACCACCTTCCAGACCGGCCTGCCGTTCTTCGTGACCTCCCTGCTCAAGCTGCCGGAAACCACCACGACCATCTACTTCGTGCTCATGACCGGCGTGTCCGTGCTGTTCTACCTGCCCGTGAACCTGCTCGCCAACCGCGTGGGCAAGAAGCGTCTGCTGCTCGTGGCGTTCGTGATCTTCACCTGCGCGTTCGCGTTCGCCGGTGCGCTCGGCTCCGGTGCGCTCGCCTTCATGCCGGCGATGGCTCAGGGTCTGATTCTTTCGGTGGTGGGTGCGATTCCGATGGCCGCGTTCGGCATCCTGCCGCAGGCCATCGTGGCGAACATCGCCGACGCCAGCTCGCGCGTGACCGGTCAGGATCGGCAGGGCATGTTCTACGCCGCCCGCACGTTCGCGATGAAAATGGGCCAGTCCGTGGCGATGCTGCTGTTCACCGGCGTCTCCACGATCGGCATGGCGTCCGGTGCGGGCTACCGCATCGCGGCGGTGTGTGCGGCGGTGCTATGCGGCCTGGGTGGCATCGTGTTCGCGTTCTACAACGAGAAGAAGGTGCTGCGCGTGCTGGAGAGGTGATGCTTGCTTTTCGGTGTGCTGCCGGCGATTCCGTGATTCCGGGCATGTGACCTGTGTGCCGCCGCCGGCCGCTCCGGCGCACTCCGCCGCGTGCCTTCAACACGCCACCTCACAACACACTGACGGCCCGAATTGCGTTTGACCGCCCCTCGTACTATATTTATGCGAGTTGCTTTGCGGAGCAGAGCAACAATCCAAGGGGCTGTAGCTCAGTTGGTAGAGCGCTTCGTTCGCATCGAAGAGGTCGCGGTTTCGACTACCGTCAGCTCCACTTGGGTCGCTTGCATTCATTCCACCGCGAGCGGCCCATTTTCTTTTTCACCCGCAAAACCGCGCAAAGGATCGCCGTTGCTCCGTGGCTTGGGGAATACTGGGGGTATGACGAATGCAGCCGATTTCACCGAACAGTCCAGCCTCGAAGACGCCGCCAGCGCCGATGACGTCGAGGGCATCGAAAACGTTGAAAGCAACACCGGCGACGTCGTAAACGCTGACGGCGCCGAAGACTCCGAAGGTCTCAAGGGCACGCAAGAGGTGAACGTCGACAGTCCGGAGGAAACCGAGACCAGCGTCACCACGGCGGTCAGTGCCGCGGCCGTGACCATCCCCGCCGGAACCGTGGTGCTTGCCGCCACCCCGATCGGCAACACCGGCGACGCCTCCGCCCGCCTGGTCGCGCTGCTCGAACGCGCGGACATCGTGGCCGCCGAGGACACGCGCCGTCTCTATGACCTCGCCCGCCGCCTCGGCGTGCATGTGAACGGCCGCGTCGTGGCCTACCACGATCACAACGAACGCGGCAAGGCGGACGGCCTGCTCGATCAGGTCGAGACCGGCGCCACCGTGCTCGTGGTCTCGGACGCCGGCATGCCCACCATCAACGACCCCGGCCTGGCCATCGTGCGCCGCGCCATCGAACGTGGTCTGCCCGTCACCTGTGCGCCCGGCCCCTCCGCCGTGCTCGACGCGCTCGCCCTCTCCGGTCTGCCCACCGACCGTTTCTGCTACGAGGGCTTCCTGCCGCGCAAGCATGCCGAGCGCGTGCAGTACCTGCGTACGATGCTGGGGGAGCGCCGCACCATCGTGTTCTACGAGACGCCCCACCGCATCGCCGATTCCATGGACGACCTGCTCGACGCCTTCGGCCCGAATCGTCCGATGGCCCTGTGCCGCGAGCTCACCAAGGATTACGAGGAAATCCGTCGTGGGCCGATCGGCGAGATTCGCCAGGGCGTGATCGACAACCCGCCGCGAGGCGAGATGGTGCTGGTGATCGGCGGCGCCTCCGACGAGGAGGCCGAGGCCGCCGCGCCCAGCAGCCTGAGCATCGAGGACATGGCCGTGCTCGCCATCGACCGCGCGCTGGAAGACGGCATTCGCATCAAGGACGCCATCGCGCAGGTGGTGCAGGAGCATCCGCAGGCGGACGGCTCGCTGGCCAACCGCAAGCAGGTTTACGCGGCCGTCCTGGAAATCAAGGGCTGATCACTCCTCCTCCATCGATTCCAGCAGTATCTCCAGCGCTCGCCTGACACCCGGCCCGCCGGCCTGGGAGACGTATTCAAGCAGTCCGGCGTCAGCCTGCGGGTTGGCCACCAGCCAGCGACGTAGTTCGGGCACGTTACGCGCGATGTGCCACAGCACGTCCGGGTCGGTATCCGGCGAACAGGCCACGGCCGGCGTCAGGACGATCGGCGGCTCGGGCGGCGCGGTCATGTCGGGAATCGCATCGGCGGCCGATTCGTTGCCCGCGGTTTCTCCCGGCAGCCGCTGCCGTTGCCGCAACGACCCCAATCGTCCGGTTTTCGCGCGATGCCGCCCGATCATGCGCCTGCCCCCGGTTCCGAATCCGGTTCCCGGCTCGGCCGTGCTTCAGTATCCGCGTCCGATGTCGCCTGCGGTTTCTTAGTGCCGGGCCGGGTATCGGACCGGGAGGGCCGAACCATCGAATCAACCGGCACGTCGTCCATCTCCCGCTGAATCGCCTCGAAAAACGCGCGCGCCCGGCCGGCGTATTTGTGATGGCGATGCTCCTTGATGATGCTCAGGCAGTCGTTCGCCCGGAACCGGTACGCGCTCATCAGCTGGCAGACCACGTCGTTGATAAGCGTGGGCGGGGCCGCGCCCTCCGGCATCATCGCCAGATCGCATGCCGTGCGGGCCGGCGTGGTGATGGGCAGACGGCCCAGTTTGATGATCTGCTCGGGCAGCGTGAGCCGCCGGAAGACGCGGATGCGGCGGCCCGCGGACGTGGAACGGAAGTGTGAGGTGGAGATCACGTCGATGGTGGCTGGGAAGCGGTCGCCTCCCAGCCACACCCATGCGGCCGTGAACATGCAGGCCACGGTGCCGAACGGCGCGATGCTGGAGATGATGGTGGCCCGGCCGTACAGCGTGGTGGCGTGGTCGGACCAGTATCCGGCGGTTTCGTCGAGCTTGGTGACCGTGCCGAACGCGGCCAGACGATTGAGACTGAGCGGTCCGGGCAGATCCTTGGTGAACAGGACCGGCGGAATCGTGGCCGTCTCCTGACGGGCTGGGATTCGCGAGGAGATGGACGCCCTGGTGGCGGAGGAGATGCTGCCGGCCGGCGGCTTGGCCGGCGCTCTGGGGTTTCGTGCTGTGTTATCCATGTCCCGACCATAAACGGGGCGACCGGTACCGCGCCACCGCCGACCGCGAAACGGTGGATAAGTGGATAACTTGCCCGTCTCGGTCAGGGAATGTGGATAAGTCGGTGGATAAGTGATGTCGGAGAGGAGGGGTTGCGGTCTTTTCGGTACAGAAGACAGTGGATTCTAGGCTGGAAAGACCGCTGAAATGGCGATTTGCGGTCGTTTGAGTACAGAAGTCGTGCGTTTCTGTACTGAAAGGACCGCTGGAAAGGAGATTTGCGGTCTTTGGAATACAGAAAGTCGGTGCTTCTGGGCTGGAAAGGCCGCTGAACAATCGGCTGTGCCGTGCTGATTTGGATGGCGGTCGCAAAATGGCCCAGCAGAGCCGTTTTTACGGCCGCTTCCATGGCTCGGCGGCGTTCTGCCCAAGGGCAGGCATAAACTTTGACCTTATGAGTCATGTTTTGGTGAATGTTGCTTGGCCGTACGCGAACGGCCCCCGTCATATCGGCCACGTCGCTGGATTCGGCGTGCCCTCCGATGTCTACGCGCGCTACGAGCGCATGAAGGGCAATGATGTCCTCATGGTCTCCGGCACGGACGAACACGGCACCCCGATCCTGGTGGAAGCCGAGAAGGAGGGCGTGACCGCCCAGGAGCTGGCGAACCGCTACAACCGCGTGATCGCCAAGGATCTGTGCGACCTCGGCCTGAGCTACAACCTGTTCACCCGCACCACCACCGGCAACCACGAGCATGTGGTGCAGGAGATGTTCAAGCAGTGCCTGGAGAACGGCTACATCTACAAGGGCACCCAGCAGGTGGCCATCTCCCCGTCCACCGGCCGTACCCTGCCCGACCGCTACATCGAAGGTACATGCCCGATCTGCGGTGCCGAGGGTGCCCGCGGCGACCAGTGCGACGCCTGCGGCAACGAGCTGGACCCGGACGAGCTCATCAACCCCGTCTCCAAGATCAACGGCGAGACCCCGCGCTTCGAGCAGACCGAGCACTACTTCCTCGACCTGCCGGCGCTCGCCGAGGCCAACAAGGCGTGGCTGGAGACCCGTAAGGGCTGGCGCACCAACGTCATCAACTTCTCGCTCGGCCTGTTCAAGGAGGTCAAGCCGCGCGCCATCACCCGCGACATCGACTGGGGCATCCCGGTGCCGGTCAAGGGCTGGATTGACAACCCGAACAAGAAGCTGTACGTGTGGTTCGACGCCGTGATCGGCTACCTGTCCGCCTCCATCGAATGGGCCCGCCGCCAGGGCGACCCGGAGAAGTGGCGCGAATGGTGGAACGACCCGACCTGCCCGGCCTACTACTTCATGGGCAAGGACAACATCACCTTCCACTCCCAGATTTGGCCTTCCGAGATGCTGGCCTACAACGGCCAGGGTTCCAAGGGCGGCGAGACCGGTCCGATGGGCCCGCTCAACATGCCCGAGCAGGTGGTGGCCTCCGAGTTCATGACCATGGAAGGCAAGAAGTTCAGCTCCTCCCGCGGCATCGTGATCTACGTCAAGGACATCCTGTCCCGCTATCCGGTGGACGCCGTGCGCTACTACATCTCCGTGGCCGGTCCGGAATCCTCTGACTCTGACTTCACCTGGGCCGAGTTCGTGCGCCACAACAACGAGGAGCTGGCCTCTTCCTGGGGCAACCTCGTCAACCGCGTGGCCAACCTCATCAACAAGAACTTCGGCCAGATCCCGGCCCTGGACGAGGACTCCATGACCGACGAGGACCGTGGCCTGCTTGAGGAGACCGCCGCCGCGTTCGACGTGGTCGGCTCGTCCATCGAGACCCACCACCAGAAGCACGCCCTCGCCGAGGCGATGCGTGTGGTCGGCGACATCAACAAGTACATCTCCGCCACCGAACCGTGGAAGATCAAGGACGACCCGGCCCGCCTCGGCACCGTGCTGCACGTGGCCGCCCAGGCCGTGTCCGACGCGAACCATCTGCTCGCGCCGTTCCTGCCGCATTCCGCGCAGAAGGTGTGGGAGGCGCTCGGCGGCACCGGCATCTTCTCGCCGCTGCCCGAGCTGCGCGAGGTCGAGGATCTCGACAAGCCCGGCTTCACCTACCCGATCATCACCGGCGACTACCAGCTGGGTGTGAACGTGCACCCGTGGAAGAGCGAGCCGATCGAGGTGGGCGCCGTAGTGCCGAAGCCCACGCCGATCTTCGCCAAGATCCCCACCGAGGCCGTGGCCGAGGAGCTGGCGCGATTCGACGAGGCGCTGGCCGCCCGTCGCGCCGCCGAGGCCGAGCGTCTGGCCGCCGAGAAGGCCAAGCTCGCCGCCGAAAAGGCCGAGTAAGCCGGAAATCTCCGCGATCGGGGGTCGCGATACGGGTCCCGATCTCCCGGTTTCGTGAAAAAGGCACGCTGACATGCACTCAGCGTGCCTTTTTCACGAAGTATGGGATTGTTGCGAAAGAAAGGCACGCTGACTGCCGCTCAGTGTTACTTTTTCACGCGGTCGGGCTTTGTTTCGTGAAAAGTAACGCGCGACTAATGCGCGACTCTTGGTCGGCCGAGCATTTGCCGGTCAACCGTGCATCCATCGGGCAACGACGCCATCGATGTCGGGCGACGTCACAAACCCGACACAGTTTGCCCAGAATATTTTCAGACAAGCGCATCGAATCGCTCAGTAAGGGGCGGTTAACTAATACATGTCAGCGGATGGAGTTCACCAACGAAATCCATTCCGATGGCGAGGTTTTAACCCCATAACTGAACCCTTCTTCTCTCTTCTCTCTCACCCGGCGGCTCCCTCCGCCGGGTTTCTTTTTTGCGCGCCAAAGACGCCGAACCGGAGGAAGCTGCGTAACCGGGGAAGCCGGCCGTCCCTCAGCCGGCAAGGCGCCCCCGTCCTCGCCATCACGACGAACCTACTTGACCGTGAAGCCTTCCTGCTGGCCGTAGGTCTTCAAGGCGTCGCCCCATTGCACCAACGCCTTCTGCAGCGTGGTCTTGCCGTGGTAGACCTGGCCGATGGAATCGACCGCGATCGAGTTCGCGTACGCCATGTACGGCAGGTATTCGAAGTCCGTGGTCACATCCTTGGAGGCCTGCGCAATCACCTGATGTGTGGCCTGGCCGCCGAAGAACGGGTCTTTCTCATTCAGCCAATCGGGGTCGGAGAGCACCGAATTGAGCGGCGGCAGACCACCCTGCTCAAGGTTCACCTGCACGCCGTCGCCGTGTGCGAACCATTCCGCGAATTCATAGGCCGCCTGCGCCTTGGCGTCGTCCGAGCCCTTGGGCAGGGCCAGCGCGCCGCCGCCGTTCTCACCGTTCGCATGTTCGCCGGTCGAGTACTGCGGCATCGTGGTCACGCGCCACGAGCCCTTGGTGCGCGTCAGATTCTTCTGCATGGAGGAGACCATCCACGCGCCGGTCAGCATAGTGGCGATGGAGCCGTCGTCCAGCTTGCGCCACCAGTCGTCGGTCCAGCCGGTGGTGGAGGTATCGATGAGCTTGCTGTCCAGCATCGACTGCCACATGCCGGTGAACTTCTTCACGTTCCTGCCGCCGAAATCGACGCCCACGGTGGTGCCGTCCACGCTGAACGGCTTGGCGCCAGCCTGCCAGAGCATGGAGCTGATGAAGCCGCCGTCGCCCGTGTCGTTGGTGATGTGCGCGCTGCCGGGCATGGCCGCGATCTTTTCGGCGGCCTCGCGGTACTCGTCCCACGTGGTCGGCGCCTCGTTCACGCCCGCCTTGGCGAGCACGTCCTGGTTGTAGAACATCACCATCGGGCCCGAGGAGATCGGCAGGCCGTACGGCTGGCCGTTCACGGTCACGTTGTTCTGCGCGGCCTTGGTGAAGTCGCCGCGGATGCTCTTGAAGCCGTAATCGTTCACGCTGCGCAGCTGGTCGGAGATGGCGAACTGGTGCACGGCGTTGAAGTCGAGGTAGACGAGGTCCGGGATGCCGCGGCCCGCGTTGAGCGCGTTGGTCAGCTGCATGTATTCGTCCTCGTTGGCGCCGGCGTTGGTCACCTTCACCTTGATGTTCGGGTGGGCCTTCTCGAACGCGGTGACGAAGTCGCTGATGGTGGACTGCCAGGTCCACAGCGTGATTTCGGTGACGCCGTTGCCGTTCGCCGCGCCGCCGCCGGACGTGCCGCCGCATCCGGCAGCCGTGCCGACCAAGCCGACGGCGACGGCTGCGGCCATAACCGTGCGAATCTTCAGCGCGCGAGACAGACGAGACATGTGCAGACACTCCGATGTTGAACTGGACAATAGGGCGAATCTCTGTCTGGAGAGTCTACCTTCGCTCCGCGCGCGAGGGCCATGAATGATGCCATATTCGCCGGAATTGGCAAAGAGCGGCAATACCGCGCCGAATCGGCCGCGGAGACAACGGCAAGAAATGGCAAACAATGGCAAACAACAGCAAAACCGGCATGGCAAAAAACGGCAAACGTACGCACGGTCCTATCTTGTGAGTCGTGATCCGGGATGACCCGGCGGACCGAAGAAGGTTTCGGCCCGGGAATTGCAAGGATGTGCAAGAAAGGGACTGCAATGAGGCTCAACCTCAATGGCGTGTGGGACTTCTACCCGAACGGCGGGGAAGAACGCTATGACATCGTCGTGCCGACTTGGTGGGATTCGCTGAGCCGCACCACCGGCTACCCGGCCGAGTGGGAGAAGGGCCTGCGCCACGGCGTGTACGTCAAAACCGTGGACCTGCCGGAGAACATCACGGACGAGGACGTGTTCCTGCACGTGGGCGCGCTCGCCACGCTCGGCAAGGTGTTCGTCAACGGCCAGTCCGTCGGCCCGCTCACCACCAAGGGCTACCTCATGACCCTGCTGCCGTACGACCTCGACATCAACGATGCGGTCAAGCCCGGCGCCAACGAGATCCGCATCGAAGTGTGGTCCGTCAAGGCCCTGCCGGAGGACGCGCTGGCCACCGAGGGTGGTCCGGACCGTCTACTCTTCCCATTCGGCGTGGAGAACATCGTGGGCCGCGTGGGCATCGGCGAGGACGTGGAGATCGTCACCAAGCCGAAGCTGCGCATCGACGACCTGCAGATCATGCCCGACCTCAAGAAGAACGCCGACCCGTCCGACGATGAGCTCGCCGTCAACGTCACTATCGTGAACCACACCGGCCAGGACGCCGACCTGACGCTCGCCGCCGCCGTCCACCCGGTCAAGGGCGACACCGAAACCGCCTCGCTCACCTTCGAGCCCGCGGCCGTGCACGCCCCGGCCGGCAAGGAGACCGTGGTCAAGCTGGCCAAGGGCTGGCCGACCGCCCACTACTGGTCCCGCACCGACCCGTTCCTGTACACCGTGGACGCCGCCATCGCCCCCGCTTCCGCGCCGGCCGACGCCGCCTCGATCCACGAGCTGTCCGACCGCTTCGGCTTCCGCCAGTTCTGGCGCGAAGACGACAAGTACATCATCAACGGCGTCAAGATCCGCCTGCGCGGTGACTCCCTGTGCCTGCTCAACCAGGGCGACCGCGACCTCATCAACGAGATCGGCGACGCCTATGGCGTGATTCTGGACGACAACCACGCCATGGACGAGATGGCCAAGGTCTGGCTGGACGCCTACCGCCACGCCAACTGCAACATCATCCGCAACCACATCCGCTCCGTGCCCTCGCACGTGCTCATGGACCACGCGGACGAGACCGGCATGCTCCTCGAGGAGGAGACCGCCTTCTGGAACCCGGGCTCCACCTCCAACGTGTCCCTCGATCCGCCGTACTACCTCAACTACTCCGACGAGGCCATCGGCTACTACACCGAGTGGGTCGAGCGCTGGGTGCGCGAGTACCGCAACCACCCGTCCATCGTGCTGTGGTCCACCACGAACGAGGCCTGGAACCCGAACGATGCCGAGATCCTCATCCCGCCGCTGGAAGCCGCCGCGAACCGCGAGGACCCGACCCGCATGGTCATCAACGACGGCTTCAACAAGCCGATCACCAACGAGGACTCCCGCCACTACTTCGGCGGCTATCCCTCCGGCATGACCAGCGCCCCGGACATCTACGACCTCTACCAAATCGACGGCGACCTGCCGCTCGGCGCGGGCGAGGAGTTCTCCGTGTCCACCGCCGGCATCCCGCAGTACGCCGAGGACGGCACCATCAAGGACATCTACCACGGCCGCCTCAACGGCAACCCGGACACCATCTCCCGCGCCGACTTCGGCCGCGAGGTGGGCCGCGTGACCCGTGGCGTGCGCACCACGCGCATGGCCAACTGGAAGCCGTTCTGCCTGTCCATGTTCATCTACGACAACATCGAGAAGGTCATCGAGCTCGACCAGGAGCACACCAAGCACGGCCTGAACCCGAAGGCCCTGCTGCGCCCGCAGTTCGACCCGACCGCCGAGGGCGACGCCCGCTGGATCGAGGGCGATGGCTACCGCTACTTCGCCAACTCCTACTCGGACGTGGCCGCGTTCGACAAGGAATTCGACAAGGAACCGCGCCTCGGCCTGCCGCACCGCATCTACCAGCTCGGCACCGCCTCCCAGCGCACGCTGCTCGTCTACAACGACGAGGAGATCGACGGCACCGAACTCGAGGTCCGCTGGACCGTCTCCGCGCTCAACACGCAGGACGGCACCGTGCGCGAGGTCGAATCCGGCTCCAAGACCATCGAGGTGGAGCACGGCGAGTTCACCGAGCTGCCCATCACCATCCACGTGCCCGGCGAGGTGGAGACCTACGAGTCCAAGCTCATCGAGACGCTGAGCGTGGTCAAGAACGGCAAGCTCAAGTTCACCGAGGACAACTTCCTCGGCTGGATCGGCCGCCCGGCGCCCGCCAAGATCGGCTCCAACAGGCCGGTCATCGACCTCGGCACCGTGGACTGGGTCTCCCGCAACGTCAAGCACTGCCTGCACCTCAAGCAGGAGGGCGGCGCCCTGAGCGAGAAGTGGACCGCCCGCGTGGTGGACGACGCCAACGGCTCCATCAGCTTCGAACGCCTCGCCGGCAACCTGCGCCATGAGCAGGAGCTGTTCTACACGGTGAACGTGGCCGGCCTCGAATCCGGCAAGGAATACACCGGTCAGATCGAATACACCGGCGAGAACGGCGACACCGTGACCATCACCGTGAAGTTCACGGCCGGCAAGATGCCGTGCGCATGCCAGGCCGCCAACAAGGCCCTGGGCGCCACCGTGCGCGTGAGCTCCTCCTCCGAGCGCAACGGCTGGACCGCCGCCTCCCTGGTGGACGGCGAGTTCAACGCCGACTACAACCACTTCGGCTGGTCCAGCGAGCCGAGCGCCGAGAACCACGACGAATGGGTGGTGCTGAAGCTCGCCCATCCGACCACCGTGTCCCAGGTGGTGCTCGCCCCGCGCGGCGAGAATCCCGGCGGCACCGTGGCCGAGGCCTTCCATGGCGAGGGCGAGGGCGTCGGCGGCGTGCAGGAGTTCGCGGCCGGCCACCGCGCCTTCGACCCGAACCAGGGCCAGGGCTTCCCGGTCGACTTCACCATCTCCGTCTCCGCCGACGGCAACGCCTGGACCAAGGTCGTGGACAAGCACGGCTACGCCCTGCCGGACAACGGCAAGGCCCGCGCCTTCGACTTCTCCCCGGTGGACGACGTCCGCTTCGTCAAGGTCGAGGCCTCCAAGCTGCGCGCCAACCCGAACGAGCATGACGAATACGCCCTGCAGCTCGTGGAGATCGCCGTCTACGCCGATCACCACATGCCGGCCATCCCGTCCGAACCCATGGACGTGACCGTCTCCGTGCAGGCCCATGACGTGCAGGTCGGCTGGGCGTTCGCCTCCGACGGCCGCTCGCCGATTCTGGGCACCACGCTCACCCTGACCAACGCCGCCGGCGAGGTGATCCCTGCCGCGGTGAACGGCACCGACACCCACGCGCTCATCGCGGACGTGCCGGCCGGCGAATGGACCGTGACCGTCCAGGGCCGCAACGAGATCGGCGAGGGCGAAAGCGCCACCTCCGCCGCCTTCAAGGTGGGCCGTGCCGACGCCAACGAGGTGGACGACCTGCTGCCGGTTCCGAAGGCCCCGGTGGCCGAGCTGCTCGTGGAGTCCGGCTCCGTGGCCGTCTCCTGGGACGACGTGGATACCCGCTCCGGCTTCGGCAAGGGCGGCACCAACATCCACCTGACCCCGGTCGACCCGGCCTCCGACCTGCCCAAGCGCACCGCCTGGGCGCCGATCGGCACCACCGCCTACACGTTCGCCAACGTGGCCCGCGGCACCTACCAGGTGACCATCGAAGCCACCACCGGCGAGGACAAGGTCTCCCCGGCGTCCGAGCCGAGCGAGCCGATCATCGTGGCCGCCGTGCCCGCCAAGCCCAACAAGCCCGGCGTCACCTCCTCCGGCGACACGATGAACGTGACCTGGCAGGCCCCGGCCGACGGCGGCACCCCGGTCACCTCCTACGTGCTGACCCTGCGCAACCTCACCGAGAACACCGTCAAGGTGGTCAAGGCCGAGGCCGGCGAGGAGGCCAAGAGCGTGTCGGGTCTGACGGCCGGCAACTACACGGCGTCCGTGATCGCGGTCAACGCGATCGGCATGTCCGCCGAGTCCAGCCCGTCCCTGCCCTGCCTGATCAAGTAGGCGATACAGGGAGCCGAAAACCCTATCTTGGCTCCCCTCTCTGAGGGGAGCTGTCAGCGAAGCTGACTGAGGGGAGCCCCTGAGGAGCTAACCGTGGCGCTCCCCTCAGTCTCACTTCGTTCGACAGCTCCCCTCAAAGAGAGGAGCCAGGAAAGGTAACAACAAGATTTGCCGCTGCCCCGGCAACGGCGAGCGGTGTGGTGCAGGAGAGGACCTGCGGCGCACCGTGGAACACAAGGAAAGAACTAAGGAGTTCTCAAGCATGAGCACTGCAACAGCGCAGCCGGCGAAGAAGACGCCGCAGAAGCTGACCTGGCTGAACATCGTCGGCTATGGTTCCGGCGATCTGGCCAACAACATCGGCTGGCGAATGATGTCGATGTTCCTGGCCACCTACTACATCTACATGGGCATCGACCCGGTGACCACCGCCAACATCTTCCTGTTCGCGCGCTTCTTCCAGGCCGTCGTCTACCTGCTCGCCGGCAACTACGCTGACCGCGTCAAGCCGAACAAGAACGGCAAGTTCCGTCGTCTGGTCGTCGCCTTCGGCGTGCCGATGATGGTCGCCATCTGCCTGATGTACACCATTCCGGCCGACGCCGAGATGGGCATCAAGGTGGCATGGGCCATCGTCACCTACCTGCTGTACCAGCTGCTCGGCGCCCTCGGCGGCGTGCCCTACGGTGCATTGCTCGGTGCCATGACCCAGGACCAGAACGAGCGTCAGCGCCTGTCCTCCGCCCGTATGGTCGGCGGCGCTCTGTTCGGCCTCATCGTCACCTTCACCTTGGCTCCGGCCATCAACAACGTCAAGGATCAGGCCGCCCTCGCCAAGCTGATGCTCCCGATCGTGTGCATCTTCTGCCTCGTCGGCGCACTGATTTACGTCTTCCTGTACAAGACCACCATCGAGCAGATCGACGTGCCGACCCAGCCCAAGGTCTCCTTCGCCGATACCCTCAAGGCCATCTTCACGAACCCGGCCCTGCTCATCCTGTGCTTCGCCACCGGCTTCTACCTGATCGCCACCTGCGTGGGCTCCATCGGACCGATCATCGCCAAGGAAGTCCTCGCCAACGGCGCCGACGCCGGCACCCTGGCCCTCATCACCACCCTCGTCACTCTGATCAACGCCTCCATCGGCGTGATCGCCTCCCCGTTCGGCCCGGTCATCGCCCGCCACCTCGGCAAGAAGGGCGGCTGGTACCTCGGCTGCGCCCTCGGCATCCTCGGTGGCGTGATGTTCATCTTCGTCACCAACGTGTGGCTGTCCCTCGTCGGCCTGGCCCTCAACGCCATCGGCGCCCAGTTCTGCGGCAACTACGTCTGGGGCATGGAAGGCGACACCGTTGAGTACTACGAGTGGAAGACCGGCAAGCGCACCGATGGCGCCGCCATGGCCGGCCTGAGCTTCTTCCGCCAGATGTTCGGCGCCCTGACCTCCTGGCTCGGCCCGGCCATCCTCGCCTTCACCGGCTACAAGTCCGGCATGAACGTGGCCCAGGATCCGACCGTCGCCGAGAACCTGCGCCTCGCCGCCGGCCTCGTGCCGCTGATCGGCTTCGTGATCTCCGCCGCGATCATGTTCTTCTACCCGGTCACCGAGGCGAAGTTCAAGCAGATCAAGGCCGAGCTCGCCGAGCGTCGCTCTGCCACCGAGGCTCAGCAGGCCTGACCCCTGGCTCCCCTCGCTGAGGGCCGAGCCGTGAAGCGGGAAGTCCGGTGGACTTCCCGTAGGTGAGGTGAGCGGCTGTGCCGCGAAGGCTCCCCTCGCTGAGGGGAGCCACTTCTCTATCGCTATAGTATGGAATCCAAGCGCACGTAGGGGAAAGAGGTGACGATGGCACAGCGCAAGGCTACGGATCGGGTGCGTCTGAGCGACGTGGCGGATGCGGCCGGCGTGGCCATCTCCACCGTCTCCCGCGTGTTCAGCAACCCCGGCCGCGTGAACTTCCAGACCGTGGAGCATGTGCGCGCCGTGGCTGCCGAACTCGGCTACCGACCCAACCCGCGGCACCGGAACGCCAGTGCCGGCGGGCCCGAATCCGCAACCGTCGCCGGCCTCGCCGCCAACGACGGCGATTCCTCGCAACAGTCCGGATTCGGCACGATCGACAGCCCGTCGCCCCTCGGCCAGACCGCCGGCGAAACCGTCTCGGCCAGCGATTCCACCGCGACCCAATCGTCTCGAACCCACCAATCGCACGCCACCGCCATCCCGCAGGGCAACGGCAAGCCCGCTGCCACGGGCGGCGGCATCGTCGCACTCGTGGTCAAAGACACGGCCGACGGCGTCTCCTCGCAGATCCTGAAAGGCGCGCAGATCACGGCCATGGAATCGGACAGTGCCGTCGGCATCATCGAAACCGGCCAATCCCAGCCGCGCACCCAGCAGATGCTCAACCATCTCAAAGGCAAGGTGAACGGCATCATCCTCGCCTCGGACGCGCCCGGCATCGACTTCATCCGCAACTACGCCAAGCAGGTGCCGCTCGTGGTGCTCAACCGGCCCGTGGACGGCGTGCCCAGCGTGGTGCCGGACCCGCGCATCGGCGTGGTGCGCGCGCTGAGCCTGCTGCGACGCTACCATCACACGGCCGTGACCTACGTGGCCGGACCGGGCGCTTCCTGGGCCAACCAGTCGCGCTGGTCCTGCCTGCACGACATCGGTCAGCGCATGGGCTTCCGCATGAACCAGATCGGCCCGGTGCATCCCACCGTGGAGGGCGGCTACCAGGCGGCCCTCGCGCTGGAAGGTTCCAGGCCCACCGCCGTGATCACGTACAACGATCTCATCGCTGCCGGCATCGTGCTGCGACTGACCGCCGACGGCGTGCGTGTGCCCGAGGACGTCTCCGTGATCGGCTTCGACAACACGCTCATCGCGCCGGTCGTCACCCCGCCCATCACCTCCATCCGCATCCCGCGCGCGCAACTCGGTCAGACGGCGGTCCGCCTACTGCTCGGCCGCGATTCGGGCGCGTTGCGCAACCCCGCGGACGCCCAGCTCATGGAGAAGCTGACGGAGCTCGGCGTGCGCAACGAGGACGAGCAGTCGGACACGGTCACGCTGGTGGACACCTCCATCATCGTGCGGCGATCGGTGGGGGAGCGGCGCACCGTCGTCGATTAGCGCGGATTCGTTGTGCTGGTCCGAGCGATCCCGTCGGACCGATCATCAGTACTGTCGTTGACGGCTCGTCCGCAATTGCAGACAAACTTCGTTCGCATTGTTACTGGCTCGACTGCCATCTCGCACATTGCCCGCAAACAGCTCTGCTGTTTGCTTCACGGCAATGTCCCGTCAGGGAAGCCGGGAAATGACTCAGCAAAGGAGCATCATCATGGAACACATCGCATTGGCCGCCACCACGCTCGCGGCCGACTGGACGGGCGCCCTGCAATCGCTCGGCGGCGCCTTCGGCAAGGCGGTGGTGGTGATGGTCGTCGTCGCCATCGGCGGCTTCCTCATCGACACCGTGGCCAAGTTCATCGGCACGCGCATGAAGTGACCACGCGACCGTCGTCCCGACCGTCGCCCGTCCGCCGCAATCGTCGCGGCTGACACGGCCGGCGCGAGGACATCCCGGCTCACTACACTTGAGGTAACGGGACCGAGGCGTTATCAAGCCCGCACGCAGGGCCGGGAGGCAATCATGTCAGACGACACCAGTCGGGCGCTGCGCGAGGCGCTGACCGGCGACCAGCCGCGCAAGGTCACCCTGCGTCAGGCCATCGGCTTCGGCATCGGCGACTTCTACGGCGGCGGCCAGCTCACCATCATCGCCACCTACCTGTCCCTGTTCTGGACGCGGTTCTGCGGCATGTCCATCGCCACCGCGCAGACCGTGATCGGCCTGAGCGCGCTCATCAGCGCCGTGGCCGCCCTCCTGTTCGGCGTGCTGGACGACAACCTCTACCGTTACGACATCGGCCGCAGGTTCGGCCGTCGCCGTTTCCTGCTCATGCTCATCGGCCCGCTGATTCTTTTGGGCATCTTCCTGTGGGTTCCGGGCCTGCCGGTGGCCGGATATGCGGCCGCCTACGTGTTCTGGGTGGTGCTCGCGCAGGCCTTCCAGACCGCCTACAACCCGTTGCCCGGCGAAATGACGCCCGACTTCAACAGTCGCACCAAACTTTCCACCGTGCGACTGTTCATCTCCACCTGCGCGGGTACGGCCATCCCCGTGATCGGCAGCGCGGTGCTCGCCACATTCGGTGAGACCACGCCCACCGGATACATGACGTTCACCATCACCACCACCGTGCTGTTCGCGCTCGCCGTGTTCGCCTGCTGGCGCAGCACGTGGGAGATGAGCCCGGAAGCCGCGGGATTCGGCGCCTACGCGCGCGGCGAGGTGCGCGAGGGTCATATCGGTGCGGCCGGCTGGTTCAGGCGTGCCGGCAAGGTGCTGCGCGAATACGCCAGCACCCTGCGGATCAAGGAATTCCGCAAGCACCTGTCCATCTACCTGCTCGTGCAGGTCTCGATGGACGTGTTCGGCCAGACCTTCGTGTTCTTCGTGATCTACAACTGGAACCACACCGCCGCGTTTGCCTCGCTCCTGCTCGGCTGCGCGGTGGTCTCCCTGCCGCTCATGCCGGTGTTCGGCTGGGCCATGACGAAGATCGGGCCAAAACGCCTGTACGCCATCAACTTCTTCGGCTGCCTGGTGGGCGTGGGGTGGCTGTTCGCCGCGTGGATGCTCGTCGGCGTGCTGCCCGGCGCGGCCTGGACCGTATTCGCGGTGGCCGGCGCGCTGTGGTTCTTCGCGTTCAAATCGTTGTGCGGCTACCTGCCGTGGGCCGTGTTCCCGTACATCGCGGACATCGACCAGATCGTCACCCGTCGCTACCGGTCGGCCACGTTCTCCGGCATCCAGGCGTCCTTCCGCCAGCTCGGGTCGGGCCTCGGCACCATCGCCGTGGGCGTGATTCTGGGGGCCGTGGGATTCGACGCCACGCTGCCCGCCCAGTCGTTCGGTGCCAAAATCGGCCTGGGGGCGGTGCTGCTCGGCTGGTTCGCCTTCGCGATGATCATCTGCTGGATGGTCTCCGCCCATCTGGTGATCAACAAGCGCACCGATTCCATCGTGCTGGCCGAAATCACGCGACTGCGCAACGGCGGGTCCAAGACGAGCGTGGACCCCGAGGTGCGCCACGTCGTCGAACGCCTCACCGGCCTGCCCTACGACCAGTGCTGGCGGTGAGCGCCGCCGCGGCGCCCCTCCTCTTGGCTCCCCTTGAAGGACATTGCCGTAAAGCAAACAGCAGGGCTGTTTGCAGGCAATGTGCGAGACGACAGTCGAGCCATAAAACGCGAACGAAGTTTGTCTGCAATTGCGAGGAGCTGGCGGCGAAGCCGACTGAGGGGTAGTCCCGGATTTAATGGCATCCGAAGGATGTGAACGCTGCGGCATACACTGGGAAGCCATGAGCAAGCACCATCGCGACCGTAGCTGGGCACCGGCCCCCGAGCCGCTGCCCGAAGACGCCCACACCATCGACAGCCACACCCATGTGGCCTCCGTGATCCCCTTCGCGCGGGCCATGGACCATGAGGCGCAGGCCAAAGGACAGCCCGCCGTGCCGGTGTACGACGTGGATCAGCTGCTCTCCCAGGCGCGAAGTGTCGGCATTGGGGGTATCATCGACTGCGGTTGCGAGTTGCCGCACCTGATGACCGCCGTGCAGATGGCCCTCGATCATCCAGGTAATGTGCACGCGGCGCTCGCAATTCATCCCAACGAGGCCGTGCTCCACGGACACCGCGGCGTGCCCGGCCCTGACGGTCTGGACATTAAATACAAGCCCTACCACGACGTAAGCTTCGAGGACGCGCTCGCCGAAGTGCACCGTCTCGCCACGCAATACCCCGACCAGGTGGTGGCCATCGGCGAAACCGGCATGGACCTGTTCCGCACCGGCGCGGGGGCCATGGAAATCCAGCGCGAGGCCTTCCGCGCGCACATCGCGCTCGCCAAGGAACTGAACCTGCCCATGCAGATCCACGACCGCGACTCGCACAAGGAGGTCATCGAGACCCTGCTGGCAGACGGCGCCCCCGAACGCACGGTGTTCCACTCCTACTCCGGCGACCGCGAGATGGCCGAGATCGCGCGCGAACAGGGCTGGTACCTGAGCTTCTCCGGCACGGTGAGCTACAAGGGCAACGACGGCATACGCGAATCCCTGCGCATCGTGGGACTTGACCACGCCATGGTGGAGACGGACGCGCCCTATCTGACGCCCATGCCCTACCGCGGTCGCACCAATGCGCCCTACATGATTCCCTACACGCTGCGCGCCATGGCCGATACGCTCGACCTGCCCGTGGCCGAGGTGGCGCGCGGCACTCGCCGCACCACCCGCACGGTGTACGGGATTTAGTGCGATTCTTGGCTCCCCTTGTCAGGGGAGCTGTCAGCGAAGCTGACTGAGGGGTAGTCCATATATTCGATGCGCCCCTCAGTCGCCTACGGCGCCAGCTCCTCTAACAAGGGGAGACAGGAGCCGGAACAAAAACCAGACAGTCCGCCGCATTTCTGTAAGTTGTGACGGTTTCGTTACGGCGCTACCATGACATTCGGCAACAAGCGTGATAGGATGTGTTGAGTTAGACAGAGGAAGTCGCGGGTGGGGGTTGGTCCCGCGCAAAGGACTGAACGTATGGCCGAGTCGAATAAACGAACCTCGCGCGCCCCGAAAGCCGCGACCAGGGCAATCAGCAAAGCCAAACAGGAGGAAGAGGCCCTGCTCAGGGCGGACACCTTCACCAATGCGCCCAAGGTCTCCCGCCGCACACTGACCCGCGAGGAGCGCGAGGCGCTCGCCAAACTCAGGGAAGCCGAGAACAAGGAGGCCGAAAAGCTTGCCTCCGCATCGTCCAAGGGCCGTCTCGGCCGATGGTGGGCCCGCCTGCAGTCCGGACCGGATAAGATCACGTGGGGCATGGCCATCGTGGCGCTCGGCGTGGTCTACGGCGACATCGGCACCTCCCCCCTGTACACCGCACAGACGTTCCTGTCCGGCCAGGGCGGCATCGGCAGCGTGGACCGCGCGGCGGTGCTCGGCATGCTCTCGCTGGTGTTCTGGTCCATCACGCTGATCACCACCGTCAAATACGTGCTCATCGCCATGCGCATCGACAACAACGGCGAGGGCGGCATTTTCGCGCTCTACTCCCTGATCCGCCGTCACGGCGCGTGGCTCGCCATCCCCGCCATGCTCGGCGGCGCGGCGTTCCTGGCCGATTCGGTGCTCACCCCGGCCGTCTCCATCAGCTCCGCCGTCGAGGGCCTGCAGACATTGCCGCCGCTGGAACAGCTCTTCGACGACAATCCGAGCCTGACCCTGATGATCACCGTGGTCATCATCGTCGTGCTGTTCGCCGTGCAGTCGCGCGGCACCGAAAGCATCGGCCGCGTGTTCGGCTCCATCGTGCTCGTCTGGTTCAGCTTCCTGGCCATCGTGGGCGTGGCGAACCTCTCCAACGACTGGTCCGTGTTCGAGGCCCTGAACCCGGTCTACGGTGTCCGGTTCCTGTTCAGCCCGCGCAACGCGGCCGGCATCGCGCTCATGGGCACCGTGTTCCTCTCCACCACCGGCGCCGAGGCGCTCTACTCGGACATGGGCCACGTGGGCCGCGGCAACATCTACTTCACCTGGCCGTTCATCAAGGTGGCGCTGGTGCTCAACTACTTCGGGCAGGGCGCATGGATGCTTGCCAACGATCGCAACCCGGACTACACCACCATGCGCACGCTCAACCCGTTCTTCCAGATGATGAGCCCGAACGTGCGCTACCTCGCCGTGATCCTTTCGGTCACGGCCGGCGTGATCGCCTCCCAGGCCCTCATCACCGGCGCGTTCACCATGGTCTCCGAGGCCACGCGCCTCAACTGGATGCCTCACTTGCAGGTGCGTTACCCGGCCCGCACGCGCGGCCAGCTCTACATCCCGGTAGTCAACGGCGTGCTGTGCGTCTCCACGCTGCTCGTGCTCGCCATCTTCAAGGATTCCGAGCACATCTCCGCCGCATACGGCCTGGCGCTCACCGTCACGATGATCACCACCACCGTGCTGCTCGGCGTCTACATCTGGCATTCCGGCCGGCGGTTCTGGGCGTCCGTGTTCGTGGTGCTGTTCCTGGCCATCCAGACCCTGTTCTTCGTGGCATCCATGGCCAAGTTCCTGCACGGCGGCTGGTTCACCTGCCTGCTGACCTGCGCCATCCTGTTCGTCATGGTCACCTGGGACCAGGGCACCAAACTGGAACGCGCGCAACGCCGTCACATGCAGCCGCAGGACTTCCTGCCCGCGCTCGACAAGCTGCACGGCGACTTCCGCATCCCGTACTTCGCGGACAACATCGTCTACCTGACCTCCGATTCCGAGACCAAACGACTCGACACGGACATCTTCTTCTCCATCTTCGCCGACCATCCCAAGCGCGCCCGCGCATGGTGGGCCGTGAGCGTGGAGACCACCGACGAGCCGTTCACCCGCGAATACTCGGTGGAGCGCTTCGACACCAACTACATCTACCGCGTGCGCATCCGGCTGGGATTCAAGGTCTCGCAGTCCATCCCGGCCTACATCCACCAGATCATGCACGATCTGTCCAAGTCCGGCGAGCTGCCCAAGCAGAAGTCCATCTACCCGAAGGTCGACTCCGACCCGGACATCGGCACCATCCGCTATGTGCTCATCCACAAGGCGCTCATGCCTGAGTCCAAGGTCTCGGCGTGGGGCGCGCTCTCGCTGCAGGCCAAGTACACCATCCGCCGCGTGGCCGGTTCGCCGGTCAAGTGGTTCGGTCTGGCGCCGTACAACCCGCTGGTGGAGGTGCAGCCGCTGTTCGTGTCCACGCGCCGTCCGCCGCGACTGCAGCGCATCGAGCCGCTCCCGCGCGCATACGCCGAATCCGTGCGTATCGACAAGGCCGACCCGGCCGCCGTGCCCGATCCGATGGACACCACATCCGGTCTGGGCCGATTGGTCCATGCGCCTGAGGCCGCGGTGCCGGCGAGCCGCCCGGTTGCCGGGAAAGGCGACAAAAACGCCGTCCGTCCGCCACGTCCCGCCACACGTAAATCCCGCTTATAAGCGGCCTATAAGGAACACCTATAACGCCCGCCGCAAGTCCTTGAAGAACTCCAGTATCTTGAAATACCATGTGCAGATTACTGGGATACGCCACGGCCGGCTTCAACGTGAGCCTCAACGCCATTCTGGGCTCAGAGAACGCTGCGGACTTCCGCGAGCTCTCCGAGATCCACAATGACGGTTGGGGTGTCGCGCAGCTCTCCGACCCCGCCGAAGCCCCGTACATCCGCGACGGCGGCGCCCCCACCCCGGAAACCGGCACCAAGATCTACAAGTCCACCATCGCCGCCCGTTTCGACTCCACGTTCGAGGCGCTCGCCAACGAGCCCGCCCGCGGCGCCCTGTGGCACCTGCGCCTAGCCAGCTCCAACCTGCCGCTCATCATGGAGAACCAGCACCCGTTCTACGCCAACGGCCTGAGCTTCATCCACAACGGCGACATCTCGGATGCCAACGGCCGCAACATCGTGACCAACCGTTCCTACCCGGTCGACCACAGCATCCTGCTGTCCACCGGCGGCCGCTCCGATTCCGCCATCTTCTTCGCCGTGATCCTCGAGTACATCGGCTTCGGCTTCCCGCTCGACGAGGCCGTGGCCCAGGCCGTGCGCGAACTGCGCCAGGCCTACCCGAAGTCCAGCTACAACTGCATGATCCAGTCCGAGGACCAGCTCGTGGCACTGCGCGCCTCCGGTCGTGAGGTCACCAGCCCGCGCATCGTGGAGATCTACGACGAGTACGGCCGCGGCGAACAGGCCGCCGACTACCGTGTGATGCGCTACCGTGCCCTGCAGGACGAGAACGGCGACCCCGCAGGCGTGGTGGTCTCCTCCTCCGGTTACGACCAGGAGGATTGGGACGTACTGGAGAACGACCAGATGATCGTGGCCTCCAACCGCAACGGCACCTTCCGTCTGCGTTCCATCTGATCAGTGGCGCCTCAGATCAGCCGCATCTGATACTTTTCGGCCAGCGCCGGGATATCCGGCACGCCGTACTTGGCCACCAGATCCAGCCAACGTTCCTTGTTCTCCTCGCCGTACCGTTCGGCGCGCTTTGTATAGGCGTCCACGGTCAGGAACTTCGGCGGCACCGACTTGCTGTGGAACTTGTCGGCGTACATCACCACCTCCTGTTCCAGATTCATCGGCACGTAGTCGTCCGGCGGCAGCGGCAGGTCCTGCCGGATCACGTCCTCGCGCGTGAGCCCCACGCCGGTGTGATTGCGGCAGAACTGCGCGATGGACTCGTCCACGCCCTCCTTGAGCAGGTACTTATAGCCCTTGAGGCCGTGCAGGATGTACTTCTTGCCGCTGAACTTCAGCGGTTCGCCGTCCGTGCCGTCGTGCTTGAAGACCTTGTAGGTGCCGATGTCGTGCAGTAGGCCGCCGATGAGTACCAGATGCTCGTCCAGCAGTCGCGGCGGCACATGACCTCCGGTCACGCCCGCGGTGGGCGGCACCAGATAGGCGGGCGCGCTGGGGGAGGAGGTCGCGGTGGCATCGGACTGGCCTGCATCGCGCGCAGCCGCGTCATTGCCAGCGGCAGTCGTGGTGGTAGCGGCCGTCGTAACCGCGCGGTCGCCCCATTCCGGCGCGTCCTTCGGTAACGTGCAGCGCCGCGTGAACAGCGCGTTCTGCCGGCGCACGATCTGGCAGGCGATGGTGGCCACGATCACGCAGTGCGTGTGCACCAGCTCGTAGGCCTCCTCGGACGGCGCGATCTTCCTATGCAGCTCGTCGATCTGCTGGACCGTTGGAATATATCCGCTCATTGCCGCCCGCCTCCGTAATCGTGTCATTGGTTTCAACGTCTCCATCGCTAGGTTAGCGCGGGAAATCATCCCCCGTAATGCAAAGGCTCTGTTAAATCAAAATTGACATGGTCTCATTCTCGGCTTCCCTTGTCAGGACATTGCCGTGAAGCAAACAGCGGAGCTGTTTGTAGGCAATGTGCGAGACGACAGTCGAGCCAACAGAACGCGAACGAAGTTCGTCCGCAATTGCAGGACGAGCTGTCGCCGAAGGCGACTGAGGGGTAGTCCAACGAGAGTTCGGTCGCATGGCCCCAAGATTTGTTATTGGTTCTGATGCCTTCACCATTAGGGTACTGCCCGGAATGTACCCCCTTAACGCAAATGGCCGGGAGATTCGATTCACTATCGAATCTCCCGGCCATCTCAAGACCGTAAAACGTCTCGCCCGCGCGAAACGTCAGATCTCGAACAGCGTATCCGCAGCCTCGGCGATCTCACGGGACGCGGTGAGCACGATCACGCAGCGCTTAGGATCGCCGCTGTGGGCCAGCTTGGCCAGCGCGGCGAACACGGTTACGGTATCGTCCTCATTCAGCCCGTGCGTCGGCTCGTCGAGAATGAGCACCTCAGCCTCGGTGCTGATGGCGCGCGCGATGGCCACCAGCCGCTGCTGCACCTCGGGCAGCTTGCCGACCGCCACGCCGCTCGTCGCCTCCGTGAAGCCCACCTTGGCCAGCAGCTCGCGGGCGATCACCGGCTTGGGCTTGAGGAAGTTGCGGTTCGAGGCGTTCATCGCGTACAGCACGTTCTTCTCGGCGTCCAGATACGGCTGCAGGGCGTGACGCTGCGGCACGATGCCCAGGCGATGGCCGCGCAGCTCGATCGGCTCCAGTTCGGCGATGTTCGCGCTCTTGTTCATCACCGCGCCCGCCCCCGGATGGATCAGGCCGGTCATCACGCCCATGAGCGTGCGGCGCTTCACATCCGCGGTCAGGCCGGAGTCGGGGTCGTCCTGGATGAGCAGCGCATAGGAATGGCCGGCGTAGCAGGAGAATCCCACGTTATCCAGCAGCATCCTGCCCTTGGGGCCGTGCATGGTGACCTTGTTGAGCGCGTATGTGGGGTAGGTCTTGAGCAGCACGTCGTCCGCGCCGCCGCCCACCAGCACGCGGTCGATGCGTGAGGCCAGCGTCATGGTCGGCTCGGACTTGGCGCCGGCCTCCTCGTGGCCCGCCAGAGGGTTCTTCGCGTCCGACTTGGCCAGGGCCAGCGTCTCGTTGACCTTCTGCGCGTTACGTGCGGTGACCTCGGCAGAGGCGTTGGCGGAAGCCAGGGCGTCCGCTTCGGCCTCGCTCGGCTCGTCGCCGGCGTCCGCGGACGGTCGCGGCGGGAGCGCCACGTCCGGCACCGGTTTGGCATCCGCCTTGGCGGTCGCGGCGGTGTTCGTACCCGTCTCGACGGCCGTGGTTTCGTCCGTCTTGTTCTCGGCCGATGCGTCGGCGTTCTTCGCGCCATTATCGGCGGCCTTCTTCAGTCCGGCCGCCTCCTTGACACGGGTCGGGTCGGCGCCGGTGGCGGAGGCGATGAGCGCTGCGGTCACGTCGTCCTTGTCGATGACGGCGTCGCCGGAGTCGTCCGATTCGTCCGCGGCGTCGGCGACGGATGCGTTCGCCGACTGCTCCGCGGCGGCCAGGCTGTCGTAAATGCTGCCGGCCGTGCCCTCGGAAGCGGCGTCGATGTCGGCATCGTCGTCATCCTCGTCGAACACCACGCTGAACTGCACGGAATCGGCGGGGGATTCCTCGGTGTCCGCGTTGTCGGCCGTATCCGCGGCAGTGTCCTCGGCGGCTTCGACATCCTCGGTGGTCTCAGCGGCTTCGGTAGCCTCCGCGGACTCAGTGGCCTCGGTCACGTCTGCCGCGTTGGCCACATTCTCGGCCGTATCCGCGGTCACGTCAACGGCCTGCTCGTTCTTCTCGATGTCCTTGTCGCTCATGCCTTCGCCTCCGCATCATTGCCGGACTTGCCGGTCGTCGTGGTAGTGGTCGCAACAGCCGCAGTCGCACCGGCGGCGCCGGACTCGGCCTCGATCGCTTCGGTCTCGCGGACCGTGCCCCAATCGCCGTCGGCCGCGAACAGCTTGTCCGAGCCGTAGAAGGCGAGTCGCAGGGCGGCCAGGATCGCCAGCACCAGAATCGTGCCGAGACCATACCAGACCATCTTCCATACCAAATCGGACGTCACGGCCGTGGCATGGCCGGAAGCCAGCGCCGCGCCGATGGGCTTGGCGGCGAACGCGCCACCCACCAGACCGATCGCGTAGAACGGCAGCGTCACGATGAACACCTCCAGCATGAACTGCCACCCCAGACGGCCGCGGGTCACGCCGGAGACCAGCGCCATGCCGATCTCATCGTCACGCTTCGGAGCCCACACGCCGAGCAGCACGAGGGCGAGCAGCAGCACGCCACCCACCGAAAGCAGCAGAATCACGCCGGTGTGGGCGCGGGAGGCCAGCGTCTCCAGCGGGGCCAGCGACTTGGTGTACGCCTCCAGCGAGGGGGAGGAGATGGTGTAGCCCTTGGCCGGCAGCTTGGACTTCTTGAGCGTGGCGACCACGGACTTGTACGTGGAGGCGTCGGACAGGTTGAACACAATGTCGAGGTCCGGCACCTGCCAGCCCTTGGCGGAGGAGTCGGAGGACTGCGGATCCAGCTCGGCCGAGGCGAAGGTCTGATAGTTCGTGTAGATGGCGTTCTCGCGGTTGCGGGCGGTCACCACCGGGTTGTCGGCGTCGGCCTCGGAGGTGTACTCGTAGATGCCACGCACCTTGAGCTCCACCGTCTTGGACTTATCCGAGGCGGCGGCCACCTTGAACTTGTCGCCCACCTTGAGATTGTTGGCCTTGGCGAATGCGGAGGAGATCAACGCGCCCGTGGTGTCCGGGTTGGAGGACTGGTTGTTGAAGCTCAGGCCCTTGCCGTCCACGATGGTGTACGTGCCCAGGTTGTTGGCCTTGGCGGCGTCGCGGGTCCAGAACGCGCGCCACAGGAGCTGGCCGCCGGTCTTGTCGTCGGAGGCGCCGTTCAGCGAGTCGCCGTCCAAGGCCTTCAGATCGCCGGAGACGCGGGCCGGCACGGTTTCCGTCACCGTGAAGTCGAGTGTGTTGGTGGCCGTCTGGATGGCCGTGGCGTACTCGGTGTAGGCGGTCCACGTCATGTACTGCTTGGTGGTGGACGAATCGGTGGCCGAGACCTTCTTCCATGCCGCCGCGCTCGGACGGATGGCCATCGTGGCCTTCTGCGAATCGTACGTGGTGGTGTGCGCGGTGGTGTTTTCCTGAACGATGGCGAGTCCGGCAACCGTGCCGAACGTTACCGCCAGAGTGATGAACGCGGTGAGAGCCGTGCGCCCCTTTGAGCGCGTCAGGGCCCGCCAGGCGTTGCCGAGGACGAACATGCGTTACTTCTCCCGTTCTCCTAAGCCGAACAAATCAATACGGCTCTTACTATTGCTGCGCATCGTGACCGTTTTCTTGCGCATTACTGTTATACCCCTCAACGAACCCTGAGAACATGCTGAATGCGATGTGGCGGTCGTGCACGGATTCGCGCGAGTTTCCGCGGGATTTTCCCCGTCTGTTTCCCGTGCTGGGTACACTGGCAAGTTAGACTATGCTCCGTTTGACTTGAGGCAGGTGAGTATGCGTTCCAGTTCAGGACGTCACGGGCGTCGCGCCAGCAGCTTCCGCGCAGACGACAGCCAGATGGACGGCCTGTCCGGAACGTCGGGCGTCGATTCGGATGACGACGTCGCCGGCGATACCGCAGGCAACGCCGCTGCCGATGGCGTTGGCAACGATTACGACTACGCCGCTTCCGCCGATGCCACCGACTACGCCGGGCAGGACGTCACGGGCGGCACGTCCGGCCGCGACCATCAGGACTCCTCCGATACCCCGACCAGCCACCGCGCGACGCACCGCGATACGCACCGCCATTCCCATCGCGTCCACCGCTCCATCCGTGCCGCCGCACGCAGCAAGGACGACCTGAAACTCAACACACCGCAGCATGTGGGCGGCCGCAAGGGGCGCTCGCTGCTCGCCATCGCACCGGGCTGGCTGCGGGCGGTCGTGGTGGTGCTGGTGACGATGTTCGCCGCCGCCACCTGCGTGACCGCGCTGTACGCCGCGTCCGTGGCGCGCATGGTCACCAACGCGCAGCGCGTGCTATCCTCCGCCGAAAGCCTGGCCAACACCGCGCTCGGCTGCGGCAGCGACGAAAGCCTGTCCGAAGTGGCGCAGGACCTCGTCAAATCCACCAACGACCTCAACAAGGAACTCAACGGCCCGCAGTGGGACCTCATCCGCGACCACACCCGCTTCGGCAACGACATCACCGCGGCCCGCGAGATGCTCGCCTCCGTGGACACGCTTGTCAACGGCCCCTTTACGGATCTGCTGGGTCTTGCGCAGAAACTTCAGGGCTTCTCGATGAAGAACGGCACCGTAGACGTGAGCGCGCTCATGGACATGCCCGAAATCGTGTCCGATACACACAAGGATCTCAAGGCGCAGATCGCCAAGCTCGACTCGATCCCCACGCCCAGCATCGCCAAGATGGCCGCCATGCTCAGCACCGAGAAGACCGCCCTGCAGACCGTCGATTCGATGCTCTCCGAATACGACGACCTGATCAACCTCCTGCCGCAGCTGCTCGGCGAGGACGGCGAACGCACGTATCTGGTGCTCGTGCAGAACCCCGCGGAACTGCGCTCGTCCGGCGGCATGATCGGCACGATCGCCGCCGTGACCGCGAACAAGGGCAAGGTGACCATCGGCGACTTCAGCTCCACCTCCGGCTGGGACATCCCGGAGCAGCCCCTGGACGACAAGGTGCTGGAGGAGCGCGCGGCGTTCGGCGACACATTCGACGAATACCCGGCCACCACCGCCATCAACCCGGAATTCCAGCGCGTGGCCCAGTACAACAAGTACCTGTGGCTCAACCAGAAGCATAATAAGGACAAGAACGTGGCCGGCGTGATCGGTCTCGACCCGGTGTTCCTGGAATCCCTGCTGGACGCCACCGGCCAGGTGAAGCTGTCCGACGGCAAGGTTCTGGACGGCGACACCACCGTGCCGTTCCTGCTGCATGATCTGTATCTCGAGCATCCGAAGTTCGAGGAGCAGAACAAGTACGTGTCCGAGGCCGCGCAGGAGATCATGACGCACGTGCTCGGCAACATCAACGGCTCCTCGGTCTCGGGACTGCTCAAGGCCGTGCGCCAGACGTCAGCCGGCGGCCACCTGAAGCTGTGGATGGCCAACGAACTGGAACAGACCGCACTCATCTCCACCGGTCTCATCGACGACAAGGCCGGCGGCGAACTGTCCACGGACGAGAGCGTGCCGCAGGCCGGCATCTACCTGTCCGAACTGCAGCAGGGCAAGCAGGACTGGTACCTGCGGACCACCACCACCGTGACCAAGACCTGCGGCGAGGTGTCCGCCACGGATACGGCCGGCGTGACCGGTTCGCTGGACGGTCGCATCGTTTCCGCGGCCGCCGGCACGCAGCTTGGCCTGATCCCGGCAGACCAGACGGGCACCGAATACACCGTGACGTTCACCATGAAGAACACGATGACCAAGGCGGAGGCCAAGACCTTGCCCGAATTCATCACCGGCGGCACCGAAACCGAAGTACCCGGCGGCTTGCTGTACCGCATCGTGCTCACCGCGCCATACGGCGGCGAGATCAACGTGGTGCAGGCGGACACCGTCAAGTGGGGCGCGAACACCGCCACCATGTACGACCGCCAGTACGTCACGTTCGACCAGCAGTGGATCGAGCCGGGGGAGGAACGCACGATCGCGTTCACCGTGCGCGTGAAGAACACCGCCACCCAGCCGCTCGACGTGGTGACCACCCCGGTGGTCAACGCGGACGGCATCGAGACTGGCTCAAATGGCAAGGTCATCGACGAATGCCCGGCCGAGCTTTCGCCCGGTGCGGTTGCGCCGGGCACCGGTTCCGACATCGCTGCGAACGATCAAGCAAACAGTTCCCAGCCGACCAACGGCTCGCAAAGCACTGTCGGCGGCACTGGCAAGGATCTGTCCTCCGGTCTCAGCACGCTCGACAAGATCAAGGGCCAGCTCTCCTGCCCGGTCGACATCAAGTCCCTCGCCGGTACCGTGTGACAACCAACCTCGGCTCCCCTTGTCGGGGGAGCTGGCTCGCGCAGCGAGACTGAGGGGTAGTCACACGGAATGGTGCAGATCTGAAAGGTAACGCTTATGGCACACACTCCCAATCCCCATAAGCAATCTCCACAGCCCAAACCACCCCGCAACGTCAACTACGACCTCCTGCGCTGCGTGGCGATGTGCCTGGTCATCGGCGTACACGTCGTCAACAACTACATGCCGGTCAAAATGACCCTCACCGGCCCGGCCGAAACCGTGCGGTTCACGCTGTTCGCCATCTTCATGACCTGCAACCCGCTGTTCATCATGGTCTCCGGCCGCTTCAACCTGACGTTCGACGCGGGTGAGGAATCCGGCCTGAAACCGTACGGCCACTACTATTACAAGCGTTTCGTCTCCCTTATCTTCCCGTACCTCTTCTACGCCGGTGCCCTCGGCTTCACCGCATACCTTGTGATGGACCACCGTTCGCTCGCCAGCGCCGTCACCGGCACGCTTTACGACCTCTTCTCCGGCTACGACGATTCCGTCTACTGGTTCGTCTTCATGCTTGCCGGATTCGTGCTGGCCACCCCGTTCATGGCCCCGATGCTGCGCGCAATCGGCCGAACCGGCGCATGGCTGCTCATCGGCCTCGCCGCCGCGGTGGCCGCCGCCGAACAGATCTGCAGCCTGTTCGGCTACCCGCTCACCTTCCTGAACTCGTTCCCGTGGCGAGGCCTGCTGTTCTACTACCTGCTGGGCTACGTACTGGAGTTCTACCCGCCGTCCGCCCTCGCCCGTCGTGTGACATACGTCATCGCCCCGTTCGCGCTCGCCTGGACGGTCGCCACGCCGGTTCTGTTCCCCGGCCATCCCGCCCAGGTCAACCGCACCCTCACCGTGGCCTACGCCGTAGTGGTCGCGGCAATCTTCCTGTTCTTCCGCTACGACGTGCATATCCGCTCGGAACGCGCCTGCAAGGCCATCATCTGGCTCGCCGGCTACTCGTACACGATCTATCTGGTCCACTCGCCCCTCTCCAAAGTGGCGATCGGCCGCTTCCTGCCCACACCCGCGAACGGCCTCCAATACGCTGCCATCAGCATCGCCATGTTCGCAGCCACCTTCCTCGCCGCCCTCCTCTTCGCCATCATCGCCGACAATCTCCTCCTCAAGCCCCTCCAGCGCCTCCTGCACAAAGTGCGTATCTGATTTGTGAAACCTGTGCCGGTATGGAAAATACGCCGCCACGCCCTATTTGTTCATGTTTTGGGCAGAGAAATATGAAACGGACCGTGCAATATAAGGTTCATCACTTAGAGTGGTTCGCAGAAGAAAGCTGTCGAAGTTCCAATTCTGCTTAAATCCGCTAAGGGGATATCATGTCCAGGCCGTTCAAGCTTGTCGCCGCTGCGTCCGCTGCCGCATTATCGTTCGTATTCGTCACTCCGGCATTCGCGGAACCTCTTGTCGATACCAATCTTGACGCGGAGGTCCAATCTTCCGAGATATCCCAGACCCTGTTGCAGACGCAGCAGGTGTCAACCGATGAATCCGATACCATGCCGGGCAACCCGGATGCCGCCCTTCCGGACAAAGTCGCCAGCAACATCCCCGATGACGCCACCGTGGTCTCCGAAAACCATGCCATTACCGCCAACGGCAAGCTGAAGGACCTCACCACAGGTAAGACGGTCACCGATCCCGAATTGGTCGGAACCAAGGATGAACAGCCCGATCCGCTGGCCAAGACGGATGGCGCATCGTTCATCCCCGTCCAGGTCGACGAGGTGAAGGAGAAGGTCGAGGAGCGCGATTCCAACGCGGATGCCGAAAACACTGCGAAAGCCAAGACCAGCAGCACCGACACAACCGGTACCGTCCGTACCGTAGCCCTCGGAAACAACGAATACGGCGCGCATTGGGGTATATACAACGGTTCGGCGGCGTTCTTCGATGCAGGCAATAACGTCTTCGCCAGCAACGCCAAGGGTGTCATCGACGTCTCCGAATGGCAGCACACCATCGATTGGGCCGCGGCCAAGGCAGCGGGCGTCGAAGGTGCCATCATCCGTCTCGGCTATGGCTGGGGCAACGGCTTCGATCAGACCGCCCTGTACAACATCAGCGAATGCAAGCGACTCGGCATTCCCTTCGGCGTGTACGTGTATTCCTATGCCTACGACGGCGATACCGGTGCCGCAGAAGGCGCCAATACGGTGAGTCTCCTGCGTCAGGCCGGCATCAGCCCCGCCGACCTTTCGTACCCGGTCTATTACGATTTGGAACAGTGGTCTTGGACCGGCCACACGCCGCCCACCAGCTCCGACGTCTATGACGACGTGGTCAATGCGTGGTACGGCCAGCTGCGCGCCGCAGGATACATGAACCTGTCCGTCTACTCGTACACCACGTACCTGAACGGCCCGCTTAACAGCGGCAACATCCACGCCAAGACCCGTTGGGTGGCCCAGTACTCCGGATACATGGGCTACGCCGATTGGCCCGCGGCCGATCGCGGCTGGCAGTACACCTCCGGCGGTTCGGTGAATGGTATCCAAGGCACCGTGGATCTGAACGCATTCGGCACGGGCACCACCGGCACCAGCACCGTCAGCGGCAAGTGGGTCACCAAGAACGGCAAGAAGTACTGGTATGAGAACGGTGCCATGGTCCGCTCCAAGGAGATTTACGATCCCGAAAGCGGCGCTTGGTACTGGCTCGATGCCGATGGCACCATGGCCCGCAACAAGGACGTCTACATGACCGCCGGTCAGAAGTGGGTCCGCTACGATTTGGACGGCCACATGATCAAGGGCGAGGACTACCGCTACGGCGGCTGGTACTACTTCGATCCGATCACCGGTGCCATGGCCAAGGGCATGCGGTATGTGAAGTCCAACGGCGGCAAGTGGGTCTACTACGATTGGACCACCGGCCAGATGCATCATGGTGAAACGTACGTCAATTACGACAAGGAGCATACCGGCTGGTATCTCTTCGATTCCGTGACCGGCGCGATGTTCCACGGCTTCACGTACTTCGCCAAGGGCGATAAGTGGGTCTACTACGATGCTGGTACCGGCATCATGGCCAAGGGCTATGTGAAGGTGAACGGTGCCTGGTACTACTTCGATAAGACCACCGGCAAGATGGCCCACGGCGTGACTTGGGTCGCCGATCAGAACGCTTGGATCTACTTCGATCCGATCACCGGCCGTCACGCCGGTACCGGCGAATACCAGGATTGGAAGTCCGCCTCCAGCGGCACACATCCGAAGCTGTCCAGCTATTCGAACCTGAACCTTCAGGTTCGCCTCAATGATCAGGTGGTGCTGGTCCGTAGCGGCAGCAAGGTGATTTACGCGATGACCGCCTCCACCGGTAAGAACAGCAGCACGCCCAAGGGCGATTTCACCATCGGTACCCGTGGCAAGTCGTTCTACGACAAGACCGCCAAGCGCGGCGGCAACTACTGGCTGCAGTTCAAGGGCGATTACCGGTTCCAGACCGTGCCCACGGACAGCAAGGGCAATTACATTGACTCCGAAGCCAAGCAGCTCGGCCAAGCCGTGACCTCTGGTTCCATCTACCTGACCGTGCCGGATACCCAGTGGTTGTTCGAACAGCTGCCCGCCAACACCCCGGTACATATCGCCTGAATTTGTTGGTCTGCCTTCGTCGGTCCTTGTGAAAATAGTTGTGTCAAGCAAAGGCCGTGGCAAGGGACTCCGGAAATATCGGTTCGGCTCCCCTTTTTGAGGGGAGTTGCCGCCAAAGGCGACTGAGGGGAGTTCCCCCTAGTCTGAGTAGCCGCCCACTCCTGATGTAGAGGACTAGTTCTAACCTCATGACGATGAATCAGCCCGTCATCCTCAATGAAAGTGAATCTCGAATGAGCACATCAGCACCGCGTATTGCGTTTGTGATTCCTTGCTACAACGAGGAGGAGGCGCTCCATGTGACCGCCGACGTACTGCGCAAGAAGGTGCAGACGCTCTCGGCCAAGCACGCCATCAGTGCGTCCAGCTCTATTATTTTCGTGGATGATGGTTCGGCGGACGCGACATGGCGTGAAATCGAGCAGCTTCACCAGCAGGAACCGGAACTGTTCCATGGCGTCAAGCTTGCCCACAACAGAGGCCATCAGAACGCCCTGTTTGCCGGCCTCATGCATGCGCTGGATATTCAGGTGGACGCGGCGATCTCCATGGATGCCGACCTGCAGGACGATCCCAATGCTGCGGATGAAATGATTGAGCGTTTCCGTCAGGGTGCTGAAATCGTCTATGGCGTGCGTGACAGCCGTGAGACGGATACCGCGTTCAAGCGCAACACCGCCCATGCGTTCTACTCGGTCATGCGTTGGATGGGTACGGAAACCATCCCGGATCACGCGGATTACCGTCTGATGGGTGCTTCCGCGTTGAGGGCTCTCGCCGAATACGGAGAAACGAACCTGTTCCTGCGTGGCATCGTGCCTTCCTTGGGCTTCAACACGGACAAGGTGTATTACAAGCGTGGCGTCCGTGTCGCCGGCGAATCCAAGTATCCGCTGAAGAAGATGATCGCCTTCGCCATTGAGGGCATCACGTCGTTTTCCGTGAAGCCGCTGTCCATGATCACTGGTTTGGGTGTGCTTTCGGTCATCGTGGGCATCGCCATGCTGATCTACACGTTCGTCTCGGTGTTCTCGGGCCATGCCGTGGCCGGCTGGGGTTCGGTGATGTGCTCACTGTGGCTGCTTGGCGGCATGATTCTTGTGGCATTGGGCGTGGTCGGCGAATACATCGGCAAGATCTACATGGAGGTCAAGCACCGTCCTCGCTTCATCATCGAAAAGACGGTGTGAGCGGCCGTTTCATCCGCATCTGCGGTAGTAGTCGGCTCGAATCCCTACACTGTCTCAAGTGACGCAGAGCCGAATTCGTTTTTTTGATATCGCCCGTGGCATCGCCATTCTGTGCGTGATTCTTTCCCATAGCGTGTTGATGGCGGGCACCATTGCCCCCATGCATACGCTTGCGCACACGGTGTATGCGGTGTGCTTCTCGTTCCACATGCCGCTGTTCTTCATGCTATCCGGCTACTTCATGCGCCCGGAACGGAAATTCCGGTGGGGCAAGGAAATGCGGGAACTGGTCGGCACGTATGCGATCACCGCGGTGATCGTGCTTGTCGGCATCGGTGTCGCAGCCAAGGCCCTGCGCATCAGCGCAAGGGAGGCGTTGGAAATATGGGGTTCCGCCGCGATCTATGCGGCCGGTGACATCCCGCAGCACGCCTTGTGGCCGCAGTCCACTCGCATCGGCGCGATTTGGTTCCTGTTGGCATTGTTCTGGGCACATCTGCTGCTGCATGCATTCGCCAAGCTGCCCTACACGCCGGTATGGGTTATCGCATCCTTCATTGTGGGATATGCTTCGGCCCGGTGGATTTGGCTGCCGTGGGACATCCAGTCCGGCATGTGCACGCTGCTGTTCGTCTATGTCGGCTATCTGATGAAGCAATATGATGTGCTCGCCCTGTTCAAGCGCTATCCGGTGCTCTGGGCGGTGTCCGCTGCCATCTGGATTGCGGATATCGCATTGTTCTCCGGTTTCAGCCTTGCCCTGAACGGATACGGACAGACTCCGGTCTTGGCCGGCGTTGGCGGTGTTGCGGGCACCTGTTGTGTCATCGGCATTTCCATGCTGGTTGATCGGTTGAACGCTATTGGTGGCACGTTCGCATGGGTCGGCCAGACATCGCTGGCGCTGCTCTGCGCGCACCTGATCGAGGATGATGTACTTCCGTGGGCGATGTTCCTGACGAAGATCCAGACGATTCTCCCGCACGTGCCACTGTGGATCGTGTTCTTCGTGGTCAGGCTGCCGTTGGACTTCCTACTGGCGTGGTGCCTGTCCAAACTGCCGTATGTGAATCTGTGGTTCTACCCGGCAAAGGCCAAGCAGCGTGCGCTGGCTGCTCAATCTGCTCAGTCTGCCCAGTCCGTTCAGCAGACGCGATAGCAGAACAGATACAGCTGCGCGGACTCCGAACGAACTACGAATGGGCTGGACGGACTACTGAACGGAGTCCGAACGAGACCGGCGGATTCCGTTCAGCTGGGATATCCCGGCCAGTGCTGCCTGCACGCCATAGGCGGCCAGAGGAATCAGCATAAGGTAGAACGGCAACGTGTAAATGCCCTTGGCTTCCCACAGCACATAGCAGAGGAAGCCGCCCAGGAAAGCCACGGATAGCAGCGAACGGGCATAGACGGCATCCGCTTCATGCGACTGCTCACGCTCTACAAACAGACGTCGAACCAGCGCTACTATCCCCACAAACGCGAAGAGATACATGCCGCTCATGGCCACGTTCTCGTAATCCAGCACGAAGCCGCCTTTGGGGTTGAGTACCACGCCGGCCACGCCGGAAAAACCGCTAGCGGAACGTCCCATTTGGGAATACAGGCCGGTCATGAACGTCGGCTCGCTCCATTCGGAGGTGAGCTTGGCCACAAAGAACTCCACGGCGCTCATGGGGCTCTTCGCGAATCCCGTCAGCGCATGCTGAATGGTGTGCTTGGCTGTATCCAGCTGCACTTGATAATCGCCGCCGGACAAGGTCCAGGTATCCACGGCGTTCGGACCCCACCAGCCCGGAACCGCGCCCTTGGGATGATCCAGGCCGATGGCGATCCAGGAGAGCATGGGCATGGATTTGTCGAATGATTGCCCGGACCAGGATTCCAGGAATCGAATCGAGAGACCGGAGATGGTTTTCGCCACCCATGTCAAGGGAATCACCGCGATAAGCAGCCAATACCGCTTGCCGCAGCGCAGCACGGTCAACGCGATGGCGATGATTGCCGCCAGCAGCACGATGATGTACGTGGTCTTGAACAGCATGCCAAGGCCGAACACCACGAACGCGATGGCGAGCAGGACAAGGCTGACGATGTTGGATCGTGCAGCCAAGGCCCTGCCGATGAGCAGCGCGCCCAGCAGCATGAAACACAGGCCGACAGCGTTGGTATACACAAAAGCGCAGTACATCAGCAGCGGCAGGCAGGTGCAGCACAATGCGGTGAAAGCCGCAAGACCGCGCCTATCCAGTCCCAAAGCGGAGCCGAACCACCACAGAATCGCGGTGATGCCGGTGACCATGAGCGCATTGACGATCTGGAACGCGGTGATGTTGCCAATGCCGAACAGGGCGAATATGCCGATGAACCACAGCAACGGTCCGCTCTGGAACGGATACCAGGAGAAGTACGCATACGGCGAAGGCAGCTTGATGCATCCGGTCGGCATATTGCCGGGCGTGCAGTAGTCCGGCGCGAACTTTTCGGTGCGTCCCTGCAGAATCGACGCCGCCGCGTCCATCAGACTGCTGGAATCAGGGTACTGATAGTCGGCCAGATCAATGGCCAGAATCCATCCGAGCTGCGCCACGGTGACGAATGCCAGCAGGAACAACAGCATCCCGCGGCGGGGCATACGGGCAAGCAGTGAGGAGACCAGAAGCACTAGCAGGATGAAAACGATGAGACCGCCGATGAAGCCCAACGACGGCAGTCCCATGCTGAAGTTCATCCGTTCCATGATGGAGTTCGGGCCCGGCACATGGAACCGGTAGGTGAACGTGGGCGTGAACAGCAGCGAGAACGCCAGCAACATGAATACGATTGCGCACTGCGCGGCGATTGCAAGAATCTCCAGCCAAGCCGATATACGTGCTTGCAGATGCGGGCGTACGGTTACTCGCGCGTGCTCAGATTGCAGATGCGCCATGAATCCCTCTCCATGCCGAATCACGGGCCGGTAATGCAGTCCATGGAATAAATATCGTTGCTTACAATACAGTATTGCCTGCCGCCGGTTGATGCCGGAGGCAGGCAATACTTGCAATATCGTTAAGAACTGTTAAGACTCGTCAGGAGCCGGCGCACAAGCGGCGGATCCGCAGGGAATCAGCCGCGGCCGGTCACCTTGTCGAACTCATGCCACTTCTTCCATTCGGGCACCCACGTCTTGCCATGAGCCATGGCGCCGGTCTTCTTGTCGAAGTAATACCAGGCACCATCCTGACGTTGCAGACCATGGACCATCACGCCGGTCTTGCGATCGTAGCGCACCCACTTGCCGCCGTCGGCGGCCAGGAAGACATCGCCATGGAACATGGCTCCGCTTCCCTGCAGGAACAGATACCAGCCGGCCTTGTGCACGCCGTCCTTGATGTAGCGCTCGCCGTATTGCATGGCACCGTTCTGCGGGCTGTAGTACACCCACTTGTTCGCCCCGGCGATGTATTGCAATCCGGTCCGCATGGCGCCGGTGCCATAGTCGAACAGATGCCAGCCGTAATAGTCATAGTCGGTGACGAACGTCTCGCCATGAATCATCTGGCCGGTATTGAGGTCGTAATAGACGATCTTGTTATACGTCTGGCCGGCAACCGGCTTCTTGGGCTTGTAGGTGCCGGTGCCGTCATCGGCCGGATCGTTGACCGGCACGTTGGACGGAATGGTCATGAGTCCCTTGCGCATGGCGCCGGTGGCTGGGTCGAAGTAGTACCAGCCGCCATAGCGGTAGTCCTCGCCCTTGATCATGTGACCGTGCGAGTCATAACGCGCCCATTTGGCGTCGGCGGCGATGTATACGTCCTTATCGTGGGCCATAGTGCCGTCCGCATCCACCCAATACCATGCCTTGCTGTCCGGGTCGTAGACTTCCTTGGAGACGGCGCGGATGCCGTTGTCGTACCAGTATTGTTTGCCGCCTTCGGTGACCCATCCGTTGGCGCCAGGGCGGTACGCACCATATCCCAGTTGTTCGCGCAGCTGCCAAATCACGCGCTTAGCGTTGGGGTCGGTCACGGTGAACACGCTGCCGTGACGGTTCGGGATGATATTGCCGTTGACATCGACGGTGGTGATGCGGCGGGGCTTGCTCCATCCGGTGTACAGCGAATCGGACTGCATCATGAACACACCAGCCGTGCCATCGTAATTGTGCGGCGGCCAGTCCTTCAGCTTGTCCACGTAGTAGTAATAGAGGCCGTTGTACTTGGCGAGGTACGGTCCTTCGTATCCGGTGACCACATCCTTGTTGACCAGGGTCCAGGCGTTGGGGTCTTCCACGTCGTCCAGGTCGCGGATGGAGAAGATCTGGTTGGTGACGCCTTCCTTCTTGATACTGAGATAGTAGACGCCGTTCTCCTTATATAAGGAGGGATCCAGCCAGTCCTTGGCCTTGACGGGCAGATTGATGGGACGGAGATCCTCATAGGTCAGGTTCGGCTGACGGCCCGGATCGACCTGCGGGTCCTCGCCTGGTTCGAGGTCCTTGACCTTGACGATGTACGGGGACATCTCATCTTTCTGCGGGTGTCCATGCTTGTATCCGAAATAGCCCAGAGTAGTGACCACGTATACGTCGCCATTGGTGTCCACGAAACCGTCCGTGCCGGCCGTGTCGTACTGGCCGTCGGTCAGCTTCTTCGCACCGGACGGCATGACCGTGGGCGCGAGATTGGTGGGGCTGCCGCTGTTCGGGTAGCTCCAGTGCACCAGATCCTTGGAGGAGCCAAACATGGGCGTGTACCTCCAGCCGATACCGTCCTGCTTCTGCACGAAACCGGACAGCATCCAGAAGGTGCCGTTGCGGTAGAACAGGCCGGGGTCGTGCAGCGCATGAACGTAGCTGGGAACATTCGCCACGGTGTCGTCGCCGTGCCCGACTGCTTGGTATGCGGTGGAGAGCTTCTGGAAGTCCTTGCCGTTATAGGACATGTACACCGTATCGGACAGATCCTCGTCGCTGTTCCAGAATGCGGCGAGCATGATGTCCGGGTATTCGTAGGCCTGTGCGGACGGTGCGAACACGCCCATGGCGAACAGCATGGTCAGGACGATGGCTATTGGCGTGGCGTGCCGCATGCGGTGATTAAACATGTCTTCCTTCTCGTACATCTCTCTCGATGGTTTCCCAGCATAATACGGGCGATGTTCCCGAATATGGCGTGATATTGGTGATTGGAAGCGGCGTGGGCTGAGACTCCCGCCACATCCGTCTCGTAAGATGAACGTTATGGATTTGAAGAAGACGATCAGAAAGGTAGGCGGTGCGGCCTACCGAGCCACTCATCCCGGCACAATGCGTGTGCTGAATGAGTTGCGCATTGCCAACGCGCGTATGGACGCCCTCGAAGCGGAGTCGCATCGCAACCGTGCGTTGCTTGAATCGATGAAGCCCGATGCCGTGCATGGCAAGGCCTTTTATCTGGTGTGCGAACCTGGGTACCCCAATTACGGTGATGAGCTGATCGCCGCCGAATGGCTGAAGTATCTGGCGGAGACTCATCCGGAAACCCCGGTGTTCCTGGATTGCACCCGTCCCGGTCCGGCATCCGTGATTCTGCGCGGACTGCACCCGCATTGCACGATTGTGGATACGATTTCCCGCATCACGTTCGAGAACACGTATGCGGATGGCGATATCAGCCGTGGTGCAGTGGGGGATATCGCCGGTTTTGTGCATGGCGTGCTGGAGAACGAAGGCATGGCCGCGCGTTATGCCTCCGGCGTGCATCTGCTGCGTGACGGCGTCAAAGGTGTGCATTTCCTTGGCGGCGGCTATATGAATGGCAAGTGGACCGCGAACCTGGCCAGACTCGAACTGGGTTCATGGGCTCACGAGCACGGCATCACGGTATTGGGCACCGGTGCGGGCATCATGCCACTGACGGACGATTCGCTGAAGTACGTTCGGGAGACGATTCCGCAGTTCGACAGATTCTCAGTCCGTGACGAAAGCTCGTATGAGGCTCTGCAGGGAGCGGGGAACGTGACGTTGGCGCCGGACGACTGCTTCGTCAATGGTCTGGAAGGCTGCTATGCCCCGGCGGAGGGACTGCCGGAGGTCATGATATGCGTGCAGTCCGATCTGGTGGACGACGCGGACGCGCTGTACAACCATATCTTTGCCATGCTTGAGGCCTGGAACGTTGGTCCGCAGGATTCCATCGGCGTTGTGGAATGCAATCCTTACCTTGATCGTCCCATTTTCGACAAGATGGAGGAGGCTGGTTTCAGCCCGGTGTTCTTCCCCACCACGTTCCTGCTCGAATGCGGTTTCCCCGCACGCGAGGGCCAGCGCTGGATCACCACTCGCTACCATCCGCATATCTTGGCCGCCGCCAAGGGATGCAGCGGTGTTTATGTATGTGTAAATAAGGAATACTACGGCGTGAAGCACAAGGCGGTGACCCGTATGGGTTCTCGATGGGCGGAATCCGTGATTGGAGAGTCCGTTCCCCAGCCGGGGGAGGGTTTTGCCGATTTGGCGGCGCCCGCGAAGTTCGCCAGCCAGATTAGGGAATACGCAAGTGTGCTGTACGGACTGAGCTAATCGCAGGGAACCAAATTTAGGCCCAAGATGTCGTGAGCCCTCGCAAGGAAATCTCCTTGCGAGGGCTCACGACACCGCGATGTCCCGTTGCGCAACACTTTATGCGAATAAAGTATTACTGAAAAGTAGGTACACAATTTGTATCCACACACAAATTCCGCGCCTGCTCACTGAGAATAGCGCCATTTGGTGACAATGTCGAATCCGTGTTCGCGAAACGCCGAATCAAGACCACATTCTGGAGTGTGACACGGCGTGGCCATAGTTCTTTTCTATGGGTAGCTGTAACGAAGGCTTAACATTGCCTGTAAACCACACGCATGTAGTTTATGGACTCTATTACCTAGTTCACAGTCGGTTTTGGCTGAAATAACAACGAAAACAGAAGGTGGTTGTCAGCTCTCTGCCAGTTATGCGTCCACTGGGTGATACTGGTCAGACCGTACTTCATGGTGCTATGGTGTGTAACGAGCCTCCTCACTCTAGGCAAATTGGGATTTGACAATGTCTAGGGGGGAGAGGTAGAAATAATCTCAGTCGGGATGGGGAAAGTCCCCATAAAAGAAAACCCGATGTCCCTAGAAGAAAGGTTCCAGGATATGACTGGAAACAACAAGGTTTGGCGCGCGCCGCTCGCGGGCCTCGCCGCCGTGGCCATGCTGGCCACGATGGGTGTGGCCGCGTCCACGGCCGGCGCCGTTGAGTACGTGGGTGACGACATCACGACGACTCCGACGTTCACCGTCACGTTCGATGCCGGTTCCCGCGGCAAGATTGCGGATAACAGCAAGCAGACGCTCGACGTTGACTCCGCTAAGACCGCTTCCGGCTCTTACACGCTGGCCAATTACGTGGTGGATGCTCCTAAGGTGGCCGTGAACTCTGGTTACACCTTCACGGGCTGGTACACCGCTCCGACCGGTGGCGACCGCGTGAAGTTCGGCGGCTGGAGCACGAGCGCTTCCGGCGCGGACGAGGGTCTTTCCGCTGACGCGATCACGAAGGACGAGACCCTGTACGCCCACTACGCGAAGACGTCCGACACCACCGATCTGCTGACGGTGACTTTCGGCGGTTCCCGTCCGCTCTACGAGGCCCCGAAGGATAGCACCACCGAGGTGACGTCCTTCAAGATCGCCGCCGGCGACAAGCTGGCCGACTGGCAGAAGCCGACCGACAAGGTCGACGGCACGATCATCGACTCCTGGACGAACGACCTGGACGCGGCCATCACTAAGGACACGAGCTTCGCCCCGAAGGACACCACCCTTGGTGTGAAGGTCACGTTCCACGTGGACTCCGATTACGAGTTCGCCCCCGGCGAGACCACCCAGTACGAGGTGAAGAACGGCGAGACCCTGAACGCAAACCCGGTCGCCGCCACCAAGAGCGCTAACGCCGCTAACGCCGCGAAGCCCGGCTTCCGCATGGTCTCCGCCTGGAGGATCGGCACTGAGGCGAACGCCGCCACCTACGTGCCCGGCACCACCACGTTCACCGGCAACACCGACATCTACGGTCTGAGCGACACCGAGGCGTACAAGGTGTTCTTCAGCGTCGGTGACCTGAACGACGGCGCCCCGCTCAGCGGCACCACCAACGGCACGAGCACCTACGCGTTCGCCAACCCGGACTACACGTACGTGCCGGCCCAGTCCGCCATCACCCTGCCGACCCCGAACCTGTACGACGGCCTGTACCAGGTCGCCAAGTGGCAGTACTGGTCCGCGAAGGACGGCGCCTACCACGTGTACGACGGCCAGACCACCGAGTTCGTGAAGCTGTCCAACCAGAACATCACCGACCCGACCAACCCGTCCAAGAACAACCACGAGGTCATGCTGCACGCGACCCTCGAGCCGGCCGCCTCCCAGCAGTACACCGTGACGTTCGACGAGAACTACGGCAACGGCGCGCAGACCAAGGTCCAGGTCGCCAAGGGTGCCACCGTGGCCGTGCCGGCCACCCCGGTGCGTGCCGGCTACCGCTTCCTCGGCTGGTACGACGCTTCCGGTAACAAGTTCAACTTCAACACGAAGATCAACGGCAACACCACCCTGTACGCGCACTGGCAGCTGACCGCCCAGTACGACCTGAACACCCTGCTGGCCGTGAACAACAAGAAGGATCTGTACACCGACAACTCCTACGCCGACTACGAGTCCGTGCGTTCCGGCATCGCCAAGAACTCCGAGGGCTCCATCACCGGCAACGGAACCGACGGCTACACCGCGAACTACAAGAACGACTACCTGACGGACGCCAAGGTCACCGAGCTGACCAAGACCCTGCAGGCCGCCTACGCCAAGCTCGTGTACAAGACCGACGTGAAGAACGCCTTCTCCGACGTCAACGACCTGACCCCGCACGTCCAGGACATCCGCGACCTGACTGCTCAGGGTGTGATCAAGGGCTTCAACAACGGTGACGGCACCTACAGCTTCGGCGGCACCAAGAACATCCTGCGCCAGGACTTCGCCGCGTTCCTGTACCGTCTGGCCGGTGAGCCGGAGTTCGACGTGAAGGACGCCACCAAGACGTTCTCCGACGTGAACTCCAGCACCCCGCATTACAAGGAGATCCTGT
>NZ_JAHBBJ010000022.1 GCF_019331675.1 Bifidobacterium miconisargentati
GTCCGGCTCCCCTCAGCCGTCTTCGACGGCAGCTCCCCTCATAGGGGGGGAGCCAAAAGTAAGCTCCGGCACACCACAATTGGCGGGGCTCTTATTTCTCGGCTCCCCTTGTCAGGGGAGCTGTCGGTGAGGCCGACTGAGGGGTAGTCCCATCGGAGCCGCGCCGATCTTGGCGTACCAGAGCCAAAAGCTATGCCGTTCTACCTCCGGCCGTTGCGGGTGCCGCCCATGCGGAAGGGCGCGCGATGCGTCTTGCCGTGCTTGGAATGGCGGCGCTGCGGCCCCTCCGTATTGCCGTACTTGGCCATCATGCGACGCTCGTGACGCTTCGCGGCCTCGCCGCGCTCGTCGACGATGATGCGGTTCTCGTCCTTGCGATGGATGCGCTTGCCACCGCCTTCGCCGTTGCGTCGCTTGCCCGGCCGCCCGGTTTCGCCACGCTCGATGTCGCGACGGTTCTCGCCACGGCGCTGGCCGTCGCGCTGGCGCTCGTCCTCGCTGCGATCCTTCCTGCGCTTGCCGGTCACGTCCGGCCGGCCCCCGCGACGCTCCTCGGGATGTTCGAACAGATAATCGCGGCGTTCGGCCTGCGGATCGCTCAGGTGCGCCCGACGTCCGGCGCGGTTCCTGTTCGGCTGTGTCTTGCGGGCGCCCCTATCGTCACGCTCATCGCGAGCGGAGTGCTCGTTACGGCTGTTACGGCGTGAATCACGGTACTCGCCGTTCTTGTCGAAGTCGACGGACTCGCCTTCGATTTGCGCAAGATTCGCCTGGGCGGCACGCTCGGCACGTTCGGCCGCACGACGGCGCCTGCGCTCCTTCTTGCGGGCCTTGTCCTCCTGTTCGGCGCGGCGGGCACGCTCGGCCTGCTCGGCGGCATCGACCTTGTTCTTCTGCTTGCCCTTGCCTGTACCGGACTGGCTCTGCTTCGCTCCCCCGCCACGGCGCTGACCGCCCACGGGCTGCGACTTGTCCAGGTTCCATCCGTACACGGCGGGCGCGGTCTCGCCCACGAGTTCGGTCACTTCGGGCGAATCGTGCGTCACGGCCATCGGCTTGACCTTGATGCCGGCGAATTTCAGCGTGCGGCGTGCATCTCGGCGCTGCTCGGGCAGCACCAGAGTCACCACGTCGCCGGTACGGCCCGCACGGGCGGTACGGCCGGAGCGGTGCACGAACGACTTCGGATCGTCCGGCGGCTCGACCTGCACCACGAGGTCCACGCCGGACACGTCGATGCCACGCGCGGCCACGTCGGTGGCCACCAGGACATGCACGTCGCCGGATTCGAAGGCGGCCAGGTTGCGGTCGCGCTGGTTCTGGTTGAGGTTGCCGTGCAGTTCGGCTGCGGGGATGCCGCTCTGCGTCAGGCTCTTGGCCAGCTTCTTGGCCTGGAACTTGGTGCGCGTGAACAGGATGCGCTGTTCGGTGCCGGAGGCGAGCGCACGCACGATCGCGGGCTTTTCGGCCCTCGTGACCTCGAACACATGGTGGGTCATGAGATCGGAGTCCGCGCTGGGCTCGTCCACGCTGTGCACCTTGGGGTCGTGCAGGAAGAGGTTCACCACCTCGTCCACGCCGTGGTCGAGTGTGGCGGAGAACAGCATGTGCTGGGCGTCGGGGCGAATCTGTTCGAGCAGACGCTTGACGGGCGGCAGGAAGCCCATGTCCGCCATTTCGTCGGCCTCGTCGATCACCACGACCTCGACGCTGGAGAGCGTGAGCGCCTTCTGATGCAACAGGTCCTCCAGTCGGCCCGGGCAGGCCACCAGGATGTCCGCGCCGGCGTTGAGGTCGCGAATCTGGCGGGTGTATTTGACGCCGCCGTAGATGGTGGTGGTGGTCATGCCATACATGCGGGCCAGCGGCAGGAGCACATCGTTGATCTGGTTGGCGAGCTCGCGCGTGGGAGCCAGCACCAGACCGCGCGGGTGCGGCAGGAAATCGTCGGACTGGCGTTCCTCGAGACGTGCCTGCTTGCGACGCTTCATCTCGCGGCGGAACTCGCTCATGGCGATCTCGCCGAGCGAATCATAGGAGCCGAGTCGCGCGACCAGCGGGATGGAGAAGGCGAGCGTTTTGCCGGAGCCGGTGCGGCCGCGGCCGAGCACGTCGCGGCCGGCGAGCGAATCGGGCAGGGTGTCGGACTGGATGGGGAATGCGGTCTTCTTGCCGTCGGCGGCGAGCACGCGCACAAGCGGGCCGGGCACGCCAAGTTCGCCAAAGGTGGGGGCGGTGTCCTCGCCGCCGTTCATATCATCAGTATCCGCGTCCGAGTCGGCATATGTGCCGGTAATGGGCATCATCGGGCTGCGGGAATCATCAACATCGTTATGGGGCACAGTGGCCTTTCATGGTACAGGTACGCATAATGATCGCGTAAGAAATGCAAACCACCCGAGCCTAGCCCAAGCCCCCTACTTTGCTGGCTCGCTTTGCGGTATCACGCCCCAAAAACACAGGCTCCGTTAAACCAAGATTGATATGAATCCATGTCTGACTACCCTTCAGTCGGCTCTGCCGACAGCTCCCCTAACAAGGGGAGCCGAGAATGAAGGCCCATGTCAATCTTGGTTTATGGAGCCAAAACAAAGCCCACGGTGCGGACCGGAACCACACCGTGGGCTTACTTCTCGGGGGTATTGTGATGCACCCGGCGGGCGGACTACAGGATGTCCGGATCGTTCTTCTCGATGGTGCCGGTGGCCTTGCCGATGGCCTTGAGGCCGTGGTAGGCGACCAGGATCACGATGGTACCAATGGCGATGCCGTTGAACGAGATGCCGGAGACGGTGAATGCGAACTGGCCGATGGCGATGATCATCGTGATGGCGGCGACCATGATGTTGAGCGGCTTGTCGAAGTTGACCTTGTTCTCCACCCAGATGCGGATGCCGATCATGCCGATCATGCCGTAGAGCAGGGTGGTCACGCCGCCGAGCACGCCGGCGGGAATCGTGTTGATGACGGCGCCGAACTTCGGGCACAGCGAGAGGATGAGCGCGAACGCGGCGGCGCACCAGTAGGCGGCGGTGGAGTAGACCTTGGTGGCGGCCATCACGCCGATGTTCTCGCCGTAGGTGGTGGTGCCGGAGCCGCCGCCGAGACCGGCGAGCGTGGTGCCCAGGCCGTCGGCCATGAGGGCGGTGCCGATCTGATTGTCGTAGTCACGGCCGGTCATCTGCGCCACGGACTTGACGTGGCCCACGTTCTCGGCCACGAGCACGAGCACCACGGGGATGAACATGGGCAGGATGGAGAAGTCGGCCTGCGGCAGATGGAACTTCGGGAAGCCGATCCAGCCGGCGTCCGCGATGGCGGAGAAGTCGACCTGGCCGCGGATGCAGGCGTAGATGTAGCCGATGAGCACGCCGATGAGGATGTTGAGTCGGCCGATGAGACCCTTGAACAGCACGGCCACGAGCAGCACGGCCAGCAGGGTCACCACGGCGGTGTCCGGCGCGGCCTGGAAGTTGGTCCACACGGAGGGGGCCAGGTTGAAGCCGATGATGGCCACGATGGCACCGTTGACGACCGGAGGCATGATGATGTCGATCCACTTGGCGCCCGCGTAATGCACGAGCACGCCCACGAGGGCCAGCAGGATACCGGTGATCATGATGCCGAAGCTGGCCACGGCGATGCCCTTGTTCGCCGTGGTGACGGCGGTGATCGGCGCGATGAAGCCGAAGGACGAGCCGAGGTAGCTCGGCAGCACGTTCCTGTTGATGAGCAGGAACAGCGCGGTGGACATGGCCGTGAAGAACAGCGTGGTGGACGGGTCGAAGCCCGTGAGGATCGGCACCAGGAAGGTGGCACCGAACATGGCGATCACGTGCTGGGCGCCGATACCCGCCGTGCGCACCCAGGTCAGTCGCTCGTCGGGCTCGACCACCTCGCCCGGGTGCAGCGTCTTGCCGTCACCGTGCAACTGCCATTGGAATATGTTGGACATTACTTCTCTCCTCGCTCTTGGCTTGGGGGCGCGGCCATACCGCCGGCCGCACGCTGTCCGCCATTCTAGCCTGTTCACGGCTCCCGCACATTTCATCCCGACGAGTCGGCTGCGCGCCGGTGCGGCAGATAAGAAAAAGACTGTATGTTCGCGCGCTCACGAACCTCGCGCGAACATACAGTCTTTAGGAGCGTCATAACGGACTGTATGTTCGCGGCCTCATCGTTGGACCGCGAACATACAGTCCCCGCCAAGGCAGACTCGTCCTCATCGTCCCAATCCGTTACCGATGCGGACGCGGGATGCCGTCCGACCGCCCGCTACTTGCCGTAATACTCCAGCAGATGCGGGTCCACGGTGCGCACCACGTCCACCAGGTCGCCGTTGGACAGGTACGGGCGCTTGAATTCGCGCCACGGCTCCACCTTGACCTCCCAGCGACCGGTCTCCTCGTCCAGCACGGGACGGGCGGTCTGCTCCCAGCGCACGCGCTTGGAGGTGCGGCCGGTCTCCGGGTCGCGGCGCGTGTAGTGCAGGCAGGTGCAGTTGGTGATCTTCCAGTCGTCCGAGTCGGCGCGATGCAGGAACTCCTCGTCCGAAAGGTCCTCGATGGTCAGCATGAGGGCCAGCATGAAGTCGCCGTGCGTGACCATCACCACGGATTCGGCGTCGGACTTGCGGCTCAGGGAGGTCAGCACGTTGTGCACGCGGTCCTCGGCCACGTCCGCGATCGACTCGCCCGCCGGCGGACGCCAGTAGAGCGGGTCGGTGTTCTTGAACATCCAGTTGCGGGCGTAGTTGTTCTTGAATTCGGCCTTGGTGATGGTGTTGATCTCACCCCAGGAGCGTTCGCGGATCACGCGGTTCTCCTCCCATTTGGCCTTGGGCAGGGCCATGGTGGCGGCCGTCTCGCGCGTGCGCACGTAGGGCGAGACCATGTACCGGTCGAACAGCTGCTGCTGGCTGACGATCCAGCGGCCGATGCAGTCGGCCTGCTTGCGGCCGGTGGCGGTGAGTCGCCAGGAGCGGTCGGGCACGGTCACGTTGTCCTGCGTGTACAGGGATTCGTCGCCCTGCTCGCCCGCCTGGACGATCACGTTCGCCTCGGACTCGCCATGCCGGATCACATACAAATCGAGCGGCATGCTCATGGTGGTTCCTCGTTTCTCTATAACAATTACGATAATTTCCAATGCCACGGCGGCGGATTCGCAAGGCCACACGCCATGCGGGCGCGGACCTGTTCCGTACGTCGCCGATTGCCGTCGGCAGGTCTGCCCGCGTGCGAATCCGCCGGAAGCCAATGACCTCCACCCTATCCGAAACGCGCGGGCGTCGCATGCTTCCGCCCGTAGCCGAACCGAAGAATTCACCGGCCGTTCAGCCTTGGCTCGGCCTCCGGACCGTTCGGCTTGCCGAAGGCGAAACCGGAACGCACTACGATGGGGAGGCATGGGGAATAACTCAAATATCGACCGTTCGTGGCTGACCTCCGCCAAGGAAAGCATCGGCCAGTGGTCGTACATCATGTTGAAGGATGCGGATAACAACGATATCGATTGGGATTGGGTGCGTGCTCTCGATCTCGAACATGGCATCGGCGTGGCGGGCCCCGCGGATCTGGAGCCGGGCGCCGATTCGAGCGTGCACGACCTGCTGAAGACGGATCTGGAGATCCGCGACAGGCTTGAGGCGATCATCGCCAAGATGAGCATGGTGTTCATGCGTGATTTCGACCGTCACATCAAGACCTACGAGCTGCCGCGCGCGCTGGCGTACGCGGACCGGCGCCTCAACGACCAGATCGCGCTGCTGCGTGACCGCGGCGTGGCCGAAGGGCTGTGGACCGTTGCGGACGAGGATCGCCAGCGTGTCACCGTGCCGGTGCTGACCGCCGCGCGTGACGGCGTGATCGTGGACGACATCCAGGACCGTACCGCCGAGATCGTCAACGCGCGCGCCGAACAGCGCAAGGCCGACCGTGCGGCCCGCGAGGAGGCCCGTCACCACCGTCAGATGGCGCTCATCAACGCCGACGAGGTGAAGTACGGCTCCGTGGAGGCCGGTCCCGACGAGTCCGCGCCGGCCGATTCCAGTTCGGACGCCGGCAGCCCGGATTATCTCATCGAGGGACAGCCGGTCATCAATGACGACAATCCCGCGGTGCCGGGCGTGGAGCAGGTGGCCACGGACGAGACCGCCGTGGCCGAGCCCCGGTACGCGCAGTTCCGTCATGCGGCCGCCGAGCATACGGCCGAGCACATGGCCGCGGCGCCGAAGGAGTATTGGCGCGAGGTGTTCCTGCCCGGCCGCGACGTGGACAACGTCATGGGCATCGATCTGGAGACCAACGGCACCGAACCGTACCGTGCGTACATCATCGACGTGGGCTTCGAATACATGAACATGAAGTCGCCCCGTCCGGCGGACGCGCCGAGCGGCTACAGCTACGACAAGGACTACTACCAAGGCGGCGACGCCTACGACCAGCATCGTTTCTCGTTCGGCGTGACGCCCGAGGCGGCCCGGCACGGCAATGCGTTCATCATCCAGCTGACCGGCATCGACATCAGCCAGCGCACGGGCGATGAGTACCCGCTGTTCGACGAGGATCCGGCCGCACAGGCAGATCTGCTCAAGCGCCTGACCTCGCAGCCGTTCGTGGCGCATATGGCCACGTTCGAGCACAGCTTCTTCATGCTCAACGTGGCCGGCTACGCGGAGGCGTACCGCAACGGCCATGTGACCATCATCGATACGCTGCCGATGAGCCGTCTGTGGGATGAGGGGTCGATTCCCTGCGAGGGTCATCCGGACGGCGACAACACGCTCGACGCCTATGCGAAGCGCCAGGGCGCGCTGCGCGAGGATGACGCGGAACGTCACCTTGGCCTGGAGGACACGCACATCATGCTGCTGGCCATGAAGCATCACCTGACCCAGCTCAAGGCCGAGGCGCGCGGACCGTGGGGTCCGGGCGGCAAGGCCGGCGTGGGCGGCAAGCGTATCGTCAACCATCGCCGCCACTACCCACGCGAGCGCCGTACGCCGATCTACGACTGACCTTTTTTGCAGGATTCCCTGTCCAATGGGGGCCGCCAGCAAATCAGCCAAGATCGATCTGCCCCCTTATTCTCGGCTCCCCTTGTCAGGACATTGCCGTGAAGCAAACGGCAGGACCGTTTGTAGGCAATGTGCGAGGCGACAGCCGAGCCGATGGGCTGCGAACGGAGTTCGTCGTTGATTGCAGGACGAGCCGGAGGCGAAGCCGACTGAGGGGTAGTCCCATCGGATTCACGCCAACCTTGGTTGAACAGAGCCTTTTGCTACCCCTTGTGCGGCATATCCGTTTCGGTGTCGACGATGATGGTCACCGGTCCGTCGTTGACCAGGCCGACCCGCATGTGGGCACCGAAACGGCCCTCCCTGACCGGCACTCCCCCGGACCGCAGCGCCTCGTTGAACTTGATCCACGTGATGTCCGCGTGTTCGGGCTTGCCGGCCTTGATGAAGCTGGGACGGTTGCCCTTGTGCACGTCGGCGTACAGCGTGAATTGGGAGATGGAAAGAATCTCGCCGCCGATGTCCTGAATCGAGCGGTTCATTTTGCCCTGTTCGTCCTCGAAGACGCGCAGATTGAGCACCTTGTGTGCGAGCCAGGCGATTTCGGCATCACCGTCGGCATCCAAGACGCCGACCAGGATCATGTAGCCGGGGCCGATCTGCTGCGGCTCGAAGGTGGGATCGATGGTCCCCAGATCATTGACGACATCCACGCTGGCGTGGGACACACGCTGAATCACAATTCGCATACGCCCGATTATGCCATCTCCAGAGAAGCAAGACGTACCCGATTCCCGGCGAGCGCACCGGAACCGGCTGATACGCTTGAATCAGGTGGTTTTCGCAACGTCATCGTCGCCTCGTTTGCAGTAATCACGGGCGCTCACAGAGAGCAGGAATCATGGCATCGGAGCAGAGCGGCACATCCGCGCCAACCAATACCGTCAATCATCGCGATGCTTCTGGCAGCAGCACGGCCGACTCCAAGAGGGGATGGTCATGGGCTCTCATCTGTGGGCTCTTCAGCTTGGTCGGCGCGATCATGCTGGTGACGATCGCCTTGCCGTCCCTGGTCCATGAGGTGCAGCTCCAAAGAGACTGCACCGAGCTGACGGACGGCATCGTAACGCAGCTCGTGTTGAATCCCGCCGATGAGTCCGATGACGATTCCTCGGATACATGGACGCCGGTGTTCCGGTACAGCGTCAACGGACAGTCGTATGAGCAGAAATCCTCGGTAGCATCGTCTCCGCCGCGATACAAGGTCGGCCAGGCCGTCGCGGTATTGTATGACCCGGCCGATCCGAGCCGTTATATCGTGAAGGGCGACAATGCCGCTTCCGTGCTGTGGTCCCTCTTGGTGATGATGTGCCTAGCATTCACCGCCGTATTCCCTGTGGCGCTGATGATACATAAGGCCAATAATCCCGGCAGCCGTAGAGCATCCGGAATTTCGTCCGCAGGAAAATCCGTCAATCCGAAGTCCTTGCCCAAGCCTTCCCAGAAGCATGCAGGCCCATCTGTTACGCCGAGCAGCAAGGAGCCGGATCAGCTACCGTACTGAACGTACTGAATAGGGGCATTCAGCGCGATTGGGAGAGGCTGGTCGTGACCTGCTGCTCCACGCGATCGTAGGCGTGCGACAGGATCATGTTGCCGGGTACGGTGGTCAGCAGGAACGCCAGCACCGCCACGATGACCGACGTGATGACGCCTTTGATGATCTTGGCCACGATCTTGAACGCCACGTACGCCACGACCGCACCCACGGCAAGGGTGAGCGCCGTCTGCGCGGAGGACGGCAGGCCGCCGTACCATAGCGCCGCCCGATCCAATGCGGACAAATCCAGGTTCGACAAATCGATGTTGTTCAGATCCACACCCGCGACGATACCACGAAAGTGCTATGCGACTGTATGCTCACAGAATCGTCCTGCGGACGGTCGTAACCGGATTCATACGGTCGGTCAATGGATTGGAATAAGTCGAAAACCGACAACAACCCCTCTCAGCAGCGGTTTCCGGCGACTCGCGCCGACAACTGGCCACCCATCAGCCGTTGCCGTGGTCGATTTCGATCCAGGTCTTGCCATCGTCGTTGAGATAAAGGTAGTCGGTCATCGACTGTTCGCCGGCACTCAGCGACGCATCGCTGCCGTCGCAGGTGAAGTCGACGGTGGCGATGAAGATGCGATTCCTGCCGTAGCGCTTGTAGGCGTCATAGATGGCCGATTCGTAGGATGGCGATTCGGCTTTGGCCGTGTCCTCAAGGTCGAGCAGTTTGTCGGCACGGTGCTCGTCGTAGGAGATCTTCTCGATGGTGCAGCCGGCGAATCCCGAGAACACTTCGGCGGTCTTATGCCCGGCCGCCTTGAGCTGCGCATCGGTGAACTTGCTGGATGCGGAGAACGCATACTCGACATGCGACGTATCGGCCGACCGGCTGCCGAACCAGTGGACCACTCCCCCTATGGCGCCGACGGCCAGCAACAGAACGCAGATCGCGATGACGATACGCTTCATCCCACCCGAATCTACACCTGGCTCACGCGATGTACGCCCCATGATTCCGCTCGCCTTCCTACGTCGCATATGCCGTTGCCGCCCGACGATCGATTATTCGATATCCATTACGAATTCGCAACGCACGATACAGGAAACCTGTATGGCACGGTCCGTGGGCGGCATTGGCTCATTTGACGTCGGCGTCGGGCAGGGAACTCCAGTCGAGGTCGCCGTCCTGTTCGACCAGGTAGTAGACGGTCGCATCGCTCGGGGCGGGCTTCATCTTGACCAGATCGCTCTTGTACCCGTTCCATCGGGTATTGGTCGGAACGAACGGATTGGGCGTCGTGTAGTCGTCGGCCGGCACCTCGGTCTTGTCGTACTGGCTTGTGTCCCGCAGCAGGATGAACGGACGGCTCGTGTCCACGGCCTTCTGCTTCTTGGCCTTGGCCAGCGAATCGGCGTCGAAGTATCCGGAATCCTCCAATGCCGCGAGGTCGGAGCCGACCGGGAAGTAGACCAGGAAGTCCTTCATCCTGTAGACGGAACCCGTCGGGCCCTTGTAGTTGTCGGAGCCGCCCGGCGGATCCAGGCTGCCGTCCCCGTTCTCGAAGGCGTTGTAGTACTTGCCGTCGATGCAGTATTCCCCGACCGAGCCGGCGCCGAACACCTCATCGCCGCAGTTGGGCAGTCCCATGCCCGAATACAGTTCGAACATGCCCCAATCCTTGAGCAGCAGATGGTTTCGCATCGGCATTTCGTTCTCGGGCACGTTGTCCGACGGCTCGACCATGGCGCCGCTGACATCCTGCGAGAAATTGGTCAGCCCCAACGCATCCATCGGGGTGGAGAGATCATGGCCCTTGATGTGCAGGGACGTGTTGTCCGAACCGGTGTCCCAGGGGCCGCTCGTCTGTTCGAGGGTGATGCAGTCCTTGGAGGTGTCCGTCACCGTGCTCTTGCAGTACATGCCGATCATCGGAACGGAGTCCATGCTGGCGTACCGGGTGCCGCCGCCCGTTTTGGTGAGCAGGCTCGTGTTGCTGGACTGGTCCACGCCGTAGTAGAGCGTCACCGTATCGCTTTTGTCAGGTGTGGAACCGGGCCCCGGATAGGAACCGGAGATCCTGCCCACGTACTGCTTGGACGAGTAGTGCGGTTCCAGATCGACCGTATATCCCTGCGATTCCAGCAGGTCCACGGCCTCGTTCCGGTCCATGCCCATGATGTCCACGGGGATGCCGTCGCCCTTGGAGGCCACGCCGATGTAGATGCCGTCGTCCTTGTTCTCGTCCGGCAGGCCCTGGCCCGCGGCCGGATAGGTGACCGCCACCGACCCCTCCGGCGTCTTGGACGGGTCCTTGACCGGCACCTTCTTGTAGTGCACGGGCACGTTCATGCCCGCGAACGTATCCACCACGTCCGCGGCCTGCTTGCCGATGGTGTCCTTGGGCACGCCGGGACCGGCCGATTCCCGCACCTTGACCGTGGTGCCGGCCTCCACGCGCTGCCCCTGTTCCATGCCGTCGTACCCCAGGAACGCACCGCGGTCCTCGCCCGAGAACACCGGCACGGTCCTGACGTTGAGTCCTTTGTTCTTCAGCGCCTCGGTGACGTCCTTGGCCTGGACCTTGCCGTTCGATACGCCGGTCTTGGCCGCCACCTGTTTGGCGATTGTCTCGGCGCTGGGCAGCGTCTTGCCACCCCACATCTCAAGCCGATAGGTGGCGAACAGTGAAATCGCCGCCACGATCAGAACCACCAGCAGTGCGGACAGCGCAACGACGAGCTTGTCCGGGCCGTGTTTGACCGGAACCACCGTCGCCGTATTGTCCGGCAACGGCACAGGCCTTGGAGCGGGAGCCGCCATCAGCGGCGTACCGCAGTTCGTGCAGAACCGGCAGCCCTCCGGCATCCGAGAATGACAATTCGGACAGATCATCATGTTTCCCCTCTCCCCGCGTCTCTGCCAGGTCTCTTCCCTCCTCCATTCAAGCACCAAAGCACCCGATTATTCAATCGCATCAGTGCGGTTCGCCCAGTGCCGCTCGTGCCTGCCGTTCGTAATGGTCCACGAGCGGAAGGAACAGCTCGTCGACCGTGGCGATGATGTCCGCTTCGGATAGGGGACGCATGTCTCTCAGGATGATCGCACGACCGAGTTCTCCGGGCATGCGCAATAGCGATTCCGGTAGTTCGCAGGTGATGTCGCCGCGCGCCCGCGCGTTTTCGATGGCCATCATGATGCTGGGTCGATCGCTCATCATCGTGCGCTCGTAAAGTTCGTGCGCGCTCACGCCGAGCCAGTTGGCGTAGACGCCGAACTTGGCAAGCACCATCACCGCATCGGACTGCTTGCTGTTGAGCTGCAGAAGGATGGAGATGACGTCGCCTCTGAGCGTGCCGGTGCTCGGACGTTCGATGGCGGCATGGCCGCGGTGCTGTCTCATGGCGGCCACGAACAGTTCCGTACGATTCGACCATCGGCGGTACAGCACCGGCTTACTGGTATGAGCTCTTGTGGCCACGTTATCGAAGGTGAATGCTTCGGCACTGCAGGTGGATAGTTGTTCCCACGCGGCCTCCAGAATGGCCGCTTCCAAGGCTTTGCCCCGGCGGCGTGTCTGCTTCGGCTCGGTGTTCGTTTCCATGGGCCCTTTTCTCCATTCGCGGCATGGGTACTGGGTTCGACACTCGTTCACGCCGACAACTACAAGATACCACGGCGTTTCTTATTCACGGATATCTATAATCATGTGCGGTTTATAAGAAACTTGCTGGTATCTTAGCGAAGGTCGGATGATGAACAACACGAAGGACGGGAGTCTGAATCGTTCCCTGATCTGCCTATGCGCGGCCGAACTGGTGATGATGACCAACACCACCGCGTTCAACGTGGCGCTGCCGAACATCGCCGAGTCGTTCGGAGCGGGCATGGCGGAGCAGCAGTGGATCGTCTCCAGTTACAATCTCGTGTTCGCGGCCGTGGTGCTGTTGGCCGGATTCCTTGGCGATAGACTCGGCCATCTGAAGACCATGCTTGCCGGCCTGGGCATGTTCGTCGTCGCATCCGCGATTGGTCTTATGGCCGGGAACGTGCCGGTACTGCTCGTCTCGCGGTCGATCATGGGAGCCGGTGCCGGCGTGGTCATCCCGATGGGGCAGGCGCTGCTCGGCATCCTGTTCCGCGGCCCCGAGATGTCCCGCGCCATGACCACATGGGCGATAGCCGGCACCTTGGGCGTGCCGTTCGGCCCACTCGTCGGCGGAGTGCTCACCGCAACGCTGGGATGGCGCGGCATTTTCGGGTTCGACGGCGTGGTGTTTCTCGTCGTGATCGCCGTCATCCACATGAACGTTCCGCAGACGAGCGGGTTGCACAAGGCCCGGTCATTGCATGTGCCGTGGATGTCGGTGGCGATGATGTTCGCCGGATTCACCCTGTTTTCCGCCGGTCTGGTTAATGCACAACATGGTGTTCTGTCCACAAGCGCCTGGATTCCGATGACGGTCGGCTCCATGCTGATAACGGGATTCGTGCTGCATGACCGCGCCTCCCGCAATCCGTTGATGGAACTCGGGCTGATGCGGGACCCGTCGTTCGCGGCCTGTGCGCCGGCGTTGATGATGTTGAACTTCTCGATGTATGGCACCATCTTCATCATGCCGTCCTATCTGGAGACAGTGCTGCGTCACGGCGCACTGGTGGGAGGGATGCTGCTGATGCCGTTGGTCGTCGCATCCATCGCGGGGGCGCGGATGAACGATTGGATCGTGTCACGAATCGGCTCGCGTGGCACAAGCCTACTGGCACTGGGATGTCTGGCCGGCGGCATGCTGACGATAGGTGCCGCCATGTGGTGGCCCGACGAAGTGGCGAAGCAATCGACGGTGCTGATTGGCCAGGTTATCGCCGGATTCGGGCTGGGGGCCGGTCAGCCGGCGATGCTGACCTGGGCCATGGGCAGGGTGCCGATCGAGCAATCCGGTGCCGGTTCCAGTCTATTGACCGTGTTTCGCCAATTTGGATCCATTATCGGCGTGGGAATCTTCGGCAGCATACAAAGCGGATTGTATGTAGCGGGATTCCGCGATCTTGCACAATCCGCCGGATTGCACCTGGGATCCGCCGGCTCCGTGACCTTGGACTTCCAACAGGCCGCCGAGCTCGCGGACGCGACGGGCGATCTGACACGACAGGTGGCGTCCCGCGCCTATGAATCCGCGATGACGGGCAGCTTCACCGCGGCGGCCATGATCATCGTCGCCACCCTCGGAATCGTTGCGTTCATATCCCGCAAGACGGCGCGGTGAGAACTTGAACTCGACCGACTTGCCGTACCGCAACAGCCGTCCATTCCCTCGCACTTGCGTAGTCGACGGATAGTCATCCAGACAGTGGAATCGTGTCATGTCAAAAGTCATGTATCTGTCCTCAGGCACATTGAATTGAAGCTCGATGTTTGTCGGTCTTTTTCACCCTGCCTTGTCGTGGATATTCAAGCACAGCGCATGATAGTCTATGCGACCACTTGACAGACCGACCGACGGTCTGTATGCTCTGGGGAAGAGAAAGTAAAGGAGGAGATCATGGCGCACCATACGCACCACGAGGACACTGAACGGCGAATCCTCGATTCCGCGCGAAGGCTCTTCGCCGAGAAGGGCTACGAGAAGACATCCATCCAGGACATCCTGAACGATCTGGGTCTTTCCAAGGGCGGGCTCTATCACCATTTCAAATCGAAGGAGGCGATCCTTGATCAATTGAACGCCGACGAGTGGGCCGTCACCGCGCGTCTCCTCGACGAACTCATCGAGCGTGATGACATGAGCGCGTTGGAGAAGTTGCGTACACTCATCATTTCCGCCGTGGACGCCCCCGATCACTTGGATCTTATTCGATCCCAACTCGCACTACTCAAGGATCCCGCGTTCTTTACCGCGAATATGCGATTCTGGTCAACGAGGCTGCCGGAGTCCTTCCGCTCGCTCATCGATATGGGCGTGCAGGACGGCTCGATTCCCACAGCATATCCCGAGGAGGCGGCGCAACTGCTCTCGCTCCTCGGCAACTATTGGCTCATGCCCTGCTTTTATCCCGCCGACCGCACCGACATGGAACGCCGTATCCGCTGCCTCGGCACAATGCTCAACGCCATCGGCGTACCGGTGTTCGACGAGACGCTCATCCTACGAGCGGTCAAAGGCCTCACAGCCCTGACGCCAGAAGGGGAAACGGCGTCCGCATAAGCCGTCCCCGGGCACGCTGGTTTGCACATTATGGCGCCCAAGTGGAAGGACGTTTGTGCGTCCTTTGCTGTGGCGCATTTTTATCATCATAACAGACCGACGGTCGGTCTGAATAGATTGTTTAAGTAATCAGAAAAGGAATCCACGATGACGAACACGTCCGAATACACGGCACAGCCATCAATGAACCAAGCCGCGGACCCTCTTCGCGTACGCGACTTCTATCTGCTTGTCGCGGGTCTCGGCATATCGCTCTTCGCCAACCTCATGCTGCGGTTCGCCATGTCCATGTGGGTGCTTGACGAGACCGGCTCGGCCGCGGCATTCGCCTCCATCCTCACGGCGAGCATCCTGCCCACAATCCTGCTCTCGCCCCTTGGCGGCGTGGTGGCAGACCGCACGAACCGCCGGACCGTCATGGTGGCGCTCGATGCGCTCTCCGCCGTAACAGTGCTCATTTGCGCGGCGATTTTCTCGGCTACTGGCTTCAACCTGGCGGCGATCACCGTGATGCAGGTGGTGCTCGCCGTGCTCGATGCCATGGAGACGCCCACGGTGCAGGCGGCACTGCCGCAGATGTTCCGCTCCCACGGCGAGGACGTGATGCGTCGCGCGATGGCCGTGGTGAACGTGGTGAACCAGACGAGCACGCTCGTGCCGGCCGTGCTCGGCGGCGTGCTCTACGCGGCGGTGGGTGCCATGCCCATGATGGGCGTCACCATCGTGGGATTCGTCACGGCCGCAGTCGTGGAGTGCTTCATCCGGCTCGGCGCTCCCGAACGCGGTGGCGATGGGCACACCTCCGCCTTGGATGATCTTGTGCGCGCCGGATGTTTCCTCACTCGCGAGCGTCCCCATGTACTGCATCTGGTGCTGCTTTGCGCTGCGCTCAACTTTCTGGTGACGGGCTATGCGGAGGTTGGGTTCCCCTACATGGTGCGGACCGTGCTGGGGTTCGACTCCACGGCGTACGGTCTTGCATATGGTCTCGTGGGAGTATCCGGACTGCTCGGCGCGCTTGTAGGCGGACGGGCCGCGAAGTCGCTTTCCAAGCGGCGATTTCCGACGGCAATCGCCGCCTTCTCGCTCACCATCCTGCCCCAGGCGCTCGTTATGGCGCTTCCCGCCGGCGATGGAGTGCGCCTTGCGGTGCTCACGGCAAGCACCTGCGGAACCATGGTCGCCATCACCCTCGCGAACCTCATCGCCGTGCCGGCGATCCAGATGAGCTGCCCCGAGGACATGACCGGCAAGGTGATGTCGCTCGCACTCTCCACGAGCATGTGCGCCCAGCCTCTCGGACAGATCACATACGGCTGGGCGTACAGCGTTTACCCAGCGGGAGCGGTTCTGGCGATGACCTTCATGCTGGCCGTTGCCATGTTGCCATTGGTCGCACACGTAGCGCGAAGGTTCTAGGACATGCTCCCCGTCTAAAACTCGATACTGCCCGACAATCACTGCTTAGGCGTTGGTGAGAACTTGAACTCGGTGTGATGTCGCTTAACGACATCAGGCCGCAACCAGTTCGCCATGAGCGGCGTATTCGTACGAATGTTCGTACAGATACGTGGTAGAGATGTCGATGTCACCGCCGCACCAAGTCAGGATGCCGTGATCGATACGGAAGTCCTCGAACGTCTTCTCATCCCGCAATGGGGCGAAGGCGGGAGCATCGTCGTACATTTCGGTGAAATCACACAGGCGCGTCTCGCCGGTGGAGAACGTCACCAGCATGATGTGGTCATCCGTGACGCGGGCCGAACGGATTTCCAGTTCCTGAGCGGGTTCATCCGCATACAGGATGCCGTTTACCTCGAACATGACAGGCTCCCTTCCTCACGAAAGCGGCTTGATACGGTCGAACGGACGTCCGGACACGGCCTCGTTCCACGCCTTGTACAGCTCATCCTCATGCAGCACCAGCCATGCGGCCACCAGCTTGTACTGCTTGGCTGGAAGTGAGCCTGCCAGCAGCTCGCCGTCGATGCCGATGGATGCCTTGAAATCGCCGTAGTACACATGGACGTGCGGCTTGTGATGCTCGCTCTCGTCCTGATACATCTGCGAATGATGACCCCGAGGATCTGTTCTCCCACAACTCCTTCCCCAATCGGTATCTCATATGAGAAGAGGATTATCTCAGAGTATAGTCATACGGCAGAGTAACACCCTCCTCTATCAGATATCGACTCATAAGTTAAAATCAAGGGTTGAGAACGGCATGTGCACAAGAAAGGTGAATCATATGGAATTCGAGGAAGCAATCAAAGCCGTCGCAGCCAAAGTTGCCGATTTGAAGGACTCAATCGAAACCGAAGAAGCAACCAAAACTGCGTTCATCATGCCGTTCATCGGCCAAGTGCTCGGATATGACGTATTCAACCCCACAGAGGTCGTGCCCGAATTCACCGCTGACGTTGGCGTGAAGAAGGGCGAGAAGGTCGACTATGCGCTCGTGCTCGACGACCAGGTGCAAATCCTCATCGAATGCAAGAAAATCGGCGTCCCGCTCTCCCTCGAAAACGCCAGCCAGCTCTACCGCTACTTCGCCACCACAAGAGCGCGCATCGGGGTTCTCACCAACGGTCAGGTGTGGAACTTCTACATGGACATCGACGAACCCAACCGCATGGACTCCAAGCCGTTTCTCGTGCTCGATCTGCTCGACATCGACGAAACCATACTGCCGGAGCTGAAAAAGCTTACCAAGCCCGCATTCGACATTGAATCCATCGCCAACAGCGCCGAAGAGCTGAAATACGTCGGCGCGCTGAAAAGAGCCGTGTCAGACGAGTTCAAGAACCCCTCGGACGAATTCGTCAAGATGCTAGCCGCACACGTCTATGACGGCGCATTCCGACAGAATGTCATGGATAAATTCCGTCCCTTGGTCGAGAAGGCATTAAAGCGATTCCTCTCGGATCAGGTCAACGACCGACTCAAAACCGCGCTCGGAGCCGACGACATCAAAATGGGAACGGCAGACCCCGAGGAAACCGATACCACGCCGGAAGAGGGCAACGAGGAACCCGACGACGGCATCGTGACCACCGAAGAGGAAATCGCAGCCTATCGAATCATCAAGGCCATCGCATGCCGCGTTGTCGACCCCGCCCGAGTCACCATGCGCGACGCGAAAAGCTACTGTGCGATCCTCTTGGACGACAACAATCGCAAGCCCATCGTTCGACTTTTCTTCAATACGAAGCAGAAGTACATCGGCCTCTTTGACGAAAACCACAAATGCGAGCGCAAACCCATCGACGATTTGAACGGCATCTATCAGTTCGCCGATGAGATTGCCACTGACGTGGAACAGCTACTGGCTCAGTGACATCTACCGACCCGTACATGCTCGTCGCGGCGGAACCGTCCACCCTTTGGACGAGTCAAAGAGCGCGGATGCATGAAGGAGCGCATACGTACAAAACGCCGTAGACATTAGCATCGTCCTCGCCTTAAGTGTCAAACAGTCCCGGCCACTCTTCTTGAGCGCCGGGACTGTTGCATCCAATCAGCGTTTCATGATTGTCGTAACGACACGGAATCTCTCTGCTCTGATCTTGCTGCACCATTGTTCGGGTGTCATAAGTACCATTGGCGGGATGATGTCCGCTTTTCGCGGTTCGAGAACTTTAATCATTTTTCGGTCATAGGTGAGGCATATTCGCTGGCATAGCGCCGATTCCGGGTGTATATCGGCTAGGCATTTCATCACGCTTCCGTCTTCGTAGTCCAGTGGCGGATTCAGGTATGTGCCATTGAGGGGCGTTATCGTTCCGCCGGTCGTTTCAATGAGGCTGTATATCATTTCGATGATGGGCTGCGCTTCGTCGAAGCTCCATCCGAGTCCTGAATCTTCCGCCGATCCCTGTCCTTTTGGCTGTCTGGCTTTATAGGCCACGGTCTCGAGAATGTGGATGCCGGAGCATATTTCAATCGGCGAGCCATCGGGAAAAGGCTCTAGAAGCGTAGCGAACGTGCAGAACACGTCGCTTGCGTTGCGTCTGCTTCTGGCTTCCCGCAACCTGTTCTGAAAATCGTCAATGGTGAAGCCGCGGCCAAGTTCGCGAGCCGCGGTGAGATAGACGTTGACGTCGGGGACAACGACGTATGGGGCGTTCTGCGGCATCGGGCGGCCTCAGGAAAGGGTAAGGACACGTGCGTTCCGGCGGGCGCGGGAGAACAGTTCGTCGTACATGCCCTCGTTTTCCTGCGGCTTGCAGTAGTTGCCCGGCGTATGATCAGAGGCGGTTTGCGATCTGGTCTCCGCATCCAGCTCATAACCGGGCCACGCCTCCACTAGTTCATTCCATGGAATGGGACGGAACGGGCCTTGTTCCCGGTAATACTTGGACCATGGCCCCATGTCATGAGTGGCGTTCACCAGGTTTCCAGGGCTCAGGGGTGCGAATTCCCCCCATATACGGGAAAGGGTGTCAAGCTGTTCCTCGGTCAACGGCTTAAGTTCTGTACGGGGTTCGTGAATGTCGCTATCCCCGGAATCGCCATATGTCTTACGGACAGCTTCGGTGACGGGGCCGTATGGATACGCCATCACTTCCTCATCGTAGAGTTTCTCGTGATTGTCATAGCCGTACAGGCTCTGAGAAAGCGATACGAGCTTCTGCAGAGCCAGTCTGCTAATCGGGCATCCCTCCTGCTCGGCGACCGCGATGAACCATGCGGCCACATCGAGGCTACTCAATTGATTCGTCATGTCAGGTCACCTTCTACCGTAATTGGTCTGAGGCGAGCATTATAAAACTCTTTTCCCTCATTGTAAAATGAATTACACCAAATATAGATGGCCGTGTCTTTTTTATCCGCTACGCGGAACTCTCGATGAGACGTGTTCCATGCAGCGGGGCGCAAGGCTAGGCGACCTCCTCGACCACTTCGACGTCGATGACGTCGAAGTGGAGGTATGAGATGGCGTTGCCGAGCAGGGCAGCAAGCGCTGCCGTGTCCCCGTAGGTGTACCGGTCGGTCAGGTGATGCCGGTGTGTTCATGATGGCGGTGCGCGCGTCGTCGGGCATGTTCGCGCGGGCCGTCATGCTCGCCGTCCAGTGGCGGGCGGAATGGACGTTGACCATCGGCAGGCCGGCGGCCTTCAACGATTTCCGCCAGTTGTAGCGCTCCGTGGAGCTGCGTACCGGGTTGCCGCGCGAGTTCGTGAACACGAGCTGGCGGGGTCCGATGCCCAGCCGTTCGATGCGCGCCCACAGGCGGCCCCACAGGCTCTCCGAGACCGGGACGAACCGTCTCGCGGCCCTCGTCTTCGGGGTCGTCAGCCACAGATCGCCGTACAGATGCTCGGCCTTGAGCCACCCCGGAATCTCCACGTCCCCGGGAAGTCCGTACTGCTGTATCTGCTGGCATACATCGATGCCGGGCACTCCGTCCCGGCGCTTCAACTGGAACGGCATGAGCGCATACCGCTCCCCCTCCCTCATGCCGGCCGCGAACGCGAGCTCGAACAGCAGCGCCCACGACTCGTCCACGTCCGCCACCGGCTGGGGGCCGCGCCGCTTCGCGCCCCGGTTGGGCACGGCCTCCAGCAGACGCTTCGGCTGGTCCGGGGCGAGTATCCTCACGTCGTTCGGCTCCACGCGGGGCGGACGCACCCTGCGGCACGGGTCCACGGGGATGAGCTCCTCCAATTCGGCCTGATCGAGCATCATCTTCAGGCTCACGAAATGGTCCTTCAACGTCGAGGGGGCCAACCGCTTGGACAGCACGCGCATGCATTTGCGGATATGGTCCGGGGTCAGCTCGTCCAGCCGCACGTACCCGATGACCGCCATGCACGCCCTGATGCGCCCCGCCCTCGTCCGGTACGTGGTCGGCTTCACGTTCACCCGGTACTCGTCCAGCCAACGCTGCGCGTAGTCCTTCAGATACGGGCTCTTCTTGCCGGGCAGGAGTCCGGTGCGCTCCATCTCCGTGATCTTCGCCTCGAACCGTTCGCGGGCGTCGGCCTTGGTGCGGCCCTTGGCCGAGACGCAGCGACGCTTGCCAGTGGCTGGGTCTCGGTCTATCTCCCGGCGGAACTCCCAGCTTCCGTCCGCGCGCTGGATGATGCTGCCCGCGCCTTTCGTGCGCCGCCTGCCGGTCGTTGCCATGATGTCCCTCCCTTGTCGGGGAGCGCCTTCGAGCATCCGCCGGGAAGCGCCCTCGAAAAGGGCACTCTATCCGCACTCTATCCGGGTCACAAACGGCCAGAAACGGGGCATAATCGGCCATTTTCCGTTAATCGAAAAACGGCGCGATTCGCACGTTTCCGAGAACCGAAAACGTTGGAATCACGCCGTTTTTGAGGGGTTTCACCCCCTACTTCGAGACATTGAACTTGAACTCGTTGAGTCTCAAATTCTACATGGTCTCGACCTTGTGGAATCGTTGGAACTATGCGGTTTGTGTTTCGCACAGAAAACGATTCGCACAGGTCTTTCGCACAGGAACCGTTCCACTCGGCTCCGTGCGAAAGCAAAAAATAGCCTGTCACCATCACGGTACTTGGTGCCCAACATAGCACCGAACGGAGCCTGACTCACCGAGCCGGGCGGCAGGCGACCCGCATAGCATGAAAGGGCAACGACCATGACCAGCAGCAAGGACGGCGTCGACGCTTCGAAGGGGAAGTCGAAGCGGGTACGCCGCAAGCCCATCGACTACCTGCCGAACGTGAGGCTCTACGAACCCACGAGCAACGACGGGAAGGGCCGGTACTGGCGCGCGAGGGTCACGATGCCGGATGGTCGGACCTCCGACGTGAACGCCCCGACGAGGGACGCCGTGGTGGAGAAAGCGAAGGCGAAGCTGGGCTTCTACGTGCCGGGAGTGAGCACCTCATACCCCACGGTCCGCGAGGCGTGGGACCAGTACGCGCGGTCCGACGCGCACGACGCATGGAACAGCGGCACGACGCAGACGAAGACCGCGCAGATGCGCCGAGTATTCCTCGCCATCGGCGATCTGAGCGTCATGAAGGTCACCCCGAAGGACATCCAGCGCATCGACCTTGAAGGCATCTCCACGAGCCAGCAGACCCGGCTCAGGGCGAACGTCCGCGCGCTGTTCGACTACACAAAGAAGCTGTACGGCACGCAGGACGGGACCTTCTTCGCGGGTCAGATGAAGGTGAACGCGAGCATCGCGAAGGAAAACGCCGCGAAGCGAGTCGTGAGCCTCGGCCTCATCCCCAACACGATGTACGTCGCGTCCCTCATCACGCTCACCGCCTCCACGATGAACGTCACGCCGCTCGACACTATCCTCGACGCCCATGACCAGATGATGCGGCTGCGCTCCCCACACATGAAGCAGCTGCTCGACCCCGCAACCGCCTCCTCAATCGAGGACGGGACCGACAAGGAGCCTGAGTGCATCACGACCATCGACCCGGTCACCGGCGAGAAGCTGCGCACCAGCCCGTGGGTCGAGGTGCCGATGGAGGGGTACGTGAGGGCGAACCCCACCGACGACCTCTGGCGCAGGGGACTGCCGGAGCAGTTCCTCATCAAGCCATACGGCACGCCCCACTACACGCGGGACATGCAGGGCTTCCTGCGCAGGCAGACCCTCGACCGCGCCGAACGCTACCGTATGCTCGCCGCATGGTTCGGCATCGGCGCCGGCGGCGGCCTGCGCATCGGCGAGGAACTCGCCCTCCGCATCAGTCACCTGCTCACGCCCGCGCAGGCCGAGTTCCTGTTCGTCACCGCGCACATCCAGCGATGGGACGAGGAGACCGAGAACGCATGGAAGATCGACGCCATGAAGCCCGGGCCCACGCGCGAGGGGTTCTACGGCGCCATTCGCGTGGACGAGCAGTTCACCCAATCCGGTTCGACGTTCGCGCTCGGGCTGCCGAAGTGGAACTCCCCCGGCAACATGAAGCGCCGAACCGTGCACCTGCCGTACTACCTGCCGTCCCCGCTCCATTCCGGGGACAAGCGGAGCCTGCGCGAGCAGATAGCCGAGCACGTCGCCCGGTTCAAGCCGCATGACAATCCCGAGAACGACGCCTCGTTCTGGAGCAGCACGCCCACGGAGGTCGGCCTCCTCTGGTCCGAGGGATACGTTCCCATCGGCTGGATTCTCCTGCAGCGGCTCACGGACCTGTGGAACAACAAGGCGCTCGACCGCGCCTCCACCGACGCGCTCACTCACGACGTGCTCCTCGGCGAGAAGCAGGCGAACTACCAGCGCATGCTCCTCTTCCCGACCCGCAAGCCGGTGAAGGACAAGGAAGCCGCGAGGAACACGGACATCGCACGGCCCGAGGGATGGACCGGTCAGGTCAGCGTCATCCCCGGAACCGGAAACTACATCCATCCATCGAACCTCCAAGCGGACCTGAACCCCATCTTCGACTACGTCAGCGCCCGCCTCCAGCTCTTCCCCGGCGCGTACCCGGAGGGACACGACCCCGACGCGAAGGGCGGACGCAAGGGATGGACGCACCATTCGCTGCGCCACTACATGGCCAGCAGCCGCATCGCCATGGGCGTTCCCCTCACGCTCATCAGCAGGGAACTCGGCCACGCGAGCCTCTCCACGACCATCAACGCATACATCCAGGTGCTGAACGAGGCGCAAGCCTCCGTTCCCTCCAGCGGGTTCGAGTACTAACGCCACCGGCACAAGGCTCCGCCCCTACGCGAGGTCGCACGGGAGCGGGGCCCATGCGACCTCGCATAAGACGCACCGCAGGACCATGCGGCACGAAAACCCAAAACAAACGCAAAACCAGTATCAAAAACCGTCCATCCGGAAAGTCAGAACCACTCGCGCCAGCCCTCGTTCCCCTCATGACTTGATTAGAAGAGGATCACCAGCGCCGCGATTCATCCTGTTCGCCGAGGCGCATACCTTCGTTCGGAACTGCTTTCGCACCGGTTCCCCCCTCCTGCGCGAAGTCGCACACAGCCTCGCTCGCCCCGCCACGCGAAGTCGCACACGCTCCCGTCATTCGTGCCGCGCGTAGTCGCACAAGCCGATTCCAGCCGCCTCGACGTAGGCCCCGTCGACGCATCGGAGCCCGCGAGAACGAGCGACCTGCGTTCCCGATGACCATCACGGAGCAGCGCATAGTGGCCACCGGCGAGCAGTCGCGTTCCAGCGGCTACCTCAAACCTTCGGGACCAGCCGCACACGGCAGGAATGACAATCGAACAAACGTTTCACAAATCACGAATCACAGGAACGTCACCGCCGAAACCAAGCGAGAACACCAGTCGAACAGAAGTTCGAGGATGAGCGCGGATGGTCTGGAACCATTGGGTTTTCGTGAGGTACGCCGTGTGGTACATTGGATCGCAATACATCGTACATTTGTTCGATTGGTGGTGGTTTGGCATGATTGAGGTCTTCCATCTTGACCGTCTCACGAACCGTCCCGAGCCTTGCGGGGACCCGAGGGGTTGGGCGAAATGCACCTGCGGCAGGCACTACCTGACGAAGCGCGAGGCCGTGGACGCGGGAATCGCCGCCGGCGCCGTGGATTGGACGAGCTTCACCTTCCCGCGCCGCGCGAAGCCCGTGTGCGCCGTGACGCTCGGAACAAGCCGCCTACGCGAGCGAATCATGTCAAAGTGCCGGGAGCGCGTCTCATCGTGGAGGGCGTCGGGCCTGCACATCATCGACCTGCTGTCCCTTCTCGGCCTCGACCCTGAGCGGAGCCGGGACGTCGAGGTGATCGACCGCGTGGTGACCGCCTCGGATTTGCGCGGCCTATCGGCGTTGGATTCCGAGCTGGACCGGGCGTACTCCACGTACCGCTCACTGTGGATGAGCGAGGCGAACGAGGCGCTGTGGATGGGGTCCATGCTCGTGCTTCACGCGGCGATGGGCCAGCCCGAGACGCTGAGCCTCATGGCCGACCACCGGCTCCTTCACCTGTGGACGGAGGACCGGTACTGGAACCGGCGCACGCTGAACGAGCGGACAAACCCGAACGGATCGCTGGACCTGACACCCGTCACGGGAGTGGAATGGTTCGCGGAGCGGATGCTCGAAGCACAACGGGAATCCGCACTCGAACGACTCGGCACGGAACCGGAATCCGCGAGGACGAGGCTCCTGCGCGACGCGCTCGTGAACCGCGACCTGCCGGTGATGATGCGCGGCGGAACCATCGTCCCGAACACGGACGAGGCGATACGCCTGTTCGGGGCGAGGAACCCCGGCGACATCCTCACGGAGCGCGAATCGGACCAGCTCGTGGAGCACGCCTCGTACTGCATCGCCGCCACGGGCGAGGTGGACGTCGACTACGACGCACCGGACCCCATGCGCATCGGCCGGGAACTCGCGCTCACGGCATGACCGGCGAATAGGAACGACGACAGCAACGGAGGGCAGGCGAAGAATGAGCACGGCAATGGGCAGGACCGGAGACCGGAACATCACCGACCTCGCGCGCCAGTACATGACCATCGCGGCCGAACGCAGGAGCATGGAGACTCTCTCCGATTCATGGCGCACGCGCGTCGAACGACATAGGAGCGACTACGTGCTCGACATCGTGAACCGGCGATCCGACGCGGCGCAGTTCAAGCTGAAGAGGCAGGGACGCTGCCCGGCACAGGACCAGTGGAACCGGGGCATGTGGGGAACGCTGCTCCTCACCGCGCTCACCGTCACGCCCGAGGAGCAGAAGGAGTACGCGAGCACCAGCCCCAACGCGAAGCACGGCGCCCGCCTCGTGGCCATCATCGACCCGGAGCGCCTCGTCGTGCAACGCACCATCGACGCGCCCGGCCCCGGCACGTACGAAGTCCTCTACGTCGAAGGCAAACGCGGAGACCTCCACGACACCGGATACGCATGGTGAACCACACGCCACGCACGACGCAGCGACGCAGCGGAAAAACAATCAGGGCAAGGGAAAAACACGGTCGCAAGTGGTCCACGTCGTTCCGGACCCGGCAGTTTGAGAAAACCTTGGGCCACCCGCGCCGCGCCTTTTCATTCCCCGCGTTCATTGGCCAACCATCACTTGCGTCAGCCCTTGCCCTTCTTCGCTTCCTTTTCGCTGTGTTGGCGGGGTCCATCCGTGACCGCGGAAATAGCGATAGGCGGGGAGCATCCTCTTTGACGCTCCCCGCCCGCCGTTGTGCCATATCGGTGAGCGTCAGTCGTCGGCTCGTTCGATGCGGCTCCTGACGGACTTCGCAATCGCCTCGATCATGCTCCCGTAGGGGTCCGCCTCATCGGTGTCCCTACGTGGGTATTCGCGAACCCAGCCGCTCCAGCCATCCGCATACTTGCGCCGGACCGCCGTGCTGTTCCAGCCGTTTGCCTCCTCGCGGGCATCGACCTTCGCATCGTACGTGAACTCGTCACCGTACACAACCGCGTCGCGGTCCTCGTTCGTGGCCCATACGAGGAGGACCCCGAGTCCCGTGACCTCCGAGTCGGATTGGTCGCTTTCATCGTAGGGGTCCGCATCGGCGTTGAATAGGTAGAGGATGCCCCAACCGGGGTCCTCCGGTTCGATGGCGATGCCGCCATCGGGTACCCAATACTCGTCGGAGAAGTCCCAGCCGTCCCACTGGCTGCCGTATCCTATGGAGTAGCGTACGTTCCTGGCCTCGCGCAGCTTGTCCATCACGTCGTCGGCGATGCTCTTCAGCGTTGTCATTTCCTTGTCCTTCCATCGTTGGTCGCCGGTTTCTCCCCCGGCGTTCCCGTTGCCCGTGGAATACCGCGGATCCCGCGTATCCTTGGGTTTTCCTCACGAGGAGCGGGTCTTCGCACCCGTCCCTCGCGGATTCAACGGCAACGCTACCCGCTCTTCAAAGCCGCCGATGAATGTGTTCAAGCAAAAAAGTGACGGAACGGTGAAGAGTACCATGTGAGGCGTTGTCTCGATTGGGAAACGGTGATGAACCACACGGCCAATCGCGAGAAGATGCCGAGATCGGTCGCGGATGGTCTACGTCGTTCGGGATGCCCGACGCGAGGAAGGATCAAGCCCACTCGCGCCGCGCCGTGCCCGCTCGCGGTTCGGTGGTCGTGCGGGGTCAGTGCTTGCCGAACATGCCGTCGAAGAGCCAGATGATCTCCTGCTTGTGCTTCAGCAGCGGCGCGTAGTCGAACCGCGACTCATAGGTCTCCTTGGTCTTGAGGAAGCTGGAGCCGGAGTCGGGATGCCTCCAGTTCATGTATAGCTCCCCGGCTCGGGCGAACACCTCGGTCGGAGCGAGGTAGCGTTCGGGGTTGGTTCCACCCATCTTCTCCCGGTCGATGTTGTCCTTGTAGTCGCGCACGATGCTGCGGAACGTGGGGTCCATGCTGAGCTGCCCGTCCTCGAGCTTCGTGTAGTCGAGGTTGTGGAAGTACTCGTGCGTGAGGCTGTCGGGGTGGCGCGGATCCACGATGACCTCCCTCATGCCGGGGAAGTAGAGGCCGGTGGCGTTGTGCTTGCCGGTGAACCGGAACCGGAAGTTCGTGTCGTGGTCGACCTGCTCGGGCAGGGTTCGGCTCCATCCGTCGAACTCGTGGTCGAGTTGGCGGAACTTGTCGAGGTCGGCGCTGTCATCAAGCTCCATGTGACGTCCCCCGAACGCGCGGGCGAAGCTGCTGGAGCGGATCGCCATGTCGTGCGCCACGTCGCGGTCCTTCTTGTATTCGAAGACCTTCGCGCGGCTTGTGCTGTTGGCACGTTTCGCGTACGCGCGGTTCATCTGGCCGTTGGATTCGTCGTCGAGGATGTTGCCGATGGCGCGGCGGTATCTGCCGCACTGGTCCTCGGCGCATACCCTCGCGGGTCCGGACCACCGCTTCACGTCCCTCTGCAGGCGTTCGAGGTGCGCGACCCGCTTGGATGGGGAGCCGTCGGGGTTGCGTATCTCGCCTATCCGCTGGTCGCACCAGTCATGCACGTGCTGCGCGTAGTCCATCGCCTGCTGCGCCGTGGCGATGGTGTAGCCGTCCCCGAGGTCGAGCGTCGGGAACCCGAAGGGGTCTGCGCCGCTTCCCTTCACGTGGTCCGCGATGCTCTGCATGAGGCCGGTGGTCGCGTCGCCGCTGATCGAGTCGGGATGCCACTTCCAAGCGTGGTTCGCCGCTGACCAGCGGCTGTCCCTGCCGGGCTGGAGCATGACCTGCACCACCTCGGCACGCGCGCTGGGCGTGAGGCCGGGTTCCCTGTCCATCTCCCTCGCGACGGCAAAGGCGGCGAGCACGGAACCGAAGTTGAGGGACCTGAGGTTCTGGCCGGTGCCACGGAAGTAGGCGTTCGGGTACAGGTTCTTCGTGACCCTCTTGCCTCGCGTCACGAAGATGACTCGGTCGTTCGTCGCGTCGTAGTACGTGGCGGTCGAGTCCCTGCCCCCCGTCTCCATGATGCGGTTCGCCCGGAAGCGGCGTAGCTCCTCGGCGCGGCGTCGGAGGAAGTCGTCGCGCGTCGCCCTGCTCGGGAACCGTTGGCTCGTCGGCTGCTCCTCGGCGGGCGAGTATGGGTCGAAAGGCTGGATGTCGGCTCCGGGGTACAGGGACCGGAGCGCGTCGAGCGTAGCCGCCTCCCTGTCACCGTCGAAGTTCCTGTCAAGGTACGTGGCGAGGCGGCCGTTCGCCTTCGCCACGTCATCCGTGGACTTCAGCTCTGGGACCTTGCCGCGCCTGTCGTCCATGAGCGGGATACGGTCCGTGAGGAGCGTCGTGATGCGCTCGGAGCGAGCCTCCCCCGCCGCACGCTCCTCCTCGCTCGGCTCCCCGTCATCCACCGGCTCGGAGCTGGTAGGCGTGGATCCGCCATCATCACTCGGCTTGTCATCCTTGCGGAGGGCGCGGTCATTCCCACCCTTGCGCAGGCCGCCCGTCGCGGATTCAGCATCGGCATCCGATTGGGATTGCTCCGCCTCGTAGGCTCGCTGCTCAGCGGCCTCGATGGCGGGCTGCATCTCCGCGAGCGCGTCCAGCCACAAGCCATCCGGCACCTCATGGCCGACGCCGAGCCTGGCCAGCGGTTCTGGCAGAGGCACGCCGAGGTCGTCCTGGTAGTGCTGGAGCACGGACCACTGGCGGACGGCCCTCGTGGAGTCGAACTCCCGGTGTGCCGCCTCGCCCAACGGGCAGGTGCGCTTCGTTGCGCGGCAGGCCCTCCACACGGACTCGCCGTTCCTGTTCCTCGTCAGGTGCGCCCTCATCGCAATCCCCCAATCCACTCGCAACCACAACGCGGAGTCACGATTCACTCGCCCGCGCGAAAACAGCGAGGCGGACCGCCACCGGCGACAAGGCCGAGGCGGCCCGCCCAATGCTGAACGAATATCCCAACGACAAGAACTACCGGCACCACACGGAACGACGCGCAGGTGGTCCGCGTTGTTCGGGATGAACCATGCGAAGGAAAGACACAAGACCACCGGCGCCCGATCCGTGTCATTCATTCATTGATTGTCGAAGGCCACTCGCGAGCGCGACTCTCCTATTCGCCGGTCTGATTGTCGAAGGCCGCCAACGCCGCGTTTTCCGCCTGCTCTGTCATGCCTTCGTGGTTTGTTGGTTCTTCTTGTCAGGGTTTCACTCGGGTAGGTCAAGGCTTGCCATTGCCTCGTTCAGGTCGAAGGGCAGGTCCGGCAGGGCGGTGTGCTGGTAGAGGTCGGGTCTGGTGATGCGTAGGAGCATGGTCACGGACATTCCCTCGGCGAGGAGGTGCTGGTCGCGGTGCTCGACGAGGTGGTCGCGGCATTCCTTGCGTTTGATGTTGCATATGGTTCCGTCGTGGAGCTTCATGACGGTGTTGCCGGTCCGGACGTTCACCATGACCTTGTACTCGACGCGGCCCCAGCGTTGCTTCAGCTCCGGGGTGCTGGTGAGGATGACGCGGCGGTAGTCGCCCGATTCATCCGGCAGGTCGGGCATCGGTGCGGTTTCCGGCATGATTCTGTCCGCGAGCGCTTCGATGGCGGCGTCCTGCCGTTTCGTGTCGCTCCTCGCGTCCTTCGTGTTTTTCCTCAGTGTCTCGCCCATGGCTGCCTCCCGATCCGCTCGCCTACCGGCGTGATGCCTTAGCGGGTTTCCCTTCCCCACCTTGTTTTCCGTCATTGGCATATCCGGTCGGGCCCGGGGCCTGCATGGGCCGGATCATCGAGAACCAGGCGTCGGTCTTGCGCGTCGCGGGGTGTTTGGATGGTGGATGTGCTTCCTCACCTGCTCAATACGGTGCATGGAGAGGTGGAGTGAGGCGGGGTCGCACGCTTCGTTGCAGCGCTTGGCCGAGCCGCCCCCGGTCCCCCTTCTCGGACGGGCGCGGTGGAGATGAATCGCATGGGAATTCACATGTCAGCGCCATCGGGAGCCGGTCGGCGTTCCGCTTGGCCAACGATACAATGATGCACGGTTCGGCTCGCCGGTGATGCTCCGGACGGTTCCGACCGTCGAGCATTCCTGCATGGACGCCGCGAAGCCCGACCAACGAGCCGGTCATGGAGAAGTTCACAGGACGTCGGGGCCATTCGCCGCGCCGCCGACGCGGGATTCGGCGAGCATCCATCCGCGCTGCTCCACCGTCTCGCGCCCGATCGGTCATGGTTCGGCCCGGTTCCGACGCCGGTTCATGGCGTATGGGCGGGGCGAATCGGAGGTCCGTCCGGCGTGATGCGTGTGAGGCGACCGGAACGGACGAGGGAATGGGTTCTTTCGTGCGTTTCCGTTCGATTCCGTGCGCCTCGGACGTGATTTGTGAAGATTCCATGACGAGCGGCATATCGTCTCACCATGTGGCCATCGTCTCATTTCCAGACACCGTTTGCTCCGGAATCACGAGCCGAAATAAGTGAACAATACCGAACACTCCCGAACACGAACCGCAAACCGAACAGAATGTACACTATCGGTTCTTTTTGCGGGTCCTGGCACCCCGCATGTTTTTTCGATTCCCCCACCCGATTGGTGCGCACAATATACCACCGCGCCAGCGAAGCCGCAACCCCGCCGAAGCCGACCCGAACAACCATCATTCCCCGCCGGGAACCGACGGACAGGCACGAGAGGGAGCGGCGGCGAGGAGCACGCCGAGTCACGACACGGGGGGCGGTCCGCGTCGTTCGCCGCCCATCGACCCGGATAGCCAAAACCACCAGCGCCAGCACCTGTCCTCCCTTGTCCTGTTTGGGTTTTCTGTCTACTCTTCACAGTTCCATCACTTATTTTGTTTTGCCTGTTCCACGGCGCTTGTCCGTTCGCCGGATGATGGGGGCATCAGGTTGCGGGAACGGCCCGCGACGGGGAATCGCCGGGTTCGGCGATTGGAACACAACGCCACGGATGGCGGGAAGGAAGCAGAAGAGATGAATCATCAGTACGGAACTGGTACGACCGCGAAGAGGGACGAGGTGGCGCGCGCCGCTGTGAACCAGAACCTCATGGCCAGGGCGTCGAGGCAGCTTGAGGCGTTGCTCGCCTCCTGCGACCCGCAGCACGAGTGCGACGCGGATCGCGGCCTTGGCGAGCTGGGCCTGAAGCTCATCAAGCAGATACGGAAGGGCACGGGATACTACCGGTTCCTCAGCGCCTGCGGGTACATGGACAAGTCGAAGGTCGAGCGCATCGATTCGGCGCTCGACGCATGGGACGCGTCGCGCGCGGCGCAGCTGTTCTCCGGCAAACTGCCCGGTTCGAAGCGATGGGCGAGGATGCGCGACGGCCTTGACGACCTCATCACCGAGGCCGCGAAGCTCGGCACGCCGGAGACGCTCTACAAGGACGTGCTGCGTGACACGCCCAGCAGCCTCCTGTTCCTGCGCAGGCTCGTGTGGCGCGCCCACCCGCAGGGCGACGACAGGGGAAGGTGCATCAGCCTCGGCGCGTACAACGACGGACAATCCATCGGCAGTATCACCGTCGACCTCCTCGCGAACGCGCCCTCGTGCAAGCTGCTCCAGTACATGGAGGATGACCGGTTCATCACATCCACGGAGCGACTCGCCATCCAGGCGAAGGGATGGGGCGCGCTACACCGGGACGGCACAATCCACTGACACGACTGACGAGAAGGACGGGAACAAAGGCATGGCGCTTGATGACGCGGACAAGCTGGAGCTGCTGAACCAGCGCGTGCGGGGCTGGGCGAACGCCGCGCTGTCCAACTGGGCGGCGCTGGGCGATTGGGTCTCGATCCTCGCCAACCCCGTTATCCCCGATGGGAGCCGTGGCGCGGCGCGCGACCTCGTGCGAGGCATGTGCCGTGGCCCCGTCCTCTCCAAGCGCGCGAGCCTCGAAGGCTACCGTCAGCGGTTCCTCAAACCGGCGGACCTGAAGCGCAGGGACATGTTCGGCGCGTGCATCAACGACGTGCTCCACACGTTCGACATCGCGCAGGGCCTCGCGCTCGCGTTCCCCACCACGGAATCCGTGTGGGACGCCGACAACCTCGACCGGCTCCTCCACGGTCAGGCCATCGGCGAGGAGGACCGGCGGCTCCTCGCCGAGCACGGCCTCGCGGCGGTGGACGACACGGGACTGCCACGAACCGCCATCCACACGCCCGGCACCGCGAACCCCCTGGCCGACCACCCGGAACATCAACCGAACAGGAGGGACCTCGTCGGAACATATCCGGCCAACGACACCGAAGACGAGGAGGAACCGACGACCGAACCGGGACACCGGGAACACCGGGAGGAGGAAGCGGTGCGGGACGCGAGGACCGCCGCCGTGCAGGAACTCCTCGCCACGCTCCGCAACGACCCCACCATCCTCGACGACCTGCTCAGCCTCGTCGAACCCGCCGCAGCATGACCCGCGCAATCAGGAAAGGAGAACGGGAAGGAGAAGAAACCGGCGCCGGTGGTCTTGGTGTTTCGGTGGCCGTCACCCCGCACGGAAAGACCTCAGACAACCAGCGCCGACCCTCGTCTATCCCCTGCCCGGCTGGTTTGCCGCCACCGGCACCGCGTCCACGCCTTGTTCCGGTTCGGTTCCGGCTCGGATCATGGCGAGACGGGCGCCGGGTTCTTGGCCCTGTGCGTCCGCCTGCTTCTCGTGTGGAGCGTGGCCGCTTCCGCTGTCGCCTGCGGTGGGGTTCCCGCTCATTGTCGGGCTGTCGCGGTTCCCGCGCTCCTGCCCTGCTCATATCGGATGGGGTCGTGGATGGTGCCGCCCCTCGGGTCGATGGCGAGTGCTCCAGACGTGCGGAGCCCTCATTTCTCCTTGGTGATGATGCCTTGCTGCATGAGGGCCTAGATGGTGTCGCTCCACCCCTCGTCGGGTAGCGGCTACGCGTCCTCCTCGATGATGGCGGGGATACGGCCAACGGCGATGTCGGTGAGGAGCTGCTGAAGGAACCGTTTCGCCCCACGGTTCCTCCGTCTGAACGGCGCATCGGGAATCGTGAGCCACCGCTCCGGAACACCATGCTCCACCAGCAGCCGTTTGTCCGGCTCCGCGAGCACGCCGTTCCTGACGAGGCCACGGAAGTACGCCGTATCGGCTACGCGACTGGCCCGCGACCGCCTCAACCGGGATGGACCGCACACCGTGGAGAACCACGTCGAACAGGAGCAGAAGGTCATGCGCGTTCACCTCCTTCTTGCCCTTCGCATAGTTCGCCGTCATGTAGACCACACGAACCGACCCGTAGTACACGCGGAACGCGGCCTCACGCCCCGGCAACGACTCCCCGCTCATCGCATCGATGAGCCACGCACCACCGGCACACGCGCCGGCATCCACCACTCCAGCCATCGGAACACCTCATAATCTCCAACAGAAGGACATCGAATATGCACGAATCGGAATCAGCACGAGCGCCACCACGGCGCCCGCCAACACCGAAATATCCGCACATCAGCGGCAAACCACAACAAGCAACAAGGAGAAACAATGACCAGCGAAACCAGACGGAGCAGCATACTCCCCGACCCGAAGCTCATGGCACTCGGCTCCATCATCAGCCTCAACGCGAAACTCATGCTCGACGTCACGCCCGAACCCACCACGCTCATGCTCAACGTGAACGACGCGCTCGCCAGGGCCGGGGTCCCCACACGCGCCGCGGACGGCTCATACCTCACCGCGTACGCCGCCATCCTCGACACGTACGCGAAGGGAGACCTGCGCGGCGGCCTCATCCAAACACACCGATACCTCGACGAAACCGGCACCGACCCGAGGACCATCACCGTATGGAACCGGCTGACCATACCCGACCTGCTCCTCATCACCGCACGAGCCGAAATCGAACCACGCCTCACGAGACGGGACCTCACCGACGCCGAGCACCTCACCCACTACGTCACGGCAGGAATCCTCACACCGGAACAAGCCATCAGCATCCACCACCAAGGCACCGACGCCATCCACGACGGACGAATCCTCACCACCAACCCCACCGACCTCACACCGGACGAGCAACACCAGTACGAGGAATGGCGTTCGCTGGACCTGCCCGCACGACCAGCCACGTACGCCAGCATCCCCGACCCGGCAGCCGGAGGCGCCACCGACGCGGGGAACCCGACGAGGCGAGGGACGAGGCGGCGGTACGAGCAGCAAATCAGTGAGGAGACCACCACGCACATAGCGAATAGACATATATAAACGAGGCTTCTGCTGTTTTCGTGGGTTAGGTTGCTGGTGTTGGTAGTTGGATGTTGAGTCCGCCGCATCTGAGCATGACGAGGCTGATGAGGTTGGTGACGTGGTGGAAGCCGTAGGCCATGCGGATGG
>NZ_JAHBBJ010000023.1 GCF_019331675.1 Bifidobacterium miconisargentati
TTCATCAGGCGCTTGCTGGTTGCTTGTTTATCTTGGTCGAAAACATCCTACCCAGGAAGCGCTCTTCTCTTACTCCCTCAACGGCTCAACGACGAACCCACACCCACGAAAACAACACAAGCGCCTGAAAAAGTTAGGCAAGGCCCTCCTCTGCCTCATCGCCGCCGTGGCGATGCTCTTCACCGGCCTCACCGTCGGCGCCGCCCCCGCAATGGCGGACGGTGATCCGACGTATACCGTTACCATCAAAAACGAAGTGACCGGGTATACGTATGAGGCGTATCAGGTATTTTCGGGCACGCTGAGCGAAAAAGACAGCAAAACGACCCTGTCCAGCATTGTATGGGGCAATGGTGTCAATGGTTCTAACTTGCTGTCCGCGTTGAAGGCGGTCTCGACATCGAGCGATTCGAAGCTGATCATCACAAAAACCGAAGGCGAAGGTGACGACGTCAAGACGACTAAGGTCAACCCATTCGCTGATATCGAGGAAAACGAAGATGCGGCAAAGAACGTTGCGAATGTGCTTGGACAGAACTCCTCGAATACTGATTTCGTGAAGGCATTTGCTAAGATCGCCGCCGCTAACAAGAGCGCGACGAAATACGTGAGCACCGAACAGAAGAACGGCGAGGCAACTACTGGTTACCAGATTTCCAATCTTCCTGCCGGCTACTACCTGATTCTGAATTCCAGCGTGCCCACTACGGATGATGCCGCGTATACGGAGTATCTGCTTGAAGTTGTCAAGAACATCCCGAATCTAACTCCGAAGAGTCAGGTGCCGACCCATAACAAGAAGGTTCAGGAAAAGAATGACTCCTTGGCTGAATCCACTACTGATCCAAAGAACCCGACGGATTGGCAGGATGGTGCCGACTATGACATCGGCGATTCCGTTCCGTTCAAGATTACTGGCACGCTGCCGGCAGACACTGATCGTTTCGCCGCTTACGACACCTACAAGTTCGTGTTCCACGATCAGCAGGACGCAGGTCTGACCTTCAATAATGATGCAACGTTGACATTGATTAAGAAGGGCCAGACCACCGGTACCACGATTCCGAAAAAGGGAACGAAGGATGGTGCTGAACATACCAATTACACGGTCAACTACACCGTCGATGATCAGGGTGTCGTCACAAAGCAGGCGGATGATTGCACGTTTGAGATCAGCTTCACCGATGTCAAATCCTTGTATGATGAGAACGGCAATAAGATTGAGGTTTCCGCTGGTGATTCGATTGTAGCCGAGTACACGTCCAAGTTGAACAAGGATGCTGTGATCGGCAAGCCCGGTAACATCAACAAATCTCATCTGGAGTATTCCAACAATCCGAATGGTGATGGTACGGGCCATACCCCGTGGGATGATGTGACCGTGTTCACCTTCGAGCTCGAGGCTAACAAGGTCGGCGAAGATAGAAACACTGCACTGGAGGGGGCTGGTTTTTCCCTCTACAAGTGGGAGACGAAGAATAAAAAGCTTCAGTGGGTGAAGAAGTCGGAAATTGCTCCGTTCCAAAAGGCTGCGGCTGGTGATGTAGCAGATGAGTGGGGCTACAAGCTTGTGGATGGCAAGAGGGTTGCGCTCGAATCGAATAAGCCGACCACCTTCACCTGGCCCGGTATTGATTCCGGCAAATACAAGATTGAGGAAAGCACCGTGCCGGAACCGTACAACAAGATTAATGACAAAATTTTCTGGGTCGAGGCGACTTACTCCACTGACCATGACGAGGAGACTCCGGCTGCGGATTCGCTGACGCTAACGTTCTATGGTGCGGATGCGGATGGAAACCTTGACCGGAACACTGTTTTGTCCGGAGATGGCAAGGAATGGGCTATCAAGTCTCTGACGACTGGCACCGGTGATGATGCAGTTACCCATGAACAGGCCATCGGCTCCATCACTATTCAAAACAAGAAAGGTTCCGAACTGCCTGAAACCGGTGGCATCGGCACCACGATCCTGTACGTGGCCGGTGCTGCGTGCGTGATCGCCGCCGGCGTGTGGTTCGCACTGCGTCGCCGCAACGCCCGCTGAACACCGAGGGGATGAGCAATCATCCCTCTATGCTGTCCCGCTCCGTTTCGCTTCTCCTTTGGAGCGGGGCAGCCCCTCCTTATACCCCCGTCTTTGGATATGGCCCCGAGTCGAGGGGCTGAGTGGCGTAGACTGAAAACACTGGTATTAGCGCTTTTCCGGGGCTGGTGTTGCCGCTGGTCCCGTCCTAAGGGGAAGACAAGAAGAGATTGAAGCAAGGAAGAATGATGACTGACACAAATGGCGGCCGTTCCGGCCGAAGCGTGGCGGTGCTCGGCGCGCGCTGGGCAGGCAATGCCCTTGCGACGATCTGCGCGCTGGTGCTCGCCCTCGCCATGTGCATGGCCGGGCTTGTGGCCGTGCCTTCGGCTGTGGCCGATGAGGCTGCGACTACTGCGGATGAAGGCAGCATCACCGTTGATTATGAGAACGGCGATACGCCCATCGGCAATGCCACCGTAAAGCTGTATCACGTCGGTAACTGGAATTCGTCAGGCGAATTCGTGTCTATTAGTCCTTTTGATAATTACAACATTACGTGGAAGCAAGCGGATGCCGATGCCTATCGTGATTTGGCTGAGACCATCCGCGGATATATCACGAAAGACCATATCGATGCGAACAAAACTCAAACCACGAATGCTTCTGGCGTGGCTACGTTTGATGGTCTTGCCAAGGGCCTGTATCTGGTAGTCATCGAGTCGTACAACGATGGCGATTTCTCGTGTAAGCCTTCGGCACTGCTGGTCTCACTTCCTTCCGCCACTGGTGAGAATGGCAAGACCACGATGAATCCCACCATCTACCCCAAGACCAGCTGCGAAACCACCCCGCCCACTCCTCCGACCGAGACGGTGAAGAAGAAGGTCGTCAAGGTCTGGAAGGGCGATTCCGGCACCAACCGCCCCGGTAAGGTGATCGTGCAGCTGTTGCAGGACGGCAAGGTGATCGACGAGGTGGAGCTCAACGCCTCCAACAACTGGACGCACGAGTGGGCCAACCTGCCTGCCGGCCATGAGTACCAGGCGGTCGAGAAGACCGTGCCGGACAACTACACCGTGCTCGTGGATCGCGAGAATGACGTGATTACCATCACGAACACGTATACGCCGCCGACTCCGCCGGACGATAAGACGCCGCCGGATGACAAGACTCCTCCGAGCGACAAGACCCCGCCAAGCAAGAAGACCCCGCCGATTGGTGAGACCGGCTCCAATATCGTCATTGCGGCGATTTGTGCTGGTGTGCTGGGCGGATTGGGCGTGATTCTGCTGGTGCATCGGAAGCGGAAGGCGAAGTAGTGGGCGAGGGAGCTCCTCGGGGGCTCCCCTCAGTCGGCTTCGCCGACAGCTCATCAGCAATTACGGACGAACTCCGTTCGCGTTTTATTGGCTCGCCTGTCGGCTCGCACGCCACCTACGGACAGTCCACCGGACTGTCCGCTTTACGGTGGCGTCCTTCAGAGGGGAGCCAAGAAAACGGGTGTTGAGAAAAAGATTGACCCCCTCGGTCATGAGGGGGTCGATTTGTATGGAAAGGAATGGGGATGGCGGCTCATCGCAGGAAGACCGCGGATACGGTCTCGCGCATCATCTCCGCGTTCTTCGCGGTCATGCTGGTCGCGGGCATCGGCCTGATCGCGTACCCCACGGTCGCGGATTGGTGGAATCGTATGCACCAGTCGCGCGCGGTCGCCACCTATATCGAAGAGACCGAGGACCTTTCCAAGGCGCAGCGCAAGCAGATGCTCGAAGCGGCCCGCGCGTACAACGCTACCCTCCCATCGCAAACGGACCGCTGGCGTCCCACCAAGGAGCAGACCAAGCAGTACGACTCCCTGCTGGACGTCTCCGGCACCGGCATCATGGGCTACGTCACCATCCCCAAGCTCAAAGTGCGGTTCCCCGTCTACCACGGCACGGACGCGGGCGTCCTGCAGATCGCCATCGGCCATCTTGAGGGTTCCTCGCTGCCGGTGGGCGGCGCGACCACGCACGCCGCCGTCTCCGGACACACCGGACTGCCGAGCGCCAAGCTTCTGACCGGCCTCGACACCCTTGAAAAAGGCGACACGTTCGCGTTCCACGTGCTGGGGGAGACCTACACCTACCAGGTCGACAAGATCAGCGTGGTGCTGCCGACCAACCTCAAGAACCTCGACATCGAGGACGGCAAGGACCTCGCCACCGTCATCACCTGCACGCCCTACGGCGTCAACTCGCACCGTCTGCTTGTGCGCGGCCACCGCATCCCCAACCCCACCAAGCCGGACACCACCGACTACGACACCCCCGTGCGCATGATGACCGCCGGCATCGTCGCCGTGGTGGTCTCCGTGCTCGTGATCGGCGTGCTGGTCCTCCGCTGGCTCTACGTGCGCCGCCACCGCCCCGTGGGCCTGCACACCTCCGGGGTCGATGCCAGCGTCGAGAATCCGATCAATGCGGGAGATGACCGCTAATCAGTGGTCGAAATGCACGTCATCGCCGAAAAGACGATGCCATGCGTCGATGATGTCGTCATAGTTGCGTGTGACGGCAGCTTGAATCAGGCGGATATGCTTCGTCGGAATTCGACCATGATTGTGGGATAACGACACGGTGCCATCGGCATGCAGCACGAATCGGGCGAGATCTCGTTTGCCGCCTTGCGCCACATGGACATGAATGCCATGCTCACGGTCCAAGGTGCTGAAATACACGCTGTAGCCGGCCAGAAAGAAGACTTCAGGCATTGGCGTATTCTCGGTCGATGGATCGGAACTCGTCGATCATTGGCTTCATCTTGCCAAACCAGTGATGCAGAAAAGGCTCGCCCTGTTTGCCGAACGTGGAGGAGAGGATGTTGCCGTCATTGTCCAGTGTTGCGGTGCGGTCGAAACCTGATTCGGTGATTACCATCACGTCATCATCCCATTGGATCTTGATGCCATCCATGATGAATACGTTCTCGTCGGGCATGGTGCGCTCCTTTCGGTCATTCTTATTATCCCGCAGGCGGCTGCCTTCGGCAATGCGCTCCATCCGCGAAGAAAATGCGGAGGACTGCCCGCGCGGGGCGGCGCGGCGCCACGGAATGCGCGGAGTCGACTAGGATGAATCGGGTAACTGAGATATAAGGAATGGGACTCATATGCCGAAGATGTTTGGAACCGATGGTGTTCGTGGCCTGGCCAACAAGGATCTGACCGCCCGACTGGCGCTCGACCTGGGAGACGCGGCGGTGCGCGTGCTGGGCGACGCCGGCACGAAGGACAACCAGCCGGAGGGCCGCCGCCGCGCGCTTGTGGGCCGTGACACCCGCGTCTCCGGCGATTTCCTGGCCTCCGCGCTCTCGGCCGGCATGTCCGCCGGCGGTTTCGACGTGATCGACGCCGGCATCATCCCCACCCCCGGCGTGGCCTACCTGACCAGCGTGCTCAACGTGGAGATGGGCGCCGTGATCTCCGCCTCCCACAACCCCATGCCGGACAACGGCATCAAGTTCTTCGCCCGTGGCGGCTTCAAGCTGCCCGACCAGAAGGAGGACGAGATCGAGGCCGTGCTCGGCCAGGACTGGGAGCGCCCCACCGGCGCCGGCGTGGGCCGCGTGAGCCACGACCAGAACACCGCCACCAACCTGTACATCGACCACCTGGTCTCCACCATCGCGCCTTTGAACGACGACCAGACCCAGCCCAAGCCGCTGAAGGGCCTCAAGATCGTGGCCGACTGCGCCAACGGCGCCACTTCCGTGGTGGCCCCCGAGGCCCTGCGCCGCGCCGGTGCGGACGTGATCGTGATCAACGCCTCCCCGGACGGCTACAACATCAACAAGAACGCCGGCTCCACCCACCCCGAGCAGCTGCAGGCCATGGTCAAGGCCACAGACGCCGTGATGGGCGTGGCCTTCGACGGCGACGCCGACCGCTGCCTGGCCGTGGACGAGGACGGCAACATGGTCAACGGCGATCAGATCATGGGCATCCTGGCCCGCGCCAAGCAGCGCGAAGGTAAGCTGGCCCACGACACGCTCGTGGTCACCGTGATGAGCAACCTCGGTCTCAAGCTCGCTCTGAAGGACATGGGCATCAAGACCGTGGAGACCGCCGTGGGCGACCGCTACGTGCTCGAGGAGATGCTCAAGGGCGGCTACACGCTCGGCGGCGAGCAGTCCGGCCACGTGATCAACCGCGAATTCGCCACCACCGGCGACGGCACCCTGACCGCCCTGACCCTGTGCAACGAGGTGGTCAAGTCCGGCAAGAGCCTGAAGGAGCTCGCCGCCGACTTCCCGCAGCTGCCGCAGACCCTCATCAACGTGCCGAACGTGGACAAGACCGCCGCGTCCACCAACCCCCGCATCCAGGCCGCCGTGGCCCACGAGGAGGAGCTGCTGGGCGAGTCCGGCCGCGTGCTGCTGCGCCCCTCCGGCACCGAGCCGCTGGTGCGCGTGATGGCCGAGGCCGCCACCCAGGCCTACGCCGACGAGGTCTGCACGCGACTGGCCAAGATCGTGGCCGAAGAGCTCGCGCTGTAGTCCGTTAGCTCCCTTCTTCGCCTCGCTGCTGCAATCTGGCTCCCCTCTCCGAGGGGAGCTGTCAGCGAAGCTGACTGAGGGGAGCGCGCGCAACACGCAAGTCCCTTATTCCCTCCCTTATCCGCCCCTATATAAGGAACCCCATGTTTGGAAAGAACGCAAAAGTCGACCTCGAACTCAACCGCATCGTCGAGCAGCTCATCAAGACCGGCGGCAAGGAGAAGATCCTGCCCATCGTGCAGGCCGGCGAGCCGGTGCTGCGCCAGCAGACCATCGCCTACAACGGCCAGCTCTCCAAGCGCACGCTCCTGAAGCTCATCGACACCATGCACACCACCATGCTCGAGGCTCCGGGCGTGGGTCTGGCCGCCACCCAGATCGGCCTCGGCCTGGCCCTGGCCGTGGTGGAGGACCACGTGCGCGACGACGAGGATGATCCACGCGAAATCGCCGAATTCCCGTTCCATGTGATCATCAACCCCACCTACAAGCCCACGAGCGACAAGACCGCCAGCTTCTTCGAGGGCTGCCTGAGCTTCGACGGCTACCAGGCGGTGCGCAAGCGCTGGCTGGACATCGAGGCCGAATGGGACGACGAGGACGGCAAGCGTCACAAGGAACTCCTGCACGGCTGGCCGGCCCGTATCTTCCAGCACGAAACCGACCACCTGAGCGGCGAGCTGTACATCGACCGTGCCGAAATCCGGTCGCTGACCACCACCGAGAACCTCGAGGACTACTGGTGCGACGACCCGGTTCCCACCGAGGCCGCCGAGGAGCTCGGTTTCGCGCTGTAACGCCGGGATTGGGCGGAACTGGTCGGATTTGCCGAAGGGCGGTCAGATTCAGTGGTCGGATTCGCCGGAAATCGGATAATACCGGCGGAATTAGGTTGATTCAGGTGGTTTGGCCGTTTTCTCGGCTCCCCTTGTCAGGGGAGCTGGCAGCGAAGCTGACTGAGGGGTAGTCGCGCGGTATATGTGGCTACTACCCCTCAGTCTCGCTACGCGATCCAGCTCCCCTGACAAGGGGAGCCGAGAAGGGGACCAATCCCCGTCTCAGGCCATCGCTATACTCCTGACCTCGTGAGTGAATATCAGGACAGCCGTCAGCAGCGCGAACACCGCCGCCGCACCATGGTGCGCGTGGTGTGCGTCGTCATTGCTGTGGCCATGCTCGGCTCCCTGGTTATCCCCGCCATCTACGCGGGGCTTTGACGCTGCCTGTGCACACCGTGCCCGCGGAAGAGCACGTCTGATGCACAGGGGCGATCTGGCAAGCCAACACGCGAACGGCAATCAGCCATCGGCGAACGGCTCGCGAACAATCCTCCCAATCGCATCGCAATACCGCGGACCGGCAGGCCGGGGAGTCCAGCCCGAAAGACACGAGTCCAGACCGCCAAGCCAGCAGCGGAAGCGGGAACCGGAATCGTGAAGCAGGGAGCGGGACCGAACCGACGGCCCCAAGCCAACGGAATGTGCACAGGCTGTCAACGAAGACGTGATATTCCAAGGTATTTCACAGCACGAACAGTAAGGTAAGACACGATGGCAGAATTTGACTTTTCCCAAGCAATCGGTGACGCCCGCGCCAAGTACGATTCCATCGCCAAGGCGCTGGACGTGGACCGTCTGAAGTCCGAGATCAAGGAGCTGGAGGCCCAGGCCGCAGCCCCCGGCCTCTGGGACAACCCGGAGAACGCCCAGAAGGTGACGAGCAAGCTCTCCGCCGCCGAATCGCAGCTCAAGCGCCTCGACTCCGCCTCCCAGCGCATCGACGACGTGGAGACGCTCGTGGAGCTCGGCCGCGAGGAAGGCGACCAGGACTCCCTGGACGAGGCCCAGAACGAGATCGGCGAGATCCAGAAGGACCTCGACTCCATGGAGATCCAGACCCTGCTCGACGGCGAATACGACGAGCGTTCCGCGGTGGTCACCATCCGCTCCGGCGCCGGCGGCGTGGACGCGGCCGACTTCGCCCAGATGCTGCTACGCATGTACCTGCGCTACTGCGAGCGTAACGGCTTCAAGGCCAAGGTCATGGACACCTCCTACGCCGAAGAGGCGGGCATCAAGTCCGCCACCTTCCAGGTGGACGCGCCCTACGCCTACGGCCGCCTGTCCGTGGAGGGCGGCACCCACCGACTGGTGCGCATCTCCCCGTTCGACAACCAGGGCCGCCGTCAGACCAGCTTCGCCGCGGTCGAAGTGGTGCCGCTGGTCGAGGCCACCGATCACATCGACATCCCGGACACCGACATCCGCGTGGACACCTACTGCTCCTCCGGCCCCGGCGGCCAGGGCGTGAACACCACGTACTCCGCCGTGCGCATCACCCACTTGCCCACCGGCATCGTGGTGACCATGCAGGACGAGCGCTCGCAGATTCAGAACCGCGCCTCCGCCATGGCCGTGCTGCAGTCCCGACTGCTGGTGCTGCGTCACGAGGAGGAAGCCAAGAAGAAGAAGGAGCTCGCCGGCGACATCAAGGCCAGCTGGGGCGACCAGATGCGCTCCTACGTGCTCCACCCCTACCAGATGGTCAAGGATCTCAGGACCGGCTACGAGACCAGCCAGACCCAGGCCGTCTTCGATGGCGACATCAACGGCTTCATCGAGGCCGGCATCCGCTGGCGTCACGAGCAGCGCCGCCAGGCCGCCGCCGAAGCCGAAGAGTAAATCTCGAACACTTCGGCTCCTCGACCGAGGAAGCCAAGATAATCGAAGGAAAGCAAGAGCAAACATGGCACTGATCTCATTGGATAACGTATCCAAGATCTACCCCAGGGGCACGCGCCCCGCACTCGACGGCATCAACCTCAACATCGAGCGCGGCGATTTCGTGTTCCTGGTGGGTGCCTCCGGCTCCGGCAAGACCACGCTGCTGAGCCTCCTGCTGCGCGAGGAGGAGGCCACCAGCGGCGAGATCCGCGTGGCCGGCAACGACCTGCGCCGCATCCCGAACCGTCAGGTGCCGCATTACCGTCGTTCGCTGGGCTTCGTGTTCCAGGATTACAAGCTGCTCAACAACAAGACCGTGTGGGAGAACGTGGCCTTCGCCCTTGAGGTGATCGGCACGCGCCGCTCCACCATCAAGTCGCTGGTGCCCAAGGTACTGGAGACCGTGGGCCTCACCGGCAAGGAGCGCAACTACCCGCACGAACTGTCCGGCGGCGAGCAGCAGCGCGTGGCCATCGCCCGCGCGTACGTGAACCATCCGCAGATCCTCCTCGCGGACGAGCCCACCGGCAACCTCGACCCCACCACATCGCTGGGCATCATGGAGGTGTTGGACGCCATCAACCGCACCGGCACCACCATCGTGATGGCCACGCACAACGAGGAGATCGTCAACTCCATGCGCAAGCGCGTGGTGGAGCTGCACAACGGCAAGATCGTGCGCGACGAGGCCCATGGCTCCTACGATTCCGCACTCTACTTCCCGGACGCCGAGGTCGAGGCCCGCTCCGAACAGGCCTCGCGCATCCTGCCGTCCACCTTCACGTCCGACAAGTCGCTCGCCCAGGAGGACGGTCCGTCCGAAGGCATCGCACGACTGGCCAATTCCGTGCATTCCGGCCGCACCGGCCGTTACGGCGAGACCTTCGCCCCATTGGAGAACACGCTGACGTGGGGCAAGGGACTGCCGCTCGAGGAGCAGGCCAAGGCCGTGGAAGCGGAACGCGCCGGCAAATCCGCGGGGTCCGGTGCGTCCGGTTCCGCCGGCGATGGTTCCCGCGATGGTTCTGCCTCCGCCGCATCCGGTACTTCCGGTGACGTCGCCCAATCCAACCCCGATCACGCCCGTTTCATGCGTCCATCTTCCGGCGGCGCCCAGTCCGGTTCGTCCGATGCCGCGTCCGCCGATGCGCTGGAGCAGACGCAGACCTTCAATCCCATCACCGAGGGCTTCGGGCCTGCCGCCGTCCAGTCCGGTCAGTCTGATCAGCCCGGCCATTCCGCCGCGTCCGGCGGCACCGAGGGCCACAAGCCGCACGGCTGGGCCGCCGCCCTCGCCAAGTCCGATCCGAACAGGACCGACGCCCGCCCCGAGCAGTCCGGCCAGTCCAGCCAGTCCCGCACGACGGCCGATGGTGACGCAGCCAACCGCGACGATGCCGGTGCCGCTGCTGCCGCTACGGACGTTGTTGCAACCGATGGCTCGTCCGATGCCGACGCAACGGACTCCGCCAAGGCCACGGACCGGCACCAGTCGGATCACGACGATCATCGCAATGACGGACAGTCAACCGCCGCAACTAACGGCACGAACGCCGACGCTACCGCACCGGCCCCGCCCGCGGCAGGCGGACATCGTTCCCGTCATCACATTGACGCCGAACGGACAGCGGACCAACAGCACGATGACGCCGAACACGTCAGCGGCGAAACCAGCGAACACACGGAGGCCAAGTAATGCGCGCGCGATTCATCCTCTCCGAAACGTGGACCAACCTGCGTCGCAACCTGTCCATGCTGCTCTCGCTGATGCTGGTCACCTTCATCTCCTTCCTGTTCATCGGCGCATCCGTGCTCACGCAGGCGCAGATCACCAAGGCCAAGGGCGATTGGTACGACAAGGTGGAGGTAGTGGTCTGGCTGTGCCCGGACGGCACCAGCCAGTCGGCCAACTGCGCTTCCGGCAAGTCGCCCTCGGCCGCCGAGATCACCGCCCTGCAGAAGACCATCCGCGACGAGCTCAACGACACGGTCTCCAAGATCACCTATGTGAGCAAGCAGGACTTCTACGACAACACCTTCACCAAGCAGTACCCGAACGGCGAATTCCAGGGCCGTACCCTCACTGCGGACGACATGCAGGATTCGCTGTGGCTCAAGCTCAAGGACCCCACCAAGTACCAGGTGGTGGCCGAGGTGCTCTCCGGCAAGGAGGGCGTGGAGGACGTGACCGACCAACGGCAGATCTTCGAGCCAGTGTTCGCCGTGCTCAACCGCGCCACCGCGGTCACGGCCGTGCTCGCAGGCGTGATGGTGTTCGTGGCCATCCTGCTGACCGGCACCACGATCCGCATGTCAGCTGCATCCAGACGTACCGAGACGGAGATCATGCGATACGTGGGCGCCTCGAACTGGACGATTCGATTGCCGTTCATCCTGGAGGGCGCGATCGCCTCGCTGCTTGGCTCGGTGCTGTCCTGCCTGATGCTGTCGGTGATCGTGCGCGTGTTCATCACCGGATGGCTGGCCCAGTCGGTCACATGGATTCCGTACGTGAACCAGATGACGGTGCTCATGATCTCGCCGGGACTGGTGCTCGGCGCGGTGCTGCTGTCCATCATCGCCTCCACCATCTCCCTACGCCGCTACCTGCGCGCGTAGTGTTCCGCATGAGGTTGTTTTCGGCTCCCCTCTCTGAGGGCTGAGCCGTTAAACGGGAAGTCCAGTGGACTTCTCGTAGGCGAAGTGAGCAGCTATGCTGCGAAGGCTCTACGCAGTAGAGCTGTCGGCGGAAGCCGACTGAGGGGAGCTCCATATAACAGCAACAGATGCTCCCCTCAGTCACCTACGGTGACAGCTCCCCTCAGCGAGGGGAGCCAACGAACCGCACGCACCTCGCTTCCGCGAGACGCGAATCACACACAAAACCTGCACGATTCCCAGTTTCACGTGTTAAGGTGTGGCCTTACATAACACGAAAGGACTTTCTGCCCATGACGAAGGCGAATGTGATCAAGCCCGTACTGGCAACGCTCGTGGCCGCCGCGGCTTGCACCGCCGGACTGGTGTTCGGCCCCGCCCCATCCGCCCAGGCGGATACCTATTCCGACCTCATCAACGCCCAGAACCAGCACGCCGCGTCCGTGCAGCGCGAGGCCGAGCTCAAGCAGCAACTCGCCGGCGTCAACGAGGAACTGGCCAACAAGATCCTCGAACTGGACGATCTGACCAACAACAAGATCGTGGCCGCCCAGGCCAAGGTCACCGCCGCCAACTCCGCCGCCGCCACCGCGCAGGATGAGGCGGACGCGGCCGCCGACCGTCTGGCCGCCGCCCAGAAGGACAAGGAGACGCTCGAACAGCAGATCGAGCAGACCGGCAAGGATTACGACGACGCGCACGCCGCCGTGGCCCAGCTGGCCCGCGAGGAGATGCACGGCTCCGACGCCTCCGACGTGATGAGCGTGGTCACCGGTGCCACCAGCACGCAGGACTTCGTCAACTCCATGCAGTCGCGCGACGCCCTCTCCCGCAACGAGGCCAACGCGGCCTCCTCCGCGGCCACCACGCTGAACACCTCGATGAACCGCAGCGACCGTCTGGCCGCCATCGAGAAGCAGATCGCCACGCTGAAGACCAAGGCGGACGAGAAGGCCGCCTCCGCGCAGGCCGCCGCCGAGGACGCGCAGGCCAAGCGTGACGCGCTCGACAAGCTGCGCGCCCAGGGCGAGGCGAAGCGCAACGAGCTGTCCGCCCAGGTGGAAAGCCTGAACGACGAATCCGCCAAGCAGGCCGCGCAGACCGTGCTCATCGCCTCCCAGGTGGATTCCTACAACCGTCAGTACCAGAAGGAACAGGCCGAGGCCGCCAACAAGGTGGATCCGGGCATCCAGGGCACCACCACCGTGCCGTCCAACCCCACGGTGACGCCTTCCACCCCGTCGACCCCCACGGTAACTCCGTCCGTGCCGTCCGCCGGCACCGGTGGCCAGGGCACGTCCAACGGCGATTATGGCAACGCCTACGTGGCCGGCCAGTGCACGTGGTGGGCGTACGACCGCCGCAAGCAGATGGGCATCAACACCCCGTCCTACCTCGGCAACGGCGGTGACTGGTGGCGCACGGCCCCGTCCTACGGCCTGCGCGTGGACCATAACCCCGAAGTGGGCGCGGCCCTGTCCTTCCTGCCCGGTCAGGACGGCGCCGACGGCACCTACGGCCATGTGGCCGTGGTGGAGGCCGTGAACGGCGACGGCACCTTCGTCATCTCCGAGATGAACGCCTACGCCGGCCCGTACAACACCAACACCCGCACCCTGACCAACTCCGGCCAATACTGGTTCGTGCACTGAGTTCTGCTTTCTTCGGCCCCCTCTGACGAGGGGGCTCCCGCAAAGCGGGTGGGGGAGAGAGCGGACGTAGTCCGGGGAAAGCGGTCGCTTCGCGACTCCCGTTTCGCCAAGAGCCTTCGTCCGAAGGCTCTTTTTCGTATTCATGCACGTTCGTGCTACCCTCGAATGTTGCGCAAACCGGTTGCGGGAAACCGTATGAAACCGCATGAAAGGAGGAGACCATGGCCAAGGAAACCGGCACCAAGCTGATCGTCCAGAACAAGAAGGCCCGGCATGATTACGCCATCGAAGACAAGTACGAGGCGGGACTGGCGCTGACCGGCACCGAGGTCAAGTCCCTCCGCGAGGGACGTGCCTCGCTGGCCGAGGCGTTCGTCTCCATTGACCGTCGCGGCGAGATGTGGCTGGAAGGCGCCAACATCCCCGAATACCTCAACGGCACCTGGAACAACCACGCCCCCAAGCGCAAGCGCAAGCTGCTGCTGCATCGCCAGCAGATCACCAAGCTCGCGCGCGGCATCGAGGCCAAGGGATACACGATCGTGCCGATCAGCCTGTACTTCAAGGACGGCCGTGTCAAGGCCGAGATCGCGCTGGCCCGAGGCAAGAAGGAATTCGACAAGCGTCAGGCCCTGCGCGAGGAGCAGGACAAGCGCGAGGCCCTGCGCGCCATGCGCTACGCCAACATGCGCCACTGATTGGTCTTCGGAATCGGATTGGCCCTGTCAAACCAGGGTTTACTGCTCGCCATTCTCGGCTCCCCTTATAAGGGGAAGTTGTCGGCAAATTCGACCGAGGGATAGTCAGATGGATTCATGTCGATTTTGACTAAACCGAGCCATCGGATGTCGCATCACCGTCCGAAATGCCCTGCTGAACTGATCTTCAGCGGGGCATTTTCGTGCGCCAATGTCCTTTCTGCCCCGCCGAAATCGGGTGAGCGGGGCATAAAAGGGTACTGATATGCAAGATGCCCTGCTGTCATCGATTCAGCAGAGCGACTTGGTAGCGTTATGCCGGTTTTGCCTCGATGATTCCTTTTCAACGGGGTAGAACGGTGGTTTACTGTCCATATCGCCCCGGTAAGATTCCATTGGCGCGGCTGCGCAGTGATTCACTGTCTGTTCTGCCCCGTTGATTCCCCTGTAACAGGACAGAACAGTGACTTGATGCCTATATTGCCCCGCTGAAAGCATTGATATGGGGTGACTCGGCGGTTTTATATCCGTTTTGCCGCGGTGAACTTCCTGTAAGCGGCGTAGAACAGTGACTTATTGCCTGCATCGCCCCGTGAGGAGGTTCCGTTAACGAGGTAGTGCGGTAGCGTGATGCGCGCCTCGCCTCGTCACACAATCCCAAACTATGTCCACTACGTGAACGGCGTCTCGCCATATTAACTGCCCCGTAGCATTGCGCACCTACTCTCGCGAATTAGTCGGGAAATATACCCGCCCGATCGACAATAACGGAGAGAGGAAATCCAATGTCTCTAAGCAAGGGAATCAAGTCTATCGCGGCCGCCACTTTAAGCGCGGCCATGCTCATCGCCGTCGCGGCCTGCGGCACCACCGACGGTTCCACCACCGCCTCCTCGAATGGCGGTGACTCCAAGGATTCGTCAAGCTCGTCCAAGACCGAAGGTTTCGACACCAGTTCCATCAAGAAGGACGACGCCATCGCGGCCCTCCTGCCCGATTCCGTGGCCGGCGACGGCACGCTGACCGTCGGCACCGATACCTCCTACGCCCCGGCCGAGTTCCTGGCCGAGGACGGCAAGACCCCGGTCGGCTTCGACGTGGATCTCTCCAAGGCACTGGCAGCCGTGTTCGGCCTCAAGGAGGAGACCGTCTCCTCCACCTTCGATTCCATCATCCCGTCCGTCGGCTCCAAGTACGACATCGGCATCTCCTCCTTCACCGTGACCAAGGAACGCCTTGACGCCGTGGACTTCGTGACCTACTTCAAGGCCGGCTCCACGTGGGTCACCAAGAAGGGCAACCCGGACAACGTGGACACCTCCAACCTGTGCGGCGTAAAGGTGGCCGTGCAGACCGGCACCACGCAGGAGGAGGAGGTCAACGCCGCCAACGAGAAGTGCAAGGCGGACGGCAAGGATGCCATCGACATCCAGTCCTCCAAGCTGCAGACCGACGTGACCACCGCCGTGGCCTCCGGCAAGGCGTCCGTGTTCTACGCAGACTCCCCGGTGGCCGGTTACGCCATCGAACAGACCGGTGACACGCTCGCCGCCCTCGGCGACGACACCGGCGTGACCCCCGAGGCCGTGGCCATCAAGAAGGGCGATTCCGCCACCGCCGAAGCCGTGCAGAAGGCCATCCAAAAGCTCATGGACGACGGCACGTACCAGAAGATCCTCGACACCTGGGGCGTCTCCTCCGGCGCCATCGACAAGGCCGAGATCAACCCCACCGTGTGACCCCTACCTTGGCTCCCCTCTCTGAGGGCCGAGCCGTGTAGCGGGCAGTCCGGTGGACTGCCTGTAGGTGAGGTGAGCGGCTGTGCCGCGAAGGCTCCCCTCTCTGAGGGCCGAGCCGTGTAGCGGGCAGTCCGGTGGACTGCCTGTAGGTGAGGTGAGCGGCTGTGCCGCGAAGGCTCCCCTCTCTGAGGGGAGCTGTCAGCGAAGCTGACTGAGGGGAGTCTTCTGGATTGAACTCCTCTCAGTCGTCTACGACGACGCCCCCCAAAGAGGGGAGCCAAGGCCGGCCTTAACGCGCTCGTAGCATCGCGGGTCTATGGTCCTTACCTGTATATTGGGTGAATTGTCGGAGAACCAAGTTTTCCCGTGCTCAATGCACCCAAAGAGGAAGAACCAAGAGAGGATCATCCCATGTCATTCAAGAACCTGAAGGCAGGTGCCGCGCTGCTGCTGAGCGCCGCCATGCTGATCTCCACCGCCGCCTGCGGCACCACCGACGAAGCCACCTCCGGCTCCGGCGATTCCGGCAAGTCCGGCTCCACCGACTCCGCCACCATCACCAGCTACGACGTCAGCTCCGTCAAGAAGGACGACGAGATCGCCGCCCTGCTGCCCGACTCCGTGACCAAGGACGGCAAGCTCACCATCGGCACCAACCCGTCCTACGCCCCGGCCGAGTTCCTGGACTCCGACGGCAAGACCCAGATCGGCTACGACATGGACCTCGCCCGCGCGCTGGGCAATATCTTCGGTCTTGACACCGAGATCGTCTCCTCCAACTTCGATACCATCATCCCGGCCATCGGTTCCAAGTACGATCTCGGTATCGCGGCCTTCACCATCACCCCCGAGCGCATGAAGTCCGTCGATTTCGTCTCCTACTTCACCGCCGGCATGGCCTACGCGGTCAAGACCGGCAACCCGAACAAGGTTGACGAGAACGACCTGTGCGGTCTCAAGGTGGCCGTGGAGACCGGCACCGTCGAGGAGGAGGCCATCAACGAGACCGCCAAGCAGTGCAAGGCGGACGGTAAGAAGGACATCGAGATCCAGTCCTCCAAGCAGCAGACCGACGCCACCACCGCAGTGGTGACCGGCAAGGCCGACGTGTTCTTCGCCGACTCCCCGGTGGTCGGCTACGCCATCGCCCAGACCGACGGCCAGCTCGAGCAGCTGGGCAAGGACTTCGACTCCGTGCCGAACGCCATCGCCATCAAGAAGGGCGAGACCGGCACCACCGAGGCCGTGCAGAAGGCCATGCAGAAGCTCATGGACGACGGCACCTACGGCAAGATCCTCAAGCACTGGGGCGTCGAGTCCGGTGCCCTGACCAAGGCCGAAATCAACCCGAACGTCGCTTGACATATAAGCCCGGCTCCACTCTTTGAGGGCCGAGCCGTGAAGCGGGAAGTCCGGTGGACTTCCTGTAGGTGAGGTGGGCGGCTGTGTCGCGAAGGCTCCCCTCGTTGAGGGCCGAGCCGTGAAGCGAACAGTCCGGTGGACTGTTTGTAGGCGAGGTGAGCGGCTGTGCCGCGAAGGCTCCCCTCGTTGAGGGGAGCTGGCAGCGAAGCTGACTGAGGGGAGCATTACATGAGGTGACTCCTCTCAGTCTCACTACGTTCGACGGCTCCCCTCGAGGAGGGGAGCCAGAACCAATAGCAGATAACCAAAAGGAAGAATATGGCGAAGAAAGAAGTCGACGGCGAGGGACTGGACATCCCCAACCGCATCAAGGCGCTGCCGGTCAAGCGCCCCGGCCCCATCGTGGCCGCCGTGATCGTGGCGCTGCTCGCCGCGATGCTCATCCAGGGCATGATCACCAACCCGAGGCTCGACTGGCCCACCGTCTGGAAGTACCTGTTCAACGAGAACGTGCTCGAAGGCATCCGATACACGCTGGAGCTCACCGTGATCTCCATGGTGGTGGCGATCATCCTCTCGGTCATCCTCGCCATCATGCGCAAATCCATCAATCCTGTGCTGCGTGGCGTGAGCTGGTTCTTCATCTGGTTCTTCCGTGGCACCCCTGTGTACACGCAGCTCATCTTCTGGGGCCTGTTCTCCGTGCTCATCCCGAAGCTGAGCCTGGGCATCCCGTTCACCTCCGTGGAGTTCTGGAGCATCGACTCCTCCGTGGTGGTCACCGCCTTCAACGCCGCGTGGATCGGCCTGGCCCTGAACGAGGCCGCATACCTGTCCGAAATCGTGCGTGCCGGCCTTGAGGCCGTGGATCCGGGCCAGACCGAGGCCGCGCAGGCCCTGGGCATGGGACGCACGCTCATCATGCGCCGTATCATCCTGCCGCAGGCCATGCGCATCATCATCCCGCCCACCGGCAACGAGACCATCGGCATGCTGAAGACCACGTCCCTGGTCACGGCCGTGCCGTTCACCCTCGAACTGCAGTTCGCCACGAACGCCATCGCCAACCGCATCTACAAGCCGATTCCGCTGCTGCTGGTGGCCTGCTTCTGGTACCTGCTCATCACCTCCATCCTTATGGTGATCCAGTCCCGTCTGGAGAAGCACTTCGGCAAGGGCTTCGACGCCCGCGCCATGGGCACCCGCGGCAAGCAGCCGCCGCTGCCCGGCAAGACCGAGGGCGAGCCCAAGGACGACGTGAACAAGCTCAACGAGGCCGCATTCACCGGCATGACCGCGTGAGTGGGGGAGAGACGAACATTATGACTGATACCACCAATACCGCCGCTTCCGCCGGTGCTAGCACTGTGCCGGCCATCAAGGCCACGCAGGTGCACAAGGCCTTCGGCTCCCTGCACGTGCTCAAGGGCGTGGACCTGACCGTCATGCCCGGCACCGTGACCGTGATTCTGGGTCCGTCCGGCTCCGGCAAGTCCACGTTCCTGCGTCTGATCAACCAGCTGGAGACTCTGACCGGCGGCTCCATCGAGGTGGACGGCGAGCTCATCGGCTTCAAGCACGTCACCAAGGATGGCCAGGATGTTCTGCAGACCCTGGACGACAAGGAGATCGCCGCGCAGCGTTCCCGCCTGGGCATGGTGTTCCAGCGCTTCAACCTATTCCCGCACATGACCGCGCTGGAGAATGTCATGGAGGCGCCGGTGCACGTCAAGCACGTCGCCAAGAAGGAGGCGCGCGAGCTGGCCGTGGCCGAGCTGGAGCGCGTGGGACTGGGCGACCGACTCGACTACTACCCCTCGCAGCTTTCCGGTGGCCAGCAGCAGCGTGTGGCCATCGCCCGCGCACTCGCCATGAAGCCCGAGATCATGCTCTTCGACGAGCCCACCTCCGCGCTCGACCCCGAGCTCGTGGGGGAGGTGCTCAACGTCATGCGCTCCCTCGCCAAGGAGGGCATGACCATGGTGTGCGTGACCCACGAGATCGGTTTCGCCCGCGAGGTCGCCGATCAGGTGGTCTTCATGGACGGCGGCGTCGTCGTGGAAAAGGGCGGCCCCGACATCATCGACCACCCCACCGAGCCGAGGTTTAAGGACTTCCTACAGCACGTGCTGTAGGAAGGCTGTTCGTATTACCTCAGCACTGTCGTGCTTCGGCGTCGCCTACGGACAGTCCACCGGACTGTCCGTTTGACGGCTCCGTCTCCAGCACGTTTTGTAATCATTCCGTGTGATTCAGACGCCCCACAACCATACGTTGTGGGGCGTTACTTGTTATTGGTAGGCTGGTGAGCCATGTGTGGAATCGTTGGATATGCAGGAAATGTTGACACCGCGTGCGGCAAGCCCCTTGAGGTCTGCCTGCAGGGCCTGGAGCGCCTGGAATACCGCGGCTATGACTCGGCCGGCGTGGCGCTGACCGCCCCCGGCATGGACAAGGTGGCCGTGCGCAAGAAGGCCGGCCGCCTCAAGAACCTCGTGGAGAGCATCGAACGCAATCCGATGCCGGACGCCACCGTGGGCATCGGCCACACGCGCTGGGCCACCAACGGCGAGCCGAGCGACGTGAATGCCCACCCGCACACCAGCATGGACGGCAAGGTGGCGATCATCCACAACGGCATCATCGAGAACGCCTCCCAGCTGCGTCTCGACCTGCAGGCCGAGGGCTACCGCTTCGCTTCCGCCACGGACACCGAAGTGGCCGCCAAGCTGCTGGGCAAGATCGTGGACAAGGTCATCGAGGAGAAGGGCCACCCTGATCTGTTCGAGGCCGTGCGTCGCATGGCCCGCATGCTGGCCGGCGCGTTCACCATCCTCGCCACCGACTGCCGCCAGCCGGACATCGTGGTGGGTGCCCGTCATGACTCCCCGCTCGTAGTGGGCCTCGGCGATGGGGAGAACTTCCTCGGCTCCGACGTGGCCGCGTTCGTGGCGTACACCAAGCGCGCGATGGAGGTGGACCAGGACCAGGCCGTGTGCGTCTCCGCCGATTCCGTGGTCGTCACCGACTTCGACGGCAACGTGGTGCCCGACCCCAAGACCTACACCGTGGACTGGGACGCCTCCGCCGCCGAGAAGGGCGGCTGGGACTCCTTCATGGACAAGGAGATCCACGAGGACCCGGCAGCCGTGCAGCGCACGCTTCTGGGTCGTTTCGATGCCAAGGGCGACATCACGCTCGACGAGGTGCGCATCGACGAACACGACTTCAAGGCCATCGACAAGATCATCGTGGTGGCCTGCGGCACCGCAAGCTACGCCGGCCAGGTGGCCAAATACGCCATCGAGCACTGGGTGCGCATCCCCGTGGAGATCGAGCTGGCGCACGAGTTCCGCTACCGCGACCCGATCCTGACCCCGCGCACGCTCGTGGTGGCCATCTCCCAGTCCGGCGAAACCATGGACACGCTCATGGCCCTACGTCACGCGCGCGAACAGGGCTCCAAGGTGCTCGCCATCTGCAATACGCAGGGCGCCTCCATCCCGCGCGAATCGGACGCCGTGCTCTACACGCACGCCGGCCCCGAGGTGGCCGTGGCCTCCACCAAGGCATTCGTGGCGCAGATCACCGCCGCCTACCTGCTCGGCCTGTACCTCGCGCAGGTCAAGGGCGCGATGTTCCGCGACGAGATCCATCAGGTGCTTGACTCCCTGAAGGACATGCCGCGCAAGATCCAGTGGGTGCTCGACACCCAGCCCAAGGCCATCCAGGCGGCGGCCGAGCACATGGTCAACGCCAATTCCTTCCTGTTCCTCGGCCGTCACGTGGGCTACCCGGTGGCGCTGGAAGGCGCGCTGAAGCTCAAGGAGATCGCGTACACCTTCACTGAGGGCTTCGCGGCCGGCGAGCTCAAGCACGGTCCGATCGCGCTGGTGGACGAAGGCGAGCCGGTGGTGTTCATCGTGCCGCCGGAACGCGGCCGCAACGTGTTGCACGCCAAGGTGATCTCCGGCATCGAGGAGGTCAAGGCGCGTGGCGCGTACATCATCGCCGTGGCCGAGCAGGGCGACCCCGACGTGGAGCGGTACGCGGACGTGGTGTTCTGGCGTCCGCAGTGCCCCACGCTGATGAGCCCGCTCGTGGACGTGGTGCCGCTGCAGCTGTTCGCCATGGACATGGCCAAGCTCAAGGGCTACGACGTGGACAAGCCCCGCAATCTCGCCAAGTCCGTGACCGTGGAGTGACGCGGGTGCGGATTATTCGGATGCGGTTTTTCTCGGCTCCCCTCTGGAGGGGAGCTGTCGCCGTAGGTGACTGAGGGGAGGCCTATAGCGTGACAAACTCCCCTCAGTCCGTTTCACGGACAGCTCCCCTCAAGGAGGGGAGCCGGATTCAGCGACCCCACCGTTACGTGATCGACGAACCGGAGATCCCGTTCGACCTTGACGTGCTGTATGAGGATGAGCGGATCATCGTGGTGGACAAGCCGCACTTCCTGCCCACCATGCCGCGCGGTATGTGGTACCGCTCCACGGCGCTCATGCGATTGCGCGAACGGCTCGGTGAGCCGGACATCACGCCGGCCCACCGGCTCGACCGGCTGACGGCCGGCGTACTGGTCTTCGTGCGCGACAAATCGTGCTGTGGCGCGTACCAGACGCTGTTCCAGGAGAAGCGCGCGGTCAAGGTGTACGAATGCCTGGCACCATGCCGGCCGATTACACGGCCGCAATACGGCACGGTCACTCCGCTGGAATCGCCGCGGCCCTTCCCACTGCTGCGGCGCTCGCACATCACCAAGGTGCGTGGCGTGATGACGGCTTACGAGGAGCCCGGTGCGGTGAATGCCGAAACGGTCATCGAGCGCGGTGGACTGGTGCTGCCGGACGAATCCTCGTCCCGACGGTCCATGGCTCAGTCATATGCCGGTGAGGTGCCGGACACTGCCTCGATTTCCGCCGCCATCGATTCCCGTTTCCGCTATCCGCGGCGGAAACCTGTTGGAAGCAGGGGGCACCGTGCCGATGACGCCGCATCGCCCCTGATCTGCCGCTACACCCTGCACCCGCGCACCGGCAAGACGCACCAGTTGCGCGTCCATATGAACTCGTTGGGGCTGCCGATCGTGGGCGATGACTTCTACCCGCGCATCGCTACCCGTCCCTACGACGATTTCTCCCAGCCGCTAGCACTGGTAGCACGCACGTTGCGCTTCGATGACCCCATCACCGGCGAGCCGCGCGAGTTCACCTCCCGCATCGCCCTGTAGCCGGCATGATGCCGAATCGCCCTGTGACCGTTCAGCTGATGTCGCGTACGGACCCGCGTTCGACCAACTCGGTGGGAATCACGGTCTTGACACCCACTGGCACACGGTCGCCCTCGCACTGGCGGCGGACCATGGAGAACGCGGTGGCGCCGATGTCGCCGAACCGCATGCGCATGGTGGTCAGGTTCAGCCGGGGGATCATGTCCACGAGCGAATCGTCCACGCCCACCACGCTCACGTCCTCGGGCACGCGCTTGCCGGCCGACTGCAGGCCGAGGATGGCACCGTACGCCATCTGGTCGTTGGCGGCGTAGATGGCCGTGCAGTTCGGGTCGTGCGCCAACGCCACGCCGGCCTGATAGCCGGAGTCCGCGCACCAGTCGCCGATGTACATGCTCGGCACCGGCGCGCCCATCTGTTCCAGCGCCTCACGCCAGCCGCGGGCGCGGCTTTCGGCGGCGCGGGAGGTGGCGGGGCCGGCGATGTGGTAGACGGTCTTGTGCCCCTTGCTCATGAGATAGTCCACGATGGCGGTGGAGCAGCCGTACTGGTCGGCATCCACGGTGGGGCAGTGGTCGGCGGCGCCCTCGCAGATGAGTACGACAGGCAGTTCCTTGGGTGGCTTGTATCCCACGAAGTCGGAGATGCGTTCCTCGAGCACCACGATCACGCCGTCCACCGGCTGGCGCTGCATGCGTTCGACGGCGGAGGCCAGCGTGCGCTCGGCACCGTGGCGCATGGTCTGGATGGTCACGGAGTAGTCGTCCTGCGCGGCGCTGGAGATGATGGAGTCGAGGATGCGGGAGTTGCCGAAGCTGGCGGTGTTGAACATGACCACGCCGATATCCTGGAAACGGCCGCGCTTCAGGGCGCGGGCCGCATAGTTGGGCCGATAGCCGAGCTTCTGCATGGCCGCTTCGACCTTCTGGCGTGTCTCGGGTTTGACGGCGTCGCTGCCATTGGCCACGCGGGAGACGGTTTGCGGGGAGACTCCGGCTTCCTTGGCCACATCCTGCATTGATACCTGCGTTGGCCTGGACATCGTGAACCCCTCCGATTGCCTGAAATTACAACGATTCGATAACAACGACTGCCATTGTACGTTTGTCGCGGTAGCGATAACATCATTGTTTTCGTGACCATTGTAGCAGAAGTGCCTAAAACACTGTATTATCGGCGAGTGGACAATGTTTGGAATCGTGTTATGATGATAACGCAAACATTTTAGTCAGCCTTCGAAGGAGAGGGGTTGGAAATGTCTTCAACCGAGGTCGCCGCAGGATCCGTGGGAGCGGATCAGGTGCGCGTCAATAAGCATAAGGCGGATTGGCGTGGATGGAAGTTCATGTGGCCGTTCGCGGTGGTGTTCGTGTTCGTGTTCATCATCCCGATCGTGTACGCCATCTACATCAGCTTCTTCAAGAAGCAGATGATCGGCGGCACGAAGTTCGTGGGGCTTGAGAACTACGCGCGTCTGCTGCAGGACGCGCAGTTCTGGTCGTCCGTGGGCCGCGTGGCGCTGTTCACGGTGGTGCAGGTGCCGATCATGCTCTTCCTCGCCGCGGCGATGGCGTTGGCGATCGATTCGATGAAGCTGCATGGCACGAAGTTCTTCCGTATCTCGACGTTCCTGCCCTACGCGGTGCCGGCCGTGGTGTCCACGTTGATCTGGGGCTTCGTGTATGGCGCGAAGTACGGCCTGGTCGGCTCGTTCAACGACTTCTTCGGCACGAACATCGACGTGCTGAAGCCTTCGGTGCTGCTGGCGGCTATCGGCAACATCAACACGTGGGAGTTCACGGGTTATAACATGCTGATCTTCTACAGCTCTTTGAGCACGATCCCGCATTCCCTGTATGAGGCCGCCTCCATTGATGGCGCGAGTGAGTGGCAGATCGTGAAGTCCATCAAGCTGCCGGAGCTCAAGGGCTCGCTGGCGATCACGGTGATCTTCTCGATCATCGGTTCGTTCCAGCTGTTCAACGAGCCTTCGATTTTGCAGAACATGGTGCCGGGCAACGCGATCACGACGTACTACACGCCGAACATGTACGCCTACAACCTGTCGTTCTCCGGCAACCAGTCCAACTACGCGGCCGCCCTGGCGATCGTGATGGCCGTGATCACGATGGCCATCGCCTACGCCGTGCAGCTGAACAGCATGAAGGAGCAGATGAAGTGATGCGCCGAATGCTGGTCTCGATGATGAATGTGGATGTGACTGTGATTGTGAAGGAGCGTGCGTGATGAGTGCGGCGACGAGTGCCCGTCTGACTGATGCGGAGCTGAGGGCCCAGGAGCGGGCCGCCAAAAAGGCCGAGAAGGAACGTCAGAAGCGCATCGCGCGTGACGAGGCCGCGGAGCGCAAGAGGAGCGAGAAGGCCGGTTTCGCGAACGTGAACAACCCGAGGCGTTCCACGCTGATGACCGTGCTGTGCGCGATCTTCGCGGTGTACTGCCTGTTCCCGTTCGTCTACCTGGCGATCAACGCGACGAAGACCCAGGCGGACTTCACGAGTACGTTCGGTCTCGGTTTCGGCAAGAGCTTCGCCTTATGGGACAACATCGTGACCGTGTTCACGTATCAGGACGGCATCTTCGGCCGCTGGCTGGTCAACACGCTGCTGTACGTGGTCGTGGGTGCCGGCGGCGCGACCCTGCTGGCCATCATGGGCGGCTACGCGCTCGCCAAGTTCCGCTTCCCCGGCCGCAAGGCCGTGTTCGCGGTGATCATCGGCTCCATCTCCGTGCCGGGCATCGCCCTGGCGGTGCCGCAGTTCCTGCTGTTCGCCAAGCTGAGCCTGACGAACACCCCGTGGGCCATGATCATCCCGAGCCTGATCAGCCCGTTCGGCCTGTACCTGATGTGGATCTTCTCCGAGCAGGCCGTGCCGACCGAATTGCTGGAGGCGGCGCGCGTGGACGGCGCCAGCGAGTTCCGCACGTTCTGGACCATCAGCCTGCCCCTGCTGGCCCCCGGCATCGTGACGACCGCCCTGTTCACGATCGTGGCTACTTGGAACAACTACTTCCTGCCGTTGATCATGTTGAAGGACGCCGACTGGTATCCGTTGACGATCGGCTTGAACCAGTGGAAGGACCAGGCTTCGACCGCTGGTGGTCAGGCGATTCAGAATCTGGTGATCACGGGTTCGTTGATCACGATCATCCCGCTGGTGATCGCGTTCCTGTGCCTGCAGAAGTACTGGCAGTCCGGCCTGGCCGCCGGCGCCGTCAAGGAGTAGTGGGATCGGCCTTGCGGCCGATGCCGTGTTTCCCGCGGGCTTCCGCTTGCTCTTCTGCTACCCCTCAGTCCGCCTGCGGCGTCCAGCTCCCCTGGCAAGGGGAGCCGAGCCTTACCTGTGCAGGCCTCGGCCCCCTCTGACGAGGGGGCTCCCGCGAAGCGGGTGGGGGAGAGAAGAGGAGCAGTCCGCAAGGCCTGTGGAACCCACGGCATCGGCCACCGGCCGATTTCTCCCCACCCTGAGAATCCTCATAAACAACGTTGTACAAGGATCAATAACCATGACCGAACATCGTCCATTCAAATGGCCGCAGCCGCTTGCGGGCAACAAGCCCCGCATCTGGTACGGCGGCGACTACAACCCCGACCAGTGGCCCGAGGAGGTCTGGGACGAGGACGTCGAGCTGATGAAGCAGGCCGGCGTGAACCTGGTCTCCGTGGCCATCTTCTCCTGGGCCAAGCTCGAGCCCGAGGAAGGCGTCTACGACTTCGACTGGCTCGACCGCGTCATCGACAAGCTCGGCAAGGCCGGCATCGCCGTCGACCTCGCCTCCGGTACGGCCTCTCCGCCCATGTGGATGACCCAGGCCCACCCGGAGATCCTGTGGGTGGACTACCGCGGCGACGTTTGCCAGCCCGGCGCCCGCCAGCACTGGCGCGCCACCAGCCCGGTCTTCCTTGACTACGCCCTGAAGCTCTGCCACAAGATGGCCGAACACTACAAGGACAACCCGTACGTGGTCTCCTGGCATGTGAGCAACGAGTACGGCTGCCACAACCGCTTCGACTACTCCGAGGACGCCGAGCGCGCCTTCCAGCAGTGGTGCGAGAGGAAGTACGGCACCATCGACGCCGTCAACGACGCCTGGGGCACCGCCTTCTGGGCGCAGCGTATGAACGACTTCTCCGAGATCATCCCGCCGCGCTTCATCGGCGACGGCAACTTCATGAACCCCGGCAAGCTGCTCGACTGGAAGCGCTTCAGCTCCGACGCCCTGCTCGACTTCTACAAGGCCGAACGCGACGCCCTGCTCGAAATCACCCCCGGCAAGCCGCAGACCACCAACTTCATGGTCTCCGCCGGCGGCACCGGCCTTGACTACGACAAGTGGGGCTACGACGTGGACTTCGTGTCCAACGACCACTACTTCACGCCCGGCGAGGCGCACTTCGACGAGCTGGCCTATTCGGCCTCCCTGTGCGACGGCATCGCCCGCAAGAACCCGTGGTTCCTCATGGAGCACTCCACGTCCGCCGTCAACTGGCGCCCGATCAACTACCGCGTGGAGCCCGGCGAACTGGTGCGCGACTCCCTGGCCCACCTGGCCATGGGCTCCGACGCCATCTGCTACTTCCAGTGGCGCCAGTCCAAGGCCGGCGCCGAGAAGTGGCACTCCTCGATGGTGCCGCACGCGGGCCCGGACTCCCAGATCTTCCGCGACGTGTGCGAGCTGGGTGCCGATCTCAACAAACTCGCCGACGAGGGCCTGCTGGAGACCAAGCTGGTCAAGTCCAAGGTCGCCGTCGTGTTCGACTACGAGTCCCAGTGGGCCACGGAACACACCGCCACGCCTACTCAGGAGGTACGCCATTGGACCGAGCCGCTCGCGTGGTTCCGCGCGCTGGCGGACAACGGTCTCACCGCCGACGTGGTGCCCGTCCGTGGCCCCTGGGACCAGTACGAGGCCGTGGTGCTGCCGAGCCTGGCCATCCTCTCCGAGGAGACCTCCCGCCGCGTGCGCGAGTACGTGGCCAACGGTGGCAAGCTGTTCGTGACCTACTACACCGGTCTGGTGGACGAGAAGGACCACGTCTGGCTTGGCGGCTACCCCGGTTCCATCCGCGACGTGGTGGGCGTGCGCGTGGAGGAGTTCGCCCCGATGGGCAACGACTTCCCGGGCGCGATGGGCCACCTCGACCTCACCAACGGCGCCGTGGCGCACGACTTCGCCGACGTGATCACCTCCGTGGCGGACACCGCCCACGTGGTTGCCTCCTTCAAGGCGGATAAGTGGACCGGCCTCAACGGTGCGCCGGCCATCACCGTCAACGATTTCGGAGACGGCAAGGCCGCGTACGTGGGTGCCCGACTCGGCCGCGAGGGGCTGGCCAAGAGCCTGCCCGCGTTGCTTGAGGAACTGGGCATCGAAACGTCCGCCGAGGACGATCGCGGCGAGGTGCTGCGCGTGGAGCGCGCGGACGCCACCGACGAGAACCACTTCGTGTTCCTGTTCAACCGCACGCACGATGTGGCCGTGGTGGACGTGGAGGGCGAGCCGCTGGTCGCCTCGCTGGCCCAGGTCAACGAGTCCGAACACACCGCCGCCATCCAGCCCAACGGCGTCCTCGTCGTGAAGCTGTAAGCGTAAGCCGAACAGCCCGTACGTCCCAAGGATTGCAATGCCCGGAACCATGCACGGTTCCGGGCATTTTTACGTCTTTGCCGGGCCGAAGCGGAACCGCCCGGATATGTAGTGTTTGCGATAACACGCCGACGGTTTCCGTTTGCGCTTGCGGAAACCGTGTGTATACTAGAAGATGTTATCGCAACCATACATTAGCAATCGGCAACAGTAAGCCGATTCTCAACGTCGAGGTGAAATGAGGAGTTTAGCCCCGGCAAACGTCTATGGTTACGAGCGACAAAAATAAGTTTGAATCGTTCTGGACGATTCGAGGAAGGAGAACAGAACGATGAAGTTCACCACCGCCAAGAAGGCCGTCGCCCTCACCGGCGCCGTCGCCATGCTGGTTTCCGTTGCCGCCTGCGGTTCCGACAGCAACTCCAGCAGCCAGCCTGCACAGGAGAAGGACGTGCAGGAGATCACCGTCTGGGCCTGGGAGCCCACGCTGACCCAGGTCGCCAAGGACTTCACGAAGAAGACCGGCATCAAGGTCGATCTCAAGAACGTCGGCACCAACACCAAGGAATACACTCAGCTCGACAACGCCATCGAGGCCGGCAACGGCGCTCCGGACGTGGCCCAGATCGAGTATTACGCCATCCCGCAGTACGCCATCAAGCAGAACCTGCTGGACATCACCGACAAGACCTCCGGCTACTCCGACTTCTACACCCCCGGCCCGTGGGCCTCCGTGCAGTTCGCCGGCAAGGTCTACGGCCTGCCGATGGATTCCGGCCCCATGGCCTTCTTCTACAACAAGGAAGTCTTCGACAAGGCCGGCGTTGACGCCACCCAGATCAAGACCTAGGACGACTACTACGAGGCCGCCAAGAAGATCCACGCCCTTGGCGACAACTACTACATCACCTCCGATACGGGTGACGCCGGCTTCTACGACTCCATGACCTGGCTCGCCGGTGGTCAGCCGTTCAAGACCTCCTCCGACGGTTCCGAGGTCACCATCAACCTGACCGGTGACGAGAACGTCCAGAAGTTCAACGAGTTCTGGCAGAAGATGCTGGACGAGGGCCTGCTCGACACCAAGACCGCCGGCTGGTCCGAGGATTGGTTCAAGGGCATGGTCGACGGCACCATCGCCTCCCTGCTCACCGGTGCCTGGATGCCTGCCAACCTGGCCAACTCCGCCGCTGACGGCGCCGGCAAGTGGCGCGTGACCCAGATGCCGACCGCCGACGGCTCCGCCACCAACTCCGAGAACGGCGGCTCCTCGCTGGCCGTGCTCGCCTCCTCCAAGAAGGCCGATGCCGCGTACCAGTTCATCGAGTACGCCAACCACGGCGACGGCGTGGCCACCCGTGTGGCCGGCGGCGCCTTCCCGGCCGACAAAGCCTCCCTTGAGTCCGACTCCTTCAAGAACGCCACCACCGTCAAGAACGCCGACGGCGAGGACGTGGACTACTTCGGTGGTCAGAAGTACAACGAGGTCCTGGCCCAGGCCGCTGAGAACGTGTCCTCCGACTACCAGTTCCTGCCCTTCGAGGTCAAGGCCCGCACCATCTTCGGCGACTACGTCGGCAAGTCCTACACCGGTGACCAGAAGCTGAGCGACGGCATCGCCGCTTGGCAGAAGGCCCTGCAGGACTACGGCAAGGATCAGGGCTTCACCGTCAAGTAAGCCCGACCCCACGGAGATTACGCAAATAGCGATTCCCGAACACCCTCCCTACCGGAACCCCGTCCGCACACCGCTGCGGGCGGGGTTCCGCCGTTTCGCCGGGCATCGCCTCCAATACCCGGCGAATAGTACACTCGTCACCATGCGTATGATCGGACGGCGAATCAGGCGAACGGCGACCGCGGCACTGGCCGCCATACTCACCGTGGCGCTGGCCTCCTGCGGGCAGGCCACCGAGGACAACCGCACCGTCATCAGCGTATGGAGCTGGGAGCCAAGCATGGGCAAGGTCATCCAGCGATTCGAACAGGCCAATCCGGACATCCGCGTCGAATGGACCAACATCTCCGGATACGACAACCTCAACACCGCCATCCAGGACGGCTACGGCACCCCGGACGTGGCGCAGATCGAGTACTACGCGCTCATGCAGTACGCCGTCTCCGGGCAGCTCCTTGACCTGACCGACCGCATCGGCTCCGACTACCAGAACTTCTTCACCCTCGGCACCTGGTCCTCCGTGCAGCTCGCCGGCCGCACCTACGGCCTGCCGATGGATTCGGGCCCCATGGGATTCTTCTACAACGCCGACGTGTTCGAACAGGCCGGCGTGGACGCCACCCAGATCAAGACCTGGGACGACTACTACGAGGCCGCCAAGAAACTTAAGAACATCGGCGCGTACATCGCCGCCGATTCGGGCGACGGCAGCTTCTACGACGCGATGATCTGGCTCGCCGGCGGCCAGCCCTTCCATACCTCGCGCGACGGCAAGACCGTGACCATCGACCTCGACAAGGACGCCGGCACGCAGCGCTTCACCGAATTCTGGCAGAAGATGATCGACGAAGGCCTCATCGACACCACCTCCGCCACCTGGTCCGGCCGATGGAAGCGCCGGGTGGGCACCGGCACCATCGCCTCCGTGTTCTCCGGCGCATGGATGCCCTCGCTGCTGCTCGCCAACGTGCCCGGCGCGGCCGGCCTGTGGCGCGTGACCACCATGCCCACCTACGACGGCCTGCCCACCAACGCCGAAAGCGGCGGGTCGGCGCTCGCCGTACTGCAGCTCACACGCAAGCCGGACGCGGCCTACCGGTTCGTGGACTTCGTGACCCACGACAAGCAGGGCATCGCCGCCCGTGTGGACGGCGGCGCGTTCCCCGCTGACTACGCGACCCTCAACTCGCAGGACTTCCTGGACAAAACCACCGTCACCAACGAATCCGGCCTGGAGATCCCGTACTTCGGAGGGCAGAAGTTCAACCGCGTGCTTTCGGAGGCGGCCGAGGACGTGTCCGTGGGATACCAGTACCTCCCGTTCGAGGTGTACGCGCGCAGCGACTTCAAGACCACCGTAGGTAAGGCGTACAAGTGGGCCTCGTCATTCCAGTCGTATCTGAAACGGCAGGAGGCCATCGAGCTGGGGCAGACGGACGCCGACGGCAACCCGCTCAAGCCCAAGGCTGATCCCGGCAAAAAGGTCAGCCTGAGCGACGGGCTGTCCGCCTGGCAGAAGGACCTCAAGGAATACGGCCTCAACCAGGGCTTCACGATTCAGTAGCAACGGAATCGGCACCGCTTCGCGGGCCGATGCTGTAGTTCCGCGGCTCTCGCCGCTCTTCTACTACCCCTCAGTCACCTACGGTGACAGCTCCCCTCGCAAGGGGAGCCAATTTTTTAGAGGCTTCTGCTGTTTTCGTGGGTTAGGTTGCTGGTGTTGGTAGTTGGATGTTGAGTCCGCCGCATCTGAGCATGACGAGGCTGATGAGGTTGGTGACGTGGTGGAAGCCGTAGGCCATGCGGATGG
>NZ_JAHBBJ010000024.1 GCF_019331675.1 Bifidobacterium miconisargentati
ATCAACCCCACCGCGTTCCTTCTGAACCCGTCGTCGTAACGACGCCTGCGATCCCCAGACATGAGAAACCGCACCTCCGATCACCGAACCAGAATTACTCCAATCCAACAATCAGGGTGCGGTTCATACCTGCAGGAACTCCCCTCAGTCGCCTCCGGCGACAGCTCCCCTCAGCGAGGGGAGCCAAGAAAATATGGACGCGCCGTCAATCAGTGAGCGTAGGATGCGCGCGGCTTCTAGGCGCGCCCGCAAAGGCGCTGAGCCGTATAGAGGGCAACCCAGTGGGTTGCCCTCAGGCGAGGGGAGCGGCTTGCCGCGACGGTTGCACTGCGCGCAACAGGTACGTCGCAGCGGGCAGCAACGACGAAGACGCGCCATCAGCTGGTGAGCGTGAACTGGGAGTTGTAGAGGTCGGCATAGAACCCTCCCGCCGCCAGCAGCTCCTCGTGGGTGCCGCGCTCGATCACGTCGCCGTGGTTCATGACGAGGATCATGTCGGCGTCACGGATTGTGGAGAGGCGGTGCGCGATCACAAAGCTCGTGCGTCCCACGGTCAGCGCGTCCATGGCCTTCTGGATGAGCTCCTCGGTACGGGTGTCCACCGAAGAGGTGGCCTCGTCGAGAATGAGGATGGGCGCGTCCTGCACCATCGCGCGGGCGATGGTCAGCAGCTGCTTCTGGCCCGCGGACAGCGTGGACTTGTCGTCCAGCACCGTGTCGTAGCCCTCCGGCAGCGACTGGATGTAATGGTCCAGACCCACCGCGCGGCAGGCGGCGATGATCTGCTCGTCGGTCACGCCGGGCTTGGAGTACGCGATGTTCTCGCGCACGGTGCCGCGGAACACCCACGTATCCTGCAGCACCATCGAGAACTGGTCGTGCACGTTCCAGCGCGGTACGGACTTGGTGTCCACACCGTCGATGGAGATCGAACCGCCGGAGATCTCGTAGAAGCGCATCAGCAGGTTCACCATCGTGGTCTTGCCGGCACCGGTCGGGCCCACGATCGCCACCTTCTGACCGGCCTTCACGGACGCGGAGAAGTCGTGGATGACCGGCTTGTCAGGCTCGTAGCCGAACCGGACGTGGCTGAATTCCACATCACCTCGGACGGGCTGCGGACGACCCTGGGCGTCGTACCCCAGCAGTCGCGCACGCTGGGCAGCCGGCATCGCCGCAGCGGCACCCCGCTCAGCACCTTCCGAACCGGCACCTTCCAGCCCGAACTCGGCCTTGGTCGGCTCCTCGGCCATCTCCGGCTCCTCCAGGAAGCCGAACACACGCTCGGCGGCGGCCGCGCAACGCTGCAGGTTCTGGAAGGCCTGCGCGAACTGGGAAAGCGGCTGGGTGAACAGGCGGATGTACATCATGAACGCCACGATCACGCCGAATTCGATCTGCCCGTCCATGGCGAGCGCCGCGCCCACCACGCACACCACCACGTAGCCGAGGTTGCCCACGAAGTTCATGAGCGGCATCATCAGGCCGGACAGGAACTGCGATTTCCAGCCGGATTCGTACAGGTCGGCGTTGTACTTCTCGAAGCGGCGGATCGAATCGGCCTCACCGTTGTACGCCTTCACGATCAGATGCCCGGCGTACATCTCCTCCACATGGCCGTTCACGTCGCCGAGCGCGGCCTGCTGGCGCACGAAGTACTTCTGGGAGGCCTTCATGATGCCCATCATGAGCACCAAACCCAGCAGGCTCGCGCCGATCGCGCACAGCGTCATGATGACGTTGTTGTAGAACATCATGACCAGCGCACCCACGAACAACGTCACCGAGGTGATGAGCGAGCCAAGCGACTGGCCCAGCGTCTGGCCGATGGCGTCCACGTCATTGGTGATGCGGGAGAGCACGTCGCCATAGCTGACCTTGTCGAAGTACTTGAGCGGCAGCTTGTTGATCTTGACGGAAATCGACTCGCGCAGGCGCTGGGCCGTGCGCTGGGTGACGTTCGCCATCATCCAGCTCTGCACGTAGCTGAGCACCGCGTACCCCACGTACAGCGCGACCAGCAGCCAGGCGATGCGCCCGACCGCCGTGAAGTCGACCGAGTTCATCACCGGGCGGCCGTTCACGATGGCCGGCAGTCCCTTGACGATTTCGTTGGTCATGTCCTTGAGTTTGTCCGGGCCGATGATCTGGCAGATGGTGCCGACCGCGCCCAGGACGAGCGCGATCACGATGGCGGGAATGTAGTTGCGGCAGTAGCGCATGAGCTTGCCCATGGTCTTGCCGAAATCGGTGGGCTTCTCGACCGTGCGTCCCGCGCCCGGCCCGTGCCCCATTGGTCCTCTTGGCATTGGTAAGTCCTTATTTATTGTTCGTCGGGATGATTCAGGCCATCAGCTCGGCTTTGCTGAGCTGGGATTCGGCGATCTGGCGGTAGACCTCGCAGGTCTCCAGCAGTTCCTTATGGGTGCCCTGGCCCACCACCTTGCCGTCGTCCAGCACGACGATGAGGTCGGCGTTCATGATGGTGCCGATGCGCTGGGCCACGATGAGTTTGGTGGAGTCCTTGGCCTCGCGGGCGAGCGCCTCGCGCACTTCGCGGTCGGTCTTGAAGTCGAGCGCGGAGAACGAATCGTCGAAGATCAGGATCTCCGGGTGACGGTAGACCGCGCGGGCGATGGACAGGCGCTGTTTCTGGCCACCGGACACGTTCGAGCCGCTCTGTGCGATGGCGGCCTCGAATCCGCCGTCCATGCGGTTCACGAACTCGCTGGCCTGGGCCACGTCGGCCGCGGTCTTGATGCGGTCCATCTGATCGGCCGGCATCGCGGCGTTTTCCGCGGCCTGTCCGGCGGCGATCAGTTCGGCTTCGCGCCTGCGGCCGGCGACGGTGGAAGTGTCAGCGAGCTCGACGTTCGCCGATTCGCCCGGCTTGTCGCCGTAGCTCACGTTGGAGGCCACCGTGCCCTTGAACAGCACTGAGGTCTGCGGCACGTAACCGATCTTGTCGCGCAGGGTCTTCAGGTCGTAGTCGCGCACGTCCACGCCGTCGACCAGCACCTGGCCTTGCGTGACGTCGTAGAAGCGCGGCACGAGGTTGATGAGGGACGACTTGCCGGAGCCGGTCGAGCCGATGAACGCCACGGTCTGGCCCGCCCAGGCCGAGAAGTTGACGCCTTCCAGAATCGCCTCGCGCGAATCCGGGTAGGCGAAGCTGACGTTGCGGAACTCCACGGTGCCCTTCTGGCCGGTCTTGGCCACGTCGGCGGCGGTTTTGGTGCCGTTCTCGATCATCGGCTCGGTGTCGAGCACTTCAAGCACGCGCTGGGCGGAGACGTCGGCGCGCGGCCAGAGCACGAACACCATGCTCATCAGGAGGAAGCTCATGATGACCTGCACGGAGTAGTTGGAGAAGACCACCATGTTGGAGAATACGGTGAGCTTGTCCGTGAGCTCGGCCGCCTCGATGAGGTAGGCGCCGATCCAGTAGACGGCGAGCATCAGGCCGTTCATGATGGTGTTCATCAGCGGCATCATGAACGCCATGACGCGGTTGGTGAACAGCTGGGTTTCGGTCAGGTCGGTGTTGGCCTTGGTGAACTTGGCCTCCTGGTAATCCTCGGCGTTGTAGGCGCGCACCACCTTGAGACCGGTGAGGTTCTCGCGGGCCACGAGGTTGATGTTGTCCGTGAGGGTCTGCATGGCCTTGAACTTGGGCATGACCATGGCCATCATCACCACGATCGCCGCCAGCAGGATCACCACGGCGATGCCGGTGGCGAGCGTCCATTCGAAGCCCTCGCCGGCGATTTTGGCCACGGCCCAGACGGCCATGATCGGCGATTTGACGATGAGCTGCAGGCCGATGGTGATGAACATCTGGATCTGCGTGATGTCGTTGGTGGAGCGGGTGATGAGGCTTGCGGTGGAGAACCGGTTCATTTCGGCGGGGCCGAACGATTCAACCCGGCGGAACTCCAGCGAGCGCAGGCGCTGGGTGAACGACGAGCCCACGCGCGCGGCGATGTAGCCGGTCACGACGGCGCAGGCCACGGAACCCAGCGAGATGAGCAGCATCTTGCCGCCGGCGATCCAGATGTCCGCCATCGCGCTGCCCGGCGTTTCGACCAGCGTGGTGATGTCGGACATGTAGTCCGGCAGTTTCAGGTCGAAGAAGACCTGTCCCACGATGGTCACCAGGGCGATGAGCATCTGGCCTATCTCCGCTTTGGAGAGGTATTTCATGATGCGAAGCATTGCGTCCCCTTGTGTTGTTGATTGTTGAGGTTGGACGATTTCCTTTGGCCTTGCTCCGGCGGAGCGGCCTACAGGTCAAAGATTGTTTTCAGTAGTTATTTCTTACACTGTAAGATATTATGCAGAGCTAAACGACATTCGAAGATTCACTCTGAGCGGAATCAAGTGCGCCGAACCGCCAATCGGCGAGGCCAAGCGGCCTTACGAATCCCGGGAATCACCCTCGAACGCCTTGCGCACCTCCTCAGGTGTGGGCCGCGGCTCCCCTGGCTTGCACAGTGTCATATAAATGGAGAATTCACGCACCAAATCGACGAATTCGCGGGTGCGCCGCTCCCCCATCTGCGAGAAGATCCAGCAGACGGCGTCGCGCATCTCCTGCATATCCTTGCGCCCGCGATCCCGCCCTGCCTCAGTGAGCTCCACGCGCACGGCACGACGGTCGGAAGGATCCACGGACCGCACGATCTGGCCCTTCTTCTCCAACGCCGAAAGCACGGCGGAGATGCGACCGGTGGTGACATGCATGGCGTCGGCCAGCTGCGAGGGCGACATCGTGCCCTGATGCGCCAGCGCGCGAATCACGAACGTTTCGCCGGCGCCATGATTGAGATCGCGCTGCATCTGAGATCGGTGGCACCATACGTCACGCCACAGCTCATCCACCGCTTCTTCCTCATATCCCACGGCACGCCTCCTTCATGTTTCCGACCGCACGGCACTCCGCGCAGACGCCGTCAATAATATCTCACACTATAAACAATTATGCTCAGAAGAGCCAGAGTACCGCCACGCCGGCGATCGACGCCATACGACCCCGATCGGCCTGGGCCCACTTCCACCCGAAACGGCACGAAACACAGCACCGCATCGTCGCAGTCTTACTCTTGCCTTTCGTCCGAACCGACCCGAGGCGGCCGATGCCGGCACCCCGTAAAAATCGGGGGTACACGCCGAGCGACGTGACATACGCCACAGAATCGCCGTAATTCCTTACCCCCGTAACCCCTTTCGCCTATACTGCAAGGAAGTGATGGCACGGCTGCCATCCCAAAGAAGGGGGAAACAATGGAACGGGGTCTTTGCCTGTGCAGTATTGCCGGGTGTACGCATGAGGCGCAGGAGGCGGGGATGTGCACGATGCACTTCACGTCCGCACTGGTTCACGGAGCGTTCCAGCCGATTCCCGGCGGACGCCCGCAGCACAGCTGATTTATAGCTTATGAAGCCAAAAGAAACCGGCTCCCCTCGCTGAGGGGAGCCGGTTCCGTCATCGGCCCTGCGCGTCAAACCTCTACTTGCGGGCCCGCTCCTCCTTGGCGAGCGCCTCCTTGAGGTCGCGGTTGGTGTAGCGGTCGCGCAGCAGGCAGTAGCCGCCGAACACCGCAAGCCAGATCAGGCCGGCGATGGCGGAGCCGCGCGTATCGTCCGCGAGGAACAACGTGCAGTACACGAACACGAAGAACACGATCGCCAGGGTGTTGAGCACCTTCCACGCCGGCATCACGAATCCATCGGCGATGAAATCGGCGGAACGGCGGTACTTGCGGTGCGCGATCATCGTGAGCGTGTAGATGAAGATGATGACGGCGCTGGAGGCGGATGCGAACAGCACGAAGGCGCTGGAGATGCCCGGAATGGAGTTGACCACCGGGGACAGCAGGATCAGCGCGGCGGACACCAGAATCGCGCGCGCCGGCACCTGGCGCTTGGAGACCACGCCGATCTTGCGGAAGGCAGGCGAGTTCGACTCGCTGGCCAGCTGGTAGAGGTGACGGCCGGCGGAGTAGAGCAGCGAGTTCAGCGCGGAGCTCGCGGCGGTGATCACCACGAAGAACACCAGCGCGGCCGCCCAGTTCAGGCCGGCGTACTGGAACACCATGATGAACGGGGAGGCGAAGGAGCCGTCCTTGTTCGGCTTGAACGTGGTCCACGGCACGATGGCCATGATGGCCAGCAGCGCGCCCACGTAGAAGATGAGCACGCGCACGATGATCTCGTTGACGGCTTTCGGCAGCACCTTGCGCGGGTTCTGCGTCTCGGAGACGGTCACGCCCACGAACTCGATCATCTCGTAGGCGTAGAACACCATCTGGAAGCTCATGAGGAAGCTCAGCCAGCCGTTCGGCGCGATCTGGAAGTTGTTGGTGATGTTGTCGAGTCCAGCGTGGCCCGCGGGCGAGATGCCGTCCTGGCCGGTGATCTGCACGGCGTCGTAGTGGTAGCCGATCACCACCATGACCACGGCGGTGGCGATCATGGCGCAGATCAGCGTGATCTTGATCATCGAGAACCAGAATTCAGCCTCGCCGAAGGCCTTGACGGCGATGAGGTTGATGGTCACCAGCGCCGCGAGGAAGCACAGCTCGATGAGCCATTTCCAATGCGAGAGGTCCATGCCGAACGTGTCGAAGAACGTGATGAAGTAGGTGGAGACGGCCGTGATCTCGCTCATACCGATGAGCACGAGCACGATCCAGTACGACCAGCCCGCGAACTTGCCCCAGCCGTTGCCGAGGTAGCGGGTGATGAAGTTGATGAACGTGTGCTGGCTCGGGTCACGGTACATGAGCTCGCCGATGGCGCGCATGAGCAGGAACATGATGATGCCCACGCCGATGTACACGAAGACGATGCTCGGGCCGGTCAGCGCGATGGACTTGCCGGAACCGAGGAACAGGCCGGTGCCGATGGTGCCGCCGATGGCGATGAACTGGACGTGCCTGTTGTTCAGGCCACGGGCCATCTCGTTGTCCTGATCCAGGCTTTCGACGGACTTCAGCTCGTTTGAGCCGGCACTGCCGCCAGCCGGTGCTTTCGTTTCGACCATGCCGTACGTTCTCTTCCTCATCGCCCGGCCCGCAGCCGCGCTCAATCGTTCAAATTCAGGTTCAAACTTTATCACCACGCCTCTTACCGGAACCAGCCTCCAGTTCAACCCAATTGTGACGATATTGCAGAAATTCGCCCAAAAAGTTCAATTTCATTCGGCAAAATTGAACTTTTCTGGTATTGGGCGGTCGGAATCGCCCTTTGGCCGACGCTGGTTTCCCGCGGCCATTGGCCGCCCCTCTTCTCTCCCTCAGTCTCACTTCGTTCGACAGCTCCCTCGTCAGAGGGAGCCAAGGTTTGCACACGTATAGATCTCGGCTCCCCTTGTCAGGGGAGCTGGCGGCGTAGCCGACTGAAGGGTAGTGGAGGAGCGGCCAACGGCCGCGGGAAACAGCATCGGCAAAGCCGATTCCATCACTCCACGCTTTTCAGTGAGGACACCGGGTCGATGCGGTCGAGCACGGGGTTGGTGAACAATTGGACGAGCAGCGCGAACGCCAGCGTCACGGCGGCGGCGATGGCATAGCTGGCCCACCGCACGGTCACGGCGAAGTACAGCCCCGGCATGTTGAGCGCGGCCGTGAGCAGTCCGCCGATCCAACGACCGAGCGGCAGGCCCACCGCAATGCCCATCAGCGTCAGGATCAGCATCTCGCGGTTCACGTACCGGTGCACCTCGCGGTCGAAGAAGCCGAGCACTTTGAGCGTGGCCATCTCGCGCACGCGCTCGGAAACGTTCGTATTGGCCAGCGTGAACAGCACCACCAACGCCAACGCTCCGGCGAGCGCGACGATCAGCGCCACCACCGCGCCCATGAGATCGAAGCTGAAACGCCGCTGCATATCCGCCGTGCTCACCACGCTCAGCACGTCCGATTCCTTGGCGAGTTCGTCCGCGTAGGCGATCTGGTCGTCATCCGAGCCGGTGTACCGCGCGAATATCGCGTTCATCTCCACGCCGTCGGCTTCGGTGGCGGTGTCGTCATGCGCGGCGGAATCGCCATCACCCGAACCATCCCCACCGAACACCTCCCGGTAGTACCCGGCCGTCAGATACACATCCGCACCGATCACGGACTCGCTGACGGCATACACACGGGCGGTTTCGCGCGCGGCGTCGCCGTTTTCGAGCGTCACCTCGTCGCCGGCCTTAACGCCCAGCGCATTGGCCGCGGATTGCGAGACGATGACGCCGTCCCCGGCGAAAACCGGCCCGTCATTCGTGTTCGCAGCGCTGGCCGAACCATCCGCGCTCTTCCCGGCGGCGGATGATCCGGCTCCGGCAGCGGCCAGTCCGATCGCCGTGCCATCACGGTACTGCTCCATCGTCCCTCCGGCCACCAACCTGAGCGAGACGATATCCGCCAAATCCGCCGCCGCGGGCACGGTGATGAGCTGCACGGTTTCGGATTCGTCGGCTCCGGTGGTGATTTCGCCGCTTTCCACGCGCGCGAGGGTCATCGCACCGACTGAGGACGTGGTCGAATCGGCGATCTTCCCGTCGGACACCAGCCGCGAGCGCACGGCGTCCAGATCGTCGTGATCGGTCACGACCATCAGGTCATACCGATACACGTCCTGGTACTGCGTGACCGGCAGCGCGTCCACCGTATCGTTGATGGCCAGACCGCACACGATGAGCGCGGTGCAGCCGGCCACGCCTCCGACCGTCATGAACAGACGGCCCTTGAAACGGAACAGGTTGCGCGCGGTGACCTTGTTGAGGAACTTCATGCGCCGCCACAGCGGTCCGATGCGTTCCAGCAGCACGCGCGAGCCGGCCTTGGGCGATTTCGGCCGCATGAGCTCGGCGGGCATCCGCCGCATCTCGCCGCGGCACGCCACCACGGTGGCCGCGCCCACACCCACCACGAACAGCAGCACGCCGGCCGAACCGTACAGCCAGTCGTACAGCAGCGTGGTGCCGGGCACCACGTACATGCCTTCCAGCACGATGAGCAGGAACGCGGGGATGCCGAGGAAGCCGATGAGGTCGCCCAGGCCGCCGCCGATCAGGCAGGCGAGCAACGCGAACAGCACATACCGGGAGGCGATGAGCCCGCTGCCGTACCCCAGTCCCATGTACGTGCCGATGAGCCCGCGATCCTCCTCGACCATGCGGGTCATGGCGGTCAGGCTCATGAGCACGGCCACGAGCAGGAACACCACAGGGAACGCGCGGCCGATGGATTCGATGGAGCTCAGGTCGGATTTGAGCGAGGAGAACGTGCCGGCCGCCGAGCGCGTGTTCACGTACCAGCGGGCCTGCGGGATGGTGGTTTCGACCGAGGACTCCTGCTTGTCCAGTTCGGCGGTGGTGCGCGCTTTCTGCTGGTCGAGCTGCGTCTGGGCGTTGTCCAGCTGCTGTTTGGCTTGCGTCAGTTCGCTGCTTTGGACGATGACGGCGTTGCGTTGGATGTCCAGGGCAGCTGCGGCCGCCTGGTCCGTGCCGTCCTGTGCGGCTTGGGTGACCAGTTCCGCACCGGCGCTGCCGGAGGCCGCGATGATCTGGTCGATCTGCGCGTTGAATTGGCTGCGCTGGTCGTTCAGCGTGGTCTGGGCATCGGCGAACCGCTGGTCGGCTTCGGCGCGGGCATCCGCGATCTTCCGTTTCGCCTCGTCGATGAGCTGCTGGCGACGGGCCTTCTGCCGTTTGGTCTGGACGTTGTTTTCGATGCGGTCGCGCACCTCGCGCACGGCGTCGTCGTACTGGTCGGAGAAGGTGTCGAGCGCCGAGGAACCGCGGATTCCCAACGAAATCGCCGTGGTGACGCTGCCGGTGACGCCGTCCGAGGGCAGGAAGAACGTGTAGTCGGCGGTGGCGGAACTGCGGAATGCGCCGGTCGAGTAGCCTTCCGGATTCTGCAGATCGAGCGGATCCAGCACGATGCCGGTGATGGTGAGGTCCGTGGGGAACGTCGGGGTCTCGTTCGACGTATCGGCGGAAGCGGCATCGGAACCGGACGAATCAGTCGTACTGCCGGACGAATCGCCCGGGATGTCCGAATCGGACGAAGCGTCGACCGACGCATCACCTGATGAATTGCCCGTCGTGCCTGACGCATCCGGCACGGACGATCCGGACGACGACGTACTCGCTCCAAGCGTCACGCTGAGCTCGTCCCCCACCTTAAGCCCGCTGTCCTGCACGAATTTCCTGGTGACGGCCACCTCGCCGGACTTGACCGGGAGCTTGCCCTCCTGCAGGTACGGCTGGTTCATGCCGTTCGTGCCGATTTCGGTGAGCGTGACCGATTCGCCGCTGCCGTCCACGGTGACGGTCGCGGCGGCCGAACGTTCGGCCTGCACGCGCTCGACTCCGCGGACGGCCTTGAGCGCGGCGACGTCGTCCTCGGTCAGGCCGAGCGTGGAGATGACCTGGATGTCGTACAGGCGCTGGTTGTCGAGGAACCGGTCGGCGCCACGGAACATGTCCCGGCAACCGGCGTAGATGCCGGTGAGCACCGCCACGCCCAGCATGGAGATGATGGCGATGGAGACGAACCGCTTCCAGTTGCGCGCCCACATGCGCAGCATGTCCTTGGCGAACGCGCCGGAAATGCCGGCCCCACGGCGTTTCACAGGATGTTCCACGCCGCGTTTCACGGATTGTTTCACAGTACCGCCCACTGTGGCTACGGTCGAGGACCGGGAAGAGCCCATACGCCGGGCGTGCCTGCCGCGTGCCATCGCGCTCACCGCCTTACCATTCGATGTCCGCGATCGGCGTGGGCGCGGGGTTGGTCTCCTCGCTCACCACCTTGCCGGAGCGGAATCGGATCACCTTGTGCGCCATCGGCGCGAGCGCGGAATTGTGCGTGATGATCATCACCGTCATGCCCTGGGTGTGGCAGATGTCCTGCAGCAGCTGCAGGACCTCCTTGCCGGTCTCGTAGTCGAGCGCACCGGTCGGCTCATCGCACAGCAGCAGCTTCGGTTTCTTGGCGATCGCGCGGGCGATGGAGACGCGCTGCTGCTCGCCGCCGCTTAATTGCGCCGGGAAATTGCCCATACGCTCCCCCAGCCCCACCTTGCGCAGCGTCTCGGCCGGGTCGAAATGGTCCGGGCAGATCTGCGAGGCGAGCTCCACGTTCTCCAGCGCGGTCAGGTTGGGCACCAGATTGTAGAACTGGAACACGAAGCCGATGTCCGAACGGCGGTATGCCACCAGTTCGCGCTTCTTGAGGCCGGTGATGTCCCGGCCGCCCACCACCACGCGGCCGGACGTGGCGGTGTCCATGCCGCCCAGGATGTTCAGGGCCGTGGTCTTGCCCGCGCCCGACTGGCCGAGGATCACGGTCAGTTCGCCTTGGTCGGCGGTGAAGCTCGCGCCATCCAGCGCGCGGATCGCCGCCCCGCCGGACGGGTACTCCTTGACCACGTTGTCAAACTCGATATACGCCATCGCACACCCCGCTTCCGCCAACGGCCATGCCCCCACACCGCAACCGTTCCATGCCCGGAACCGGCGGCGGGCAACGTCCTTCTTCCATTAAACCGCACCAACCTGAGTGCAATCGCTCGCAAAAATGCCATGGAAACGTCACGGGAACGCCGCGCACCCGTCCATAACCGCCTTCCGAAACCTCCTGTTCGTAACAAATCGGCCTACAATGGCGGACATTGCGCACGGCCTCGGCCGCCATCATCATCGGCGGATGCGGCGGCACGTGCGGCAACGGAGAAAGAATCCCGAGAGGAAGTACTCATCCATGAGCAATACTGACGCGACCAAGAAGCCGCGCGAAACCGACGACGTGCCGGTGCCGGCCACGTTGCGCAAATCCCTGAAGAACCGCCACATCCAGCTGATCGCCCTCGGCGGCGCCATTGGCACGGGCCTGTTCTACGGCTCCAGCGAATCCATCGCCCTGGCCGGCCCGTCCATTCTGCTGGCCTACCTGATCGGTGGCCTCGCGATCTTCATGATCGTGCGCGCGCTGTCCGAAATGTCCGTGGAGGATCCGAAGGCCGGTGCCTTCAGCTACTACGCCACCCGCTACTGGTCCAAGCGCGCCGGCTTCATCTCCGGCTGGAACTACTGGTTCAACTACATCCTGGTCTCCATGGTGGAGCTGGCCGTGGTGGGCAGCTTCGTGAACTACTGGTTCCCGGCCATTCCGACGTGGGTCTCCGCCGCCGTGTTCCTGGTGCTCATCACCGCCGCGAACCTGCTGGGCGTCTCCAAGTTCGGTGAGTTCGAGTTCTGGTTCGCCATCATCAAGATCGTGGCCGTGATCGCCATGATCATCGGCGGCCTGGCGGTCATCGTGTTCGCGCTGCCCACTGCCTCCGGCATCAAGGCGAGCTTCGCCAACTGGTTCACCGTGGGCGACGGCTTCTTCCCGAACGGCCTCATGACCCACACCGATAAGGGCTGGACCGGCCTGCTCATGGCTCTGGTCGTGGTGATGTTCAGCTTCGGCGGCACCGAGCTCATCGGCATCACCGCCGGCGAGACCGAAAGCCCGAAGACTACCATCCCGCGCGCCACCAACGACATCATCTGGCGTATCCTCGTCTTCTACATCGGCGCCCTCGGCGTGATCATGGCCGTGGTGCCGTGGAACACCATCGACGGCCAGTCCAGCCCGTTCGTGCAGATCTTCGATTCCGTGGGCATCCACGCGGCCGCCGGCATCCTCAACTTCGTGTGCCTGACCGCCGTGATGAGCGTGTACAACTCCGGACTGTACGCCAACTCCCGCATGCTGTACTCGCTTGCCAAGCAGGGCAACGCCCCCGCCTACCTCGGCAAGCTCAACTCCAAGGGCGTGCCGGTGGCCGGCGTGCTGACCTCCGCCGTGATCACCGCCATCGCCGTGGTGGTAGTGTTCGTGTGGCCCGAGTTCGCGTTTAACTACCTGATGTCCATCGCCACGATCGCCGGCATCATCAACTGGACGATGATCATGTTCACCGAGATGAAGTTCCGCAAGGTGGTCGCCGCGGGCGGCGCTCCGGAGGACACCGAGCTGGCCGGCCTTTCGGGCCAGAAGGCGCTCGACGCCATCCACTTCAAGCTGCCGTTCGCCAAGGTGACGCCGTGGGTGGTGCTCGCCTTCCTGGCCTTGGTGGTGGTGCTGATGTGCTTCTCCGCCAGCTACCGCGTGGCCGTGATCGCCGGTGTGATCTGGCTGGCCATCCTATTCGTCGCCTACCAGGTGACGCAGGGCCGCAAGTAGCGGTTTTCGTGTTGCTGTTCCGCCGCCATTGCGCCTGCTGATCCGCTCGGCATCCGATGGCGATGACGGCGGGGCGGACTACGGCGCGTTACTTCTTTCGCAATAAGGCCATACTTCGTGAAAAAGGCACACTGACTCGCAGTAAGCGTTCCTTTTTCACGAGGTATGGCCTTATTTCGTGAAAAGGTAACGCTGAGCGGCACTCAGTGTGACTTTTTCACGAAACATCGGTTTTCCGCGAAAAAAGTAACGGCAACGGAGGAACGGCACCGTCCCGACATCTCGATTCTGGGACATATAAGGACCATAAAGCCGCACCGAATTTGATTCTGGGCATATAGGTACCAGTTACGAGGTCAAAACGCCTGTTTCGGGGTACCTATATGCCCAGAATTCGTTTTGTGATACGTGTATGCCCAGAATAATTGGTCGGGATATGCCCAGAACAGTGCCGTTCGCGGGCAGGATTACCGCAGATAGGGCTTGAAGACGCGCTCGGTGATAGGCACATGGAGCATGAGCATGGTGCCGTAACCCAAAATGATGAGCAGGAACAGGCCACCGGGCATCAGGAACCAGCAAGCCACCAGCAGTGCGACGAACACCGCGTCCACTGCCACCAGCACCACGGTCATGGCGATGTGGGAGATGCCGAAGATGAAGGCGTTGGCGAGGGTGCGCCCCACGCTGTTCTCGAAGCGCGCCTGCAGCGCGAACACCCATTCGAAGCCGATGAGCCACAGGATGCTCACCGCGAATTTGGGAATGAGCAGCGGCGTGATCTGCAGGACCACCCACGAGTAGATGAGTCCGATCAGTACCACGAGGAACGGCAGCCACAACAGCGTGGCCTTGACGAAGTTGGCCTTGAAGGAGTTGAAGTAATTGGCCGCGACGCCTTTGCCCTCGCCGTTCTCCGACTTGCGGCAGGCGTCCTGTCCAGCGGTGAGCGCCGCGCCGACGGTGATGATCGGCAACGAGGTGACCAGCATCAGAAGGTTGACGAGCACGCCGTCCACCAGATTGCCCCAGGCGCGCATGAATTTGGAGTCGGGCGACAGCCAGTGCATCTTGTGTTCTCCTTCGACGGCATACAGCGGCTCCCCTCGCTGAGGGGAGCTGTCATCGTAGATGACTGAGGGGAGCTCTGATGATGCTCAGGGTACTCCCCTCAGTCGGCTATCGCCGACAGCTCCCCTCAGCGAGGGGAGCCGGATTTGTTGGTCTCAGCTTTTGACGGCTCCAGTCCTGCAACTAAGGACCGGCCTACGGCCGGACTCATCGTTAGCCTCGCCGCTGTCGCGGCTCAGCCTGGAGCCTGCTGGAAGCCCACCGGGCTTCCAGCCAAGGGTTAACGGCACCAGCCGTTAACCCTTGACGGCTCCAGCCATTACTCCAGAAACGATGTACTTCTGGCAGACGAGGTAGAAGACGATGATGGGGATGATCGCCAGCACCAGGCAGGCCATCATGGCGCCCATGTCCACGGAGCCGTAGCCGCCCTTGAGGTACTGCACGGCCACGGAGATGGTCTTGTACTTGCCCAGGTCGAGCGTGAGGTACGGCAGCAGGTAGTCGTTCCAGATCCACATGGCCTCGAGGATGGCCACGGACACGATGGACGGCTTCATGATCGGCACCACGATCTGGAAGAAGATACGCGGCACGGAGGCGCCGTCGATCATGGCGGCCTCCTCCAGCTCGGCCGGGATGCCCTTGATCACGCCGGTGAAGATGAACACGGCCAGGCCGGCGCCGAAGCCGAGGTACACGATGCACAGACCCCACGGGGTGTTGAGCTTCAGCATGTCGGCGATCTTGGAGAGGGTGAACATCACCATCTGGAACGGCACGATCATGTTGAACAGGAACAGCGTGTACAGCAGCTTGGCGGCCCAGTTGTTCACGCGCACAATCCACCAGGCGCACATCGAGGTGCACACCAGGATCAGCACCACGGAACCCACGGTGATGAGCAGCGTCCAGCCGAAGGAAGCGAAGAACTGCGTGGTCTCAACGCCGCGCGCGTAGTTCTCGAGGCCCACGAACGCCTTGCCTGCCGGCAGAGAGAAGGCGTTCTTGGAGATGTACGCCTTCTGCTTGAAGGAGTTGATGAGCACCAGGACGATCGGGAAGACCCACAGCAGGGAAACGACGGAGAAGAGTACGGTCCACAGGGCGCCGTGCTTGACGGGCTTGTTCTCGTTCATCAGGCTGCCACCTCCTTGCTCGTGGTGAGCTTGTTCTGAATCAGGGCGATCACGGCCACCAGGATGAAGAACAGCACGGCCTTGGCCTGGCCGACGCCCTCCCAGCCCATGCGTCCGTAGAAGGTACGGGTGATGTTCAGCGCCAGGCCTTCGGACATGTTGCTCGGCGCGCCGTTGGTCAATGCGAGGTTCTGGTCGTAGAGCTTGAATCCGTTGGTCACGGTCAGGAAGGAGCAGACGGTGATGGACGGCATCATGAGCGGGATGATGATGCGGAACATCGTCTGGGTGCCGTTGGCGCCGTCGACCGCGGCCGCCTCAAGCACGTCGGTGGGCAGGGCCTGCAGGCCGGCGATGTAGATGATCATCATGTAGCCGATCTGCTGCCAGCACACCAGGATGACCAAGCCCCAGAAGCCGTACGTGGCTTTGTAGGTCAGGGCGCGGCCCCAGTGGGCGAGCACGCCGTTGAGGAGCAGCAGCCAGATGTAGCCCAGGATGATGCCGCCGATGAGGTTCGGCATGAAGAACACCGAACGGAACAGTGTGGATCCCTTGATGGCCTTGGTCAGCATGTAGGCGATGAAGAACGCCACCACGTTGATCACGATGGTGGTCACGATGGTGAACGCCGTGGAGAACCCGAGCGCGTGCAGGAACTCCTTGTCCTTCAGGGCCTTGCCGTAGTTCTTGAGGCCCACCCATTCGCCGTCGGTCACGGTCGTGAACTCGCAGAAGCTCAGGTAGACGCCCATGATGAACGGCACCAGGAATCCGATGATGAACGCGGCGAACGTCGGCAGCGCGAACAGCGCCCACCATCTGCGTATCGCCTTACCAGCCATGTTGATCATGACTACTTTCCTCCTCCTTGAGTCCGCGGCACTACGTCGTGCGTCGACGCGGAATTCAACTCAATGCCAGCCAGCCGTCAGGACCGTCACATAGTCCCTTCCGCTGAACCTACGTTCATGGTACGTGCTGCTGCAACAGATGTCAAACGTTGTCATTTATCGCGTTTCCCAACCACGGCGTTGCGAGTGGAATCAGTCAGCTTTCAATAATAAAAACGGCGCAATACAGCCATTTTCAATAGACAACATAACGTCTGCAAACGTTTGTAATACAATCGTTGTCATCTTCGCCAAACCCTCGCGTGACATGTACACTGGGACAATCAGGCAAATTCTGCGCTTCTTCAATCAGCCACAGGGGGCTTTCATGACCACGAGCATTCAGGATGTCGCCCAGAAGGCGGGCGTCTCCATCTCCACCGTCTCCCGTTCGTTCACCAGACCGGATCTGGTCTCCGCCAAGACCCGCGAGCGCGTGCTGGCCATCGCCGACGAACTCAACTTCTCGCTGTCCCGCTCGGCGGCGGCCCTGAAATCCGGCCGTTCGCTGCGCATCGCGGTGCTGATGAGCGGCCACATCCGCCTGTGGTTCACCGCCTCGGTGATCGAGGGCCTCAACGAGGTGCTGCACGCCGAGGGGTACGACATCTCCATCTTCCAGATCTCCAGCATCGAGGAGCGTCGCGAGTTCTTCGAGATGCTGCCGGTGCGCCGCAACGCGGACGCGGTGATCGTGGTCTCCTTCGACATCGACAGCAGGGAGATCGCGCAGCTGACCTCGGTGGACGTGCCGATCATCGGCATCAACACGGCGGAATCCGAGCAGCACGGCTTTGCGGCCGCGGTCAACATCAACGACCGCCAGGGCTCCACGCTCGCCGCCCGCCATCTGATGAACCTCGGGCACCGCAGCATCGCCTACATCAGCACCGACCGTGACGTCTCGCTGAGCTTCTCGGTGCGCGGCCGATTCAACGTGTTCATGGAGACCTGCCGCAAGGAGGGCATCGAACCTCAGGTGGTGGTGTGCAAGGTGGATGGCGACGGCCATTACCAGATCAGCGACGTGGTCAACCAGCTCATGAGCCTGGACGAGATGCCCACCGCCATCGCCTGTCAGGAGGACGGCATCGCCCTGCCGCTCATGTTCCAGCTGGAGCGCAACGGCTTCTCCGTACCCGGCGACGTGTCGCTCATCGGCTATGACGACAGCTTCTACACCAACGACATCGGCTTGACCACGATCCGTCAGGATCCGGTGGAGATGGCGCATATCGCCGCGCGAATGACGCTCGATCTCATCGAGGAGAAGCCGGTGGATGAGCCGTTCGTGACCTTCCCCGCCCACCTCGTGGTGCGTTCCTCCACCTCCCGCGCGCACTGAAACCTCGTTTTGGCTCCCCTCAGTCAGCTCCGCTGCCAGCTCCCCTCAGAGAGGACATTGCTGTGAAGCAAACAGCAGAGCTGTTTGTAGGCAATGTGCGAGACGACAGTCAAGCCAGTGGACTGCGAACGAAGTTCGTCCTAAATTGCAGGACGAGCCAGAGAAACGCGCATCCGAGCAAAACCAGTTGAGGCCGCCGCCCGAACACTACCGGGCGGCGGCCTCAACTGGTTTGGTCAAAGGAGGGAACAGAAGAAGAAACACAAGGAGGTGCGGCGCCCCTGGAGGAAAGAGGCTGCGCGGGGCGCCGCGGCTTTTAAATTATCCGGGTATGGAACCCGGTCGAATCATCGGGGTCTGGCCGGAAGGAGGACGGCCGGACCCTTCAGACTCAGTGGGAGGCTTCGTACTCGGAAGCCCAACCGTCCACGAAGGCGGTCTTGACGGCGTCCCACTTACCGGTGCCCTGGGCGTACTCCAGCAGGGCCTGGCCGAGCTGGTTCTTCCACTCTTCGGACGGCATCATGGTGAAGTTCCAGGAGACGGCGGTCTTGCCGGACTTCTGGTCCTCGACGGCGGCCTGGGTCAGCGGGTTGTCGGAAGTGACGTCATCGAAGGTCTTGAACGGGGTGGTGAAGCCCATGTCCTGGGAGAGGGCCTTCTTGCCGGTGTCGGAGGTGATGACCCACTTCAGGAACTCCTCGGTGGCCTTCTTGTCGGCGTCGGAGGCCTTGTCGTTGATGCACCAGTAGTTCTCGGAACCGGTGGCGAGGCCCTGCTTCTCCTCGCCCTTGACGCCGATGTAGATCGGCATCATGCCCACGGAATCGGCGGACATGCCGGCCTTCTGCAGGTCGGTCCAGGCCCAGGTGCCGTTCTGGTAGAAGGCGGCCTCGCCGAGTGCGAACTCGGAGTTGGCGTCGTCGCCGGTCTTGGCGCTCAGCTGGGTGGGCTCGGTGGTGGAGTCGGTGATGTACAGGTCGAAGATCTTCTTGTAGTTCGGCAGGTAGGTGCCCTTGATCTTGGCCGGCTGCTCGGTGACGTTATCGTCCTTGAACTCGTAGTAGAGCGGCAGGTTGGCCAGGTGGGTCTTGAAGCGCCAGTCGGAGGAGGAATCGAAGCCGGCGGAGGTGAACGCGCCCTTGATGCCGAGCTCGTCCTTGCGGGCCTGCATGTCGTCGGCCACGGCCTTCAGGGTGTCGAAGTTGTCGATCTCGTCCATGGACTTGGCCTTGGCGCCGTCGAGGGCGAAGTACTTGTTGAGGATGTCCTTGTTGTAGATAATGCCGTAGGTCTCCATCACGTACGGCATGCCGACGACCTTATCGCCGTCCTTCAGAGCCACGTCCTGGTTGTTGAGCTCCTTGTACACGTCCGTGTTGGACATGTCAGCGGTGTACTTCTTCCAGTTCTGGTAGCCCACCGGGCCGTTGACCTGGAACAGGGTCGGGGCCTCGGTCTTGGCGATCTCGGACTTCAGGGTCTGCTCGTAGGTACCGGAGGCGGCGGTCTGGACCTTGACCTCGACGCCGGTCTCCTTGGTGTATTCCTTGGCCAGCGCGGTCCACTGATCGGCGGCTTCCGGCTTGAAGTTCAGGTAGTAGACCTTGCCCTTGGAGTCGTCGCCGGAGGAGCTGGAGTTTCCGCAGGCGGCGAGGGTGCCGAGCGACATTGCGGCAATGGCCGCCATCGCGACCGCAGACTTCACTGTACGATTCATCATCGAACCTTTCTCTTCATCGTCGATGCCGGTATTCCGTCCGGCCCGGGTGCCGTTAGCGGCTCCCTTACGACTATCGACATGACCTATTGTGCAACGGTTTGCGAGATTTTGCAAACGATGGCATTTTTCGGCGCGTCACTTATGCGGACAGATATCCACAAACCGTCAATTAACCGGATAATTCCGATTATTCTGCATAGCGCCCATAATGCAAGCGTTAGCAAACTGAGAGCGCTAACAGTACTTGTGTCGTATAGAAAACCACCCCATACTCCCCACGTTCAGCACCCGCATAGCCATCGTTTGCATAATCGCGGCGGCTACCGTCTCGACAACGACGAAAAAGCCCGTCCGCGCACAGGCGAACGGGCCCAAAATCCGGTTCAGTCAAATCAAGACTGGCATGCCCCGCCCTCGGCTCCCCTTGTCAGGGGAGCTGTCGGCGAAGCCGACTGAGGGGTAGTCCGGTGGGATTTTTGCAATCCCGGTTGAACGGAGCCAAGCTCAATTCAGTCAAGCCGTCAGGCGTTCCAGCGTTCGATGACGTTGTCCCCCTTGTACACGCTCAGCACCGAATAGTGCGCGGTGTCGAGCCGCAGCATGCGCGCGAAATGCGGATCCACATCCAGCCACTGGGAGGTGAGGATGCGCAGGATATGCGCGTGCGCCACCATCAGTACGTTGTGGCCGCCGTTCAGCAATGGCATCACATGGTCGATGGCCCCGCGGGCGCGGGCGGCGGCCTCCTCAAGCGTCTCACCGGGACCGGCATGCACCGGCACCTGCTCGCCGTCGGGCAGGGTCTCCACCCAGTCGCCTTCAAGCGCGGGCGTCAGCGAGCGCGGCCCGTCACGCCACACATCCCAATCGAAGCCGCTGGCCTCGCTCACCTGCTTGCGCGTGCGGCCTTCGGCGCGGCCGTAATCCCATTCGGCGATGCCGTCAAGCGTCTGCGGTTCGGCGAAACCGGCCAGTCGCGCGGTCTGCTGTGCACGGCGAAGCGGGCTGGAGAACACGCATCCTTCCTCGAATCCGCCGGGAAACGCCTCGCGCAGGCGCACACCGGCGTCGCGTGCCTGCTGTTCGCCCACGGCGGTCAGGGGGATGTTCGTGCGGCCGGTATGCTGTCCGGATTCGCTCCATACGGTCTGTCCATGACGCAGCAGCACCAGGAAGCCGGTACCACCGCGGGAGGGGTTGACGGCCACGGTGCCGTCCACATGCTGTTCGTTCATGCCTCCACTCTAGTCCTGTTCGGGCGCGTCCGCCGCATGCCTCGCCAGATGCCCCGCTTTTGCTCTAGACTGGGGAGCCATGAGCAGCGCAAAGCACACCGCACGTCACTCCGGTTTCCATGGTTCCGCCCCCGACCTGTCCGCGGGATCCATCGCGCGACCCGACTCCCTCACCGAGAACGGCGCGGCATTCCCGTCCGGCCGCTCCGGGTATGAATCCGGATATGACGGAGGTGAGTTCTCGTCCGGCGCCGATCAGGCCGTCGAAAGCCTGCACCGCATCGACGAGAAGGTGAACGCCCTGCGCGCCGCCCGCGAGGCCGACCCCGATTCCCTGCTGGACAAGGCGTTCAAGGCCGCCGTCCCCTCGCTGGTCGGCCTGGTGGCCGGCAAGGCGTTCCAGACCTTGTGGGACAAGGGCACGTCCCGCCGCAACCTGCGCAAGGGACTGGCCGCGGACGCCCCGCAGGGCCTGCTGATGAGTCTGGCGTTCGCCGCCGCCTCGGCCGCGTTCGGCGCGATGGTCTCCCAGCTTTCCGACCGCGGCTCCAAGGCCATCGTGGCCCGTCGCCATCGCAAGGCCCGCCGTTAGGCCGAGTCCGAAGCCCGTCCACAGCGCACCCCGGTCCGTTCACCGCCATCATCACGCCGCATCACGCACCGGTTTCACTGCCAGATAACCGGCCTGCCGACTGGCCAGCGCGCGTGGAAGAATTGGCCGCATGGTTACCAATGCGACTATCGAAACCCTGCTCAACCGCCGCTCCATCCGCAAGTTCAAGGATGAGGCCATCGACGCCGACACCATCGCCACGCTGGAAACCGTGGCCCAGCGCGCCGCCTCCAGCCAGTTCCTCAACGACTGGTCCGCCATCCGCATCACCGACCCCGCTCTCAAGGCCAAGATCGCCGAGTACGGCACCCAGGCGTACATCGCCGATGCGCCGCTGCTGTACATGTTCATCATCGACGAGCACCGCAACGCCCGCATCGCCCAGTCCAAGGGCATCGACCCGTCCTCCGACGAGTTCGGCCTCAAGACCAGCTACCGCTTCACCCAAGCACAGAACGACGCCGTGCTGGCCCTGCACGCCATGGAGACGGCCGCGTTCTCGCTGGGCCTCGGCTGCGTGATCCTGGGCTCCCCGCTCAACAACATCAACGGACTCATCGACCTGCTCAACCTGCCGGAATACACGTACCCGGTGCTGGGCCTGGCCATCGGCAAGCCCGATCAGGAGCCCGCGCTGAAGCCCCGCATGCCGCGCGAGATGCAGTTCTTCGAGAACACGTACCCGGCCGACGCGGACGGCACGCTGGACGCGCTGCCCGCCTTCGACGTCGAGGTGCACCAGTACTACGACCTGCGTCAGGCCGACCGTCCAGTGGACGCCTTCAGCGACCAGATCGCCAAAATCAGCCGTCAGGACGTCTCCAACAAGACGCTGCTGGACAAAGCGGCCACCCAGGGCTTCACGCTCGACAAGTAACCGGCGCATCCACATCGTCCGCCCATCGAGGCCATAATTCGGACACGCCCTGACCATTTTCCCGGTATCCCGCCTCCGTACGCCGATCGTCGCGGAGGCGGTGGGGATAGACTGCATGTGGCTTACCGGTGGGCACGGCAAGGCCGGCACAAAGAACCGGCGGCGAAACGAGGGGTTGCATGCGGACGATCTGGCGTATTTTCCGGCGTGATTTCCTGCGCATCCTGCGCAATCCCGTGGCGGTGGTGGTCACGCTCGGCGTGGCCGTGATCCCCTCGCTGTACGCCTGGTTCAACATCCTGGCCAACTGGGACCCGTATTCGGCCACCGGCAACATCCAGGTCGCGGTGGCCAATGCGGACCGGGGCACCTCCAACGATCTGGTTGGCAGGCTCAACGCCGGCAAGCAGGTGGTCGCCCAGCTGAAGAAGAACCATCAGCTCGGCTGGCGGTTCGTGGACAACGAGGACCAGGCCGTGCACGGCGTGGAGACCGGCGAGTACTACGCGGCCATCGTATTGCCGAAGGATTTCAGCGAATCGCTGGTGAATTCGGTCACCGGCGCCACGGAACGCCCCAAGATCCGCTATTACGTCAACGAGAAGAAGAACGCCATCGCCCCGAAGATCACGGACACCGGCGCCTCCACCATCGACGAGCAGATCAACTCCACATTCGTGACCACCGTGGGCGATACCGTCGCCAAAGCCGTATCCAAGGCGGGCGGTGAACTAAACAAGGCCGCCGGATCCACCCAGCAGGACGCCATCGTCGATCTTGACACGGTGTTGGACACCATCGGCAGCGTCCAGACCGCGCTCACCGACCTCACCGATACGCTTGACCAGGCGGACGGCACCATCGCCGATGCCAAGAACACCACCGGCACCCTGAAACGGGCGATCGCGAGCGCCCGCAAGGCCGCCCAACAGTCCGGCACGCTGCTCACCGAAGCGCAGAACGGCTCACAGGCCTTCTCCACCACGCTCACGGGCGCGCTGGACTCGAGTTCAGCCAAACTCTCCGGACTTGCGGTGGACGTGAACACCGCCGCGGGCACGATCATCGGATCGTTCAACAACGCGCAGGATTCCGTGGACTCCATCACCAACGCCCTGAACGCGCCGCTGGACCGCACGCAGACCGCCATCGACAACGTGCGCGACGCGCTGCGGCAGGCGGGCGTCGACGAGAACACCTCCGACCCGCTGGGCCAGCGCATCTGGAACCAGCTCGACACGTTGGACGGGGTTATCGGCCGTCAACAGTCGCAGATCGACGACTTCCACAAGAACGCCACCCAGTTCATCGACTCCGGCAAGGACGCCACCGGCCATCTCTCCGGCGCGATGGGCACCGCGGCCACCGGCGGGCTTGCGGCGCTGAGCCAAGCCCGACAGTCGCTCACCGGCACCGTCATGCCGAACCTCAATGCCTCCCTCAACAGCTTCGCCGCGCTCAACGGCACCCTGGACGGCACCCTGGTCTCCCTGAACGGCACCATCGAGCAGGCCGACGGCCTGTTCGACCAGCTTTCCGACACGATCGGCCAGACCCGAACCACCATTTCCGGCACACAGCAGTCGATGGCGCAGCTCGCCGAGGACGTGCGCACCGTCCGCACCGACATCGGTGCGCTCGACAGTTCCGCCGCCTACCGCAAGATCATGGACACCCTGCACCTGGACGACGAGGAATTCGGCAAGTTCATAGGCACGCCGGTCAATCTGGTCACCAAGGTGGTCTACCCGACCGACAACTACGGTTCGGCCGTCACCCCGTTTTACACGAACCTCGCGCTGTGGGTGGGCGGGTTCGTGCTCATCGCCATCTACAAACTTGAGGTGGACCGCGAGAACCTGCGGCACGTCACCGCCGCCCAGGCGTATCTGGGCCGTTGGCTGCTACTGGTCACGGTCGGGTTCCTGCAGGCGATCATCGCCACGATCGGCGACCTGGTGCTCGGCATCCAATGCGAGCATCCGCTGCTGTTCGTGCTGGCTGGCGTGTTCTGCTCGTTCGTCTACATCAACATCATCTACGCGCTGGCCGTGGCGTTCCGGCATATCGGCAAGGCCGTGGCCGTGATCCTGGTCATCGTGCAGATCCCCGGTGCCTCCGGCCTGTACCCCATCGAAATGATGCCGGAGTTCTTCCGCGACCTGCATCCCTAGCTGCCGTTCACCTACGGCATCAACGCCATGCGCGGGCCGATCGCCGGCACCTACGCGAACCACTACTGGCTGGACATGATGCATCTGGCCTACTATCTGCCGGTGGCGCTGTTCGTCGGCCTTGTGGTACGCCGGTACGCCATGAACCTCAACGCCCTGTTCGACCGCCGTCTGGGAGACACGGACCTCATGATCACCGAACACAACAGCATGGTCAACGAGCAGGTGAGCCTGAACGCGGTGTTCCGCACGGTGTCCGACAGCAAGGAGCTGCGCGACATCATCACCCGCCGCGCGCACCGGTTCTTCGCACGGTATCCGATGATGATCGTCTCCGGCCTGGTCCTGCTGACGGTGCTGCCGTTCGTGTTCCTGATCCTGCTGTTCGTCATGAAGGCGAAGATCGCGATGCTCAGCGCGTGGATCCTGTCGATCATCATCATCGACGCCTATCTCATCGTCACCGAATATATGCGCGAAAGCTACGCGATGCAGCTGGGCGTGAGCGCGATGAGCGCCGACGAATTCCGCGACGTGATGCTCAACGGCTATGTCTGGCGTCGGTTCCGCGGCGCCGACGGCAAGCACGCGGCCGGGGCCGGGGCCGGGCATATGCCGGAGCATGCGGCCCGGTTCGGGGGTGATGCGGGAGACGATGCCGATCCGGACATCGGGGAGGCCACGCGGCGATTCATGGCTATTCCGCCGAATGGCGATGGTGACGGCGGTAGTGACGGCAAAGGCGGCACGGGCAGCACGGGCAGGGGAGGCGCGCGATGAAGCTCATCTGGAAGCTGTTCGTCCGTGATCTGCGCCAGGCCACGCGCAACGTGATCGCGGTCGTGGTGGCCGTGGGCCTGGTCATCGTACCGTCCCTGTACGCCTGGTACAACATCGCGGCAAGCTGGGACCCGTACGGCAATACGAAGGCCCTCAAGGTGGCCGTGGCGAACACGGACAAGGGGTACAAGTCCGATCTCATCCCGTTGCCCATCAACGTGGGCGAGACCGTGACGAACACGCTCAGGGCCAACCATGACCTCGACTGGCAGTTCGTGGACCGCGACAAGGCCATCGACGGCGTGTATTCCGGCGAATACTATGCCGCGCTGGTGATTCCCAAGAGCTTCAGCGCGGACATGATGACGCTGTTCACCCCGAAGATCAAGCACGCGAAGCTCGAATACTATCTCAACGAGAAAATCAACCCGATCGCCCCGCATATCACGGACGAGGGCGCCAGCACCGTGGCCACCACCATCGACCAGACCTTCGTGAAAACGTTGTCCAGCGTGGCCCTGAACCTCGCCTCGAATGTGGCCAAGTATGCGCAGAGCCCCGAAATGGAGCAGTACGTCAGCAATGCCACCAGCCATCTGACGGCCATGTCCTCGAAGCTCACCGGGGCCGCATCGCAGATCGATGCCTATTCCGGCCTGTTGGGCGCCGCGGACGGCATCATCGATTCGACCGACAAGCTGCTCGGCTCCACCGGTTCGGCCGCCGCGGACGCGAAAAAGGCCATGAAACAGGCGAAATCAGGCGCCACAAGCCTCGGCAACGCACTGTCCGGCGCCACGGCCGGCGTGAGTGCGGCTCTGAAACAGGCCGACGCTGCGTATACCTCGATTGACAAACAGATCGATGAGGCATTCAAGGACATCGACTCGCAATCCTCACAGGTGGCGGACACGCTCACCGGCATGCAGTCGAAAGTGCAGGCCCAGGCCGACAAGTTCGGCGACTATGCGGCGGCTTTGCAATCGTTGGCGGAGCAGAGCCACCTGCAGGCGGTGAAGAACGCCCTGGCCAAGGCCGCGGCCCAGGCCACACAGACCCAGCAGAAGCTGCAATCCGCGGCCGACGCGCTCGGCGAGGCCGCGCAGAAAATCACGGACGACACCGCGGACGCGAACGCCACCCGGCAGAAGCTCAAGAACGAAATCGACGAGGCGCGCAAGTCCATCAGTGAGGCCTCCGATACGTACGAGCACACGCTCAAGCCGCAGCTGGACAAGCTCGCCTCCTCGATGGACGACGTGGCGAACCAGACGAACGCCGTCATCGACGGCTTGACGTCCACGGTGAAGAGCGTCTCCGGACTTTCAGGCGGTCTGTCCGGCAGCATCACCGGCATCCGCACGTCATTGGGTGAGGCCTCGGGCGCGCTGAATCGCTCCGCCAAGAAACTCGACGATTTGGCGGACAAGTTCTCGTCGTTGGCCAAAAGCGGCGGCACGGACCTGTCCAGCGTCATCTCGGCTGATCCGGACACCATCGCCTCGATGCTGTCCGCGCCCGTGGCGGTCGACCGCATTCCCCTGTATCCAATTGCGAACTACGGCTCGGCCATGGCACCGTTCTATACGATTTTGGCCATCTGGGTGGGTGCGATCATCCTGGTGGCCATGCTCAAAGTCTCCATTTCCGACCATGAGAAGGCCAAGATTTTGGGGCTTGGTAACGAATTGCCGCTGGGTACCGAGGTGGGATTGCGCGAAGCCGTAATCGCCGGCCGTGTGGCGGGGCCTGGTGCAGCGTTGGACGTGCTCAAGAAGCCGCGCCCGGAATCCCCCGGCAACGCCCGACAGTTCGGGCTTCGTCTGCATCACGAGTATTTCGGTCGATACATGATCTTCGGCTTCCTGGCGCTCCTGCAGGGCACCTTGGTGTGCCTCGGAGACATGTTCTATCTCGGCGTGCAGTGCGAGCATCCGGTGCAGTTCCTGATGGTTGGATGGCTGGCTGCCTTGGTGTTCTCGAACATCGTGTACACGCTGACCGTGTCGTTCGGTGATATCGGCAAGGCCATCGCCGTGGTGCTGCTGGTGATGCAGGTGGCCGGCTCGGGCGGCACCTTCCCGGTGGAGACGCTGCCGCCGTTCTTCCAGGCGGTATCCAAGTGGCTGCTGTTCCCGTATGCAGTGGACGCGATGCATTCGTCGATGGCCGGCTCCTTCGGCATGGAATACTGGGTGTCCATGGGCAAGCTGGCCCTGTTCCTGGTGCCGTCTCTGCTGCTCGGCCTGATGCTGCGCAAGCCCGTGATTCGTTTCAATGACTGGGTGATTCGCAACCTCGAAAGCACCAAGGTGATGTAGCATTCTCGGTTTTCCCGAGAGATGTCTTATTCTTGGCTCCCCTTGTCGGGAATCGCCGTGGAGCAAACGGCGGAGCCGTTGGCTCTGTTAAACCAAGATCGACATGAATTCCACCGGACTACCCCTCAGTCGGCTCTGCCGACAGCTCGTCCTGCAATTACGGACGAACTCCGTTCGCGTTCCGCCGGCTCGACTGTCGTCTCGCACATCGCCTGCGAACGGCACCGCCGTTTGCTCCACGGCGATGTCCCGGCAAGGGGAGCCAAGAATAAGG
>NZ_JAHBBJ010000025.1 GCF_019331675.1 Bifidobacterium miconisargentati
ATCAACCCCACCGCGTTCCTTCTGAACCCGTCGTCGTAACGACGCCTGCGATCCCCAGACATGAGAAACCGCACCTCCGATCACCGAACCAGAATTACTCCAATCCAACAATCAGGGTGCGGTTCAATTCCGTAGCTCCCCTCAGTCAGCTTCGCTGACAGCTCCCCTCAGAGAGGGGAGCCGGGACAACGTCCTAGCACCTATCAAAACGAGAAAAGCTCTCCAATGGGGAGCTTTTCTATGTTCAGCCTATTTCACTTGCTGAAGGTGTGATTACGTGTGCGACTTCAAGGCGTACCGAGGGAAGACGTACGAAGGTACGTCGACCGAGGAGCAACGCTGAAGGCGCTCCGTAATCACGCATTCAGCGCTTTGAAGCCGATGTCGTGGCGATAAAACAGTCCCCGCGTCTCCAGCTTGTCGAGGATCGCGTAGACCTTGTCCTGCGCGGACTTGATGTCCGGGGCGGAGGTCTCCACCAGCAGGACGCGGCCGGAGTTGGCCACCAGACCGCCCTTGCCGTCGGACACCACGCCGGCGTAGTAGACGTGCGAGTCCTCGTCCACCTCGATTTCGGGCACGCGGGCGCCCTTGATGACGTTCTCCGGGTAGCCGTTGGAAGCCAGAACCACGCCGAGCGTGGCGTTCTCCTCATCCCACGTGAACTCCGGGGTGCCGCCGTTGAGGATTTCGCTGATGCCCTGGCCCAGGTCGGAGGTGAGCTTCGGGAGCACCACTTCGGTCTCCGGATCGCCGAAGCGGGCATTGAACTCGATGACCTTCGGGCCGTCGGCGGTGGCGATCAGGCCGGCGTACAGGATGCCGGTGAACGGCGTGCCCTCCTCGGCCATGCCCTCCACGGTGGGGCGCACGATGGTCTCGATGGCCTCATCGATCACGGATTGCGGAATCTGCGGCACCGGGCTGTAAGCGCCCATGCCACCGGTGTTCGGGCCCTCATCGCCGTCGTGGGCGCGCTTGTGATCCTGGGAGATCGGCATCGGCCAGAACTCGGTGCCGTTCACGAAGCTCATCAGGGAGAACTCCTGACCCTCCAGGAAGTCCTCGATGACCACCTTGGCACCGGCGGAGCCGAAGCGATGATCGACGAAGATGTCCTCCAGCGCACGTTGGGCGGTGTGCTCGTCCATGGCCACGGTCACGCCCTTGCCGGCGGCCAAGCCATCGGCCTTGATCACGATCGGGGCGCCGTGCTCGTGCACGTAGTTCTGGGCGCCTTCCAGATCGGAGAACGTCTGGTACTTGGCGGTCGGGATATTGTGACGCTCCATAAGCTGCTTGGCGAAGTCCTTGGAGCCCTCGATCTGGGCGGCGGCCTTGCGCGGGCCGAACGCCTTGATGCCGGCGGCGGCGAAATCGTCCACCAGACCTTCGATGAGCGGAACCTCCGGGCCGACGAACACCCAGTCGTAGCCGTTATCCTTCACGAAGTCGATGAGCGCCGCGTGGTTCGATTCGCTCAGTGCGGTGATGTGGATGCCGTCCTTGAGCATGCCCGGGTTGCCGGGGGCCACGGTCACTTCATCCACGCTGGCACCCTTGAGCAGGGTGTAGGCGATGGTGTGCTCGCGTGCGCCGGAACCGATGACCAGAACCTTCTGTCCCATTGATGTGTCCTTTCCGAGAATATTCTGGCTCCCCTCTCCGAGGGGAGCTGTCGCGCCAGCGACTGAGGGGAGCGGCGGCGACGAATGCCGACTCCCCTCAGTCTCGCTTCGCGAGCCAGCTCCCCTCAGAGAGGGGAGCCTCGAAGTTACTTCAGTACGATCTGGGTGCCGTCCGTGTCCGGGGCGATGCGGCCGATGACATAGCCGGCCTCGCCATTGGACTTGAGCAGCTCAAGGGTCTCGTCCGCGCGGTCGGCGGAGACGGCGAGCACCATGCCGATACCCATGTTGAAGATGTTGTACATCTCCTTGTGGTCGATGTCGCCGGCCTTCTCCAGCACATTGAAGATGGGCAGCACCGGCCAGGTGCCGAGCTCGATCTCGGCGGTCAGGCCGTCCGGGATCATGCGCGGGATGTTCTCGATGAAACCGCCGCCGGTGATGTGGGCCACGCCCTTGACCAGGCCGGCCTTGAACAGCGGGGAGAGGGCCTTGACGTAGATCTTGGTGGGGGTGAGGATCACCTCGCCGAGTGTCTTGCCGTCCAGCTCGTCCAGCTTGGTGTCCACGGTGTAGCCGGCCTGCTCGAACAGGGCCTTGCGCACCAGGGAGAAGCCGTTGGAGTGGATGCCGGTGGAGGGCAGGCCGATGAGCACGTCGCCGTCGGCGATGGTGGAGCCGTCCACGATGGCGGACCTCTCGGCAACGCCCACGGAGAAGCCGGCCAGATCGTATTCGTCCTCGTCGTACATGCCCGGCATTTCGGCGGTCTCGCCGCCGACCAGCGCGGAACCGGCCTGCACGCAGCCGTCCGCCACACCGGCCACGACCTGCTCCAGCAGGGCCGGATCGTTCTTGCCGCAGGCGATGTAGTCGAGGAAGAACAGCGGCTCGGCGCCCTGGGCGGCGATGTCGTTGACGCACATGGCCACGCAGTCGATGCCGATGGTGTCGTGCTTGTTCATCATCTTGGCGACCATGAGCTTGGTGCCCACGCCGTCCGTGCCGGAGATCAGCACCGGCTCCTTGTAGCCGAGGGAGGCCAGATCGAACAGGCCGCCGAATCCGCCGATGCCGCCGACCACGCCGGGACGGTTCGTGCGGGCAACGTGCGACTTGATGCGCCTGACGACTTCGTATCCGGCTTCGACGCTCACTCCAGCGTTCTCATATGCTTTTGGCATTAGGTGGGCCTTTCTGCTCACACCCCGGCTCCCCTTGTCAGGGGAGCTGTCGCGCGAAGCGTGACTGAGGGGTAGTCATTGGTTGAAATGTGTATACGCTTGAATCGATTGAATGACGGTCACTCGGACTCGGTAGGCTGCACGGTGTTGTACTCGTTGCCGATGTACTTGCTCTTGTACAGCGCGAATTCGGGCAGGCGCACGCGGTCCTCGGGCGTGAGGGACTTGAGGAAGTCGGCCTCGTAGTCGTCCAGGGCGGTGGGGTAGTCGCCGTTGAAGTAGGCGACGCACAGGCCGCCGTACGGGGCGTCCGCATTGAGTCCGATGGACTCGACCAAGCCGTCCAACGACAGGTAGGCCAGCGAATCGGCACCGATGAACTCACGGATCTCCTCCACGCTCATCTTGGCGGCGATGAGCTCCTTGGTGGTGGAGATGTCGATGCCGTAGAAGCACGGGTACTTGAGCGGCGGGGAGCTGATGCGCATGTGCACCTCGGCCGCGCCGGCTTCCTTGAGCAGCTGCACGATGCGCTTGGAGGTGGTGCCGCGCACGATGGAATCGTCGATGACGATGACGCGCTTGCCCTTGACCACGCTGCGCACGGCGGACAGCTTCATGCGCACGCCCTGCTCGCGCAGCTCCTGCGTGGGCTGGATGAACGTGCGGGCGACGTACTGGTTCTTGATCAGGCCCATCTCGTTGGGCAGTCCGGCGGCCTCGGCATAGCCGGACGCGGCGGACAGGGAGGAGTTCGGCACGCCGATCACCATGTCCGCGTCCACCGGGGATTCGGCGGCCAGGCGCGCGCCCATGCGCTTGCGGGCGGAGTGCACGTTGACGCCGTAGATGTCCGAATCCGGGCGGGCGAAGTAGATGTACTCCATCGAGCAGATGGCCAGCTGCGTGTTGTTGGTGTACTGGATGATCTTGTAGCCGTGGTCGTTGATCACCACGATCTCGCCGGGACGGATGTTGCGCACGAGTTCGGCGCCGACCACGTCCAGGGCGCAGGTCTCGGAGGCCAGCACGTACGCGCCGTTCTTCATCTTGCCCAGGGAGAGCGGACGGAAGCCGTTCGGATCGAGCGCGCCGATCATGGCGTCCTCGGTCATGAGCAGGTAGGCGAAGCCGCCGTGGACCGTGTTGAGCGCCTCCTTGAGCTTGTCCATGAAGGTGCGCTGCAGGGAGCGGCGGATGAGATGCATGAGCACCTCGGTGTCCGAGTTGGAGTGGAAGATCGCGCCTTCGTCCTCCAGCTTGCGGCGCAGTGACGGGCAGTTGGTCAGGTTGCCGTTGTGGCACAGGGCCACGTCGCCGTCGTGGAAGCGGAAGATGAACGGCTGGATGTTGTCCGTGGTGCCGGAACCGGCGGTGGCGTACCGCACATGGCCGATGGCGCGGTCGCCCTTGAGGCGCTCGATTTCGCGCTCGTCGCCGAACACCTGGGTCAGCAGGCCCAGTCCGCGGTGGCCGATGAGATGACCGTGGTCATTGGAGACGATGCCTGCGCCTTCCTGACCGCGATGCTGCAGTGCGTGCAAGCCGAAATAGGTGAGTCGGGCGGCGTCGGGATGGCCCCATACGCCGAAGATGCCACATTCCTCGTGAATGTCTTCGAGTTCAGCCGACAAGCCAAAGCTCCTTTTCAAGCAGGGGGTTCACTACCTGTTAACCCTACCAATCGGCAACTACATCGACGCTCGCGGCGTGTCGAACAAATGTTCGAAGGTTGTGCTATGGTGTTGGAACAACGAATCGAACATCAGGTGGTTGCGCATGGCAGGGAAGGGGTGATGGTCATGACGGCATCGGCATATGGCGGGCGTCGGAGCACGTATTTGGCCATCGACCTGAAGTCCTTCTATGCCTCGGTGGAATGCGCGGCGCGCGGACTCGACCCACTGGCCACGCACTTGGTGGTGGCGGATGAGACGCGGACGGACAAGACCATCTGTCTGGCCGTGTCGCCCTCGTTGAAGGCGTATGGCATCCCCGGCCGTCCGCGCCTGTTCGAGGCGAAGCAGCGGCTGGAGGCGGTGAACGCCGCGCGGGCGGCGGCGATTCCCGGTGGCCGTTTCGTCGGTGAATCGTGCGATGTGCGCGATCTGGAACGCACGCCGTTGCTGAAGGCCGCGATGGTGATCGCAAAACCCCGCATGGCCCACTATCTGCAGATCAGCGGGCAGATATACGGCATCTATCTGAAATACGCGGCACCCGAGCACATCCACGTCTATTCGATCGACGAGGTGTTCATCGATGCCACGCCGTACCTCATGGCCTTAGGCATGACGCCGCACGAGATGGCCCGTGCCATCGTGCGCGACATCCTCGATGCGACCGGCATCACGGCCACGGCCGGCATCGGGACGAACATGTACCTGGCCAAGGTCGCCATGGACATCGTGGCCAAGCACATGCCCGCGGACCGGGATGGCGTGCGTGTGGCCGAGTTGGATGAGATGTCCTACCGCCGGCTGCTGTGGAACCACAGGCCGCTCACCGATTTCTGGCGGGTCGGACGCGGATACGCCCGCAAGTTGGAACGGGCCGGGCTGCTGACGATGGGGGATATCGCCCGGTGCTCGGTGGGCCGGGCCTCCGACTATTACAACGAGGATCTGCTGTACCGCATGTTCGGGGTGAATGCCGAACTGCTCATCGACCATGCGTGGGGTTGGGAACCGTGCACCATCGCGGACATCCAATCCTATGAGCCGGATGCGCACAGCACCAGCATCGGCCAGGTGCTCACCGGTCCGGCCATATGGCATACGGCACGGCTGATCACCAAGGAGATGGCGGATGCGCTCGCCCTCGACCTGGTGGGCAAAGGCGTGAGAACGAACCGCCTGATGCTTGTTGTGGGGTATGACGCCGGCAGCCTTGACCCGGACAGGCTTGACGATTGCGAGGAACCGGCGATGCGCCGGCTGGCGGAACGGGCGGCAAGGGAATACAAAGGCCCGGTGGTCTATGACCATTACGGTCGCAAGGTACCCAAACCCGCAGTCGGGTCCATCGGGCTGGGCGATTTCACCGCGTCCGCCGACCGTATTCGCACGGCGATGGCGATGCTGTTCGAGCGCATTGCCGATCCGCTGCTGCTGGTGCGCCGCCTGACCGTGGTCGCGGACGATCTGACCACGCCCGAGGAGCTGGCCGCCGGCAAACGGTATGAACAATTGGATCTGTTCGCCGATGTGGAGACCGAGTCGATGGAAGCCGGAATCCGCGGGGAAGCGGGCGGGGGTGGTGAATCGTTGCGGTGGGTGCCGACCGCCAAGGCTTTAGCCGGCGAAAAGAGCTCCCATGCGGAGGACATCGAACGCGCCCTGCTGGATATCAAGCAACGGTTCGGCAAAAACGCCGTAGTCAAAGCCATGAACATGGAGAAAGGAGCCACCGGCATAGAACGAAACAATCAGATTGGGGGACATAGAGCATGACGTTGCAGGAAACGCATCGATACGACGACATTATCGATATGCCGCATCATCAGTCACGCCGGCATCCGCACATGTCCCGGCATAAACGGGCCGCGCAGTTCATGCCCTTTGCGGCCCTGTCCGGCTATGACCAGGTCATCGCGCAAACCGCCCATGACATGGAGGAGGCCATAATTCGGGAGAACAGCCAGTACGACCGTGATTTCGGTGCATAGGAGTCGGTGCATAGGAGGCCGTAAAGAGCGGGAGGGTGCTCCCGTGTGAAAGCACCCTCCCGGAAGGGCTATGGTCATGACCGATCCGCTATGGCCGCATCTGCGCCTCCAGATCGTCAGCCGACGTGACGCTCGAAACGGTGGAAACCGGTGATCTTGTCGATTTCGGCCATGGCATCGGCCGGAATCACGAAGCCGGAGGCCTTGAGGTTGTTCTCGAGCTGGCTGGGCTTGGATGCGCCGGCGATCACGCAGCTGATCTCCGGATGCTGCAGGATCCAGGCCATCGAGAGCACCGGCAGGTTCGTGCCGAGTTCGTCGGCGACCGTGCGCAGCTGTTCCACCTTGTCGAGGTTCTCGTCGGTGAGCAGGTCATTGATCTGGTGGTCGGACTGCCAGGTGGCGCGGGAGCCGGCCGGCAGCGGCTGGCCCTTGCGGTACTTGCCGGTCAGGAGGCCCTGGGCGAGCGGGGAGAACGTGGTGATGCCGATGCCGAGCTTGCGGCAGGTGCCCATGATCTCATGCTCGATGTAGCGGTCGTTGAGGTTGTACTGCGGCTGAACCACGGTGATCGGGTACAGGTTGTAGCGGTCGATGATGCGCTGCGCCTCCTCGAGACGGGCGGAGCCCCATTCCTCGGACACGCCGTAGTAGAGGACCTTCCCCTGCGCCACCAGGTCGCTCATCGCGCGCAGCGTCTCGGTCAGGTCGGTGGTCTCGTCGAAACGGTGGCAGAAGTACATGTCGAGGTAGTTGAGCTGCATGTTCTCCAGCGTCTGGTCGATGCTCTCGAAGATGTGCTTGCGGCTCAGACCGCGGTCGTTCACGCCCTCGCCGGTGGGGAAGAAGACCTTGCTGGAGATCACAAGTTCCTTGCGCGGGTACTCCTTGAGCACTTCGCCAAGGAATCGTTCGGCCGCGCCGCCCGAATAGGCGTCGGCGCAGTCGAAGAAGTTGACGCCGTTATCGTACGCCAGCTTCACGGTCTGCTTGGCCACATCCTCGGCCGCCGTGCCCTTGAGATCCGTGACCCAGCTACCCAGTGCGATCTCGCTGATCTTCAGACCGGACTTGCCAACGCTGCGATACTTCATTGTTGCTCCTTCGTTGCTGTGTGGTGTGCGCCGTGAGAGTGCGGAAACGTTTCCCGCGCATGCACCGCGGCGCGCATGCTTGTTTATCGATAACATCACGGTGTGTCCGTGAGCGCTAACAATCATTAACGATCCCTATTGAAACAGTTCAATCGCACTTGAACGCAAACCCCGGCGACGCCTCCGCGCGTGTCGTGCCTGGATGCGCGGAGGCCCATGCGACCACGTTGGGCGAGCATCCGGCCGCTCCGACGGCTTTGCTCTTGTATCTTGGTATGCGGTATCAGTGCGGCGGCATGCCGCATACCCATTGCGGAAGGCCGTTACATCAAGATTGACATGGCTCTTATTCTTGGCTCCCCTTGTCAGGGGAGCTGGCGGCGAAGCCGACTGAGGGGTAGTCCGGATGGGAATCATCATGCCGGCGCCGGGAAAGGGAAGGACATATGGCGGAAGCGCTGACGATGTTGATGTTCTGCGCGGTGCTGTTCGTCAGTGTGGGATTCGGCTGGTCGATCATTCCCGCTCTGCTCATCGGCGTGTTGCTGTTCACCGGCTACGGTCTGGCACGGAAAGTCCCGTTGCGGGGCATAGCCGTTCATACCGCCGGCAGCATGCGTGCCGCATCGACCGTGCTGGTCACCTTCGTGCTGATCGGCTTGCTCACTTCGCTGTGGCGGGCCAGCGGCACCATCGCGTACATCGTGGCCCATGCGGCCACGATCATCCATCCCGTAACGGTGCTGCCCCTCAGCTTCCTCCTATGTTCGAGCATGTCCGTGCTGACCGGTTCCTCTTTCGCCAGCGCGGCCACGATGGGCACGATCTGCATGTCGCTCGGCCTGACCATGAATGCCAACCCGGTGATATTGGGCGGTGCGATCCTGGCCGGCGTCTATGTGGGCGACCGCTGCTCGCCCGTGTCCACCAGCGCGTTGCTCGTCGCCCAGCTCACGCACACCAACCTGTTCGACAATCTCGGACGCATGGTACGCACCGGCGCCGTGCCATTCATACTGAGCTGCCTTGTCTACGGAGCGGCCGCGGTGCCGGATACGCATTACGGTTCGGGATCCGGCGCATCGCGATCGGCGACCGTGGCCGGACAATCCGCAGTCGCGGACGGCGCAACGGACATCGCCGCGCTTTTCTCCTCGACCTTCCACCTGCACTGGCTCACGGTGCTGCCGGCGATCGTCGTGATAGCGCTTGCACTGATGCGGCTTGACGTACGCCTGATCATGCTCGCCAGCATCGCCACTTCTACGGCGGTCTGCATCGGCGTTCAGGGCATGGGGTTGCCGGATCTGCTGCAGCTGCTGATATTCGGGTATCGTTCGGACGATCCGCAGGTCGCCGCACTGCTCGACGGCGGGGGCATGGTATCCATGCTCACCGTGATGGCGATCGTATGCATTTCCGCCGCCTACTCCGGCATCTTCACGCAGACCCATATGCTTGACCGCCTGCAGCACGCGATATCGGCATTGGCCGGGCGCGTCGGAACCGTTACGGCCACCATCATCACGTCAGTCGGCGCGGCCATGCTCGCCTGCAACCAGACACTGGCCATCATGCTGACCCATCAGCTGTGCGGGGGATTGTATCGTCACGATGCCGCATACGACGGAAGCAAGCGTATTGCCGATGCCGCGGACGGTGGAGCGGGTTTCGCGCCGAGTAGCGGGAACAACACCGGCGAGCGAGATACAGCAAGCGGTGACGCAGACAGCGTCGATGCCACCGACGCAAATAGTCCCGCAAATACCGCGGCCGCGACCGATGCGGATGATCGCGCGCGGCTCGCGCTCGCCATCGAGGATTCCGCCGTGGTCATCGCGCCGCTGGTGCCCTGGGCCATCGCCGGCGCCGTGCCTCTGGCCACCATCAACGCACCCACGTCGAGCCTGTTCGCCGCGGTCTTCCTGTATCTGCTGCCTCTGTCGCGCATCGTCGGGGAACTAATTGCCCGGAAAGCGCGTCAGCTCAGGTCTGACAGTGCGGGTCGCATGGCCTTGCGGTAGACGGCCACAAGATCGTCCAGCCGCATCGAGGCGTTCGCGGGGCTGGTGGAAGGCAGCGGGGTCATCGGGATGGCGATGCCGGCTTCCGTCAGACGCGGTTCGATGAGTTTGCGGTACAGTTGGGCCGATTTCGCGCCCGTGGTGAAGATGCGCGTGATCGGCGCTGCGCGCAGTATCGGCGTCAGATCGTTCGGCATGGCGTTGCGGATGCTGGAATCGGATGCCCCGGTGATATCGCAGGAGGCGATCACGTCCCACAGCGCGAAATGGTGGCGCAGGACGAATGCGCGACGGGATTCCGGCGTATCTCCGGCGGAGTCGGTCATTTCGGATTTGCCAATCGTGTGCGGTGATGATGCGGATCCCGAACCGCTGGCATCGGCGAATACCGCCTCCATCACCGGCCAGAACCGGTTGCGCGGATGCATGTAGTAGAACGACGCCTCACGGGATTTCGGACTCGGCATGGAACCCAGAATCAGCAACCGCGATTCGGCATCCCACACCGGTCCGAACCCGTGCTCGACATGTGTGTATTCGCTCATATTGTGTAACCCACGGGACCGCCCCTCAGCCGGCCACGCCGTCAGCGTCTCTGGCGGGGAAGTCGACTGACAGGACAAGAGAGAGGTTCCTCGTCACAGCCTCACGAACACGGTGGGGGAGCCGGACGGAAGATCGGTGGCATGGATGGGCGTGCCGTCGGCTGCAAGTCGGAACACGGTCAGGTTGTTGGAGACCTCGTTCGCCACCAGCAGCAGGTCGCCTACCGGCAGGATATGGCGCGGACGACTGCCACCGCAGTCGATGCCTCGGCCTCGCCAGCCGGGTTCGTCGGTCGGGGCCATGCGTGACAGGCGCTCGCCGTTCCAGCCCAGCGCCACGATACGTTCCGATCCGCGCAATCCGACGTATGCGATGCCGGCAATCGACGGTTCGGCCTCGGAATCATGCGCGATGTCGTACGTGATGTCATGCGTTCCGGCCTTACCGTCGGCATCGGCATCGGGAGCATCGCCACGCAACGTGGACCACGGCACAAATGCCAGCGATGCCGCCTGGTCCAAGGGATCGCCGCCAAGATCAACGGTCTGCAACACCGCGATGCCATCCGCCGAGTGCCCCATGGCGGCAGCGGTCCCGCCATGATCGCCGGCATGTTCGGGAATGATGCCAAGATTCGTGTCGGCCTTGTATGAGTCGCCTGCGCCCACAGGCTCCGGGCCGAGCAGCGTCACCGTATTGCCCCATTCATCGACCACGGCCACACGCCATTGCGTTGCCGCATCACCGGCGGCCGGCAACAGGTGCATGTCCCGCGGGCCGGTGCCCGGTGCCAACGTCACCGCGCCGACGCGCTCCAGCACTCCGGTGTTCCACCGATGCACGTAGATGCGATCCGCGCCCAAGTCGGTGGACAGCACACGTCCGTCCGGCAACGGCAGAATCCAATGCGCGTGCGGGCCCTCCTGCGCCGGCAACGGGCCATGGCCTTCGCCGGTCAGCACCTGTGCGGCATCCAGAACCGCGCCATTGGCCGCAATCGGGAATACGCTGACATGCCCGTCGGCGTAACAGGCCACGATGAGATGCTTGGCGCCGAGATCGTCGATGGCGATCGCCGCATGGGTCGGGCTGACGCCTTGGGCCGCCACGCGGGACAACTCGGTCAGGGTAGGCGCGGCCATGCGCTCGCCGGAACCGTCCGTGGCGGCATCGTCGGCCGCATTGCCAACGTTCGCGGCATCGTCTCGTCCGACGCGGAACGCGGCCACTTCGTTCGTATCCTCGAGCACGGCGTACAGCAGATCGCCGTCGCGCTCGATCCAGGTGGGGGAGGGGACATCGGCCAGCAGGCCATCTTTGAGAAGCGTCACGGACGATGCCGCGGTATCCGATGCCGCGTCCCCGTCGTTGCCGGACGTGCCGCCATCGTGCGCAATCCGTACTGATACCGATTCGATGCCCGGGCAGGAGGAGCCTCGCGTCGCCCCGAATCCGCCGACCGCCAGTGCCAGAACTGAATCATTCATGTCATGCATGGCATTCAATCTACTCCACGGAGAACGGCCTCCGGCGATTTTTGGCAAATGGTGGCTCCTCCGCCCTGCTATAGGCCGAGCAGGACAGCCTTGTGCCTAAAAAAGAGAATGTTTGATGCTAGAAGCACCCGTCTTCTGGCATCAAACAATCGCATTTCGCCGTTTCAGCGATCGTTCGGTGCCAGAAGCCACCCGCTTCCATCCTGAAACGATCGCTGAAAGACGCAAAAGAGGCCGTTTCCTGCCAGAAGAGATGCCCTTCTGGCAGGAAACGGCCTCTAACGCCGGTCAGGTCCCAGCCGCGACAGCGGCCGCAACCTCATCAGGCGGCGAAGTACTCCACACCGGCCTCGAAGATCGGCTGGTACTTGTTGCCCGGCACGTTGGCGTACAGGCCCTCGCCGGAACGCTCCGAGTGACCCATCTTGCCGAACACGCGGCCGTCCGGGCTGGTGATGCCCTCGATGGCCAGCAGCGAGCCGTTCGGGTTCACCGCCAGATCCAGACCGGGCACACCGGCCTCGTCCACGTACTGCGTGGCGATCTGACCATGGGCCTTCAGGGAAGCCAGCACCTCATCGGAGGCCACGAAACGGCCCTCGCCGTGGGAGATGGCCACCGTGTGCACGTCGCCGACCGAGGTCTTGGACAGCCACGGGGACAGGTCGGAAGCCACGCGCGTGCGCACCAGGCGGCTCTGGTGACGGCCGATGGTGTTGAACGTCAGCGTCGGGCATTCCGCGGTCATCGGCACGATGTCGCCGAACGGCACCAGACCCAGCTTGATGAGCGCCTGGAAGCCGTTGCAGATGCCAAGCATCAGGCCGTCGCGGTTCTTCAGCAGGTCGCGCACGGCCTCGGTGACGGCCGGGGCGCGGAAGAACGCGGTGATGAACTTGGCGGAGCCGTCCGGCTCGTCGCCCCCGGAGAAGCCGCCCGGAATCATCACGATCTGGCTCTTGGCGATCTCCTCGACCAGCTGCTGCGTGGATTCGGCCACGGCGGCCGGCGTGAGGTTGTTCACGATGAGCGTGGACACCTCGGCGCCCGCGCGCTCGAACGCGGCGGCGGAGTCGTACTCGCAGTTGTTGCCCGGGAACACGGGGATGATCACGCGCGGCTTGGCCACCGGAGCACCCACGTACACGGTCTTCTTGACGCCCGCGGCCTCGGTGTGGAAGTCGATGGTCTCCACGGTCTTGCCCTGTTCGTCGCCCTTGGAACGGTACGGGAACACGGACTCGATGCCGCCCTCCCAGGCGTTCTGCAGCTCGGCCAGGTCGATGGTCTCGCCGGCGGCGCGGAAGCCGTACGCCTCCGTGGTCACGCCGATCTCGCCCACCTCGACCAGGTTGGAGACGGCCGGGATCTTCTCGTTGTCCTTGAGCTCCACGATGAACGAGCCGTACGCCGGGGCGAACAGGTCGTCCAGGGCGATTCCGTCGTTCAGGTCCACGCCGATGCCGTTGCCCACGGTCATCTTGAACAGGGCCTCGGCGGTGCCGCCGTAGCCCGGAGTGGACACGGCCAGCGCGGTGTGGAAGTCGGTGAGCTCCTCGACCAGCGAGAACGCCTCGAGCAGCGCGTCCTTGTCCGGCGTGATGCCGTCGGCCAGATAACGCGGCGCGATGCGCACGATGCGGTGGCCGGCACCCTTGAACTCGGGGGAGGTGGCGCGCTTCATGTTGCCCACCGCCACGGCGAAGGAGATCAGCGTGGGCGGCACGTCCAGATCCTCGAAGGAGCCGGACATGGAGTCCTTGCCGCCGATGGCGCCGGCGCCCAGATCCACCTGGGCCATCAGCGCACCGAGCACGGCGGCCGTGGGCTTGCCCCAGCGTTCCGGCTCGTCGCGCAGCTTCTCGAAGTACTCCTGGAAGCTCAGGTACGCCTTCTCATGCTCGAAGCCGGCGGCCACGAGCTTGGCCAGCGACTCGACCACGGACAGGTACGCGCCCGTGAACTGGTTCTTCTCCATGATGTACGGGTTGAAGCCCCAGGCCATCGCGGAGGCGGTGGTGGTCTCGCCGAACACCGGGAACTTGGCCACCATGGCCTCGTTCGGGGTGAGCTGCTTGACGCCGCCGAACGGCATGAGCACGGTGCCCGCGCCGATGGTGGAGTCGAAACGCTCGGACAGGCCCTTGTTGGAGGCCACGTTGAGGTCGGTCACCAGCGCGTGCATGCGCTCCGCCAGGGAGCCGGAACGCCATGCGGCCGGCACCTCGTACGCCTGCTGGGCCTCGACGTGCACGGTCTGGTGCTTGGAGGCGCCGTTGGAGGCCAGGAACTCGCGGGAGAGGTTCACGATCTCATCGCCGTTCCAGGTCATCACCATGCGCGGGTCCTCGGTCACGGTGGCGATCACCGTGGCCTCGAGGTTCTCCTCGCGGGCGTACCCCAGGAACTCGTCCACGTCCTCGGCGGCCACGTCCACGGCCATGCGCTCCTGGGATTCGGAGATGGCCAGCTCGGTGCCATCCAGGCCCTCGTACTTCTTGGGCACGGTGTTGAGATCCACGTACAGGCCGTCCGCGAGCTCGCCGACCGCCACGGACACGCCACCGGCGCCGAAGTCGTTGCAGCGTTTGATGAGGCGGCAGGCATCGCCGCGGCGGAACAGACGCTGCAGCTTGCGCTCGACCGGGGCGTTGCCCTTCTGCACCTCGGCGCCGTCCAGCTCCAGCGATTCCACGTTGTGCGCCTTGGACGCGCCGGTGGCGCCGCCGATGCCGTCACGGCCGGTGCGGCCGCCCAGCAGGATGATCTTGTCGCCGGGGGCCGGGGTCTCGCGGCGCACGTGATCGGCCGGGGTGGCGGCCACGACCGCGCCCACCTCCATGCGCTTGGCCACGTAGCCGGGGTGGTAGATCTCGTCCACCTGGCCGGTGGCGAGGCCGATCTGGTTGCCGTAGGAGCTGTAGCCGGCGGCCGCGGTGGTCACCAGCTTGCGCTGCGGCAGCTTGCCCTCGAGCGTCTGGGAGACCGGCACGGTCGGATCGGCGGCACCGGTGACGCGCATGGCCTGGTACACGTAGGAGCGGCCGGACAGGGGGTCGCGGATGCAGCCGCCGATGCAGGTGGCCGCGCCACCGAACGGCTCGATCTCGGTGGGGTGGTTATGGGTCTCGTTCTTGAACAGGAACAGCCAGTCCTCGTCATGGCCGTTCACGTCAACCTTGACCTTGACGGTGCAGGCGTTGATCTCTTCGGACTCGTCCAGGCCGGTGAGGATGCCGTTCTTCTTGAGCCACTTGGCACCGATGGTGCCCATGTCCATGAGACACACCGGCTTGGCGTCGCGGCCCAGCTCGTGGCGCATCTCGAGGTAGCGCTCGAAGGCGGCCTTGACCACGGCGTCGTCGATGTTCACCTCGTCCAGCTCGGTGCCGAACGTGGTGTGGCGGCAGTGGTCGGACCAGTAGGTGTCGATCACCTTGATCTCGGTGATGGTGGGCTCGCGGCCCTCCTCGGCGAAGTACTTCTGGCAGAACTCCAGATCGGCGAGGTCCATGGCCAGGCCACGCTCGTCGATGAACTTCTGGCCGGCGGCCGCGTCCATCTCGTTGAAGCCGGCGATGACCTCCACCTTGCCAGGCGTGGGCACCTGGGTCTTCAGCGTGTCCTTGGCGGCCAGGCTGGCTTCGCGGGCCTCCACCGGGTTGATCACGTAATGCTTGATGGCCTCGACGTCCGCGTCCGTGAGCTCGCCTTCGAGGGCGTACACCTTGGCGGAACGCACGGTGGGGCGCTCACCCTGGGAGATGAGCTGGATGCACTCGCTGGCCGAATCGGCGCGCTGATCGAACTGGCCGGGCAGAAACTCGGTGGCGAACACCTTGGCCGCGCCGAAATCGGGCAGGTCGGCGGAGACGTCGTCCACCTGCGGCTCGCTGAACACGGTGGGCGTGGCCTGACGGAACAGCTCCTCGCTGATGCCCTCCACGTCGTAACGGTTCACGATGCGCACGGCCTTGAGACCGGAGATGCCGAGGATGGTCTTCAGCTCGCCGGCGAGCTGCTGGGCCTCGACGTCAAAGCCGGGCTTCTTCTCCACGTATACGCGGAAAACCATGGGAATCCTTTCTTGATGACAGGTTGATGAGTGATGAGAAAAAAAGACTTGGCTCCCCTCTCTGAGGGGAGCTGTCGCCTTAGGCGACTGAGGGGAGCGCCAGATGACAACTCATGTAGTCTCCCCTCAGTCAGCTTCGCTGACAGCTCCCCTCAGTGAGGGGAGCCAAATTTGCGTCTTATGTGCTTTCGCCCCGGCGAACCGCTCAGGCGACTTCGATGCCCTCGGACTTGGCCAGCTCGGTCAGACGGGACTCGATCTCCTCGTAGGCCGGGATGATGGAGCCCAGACCGCGGCGGAACAGGTCCTTGTCCAGATGCTCCACCTTGCCGGAGTGGTCGCGCTGATCCCACAGGCGGCAGGAGTCCGGGGTGATCTCGTCGGCCAGCAGCAGCGTGCCGTCGGAGGCGCGGCCCATCTCGATCTTGAAGTCCACGAGCTTGACGTCGATCTTGGCGAAGATGTCGATGAGGGCCTCGTTGATCTTGCGGGCCAGCGGGGCGATCTCGGCCAGATCCTCGCGGGTGCACACGCCGAGGGCCACCAGATCGTCGTCGTTCACGAACGGATCGTGCAGGTCGTCGTTCTTGAGGAAGTACTCGAGCACCGGCTCCTTGAGCGGCAGGCCTTCCTCAACGCCCAGACGGGAGCAAAAGTGGCCGGCGGCGGTGTTGCGCAGCACGATCTCCAGCGGGAACATGTCGATCTTGCGCACCAGCTGGGCGGTGTCGTTCACGCGCTTGACGAGGTGGCTGTCGATGCCGCGGGCCTTGAGCAGGTCGAAGATGATGGTGGTGATGAGGTTGTTCAGGCGGCCCTTGCCGGTGAAGTCCTCTTTCTTCTCGCCATCGCCGGCCGTAGCGGTGTTCTTGTATTCGACCCACAGGATCTCCGGGTCGTCGGTTGCGTACAGCTGCTTGGCCTTGCCCTCGTAGAGCTTTTCCAGTTTCTCCATGATCGCCTTTCAAATCAGCGGAATTTCTGGGTGAACTAACGGTAAAAGGGTACCAATCGCCGGGGATAACGACGTGGCTCAGCGCACGTCGATGTCGAGCGTCTCGGCCACGCGGGCGGCCTTGGCGCGGGCGTCGGCCTCGCCCTGCCCGACGGCGAGCGCCACGGCCATGCGACGGTGGCCATGGACCTCCGGCTTGGCGAAGATACGCAGGTCGGTGCCGGGCTCGGCCAGCGCCTCGGCCACGTTCGTGAACTCGGCCTCGCCGTCGCCGGCCACCACGATCGCATGGCTCGCGGCAACTTCTCCGGCTGGCAGGGTGAGCGCCACATGCCCGGCGGTGACCGGCAGACCCAGGATCGCGCGGGCGTGCAGGGCGAACTCGCTCAGCCGCTGCGAGGCCATCGTCACCATGCCCGTGTCGTGCGGTCGGGGGGAGACCTCGTTGAACAGGATCGAACCGTCGGTCAGCACGAACAGCTCCACGCCGAACACGCCCCAGCCGGTCTCGCCGGCCGCCTTGGCCTTGGCCACCAGTCCCTCGACGGCGGTGCGGGCGATGGCCTGCGCCCGTTCGGCCTCGCCGTCGGGTTCGGCCGCCGGCTGCCACGACTCACGGTAGTCGCCCGATTCCTGGCGCTGGCCGATCGGGGCGCACGTCACGATGCCGGCCGACGACGAGACCGTCAGCACGGTCAACTCGCGCTCCAAGGGAGCCAGCGCCTCCACGATCACGCGGGACACATCGCCCTCACCGGACGCGCGGCGTCCCTCCTGCGCCTCCGTCCACGCGGCGTCGATCGCGTCGACGGCGCGCACCACGGACTGGCCGTGGCCGGACGAGCTCATCACCGGCTTGACCACGCACGGATAGCCGACCTCCTCGGCGCCCGCACGCAGCTCCTCCAGCGATCCGGCGAAACGGTACGGCGTGGTCGGCAGGCCCAGTTCCTCATGGGCCAGCACGCGCAGACGCTCGCGATCCATGCAGATGGCCGCGATCTCGGCGCTCGGCACCACCTGGGCGCCGGCAGCGGCGGCCCCGGCCAACACGTCCGTGGCGATGGCCTCGACCTCGGGCACGATGATGTCCGGCCTGACCTCGTCGAACAGGGCCTTGAGCTCGTCGGCGTTCGCCATATCCAGTACGCGGTACTCGTGCGCCACCTGCTGAGCCGGCGCACCCGTATACGAATCGGCCGCACACACCCATGCGCCAAGCCTCATCAGCTCGATGGTGACCTCCTTGCCGAGCTCGCCGGAGCCCAGGAACAGCACGCGGGTGGGGCGCTTGCCCAACGGCGTGCCCAGCGTGCGGCCGGCGGCGGGGGAGGAGATGGAATCTGCGGCGGAGGCCGCGGAAGTGTTCACAGCATGCTCAGTCATATCCCACATTCTGCCATGCCGCACGAATTTTGCCGTCTGTAACCGGTCATAAACCATGTGTATAGACACGCCGTTGCATGCGCGACATGCCTGCCGTACCTTATGAATCACCGGCCGATATGTTCATCGCGGTCGGGCCAACGTTTCAAGGGGATTCATACGGAACACGGCGAGGGGGATGCGGCATGCCAGCGCGGAACGCGGCACTGATTTCCAAACGGGCGGCGGGACTGCCCGGCAACCCCTTCGCCGAGGCGGATGCACGCGCCGCGGCCGCCGTCGCCGCCGGCAAGGACGTCATCGACCTGAGCAAAGGCAATCCCGACGGGCGGCCGCCGGCATTCGTCCAGGACGCGCTCGCCCACGCCGCGCACGATCCCTCGCTCTTCCGATACCCGCCGTTCGACGGTGTACCGGCGTTTCTCGAATCGATCGCCGGATGGTACGGACGTCAGCACGGCGTGACCGTGGATCCCGCCACACAGCTGCTCGCCACATCCGGCTCATCGGTGGGCATCGCCACGGTGATTCAGGCACTCATCGACCCCGGCGACACCGTGGTGGCCGTGGATCCTTATTATCCGCAGTACGAGGGGTCCACCGCGGTGGCCGGCGGACGGTTCGAGACGATTCCCGCCGGAGCGGATCGCGGGTTCCTTCCCGATCTGGATGCCGTGGACCCGGCCGTATGGACTCGGGCCAAACTGCTGATCCTCAACTACCCGAACAACCCCACCGGCGCCGCCGCCACGCCCGAACTGTACGAAACCGCCGTGCGGCTCGCCAGGCAATACGGATTCGTCGTGCTCAACGACTTCGCCTATGCGGGACTCGAGTTCGCCGGGGCGCGCTCGCTGAGCCTCTTGGAGACGCCCGGCGCATTGGACGTCGCGCTGGAGCTGGGGTCGCTCTCGAAGATGTATATGGTGGCCGGCTGGCGCGGCGGATTCGTGGCCGGCAACGCCGAGGTGCTTGCGGCGGTCAAGGCCCTGCACCGGCAGACCGCCGTTCTGGCGTCCAGCGTGATCCAGCAGGCGGGTGCGGTGGCGCTCGCCTCCGACCAGTCCACAGTGGCGGAACTGGCCGTTCAATACCAGCATCGTTTCGACGTGGTACGCGACGGTCTGGCCGGCAGCGGACTGGAGGTCGCCGAGGCGCAGGGCGGACTGTTCGCCTGGGCCCGCGTGCCGGAATCCTTCGCGCGGGACGGTTCGGCCGCGTTCACCGACTGGCTGCTCAACACGGCCGGCGTGGCGCTCATGCCCGGTTCCTGCTTCGGCGAGGCAGGCGAGGGGTGGGTGCGCATCAGTCTGCTCAAGCACACCGCGGACCTGTATCAGGCCGTGGCCCGCATCCGGCGTGCGCTGGACGCGCGGTAGCGTACGTGTGCATGCAGGCATGCGTCGTACGTACCCTAAATTAGGCAATCCGCGCTTCGCCACACGATTCCTGCCGAAGCCGGCGATTCGCAAGCTTTCCCATCCCCCGATCGCGTACGGGCGTGACCTAAGATGAGGCAATGCGCGAAAAAGGGAACGAAGAGAGCATCGACCGGCCGCTGACCATCGCCCTCGTGGTGGACACGGTGGGCAACCAGGGCAACGGCACCTCCAATTCGGCGCTGCAATGGGCCGCCGAACTCGAACGGCAGGGTCATCATGTGAGGCTCGTGGGCATCGGCGCCCCCGAATACCCGGCCCGCGTGAACAAGGTGCCGCTGGTCTCCTGGGTGGCGTCCAAACAGCTCATGCAGTTCGCCGAGCCAAGCGACACGCTGTTCCGCACCGCCTTCCAGGGCGTGGATGTGGTCCATATCTATATGCCGTTCAAGTTCGGCCGCCATGCCGCCAAGGTGGCGCGCCAGATGGGCATCCCCGTCACCGCTGGCTTCCATCTGCAGCCGGAGAACGTGCTGTATTCCGCAGGACCCCTGCGCCACATCCCCGGTGTGTCCAGCTTCCTGTACTGGCTGTTCAAGCACTGGCTGTACAATCGTGTCGACCACATCCACGTGCCCACCGAAATGACTGCGAGCCTGCTGCGTTCGCACGGGTACAAAGCGCGGCTGCACGTGATCTCGAACGGCTATTCGCCCGCCTACTCGCCCAAGGAGCCGGTCGATCCGCAAGCGCCCACGCCGGTGCCGTTCCGTGTTATCGCGTCCGGCCGTCTCGCCCATGAGAAGGATCAGATCACGCTCATCAAGGCGATTTCCATGTCCCGCCACGCCGGAGACATCCAGCTCATCATCGCCGGCACCGGGCCGCTGCGTCGCTACCTGACCTTCCGCGCTGGCAGGCTCCTGGCCCGCAAGGCGGAGATCGGGTTCCACAAGCACTCCGAGATGCCCGAACTGCTGCGTTCGGGCGACCTGTTCGTCCACTGCTCCATCGCGGACATCGAATCCGTGAGCGTCATCGAGGCGATGGCCTGCGGCCTGGTGCCGATCATCGCCGCGTCCGAGCTGTCCGCCGCAAGTCAGTTCGCCCTGCTGGACGAATCGCTGTTCCCCGTGCGCGACGCCGCACTGCTGGCCCGGCGCATCGACTGGTGGATCGCCCATCAGGCCGAACGTGCCGAGTGGGGCGTCAAGTACGCCGAGCACACCAAAGAGCACTACTCGGTGGAGGCGTCCGTGCACAAGTTCGTGGACATGGAGTGCGAGGCGATAGGGGAGTGACGGCCGTGGGGCGGAAGAAGCTCCCTTCAGAAGAAGAGAGCCGCAAACCCGCCTAAACTGGCTCCCCTCTCCGAGGGGAGCTGTCAGCGCAGCTGACTGAGGGGAGCCGCAAGCCACCCAAACTGTGGCTCCCCTCTCCGAGGGGAGCTGTCGCTGAAAGCGACTGAGGGGAGTCGGCGCAACCTACTGAGGGGTAGCCCGTCGTAGGTTGCGCCATGCGAGGATTTTGCGACCCTACAGCAGCGCGATGAGCTGGTCGACCTCCTCCGGCGTGGTGGACCAGCTCGTGCAGATGCGCATCACGGTATGCGCGTCATCGGCCTTCTCCATGAAGCCAAGCTTGATGTCCCGCTCCAGACGCTCGATGGTGGGCTGGTCAAGTGTCACGAAGATCTGGTTCGTGGGCGCGTCGAACGTCAGCTGGTAGCCCTTGGCCTTCAACGCCTCACGGATGCGGTCGGCCGCCTCGTTGGCGTTGCGGGCGATTCTGAAGTACAAATTATCCGTGAACAGGGCGTCGAACTGCGCGCCCAGCACGAATCCCTTGGCCAGCAGCGCGCCGTGCTGCTTGATGCGCGTCAGGAAATGCTTCGGCGTGTTGTGCTTGGTGAACACCACGGCCTCGCCGAACAGGGCACCCACCTTGGTGCCGCCGATGTAGAACACGTCCGCGATGCGTGCCACGTCCTCCAGCGTCATGTCGCCGCCGGTGGCGGTCAGCGCGTATCCCAGTCGCGCGCCGTCTACGAACAGCGGCATGTCGTAACGATGCGCCACCTCGGCGATTGCCTCGAGCTCTGCCTTGGAATAAATGGTGCCGTATTCGGTGCTCTGCGAGACGTACACGGAGCCGGGGAAGACCATATGCTCGTGATTGGCGTCCGCATAGAAGGTCTTGCAGTACTCGTCCAGTTCGCCCGCGTCCATCTTGCCGTTGTGGTGGGGGAGTGTGAGCACCTTGTGGCCCGCGTACTCGATGGCGCCGGCCTCATGTACGTTCGGATGGCCGGACGCCACCGCGACCACACCCGCATACGCCGGGGTGATGGTGTCGATGACCACCTGGTTGGCTTGCGTGCCGCCCACCAGGAACCACACGTCCGCGTCCGGCGCGCCGCAGGTTTCGCGGATTTTGGCTTTGGCTTGCGCGGTCAGCTCGTCTGAGCCATAGCCGGAATACAGGTGCTCATTGGCGCGCACCACGGCGTCGAGCACGGCCGGATGGGCGGCGCGGGAGTAATCGTTCTCAAAAGACAGCATTGCGAATCCTTCTTTTTGGGCCTCGTGGGGCAGTAGCCCCGAGTCTACAACGCTGACCCGTTGGATTTTGGTACAGAGCTGTATGACGTATTGGCCGATTCAAACCCTCACTATGTATGCGGTGTAACCATGAGGCCGCGTACATAGTGAGGGTTTGGCCGTGCGAAACGACACTATGTATGCGGCACCTTCGTTCGGCCGCGTACATAGTGAGGAACCCGGAATCGAACGACTGGCAGCTCGGAAAAACAAAAGACCCTTCCGATTTCTCGGAAGGGTCTTAGTGGGGTGGCCAACGCGGCTCGAACGCGCGACCTTCTGAACCACAATCAGATGCTCTACCAACTGAGCTATGGCCACCATGTTTGTTTCCCAGCAGGACTGAAAGACAACAGATGGATACTATACACACTTTTTCGGCGGCGTGCACATCGGCGTGTCGCAACGTTGCCGTGGTGATCCAGCAACATGGAAAACCGCTGATTTCCAAGCCTTTCTCCGGTGTGTCGCAGCTGTATGCGCAATCTCCGGAATCGCCTGACGATTTGGTGAAGCCGACAACTTCGAGGCGTCGAGTTTGGTGGAAGCCCCAAAAATGAATCGAATGAACGGCCATATGCCCACAATGTGAGCAACACGTTTCGTGTCAAGCCCCACGCGCTTAATTTCATGCGATGTTACTTGCAGTACATTCGTAACAGAGAGAGAAACACATGGAAAAGGTTAAGGCTTTTGCAGACTGGCTGACCAAATGGTTCACGGTCATCGTCATCGTCTGGGCCGTCTTCAACTACTTCGTGCCGCAGGCCAGCCTGTGGGGCAAGGCATACACCGGTTACATGCTGGGCATCGTGCTCTTCGGCATGGGCCTGACGCTCACGCTTGACGACTTCAAGCGCATCCTCACCCAGCCGCTCATGGTCATCGTCGGCACCATCGCCCACTTCGTGATCATGCCGCTCATCGCCGTGCTGCTGTGCTGGATCTTCCGCCTCGACGGCCCGCTGGCCGTGGGCGTGATCCTCGTGGGCTGCTGCCCGTCCGGCACCTCCTCCAACGTGATGAGCTACCTGTCCCGCGGTGATGTGGCCCTCGATGTGTCCATCGGCATCCTCTCCACCCTGTGCGCGCCGTTCATGATCCCGCTGCTGATGCAGTGGCTGGCCTCCCAGTACGTGCAGGTGCCGGTCGAGTCCCTGTTCCTCAACGCCGTCAAGGTGGTGCTCTTCCCGATCGCCCTCGGCGTGATCTGCCATATGATCTTCGGCAAGAAAATCGAGACCATCACCGTCGCTCTGCCGATCGTCTCGCAGGTCGCCATCCTCCTGATCATCGGCGTTGTGGTCGCGGCCAACGGTCCGAAGCTGTTCGTGGCCTCCTCCCTCATGGCCATCCCGGTGGTCATCCTGCACAACCTGTCCGGCTACGCCCTGGGCTTCGGCTTCTCCAAGCTGATGTACAAGATCTACCCGAAGGGCTTCCGCTACGCGCAGCAGAAGGCCATCACCTTCGAGGTCGGCATGCAGGACTCCGCCCTGGGCGCCACCCTGGCCCTGACCTCCTTCGCATCCAACCCAATCGCCGCCGTGCCGTCCACCTTCTTCTCCGTGTGGCACAACATCTCCGGCTCCATCCTGTCCAGCTGGTGGCGCAACCACGATGACCGCCACGAGATCCACTGGGATTCCGACAACGGCGAGAAGGGTTCCGCCAAGGGTGCCGATTCCGTGCACGCCTTCGACGCGGACAAGGCCACTGCCGAGGTGCCTCATTTGAAAATGAGCGCGTAATCCGGAGTGGTGCCTCACCTGTGGTGAGCGTGAAATCCTAGTCCGCGTCGGCTTGTGGGGTTTCGTCGTCTTCCGGTTCGACGCCCGCGATCCGG
>NZ_JAHBBJ010000026.1 GCF_019331675.1 Bifidobacterium miconisargentati
CATCCGCATGGCCTACGGCTTCCACCACGTCACCAACCTCATCAGCCTCGTCATGCTCAGATGCGGCGGACTCAACATCCAACTACCAACACCAGCAACCTAACCCACGAAAACAGCAGAAGCCTCTCTTTTTTCTTCCTTTCACGGCGGCTTAGCCGCCGCGCCGGCCTTGAACTTCCTCTGCGCAGGGCAAATCCGCGCCCCGATAGTCATTTTTCATATCAAATTCGTATATCGGGGCACGCGATGTGCCCCGGAGACCGATTTGAAGTGTTTTTGGCGTATCGGGGCAAATAAGAATCGTTGGAATTCCGCCGTTTTTGTCTGAATCGGCAGAATGGCGCAATAAAGGCCTGTGCCCCCATATGCGATTCTGACGAAAAATGGGCTATCGGGGCAAGCAATATTGTCCCGATAGCCCATTTTCAGGTGAAATGCTCTTACGGGGGCACACAATCCGCGTGCTCGGAGGCACACGGTCTGCACCGTCCCGTCTCAGAGCTGCACCACGGTCTCTTCCGTGGAGAACCAGACGAATTCATCCACGCCACCTGCGAAGGACGACGGATACGCCGGATTGTTCGGCTGTGCGAACACGTGCGCCAGCGAATCGGCCTTGCCCGCTCCAGCCGCAAAGAACCACGTGTGGCGGGACCGCGCGATGAGCGGCGCGGTCAGGGACACGCGCAGCGGCGGCATCTTGGGGGAGTGGTTCACGCCCACGGCCAACCGGTCGGCTACCAACACCTCGTCATGACCAGGGAACAGCGAGGCGTAATGGCCATCCGGTCCCATGCCCAGAATCATCAGGTCGATGACCGGCTTCGGTCCCAATTCGCGCGCGAGTTCATCCTCATAGGCGCGCGCGGCCGACTCCAGCAACGTGTCATTGACCGCATCGGCCGCGGTCCGTACAGCGGCATCGTCGCTGGCGGCATCCGCCATTGCCGAGGCGATCTCCTCGGTGGAACGCGCATCCGCGGCCATCTCATGGATGTTCGATTCCGGCAGCTTGCCATCGGACACCAATTGATCGAGCAGAAGGCGACGAGCCTCCAGAGCGTTGCGGTCGGTGTTGTCGGCCGGCACGAAGCGCTCGTCGCTCCACCAGAAGTGGACACGTTGCCAGTCGATGGCATCCGCCAGCGGGTCGGACAGCACCAGTCCCAGCGGCTGGGCCGCCGAACCGCCGGACAACGCCACGTCCACGCGCTCGCGGTGGCTCCCATCGGGCAGCCGCTCGGCGAGCAGGTCCAGAATCGTCAGCACGAAGCGCCGCGCGCCCGCCTGAATCATGAGGTCCTTATTCGGATAGACCACCAGTTTGCGTTCCGCCATACGTGTTCCTTTACCTATAGAAAAAGTACTGTTTTGGGCTCCCCTCCTTGAGGGGAGCTGGCAGCGAAGCTGACTGAGGGGAGCCAATTGGCGGCTCCCCTCAGTCTCTCTATGCTCGGCAATCGCGCCAGGCAATGTCACTCGTCAGTGACGAATCAGATCCCAGCCTTCGTTGATGACTTCGGCGTAGATCTCATCCGGGTCGATGCGGCGCAGTTCCTCGGTCAGGCAGTCCTCGATGGTGCGCACCGGCACGGAAATCGTCTGCGGGGCCTGGCCCGGCATCGAAATCAGCGCCTGCTCCTCATCCGGGCGTTCCAGCGAGACCACGCCGTCCGCGCGCGTCAGATACACGCCGGTCACGGCCTTGGCATCGTTGACGTACTCCACATCCACCGGCACGCCGAGCTTGAGACGCAGCCAGGCGCACAGCAGATCCATCGGCAGGAACTCGGACGGACCGGTCACCTTAGCGGCTGTAATCGGCAGATGCGGCGGCTGGTCGAGCATGGAGGCGAGCATCGCGCGCCAGACGGTCAGTCGCGTCCAGGACAGGTCGATGTCCTCCGGAGTCCAGTTGCGGCGCAGGCGCTCGATGGTGGCCTCCGGGTTGTTGGAGTGCAGGGCGTCCGTGATGCGACTGCGGGCCATCGCACCCATCAGGTCCTTGGACGGGTTGGACGGCGGGTTCGTGGGCCACCAGGCCACCACCGGCACGTCTGGCACCAGCAGCGGGATGACGAGCGTATCCGGGTGATTGATCAGGCCGCCGCGCGGACGCAGGATGATGATTTCACCGGCGCCGGCGTCCGCGCCGAAGCGGACCTGGGCGTCGAGATTCGACTCCGCCGGGCCGTCGGTCAGGTCGATGGCCGGGTTGTCGGTCTTCTCCATGGCCTTGACGTCGTCGGTGGTATCGTCGCGGTGCGCGGTGTTCGGCACGATGGCAATGACACGGCAGGGGTGCTCGCGGCTGGCCGCGTTGGCCACTTCCAACGCATGCTCCAGATCGGCGTCCTCGGTGGCGATGAGTAGCGTCAGCACACGGCCCGTGGCCGATTCACCGCGCTCCTCGTGCAGTTCGTCGATCTTATGTGCGATTTCGCGCGTGCGCGTGTTCGGCATATCGATGATCATGGCATCCTCCAATGGCGTCCGTCGCGCGCCAGCATCTCATCGGCCTCGGCCGGACCCCACGTACCGGAGCGATAGGGCTGCGGCTGGCCGAGCGTGGACCAGAACTCTTCAATCGGATCGAGGATCTCCCAGCTGAGGTTCACCTCTTCGGTGGTCGGGAACAGCGGCGGATCGCCGAGCAGCACGTCCAGAATCAGTCGCTCGTAGGCCTCCGGCGAGTTCTCGGTGAAGGAACGGCCGTAGCTGAAGTCCATGTTCACGTCGCGAACCTCCATCGTGGAGCCGCCCGGCACCTTGGCACCGAATCGCATGGTCACGCCCTCGTCCGGCTGCACGCGGATCACGATGGCGTTCTTGCCGAGTTCGCGCACGGCGGTCTGCTCGAACGGCAGGTGCGGGGCGCGCTTGAACACCACGGCGATTTCGGTCACGCGCTTGCCGAGGCGCTTGCCGGTCCTGAGATAGAACGGCACGCCGGCCCAACGGCGGGTGTCGATATCGAGTCGGATGGCGGCATAGGTCTCGGTGGTGGACTTCGGGTCGATGCCCTTCTCCTCCAGATAGCCGACCACCTCGTGCGAGCCCTGCCAGCCCTTGGCGTACTGGCCGCGCGCGGTGTTGGCGACGAGGTCCTTGGGCAGGCGCACGGCGGAGAGCACCTTGGTCTTCTCGGCCGTGAGGTCCTTGGCGGTGAAGCTCAGCGGCTCCTCCATGGCAGTGAGGGCCATGAGCTGGAGCAGGTGGTTCTGGATGATGTCGCGTGCTGCGCCGATGCCGTCGTAGTAGCCGGCGCGACCGCCGATGCCGATGTCCTCGGCCATCGTGATCTGCACGTGATCGACGTAATTGGCGTTCCAGATCGGCTCGTACATGGCGTTGGCGAAGCGCAGGGCCAGCAGGTTCTGCACGGTCTCCTTGCCGAGGTAATGGTCGATACGGAACACCGAGCTCGGGTCAAACACCTCGGAGACCACGTGGTCGAGCTCCTTGGCACTGGCCAGGTCATGGCCGAACGGCTTCTCGATGATCACACGGCGCCAGGCACCCTCACTCGAACGGGACAGGCCGGAGGCGGCCAGCTGCTTGGCCACCACCGGGAAGGCGCGCGGCGGCACGGACATGTAGAAAGCGTGGTTGCCGCGTGTGCCGCGGTCGCGGTCAAGCTCCTGCACGGTGGCGCTCAGGCGCTCGAAGGCTTCCGGGTCGTCGAACGTGCCCTGCACGAACCGGATACCGGCCGCGAGGTTGTTCCACGTCGACTCCTTGAACGGCGTACGGCAATGCGCCTGTACGGCCGCCTTCACGAATTCGATGAAATGTTCCTGCGTCCAGTCGCGGCGGGCGAAGCCGGTCAGGCCGAAGCTGGGCGGCAGCAGGCCGCGGTTGGCCAGGTCGTAGACGGCCGGCAGCAGCTTCTTTTGCGCCAAATCACCGGTGACGCCGAAGATGACCAGACTGCAGGGGCCCGCGATACGCGGCAGGCGCAGGTCGCGCGGGTCGCGCAACGGATTGGTCCAGACAATGGATTCACTCATGGTGTTCAGCCTAGTCTGTAGGGCCCATGATTCGCCAGAGGCGATATACGATATGGGTGCTTCCGGATGCGATGTTGGCCACAGTTCGCTGCGTGTTCATGTTGGGATATCGGGAAGAATGGATTGTGCGTCGGGGATTTGGGACGTCGGGGAACGTCGATTGGGGAACATCCTTGCGGGATTGATGCCGATGGGAATTAATCAGGTTCGGGGTGATGCGCTGACGATGCACATTCCCATGAATTTCTCAGCTTTTGCACACGTCCCGTTGAATCTGCCGTACTTATATGGGAACCACGGCGGCAAGCCGCATATAACTTAATCCCTTCTTCTCTCTTCTCTCTCAAGCCCGGTTCCCGCCGGGCTTTCTCTTTTTCTCCGTTAAACAAAGATTGACCTGGCCCTTATTCTTGGCTCCCCTTGTCAGGACATTGCCGTGAAGCAAACGGCAGGGCCGTTTGTAGGCAATGTGCGAGGCGACAACCGAGCCAGTAGGCCGCGAACGGAGTTCGTCTTTAATTGCAGGACGAGCTGGCGGCGAAGCCGACTGAGGGGTAGTCCAATGGCATCCATGTCAACCTGGGTTTAACAGAGCCTAGATGATTGCCATTCTGCGGCCGGGACGAAACGAATTGATGGGTGGCCGGATCTGAAGACTGAGACTCAGCGGCATCTGCGTGCATGTTGTCCAATCAGGGATGCCGCCAGCCTCCCGGATACGATTAAGCCCTTGGAACCTCAATGATTCCAAGGGCTCGGCGGTGCCCCCCGTGGGATTCGAACCCACAACCCACGACTTAAAAGGACGCTGCTCTAACCGTTGAGCTAGAGGGGCAACATTTCTAAAATACACACCGACGCCAGACATTCCAAATCGGCGGCGCTTCGAGCCTGCGTCACCGCATTGCCCCAACAACAGACAAAGCCCGGCGGGAAACCGGGCTTCGAGAGAGAAGAAAGAGGAAGAGAAGAAGAAGGATTCAATTATTGCGGGCTTGCGGCCGTGATTACATATAACAACACCAGTCTCGGCATGGCGTGTGCGTTAGCTGGGAATTTCATGGGAATGCCGGTTCCGAGCGCCCCAAACGCATGGCGACCGCCTAGAGTGGTCGGCATGTCATGCACTACCATCCTCATCGGCAAGAACGCCAGCTACGACGGCTCCACCATCATCGCCCGCGACGACGATTCCGGCTCCGGCCGCTACGATCCCAAGCGTCTCGTGGCAGTCGCCCCGAAAGATCAGCCGCGCCACTACAAAAGCGTGCTGAGCCACGTCGAGATCGACCTGCCGGACGATCCCTGCCGGTACACCATCGCCCCGAACGTCCTCAACAACCGCGGCATTTTGGCCGAGGCGGGCGCGAACGAACACAACGTGGCGATGAGCGCCACCGAAACCATCGCCGTCAACGAGCGCGTGCTCGGCGCCGATCCGATGGTCGAGCTGAATCCCGCCCACGGCGAACCGGGAGATGAGGACTACCGCCCCGAACAGCCCGGCGGCATCGGCGAGGAGGACATCATCACCCTTGTGCTGCCGTACGTGAAGACCGCGCGCGAGGGCGTGGCCCGGCTCGGCGAACTGCTTGAGACGTACGGCACCTATGAGTCGAACGGTGTGATCATCTCGGACGTGGACGAGATCTGGTACGTCGAGACCATCGGCGGCTACCACTGGATCGCCCGCCGGGTGCCGGACGACTGCTACGCCACCATCCCCAACCAGCTGGGCATCGACGACTTCGACCTGGCCGACGCCTTCGGCAGGCAGCGCGAGTACATGTGCAGCGCGGACCTGCGCGAGTTCATGGTCAGGCATCACCTCGACCGCACGATGGGCGCTCCGGTCGCATCCGGCGGCCGTCATGCCCACAGCGCCGGATTCGGGTCGGTCGCCGCCGGTACCGGAGCCCATTCCGCCCGTCGCGCCGCCGTGGCCTCCGCTCGCACGAACGCTGGATCCGCAGCCGCGAACGGCCAGGACGACCAGATCGCCGCTCTCGTGGCCGCCCTGCCCCGCCGCTTCAACCCGCGCAAGGCATTCGGCGCCACCACGCCGAAGGACCACATCTACAACACGCCGCGCGCTTGGTACATGCAGCGTCACCTCAACCCCAGCGAGGACTGGGATTCGCCCGCAGCCCGGTACACGCCGGAATCCGACGACATCCCGTGGTGCCGCGTACCCGAGGACAAAGTGACGCTCGAGGACGTGGACTTCCTGCTCTCCTCCCACTTCGAAGGCACGCCGTACGACCCGTACGGCACCAAGGGCACGCCGGAGACCCGTCACCGCTACCGTCCGATCGGCGTGAACCGCACCGGACACATGGTGGCGCTGCAGATTCGCCCGTACGCGCCGGCCTGCAATCGCACGGTGATGTGGGTTTCGTTCGGTTCCGGCCCGTTCACCACGGTCGCCCCGTTCTACGCGAACGTGGACGACACGCCCGCCTACCTGCGCGATACCACGCCCGAGGTCTCCACCGGCAACCTGTACTGGACGAACCGCCTCATCGCGGTCATCGCGGACGCGCACTGGTACGAGACCAACAGCGCGATCAACGGGTACATCGAGCAGGTGCGCGCGTTCGGCCATCAGCTGGTGGAACGCACGGACGAACGAATCATCGAGGACGGCTACGCCGAGGAGAATACGGGAAACGTGCGTGCGGCCGCCGAGGTGCTTGAAAAGGCCAACGGCGAGACGGGCGAGTACCTGCGCGAGCATACCGCCAAACTGCTGGACAGCGTGCTGTACACGTCCAGCAACCTCATGCATAACAGTTTCGCCATGTCCGACCGCTGGGCGTGACACTGCCGGGCTATTGCGCGGTGCCGTCCGGTGCCCCCGTTAGACGATTATTCGCACTGCTGATGGCTGATTTGGCGGGGGCAGGTCCGGGTATGGGGCGCGGTTTTTGCTCCGATGACGGGCATGGGCCGAAGCGATTCGGCGGTTACGTCGCTGGTCTGCCCCGCTGGAGATTGGCCTGCCGGGGCAAGACGGGGAGCAAGCCGCTGTTTCGCATCGCGCAGGCACTCTCAGCGGAGCAAGTCGGTGACCTATACGCCAGAATGCCCTGCTCAATGAGGTTCAGCGGGGCGTACCGGGGATGAACACCCAGAAACACCCCGCTGACGGCATCCTGAACGGGGCAAGATGGGGGCACACTCCCTGTTTTGCCCCGTTCAGGCATAAAGAACAAGCTTCACGCAACCGCTGGCATCCTCTATGGCCGTCCAGGGTACAACGCGGGCCCGCAAATGGGCCGCATCAGTTGAAGCCGACGACCTTCTCCGCGATGGTGTACCCGTTGCGCACGGCCCAGCGGCCTGCGGAACCGGGCAGGTTGATCGCGCGGGACATCAGTTTGGCGCGCACGTCACGCCCGATGGCGGGCGAATAGGCGTCGATGGCCTCCCACAGTTCACGTTTCTTGGCGTAGTTCTCCGGCTCGCGCGAGAGGATGAGGAACACCGAGGTCACGCACGATTCGATGGCCAGGAAGTGGATCATGTACCGGTATAGGCCGTCCGGCACCGTGCCCTTCTCGGGGGTCGCCTCCGTCATGAGCCGGTTGACGAGCCTCAGCTGGTCCACGCGGCGGATCATCACGTCCGTCTGCACGCTCTGACCCTCGCGGCCGATGAAGTAGTGGTAGAACGGCACGTCGAGGTACTGGATCCGGCGCACCCACGGGAACGGCTGGTAGGAGTAGTAGAAGTCCACGTAGAACGTGTGCTCCGGCAGCTTGAGGCCGGAGTCGCGCACCACCTGCGTGCGGAAGGTGAGCGCGTGCATGATGATGTACTGCGCCAGACCGAAATGACCCAGATCATCCCAGCCGAGCACGCGGCCGGATTCCATGACACGACGGAAGTTCACGGTGTGCTTGTGTCGCTTGGCCACCTTGTCGTAGACGTAGTTAGTCACCAGCATGTCGATGGGCTCGGCGGTCTCGCGCTGGGCGCGCAGCGTGGCCAGCACGGTGTCGATGGCCTGCGGATCCACCCAGTCGTCCGCGTCCACCACCTTGACATACATGCCGGTGGCCGCCGCGATGCCGGTGTTCACCGCACCGCCGTGGCCCTTGTTCTCCTGATGAATCGCGCGCACGATGCCGGGATTGTTGCGCTCCAGCTTCTTCGCGTATTCCAGCGTGCCGTCCTTGGAACCGTCGTCCACGATCAGCACCTCGACGTCACTCGCGTCCGTGGCGGAAAGCACGGAATTGACGCAGCGGTCAAGGTAGGACTCCATATTGTATGCGGGGATCACAAAGGTTAGCGTTTTCGCCGTGGTGGCCATAGCAGTCTGTCGTCCTCACATATTCTCATCAAGCGTGTGCGTTGTTACTGTTCAAACCGTAGCACTTGGGTTTCCGGTGCGGCAGGCCGTTACGTAAGTTGACGCCCTGACTACACATTCTGCATCCCCGGATATTCTGGACCAATGGCGTCTCCACGTCTTGGCTCCCCTTGTCAGGGGAGCTGGCGCCGGAGACGACTGAGGGGTAGTTCAGCCGAATGCGTACCGATCTCGGTTTAAAGAGTCTTTCCGGATTTTCCCCAATCCTGACTTGGGCGGGACTCGGGATTCGCCGGTGCGTTGTGCGCGGGGTCAGTCGGTTGCCGGCGACGCTTCCGGCACGGCCTCATCTGTGCCGTCCGATTCCGCTGGCTCCGTCGGCTCTACCAATTCGTCCGATTCCGGCGGTTCCGATGATTCCGCAGCCGCGACTCCGCCGTCCTTCCGCTGCCGCTTCTCCGCCTTCGCGCCTTCGAACAGCAGCTGCGGCTTGGAATTGAGCCGACTCAGGCCGTGCCACGCCAGATCCACGATATACGCCGCCAGCTGCTCCTTGCTCACCTTCGGCCGGTCCGCCCAGTACTGGCCGGTGAACACGGTCATGCCCACGAGCATCTGCGCGTAATACGGCACGCCTTTGACGGAGAGCTTCTGCCGTTTGAACGCCTCGGAGAGAATGTCCTCCACGCGCAGGGAGATGTCGCCCAGCAACGAGCTGAACGAACCCGACGGGTCGGTGCTGGGGGAGTCGCGCACGAGCACCTGGAATCCCTCGGCGTTCTCCTCGATATAGGTGAGCAGCGCCAGCGCGGTACGCTCGACGATGCGGCGCGGATGAACGTCCGGATCGTCCAGCGCGGCGGTGAGCACACTGGTCAGCGCGCGCATCTCACGGTCCACGATCACCGCGTACAGGCCTTCCTTGCCGCCGAAATGCTCGTAGACGATCGGCTTGGACACCTTGGCGTGCGCCGCGATCTCCTCGACGCTCACCGCCTCGAAGCCCTTGGCCGCGAACAACGAACGCCCTACCGTGATGAGCTGTTCGCGGCGCTGAAGCGATGTCATACGTGAAGAATGTGCCATGCGTTTCAGCATAGCCATCGCACGGAACCGGCCTTCGTGGACTTCTTCCTGGCTTCCCCTGTCGGAGAAGTTTCGACGGGCCCGCCTGAGGGCGTCCAAAACATCGGGGGCCAGGCTCATGCCGATTCCGGCCTCAACAGGGAAACCGCTTGATTCCGGCCGCAGACTAGACTTTTGAGACATGGATATGAATACTGTATTGGCCGTTATCGGCGTGATTGTGGTGGCGGTCATCCTGGTCGTCGCCAGCGTATGGTGGTCCAAGTCCCGCAAGCGCGATCTGGACCGTGCCCTGGGCCAAGCCGCCCCGGAGGACAAGAAGACCCGCGACGCCAAGGCCGCCGCCGACGCGCGACTGGCCGCCGAAGCCGAGGAGGCCAAGGCCGCGCAGGCCGCTGCCGCCCAAGCCGAGTCGTCTGCAGAGGTTTCGACCTCGACCGAGTCCGCAAAGTCCGCAAAGTCCGCGGAGGCCGCCGAAGCGTCCGTGTCCGAGCAGTCCGAGGGCGATGGATCCGCCGCATCGGCCACCGAACAGGCGGAACCCGAAGCCGCAGAGGAGCCGGTCGAGTCCGACGAGAAGTCCGTTGTCGAGCCTGTCGAGCTTGCCGAGCCTGTCGAACCTGCCGAGCCGGAAGAGACCAAGGAATCCCAGCCGACTGAGCCGGTCGCCGCTGAGGAGACCGCGGCATCCAAGCCCGAGCCGGAATCCACTCCCGTCAAGCCTGAGCCGGAGCCCGAACCGGCCCCTGCCGAGCCCGTCGCCGAGCCCGAGCCAACCCCTGCCCCCGAACCCGCCAAAACCGAATCCCCCGAGTCCATCGGCTCCCGCCTGACCCGTCTCAAGGCCAAGCTCGCCAAGTCGAGCAATCCGTTCGGCAAGGCCCTGTTCTCCATCCTCACCAAGGACAACCTCTCCGAAGCCGACTGGGAGGACGTCGAGGACACGCTGCTGCTCGCGGACGTGGGCGCTGACGCCTCCGGCCAGCTGGTGGACGATCTGCGCACCGACGCACGCATCACCGGCAAGGCCGACCCGGCCGAGGTGCGCGCCACTTTGAAGGAGAAGCTGCTCGACTTGGTGGGCCGTGACACGGACCGTCGTCTCAACGCCGAGAAGCCGGGGGCCAACAAGCCGTCCGTCATCATCATGGTGGGCGTCAACGGCACCGGCAAGACCACCACCGCAGGCAAGTTGGCCCGACTCTTCGTGGCCGAGGGCAAGCAGGTGGTGCTGGGCGCGGCCGACACCTTCCGCGCGGCCGCCGCCGACCAGCTCGAAACGTGGGGTGCCCGCGTGAACGTGCCCGTGGTCCGTTCGGACAAGGACGGCGCCGACCCGGCCTCCGTGGCCTTTGAGGCCGCCGCCAAGGCCAAGGAGGCCAATGCGGACGTGCTCATCATTGACACGGCCGGCCGTCTGCAGAACAAGTCCAACCTCATGGACGAGCTCGGCAAGATCCGCCGCGTCACCGAGAAGAACCTGCCGGTGGACGAGGTGCTGCTCGTGCTCGACGCCACCACCGGCCAGAACGGCATGACCCAGGCCAAGGTGTTCGCCGAGGCCATCGGCATCACCGGCGTGGTGCTCTCCAAGCTGGACGGCTCCGCCAAGGGCGGCATTGTGATCTCCGTGCAGAAGGAGCTCGGCGTGCCGGTCAAGCTTGTGGGACTCGGCGAAGGCCCGGACGACCTCGCCCCCTTCGACCCGGAAGGCTTCGTGGACGGCATCCTCGCCTAGGCATCATCCCCAAGCGGCACCGACCGGCGACGCAACGTCCACGTTGTGAACGTCCGAAACGCCGCAACAACCCCAAACCAAGGCCCCGAATCATGTTCGAAACATATTCGGGGCCTTCTCATATCCGTTGGAATCCCGCCGGAATCGACCGGCCGGACTGTCCAGAACGATCCCGTCGTGATTAACAATCGCGTAACTTGCCGTAACGAAACCAAAATGATGCGGGCATTTACTGACGAACTGTTAGCCCCCGAGAGGGGGACGGCAAAGTGAGTACAAAGACGCCGGCCGCGACCGCGGTTCAGGCGCCGTGAGCTGAAAGAGAGGGAGGTAGACATGGGAACGCTCGATTCCGGTAATGCCGCATGGATCCTGACATCCGCGTCCTTGGTTTTCCTCATGACGCCTGGTGTGGCGTTCTTCTACGGCGGTATGGTTCGTGCCAAGGCCGTCCTGAACATGCTTATGCTTGAGGCGGCCGCGCTGTCGGTCACCATGATTATCTGGACCCTGTGGGGTTGGTCGATCGCGTACGCCGGTTCCGACATCGGCGGCATCTTCGGCGATCCTGCCACGGGCTTCCTGCTCAAGGACACGATGGTCGCCGACAAGGGTGTGTTCGGTTCCGCTTCGCTGAACGCCAACAACTACCCGGCTTCCATCGACGTGGCCTTCCAGGTGGCGTTCGCCATGATCACCGTCGGCCTGATCTGTGGTGCCATCGCCGAGCGCGTCAAGTACAGCACTTGGATGATCTTCGTGGCCCTGTGGATTACCTTCGATTACGCTCCTATGGCCCACATGGTCTGGAACGGCGGCCTGCTCTCCGGTGACGGCGCCATCTCCAAGGCCATCGGCGCCACCGCCCACGATTTCGCAGGTGGTACCGTCGTCCACATCAACGCCGCAGTCGCCGCCCTGATCATCGTGCTCATCATCGGCAAGCGCAAGGGCTTCGGCACCCAGCCGTTCCGTCCGCACAACGTTCCGTTCGTGATGCTCGGCGCCTTCCTGCTGTGGTTCGGCTGGTTCGGCTTCAACGCCGGCTCCGCCTTCGCCGCCAACGGCACCGCCGGCTACGCCTGGGTCTCCACCTCCGCCGCAACCGCCGCCGCAATGCTCTCCTGGGGCTTCACCGAGAAGATTCGTTCCGGTCACTACACCGCCATGGGCGCCGCCTCCGGTATGGTCGCCGGCCTGGTCGCCATCACCCCGGCCGCCGATGTGGTCTCCCCGCTGTGGGCCATCGTCATGGGCGCCATCGCCGGTGTGCTCACCTGCCTCGCCTGCGGTCTGAAGTTCAAGTTCGGTTACGACGACTCCCTTGATGTGGTCGGCGTCCACGGCGTCGGTGGTTTCACCGGCACCGTCCTGATCGGCTTCTTCGGCGAAGGCACCGGTCTGCTGGCCGGCGGCGATTGGAAGCAGCTGGTCGTCCAGCTGGTCATCGCCATCGTGGCCATCCTCTACTCCGCCGTGATCACCGCGATCATCGCCTTCGCCCTCGAGAAGACGATCGGTTGGCGCGTCACCGAGGCCCAGGAAGTCGGCGGCATCGACCTTGCCGACCAGGGCGAACGTGCTTACGATTTTGCTGGTACTGCCAGCTCTGTCCTCAAGGAGGTGAAGTGAGATGAAGCTGATCACCGCTATCATCCAGCCCCACAAGCTCGACGACGTCAAGGAGGCTCTCGCAGCCGCCGGCGTGCACGGTCTGACCGTGTCCGAGGCCAACGGCTACGGCCGCCAGCGCGGCCACACCGAGGTCTACCGCGGCGCCGAGTACACCGTGGACCTGGTTCCGAAGATTCGCGTTGAGGTTCTGGCGGATGACGCCGATGCCGAGACGCTGGTCGGTGTGATTGTCAAGTCCGCCGGCACCGGCACCATCGGCGACGGCAAGGTGTGGGTCGCCCCGCTTGACTCCGTGACCCGCGTGCGCACCGGCGAGACCGGTTCCGCCGCCATCTGATGAGGCGTCCGTTCCTCTCCCTAGGGGTTCGGATTATCAAATAAGGCAGATCCCCGCATGCCGCGCTAGCCGCCGTGCGGGGATTTTTTATTAGCTTTGTTCGGTTTTTCTCTTGGCTTCCCCTGAAGGACGATGCCGACTGAGGGGTCGTTCAGCAGAGTCTTTTTATTCTGATTGTTGAAGGATGGGACAATTGACCAGCGCAGTGGATGGCTTGAAGCAACGATTCATGGACATGAGCCAACCGGATGACGACGGCGTCTACCGGAACGGTTCGGCCAAACGCAAGGCCCGCACCGAACTGGCCATGCAGTGCCTCACGCAGCTGTGGTCCGAAGCCTGCGAGGCCGTCTCCTTCACCGTGCCGTCCACCGGCATCGGCTTCGCGGCGGTCGGCTCCCTGGCCCGCGGGCAGATCGGCCCCAGCTCCGATCTGGACCTGGTCATCATCTACGAACCCCGCGCGATGAACGACCAGCAGCTCAACGAGCTCGCCAACAAGCTGTGGTACCCCCTGTGGGACAGCGGCCTGGACCTCGACCATTCCATCCGCACGCGCGCCCAGTGCGAGGAGGTCACCGACCACGACCTGCCCGCCGCGATGGGCTGGCTGGACGTCAAGCCCATCGCCGGGGACACCGAGCTCATCAGGACCACCGCGCTGTCCATCCTGGAACGCTGGCGCAAGGCGGCCCGCAAGCGTCTGCCCGAACTGCTCGACTCCGCCAAGGCCCGCCTGGACGAGTTCGCGCGACTGCAGTACGTCAACCAGCCGGACATCAAGGAGGCCCGCGGCGGTCTGCGCGATTCGGTGCTGGTCTCCGCGTTGGCCGCCTCCTGGCTCGCCGATCGCCCGCACGGCAGTTACGACGAGGCCGTGGAGCGTCTGCTGGACGTGCGCGACTGCATCCACCTGGTGGCGAACAAGGACACCAACCTGCTGCTCACGCCGTATCAGGCCAAGGTGGCCGCCATGCTCGGCCTGGCTGACCCCACCTGGCCGGAGAACGAACGCGCCGCCTACTCCATCGACGATTTGCAGACGATGCTCGCCCGCATCGGCCGCCGCATCTCCTTCTCGCTGGACTCCACCGCCTCCCGCGCCGAGCATTCGCTGACGCACGAGAAGCCGCGGTTCGCCTTCTTCCAGATGTTCTCCCAGCGCGCCGGCGGCAAGCGCGAGGCCCCGCAGTTCGATGTGGTGGCCCCCGGTGTGGCCAAGCACGAGGGCGAACTGGTGCTGGCCCCCGGCGTCGATCCTGCCACCGACGCCAAGCTGGCGTTGCGCATGGCCGTGGCGTCCGGCGAGTTCGGTCTGCCCATCAACCCGTCCACACTGGTCAACCTCAAACGCTGCCCGATCCGCGACAGCCAGTGGGACGATGAATCCCGCGCCCTGTTCGTGCGGCTGCTCGCCTGCGGGCCGGAACTCATGAACGTGTGGGAAAGCATCGACTTTGTCGATATTCCGGGCCGTTGGATGCCCGAATGGCTGGGCATCCGCAACCGTCCGTCCGCGTCGGCCGCCCACCGGTACACGATTGACCGTCACATGGTCGAGGTCACTTCGCGTCTGGGCCGTGAGACGCCGTCCGGCGGCCGGTATGACGACGAGCATTACACGGCGCTGCTGCTGGCCGGCATCACGCACGACATCGGCAAGCGCGCGTTCGTGCGCGACCACGCCGCCGAGGGCGCCCGCCATGTGCCTGTGATTTTGAAGCGTATGGGCTTCGCGCCGGACATCGTGGAATGGGCCACCGTGCTGGTCCGCGAACACCTGACGCTCTCCGAATTCGCCACCGGCAAGGATCCGAACGACCCGGCCGTCGCGGGCGAGCTGGCCGACCGGCTCCACCACGACAAGGTGCTGTTGGACATGCTTTTCGACCTGACCCGCGCCGACGGCTCGTCGCTCGGGGCCACCGCCGGCGAGACCATCACCAAGCAGTACGGCTGGTCCAAGTGGCGCGAACAGCTCGTTCGGGGCATGTACTCCGCCGTCCGCGCGGCCATGTGAGTCGATGAGGCTCCGGTGGATTAAGACGACTTTCCTCGGCTCCCTCTTTGAGGACATTGCCGTGAAGCAAACAGCAGAGCTGTTTGTAGTTTGTAGGCGATGTGCGAGACGACAGTCGAGCCAGCAAAGCGCGAACGAAGTTCGTCCGCAATTGCAGGACGAGCTGTCGGCGAAGCCGACTGAGGGGTAGTCAGACATGGATTCATGTCAATCTGATTGAACGAGCCATACTTTTTCGCTGCCTTATCTCATCCACCTATCCCCACGCACACGCAACCCGTTGAACAGACCGCGCCCGCCCATAAGCACGACATTGAACACCACCCACAACACCACCGTGCGCATGAGATCGCTGCCCAGCCATGGCGTCACCGCATCGGCCAACACCATGATGACCGCGATGTACGTCACGGCCGTCACCGTGCAGGTTGCTGCGAGATATCGGTAGTCGCGCGAGCCGATGAGAATGCCGTCGATCGCCATCATCCATCCCTGCAGCGGGAAGAACACGCCCATCGTCACCATGCCGGCTGCGATAAGCATCTGGATATGCGGGGTGGGGGAGAAGAAGTGACCGGCGAACAAGCCAATCACCGCGAATGCCAGCCCTATCAGCGCGCCGGTGGCTAAGCCGGCTCGTCCGGTCGCCTTCGTCAGCCTGCGCGCCTGACTCGCGTTCCCCGCGCCCAACGCCGTGGCCACCAACGTCTGCCCTGCGATGCCCACGGAATCGAGCATGTTCATCGCGAAGTTCCATGAGGAATTCACGGCCTGGAATCCGGCCAGCACCGAAGTGCCCATGCGGGCCGCGCTCGCCACCGTGACCACCATCGCCGCGCGAATCGCCAGCGTGCGGATGAACAACGGCAGACCGTCCCCGCCGGCGGCGGCGATGCCGGCCAGTCGCGGCCGCAGACTCGCGCCATCCGCCTGCGCCCACAGGATGGCCGGAACCACCAGGAACAGGCCCATATACCATTGCGCGATCATCGTGGCCGCACCGGAGCCGGCGATGCCCCGGCCGAACACGATGACGAACAGTACCTCCAGCACCGTGTTCAGTATCGCGCCGCTCACTGCGGCGATCAGCGTGATGCGCACTTTCTGTAACCCCCGGAAAATGCCGTTCGCCGCATACGCCAGCAGCATGCCGGGCGCGCCCAGCACAATCGCGCGCGTATACGTCACCGCCTGCTCCAGCACCGCGCCCTGTCCGCCGAGCGCCCGGCACAACGGTTCGGCCCCCGCGAACAAGCCGATGGCGAGTATGACTCCGATGCCCAGCGCCAACCACAAACCGTCGATACCGGCCTGCAAGCCCTCGCGTCTGCGGCCCGCGCCCAGGAGATGCGCCACCTGCGCGGTGGTCGAATACGCCAGGAAGATGCACAGCCCCACGGCGGTGAGGATGATGGTCGATCCGATGGACAGGCCCGCCAGCGCCGCATCGCCGATATGCCCCACAATCGCCGTGTCGATGAGGATGAACGTCGGCTCGGCGATGAGCTGCCCGAACGTGGGTAGCGCCAGCGCCAGAATCTGCCGGTTGATAGACCTGCTGTCTGCTACACGGTCCGAATCACCGTGCCCGGCGTCGCCGGAGGTGTTGGAATTGCCGGCATCGATGGGCTTGTGAGTACTGGAGGGCATGGGGGATTCGCTGTGCACGCTCGCATGCATAGCATGACTGACTACGTTGCGCAACCGGCCAATAACCCGCGCACAGGTTATCCCCACACTATCCACCAAGTTATCCCCATTTTGTGGATAACTTGGTGGATTATCCCCATGGTTATCCCCTAAATGTGGATAACTCATTTTTCTATCCACATTCCCCTCCCCTGCGTGTCGCGCGGCCGACATCCAGATGAATCCGACGTGAACGAATCGCCTCCGAAGGTGTGAAAGTTTTCCTGATTGTGCGAATGTTTTCACTTCTCGACACAGTGTTCGCGATGTGAACGTGAAAAGTCGTTGGGGGGGTATTCGTGGCTAATAAGGATGGCTGTGCCATCCCTGTTGTTCCCATATTTCAAAGAGATTTATCTGAAGAGACAAGGTGGTACGGGAAATGGGAGTGGAGAATCATAGCCCTGCCAAACGCCTTCTGGCGTTGATGGCGGCGGTGTGTACGTTAGGTTCGTTGGCGATTGTCCCCATGGCGAACGCTGAGGATACGACCGCAAACGAGAACACGACCGTAACGGCTCCGTCCGACACGACGGCTCCCGATGTGGCAGCGTCTGATACTGAGGCGGATGCGGATGCCGGTTGCGTCGCTTTGCCGCTGGTGAGGGACGGCAAGCTCAACAGCACCTATAACTTCCCCGATGATGGTGCGTTCAAGTTCACCGCAACCAATGCAACGGTGAGTGTAGACGGATTTGCGGATACCTTTACTCCGGATGCGTCGAAGTGCTATGACCTGACGATTCCGGCGACGGTCCAGCACAGCGGCGTCGATAAGAAGGTGCAGATCAAGTCTCAGGCGTTCAATGCGTCTAAGGTGCATTTCGGCACGTTGACAATCAGTGCGGATATTTCCGGAAACGGTTGGGCATCATTCAAGTCGACGACGATTGACAATCTGGTCATCGCCGATGGCGTAACCGGTATCTATGCGTCTTCTGATAACAGCGGCGGCATCTTCCAGCAGGCCAAGATTGGTACCGTGTCGATTGCGGATAGCGTGAAGACCATCGGCAATGCCGCGTTCCGAGGCGCGACCATCGGCGAGATGGCGACCGGTAATGGCGTGACCGAGCTGAACACCAATGCGTTCGGCGACGCGAACACATGGGGTGCGCATCCCAGCATCGGCAGTCTGACGGTCGGCAAGAGTGTCAAATCCATCGGTGCCTATGCGTTCTACAAGTCCGGTTTGAAGGAACTTGCGTTCGCCGATCGTTCGGATGGCGGCGAGAATACGTTGTCTTTTGGCACTGACGGTGATGGACTCAGCAACGCTTTTGTCGGCACAGGTCTGACGTCGGTTGCGTTCCCGAACGGATTGACCGAGTTGACGATTGGCGGATCTGCGTTCCAGAATGTGAGCAGTCTGACGAAGGTCACGTACCCGGATACGTTGGCGAAGCTGACTATCGGAGGTAGTGCGTTCCAGGGCACGAAACTCGATAGTGTCGCGTTCCCCGACTCCGTGTCCGATCTGGAGATTAGGGCATCGGCGTTCGAGGGGGTTCCGATCTCTAGCGTCACGTTCCCGTCGAAGACGATGAGCGCCCTCAACATCGGTGAAAATGCGTTCATGAATAGCGGTGTGCAGACCGTGGCCTTCCCGTCCGAGGTGACCGGCGATTTGACCATCGAATCTCAGGCATTCCAAGGTTCGGCGGACAAGCTCAAGGACGTCACGCTGCCTGGGACCGTCGGCGGCAATCTGACGCTGGGCAACTGGTCGTTCTACCACCTCGATTCCACGAACAGCATCACGGGCGAGTTCAAGCTGTACCTGCCGACTGAAGTGAAGGGTACGGTGCACTTCGGCGACCCGGCCCCGACCGCCATCACCTCGTCGGGTGACTCCGTGAAGTTCCGGTCCGTGGTCGTTGCCCCGGAAAACGTCACCACAGCGAAGGACGAGTACTGGGGCAACTACCAGTACGAGGGCAACATGTTCAATGTTCTGATAGTGGATCGGAACGACCAGAAGATTGATTTCACCGGAGTCGATGGCACCGTGTTCATGACCACGGACCTCGGCGATGGTGCTCGTGGGCCTAAGGGCTTCTCCGCGAGCGCTAGTGGTTCCTCGGCGTATGCCGGCCAGGCTGATGGTCTGACCTACGATTCTGATGACAGCGTGTGGACCAGCGGCAAGTCGTTCGGCTACACCGACAATGATGGCTGGACGTTCGAAGGCATCGATATCTACTGCACCACTGATTCCGGCAAGACTTGGACCAAGTGCACAAATGAGGTAGCTGAGACTTCTATCGGTACATCCGGTGCCGGCAACAAGTGGTCCACAATCATCATCAAGAAGGCAGGCTCCTACAGGGAGATGGTCCAGTGGGAGACCAAGACCTACAAGCTTGACTTCGGTAACGCCAAGGTCGAGAACGCTCCCGATACGTACACAACCGCCGATGGCATCGCGACCCTGCCCACTCCCGCCTCTGAAGCCGGCAAGGTGTTCCGTGGCTGGACGTGGAAGAGCGGCATCGCGCCTTCCGGTAATAAGACGTACAGCAACCCCTCCACGCCGGTCATGACCATCCAACCGAAGAGCATCGCTGGTGATCTGACCATGACCCCGGTGTTCGTGGATGCGAGTACCAGTGCCAAGCTTGATGAGCTGAAGGCCGCCATTGATGCTGCACGTGCGCTGGTGAGCACCAGTGGCTATGTATACAAGACGGACAAGGCGCAGGCGTTCATTGAGGCACGCAACGCAGCGAACACGCTGTACCAGAGTGCTTCGACTGATGAGAAAGCCATCCAGGAGGCTATCGATAAGCTGAACAATGCCGTCAAGGATCTGCAGCTGGTGAAGGTCGCCCCGGTGCAGAACGGTGGCACGATCACGATTCCGAGCACCCAGGGTGCCGTCTACTCCGTGGACAGCCAAGTCGTCACGGGCACGGTGAACGTACCGTCCGGCTCCACCGTGAAAATCACCGGCGCGCTGCAGTCCGGCTGGTCCCTGACGAAGGGCACCGGCGCGTTGGATTGGAGTTTCTCGTACAGCCACACCTCCGGTGGTGGCTCCACGTCTCCGAAGCCGGATCCTGAGCCGGTGTCGTGTTCGTTCTCGGATGTGTCGGCGTCGACTCCGCATCGTGATGATATCTGCTGGCTGGCCGCGGAGGGGATCGCGACGGGTTATGCGGATGGTACGTT
>NZ_JAHBBJ010000027.1 GCF_019331675.1 Bifidobacterium miconisargentati
ACTGGAACACCAAACGACGCCAGAAACGACTGGAGGGACACACCCCGGAGGAATTCCGGAACATGTCCCTCACAGCCTGATCAGGTACCCTTAATAAACCACGTCCAACTTCCAGGGCGCAGTTCAAATTACACCGGAACTCCCCTCAGTCTCGCTACGCTCGACGGCTCCCCTCGGAGAGGGGAGCCGGATTGTGTTTTCAGCTCAGTCTGGTGATGAAATCGAAGAGGCGATGCTTGGCCTCGGTGAAGGGCGGGTAGACGGCGCGGAGCGTGTCCGGGAACTGGGGTTTGACCACCACGGTCTTGACGTGGCTGAACGTGTCGAAGCCGGCCTTGCCGTGGTATGCGCCCATGCCGGACAATCCCACGCCACCGAACGGCAGTCTGCTGGACAGCAGATGTCCCAATGGCAGGTTGAAGCCCAGCGCACCGGAGCTGGTGCGGCGTTCGAAGGCGAGCCGCACCGCATGGTCACGGGAGAATACGTATGCAGCCAACGGCTTCGAACGACCGTTGATGAACCGGATGGCAGCGTCGGCGTCCCGCACCACCAGAATCGGCAGAATCGGACCGAAAATCTCCTCCTGCATCACCGGCGCGTCCGGTTGGGTGCCGTAGAGCACGGTCGGTGCGATATAGCGCGCGACACGATCCACCTTGCCGCCGCAGATCACACGGCCGGCCGGGTCGGTCGCGCCCGGCAAGGACTGGATACCGTCATCTGTGGGTTCCGCACCCGTCGGCGCCACGCCCGCACCGGAATCCGCCGAAATCGCCTTATCGTTCTCCGCTCCCCCATGGGTCTCAGCCGTAGTATGGACCGGATCATCTGCCGCCGGAACCGTACCGCTGGCAAGAGCACTGACCACATCCGCGACGTTGCCGCCGCTCCGGTTGGCCGCGGCGACTCCCGCATTGATGCGTCGGCCGACCATATCCATCGCAGCGCCGACCGCGGACGCGGCCACCACCAGCGGCGAACTCGGCGTCTCGGGCGGGACGGTGCCGGCCGGCAGCAGTCCGATCAGCCGCTCCATATGACGGTCGTTGATGATGCGACCGTAATCCCGCGAATCCTGCGGATTCTCACCGAAGAATTCGGTGATCGCCACAGCGATGCGGCGGGCCAGCGCTTCGGCCACATCCGGCGTGGCGAGCACGTAATCCGGTGCCACGCAGGTCTGGCCGGCATTGGTGAACTTGCCCCAGACGATGCGTCGGGCAGCCACGTTGATGTCCGTCGTACGATCCACAAAACACGGCGATTTGCCGCCCAGCTCCAACGTAACCGACGTGAGGTTCTCCGCGGCGGCCTTCATCACGATTCTGCCGACCCGTTCGCCACCGGTATAGAAGATATGGTCGAACGGCTCCTTGAGCAGTTCGCCGGTCTCCTTGGGGCCTCCTTCAATCACGCGCACGGCCTCGCAGTCCAAATACTGCGGCACCAGTTCGCTCAGCAATCGCGCGGAGTTGGGTGCGAGTTCGGACGGCTTCAGGCATACGGCGTTGCCGGCCGCGATCGCATCGGCCAGCGGGGCCAGGGCGAGCAGCACCGGATAGTTCCACGGCGCGATGACGAGCACCACGCCTTTGGGTTCGGCCACGGTCCAACCGGTTGCGGGCTGCAGCGCCAACGGCATCGGCTTGGGCTGGCGCGCGGCCCATCGTCCCAGCCGATTCCGCACGAACCGTGCCTCGTCGGCCACCAGGTTCAGTTCCATGAGCACGGTTTCGGCGGCCGGCTTGCCCAGGTCGGCGGCCACCGCGGCCACGAAATCCTCCCGGTTCTCCACGATCATTCGCCGCAGCGCGTCCAGTTGTTCCCGCCGCCACGTCAACGGACGTGTCCGTCCGGAGGAGTAGGCGTTGCGCAATCGCGCGATTGACATATCAGTCATCCTTTATGCAAGCCTTTCGTCGGTTCCAGATAGCAACGTCAGCATCAGCAAGAGCCCATCATCATGATTCCACAAAACCTGTTACGCCAAGACTGAGATGTGTCCGGGCGGACATCCCTCAGTCGGCTTCGCCGGCAACTTCCCAACAAAGGGAGCCGGGAATGGGAGCTGCTGATCTTGGCATAATGGCTCATGATTCCACGGTCACATGGGTGTGCAGCGGCACGCCGGCGGGGACGCGCCAGACTGCCATGGCTCGGCCGAAGTAGGTGGTGCAGGTGGGGCCGGCAAGTTCGTCCTTGGTGATGGGGTTGCCGCTGGCCACGCCCAACAGCTCCGCGCCGTGGGTGGCAAAGGCCGGGGTATCCGGCGCATCGCCCTGTGCCGGCTCCAAAGTCATCGTGATACGTCGGTCACTCGTCGCGTGGACCACGCCATGGGCATCGGTCAAGGCGATGGATTGGAAGACCAGCTCGGTATCGTCCCAGCGCGGGTCGTCCTGCGGGTACGGGTTCGGCACACGCTCACATCGTGTGCTGACCACGATCTCCGGCCCTGCCGAGACCAGCGTGTCACGTCCGAGTTCACGCCCGTCCGCCGCATAGGTCACCGCAGTCAGCTCGCCCGGTTCGTACGGCACACGGAACTCCGTCATGCATCGACGTACCGGCACCGCGCCGCCAACCGGACGGCCATTGAGCAGCAAACGTACGCAGCGTCCGCCGGAATACACCTGAATCAGCGCGTCACGCCCTTCGTAGCCGGCCCATGACCAGCTGGTGACGCCGTCATGCCCGCGCTCGATGAACCGTGAGGTGCGCCCCGGACGCACCGCTTCCCCGCCGTACAGCAACTGCATGGGCCGCACGGTGATGGCCGGCCGACGCCGCACGCCGGTGACCACCTGCCGATAAAGCATCTGCCCGGTCGGCTCACCGGTGATGTCGATGAGTCCGGAGCCGCCCAACAGGCCGGGATAGCGCCGATATGGGCCGGTCAGATGCCCGCGCAGGGCCGCACGATTGCCGTATTCGGCCGTCCAGCCGTCTGGTTCGGGTTTCGCGTACGCCCATGCGCTCACCGACGCCTCGCCGATGTAGTCCCAGCCGGTCCATACGAAGTCGCCGATGAGGTACGGCAACCGGCGGATTGCGGGCCAGGTGTAGGCGATTTCCTGCGGATACGTTTCGCTGGCGCAGAACACGCGCTGCGGATGGCGGCGATGGAACCATTCCGGCCCCTGACGGCAGTAGTTGAGGCCGGCCACGTCCACTTCGCGGAAGACGGCGTCGGTCTGCCGGTCCATGATGCCCGTGGCGAGCGCGAGCGGCATCAGCCGGTCGATGGCCGTGAGCAGCGCGGGCCCGGAGGAGTGTTCGAGCGTGGTGTTGAGGCCGGGTTCGCCCTCCACCTTGGCGTCGTGCTCGTCCATGCCGGCCTTGGTTTTGGCGGCAAGCGCCAGGGAGATCGGGTTCACGCAATCGATGACCGGCCTTGAAGGGTCGAGCCCGCGGATGATGGAACGCATCGAGCGGGCGGCTTCGGCGGCTCGCGGCGACTTGGTGTCCGCGATTTCGTTGCCGATGGAGTAGAGCACCACACTGGGATGGTTGCGGTCTTTGCGAACCATTGCAGCCAGATCGGCGACGTAATGGTCGCGGAAGGAGCCGGCATAGTCGTAGCTGGTCTTGTGCATCCACCACATGTCGAAGGCCTCGTCCATCACGAGCAAGCCCACCTCGTCGCAGGCGTCAAGGAAGGCTTTGGAGAGGGGGTTGTGCGCCGAGCGGACGGCGTTGAAGCCTTGCTCCTTCATGATGCGGGCGCGACGGTATTCGGCCTGTGGCAGTGTGGCCGCGCCGAGGATGCCGTTGTCGTGGTGTACGCAGCCGCCGTTGAGCAGCAATCGTCCGCCGTTGAGTCTGAGCCCGTGCTCGGCGTCGCAGGTGAGTGTGCGGATGCCGAAGCGCTCGGTATGGATGTCAAGTACCGTGCCGACTGCCGTGCACAGTTCGATGCGTGCGGTGTACAGCGCGGGAGCAGCGGGCGACCAAGGACGGACGTGCGGAATCGTGCCCGTCGTTCCGCGGAATCGTGCGACGGTGGTGCCGGAAGCGTCGGCGACCGTCGTCCATAGGTACCGGTTCAGGCCGATTGGTTGGTCGAGGTTGATGGTGATGGTGGCGGAATCGTCATCGGCGATGGCGACGGTATCGATGCGGACGGCATCGGGACGAATCGCATCGGACGGCTCGGGTGAATCGGATGGAGCCGGCTTGGTGACGTCGGCGGACGGGCCGCGGACGATGGACTGGCCGGACAGACTAGGCAGGCCGGACAGTTCGGACGGAATGCGCGAATCGGCCGTGTCCCCGGTATCGGCGACCCACATCCATACGGGCCGGTAGATGCCGGAACCGGAGTACCAGCGCGAGTTCGGGCAGCGGGAATTGTCCACCAGCACGGTCAGGGCGTTGGCGCCGGGGTTGAGCAGGGCGGCGATATCGAGGTAATAATCACCGTAGCCGTAGGTAAGCTCGCCGGCCGGCTCGTCGTTGACGAGTACGGTGGCGCCCGGATAGACGCCCTCGAATTCGAGGAGCGCAGCGGCGGGCGTGGCGGCGACGTGTAGCGTGGTGCGGTATTCGTAGATGCCGCCCGGATAGTAGCCGGTATTGTAGCCGTTGGGTGTATTCGGGTCGCGCGTCTCGCGGATCATCGCGTCGTGCGGGAGCGTGACCGATTGCCACGAACCCCCATCGATTGAGCGGAACTGCCAGTGATGATTCACGTCGATGCGCTTCATGGCTTTTATTGTAGGCCGGGCAGCATGGGGAGAGCAGCATCATTCCGGACTGGATATCGTAGGCGGTACGATGCCGTGCCGGTTGAAAGCCGGGAACCTGATTTACGCCGAAATCCTTATGGGACTACCTCTTAGTCGGCTTCGCCGACAGCTCGTCCTGCAATTGAGGACGAACTTTGTTCGAGGTCTGTTGGCTCGGCTGTCGTCTCGCACACTGCCTGAAAACAATCCACAGGATTGTTTGCTTTACGGCAGTGGTACTGCAATTACGGACGGGCTACGCCCGCGGCTTGTTGGCTCGACTGTCGTCTCGCACGTTACCTACAAACAGCCCACCGGGCTGTTTGTTTTACGGTAACGTCATAAAGTCCGTGTCTTTGAGGTAGTTTTTGCCGGTGGTGATGTCGTACTGGATGAGCTTGTAGTCGGCGAGCAGCTGCTTGGTCTCCTCGTCGAAGTCCTCCTCGCTCATCGGGTTGCCGGCGTGGTCCAGATAGATGGACTGACCTTCGGGGATGCGGTCCCAGCCCTGGATCTTGTTGACCACCGGCGGTTCCATGGCGGCCACCTTCGCGTGCATTTCGGTCAGGAACGCGAGATACGGCGAAACCTTGGCGTTCATGTGGTCGGCGGCCTGGGCCACAAAGAAGTTCGGCGAGGAGTAGGCCGAACCGCCCGTCTTGTTGCCCTGCGTGCCGGAGGCCTTGTTGGACCAGATGAAGTAGTCGGTCAGATGCAGGGCGAGCGAGTTGTCGTCATCCTGGCTGGCGGAGGAGTAGATGCCGGGCAGATGGTCGCCGTAGAAGACCACGGTGACGGGCTTGTCCAGCTTGTCGAGCTCGTCCAGGAACTCCTGCGTGGCCTCGTCCGTGATGAACGCGCCCTTCTGATAGGTCTCGATCGACTCCTTCTCGTCCTCCTCCAACGGCGTGCCGGTGGTGGATTCGGCGGTGAAGTCGTTGTTCTCATACCACTCGTGATAGGGCATGTGGTTCTGCATCGTGATGATCTGGATGAACTTGCTCGTCTTGCCGGACTTGATGCCCTCCAGCGCGGAATCATAGGTGGACTTGTCCGAGACGTACGGCGATTCGTCGATCTTGTCCTGGTACTTGATCACGTCCGGACCGGTGAGCGTGTAGAAGTGCGAGAAGCCGAACTTCTTGTAGTTCGTGGCGCGAGAGTACATGCTGGACTCGTACGGATGGTAGCCGAGCGAGTTGGCGGGCGCGCCCCACAGCTGGTTCACGGTGGGCGTCCAGTGTTCGGACGGCACAAGCTGCTGGTAGGGGCTGGTCAGGGAGGAGTCGAAGTTGGCCATGCTCAGGCCCGTCAGACCCATGTATTCGAGGTTCGCGGTGCCGCCGCCGTAGCCCGAGGAGAGCATGAGGCCGGAGGTGGTGGATTCCTTGATCTTGCGGATGTTGGGCATGGAATCCTTGTTCACCTTGAGGCCGGGCACGCGGCTCGGATCCGAGAACGATTCGGACAGCACGTACACCACGGTGGAATCGTTGAGATCGTTCGCACGGGAGGCGTTGATCTTGGCGGCGGCCTTCTTGTAGCGCGCGGCCACCTGCTTCATGGTCTCCTCGGAGTAGTTGTCCGGCTTGTCCATGACCTTCGGGTTGAGCTGGCGGGTGAAGGCCACGAGCGGGCCGTTGCGCTGCGCGTCGTAGACGGAATCCCACATGGACGGCTTGTCGCCCATGGCGTGCGAGAACTTGTTGGCCCACGAGTCGGTGGTGCTCACCTGCATGCAGTACAGCGAGAAGGCGAGGACCGGCAGCAGGATGAGCACCAGTCGCGTGCCGAGGTTCAGGCCGATGTTGCCGGAGCGGATCATGCGGCCCTTGCGGCCGTCGAGATGACGCAGCACCAGAATCAGCGCAAGCAGGGCGGCGAACACGCCGAGCGCGATGAGGATGGTCACATGCGCGCCCGCGGGAATGAAGGTGAGCATGTTGCCGGTGTTGGAGCCCAGGAAGTTGAGGTCGGCGGGCAGGATCGCCTCGTAGCGGATCTCGATCTTGAAGTGTTCGATGGCGGCCACCAGAATCGCCACGCCCACGATCACCGCGCTGGCGGTCCAGAAGCGGTTGAACAGCATGAGCAACATGAGGTACAGCAGCCCCACGAGCAGCACGTTGAGCAGCACCACGGCGTTGCCTTCGCTCCACAGCTTGGTCACGAAGTTGAAGCCGACGTCCGGGCTGGACAGTTGCACGCGCGTGGAGCTGGTGGAGACGCCCACTTCGAGCGCGGCCACGGCCACGGCGTCGAACACGATGAAAAGGATGGCGTACAGCCAGCCGGGGAACGGCTTGTGCGGGTGCTTGGGAGTGACTTCGTCCGCCTCGGCACGGTTCGTCCAGAGCCGCCAACGGGACTTCGGTGCGCTGCTACTGCTCGTGTTAGTGGTGTTCTCGCTCATTCGCCTGCTTGTCCTGTGATGCTTTTCAGTGGCATATTTTCGCCACCGAACCTTGGAGAATCAACGTTCTCTCCGGTTTCCTCACGGTTCTCTAACTATTGGGACCGGCTTGTTGCGGCTTCGCGCCGTTTCCCGGCCATTCACTCTGAAGCAACCTTAACGCAAAGGGTGCCTCGGGTCAGCCCCGAGACACCCTGAATCCGGCCCTGATTGGACCGACAAGTTGCGGGATCGCGCTACTTCGCCGCGGTCGCGAACTGGTCCACGAGCGCGCCCATCCAATCGAGCAGGTCGCCGTACTTGGCGGGCATCTGCTCGGTCAGCTCCACGATCGGCACGTCGGCCTGTTTGGCGGCATTGGTGATCTGTTCGGTGGTGGAGTTGGACTCCTGCGTGTTGAGGACCAGCAACTTGGCATCGCCGGCCTTGAGCGCATCCTGGAAGTCCTTGATGTCGGCCGGGGTCGGCTCGCTCTCGTTGGCGGAGGCCTGCGCGTAGCCCTGCGGCGTGGCGTCGGTCATCTTGAGATCGTCCGCAAGGTACCAGGCCACGGACTCGGTGGCGGCGTACGGCAGGTTCGCGGTCTTGGCTGCGACGTTCTTGATTTTGGCTTCGAGCCGGTCTTCCTTGGCATGCCAGTCCTGATTGAGCTTGGCGTACACGTCTTTGTGGGTGGGATCGGCCTGCTGGTAAGCGGCGGTGATGGCGTCCGCGGCGGCGGAGCGTGCCTTGGCGGAGAACCAGACGTGTGGGTTGTCGCCCTCCTTGATGCCGGCGGTTTCGGCGGCGTCCACCAGCGTTGCCTTGGTGGACTCGGCGGCCTTGGACGCCCACGGATCGTAGTCGGCGCCGTTCACGATGGCGATTTGCGCGCTGCCGAACCTGGCCACGTCCTTGGCCGTGGGTTCGTAATCGTGCGCCTCGACGTTGGTCTTGGTCATGATGTTGGTGACGGCGACGTGTTCGCCGCCGAGGTCTTCCGCTACGGAGCCCCACTGGTTGATGGAGGCGACGACCGCGATGGTGCCGGCCGTCGTTCCAGTGCCGGATGCCGCGGTTCCGGACTGGGTGGCGCCTCCAGCGGTCCCGGTGAAGCCGCAGGCGGCGACAGTGAGCAGCAGCGCGGCCGTCGCGGTGATTCCGGCGAGCGCACGTTTGGCATGGGACTTGATAGACATAATCGTTTTCCTCTCTAATCGGTCTGTTAATGACCGGCCTGTTTGCGGCGATTCCGCTTGCAATCGCCCCGCCGACGACCGAAGTATGCCGCGGGCGGCCAAAACCGTTCCGTTCGCCGGCATCAAGGCGCGACCCGAATTGGCAGGCACGGACCACAACCGCAATTGCGTTCCCCGTCGGCCAGCCCGCCGGGGCCGTGTCGAAGCCCCGACAAACCGGTCAGCGGCAGCCGTCAACTCACCCCGAACTTCTCCCGAAGCGGACCGAGTAGTGTCGCCGCAGCTGCTTGACTTTGGGCCGGTCTGTTCCAAGCGGCTCCGAAGATCCTGAAGAGGCGGGCACTGCCTGATGCTCTCTTCCGGTCTTCTGGACCCGTGTGGCTCTCGTGACCGCGGAATTCTTCGGCTGTTACCGAAAGACAGCATAACACATATTGAGAATCATTTTCATTAGCGATAAATCGGCGTGTCGTACGCCTCGCATCCAACCTGTATCTCTAGTCTCAAAACGCAATCACCAGATCTGCCGCCAAGCTCCCCACCAATCGCGCATATGGCTGAGTCACCTTGTCTTCGCACCAATCCAGGCCGGGCTCGGCCAGAGCAGAGGACCTTCAGACGACCACCTCCGGCCAGAGGAACCGTCCTCCGCTACCCGCTCCCCAACGCGCCGCACATCCCGCGTCCAAAGCATCACAACGCATTATCAGCCAGCTGCTGCCCCTCACGCACCACACATCCCTCATCCAAAAGCATCGCAGCACATGTCATCCACCTCAAAAACCCACAACATCGACCACATGACCCCAGCGACAATCCCATAAAGACCACCATCGGCCGGCAGATATCTTCCACCGTCCTCTCTCTCGCTCCAGTCGCGGTCATTCCATACCAGTACGCCATGCATTCTGTACTGGAAAGACCGCCACAACGGCATTTTGCGGTCCTTTGAGTACAGGAACATGATCTTCTGTACTGAAAAGACCGCAAAACAGCCCTTCAGAGGTCTTTCGAGTACAGAAGGGCACCTTTTCTAGCCTCAAAAGACCGCAATGCCACCTTTCAGAGGTCTTTTGGAGCCAGAAAACCGGTCTTCTAGCCTCAAAAGACCGCCACCCTCTCTCTCCGGATAGGCAGGACAACAGACACTCCGCTCAACGATCCTTCACCTCAGGCATTTCGCGGCAATCCGGCAGCGCACAACTTGTCAATCAGCGGCTGTCTCCGCATAACATCGTCATAGCTGAGACGAACTATGCGGTTCACGCCCCACTCATACAGCTTGCGTTCCCGCTCGCCCTGCTGATTGACCACGGCTTGGATGGAGCGGCGGCCCGTCATCGCAGGATCCGTGTATTTGACCACACCGTCATATTCCGCAATAACCGTATACCTGCCCGGAAACGACCACATAAAATCGACCCGATACCATTCACCGGGATTCCCGGGCGTCTCAAGCACCCGTTGCAGCTGCGGCACCGGAAAGCCCTCCTCTATCATCACCGCCCGCGCCAATGACTCACCGCCATTCTCGCTGAGCGGATCCACATACTCCAGCAACCGATTTACCGCTGAGGTATCGCGATGAAGCCCCGCACACAGGGCACGAAGCCCGCCCGCAGCACAGACACCTCTCCTAAAGGCCGAGTCAAAGATGGGCAACGCACCGGTAAACGGGAGAATCAAGGCACAATCCACCAACGTCCGATCTACTGACGTCACTTGCACACCCTGCACTCGAACAAGCGGTATCTCAGGCATGAATATGTGACGTATACCATTCGCACCGGGACGGGACGTGCCCGTAGACGCAAGATATAACCCCGTACGATGAATCGACCACTGATGCTCAAATCCATACAAGGCAACCGCCGTGGGCCCGGCAAACACCCATGACGGATATCGCGCCGCCAAACAACGTGCGAGATGCTTAGTCCGCTCAGCGTCGTTCAGCGAACTCCAATAATCCGCCTCAACGAATACCCCTCGATATGGGCTGACCAACTCGCCGGCGTGCACCCGACGCCTCAACGCCTTGCCCTCTGCGATGCTGGCCGCAAACACGCAACTGCCTCGTTGCCGTGCCTGCGCAAGTTTGTCCGTGATGATGCGATGCGTCTTCATGCGCCTGACGCTAACCGTCTGTGTATGCGAGCGTCCAGCCGAACCGGCCTATGTGGATGCAGCTTCCCGATCATCGGCGTGTTGTGGATTACTTTGCATTACGCCGGATGCACTCCCGGAGCAAAGGAAAAGGCCCGGCTGATGAGACCGGGCCCGGAGAGAGGGAAGAGAAGAGGAAGAAGAAAGGTTCGTTCAATTATGAGATTCTGCGGAAATCCCATCGGCTTGCTTTCGTTTGCCGACACTCATATATAACCGCGCGAACCTTCACATAACGATGCGGGATCCAGCAAGTTCCCTCCTGCCTTCCTGAAAGTCCGCTGGGACGGCCTACGCAAAATCGTAACGCATACCAGCCTCGGAACAATCCGCACGATGGTTATCTGCCGACCGCAAGCTCCGGTTTCCGTGATTATCGACAGTCATGATTCCGCCGCACGCCAAGCACAGAAGCCTCGCCGACGCCCATTGCTTACAACGACCGCAGATACTGCCCCAAATGCGGCACGGCGAATTCCACCTGTCCATGCCCAGTTGCGCGAATGAGCTTGTCCTTGATCAGAATCGCACGATACTTGCTCACCCAACTCCGACTGCGGCGAGCCCTTTCAGCGATGTCACCAACCTGTGTGGGATTCGGCGAATCCGCGGCCATCGCTTTCAGGAACAAACGCTCTGCGCTGGTGGTGCCATCCAAGGCGGGCGCGCATACGGCGTCATCGAAGGCGAGCAGAGCATCGGAAAAACCGGCTGCGACATCGTCAGATGTAATAACATCGGATCCGCGACGCTGGGCGGACTGCCACATGTAATACCCCACCAGCTGCACCATATACGGGTATCCCTCGGACTGCCGGGCAGCCTCAAGCGCATCAGTCTCGCTGATGGTCTTGCCGGAATCCGCCACCGTTTCCAGAAAAGCGTTCTTGACATCCGGCAGCGGCACATTATCCAACTCGCGCCGCAATGCCCGGCGGAGGAACGTGGTCACTTCGTTGTCCAACAAATCATTGACCATGTAGGGCAGTCCCGCGAAGACGATGGCGACGCCTTTTTTCTTCGCGTCGGGAACGTCACTCTCATCCGCGTCCGTAATGACGTGCTGCACGGCGGTGGCGATGGCTACCAGGTCCTCGCGGGAAGCCGCCTGAGTCTCGTCGATGGTGATGAGAATGCCCTTGCCGTCTTTGATTTTCTTTGATTCCAGGCGTTTGTTCAAAGCGTTGCGCAAGGTTAACGGGTTGGATTCCGCGGAAAAATGGGCCTGTCCAAGACTGGCGGAGGCGATGCCGGGGATGCTGATTGATGGGTTGAAATCGGCTTGGTTCAGACGCATGCCACTAGGAGCAAGCGTCGTTATCAGGCGCGATACCAGTCCCGCGGAAGCGGTTTCGCCAATCACTTCCCACTGCTGGGCTTTGGCGATGCGCCGGAATTCGGTCAGCATGACAGTTTTGCCGAAACCTCGTTGACCGGTAACGAGCATGATGCGCCCAGGAGCGCCGACGCCATTCGTCAGTGCTTCGGAAAAGTCGTCGATGATGGCTTGACGGCCGATGAGAATCGGCGGCATCTTTCCGGCCGTCGGCTTGAATGGATTGACTCTCATCAACGCTCCTCCCCTATGAGAACATCGCCTCTGCTCGATATGACGCACAAGCAATGCGCACTATTGTACACGAATGCGTACCAAATTACACGAATGTACACCGATGTACACCATTGCGTACTGTTGTGCACCATTGTCTACTGCATAAAAGGCGCGCTTGGCATGGGGCAGGTCCGGCGAGCACCGGTACGCATCTGACGCCGATGCAGGTCGGCGCCCGTCCTGTGCCGACCCCGGCAGCCGTCTATTGCAGGCTCACAGAACGTTCCGCACAGACCCGGCGAACGCCCAATGAAGCCGAAAATGACTAATGTCTGCGCACGGTTCCGGCAAGGTCGGCGTCCACGAAGTAGTGCCCGCCGACGGTCCGCCTGAGCAACGGCCCCGCCCCGCCGCCAGTTCGCGGCGAAAAGGTTGAAATGTGCGTCGTCGCCATGGTTCATGACCCACATGGAGCCCACTTCGGCGACGATTCTGCCCGCGCCCGCAATGACGCACCCGACCGCGGCAGCAGCACCGATTACGATGCCGGCCACATTGCCCAAGGCGTTGCGATTGCCCGCCGCGAACGATTCGCGCGCCACGTCGTTCGTACCGGTGAGCCAGATCGGCGATTCCAGCGGATGCGTTGGTTTCCGCGCAGAGTCCAATGCCAGGTTTTCGGACGGTTGCGTCATGTGATTCCCCTCTTCCCTCGATTGTTGCATTCCATTATCGGAGCGGATATAGGGAATCGCAGGACCGCAAAATGGACAGAAGATGAATATTGGGGCATACGACCCCGAGCCACAGATATAGCTTAGAAATGTGCAAATTCCGGTATACATGAAACCTTAGAAACGTGCAGTTCTATACTGAAGTTAAACCTCAGAAACGTGCATCACAAGGAGGCACAATGTTCCGGCGAAAGGCATACGACAAACTCCTCGAATGGAAACGCATCAGCAACGGAAAGACCGCCATGCTCATTGAGGGTGCCCGACGGGTGGGAAAATCCACAATCGTCGAAGAATTCGCCCGCAAAGAATATCAGTCGTATGTGCTCGTCGATTTCACGAGAGTAACCGACGAGTTCAAGCAAATGCTGCTGGACATGAGGAACGATCTCGACGGCTTTTTCCTGTATCTCAGCGCAACATTCGGCGTCACGCTCATACCGCATGAATCCGTGATCATCTTCGATGAAGTACAACTTTTCCCGCCCGCGCGGGAATTCATCAAGCATCTTGTCGCCGACGGGCGCTTCGATTACATCGAAACAGGCTCCCTGATCTCAATCAACGCAAACGTCAAGAACATCCTCATCCCTTCAGAAGAAGAGTCCATGAGCATGACGCCGTTGGATTTTGAGGAATTCCTGTGGGCCATGGGCGAGGACGCTCTCGCACAGATGATCCGTCACTCATTTGACACCAAGTCCGCGCTGCCGAATTCCCTGCACCGCAAGGCTGAACGTCTGTGGCGAGAATACATGATCGTCGGAGGAATGCCACAATCCGTCGTCGCTTATGTTCCTTCACGCGATATGGTCGCAGCCGACCGGGCCAAGCGAATGGTGCTCAAGATCTACAGGGAAGACATCGAGAAATATGGTGGTCTGGCCTCAAAGAGAATCCGCGCCATCTTCGACGCCATTCCCGGACAGCTATCGAAACACGAAAAGCGCCTGGTCTACACACAAGTGGAACGCGGCTCACGATCCAGGGACTTCATGACCGCATTCACTTGGATGAGGGAAGCCGCCACGGTCAATCTGTGCGTCCTGGCAGAAGATCCATCGCTTGGACTCGCACTGAGCGCCGATAACGCTACCCTGAAGTGCTACATGGCAGACACCGGTCTGCTTTCCACCATGTCATTCTCCGCAAACGGCACCGCCATGCCGGAAGTGTACCGTCAAGTGCTGCTCGGCGCCGACGGCGTGAACGAGGGTATGCTTGCAGAGAACGCGGTCGCCCAGCAACTGGCGGCCAATGGCCATGATCTATATTTCTACGCCAAATCATCGAACAATCGCGATGAACGCATGGAAATCGACTTCCTTATCATCCGGCCATATCCCGACGCAGCCATGAAGCCACGTGTGAGCCCCATCGAGGTCAAGGCCGGCAAACGATACACCACCGTATCGCTCGATAAATTTGCCAAACGTTTTCCCGGTCGTACAGGGGAAGAGTACGTGCTGCATCCACGACCGATGCGCAACGAAGGGAATAGGCGATTCCTGCCGCTCTACATGTCGTTCTGTCTGTAAAGCAGAATGAAACGCACCGATCATGACGCTGCGTATTGCAAAAGACCGCTCGGCCTATGTGATTCGCGAGACCGAACGTGGAGAGGTCGATTTTGCCGTGCCGTTCCTACGGGAGTATTTGCGGCGGAGGGCTGCCTGACAAGCAACCTGCACGACAGCCGCACTAAAAACGCCCGTAAGACAAAGGTGGGCGCATACCGTGTTGGTATGCACCCACCTTGCGCTATGCCGGATTATCTATATCCATAGATTGCCGATCAGGCGTTCAGCATGGCCTTGGTCTTGCGGGACTTCAGGAACACCGTCACACCCGCGCCGGCGAGCAGCGCGGCGACTACGACAAATAACGCTATACCAGCACCGCCAGTCTTAGGAAGTTCTCCGATGGTCTTTGCATTCTTCACAATGTGCCTATCAGTATCAATAAGATCCCATGTTGCATCCTTAGAGAACACAGGCTTATACAGACCATTCGGCTCCTGGCCTGTCAGCTCATTGCCCTGCTCGTCAATCGGAGCAATGATAGTGACTTCGAAGTGAGCCAAAATGCTGTCCTGATAGCCAGCTGGAGCTTTGGTCTCCTTCACTACATAGGTACCGGCATCAAGACCACCAAGCCAAATCCGACCATTTTCCCCGAGCACGCTTTGCGATGTCACCGTATCAAAAACTGCCTTATTGTCAACCGTAACATTCTGGTCTTTTGCTACAAAATATTGGCCGGCAGTATTGGGATTGCCTGAGTTGTCTTTGACGAATTTAATTGGCGTGTCACTTCCCTTTTTGAAAATCTTGAACTCAGCACCGTTCAGTTTTTCAGTTTCTTTAACATTAGTCTTTGTGAAATCGAACTGATATGTATATACTTTCGGCGACTCCGGAGTATTTTCACCTGTTCCCTCAGAGCCGGGGTTATTCGAGTATTCAAGCTTGACATCATTGGGATTACCAGAAACCCCAATCACGGCATTCTGGTTCAGAATCGCAGAATAGGTAACAACAATATCCGTGCCGTAGGCAAGTGATTTAATACGCGCAGATCCGCTACCTGTCAAATCAATGGTGAAAGTTGTTGTTCCATCATCATTGGCAGTGACTGTGACAGCATAATCAGTTCCTTCTGTCAACGCCTCAGGCGTATCAGCACCATTGCGAGTAGCAGTGACCACGATACCTGTATGTGCACTGTCACTGCTGCTGTTCTTATCAAGAAGAGTCAAACCCTTCGACAAGGTATCGGTAATTTTATACGTGTACTTGTCATAACCGGTAGTATTCGGAACCTTTCCGGTAATTCGATAATTGACCGTATCGCCAATATTGCAATCGGCGTAATCGCCCCATTCGCCTTGATCGTTCTTGATCTTCTTTGCAATCGTCGGCTTGTTAGGCTTGACATTCACCACGCCAAGAGGCTTCTCACCGCTTGCCCCGTCAAATTGCTTACCCGCAATTTGCGTTCCGACAATCATAGGAATCGATGCAGTAGAACCATCGGAGAGGTTTTCGGTAATATCAGTGACCGCATAAAGGCCTGGCACCAGACCCGGATTGGTATCAGCCGGTTCACCGGAGCCAAGTACCGCTTCGGTTGCATTATCACCACCAGTTACCGTCGCGGCAGCAATAGCATTACGAAAAGCGTCGGTCTTTGCCAATGCCGTCACAAAATCACGGAGCAGACCTTCATAAGGTTCCTCGGACGAAGTGATATCCAAGTTGCCGCGATTGTCGCGAACTAGGTATCCAAGATAGTGCGCAGCCACATAACCAATCGGATTCCCCACATATTCACTTGACGTATAACCATTCTGAATACCGGGAGTATCAGAATCCTCATCAACAGAATTCAGCGAATCAATAATCGCGACATACAATGCCTTATCCGCAGCAAGATTGCTGTTGGCACCCTTGGTCTCCAAATAGACACCTGAAATATTGCTCTTGTCATCCTTACCGGCAGCGGTATATGCAGCAAGAGGAACAGCCTTGAACGTATGCTTGCTAATCGAATCTGCATCGCCCTTGACAGTAATAGTCTGCTTTTCACTTAATTCAGTAGGAGTGAATTCCGTATCGGAGGCATTAGCTGTACCTGCAGCAAACACCATGCCACTGAGCAGCATAGCGGCCGCAGAGAAACCAGCCATTATTTTTTTCAAATTCACAAGAACCTCTTCCTTATTATTCTAAATACTCTTTTATGCCAATTAAGCAGAAACAAGCATCTTGAATCCGCGATTAATAACCGCTCGTAATTTCAGAAGACTCTTTCTTCCACACATGTAATCCATGAAAGAATCATCTTCCGGCAGGGAACTACATGTTCAGCCCCTTCCGCCTGCGATATTCATTCGTAAGGGCCGTTGCCAACCCAGCGGCCGCAGCAAAAGCACTGCCAGCAAGTATCCAGCTACGGGCATCACCACCGGTCAATGGCAAGTCGCCCACAGGCTTGGAATTAGGAATGCAATTGACACCCCCAACATCCTTGATGCAGGACTCATTCAAATCCAATAGAGAAGTGGATTGTGTCGCTCCGATAGTGAATACGTATTCTTTATCGGACTTCACATAACCGGAGGGAGCCTTTGTTTCCTTGAGCGTATAACGGTAGCGAATTCCTTTCTGGTCCTGATCTGCGGTCGGACGTTGCAGGCCAGAAACTTTGAGATATCCCATGCCGTCAGCGAGATCGTTATACCAATGCTTCAAATCATCGCCTTCGCCACTCGTTTGGAGTCCTGTACTTTGGCCAGAGCAGGGTTCTGTCGCACCCGATTCCGTATGGCAGTCAGTGATTGACGCCTTTACGGTCTTGACATCAGTATTGACAAGCTTGCCGTTGCTATCGACCGCTACTGGCCCAACAAGAGACCACTCGGTCTCTTCCGAATCAAGGACAAGGCCGCTTTCGGCATCAACCTTCTTCCACGATATTTGCGGCAGTGTATTGATGACGTTGGCTGCGCCATTATTTTGAGACACAGGTGTTGTCCCATCGGCCTTATACAGAACTACAGATCCATCCGTATCGGATTCGAGTTTTTCCGGAATAGTGAAAATATACACATTCTCAGCTTCGGGATCCCAATATCCATCTGGAGCAACGGATTCTTTGAGCTGGTATTTACCCGGCTTCAAACCATTGATATTAAATTTTCCTACCGACGAATCACGATCGACATAATAGCTATTCCCGTTTGGAATGGAAGCGCAATTAACGTCTTTATCTGTGACAACCACACAGTCACGGACTTCCCGCGAAGATTTTTCGTCGAGTGTTGTGCCATCTTCCTTATACTCTGTCACAGTCCATTCGGAATCCGACAGCGGCTGATTAGTGTCAGCATCCACTTTGCCCCATGAAACACCCTTCAACGGAGAATTGCCGATATGCTTATCGACAGTAGTAACGGCGTTCCCATCATCATCAGTACCGTTGTCCCATCTCGCCTGTGCGTTATCGACAGTAAAAGTGTATTCCTTGACGTTACCGTCAGAATCAACTTCCGGTTCGTAGCCCGTAGGAGCCCGATATTCGGTCATCGTATACGTACCATTACCGAGATTGTTGATATCAAACCCGCCACCGTCTGGATTGTTGTCGAATCCGGAATACGAATAGGTATTACTTACTTCTTTATCATTAGCAATATTGTCAATAACAATTGCACTGCGAGTTACAGTTGCAGTGGTCACGCCCTTCTCAGCACTGATTTCCACGACCTCTTTCCAGCACTTACCATCGCTATAGCCCTCATACTGAGAAGTGCCGTTTTCATCATTCTTCACCGCACAAATCGTTGGATAGAAATCCTCTTCAAAAGGACCTCCCGCATTCTTCTTGGCTTGAGCCTCGACTTGATATACTGCCGCCTCATCAGTACCCTCAACTGTTGCGGTTCCGGTAGAAACGATCTGCCACTGAGAACCAGATAACGGCTTCGATTCATCAGGAACAGCAACACCATTCTCATCGGTCTTGCTTGCATCTTTACTCCACGAAGCAGTGTACGGAGTAGAGAACAATACAGGCGCTTGTGTTGTTTTCGTGGGTGTGGGTTCGTCGTTGAGCCGTTGAGGGAGTAAGAGAAGAGCGCTTCCTGGGTAGGATGTTTTCGACCAAGATAAACAAGCAACCAGCAAGCGCCTGATGA
>NZ_JAHBBJ010000028.1 GCF_019331675.1 Bifidobacterium miconisargentati
CATCCGCATGGCCTACGGCTTCCACCACGTCACCAACCTCATCAGCCTCGTCATGCTCAGATGCGGCGGACTCAACATCCAACTACCAACACCAGCAACCTAACCCACGAAAACAGCAGAAGCCTCATCGAATATCCTCACATTCATTGACTGGTTAGTCAGTATAGATAAGGATATCTTACCGTGGATAAATCATCCAATGGTGGACATACTGATACGTTGGTTCAACGTGATTTCCGCCCGGAACGTATCGGGTGTGGGGCGGCTGATGTTGAGTCTGGCGCCGATGGCGTCTGCACAGGCTTTGGTGATGGACAATCCGAGGCCGTGGCCGGGTCGGCTGGCCATGCGTGTGGCGTCGCCGCGGTGGAATGGTTGGATGAGGTCGGCCGTGTCCTCGGGGCGGTCAGGGCGTTTTGTGGTGTTGTTGATGCCGATGGTGACGTGCTGTCCGTCGTTGTGGATGGTGCAGGTGATGGCGCCGTGGTCGATGTTGTGGATGATGGCGTTGCGCACGAGGTTGTCCACGGCGAGCGAGAGGTAGCGCGGGTTCGTCTCAACGGCGGGGCCATTATAGGCGGCGAGTCCGGCAGCGTCGATGCACAGGTGGCGTGCCTGTGCCTGCTCGCGGTGGGTTTCGAGCACGCCGCGTACGATGCGGGCGGGGTCCACGGCTTCCGTGCTGGTGTCAGGCGCGGCCTGGATGCGGGAGAGTTCAAGCAGGCTGTTGATGAGCTCGCCGCTTTTGCGGTTCGCTTCGATAGCGTGGCGGATGGCTGGTTTGACGTCCTCGGGGAACCGGTCCTGGGCCATGAGAGCTTCGAGGCTGGTTCCGATGGTCGTGATCGGTGTTTTCAGCTCGTGGCTGGCGTTGCGGATGAACGATCGTTGTAGTTCGTTGGATTGCTCGATGCGGTCGAGCATTGTGTTGAGCGCGTCGGCGAGGCCGGCGGTCTCGGCATCCGGATGGTCGAGGCGGATGCGTCCGGCGGGGCGGTCGGGATCGAGCCGGCCGGCCTGGCGGCTGATGGAGTCAAGGTGCGCGGTGAGTTTGCCCGACAGGCTCCAGACGAGGAGCACCGCCAGAAGCGCCGACACGGCGAACACGGCGAGCGATCCGTAGCGCATCCATTGCACGACGCCGTCCCTGATGGTGAGCACCACGCCCTCCGTGCCGGTCTGCCCAGCGGTCGGAGAGGGAAAGGCACCGGTCACGTCGCAGGGATCCGCATTGCATGAGTCGGCCGTGCCGGGAACCCCGTCCTGGGGCGTGGCAGGTTCCGTCGTGATGGTGTTCTGGTTGCTGCCTGTGGAGATGGTGTCCACCTGATGCTGGAACGCCCAGTCGAGCGAGATGTTCTGTACGAGGATCACGGCGAGGAGCATGCCGAGCAGGAGCAGTCCCACGGTGACGGCGAGACGGATGCGGAAGCTGACGGGCTTACGCTGGCGTGGGGTGTGCGTGGCGGTCCGTGGTGTCGTGTCGGTATCGGTCATGGTATGCGGTATCCCTCTCCGCGCGACGAGGCGATGAGCGCGGGGTCGGGCAGTTTGCGCCGCAGCGAGTATACGGCGGTCTTGACGAGGTCGGTCTGGTCGTGCGCTTCGGACGGCCACAGGGATTCAAGGAGGGCGCGGGTGTTGGTCCATCCGCCGTCGGCGCGCAGCAGTTCCTCCAGGAGCGAGTATTCGCGGGGTGCGAGATCGAGGGGTTGTCCGTCCGCGTATGCGAGCCGTCTGACGGTGTCTACGCTTAGACGTCCCCGTGAGATTACGGTGGGCGCGTCGTCGGCGTCGCCTCGGCGCAGGAGCGCGCGGATGCGGGCGAGGAGTTCGGGATAGGCGAACGGTTTGGGCAGGTAGTCGTCGGCTCCGAGGTCGAGGCCGTGCACACGGTCCTCGATGCTGCCGGCCGCGGTGAGCATGAGCGTGCGCACGGGGATGCGCAGCCTGTCCACGGTGCGCATGACCTCGTCTCCGGAGAGCACGGGCAGGTCGCGGTCGAGGAGCATCACGTCGTATTCTCCCCGTGAGAGCCGGTCCAGCGCCTCGACGCCGGTGCCGGCCAGGCCGGTCGCGTATCCCTCGTGCCTGAGACAGTCGTCCAGCACGGCCGACAGGTCGGCGTCGTCCTCGACGATCAGGATTCTCGCCATATTCCGTTGCCTCCGATTCCGATTCATGGCCTTCATGCGATTGCCTTCGCGTTCTCCATTGTGCCCGGCGTGGGTGTGCGTTAGGTGAGCGCGACACGCACCCATCGCACACGGAGAGCCGGCTGTAATGGGCATCGTCCGGCAACCGCCGGGTCAAAGCATCGCCCCGGCAGCGGCGAACCCATGCAAGGGAGGAACACATGCGAACCACATCCGTACTCAGACTGGCGGCGGCCGCGGCGCTGGCCGCCGCGATGACCGTGCCGCTGTCGGCATGCGGCCAACAGCAGCCGACGCAATCATCCGACGAGCCCTCCGCGACGACGTCGCAGGACGCGGCACCGAAGACCGACAGTCAGGGCGGCGACGCGCCGCAGGGCTCGAACCCGGCCTCGAAACAGGCCGCCGAACAATACCGCGACTGCCTCACGGCGGCCGGCGTGCCGGCGCAGATCATGGACGGCAACTGGGTCGTGTTCCAATGGACCGGCGACGGCTCCGGCTCGGTGTCCTCGGAGTCCACGGACGTGGACCGGGACAAGGCCATCAAGGAATGCCAGGCCAAGGTGCCCGACTACCACGATCCCGACTTCAACACCAAGTAGACAGACCGGCACTACTCGAAGGAAAGGAAACTTTCATGACCGCCAGCACATCATCCATCTTCCGTCGCGGAACGCTGCGCAGGGCCGCCGCGCTGCTGTCCTGCATGGGACTGCTCGTCTCGCTGTCGGCGTGCTCGACGCCCTGGAGCCGGGACACGGCCGACGACGCGCAGACGTCCGGCACCAGGATCGCGCCGAGCATGAGCGCCTTGTTCGACCAGTACCTCGCCAAAGACACGCTCAGCCAGTTCGAGCGCGACGTGCTCCAACGGGCCAAGAAGACCGGCAAAATCAGCGCCGAGGACTACGAGACCGCGCACGACAAGCAGGCCGCGTGCATGGCCGAGAACGGATGGCAGGAACAGACCCGCAAACTGTCCAACGGACTCTACCAAACCACCGGCGTGACGCCGGTGCCATCGACCGACGCCGAAGTGAACAAGTACATGGAGGCATCCAACACCTGCTCCGAGGGCACCAGCAAGATCATCGAATCCCTCTACCAGCTCCAGCAGGGCAACCCGGGCCTCCTGGCCGACCCGTACGAGACCGCCGTGGAATGCCTGAAGAAAAGCAGCCTCGTCGATGACGCCTACACCGGACGCAAACTCGAAAACGCGTTGAACGGGGACGGCACGTCCAAGAGCCTGCCGTTCGACGCCTCGTCGGACGCCGCTCAATCATGCTTCACCGGAGCCGGCCTCGCCGTCAACGTCGGCTGACGAACAAGCACCCGACGAAAGGAAACGACCACATGAAAACACGAATCCTGACCCCGCTGATCCTGACCGGGCTGGGCATGCTGTCCGTGGGCGTGCTCGCCACCGCGCTCGTCATCCCCACGCCCACGCCCGACGGGCTATCCGCGGCCACGAGCCCAGACACCGTCACGGCCAGCCGCCAGCAGTTCGACGACGAACAGACCGTCGAGGCCTCGTTCGAGACCAGCGCGGAACAATCGATCACCTCGCGCGCCGCCGGCACCGTCAGCGAAACCCTGTGCACGCCCGGCCAAACGGTCGAATCCGGCAAACGACTGCTGTCCGTGGACGGCAAACCCGTCATCGCCCTGCACACCGACACGCCCCTCTACCGCGAGATCGGCACCGGAGACACCGGACCCGACGTGCTCGCCCTGCAACAGGAACTCGCCCGTCTCGGCTACAACGCCGAAGGCAACGGCACCTACGGGTGGCGCACCAAGGACGGCGTCAACCAGCTGCTCTCGCAGGCCGGCGACCACAACCCCGACGGCAGGATCGGACCCGCCGACGTGGCATGGCTGCCCCAAGCCGCCGCCACGCCCACCCAATGCACGGCCGGCCTGAACGCCAGCCTGACGGACGGCACCGAAATCATGAAGACCGGAGGCCAGCTGACCGCCATCACCTTCCCCACGCCGGCGAACCTGAGGGACGGAAAACGCACGTTCACGCTCTTCGGCGTCAAGACCAGCCTCGATAAGACCGACGGCAGGATCAGCGACCAGAAATTCCTCGACCAGATCCAGGCCAGCGACGGCTACAAAGCCACCCTCGCCGACCAGGGCGGCAAGAAACCAACCGCCACCCTCGCACTCGAACAGCCCATCGACGCGATCAAGGTCCCGCCCTCCGCCATCACCGGCCAGAACGGCACCCGCGCCTGCGTCTCGCCCGACGGCAAACAGGCCATCCCCGTCACCGTGATCGGCTCCGCCCTCGGCGCCACGCTCATCCAACCCGAACAAGCCGACGCGACAATCGGCAAAGTCGCCCTCGGCCACAAACTCGACGACGTCCAATGCCCCGCCACGGTGCAGCATTGACGCAAGGAGGACGCGCATGAGCACCAGCATCCTGCCCCTCGAAACGGTCGCGGACCCCGTGCCGGCACGATCGGACGACGCCGCGCAGCCCGCGGTCTACGGCACCCCGTCGGTCACGGGCGAACACGTGAGCCACCGGTTCGCGAACGGCCCCTGGCTGTTCCGAGACCTCGACTTCACCCTCACGACCGGCGAGGCCGTCGGCCTGTGCGGGCCGTCCGGCTCCGGCAAATCCACCCTCCTGTCCATCATCGCCGGCTTCGAGCCGCCCGCCGAAGGCATCATCCGACGTAGCCGGGTCAACCGCGTGCGCTGGGTGTTCCAGAACCCACACGGCATACCGCGACGCACCGCCATCGACCACGTCGTCCAACCGCTCCTCGGCCAGGGCATCGACCGCACGCAGGCCGAGGACGAGGCCATCGCCATCATGAGCACGTTCCACCTGACCAAAGTCGCCGCACGCGAGTTCCGGGAACTATCCGGAGGCGAAGCGCAGCGTCTCATGCTCGCCCGCGCCATCGCCAGCAAACCCGACCTCCTCCTCGTGGACGAACCCACCGCCCAACTCGACCAGCGCACCGCCAACGACATCGACTCCACCCTCACCGGACTCGCCCAAGACGACGCGATCGTCGTCATCGCCACCCACGACCCCAACACCCGGGCCGCATGCACCCGCGTCATCGACCTCGCATGGCACAACCCGAACCCCGACACCGACATCAAGGACGACACACGATGAAACCAACCGCCATCCTGTCCGAAGCATGGCGCAACATCGCCACCGGCACCACACGCGCCCTCGCCTGCGCCGGCATCCTCACCCTCATCGCAGCAGGAACCGCCATATTCGACCTGACCGCCATCACCTCCCTCCAACACGAATCACGGCAATGGGCCACCAGCGCCGCCGCCATCCACATCATCTCCGGCAGCAAACAAATCGACCCCACCACCTGCGCAAACCTCACCCAAACCACCGGCACCACAGGCGACACCACCACGAACCCCATCCAAGCGGCCGGCGCGCTCAAAAGCAACGGGGAAATCACCCTGACCGCCATGCCCGCGGCCCCACTGGACGCATGGCAGGCAACACCGGGACTCGCGGACGTGCTCGGCATCGGCACGAGGGAACAAACCCAACCCGGCGTATGGATCTCCAACCAACTCGCCGCCACCCTCCACGCGCGCGAAGGAGACGACCTGCCCACAACCCAGGGCACCATGCACATCAGCGCGGTCTTTCCCTGGACCGACGACAGCCGCGACCAACGACTCGCCTACGCGATCATCACCCCCACACCCATCAACGCCGGCCAGCAATGGGACGAATGCTGGGCCACCATCAACCCCGCCAACCCCGACGCCGAAGACCTGCTCAACACCACCGCGACCGCCATACCCGGAGCCGCGCCCGCCACCCAGACCAAACAAGCCAACACCATGCTCGGCACCAACCCCGACCTCGACACCCGCTACCGGCAGAGGACCACCCGCCTCATGCTCGCCATCACCCCCATCGCCGCGTTCGCCATCGCCATCATGGCCACACGCGCACGACGCATCGAAATAGCAGACGATCTGCACATGGGAATACCCCGCCAAGGCATCCTCGCCACCACCGCACTCGAAACCCTCGCATGGACGCTACCGGCAATCCTCGCTGCCACCGCCATCACCTACACCACGGCCCGCTGGACCAGCGGACACGCCAACGCGATCACCCTGACAGCCATCCAACTCCCCGCACTCACCACAGCCCTCATCACCGCGCAAATCGGAGCCGTCATCGCCATCACCGCCATACACGACAACCAACTCTTCGCCTTCTTCAAAAACAGACAGTGAGCATGAGGAAAAGGTTCCGGTTCAGACTGCCATACGTCTTGATTAAAGGGCGAGCATGTTTTCCAATGACAAGCCCGCCCTCTATGCATTGCCCCTTTGTCGGGACGCTTGAAGTTTATCAGTTGTGGGTCACTTCCTGAGTGGGGGAATCCGCCATCTTGCAAATCCCGGGTTATGCTGTAGTAAAACCCTTTACTAAAGTTTGCGGGGAGGATGTCATGGCCACGCTCAAGGAGGTTGCGGAACGGGCTGGGGTGTCACAGAGCACGGTGTCGCGCTTGCTGAACGACCCATCGTTCTCCATCAAGGAGGAGACGCGACGGCGCGTGCTGCGCGTATGCGAGGAGCTGGGATACCGCAACGTGTTCCGTCCCGCGATCGCTGTGCTGGACGCCCCTCCGTCCGGGGAGGAGCTGCAGGACGCATACTTCTCCGATCTGCGGAAGGTCCTTGCGGAGTGTGCGGAGTCGATGGAATTGGACCAGCCCACGTTCATCCGGTCCATACACGAGCTGACGGAACGCGCAGCGGAGTTCGATGGGTTCATCACCGTGGGCGCCACGGTGTTTCCCGAAACAGACCTGCGCGCCCTGCATGCGGCACTCCCACATGGCGTGTGCATCGACACGAATCCGGCACCGCACCTGTTCGACTCCGTACGGCCCGATCTGTCGCAGACGATGCTGGATGCCTTGGACGCGATGATCGCGGCGGGCCGCAGACGCATCGCGTTTCTCGGTGGCGTGGGCAGCATCATGGGCACGCATGACTATCCCGAGGATATCCGCGAACTGTCGTTCCGCCAGTGGGCTGCGCACTTGGGATTGGAAACGGACGGATTGGTGTATTCGTCCGGCACGTTCACCGTGGAGAACGGTTATCGTCTCGCGGAGCAACTGGTGGCCGATCATCGTGAGGCCGGCAGCATGCCCGATGGTCTTATCGTGGCCGCCGACGTGCTCGCGGTGGGGGCGTTGCAGGCGTTGAACGCACTGCGCGTGGCGGTTCCCGACGAGTTGGCCGTGGTGAGTGTGAACAACCAGTCAATCGCCCGGTACACGTCGCCGTCGCTGAGCTCGTATGCGATCGATCAAAGGGAGTTGGCCCGCATGGCGTTCTCCACCCTGATCGACGGGTTGAAGCATGAACGGCGGGTGCGACGTCACATCCTGCTGACGACCGAGCTGGTGCCGCGCGCAAGCTTCGTTCCTCAGGCGTAAGACATCGTCTCGAAGACGGGCGGCACCGGCGTTGATTTTGCTGGAAGGAATTTACTTCACCTGGCGGCCGGCGCACCAGACGTGTTGGGCGGTCCAGTCGGTGGGGTCGAGGAGGTTGAGGTCGGCGGCGTATCCGGGGGCGATGAGGCCGAGCGGGGCTCCGGTGACGGGGTTGGCCTTGTCGAATCCGAAGGCGCGGGCCGGGGTGAGGGTGGCGGCCTCGACTGCGGCGACGGGGCTGAAGCCGAGTTCGTTGACCGCGCGCTGGACCGCGACCTCCAGGGTGAGCGTGGAGCCGGCGATGGCGCCGTTGGACACGAGGCGGGCGTGGCCGTCGATGACGTTCACGTCGAGTTCGCCGAGCTTGTACGCGCCGTCGGGGCAGTCGGTGGCGGCCATGGCGTCGGTGACGAACGCGATGCGGTGGGGCGCCAGTCCGAAGCCGAGCTTGACCATCGGGTTCTGGACGTGGAAGCCGTCGTTGATGAGCTCGATGGTGACGCGCGGGTCCTCCACGGCGGCCGGGATGGGGCCGGGTTCGCGGTGGTGCAGGCCGTTCATCGCGTTGAACATGTGGGTCATGATGCCGGCGCCCGCGTCGAAGCCGGCCTGGGCGGTGGCATAGTCGGCGTCGCAGTGGCCGACCGCGGGCACCACACCGGCGGAAGCGAACTGCTTGATGGCACCGATGCCGTGCTCCAGTTCGGGGGCGATGGTGATCTGGCGAATGCAGCCGAGCTTGCCGGCCGCGGGGTCGGCACCCGAGGCGTCGAGCATGCGGTCCACGAGTTCGGGCACCGGGTCCTTGAGGCAGTTCGGGTCGTGCGCACCCTTGCGCTTCAGGGCGAGGAACGGGCCTTCGAGATGGCAGCCGAGGATGTCGGGGCGGGTGGCCATCTTCTCACGCACGGTGCGGATGTTGCGGCAGATCACGTCCATCGGGTTGGTGATGAGCGAGAGCACCTGGCGGGTGGTGCCGTGCACCGCATGACCGGCGCGGGCCACGTCGATGCCGTCGGAGCCGTCGTCGAAGCTCTTCTCCCAAGCACCGTGGGCGTGGATGTCCACGTAGCCGGGCGTGAGGATGCGGCCGCCCGCGTCGATCACCTCGCCGGAGCGGGAGGCCGGGTCGATGCCGACCGTGCGGCAGGCGTGCTCGAACGCCTCCTCGCCGGTACCGTCCGCGGCCGCAGCGCCCGTGGCCACGATTACGCCGCGCGCGTCCGAGACCACCCAGTAGCCCGACTGCTCGCCGCGGGCGTCCACCTTGCGCGCCCCGCGGATCGCGACCGGACGGGCCTCGCCTTCCAACGCCGCCGTCACGTGCGCGACGATCTCGTTTCTGTCCTGTGCCATGATTTCCTTCCTGTATGCGTTCGGGCTCCCTCTTTGCGGAGAAAGAAGGAGCCCGAGTTCGGTTCGGTTACTGTCAGATGCCCTGCCAGGCGGGCTTGTGGGCGTAGGCGTAGCGGTAGTAGTCCTTGTGGCGCAGGCGGCTGGCTGCTTCCTCGTCGATGATGATCGTCGCGTGCGGGTGCAGCTGCAGCGCGGACGCCGGGCAGAACGCGGACACGCCGCCCTCGACGGTCTCCTCGATGGCCTCGGCCTTGCCCGCGCCGAACGCGAGCAGCACGAGGTGGCGGGCCTTGAGGACCGTACCGATGCCCTGCGTGATGCAGTGGGTCGGCACCTGGTTGATGTCGTTGTCGAAGAAGCGCGCGTTGTCGATGCGGGTCTGCTCGGCGAGCGTCTTGACGCGCGTGCCGGATGCGAGGGAGGAGCCGGGCTCGTTGAAACCGATGTGGCCGTCGGTGCCGATGCCGAGGATCTGCACGTCAATGCCGCCCGCGGCCTCGATGGCCGCATCATACGCGGGGCCGGCGGCGGCGATCTTGTCGCCGTCCTCAAGGGGCGCGCCGTTCAGCACGTCGCCGGGCACGTGGACCTTGGTCGGGTCAAGGCCCAGGGGCTCGACGACCGTACGGTGGATGGTGGAGTGGTAGGACTCCGGGTGGGTCAGCGGCAAGCCCAGGTACTCGTCCAGCGCGAAGCCGCGCACCTTGGAGACGTCGATGTGCTCCTCATGCACGATCTTGGCGAGGGCCTGGTAAGCGGCCAGCGGGCTGGAGCCGGTCGCGAGTCCCAGCACCGCGTCCGGCTTGGCCTTGATGAGGTCCGCCACGCAACGGCCGTAGATCTCGCCGGCCTCCTCCTCGTTCTTGACGATGATCACTTCAGCCATGATTGATTGTCTCTTTTCTGTGGGTGTGTTTTGGGGAATATGCACGGGCGGCGGCATGGTGGTGCATGCCGCCGCCCGTTGCTGGTCAGATGAGTTCGAGGTTCACGTCGAGGGTGAGCGGCCTGCCTGCGGGCAGCTGGTAGGCCGTGTGGACGGGGGCTCCCCAGGAGTCGTCTCCGCCGACGCCCATCTGCGCCGCGAGCAGACGCAGGTAGTTGTGGCGCGGGGCGGGCAGGTCCTCATGGCGGCGCGCGGCTTCGATCATGTAGGTGTTCCATGGCAGCAGGCTGGCCGTGAAGTGACGGTCGCCGCGCTGGCTGACGCGCAATCCGTGGCCTTGGATGTCGGTGGCTTCGAGCCAGCGGACGTCCTCGTGGCTTCCGGTTTCCTGCACCATGAGATACGGCGCCATGCTCGCCTCTGAGGTGGTGTCCCAGATGCCGAGCTTGCCGCCCTGCTTGCGGTCGCGGTAGGTTTCCTCGGGGCCGGGTCCGTAGTAGCGCAGCTGCGTGTATTCGCCGGGCAGTTCCCATTCGACACCGAACGCGGGCAGGCTGGCGGCGTTGGTGACACCGCCGGGGTATTCGACGGTCAGTCGCATGCGCATGTCGGACGTGATGCGGTAGGCGACCGTCACGGGCGTGTGGCCCGGGTCGGCGAGCTCGTACCGGTATTCGGCCGTGAGTCCTCCGTCGTCGGATTGCGTGATGCTCGTATCGGTCACGATGGCGTAGCGGCCGGCCGCGAACCATGCTGCACGGTCGAATCCGGAACGGTTACCGCGGTCGTTGTCGGTCAGGGAGCGGAAGGTGACGAGTTCAGGGCGACGGATGACCATTTCCCGTCCGTCCCGCGTCCAGGAGACGATGCCTCCCTGGGTGCGCGATAGGAGGATTTCCTCGTCGTCGCGGCGGATGCCCGCGTTCCACCGGCCGAGCGTGACCGTCGCGCGGCCGGTGTCGTCATAATCGGTCTCGGTGATGTCCCGTTCGGGGTTGAGGGTGCCGGTAAGCTGGCCGAACGCGAGCTCGTAGCCGGCCGGCGCCCATGCGGTGGCTTCGGCGAGCAGGAGATCGACCTCGTAGGTGACCTCGCGCGTATTCCCGTCCGTGTCGATGTCCGGGAAGGCGATGTCATGGCGTTGGGTGTCTCCGGCGGCCACGTCGAACCGGTAGTCGGCGTGCCAGATCTCGCGCCCGTCTTCGAGGAGCCGTGCGGCGAACACGTAGCTGTCGGTGCCGATGAACAGGTTGCGGTTCTCGATGGTCACGCCGTGCCCGTCGGGGGTGAGCTTGATCGGCGAATACAGCTGCTTGACCTCCTGCGCCTTGGGGCTGGGCGTGCGGTCGGCGAACACGATGCCGTTGCCCACGAATTCGTAGTCGGTCGGCCGGTCGCCCCATTCTCCGCCGACGCTGAGTCGTTCGCTCCCGTCGGGCAGGCGCTGGACGAGCCCCTGGTCGATGTAGTCCCAGATGAACCCGCCGGAGTAGCGCTCGTACTGTTCGAGGTCGATGAACTCGCTCAGGCCGCCGCACGAGTTGCCCATGGCGTGCATGTACTCGCAGCTGACGAACGGCTTGTTCGCAGCGCCACGCTCGTCGCCGTGTTCGAGCCAGTCGCGGATCTCGTCCGGCTTGGCGTACATACGGCTTTCGAAATCGCTGATCCCATCATAGGCGTGGTTCCAATTGACGCCTTCGTAGTGGACGGGACGGCCCGGGTCGAGCCGATGCGCGTGCATGCTCATGGCCTTGAGGACTTCGCCCGCGTAGGATTCGTTGCCCAGCGACCAGACGAGTACGCTGGGATGGTTGCGGTCACGCATGATCATGCTGTCCAGTCGGTCGATGCATGCGCCCAGCCAGGCCTCGTCGTCACCGGGAACGGAGGTGCCCACGGGGATGTCGCCGGGGCTGTTCCAGCTGCCGTGGGTCTCCAGGTTGGTCTCGTCGATCAGATAGATGCCGTATTCGTCGCACAGCTCGTACCAGCGTGACTGGTTCGGGTAGTGCGAGGTGCGCACCGCGTTGATGTTGTGGCGCTTCATGAAGCGGATGTCCCACAGCATGTCCTCTTCGGTGACGGCACGGCCGCGCCGGCAGTCGAACTCGTGGCGGTCCACGCCGCGGAACACGAGGCGCTTGCCGTTGAGCTTGAGGACGCCGTCCTCGATGGCCACATGCCGGAAGCCGATGCGGGTGCGCGCGGTCTCCAGAACCTTGCCACCCGCGTCGAGCAGGGTGACGGACAGTTCGTACAGGTCCGGGCGTTCGGCGCTCCAGGGGGCGGCGTCGTCGATCTCGGCTTCGGCGTGCAGCGTTCCGGCCGCTTCCGTGGCGGTGCGCCAGACGATGGTGCCGTTCTTGTCTCGCAGCGCGAGGTCGGCCGTCGCGGCGTTCGTGGCGCCGTCGATCAGCACGTCCAGCGAGAGCGATCCGATTGACGTGGCAGGCTCCCAATCGGCTTCGGCGTGGATGTCGGAGACGTGGGCGGCTGGTCTCGCGTTGAGCTCGACGGAGCGGAACAGGCCGTGCAGCCGCCAGAAGTCCTGGTCCTCCAGCCAGCTCGCGCTCGAATACTCGTAGCAGGCGACCGCCAGCACGTTGCCGTCCTTCCTGACGACGTCCGTCACGTCGAACTCGCTGGGCGTGAAGGAATCCTCGGCGTAGCCGACGAACGCGCCGTTGAGCCACACGTAGATGGCGGTGGCCGCGCCCTGGAAGGTGAGCGTCACCGTGCGGCCCTCGCGGATGGCCTGGGCGACCGCGCCCTCCGCGGCGAACTTGCGTCGGTAGACCGCCACATGGCCATGCTCGGGGATGGCCGGGGCCTTTGGGTCCTCGTGGCCGTCCCACGGGTACTGCACGTTCACATACTGCGGGTCGAGCAGTCCCGCGGTCTCCAGATGTGAGGGCACCCGCACGCGGGGGAACGACGAGTCGTCGAAGCCCGGCGCGGCGAACAGCGGCGACACGTCGCTGATCCAATCCGGCCCGTCGCTCGTCCCGTCGGGGAAGCTGTTCGCCGGCGCCGTCTCGACGCGGACCCGCCATTCGCCGTCAAGGCTCTGCGTGAGATCCGTGCCCTCGCCGCCGGAGGGGGCGTGCGACCAGCACGCATGGTCGGAATGGGCGTCGAGCCGGTGGACCGCGTACACGCGCGGGTCGGCGAGCCATGCCGTCGTCGGCATGGACGGGGAGACGATCGGATCGCCGTTCTTCCGCTGATCGTCGGTTGTGTTCATGATGTCCTCGCTTTCGCATCGGATTGCGTCGCGTCGTTGCCGCCGCAGTGCGGGAGCCTTCGAATGTGACTCCTTGCACAACGATGATAAAGATATTTACTAATTTACGCAACTTCTTGCGCATGCCTCGACGGTGACTGCGAGGACCTATGCAAATCCATTGATTGCAACGATAATTCGACTACTGCGATGTCTTTTGCCCGCGCGTTGCGTCGAATCGACGAACGCAATTCGTTGGCATTGCTTGCGACACGCGGTAAAGTTTTTTACTTTTTCGAGAAAGTCCTATACTCGCGTCTTGCGGGATCGGAGCTGTTCCCGCGCACGGATTCTTTACAGGTCGCAAGGAGGCCACCACACCATGAGCGGATCCACCACACAGCGCACGGCGACGCCCGGACAACCGCAGGCAGCGCCCGCGAGGAACATGGGCCAGAAGATCGCATACGCGTTCGGAAATCTGGGACAGGCCGCGTTCTACAACACGATGAGCACGTTCTTCATCACGTTCGTGACCACCGCGCTGTTCATCGACGTGGACAAGACGCTGGCCGCGCGCCTCATCGCGGTGATCACCGGACTCGTGGTGGTCATCCGCATCGCGGAGATCTTCCTCGACCCGCTGCTCGGCAACCTCGTGGACAACACGAACACCCGCTGGGGCCGGTTCCGCCCCTGGCAGTTCATCGGCGGCCTCGTGCCCGGCATCCTGCTGATCATGGTGTTCACCGGCCTGTTCGGCCTCGTGGACGTGAACACCGGCGTGTTCATGGTCCTGTTCGTCATCGTGTTCATCCTGCTGGACGTGATCTACTCGCTGCGCGACATCTCCTACTGGGGCATGATCCCCGCGATCTCCTCCGACTCGCACGAACGCAGCACGTACACCGCGCTCGGCGCGTTCACCGGATCCATCGGCTACAACGGCGTCACCGTCATCGTCGTGCCCGTCGTCAGCTGGTTCACCTGGAAGTTCACCGGCCAATGGGAGCAGGGCCGCACCGGCTGGGCCGCGTTCGCCATCATCATCGCCGTGCTCGGCCTGCTGACCGCGTGGAGCGTCGCGTTCGGCACCCGCGAGAACCAGGGCGAGCTGCGCGCCAAGGCCGAGGCCAACGGCAACCCCATCGAGGCGTTCAAGGCCATCGCCCAGAACGACCAGCTCCTGTGGGTCGCCCTGAGCTACCTGCTGTACTCCGTGGCCAACGTCGCCACCACCGGCGTGCTCTTCTACCAGTTCAAATACGTGCTCGGCGCGCCGGACAGCTTCTCCATCGCCGGCGTCATCCCGGTCATCACCGGACTGGTCACCACGCCCCTCTACCCGGTGCTCAACCGCCGCATCCCGCGCCGCTGGCTGTACACCGCCGGCATGGCGTTCATGATCGCCGGCTACACGCTGTTCATCATCGCGCCCATGAACCTGCCCGTCGTCATCGTCGCGCTCGTCCTCTTCTACCTGCCCGCGCAGACCATCCAGATGACCGCCATCCTGAGCATGACCGACTCCATCGAATACGGACAGCTCAAGACCGGCAAGCGCAACGAGGCCGTCACCCTCTCCGTGCGCCCGATGCTCGACAAGATCGCCGGCGCGCTGTCCAACGGCATCGTGGGCTTCGTGGCCGTCGCCGCCGGCATGGTCGGCAACGCCACCGCCGCCGACATGACCGCCGCGAACATCCGCACGTTCAAGACCTGCGCCTACTACCTGCCGCTCGCAGGCATCGTCGCCAGCCTCGTCGTCTTCCTCCTGACCGTCAAGATCGACGAGAACATGCACGACCACATCGTCGAACAGCTCGAAGAACGACTCGCCTCCGAGGAAACCAACAAGCAGTAGGGCCGAGCTGAGGGTGCGGATGTTCGGGAGGAGGGGATTGTCATCTTTAGATGACAATCCCCTCCTCCCGAACATCCGCACCGGTTATCCTGCGGTATCTTCTGTACCAAGAAATGCACCGCGCATTTCGGCTTTCACGAGGAGGTGAATCATGCAGGATGAAGCGTTCATGATTTCCGAAGTAAACGATCCCGATATCTGCACCGCATACCGCGTTGGTGGCGGCTGATAAAAGGATTATGGCGGGCTCCTTGTCAAAGGAGCCCGCCGTTCTTATTTGAAGAAAATAGAAGGCGAGAAAATGAAGATAAAAATAAGAAGCGGTCATGAAGTTCTACCGCTCGATTCGAAAACATCCATTATCGGGTCGATGACATCGGGATTAGCTCATCAATTCCCTGATCCAGATAATGAAATCGCAGCAGTCATTAACCAAGTCCTTAATGGTGAATATGACCTGGACGATGCCGTCGAACGTCTCGCCAATCTGACTCATTATACCAGAACGCAATCCCTGAATATAATCCGTGAAATTGAAAGAATGGGACACCTCGAAACCGTAGAGGAACCGACAACCTTAAGCGATGAAGAGAAACAAAGATATTCGAGGAGTAGCCGCTATCTCTCCTGGATCAACCAAGGCGAAATCTGCGGAAACTGGCATTTGCAAGAACTGCTCAAACAGAAGAGGGTAGCTGTTCTTGGGCTAGGCGGAATCGGAAGCGGCGTAGCTTACCACTTAGCGGCATCAGGGGTTGGACATATTCGAATTGTTGATTATGATACCGTCGAACTATCCAATTTAAGCCGTCAAATGCTGTTTGATGAAGAGGATATTGGCGCACTCAAGGTGGATGTTGTAAAGAATAAACTGCTTCATCTTAACCATAATGTTGAAGTTGATGGCGTTCAGCAACATATCCGAGGCAACAATGATATTATGAAACTGATAGACGGAATGGATTTCTTTTTCTGCTGCGCTGATTCTCCGGAAGAAATTACGGAATGGGCTAATAACGCTGCACTGTATACGAATATTCCATGGATATCTTGCAGTTATAATGGTCCGATCGTTCAATGTGGCATATATGTCCCCGGTAAGACCGGTTGTTTCAGGTGTCTGATTGAATCAGTGACGAAAAAACTGGAATTGAAGCATCGTTCATCTGCGTATATGCATTTCCAAAGGGACGTGAACCCTGTTTTTGGGCCCATTGCACAAATATCCGCGGCATTATCTGCATATGAGGGAATCCGATATCTTCTTGACCTTTCCCCGCAGAGTGTCGGACGGATAATACATGTCAACATGTATAACTATTTCGACTCCTATGTAATCGATGTTCCACAAGATTGCCATTATGCACACATAGCGAAAGCGCGTGGATAAATGAACTCATTATGGAAAATGCCGGATTATCGTCATTGGTTCATTTCAGATACCACCGATGTGGTTGCAACGAGTCTACGGCTCTTTGCCATACCTTTGGTGATAATCTCCATGACGAAGTCAGAGTTCATATCTGGCATCGTAGTCACATTGGTGTCGGTCACGACTATGATTGCCACACCAATTGGCGGCGCTATTGCCGATCGTCGTAATCGACGGCGAATGATGATGCTTCTCGGAGTCATAGGTGCGTCTCTCTCTGTCATTGCCGTCATTTTGATCTGTGTCGGAAATCAGATATCCACATGGATGTTTATTGGAATTGTCATTTTCTTTGCATTGAACTCCGGATTGTTGTGTCCATCAAATAATGCGATACTGAAATCCATTGTTCCTGTTAAACTTTTCGCAAAATCCCAGGCAATACGCGAAACTCGCGAATCCTGCGTTGGAATCCTGTCAGGAGCCGTTGGCGGTTTCTTCTACAGACTTTCTCCTTGGGGTCCTTTTGCTGCATGTGGAGTCATGCATATTATCAGTGCTATCTCAGCGAAGAAGCTTTCAAACCCAACAGTTTCTGTGGAAGATAATGAGGATGAGTCATTTATTGAAAGTTTGAAAAATGGGTTCGTATGGGTGATGTCCAGCTCCCGTTTTCGTAGTTATCTGGCCTTTGGTGCAGTTTGCAACATAGCTTGTACCGGAATTATTATTGGCACACAGCTTATGCTGGCGGCAAGAGGAACGGATCCGATTCTGATAGGTCTAATTGACGGCGTTATGGGAATAGTGATGCTCCTAGGATCATTGTGTGCGATGAAAATCACCGAAACGCTATCTCCTGGATTGATTGCAACCTTAACGGTAGTCTTATTTGGAATTTCCCTTGTCCCGATGATTTTCACGGATAACTATTATGTTATTCTTGCATGCGTTTCATTGGGAGGTTTCCTGTTTCCAGCTTGTAATTCTTCACTCCTCGGCTTCCTGTACGGGCATACTCCGAATAATATGCAAGGGCGGGCGGATTCGGTAATGGAGACCGTATTGTCCGTTTTCAGTTCATTTACACCGGCGCTCGTTGGTTGGATATTGGAATCGCCGTCCGGTTTTACCGGAGTGGTAATTCTTTGTGTCACATGTTCTGCGGTATCTATGCTGATCACTCTAGGAAAACCACTTAGATCCATTCCGCAAACGAAATTCTGGGATACGACCACTTTGTAGAGTGTTTGCGTGCATAGTGAATAAATGTGGCGCTTGTGTTGTTTTCGTGGGTGTGGGTTCGTCGTTGAGCCGTTGAGGGAGTAAGAGAAGAGCGCTTCCTGGGTAGGATGTTTTCGACCAAGATAAACAAGCAACCAGCAAGCGCCTGATGAAC
>NZ_JAHBBJ010000029.1 GCF_019331675.1 Bifidobacterium miconisargentati
ACAGGATCTCCTTGTAGTGAGGGGTCGCCGGGGTCACATCGGAGAAGATGTTATCCGAGGCGGACACCGTGTAGGCCGGGGAGCCGGCCAGACGGTACAGCATCGCGGCGAAGTCCTGGCGCAGGATCGTGGCGGACGGACGGTACGTGTTGTCCGAGAAGCCCTTCACGATGCCCTGCTTGGCAGCATAACGGATGTCGACTGCGTGCGGGGTCAGCGCGTCCACGTCGGAGAAGCCATACTGGCCGAACGTCGTGTCGATGTTCGCGACCTTGACCAGGTTGTTCTTCGCGTCCTGCAGGACCTGGGCGTACTTGAGCGCGTCATCAGACTTCAGGTTCTTGTCAATGAAGGTCCGGAGGGCGGAATCGGTCAAGGAAAGCTGGGCCTTCAGGTCGACGCCGGTCTCCTTCTTGATGGTCTTCAGAAGATCGGTGCGGATGGAATCGTACTCGCGGAACGAGGCGGTCGTGTACGTTTTGGCGTCGTTGTCCAGACGCAGCAGCTTGACGAAGTCGCCGGAGTTCAGATCCAGCTTCCAACCCGCGTAGAACGTCTTCTCGGTGGTCGTGTCGAACAGGTCGGCGACGGTCTTGGTCTCGTCGAGCAGGCCAGCGGTGGTGTCGAGACGCTCGCTGTCGTTCTTCACGTCGGAGTTGTTTTCGGACTCAAGGGCGCGCTTGGCGGTGGCGAACCAGCCGGCGAACTTGTAGCCCTCGCGGGTCGGGGTCGGAACCTGGTCGTACAGGTAGGCGTCGCCCTTGATCTTGACCACGGTCGCGGCCGGCTGGCCGTCGTAGTACGGGTCGAACGTGAGCTCATAGTCCGCGGCCTGCGGGTTCTCCTCGAACGCCGGGGCAACGTACGTGTTGTCGGCGACCTTGGTGGAGGAGGTGAACTCGGTCAGCGGGTACGTCTGAGCCGGGGACTCAACATAAGCCTTGGCGGTGGACTCGGCGTTGCCGGTCACGTACCACTTGCCATTAGCCTTCCAACCGTCGACGAGCGGGAGCGTGTAGGAGGACAGCTTGGCGGTATCGAACGTCGCGCCGTCGGTCACGAAGAACTTGCGGGTGTTGGAATCGGTGTCGCCGAGACCGGCCTGGACCTTCCAGGCGTGGGCGAAGCCGTCGGCCGCGGGCGTCAGCTTGTAGCTCTGGCCCTCGCCGATCTTGGTCTCGCCGAACTTGAACTCGCCGGTCGTGTTGTTGGACAGCTCGTACGTCCACTTAACGACCTTGTTGTAGGAGCCGTCGGCGTTCTTGCCGGCGTAGCTGATGACGGACAGGTCGTCCGCGACGGAAGTGCCGGCGGCCACGTCAACGCCGTCGGTCAGGTTATTGACTTCCTTGCCGGTCTGGTCGTACACCTTGTAGGAGCCGTTGAAAACGAACTTGAAGTTGCCGGCGCCCACGGTCTCCGGCTTCAGGTCGTCGCCGGCCTTCGCGTCGGCCACGGCCTTGTCCCAACCCTGGAACAACTTGGAATCACCCGGCTGGTCCTCGGACGGAACCTGCCAGTCGGCCAGCTTGTCGCCACCGGCCAGACGCACCTCGACGCTGTCACCGGAAGCCACCTTCACCACATCACCGTAACCGGTGATGTCCTTGACGGCCGTCACACCGGTCTTCTTCAGCTCGAACGTCACGACCTTGCTGCTGGTGGTCCAGTGGGCGTACAGAGTCGTGCCGGCCTCCACGGTGGTCGGATCGACGGCCTGGCCACCGTACGTGGCGGACTCATACCAGCCGGTGAACGTACGGCCGGAGTACGAGGGCAGTTTCTCGGTGTACAGGTTGTCGGCGAAAGACTTGTCATCGCCGGCCTTGAGGGTATCGGTGGTCTTGTCCTTATCAGAGCCGAAGTAACCGCCATTAGCGTTCAAGGTCACCTCAGAATCCGCGGTGACCTCCGCCGCGTTCGCGCTCAGCGCGGTCACGCCCATGGTCGCGATCATCGCGAGCGAGGCGAGGCCCGCGAGCGGCGCGCGCCAAACCTTGTTGTTTCCAGTCATATCCTGGAACCTTTCTTCTAGGGACACGGGACCGGAACGGTTGGCAGCGTTTGCTTGCATAGACGTAAGAAGGTTTATGGGGGTTATTGTCGTTACTTTTGTGAGGATGACCCCCCATAACTAGTTCCATAAGTACAAAACGTGATCATGGTCGCCCTGAAGACACATCAGCGCGAATGTCATCTGTCCCAGCTGCGCACAGGCTATGGGATCACCCTAGAGAACCTGATCTACACTCATCGGAGGGGACGAAGGGCTACCAAGTCTGCATAGGCAGAATCAGACTCTCGAATGCGACTTCATCGCCCGCAGGGACAACATGTATTGGTACATCCGGGTGTCCATGAGCGTCCTAGATCCGGCCGTGGAAGAACGCAAATACCGACCGTTCCGCTACATCCGCGAACAACTACCTGCGTTACCTGTTCGCTTTCGATCTCCTGCCCGAGTAAAACGATGACATACGGCATGTGAGCCTCCTGGAATTCCTCGCAGCCGACGGCGAACTCACGCTCTGATGCAGGCAGGGGTTATGACGGCAGGTGAGAAGGAACTGGCTCTGCTGAACCAAGATTGACACGAATCCGACTGAATTACCCCTCAGTCGGCTTCGCCGTCAGCTCGTCCTGGCAATTAAGGACAAACTCCGTTCGCAGCCTATTGGCTCGGCTATCGCCTCGCACATTGCCTACAAACGGCCCTGCCGTTTGCTTCACGGCAATGTCCTGACAAAGGGGGCCCGGGAAAATCAATTGCGGTTTAGCTAAAACCAACTTTCTTCCGCCTTTGATTAACGCAAGTGGGCTTTGCCTGTGACGATGAACCACGGGCAAAGCCCACTATGCAGTGCAACTTGAAACGATGCGAACGGCTAGAGAATCACCACTTGCCCGCTACCTGCGGCTGGGCGCGGTGGAGGAAGGCGGCGAGATCCTGACGGATGATCGTCTTGCCCACGCCGAACGTGCCATTCGGGTATCCGTTGGTGATGCCGACATACTTCGCCCAGTCTATGGCGGACCTGAAGTCCGGTGTCAGCGATGCGGCATCCGGGAACTGCAGGAGCGCGTACGGGTCGCCGGGGATTCCGGCCAAGCGGTAGATCATCATCACGGCGTCCTGACGCAGGATCGAGCTGGTGCCGCGGAATGTGCCGTCGCCGTAGCCGTTGATGATGCCGTTGGACGCGGCCCACAGAATCGCGTCATGATGCGGCGTGGAAGCATCGACATCACTGAACGACTTGCTCGTCGCACCAATCGCCGGACTGCCGGCCAGACGATACAGGAACGCCGCATAATCCTGACGGGTCACCTGAGCCGTAGGACGGAACACCTTGGTACCATCCGGATTATTCCAACCAGTGGAAATACCACTGCTCGCCAGCCACATGATGTCCTGATAATGCGGAGTGGAAGGGGACACATCCGCGAAGGAGCCGACCGGCTTGATGGTTTCGCCGGGCTGTTCCGGATCCGGAGTCTTATCTCCGCCGGCATCCTCGTAGGCTTGCTTGGCGCTCTTGTACACCTTCCACTTGCCCTGCGCGTCCTTCAGGGCGTTCTCATACTTGGTCTGCGCCAGACCATGGTTTCGCACAGCCTCATCATAGGCGGTCTGGGCTTTTGCCTGACGGTTCTTGGCGGCAGTCAGCTCAGCGCTCGAGCCTCCGCCCTGCTCGTTGTTGTACTGGCGGAGATAGTTCTGGTATTGGCTGATGGTGAAGGCACCACCGCTGGTGCCGGAGTCGTAGGCCCATGAGACCTGACTGCCGCGCTTCGAGAAGGCAAGTCCGATGGCGCTGAATCGAGTATTGACAAGGTTCAGATAATGACCTGCCGCAGGAATCTGGTTGATGCACGATGACGTGTATCGGCAGGATTCCAAATTCGGAGAGATCTGTACGGCCTGATCGAAGGCCTTCTTTTCATTGTCATACCAGCCATAGAATGGGTCTGGATAACCCCATGCAAGGTTTTCCGCGCTAGGCTGCCAGCTGGAGTGCGCATCATTGAATGCCGCCCAATTCGCATTCAGCTGCGCATACGCCATATTGGTCATGGAAATCGTGGTACTGGAACCGCCGTCCGATTGTCTCAGCGAAGCGGTTTTATCAAGGAACCCATTCGTGACTTCCACCATGTTCGACAGTGATGTGGCATCATCCGGATCACCGAACTTGGTGTATTGCAGCACACGGCTCGGTGCCTGATCGAACAAATCCAGCGCCTTGCTCACATCGGAGGCCTGAGAACCTTCCAATCCGCGAGACATCAGCCACCGCAGGAAGTCTTTAGAAGTCTTCTGCGTACCCTGCGACGGCCCCTGCAGATTCTCGACCGCCTTATTCGCCGCGTCCAACTCCGACTTAGCCGAGTTCAGCTCCGCCACGGCTTTGCTGTTGGCGCTGTCCGCAGCTTTCATATCGGCGTCGGCCTGATTGTAATCGGCCAGCGCCTGTTCCATCCGCTGCTTCAGCACCTGCGTGCTGGAGTCCGTGGCGCCCCATGCGGGAGCGGCGCACCCGAACAACATGCAGACGGATGTGACTGCGGCGATAATCATCCCTTTTCTTCTCATCTTTACCTTCCCTTCCGGTACGGCGACGGCACCGTTGCCGATGCCTCCTACTATATGTCGCCAATGAGAACCGGACTAACGTGTTCCATCATTTCCTGCCTATGATGGAACCGCTGTGATTCAACCAGAAGAATCATGTGCGAAACCTGAAGAAGGGTCAATCATTATGGGTTATAAGGCAACAATGACAAAGCAGGCCCGCCATATGGCTGCGCTGGTTCTGGCTGTGGTATCGACGCTGGCTATGGTACTGTCCATCGGAATGTTCGGCACCGGCACTGCCGAAGCAATGATGGCACGTCGCGAGATGTCCAACGGCATCTACTGGACCAAGCTGCCCGGCGACCATGGCATCGCTCCTGGCGAATACCGTGTCGAGCTCGGCGCCAGCGCCGGGCATTACCAGTATGTGAGCGTCTACCGCGATACCGATATCGATAACAATCAATCCACCAATTACACCATCAATCCCGGCAAGAGCGTCATGGTGACGGTTCCGGTCGGCAGCGCGGTGAAGATCGCCTACACCGACTCCACCATGTGGTACGCCTCCAAGGAATACAACAATTACGGACTGATGAACGCCGGATCCCCGGTCACCCGTTCGGGCAACACCACGTATTCCGTGGGCGCCTCGGGCATCGCAGTCGGACAGTATCAGGTGAATCTGGCACAGGGCGAGGCGAAGCAGACGGTCGAGGTCCTTGCCTCCGATGGCTCGGAGATCCACTCCTATCATGTGGGCTGGTATGCCGACGATGACACGCAGATCGTAACCGTGCCGTCCAATGCCAGCACGATTCGCCTGTCTTACCCGGACAAGACGGTCTGGCGCACGCTGACCAAGCGTCCGAGCTATGAGCGCGTGAAGGATGTGAATTCGTCCACACCTCATCAGGCCGAAATCCTTGCGTTGATGAAGTCCGGCGTCTCCGCGGGCTGGGAACAGGCGGACGGTTCGACCGTGTTCCGCCCGGCGGCCGCGGTGCAGCGTCAGGATATGGCCGCATTCCTGTATCGTCTGGCCGGCAGTCCTTCGTACACGCCGTCCGCAGCGGACAAGGCGAAGTTCAGTGACGTACGTGACGGCACGCCGCAGGCCAAGGCGGTCTGGTGGCTGGCCTCCACGGGCATCTCCACGGGCTACTCGAACGGCACGTTCGGCGTGGGCGCACCTGTGTACCGTCAGGATATGGCCGCATTCCTGCATCGTTACGCCGCCAAGTTCGGCGGCCCCTCGGCTTCTGGTTCGGACAAGTCGTTCACCGATGTGAACGCCTCCACCTCCCACGCGGAGGACATCCAGTGGCTGGCCAAGGCGGGCATCTCCACCGGCTACTCGGACGGTTCGTTCGGCGTCGGCAAGCTGGTCGTCCGTCAGGATATGGCCGCCTTCCTCATGCGTATGAAGAAGTAGCATCGGCTGCGTTCGTACGTCGAGCATAATTCGAAGCGGGGAGCATTCCGGAGGATGTTCCCCGTTTTTTATTGAAGAAAAACGGCAGGAGCGCGACGAATCGCCATATAATGCCCCCGAAAACCGGGGGATGCTAGGGGGTATTCTGGAGGAAACCGTCAATGAAGTCGGTTTTTGACAGTCTTCTTCGGAGGTACCATCATGAAGATTTCCATAACGAGTTACAGACGGATCGCGGCATTCATCACGGCCGCATGTCTCTGCGGGGCGGCATTGACATTCTCCGCCACGTCCTATGCGCAAGACAGCGAAACTGATACGACGAATCAGTACGCGCAATCCGTGCCCGATGCCGATTCCGCCGATGAAACCGTTGATTGGCAGAAAACCATAGATGCTGCTGATGAAGGTAGTTCAGTCACACTGACCGGCATCATCGCAGGCAGTCTGATAATCAACAAGAAACTGACCATTACCGCGGCCGCCGATGCATTGGTCACAGGCAGCATACGCATCAACGCCAGCGGCACGACCATCACGGGCGTTCATTTCCAACTGGATCCGGCCCAAAACAAGAACGCGCAGAATATCATCGTGTCCGGCAAAGCCGAGAAAGTGCAGATTACGGGCAACACGTTCGTCATCAAGGCCGGCGATCCGGCAACCGGCGCATCCCAAAACAAGGACTGGCAGCCGAGCTCGGTGTGGCTTGAGGGAGGCGCGACCGGCACCGTCATTGACGGCAACACCTTCAAGCTCGGCCAAGTGGTCAACAACTCCTCGGTCGGCGTGAACATCGTGGGTAAGGGAACCACGCCCATCACCAACACCACAATCAGCAACAACACGGTTTCCGCGGGTCCCATCAGCGGTGACGGGACCTCCGGCTCGATGATGTTCGTGGTCGGCAATGGCAATACCGCCAAAGACGCCTATGGCATCACCGGACTGACGGTTTCCGGCAACATCGTGACCAATGACACCGGTTTGTCCGCCGACAAATCCCGGGTATATGGTGTAGCCGTAACCGCCACCAAAGGCACCGTGATTACGGGCAATGACTTTGAGGGTTATCTGGCCGTATCGTACAGCGTATGGCCTGCTCAGGGCCCCAACGACGATCTGACCGTGAGCAACAATCAGCTGAATTCCTACGCGGGCGTCTGGATGCATAACTATGTCACGGAGAAAGGCCTGACAGCGAAAGACAACGTTTTCGGTGAGGACACGAAAATCCAGATTAACGGCTCTAACCTCATCGCCGCCGACCAAAACGGCAAGGTCTACCCGAACATCGCCGCGGCCATCGACGCTGGTGCCACTAAGGTCACGTTGTTGCAGAACGTAACGGAATCCGTCGTTATCAAGGCGAACCAGACCCTGACTCTGGACCTCAACGGATACACGCTGACCAACACAGACGGTCAAGACACCATCTCAAATGAGGGTGTGCTGACCGTAACCGATTCGTCGTTGGCAAAGTCCGGCGTTGTGGATAACACCTCCCATGGGAAAGCAGCTGTGAAGAACACCATCGGAGCCGTCGCCACACTTGACGGCGGTACCTTCGAGCGTTCCAAGGAAGCCGGCGTTCCCGGTAGCAACGGCGGCAATTCCTACTACACCATTCAGAACATGGGCTCCATGACCATCAACGATGGTGTCACCGTGCTCTCCGAGCTTACAGACGGGTCTTTGTCCCAATACTCAAGCGTCATCGCCAACGGCTTCTACAACGGCATCAAAGATAATCCCGAAGAGAAGACGGCCGAGCTGCTCATCAATGGCGGAACAATCAAGGGCGGTCTGTACATCAAGAACGACGAGTACGGGAAACTGACCATCAAGGGCGGCGACATCACCGGCAGCAATGCAGCCGTGCTGAATTACGGTACGGCGGATATCGCCGGCGGCACATTGCGCGCAGGCATCGCCAACGGTCGAGTGGTGTGGAATATCCGAATCGACAGCAGCTCGACCAGCGCTCCTGGTGATTTAACCATCTCCGGCGGCACCATCGATGCCAAGGACGGGCAAACGGCTATCTGGCAGGAAGAAAAAGATTCCGGTCGAATCACCATTTCCGGCGGTGATATCAACGGTCCTATCGCCAGCACCCAGTCACCCAAGCCGGTAACGAACCTGGTCATTTCCGGTGGTGTCTTCTCCGAACGACCGGACGCCAGCTATCTGGCGGACGACCTGAAGTTCGTACAGAACGCCGACGGCGACTGGGTGGTCAAGGACAACAAGCCGACCCCATCACCCAACCCATCGCCCAGTCCGTCGCCCTCTCCAACCCCGTCCTGCAAGGTGACCTTCACGGACGTCACCAAGGTCACCCCGCACCACAAGGACATCTGCTGGATCGCCGAGCAGAAGATCACCACCGGATACAGCGACGGCACATACCGTGGCATGACTCCGGTCTACCGTCAGGATATGGCTGCATTCCTGTACCGTCTGGCTGGCAGCCCATCCTTCAACGCGGAGACGGCGGCCAATCCGTTCGCTGATGTGAACTCCAGCACCCCGCATTACAAGGAGATTCTCTGGCTCTACTCCACCGGCATCGCCAAGGGATATGTCGCGGCGGACGGCACGGCGACGTTCGGCGGCATGACGCCGGTCTACCGTCAGGATATGGCCGCATTCCTGCATAGGCTTGCCCAATACAAGGACGCCAAGGAGCCCACTGGCATCGCCAAGACGTTCACCGATGTGAATGAGGAGACGCCCCACTATGCGGATATCCTCTGGCTGTCCAAAAGCGGAGTGACCGCAGGCTATGTAGATGGAACGTTCGGCGGCATGACGCCGGTCTACAGGCAGGACATGGCCGCATTTCTGCATCGTATGCATGACAATGTGCTGAACTGACCGCGCAAGCCAAACTACCTGCGACATTCCCATGAGATGTAGGGCCCGTCTTGTCTAGGCGGGCCCTACGCTATGTCTATGAGCAAATTCCGGTCCTTCAGCTTTGACAAAACGCGGCTGCCGCGTGTGGCAATAACGCATCGGGGGGGGGTGATTGATGCTTTCTTCATTGCGATAAGCGTGCTGGTCTTCACCTGCCTCGCTGTACTATCGCTTCTGTTCACCACGTATTTCCCTACGTACACCGAAGGCGGCGCCGCCTATCGCCACGGTACGATTCCCGTGGTAATCCTTGGCTCGATTGTGGTCGTAGCCTTACTCATACTGCTGCACATCACCAAAATCCTCACGCGACTCAACGCCGGTCACGTCGCGTGGATCGTGGCCGCATATCTGGCCATCGCCGGCATGGGATGGGCCATTCTGGCCAATACCTGGCCCGATCGAGACGCCCTCGACCTCATGGTTTCGGCACAGGAGCTCGGAACCGCCGATGACCCACTGTGGAGTCACGGCGCCTACATGGAACGCTTCCCCTACCAAGTACCGTTCGTGCTGTTCCTCCGCCTTATGCAAACGGTGTTCGGCTCCAATGCTTATGTGGCCGTGGAATTGGTGAACTCGCTCTGCTCCGCGGCCGCCGGATATCTACTGATTCGCTACGCGATGGAGGTTTTCGGCAACGAAGCCGCGAACGTCACCGCCGTGCTGACGATCTGCTTCCTGCCGGCGATTCTCTACACCACGTTCGCATACGGCAATATCCCCGCCATGCCGTTTGCCATCGGCGCACTACTGGTCCAATACCGGTACTTCCAGAACCAGCGGTTCCGTACGGCTCTGCTGTCCGCGATACTGGTGACGATCAGCATCATGTTCAAATCCACGATGGTCGTGGTACTGATCGCCATGTGCCTGGTCTGGCTGATCTCATGCGTCACCAAGCGGCAGTGGAAAAATCTGGCGGCCACCGTCGCGTCACTGGTGATATATGCCGTCTGCACCAGCGGTCTGAACGCGGCCGTGGCGCGTAAGTACGATGTGGTCACCAATGACGGACTGCCGAAAATCGCATGGATCGCGATGGGCCTGCATACCGAGGACTATCCGGACATCACTGATATCCCCGGCCGCTATGACGGTTTCGTCTGGACCTGGCAGGGCGACGATTACGACACCACCACCGCCACTCAGGACTCGAAGGCCGCCCTGAAACAGACCTGGGAGCATTTCACGTCCGATCCGGCCTATGCCGTGCGATTCATGGGCAGGAAACTGCTCTTCATCTGGACCGATCCGCTCTATGAATCCATATTGGAAAGCAATTGGAGCACGGAAGGACCACGCAAACCCGGAGCGATGGCCTCGCGCCCGATGACACGGGTATTGCATTCGGTGTATTACGGCAAACTCAACACGGTGATTCTGTCGGTCGCGGATGTCGTGCAACTGCTGACCTTCCTCGGCGTGGTCGTGCTGCTCATCAGCAAGCGCAAGCAATTGCATGTGGAGCAGATGGTACCCGTCATCGCCTGCCTCGGCATGGTACTCATCTACATATTCTGGGAGGCCAAGCCGCAGTACGCACTGCCGGTGGGATGGCTCATGATCGCCTACGCGGGATGCGGTCTCGACGTCATGGCGGACCGCGGCGCGCAGTGGGTCGAGAAATTCACGGCACAACATAAGAAGAACGGACGAATCGGAGCATGAGCATGTCTTCCACCAGCCAGACGCAACCGCAGGAACAGGCGAAACCAGCACGCAACCCCTGGATCGAACTGCTGCGCATCATCGCCATGGTGATGATCGTCACCGCTCATTTCACCATCAGGATGAATTGGGGTATCTTCCAGCCCGGCTCGGTAGTGGGACAGGTGCTCAGGCGCACCATCACCAACTTCTCCGGATTGGGCGGCACCGGCCTGTTCTTCCTCATCACCGGATACTTTCTGGTGAAGAAGACGTTCAAGGCGTCGAGACTCATCACACTGTGGATTCATGTCCTGTGCTATACGCTGGGCATCGCGGTGGCTGTGGCCATCTACTCGTGGATCCGAACCGGCTCGCCGGCTACCATGCTCGGGCAGGGGGCTGGATTGGCGCATAACTTGGTCATGTCCGTCTTCCCGGTGTTGAACAGCGCCTACTGGTTCGTGACCGCCTATGTGATGCTGCTGGTGCTTTCCCCGTTCGTCAACACCCTGTTCGCGGCCATGTCCCGGCAGGCCATGACCGTTCTGGTGACGTTGCTTGGATTCCTGAGCGTCTGGCCGGCGATAACGCTATTCGCCGGTTATTGGAACGATCTCGGCTTCGCGTTGTTCAGCTACTGCCTCGGCGCATGGATCCGCATGTACTACAATCCCTCCAAACCGTTGCGTTTCCGGGATGTTGTGGCATATCTGGCGGTGTTCTGCCTCGGCTTCGCGTTGCTGTTCACCGTATCCATCCTTGGTTCGACGATCTGGCAGGGCGGTGCGGAAGTACTGGGCTGGAACACCAAGTTCTGGATCAGCGACAACCGGTTCGTGCTGCTGCCCATGCTCAGCGTCACGGCACTGTTCCTCTGCTCGGTTCGCTGCAACCCGCCACGAACCGGAAGCATCACCACGGTGATCGATGCCCTTTCCAAGGGCGTATTCGGCGTGTACCTCATTCATACGAATGTCATCACCTCGCCACTGCTGTGGAGTCTGCTCAATGGACTGCTCGTACCGTTCGCTGCGACGAGGAGACTCCAAATGCTCGCCACGATTCCGAGCATCCTGATGATTTTCGCGGTGTATCTCGTCCTTGCCCTTGTTTACGAGCACCTAGTGGTGACCCCGGTGACCACATTGCTGATGCACGGTGCAAAAAGCCAGGGAAGGCACGGTATGTTTGCGTCATGAGCACACTCATGACGCAAGTAAATTGATGATGAATAACCTGACGCATATGTGATTCGGCGATTGATGCCACCGCTCCTGCGAGCTAATGTCTTAAACGAGTGGATGGCTGCTTGAGAGAAGTGCGGCAAGTGCCGTACGGCACCGCCATTCAGGAGAATCGAGAATGATTATGGGACGATTCAAAGGATCCAGGGCGGTATCAGCGATGATCGCCGCTCTCGCCATGATGGGAACGGCTTTGGTCACCGCACCGGCCGCCCAGGCGGATGACTCGGACGCCAACCCGGACGTGCAGATCGCCGCGTTCTGGAACAGCGACGAAGATCTGTCCGATACCGTGTACATGTCCACCAACGGTACGGACTTCAAGAAGCTGGCCACCGCCTACCAGGCCGACGGCAACTACAGCCAGCATGTGAGCGGCGCTCCGAGCTATGTCAATGCGCTGCACGACCCCGGCCTGTTCTACACGAACGGCAACTTCTGGATGATCTCCGGCTTCGTGCAGAAGCAGGATGGCCTCGGCTACCGCTTCACCCCGATGCTGGGTTCCTCCAGCGATCTGGTGCACTGGAGCTACCCGGGCAGCGGCAGCGACACCAACCTCGCTCCCACGCAGACCCCGCCGCGCGCCGGCGCTGACGGCAGCTACGATACTGCCGGCACCGATGCCATGGCCGACGATGACGGTTCCGCGTGGATTGTGACCACGCTGGGCTACTACGGCACCAACCACGGTGACAGTCCTCAGAACGATACGATGAAGCCGTACATCGTCCATGCCACCGGTCTTACCCCCGGTGCCGATCAGGCCTCTGATCCCGGTGCCCGCCCGAACATCAGCTACGGCGATCTCGTGCCGATCAACCTGCCGGTCGGCGGCTCGAACTGGCTTGATCCCTCCCTGTTTAAGAGGCTTCTGCTGTTTTCGTGGGTTAGGTTGCTGGTGTTGGTAGTTGGATGTTGAGTCCGCCGCATCTGAGCATGACGAGGCTGATGAGGTTGGTGACGTGGTGGAAGCCGTAGGCCATGCGGATG
>NZ_JAHBBJ010000003.1 GCF_019331675.1 Bifidobacterium miconisargentati
ATCGAACAGGCACCGGACGGCCTGACCGGCGGCCTTTAATACGACATCGCGTTAAAACCACCCCGACACGCCTACTGCTACAAGGCCAAACCCCGGTCATAAACACCACGTTTGGTTCCTATAACCCGAAGTCTGTCGCGGTGAAAAAAGATTTACCGCTGTCGGGAGGGACCGCATGGCCAGCAAAGTACGGCTAGTGGATTGGCTGAGGCAGGAACGCGACCAGCACGTAGGCGGCGGCCTGTACTACAACACCCAGATTCTGTTCGCCTACAACTCGAATCATATGGAGGGCTCCACGCTCTCCCCCGAGCAGACCGCGCAGCTGTACGATACCGGAGCCCTTCTGCCCCACGATTCCGACGACGAAATCCGCGCCGATGACGTGGTCGAGACACGGAACCATTTCCGCACGTTCAACTGGATACTCGACCATGTTGACGACCCCGTTGACAAGGACATGGTCTGTGACCTGCACACGATGCTCAAACGCGGCACCAGCCAGGAACTCGGCCCGAATCGCAACGTAGGCGGCTACAAGGTGCTGCCGAACGTCATCAGCGAAATCCTGGAAGTACACACCGCCCCGCCGCAAGACGTACCCGCCGCCATGGAGCACGTGTTCGAGCTGTATCGAACCCTGAAGGATGACCCGTTTCTTATAGCAAACGCCCACTGGATGTTCGAGACCACGCATCCGTTCTCCGACGGCAACGGGCGCATCGGCCGTCTGGTCATATTCAAAGAGCTGCTACGGCTGGACAGCGTGCCCGTGATCATCCACGACTCCCGTAAGAACTTCTACGTGCGAGGTCTGGACCGTTTCCCGGACGAACCCGGATACCTCATCGACACGTTGCTATCCGAACGAGACACCTACCAGTCCATGATGGAACGACTCGCCCCCGGACGCATTTCGTATTCGTACGTATCCGAATGGAACCGGAGCGAAGTGGAGGACCGCATCCGCCGGACGCCAATTTCCAATCCCTATGTGAAGCAGAACTGGACCGACGCGGATATCCGAGGAGAATCCGGCCGGAAGCAATGATGAGCACCCGGCCCGGACCCATAGCAGAAGCATGACTTCGGCGAAGCCACGACCATCATCCTCGCTCGGCGAGCAAATCATTGGCACTCCGGTACTCCGGCTGTGCTTGATGACCGCAAATCAGCAATCGTCGACCACCCATGTCGTAAATCGTCGTACATAGGGTTTCCAGAGGATCGCCATCGCGTGCGGTGCGAAATACACCGTCGGGCATCTCCTGTTCAGCCATGAATCGATGCAACCATTCCGGAGTCATGGTCTCATCGAGCGGATGCTGTCGGTCAAGCACCTTGCCGCGTTCCAGGCTTTCCTCGATAGGCCCGAGGGCGACGGCAACGGCGCTTTCCTGAGGTGACTTCGAGTCAAGCTCTGCCACCGAACCGTCGTTTCCCCTCCCCTCAGGATCCGGCATATGCAGCAGATGGTTGGCATGCCAGTGATAGGGCCGATCATGCCCGACTTCGAACACCGCCACACGACCGGCAGCGCATTCGACGGACACCTCCCGCCGTTCCGTCGCACTGGCAAGATTGAAACTGAATCCGCCTGCCATGGGATGGGTTTGCAGGAATGCCACAGCCTCATCGACGGTACGGCAACGCTGCAAACGCCGCGCGACGAAATGGCGCCCGGCCGCAGGGGCGGCCGCAGGATGCGCCACGCCGATATGGTTGATACCCCAAGCCATGCCGGATGCTGTCAACGCATAGGCGTTGCATGGCAGGAAGCCCGGATACCATTGGGCGAACACCGGATCCTCCCCATCGAGGCGAATGGTCAGCAGCGTCAGGTCGCGGCCGACCGCAGGAGCGCCATCCTCGTTATGAGCGACGTAAGGGTTCCTGCCATTCCAAAGGATATCGGTGCATCCGGTGCCGTCATAAGAGCCGATATCACCACGAATATTGGCCAGAAACAGCTCATCGAAGGGCACTCCACTGCCTTCGGCCATCGCCCGCAGTTCCGTATATTCCTCCGGATAATCACGTTCGGCTGTTTCTCGCAATCGTCGTACCGTTTCACCGCCCTCAACGGTCCGACTCCACGCCAGCAGGGGTTCACGCTCCGGCATGGAATTCATCACTGCACGAATCCTCTCGGCAAAGTACTCGCCCAATTCATGGAACGCTTCCGCACGGCCACCGCTGATGGTGACCCAAGTCAGATTCGAGATGTCGGTATTGTGCTGCAGGGCCATGGGAGCCTCCCTTTACTTAGCTTGTCTGGATGATTTACATCACGGTAACGCAAGTTACATTGCGTATATATTTCTTGATGCAATATATGTTGCATCCCAGTTGCCAAGGAGAGGAACACAACATGAACAAGAGCAACCTGATCAGGAAAGCGGTCGGCATCATCGGAGCAATCGCCTTGACCATTCCCCTGCTGGCCGGCTGCGGTTCGTCCACGGGCGCATCGGAATCGGACGGCACTGACGGCAAGACCCTGAACGTCGCCACGGACACTTCATTCGTGCCGTTTGAATTCAAGGAAGGCGATTCGTACACCGGATTCGACATCGACCTATGGAAGGCGATCGCCGATGACATCGGCGTCAAGTACAACCTCCAGCCGATGGACTTCAACGGCATCCTGCCGGCCCTGCAGACCGGCCAGGTGGATGTGGCCCTCGCCGGCATCACCATTACCGACGAACGCAAGCAGGCCATCGACTTCTCCGACGGTTATTACGACAGCGGCTTCTCGGTGATGGTCCGCTCCGACAGCGATATCACCGGCTTCGACGATCTGGCCGGCAAGACCGTGGCCATGAAGACCGGCACAAGCGCCGCGGAATGGGCCAAGAAGAATCTGCCCGATACCACCATCAAGCTGTTCCCGAACATCGATAACGCCTACCTTGAGCTGCAGGCGGGCGGCGTGGATGCAGCCATCCACGACACTCCGAACGTGATGTACTACATCAACAAGAACGGTAACGGCAAGGTCAAGAAAGTCGGCAAGCAGGAGCAGGCCCAGCAATACGGCATCGCCTTCCCGAAAGGCAGCAAACTAACCGCGAAGGTCAACAAGGCAATCAAGGATCTCAAGTCGGACGGCACCTACAACAAACTGTACAAGAAGTGGTTCGGCGAGGAGCCCGCGAGCAAGTGAGGCCACGCGGGACGAAGGACCCGAAGCGAATACCTTCCACCCCGCATATGGTTCGCTGGTTTGCCCGATAACGTGAGGAGACAGCCATGACATTCGATTGGTCCGTCGTATTCGATTCGATGCCCGCCCTGCTCAAGGGCGCCGGGGTCACGCTGGAGATCGCCGGCATCGGTCTGGCGGGAGGCCTGCTGCTCGGCGTCCTGCTCGGCCTGGTGCGCGCCTACGCCCCGAAGGTGTTCAACGCGATCGCATTGGTGTACATCGAAATCATCCGTGGAACACCAATCATCGTCCAAGTGATGTTCATCTACTTTGCAATCCCGATCATGACCGGCACGCGAGTGGATGCAATGGTCGCCGCAATCTTCGCCATCGTGATCAACTCGAGCGCATACATCGCGGAATTGGTGCGTGGCGCGTTCCTGGCCCTGCCCAAGGGCTTGACCGAAGCCGGACTTGCGATGGGCATGCCATTCTGGCAGGTACTGCTGAGCATCCTGGCACCGGTCGCTGTACGCCGTCTGATTCCGCCGCTGGGCAACCAGTTCATCACCAGCCTCAAGGATACGTCCCTGTTCACCGTGATCAGCGTGGCTGAGTTGACCCGCACCGGTCAGGAAATCATGGCCACGAACTTCAAGGCCGTCGAGGTCTGGAGTGCCATCGCGGTCCTCTACCTGATTATGACCGGTTTCCTCAGCGCCATTCTGCGTCTGACCGAACGAAAGATGAGGATTCTATGAGCATCATCGATTTCCAGTCCGTCACCAAGAGATTCGGCGACGTCACCATCCTCGACAAGATCACCCTGTCCATCGATAAGGGCGAGATCGTCGTGGTCATCGGCCCCTCAGGTTCCGGCAAGTCCACGTTCCTGCGCTGCATCAACGCTTTGGAGACCATCAACGAAGGAGACCTTCTGGTCGACGGCACCAGCGTGAAGGGCACTCCTTCCGATATTCGCCGCATCCGCCGCGAGGCAGGCATGGTATTCCAGCAGTTCAACCTGTTCCCGAACCTGACCGCCTTGGAGAACGTGGCATTCGGTGCCCGCAAGGTACGCGGCATGCACAAGAAAGAAGCGTTCGAGCTCGCCGAAAGCCTTCTGGAGAAGGTGCATCTCGCAGATCGCAAGGACAACTACCCCAATCAGCTGTCCGGCGGCCAGCAGCAGCGCGTGGCCATCGCCCGTTCCTTGGCGCTCAAGCCTCAGGTCATGCTGTTCGACGAACCCACATCCGCGCTCGACCCCGAATTGCGTCAAGAGGTCCTGCATGTGATGCAGGAGGTCGCTCAGGAGGGTATGACCATGGTCGTGGTCACGCATGAGATGAACTTCGCCCGCGACGTTGGCACCAGACTCCTGTTCATTGAGAAGGGGCACATCGTGGTGGACGACGACCCCAAGAAGGTTTTCGAAAACCCAGACAATCCCCGTCTGCGTGAATTCCTCAGCTGCGTCGAATAGCACGGGCGCATAATTCCCAAGCACATCAGACAGTCTTTCATAAAGGAACATCATGGTACACAAATCAGCGACACTGGCCATCAACGAAGCCCTGGAACGCCGCTTGGCGGCGGGAGAGAAGGTACTGCATCTCGGATTCGGCGAGGCAGGCCTTCCAGTCCCCGACTTCCTGCTCGACGTGCTCAGGCGCGCCGCCCCGGCCAACTACTACGCCCCCGTCGTAGGCGACCAAGGCCCCCGCAAGGCCGCGGCTGGATGGTTCTCGCGCAGGGGATACGATACCGACTATCAGCAGATAGTATTCGGCCCGGGCTCCAAGCCGCTCCTGTTCGCCTCGATTCTGTCCATTGAGGGCGCCCTCGTGCTGCCGCAGCCCGCATGGGTCAGCTATGCGGCCGAAGCCGAAATCGCCCATATCCCCGTCATCCGCGTGCCCATTACCGAACATGCCGGCGGCGTGCCGGATCCGACCGCGCTGGCCGAAGCGGTGGACAAGGCAGAGCATGATGGTGTGAAGATTGGAGCCATCCTCCTGACCATCCCCGACAACCCCACCGGTACGTTCGCCTCCCAAGCTGACGTGGATGCCATCACAGCCATTGCCCGCGCACACGACATCGCCATCATTTCCGATGAAATCTACGCCGACCTGGTGTACGAGGGCACCGCCCCGAGCCCGCTCGCTTCCTACCCGGAGAAGACCATCGTCACCTCGGGCATGAGCAAGAACCTGTCCCTGGGCGGATGGCGCATCGGATTCGCCCGCTTCCCCGACAACGAATGGGGCGAGCACATGCGCGACACCATCATCGGTATCGGCAGCGAAACCTGGTCCTGCATGGCTGCCCCCATGCAGCAGGTCGCTGAATACGCACTCGGCGAGCCGGACGAAATCAAGACGTTCATCGCTGGTTCCAAACGACTGCACAGCAAGGTCTCGCACGCCATCCACGATGTGTTCGTGAACAATGGAGCCGTCTGCCGCGAGCCCACGGCCGCGTTCTACATCTATCCCGACTTCGAGCCCATTCGCGAGCGCCTTGCTTCCCAAGGCATCACCACCAGCGACAACCTCGCTCACGAGCTTCTGTCCCGTTACGGCATCGGCACGTTGCAGGGTTCCGCATTCGGCGATGCGCCCGAGGCATTGCGCTTGCGCGTGGCCACCAGTCTGGTCTATGGACGCACCAATGAGCAACGTTGGCAGAGCTACTATTCGGACAACCCTCTTGAGTTGCCATGGATTGCGCAGTCGCTCGAATTTCTCCAAGACGGGCTAGCATCGATATCACGATCATGATCGGCCCTCGATGACATAACCGACACATAGCAGACAAGGAAGGTGGACAGGTTCCATGGGCAGCAAGGAAGCCACCCAAACAGCACCGCATACGTACGACGAGTTACGCAAACGGTTGCAAGGGAACCTGTCTGCTTACGCCCCAGGGCAAGCACGCATCGCGCGGCTCCTGTTGGACGATCTTCCAGGCGTGGCCGTACGCAGTCTGGCGGACAACGCCAAGAAGGCCGGCGTGCACAGCTCATCCCTCGTGCGTTTCGCCAAATCGCTTGGTTTCGAAGGATACCCCGCTCTGGCGCACATGTGCCGCGAGCAACTTTCCGAACAGGCGCACCTTATCGATCGGTTTGATCAGGTCTCACGTATCGATCAAATCGATGACGACCATACACAGCCGGCACATGCCGCCGATGACCGCACCCCACAAGCGGCACACGACCTGAGCCGGGACATCGCACGTACCTTCTCCACCATGAATCCCACGGCATGGCAGCAGGCCATTGAAGCACTGGCCCACACCGACGCGGTCTATGTCTGCGGCATGCAGAAATGCTTCTCACCCGCCTACCTGCTGTCCTATCTACTGCATATGGCCCGCAACCACGTGTACCTGCTTGACAGTCCCACCGGCAACCTGCTCGCGCAGATACGCGATATCAATCCGGGTGACGTATTGGTCGCCATCTCCATCCGTCAGTACACCCGGCAGACCGTGCAGACCGTCCTGCACGCCAAGGAACACGGTGCCGTGATCATCGCCATCACCGATGCGCCCTCGTCCCCGCTGGCGGCCGCGGCCGATTATGCGTTCTTCGCCGAATGCGAAGGCCCCTACCTGTTCCGCTCGCTTGTGGGCATTATCGCTATCGCCGAGTCCCTCGCCGGTGAGGTCTCCCTGAAGCTCGGGGAGCATACGCGCTCCCAGCTCCTGCAAGACGAGAGGCTCATCGCGGACTTCGGGCTCTATCAGGATGAGTGACCGACGGCTCCTCGTATAGACGGCAAATGTCTCGCCGCCCTCCCACAAATCCGTACCTCCACCGTGGGCGTTATTCTTGACAGGTTGTTTTGGCGGGCAAACGGTTTGCGTGAGGAACATATCTTCAACCGTTTGCCCGCAAGATAGACCGACGTCGTTCCGAGGGACACCGCAAAGGCCCGGCGGAGGGGAGGATTCACGGATGGCCACCACCACCGCTTCAGTACCGACTGAAGCACCTGCATACGATAATCAGGATTCGACCGGCACCTCCCAACCCGCAGCCCAATCCCCGCGCATCGCGGCGCTGAAGGCCGCGTTCCCGCTGACCGTGCCGATCTGCATGGGCTTCCTGTTCCTCGGCGCCTCCTACGGCATGCTCATGGGCACCAAGGGGTTCTCCTTCGTCTGGCCGATGTGCATGAGCGCGTTCATCTTCGCCGGCTCGATGGAGTTCGTCACGGTGAATCTGCTGCTTTCCGCGTTCAACCCGATCGCCGCGTTCCTGCTGGCCCTGATGGTCAATGCACGTCACCTGTTCTACGGCCTGTCCATGCTCGGCCCGTTCAAAGGCCTCGGCTGGAAGCGCCCGTACCTCATCTTCGGCATGTGCGACGAAACCTTCGCCATCAACTCCTCCGCCCGTATCCCCCACGGCGTCGACCGTGGCTGGTTCTACCTGTGGGTCACGTTGTTCAATCAGTCGTATTGGGTGATCGGCGCCACAATCGGCGGTCTGATCGGCTCACATCTCGATTTCAACACGGACGGCCTCGAATTCGTGCTCACCGCACTCTTCCTCGTGATCTTCCTCGACCAGTGGCTCGGCGGCAAGCACCGCGAGCGCCTGTCCGCCGTCATCGGCGTGCTGGCTTCGCTCGCCTGCCTGGTGCTGTTCGGTGCGGACGATTTCATGATTCCGTCGCTGATCGCGATGCTGGTGCTGTTCATGGTGCTGCGCCCGTATCTGGATACGCTCAAGTCCGATGCCGCCGCCGGCGACGACACCGCAGCCAACGTATGCAACAACGATGATCGGCCTGTCGCCACCGCGGCCGCCGATGCCAAGGAGGAACGTCAATCATGACCATGACCATCTGGCAGGGTGTGCTCACCGTCGTCGCCGTGGTGATCGGCACCATGCTTACGCGATTCCTGCCGTTCATCGTGTTCCCGGAATCCAAGCAGCCGCCGCGTCTCGTCGAATACCTCGGCTCCGTACTGCCGTACGCGATGACCGGCCTGCTGGTGGTGTATTCGCTGCGCAATACGCCGATTCTCACTGGCTCGCACGGCGTCCCCGAACTCATCGCCTGCGCGACGATCGTGCTGCTGCATTGCTGGAAACGCAACATGCTGCTGTCGATCGCCGGCGGAACCATCGTGTACATGCTGCTGGTGCAACTGGTGTTCTGATATAGCTAAGGCCTTCGTCCCCGCAAGGAGAGACGAAGGCCTTTTCAATGCATGAGAGCTGTCGTAACTAGTCCTTGAGCTGCTGCTCCACCCAGTCCACGATGTACGGCGCGACCTCCTCGATCTGGTCGATGGCGACCTCGAACTCGTGCTGGCCGCCGTACCACGGATCCACCAGGTCGATCTGGTCCTCGCGGCCCGGCTTCGGCTTGGGCAGGTTCGGGTCGAAGCTGCGGTACATGTGCACTTCCGCGCGCTTGCCGGGCGGTAGCATACGCAACAGAGAACGCATATGGGACGCGGTCATCGGCAGGAACAGGTCCGTGCGCTCGATCTCGTCGCGGGAGATACGGTGGGCGAAGTGGTCGCGCGGAATCTCATCGCCATAGCCGCGTTCGCGCAGCACACGCACGGCTCGCGGGTCGATCGGATGGCTCCACTCCTCATCGGACACGCCGCTGGACTCCACGTTCACGCGGTCGGACAGGCCGCGTTCGTCGAAGAAATGACGCAGGATGATCTCGCCCATGGGCGAACGGCAGATGTTGCCGGTGCAGACAGTCATGACGGTGTAGGGCTTGTTGGTGCTCATATCGCCTTTCATAGATCGGAAAACGGATGTAGCGGACGTGACACGGACACGACCGCCATCCGAAAGACGGACCCCGGCAGCGGAACAGCGAATCGTCCGCATGCCAGGGTCTGTCGGTGCTCTTGTCTTACTTGGTCTTCGTCAGCAGGACGAATCGGTAGGCGTCGATGCCGCTCTTCGGATCGGCGGGCGTGTGCCACTCCCCCACTTCGGTCTCCTGCCACAGTCCGGCCTCGACCAGCGCGGCCATGTCCGGAGCGTAGGTGTCGGCGTCCACGTTCGCGGCCAGCATCGTGATGTAGGCCTTGTCCGCGAACGGCAGGGCCTCGGAGAACAGCTGCGCGCCGCCGATGATCCAGATTTCGGAACGATCCAGACCATCGTCCGGAATCGCCTCCTGACGGGCCATGTCAAGCGCGTCGTCGAGGCTGGTGACCACCGTGGCACCCGGCGCACGGTACAGCGGGTCACGCGAGACCACGATGTTGTCTCGGTTCGGCAGCGGACGGTACTTGACCCCCAGCGACTCCCAGGTCTTACGGCCCATGATCACCGGATGGGATACGGTCAGCTCCTTGAAGTGCTTCATATCCTCGGACAGGTGCCAAGGCATGCCGCCGTTGAGGCCGATGGCGCCGGCGCGACCTTCCTTGTCGCGGGCTTCGGCCCAGATCAGATTCACCGAGAAGGTCTTGGGGAAATCGTCACCCCAGTCCTCCTCCGTGGCAGACAGCCCGGCAGATCCGGGCTCGGATTCGTGATAGCCGCTACGGCTACTGTCATGCTCCATTTCGCTTACTCCTCCTGGATTGCGGAACTGCCCTTAGTGTAGTGGGTATGTCAGACGGCAACCGACCATCAAGCCGGCACCGAACCGTCAGACGGCGACTGGCGCCTTGATGGTGGGGTGATGCTGATATCCGACAATGGTGAAGTCGTCGTAGTCGTAGTCGAAGAGCGAATCGACCTTGCGGATCTCGATCTGCGGGTACGGGTACGGTTCGCGCGAGAGCTGTTCGAGCACCTGGTCGATGTGGTTGTCATACACATGGCAGTCGCCGCCGGTCCACACGAATTCGCCGGGCTCCAGACCGGCCTGCTGGGCCATCATCAGCGTGAGCAGCGAGTAGGACGCGATGTTGAACGGCACGCCGAGGAACATGTCGCACGAACGCTGGTACAGCTGGCAGGAGAGCCGGCCGTCCGCCACGTAGAACTGGAACAGCGCATGGCAGGGCGGCAGCGCCATCTGCTCCACTTCGGCCGGATTCCATGCGGAGACCACCATGCGGCGGGAATCCGGGTGGTTCTTGATGAGATCCATCACATTGGCGATCTGGTCGATGGTGCGGTTCGGGTCCTCCGGTGTGGGGGCCGGCCAGGAGCGCCACTGCACGCCGTAGACCGGGCCGAGGTCGCCGTTGGCGTCCGCCCATTCGTCCCAGATGTGCACGCCGTGTTCCTGCAGCCAGCGTACGTTGGACGAGCCCTTGAGGAACCACAGCAGTTCGTAGGCCAGTCCCTTGAAGAAGACCGTCTTGGTGGTCAGCAGCGGGAAGTACTGCGCAAGGTCGAATCGCATCTGCTGGCCGAACAGGGAGATGGTGCCCGTACCGGTACGGTCGGACTTCAGGGTGCCTTCGGTCAGGATCTTGCGCACCAGGTCCTCATACGGCATCGGAATGGCCGTTTCGGGGCGCGTGGGGATACGGGTGCGGATGTCTGCGAGCTGTTCTTCGGTCAAAGCCATGGGCAACATCGTATCGACAGAGCCCTACCTAGGCCGTCGCGCTGGTGCGGCGACCTCGCGGAAAGCCTTATTTTCCGGCCATTCGAGCCGTCAGCGTAACGAACGCAATACCTAGGGGCATAATGGAGAGGTCAACAATGCCATGAGATGCCGTAAGGAGGCACACTATGGGTAAGCGACTGTGGGTTGAGCGCAACAAGGACGGTTCGTGGGATGCTTTCAGCGATGACGGCGCTCACATCAAGTTCGGCAAGGATCGCGGCCAGTTCACGCCGGGCGATCTGATGAAAGTCGCGCTGGCCGGTTGCGCGGCGCTGTCCAGCCAGTTCGCCATCGAGCACACGCTCGGCGAGGGCAAGGGCGCCAAGATCGTGGTGGACGGCTCCTACGACCCTGAGAACGACGCCTACACCGCCTTCGAGGAGCATGTCGTGGTGGATGCCGCCGACGCCGACCTGTCCGAGGAGGACGCCGCGAAGCTCAAGGAGCGCATCACCCGCCACATCGAAAAGGGCTGCACGGTGAAGCACACGTACGTGCAGGAGACCCCGGTCCGCATGGACGTGACCATCAAGCACTGATTTTTGTCGTACGGCATTACGGATCATTTGCCGTAAGGCGGCATAAACATCAAAACTGGCTCCCCTCTTTGAGGGGAGCCAGTGTCATGTTGCTATCGACCCATCAAATCACTGCCTATCGGGATCGATGGTCTTCTCGATCTGCTGGGCCACTTCCGGCTCGGCCTTGTCCACCGGAATCTCCTCGACGCCGGCGATGTCCTCCAGGGACTTGGTCGGCACGTCGGCCGGCGAGCTCGGCACGGTGTCGAGACGGGATTCCGCGGCCTCCACATACTTGCGCGGCACCACGTACACCGGGCCCACCGCGTGCTGCAGCAGTCCCTGGCTCGTGGAGCCCAGCAGCAGGCCGGTGAAGCCACCGCGGCCACGGGAGCCCACGACCACCACGTCATGGTCGTAGCTGGCCTTGGTCAGGGCGCTCACGGCCGGTCCGGACACGATCTGCTTGTTGATCTTCAGGTCCGGGTGCGATTCCTGCAGCGGCTTGATGCGCACGTCGAGGTCTTCCTTGTAGGACTCCATCACGGCGTCCTCGCCGTCCACGCCCTTGAGGTTCGGCACGGCGGAGATCACGTCGAGTTCGGCGCCCCAGCAGGAGGCGAAGTCGGCGGCGATGTCGAGCGCCTTGAGGCCCCACTTGGATTCGTCGGAGCCCACGGCCACCTTGGTGATGGTGTTGTTGAGGTGCATGAGGTTGCCGTCGTCGTCGGTGTAGGGCACCACCACGATCGGGCAGTAGGCGTACGCCGGCAGCGAGGAGGACGTGGTGCCGAGCAGTCGTTCGGCCAGGCCTCCCTTGCCGCGGTTGCCGATGACGATGAGGTTGTAGTTGCGGGACAATTCCACGAACACGGACGCCGGGTCTCCGGTGACGATCAGCGTGGCCGCCTCCACACCCTGCTCGTCCGCGATGGCCTTGGCCTTGGACAGGATCTCCTGGGCGTCGGAATGCGCGGCGTTGTCATCCCCCATCGCCGTATAGGTGGCATCGAACGAAACGGCGGCATAGCTTGGCAGGGAATACGCGCAGACGATCTGCAGCGTGAGCCCGGCATGCTTGGCATAATTCGCGGCCCACCATGTTGCCTTGTAGCTGGCATGCGACCCGTCAACGCCGACGAGTATGGCCTTGTCGTTAATCATGACGACCTCCTTGAAGTTATTACGGGATAGTCCCGCACATGTCCAACAATACCCCGTGACACTCGGTTTCGGCGGTAGCCTACGCGCAAAAAGAACAGGCAAATACGCAAAAAGCGCGCCCCGTAATGGGACGCGCCTTGGCATGAACGTTGGAACAGTTCTTGGATGGTTCCGGATGGTTCCAGGCGGTTCGGCGACCTGTACGGCCCGCCGAATCAACTACAGGAGACGGCGGATGGCGTAGCCGGCACCACCGAAGACGGAGACGTCGACGATCTGCGTGCCCTGCACCGGGTTCATGGCGTTGACCACCATGCCGTTGCCGATGTAGATGGCGGCGTGGGTGCCGTTGGCCAGGATATCGCCCGGCTGGGCCTCGGCGAGGCTGGCGACTGGCGTGCCCATGGCGGCCTGCGCACCGGAGGAATGGGGCAGGGAGATGCCGAATTGGGCGTACACGTACTGCACGAAGCCGGAGCAATCCCAACCAGCCGGGGTGTTGCCGCCGGCGACGTACGGATAGCCCGTGAACTGGCTGGCGTAACGGGCGAGATCGGCGCCGCTGCCGGTCATGGAACCCAGGTCGATCTGCGGGATGGCGGTGCGCTGTTCGGAGCGGCTGGCCGCATATTCCTGGGTCTGGGCCTTGGCGGCCTCGTCGGCGGCCTTCTGTGCGGCTTCGGCGTCCTTTTCGGACTGGGACTTGGTCTGCGGCACGTTCAGGGTCTCGATGCCGCCCCAATTGGAGTTCTCGTCCACCGAGGTGGAGGTGGATTCGGCCAGGAAGTTCGCCTTGGCGGCGGAGGCCTTCGGGAAGGAGCGGGAGGACACCACTGCGGTGGTGGTGCTGGCGGTGTCCGCGGCGCTGGCGGCGGGTGCTACGCCGGCGAAGAGGGTGGCGGCCGCTACGACCGCGACGGAAGTCGAAAGAATCTGCTTAACGTTCATCATCAACGCACCACCTTACCACAGACGTTGACGCCTGTTCTGGTTCGCTTCCGCACAGCACAAGGCCCCGGACACATCCGTTCCGGGGCCTTGAGAGGTTCATCGATTCAGCGAAGGTGCATCACGGGATGCGCACCACGATGGTCACCTGGTTGAGCATGGCGCCGGCCAGCGCCACGGTGTAGCCGTTCCAGCCGCCGTGCACGGCCTGGCCGTTGCCCACGTACAGCGCCACGTGGTCGTAATGAGCACCGCCGTTCCAGCCGCCGGTGTTGGCGTAGATGAGGATGTCGCCGGGCTGCAGGGAGCCGTCGGTGACGATCTGGCCGCCGGGTACGTTGGCGTATTCCTCGGGCCAGCCATGGAAGTTGATGCCGCGTGCGGCAAGTGCGTAGCTCACCAGAGCGGTGCAATCCATGCTTTGGCCGATGAGCGAGTATGCGCGATCGATGGATGCGGCGGCGCCGGCAGACACGGAACCGTCCGTCTCGGTGTAGGACAGGGTGCTGCGGGCCTGGCCGCGGCTGGCGGATTCCATCTGGCTCTGCACCTGGGCCGCCTCGGCCTCGTCCTGGACCTTCTTGGCCGCTTCGGCGGCGGCCGCGTCCTTCTCGGCCTGGGAGGCGGTCTGCGGCACGTTCAAAGTCTCGATGCCACCCCAGCTGGAGTCGCCCTCGACTTCGGTGGCGGTGGATTCGGCGGTCAGGTTCTCACGGGTCTGGCTGCTCGTGGGGAACGACTTGATGGAAGTGACGATACCCTCGTCGGCATTGGCCGCGGGGGCGAAGGCAAGCAGGCTGGCCGTGGCTGTGCACGCGGCGATTACTGAAGCGATTCGGGGAAAAGTCCTCATGAAACCTGAACGCTAGCCCGTAAATATGAACGGAAGCTGGGAGTCAATGGGCGAAACCGCACAATATAGGGGATTATGTCGGCGTGTCGCTAGTTGACAATCACTAAAAATCCATCTCGGATTTCAGCGGGAAAGTGACCAATGTCACGAAAGCCGGTACCTCACCCGCGATGATGCGGGAGCCGCATACGGCGAATCAACGGGAATCAGTAGTGCACGTACTGGAACTTGGCGGCCTCGTCGGCGGTGAAGGTGCGGTGGGAAATCACGCCCAGGCCCTTGGCGTTGGATTCGGAGATCTCGATGGAACCGTCCGCGTTGATCTTCTCCAGCACGGCCACATGGCCATAGACGGGATCGGCGTTGGCCTGGCCCTGCGTGAAGACCACGGCGTCGCCCACATGGCGCGGGGTGTTGTCCACCCAGTAGCCCAAGGCGCGAGCGGAATCGGCCCATGCACCGCCGTTACCGAAGTTGCCACTGCTCGGCAGGCCGAGCTCAGCGCGACGGTTGTACGCATACCACGTGCACTGGCCCCACGGGTAGTTGTTGCCGCCGGTGCCGATGTTGTGGTTCGGGTCGAAGCCGGCCGGAAGAGCCGCGGAATCCTCGTCCATAAGCACGGAGACCACCGGGTTGTTCGCGGTGTTGCGGTTCATCAACGTGGTGTTCAGCGAGCTTTCGGAGTTGCTCAGACCCCATCCGCCTTCGTTGATGGACTGCTCGGTCACGGAAGAATTGAGTTCGGTACGGGCCTCGGAACGGGAAGCGGAGGTCACGTCGCTCACGCGCTTGATCTGCGTGGTCGTGGTGGCTGGGTCGGCGAACACGGTGGTGGTGTCGTCGTTGTGGGCGAAGGCCATGGAGGTCGCCGCGGTGCCTACCAGCGCCGCGAGGGACGCGGAGGCGAGGATATGGCTGCGACGTTCGGCCGCACGGGCGGCCTCACGAATGGAACGACGGGTCTGCGGGGCGATTTCGTTGATCTTCTCGGCCACCGCGGGATCAAGGCCCAGCGCGATGGCATCGCCGCCGGCGGCCTGTGCCGCACGGACCGCACGAACGGAGTGGGAACCCTTTCCAGAGGCGAAGAGAGCCTTCGCTAAGCTGAACTTCTGGTGTGAGACCTTGGTCGCTTTATGCGAGGCATGCTTCATAACTGATTAACTCCTTGGATGGGTCGGACGCCTCTTCGTGAGAGCGTCGCCGTACCGTCACAATTGCCCACTCTACAACGGGAGTATGTCAATTGCCAACCTGGCAAGGGCCCGTCCGGGCGTGTCAATCGATTGACGTACGCCCGTTCTCCCCGGAAAACCACCGATGTTTCACGGCCTGTTTCATGGTTTTTCACGGCGCTTTTCCGCAGTATTCCCTTGTATTTCCGGGCTTGCGGCAAGATTGCCGATACCGTTTACCGCACCGGCATGATCAGCTGGGGACGCTATCGCTTTTCTCGCATACCGTTATATATAGGAATTATCTATGCTCTGTTAAACCAAGATTGACATGAATCCATGTCTGACTACCCCTCAGTCAGCCTCGCCGACAGCTCGTCCTGCAATTGAGGACGAACTTCGTTCGCAGTCTGTTGGCTCGACTGTCGTCTCGCACATCGCCTACAAACAGCTCCGCTGTTTGCATCACGGCAATGTCCTGACAAGGGGAGCCGAGAATAAGAAACATGTCAATCTTGGTTTAACAGAGCCATTATCTATGCCCGGCTATGACGGGGCTGCCGGGCTCCTTGGGAAATCGACGCCTGGAACGGCCGACAGCTCGGCTGCCGGGCCGGTTGCCCGGAGCCGCCCCTCTACGTGTGAAAAACTAATCAATCGGCGCAGCCCGCCGACAACCGTCCTTCCGCCCCAAAGGAGCGTTACCCCATCTTGGCGGCCTTCGAGCACGGAAAAGACAAGCTCTTACTCTCACGATCGCGAGCCGTCTTTTCGGCGACCGTTTGGGTATAGAAGCACATATCTCCTGTACCGAAACAATCGCGAATCCCTCTCCTCGTGACCGTTTGAGGACAGAAGTGTGCCCCTCCTGTACCACAACGATTGCGCATCCCACTTCCAGCGGTCGTTTGAGGACAGAAGCCGTTCCCTCCTATGCCCAAACGACCGCAAATCCCTCCCCCAGCGTCCTTTCCAGTACAGAAAGCCCGTTTCTGTACTCAAATGACCGCGGAATGCCCTCCTAGCGGTCTTTCAAGTCCAGAAGCACATGACTCCTGTACCCAAAAGACCGCTGATGCGGGGATTCGCGGTCTTTTGAGTACAGAAGAGCCCCTCTCCCATACTCAAACGACCGCATCCGCTTCAAGCAAAGACCACTCCGCGAAACACATCACAACGCAATCCGTCATCCGGCCATCAGGCAACCGGCATGCGGACGACATGCGGGACCGCGCCCTCGGTCCCCTACGACAGCGGCGGGTTCTAGTCCTGATGACCAGAAAGAGGAGTCTCAAATGGGTAGGTGGGTGTTCAACGGTGCAGAGTACGCACCCTGAAACAGCCCGAAAATCCGGCAATCGGGAGATTGCCCGCATTCGTTGCCGGCACGGGCTAGCCTTGAAGGCATGACTGTGAGCATCACCATTCCTGAATCGTTGAAGCCCGAGGACGGCCGCTTCGGATCCGGCCCGAGCAAGATCCGGCCCGAGCAAATCGCCGCGCTGGATGCCGGCGCCACCACGCTGCTGGGCACCTCCCACCGCCAGAGCCCGGTCAAGCAGGTGGTCGGCTCCATCCGCGAAGGCCTCGCCGAATTCTTCCACCTGCCCGACGGTTATGAGGTGGCGCTAGGCAACGGCGGCGCCAGCGCGTTCTGGGAGGTGGCCTGCGCCTCGCTGATCACCCGTCAGGCCGCGTTCGGCACCTACGGCTCGTTCAGCGCCAAGTTCGCCGCCTCCGCCGCCAACACGCCGTTCCTGGAGAAGCCGGTGATCTTCGAAGGCGAGCCGGGCACATACCGCCTGCCCGAACTCACCGAGGGCGTGGACACCTACTGCTGGGCCCACAACGAGACCTCCACCGGCGTGGCCGCGCCGATTCGCCGCGTGCCCGGCAGCCGCGAGGCCGGCGCCCTGACCGTCATCGACGGCACGAGCGCGGCCGGCGCCCTACCCATTGACATCGCGCAGACCGATGTCTACTACTTCTCCCCGCAGAAGGCCTTCGGCTCCGACGGCGGCCTGTGGGTGGCCATCCTCTCCCCCGAGGCCATCGACCGCGCTGCCGGCGTGGAGTCCAGCGCTCATCTGGAGGGCGCGCGCCGCTGGGTGCCGCCGTTCTTCTCGCTGACCTCCGCGCTGAACAACTCGCGCAAGGATCAGACGCTCAACACCCCGGCCGTGGCCACGCTGATCATGATGGCCAACCAGATCGAATGGCTCAATGGCAATGGCGGACTGGCGTGGGCCGCCGCCCGTTGCGCCAAGTCCGCGTCCATCCTGTACACGTGGGCCGAACGCTCCGATTACGCGCATCCGTTCGTCACCGATCCGGGCGCACGCTCGAACGCCGTGGTCACCATCGATTTGGACGAGAGCGTCTCGGCCAGCCAGGTGCTCGCGATCCTGCGTGAGAACGGCATCGTGGACGCCGCGGGTTATCGCAAGCTGGGCCGCAACCAGCTGCGCGTGGGCGTGTTCCCGTCCGTGGAGCCGTCCGACGTGATCGCCTTCACCAAGTGCGTGGACTACGTAGTGGAGCACCTGCAGTAAGGCAGGTCCGTCCGTAATCCGCTTGTTTTCCTGTCAATCGCCGCGTATCGCATCGTCGTGCGCGGCGATTGACGTTCCTGTTGACTACAGTGCATGACTATGAAGTTCGCGCCCATCATCGACCCTGCCGTCCGCAAGCCTACCCCGAAACCAGTGCGCGTGGATCTGCGCAAGGTGTTCGGCATCGGCACCGGCCTATGGGCCGTGGCCCTGATCGTCGCGTTGATACTGACGACCATCGACCATACCTTCGAGCCGCTGGTAATCATGTGCTCGTCCGGCGTGATCATCGGACTGCTGCTGCTGATCTGGGAGTTCTTCGACCGCTGGGATTACCGGCGATTGGGCTTGTAGCCAAGCAATGAAATCACTGCGCCAGGGGCAGGGTGAGAGTGAAGGTGCTGCCCTGACCGGGGGTGCTCCAGACGGCGATGTCGCCGTGGTGGGTCAGCGCCACATGCTTGGCGATGGCCAGGCCCAGACCCACGCCGTCCGCCGTGCGTTCGCTCTGGCCGGCACCGCGGTAGAAGCGCTCGAAGATGCGCGCCTGGTCCTTCTTGGCGATGCCCACACCCTGATCGATCACACGAATCGAGGCACGGCCTCCATCCTGGCTCTTGGAAGCGGACACGCTCACCACACCGCCTTCCTTCGAATAGCCGATGGCGTTCTCGATGAGCTTGGTCACCGCACTATCGATCTGGCCGCCCTCATCGTTGATCACCAGCGTGTCGTCGCCGCTCAGCCGCAGCGTGACGCCGGCCTGTTCGGCCTTCGGAGTGAGTCGGTCGACGGTCTTGCGCAACTGGTCCATGACCGCAAGACGATTCGCCGAGGACGGCGTGATCGGCTCCTGCGCGCGGATGAGCAGCAGCAGGTCGGAGACCATATGGTTGAGCTTGCCGCAGCTGGACCGCACCTGACGGGCATCCTCGATGATGCGCTCGCGGTCGGGCTCGCCCTGCTCCAGCGAATCGGCGAGTTTAGCGAGGGCCTCGGTCGGGCCAAGCAACTGTTCGGACACGTTCGTGATGAATGCGTCACGCACCTGGGCGAACCGGACCGAATCGCTGACGTCCTCCACCAGCACGATCACGAACTGCGCGTTGATGCGCCCCACCGTAACCTTCAGCCAGTTGGGCCGGCGTACGGACTGGGTTTTGACCGCACTTCCCTTGTCCCGCTCGGCCGCGTACCGTTCGGGGGTGTCGGTGGTCAGGTCGAACTGGCGCTTGCCTCCATGGGCGCGCGTCTCGTGAATCGCGTCCAGTATCTCCTTGCCCACGATGGCGTCCTCCTGGACCACACCCAGACGGTAGGCACCGGGACTGCAACGGACCACTTCGTCGTGCTCATCCACCAGAACCGAGACGTCCGGCAGCATGGACAGCAGTGTGGAGGCCTCGTCCGGCAACTCCTCGTCGTCCGGGTCCCCCTCCCCCGCGGGACGCGCGGACACACGCACACGATGCGTCGCCACGCCGAAAATCAGAACAACACCAAGAACCACCAGCAACACGGCGGCCACGATCAGCGTGATCAGGGCCGCAATCGGCATTTCAGTCATGGCTCCTATTCTCCCACATCGCGCGGCACGCTGGGAACACGCCGAAAGCAAGCCAAAAACACGCCGGGAACATGAATTGAAGGTGAACAACCCAATGAACTTTGCAACAACTTGAGGTTGCCATTGCCTACGTTGAAGTAACGCATGAAAGCTGGAATAATACACTGAGAGAGGTTGCAATACCGAAAAGCATGAAAGGCTAGAGAAATGCGCGTTATTTTCAACGAGGAGCTGAAGCAGGTTGCCGACGACCTCGACCATATGGCGCAGGACGTGCGTAAGGCGATCAACGGCGCCGGAGAGGCTTTGCTGAAGCAGGATGTCGAAGCCGCCCAGACCGTCATCGACGGCGACATCGAGATCGACGCCCTGGAGTCCTCCGTCATCGATCAGTGCGTGAAGCTGCTGGCCAAGCAGAACCCGGTGGCCACCGACCTGCGCGTGGTCGTCTCCACCATGCGCCTGGCCTCCACCTTCGAGCGTATGGGCGATCTGGCCCGTCACGTCGCCGAGGCCGCACGCCGCACCTACCCGGCATCCCCGCTGCCGGAGGCCGCCCAGCCGGTGTTCGCCCAGATGATCGACTTCCTGAGCAACACCGCGGACCAGCTCATCGCCATGCTCTCCGACCGTGACGCCAAGATCGCCGAGCACATCATCCTCGACGACGACACGCTGGACGAGCTGCACCACAAGACCTTCGAGCTGGCGCTTTCCGACGGCATCACCCGTCAGCAGACCGTGGACATCGTGCTACTGGGCCGCTTCCTGGAGCGTCTCGGCGACCACGCCGTGTCCTCCGCCCGCCGCGTGGTGTACATCGTGTCCGGCTTCGACCCGTCCAAGAAGCCCGCGCGCGACGAGGGCACCGACATCGGCTGATACGCCTGGACTGAAATCCTTATCCCCTCGGGGATGCCCGAAACGGCGATCCGGTTGCGACTGGACGCCGTTTTCTTATGCCGTTTGATCGACCGCGTTTTTCTGGCTCCCTTCTTTGAGGGGAGCTGTCAGCAAAGCTGACTGAGGGGAGTATACAGGCGGGAACAGGCGGGAACGAACGTGGTACTCCCCTCAGTCTCACTTCGTTCGACAGCTCCCCTCAAAGAGGGGAGCCAGAAAAAACGCGGGTACGAAAAAGGGAGCCGCACGGTGAGGTGCGACTCCCTTGATGCGTGTTCGACGCGCTAGCCTATCGGCTTGAGGCTCACTTCTGGCCCTGAGCAGCGACGGCAGCGGCACCGGCGGCAGCGGCCTCCGGATCCAGGTACTCGCCACGCGGCTTGATCGGCTTGAAGTTCTCATCCAGCTCGTAGAGCAGCGGGATGGCAGTCGGGATGTTGACCTTGGCGATCTCTTCCTCGGACAGGTTGTCGAGCATCTTGACGATGGCACGCAGCGAGTTGCCGTGGGCGGCGATCAGGACGGTCTTGCCGGCCTTGAGCTCCGGCTCAATGGCGGACTTGAAGTACGGCTCAACGCGCTTGACCACGTCGGCCAGGCACTCGGCTTCCGGAACCGGGTCGCCCGTGTAACGCGGGTCGTGGTTCTGGGCGTACTGATCGTTCGGATCGATCTCGGGCGGCGGGGTGGCGTAGGAGCGGCGCCACAGCATGAACTTCTCGTCGCCGTACTCCTCGCGGATCTCGGTCTTGTTCTTGCCCTGCAGAGCGCCGTAGTGACGCTCGTTGAGACGCCAGTTGCGCTCGACCGGGATCCACAGACGATCCGCGGCATCCAGCGCGATGTTGGCGGTGTTGATGGCGCGACGCAGCAGGGAGGTGAACACGATGTCCGGAAGGACGTTCTTCTCCTTGAGCAGCTCGCCGCCACGCTTGGCTTCGGCTTCACCCTGCTCGGTCAGCGGGACGTCGACCCAGCCGGTGAACTGATTGGTTTTGTTCCATGCGCTCTGTCCATGACGGAGCAGTACTAGTTTGTAAGACATACGGCCAGTTTACAGCCCGTGCGGGCCAAACGCGACTGCGAATCTTACGTTTTTCGCATCGATTGGATAACGGTTAGCGTCACACGGCAACGGCGATCACGACCACGACGGCGAACAGCAGCGTCTGGAAACCGGCGTCGCTCAGGGCGGTGCGGAACTGGTGCTTGGGCACGCTGGAGACCATGCGCACCGGCACGCCCACACCGGAAATCAGCAGGATGCCGCCCCACGGCAGCCACAGCGACATACAGACGAACAGGCCGAGCATCCACGCCGCGATGCAGCAGGCGGTGAACAATGCGGTAGTGCGCCGCTCTCCCAGCCGCACGGCCAGCGTGCGCTTGCCATGCCGCTTGTCCTCGGCGATGTCTCGCAGATTGTTGACCATGAGCAGCATCACGGCGTTGAGACCACAGCAGACGGCACCGCACACGCCCATCACATCGATGCTGCCGGCAAGCGCGTACTCGGTGCCGAGCACCGCGGCCAAACCGAAGAACAGGAATACCGCGACTTCGCCGAGGCCGGCATACCCGTACGGATGCTTGCCGCCGGTGTAGAACCAGCCGGCGATGAGGCTCAAGGCGCCCACAGCCAGCAGCCACCACGCCTGCGAGATGACGACCGCCACCAGGCCACAGACGGCGGCGAGCACGGCGGCGATGCCGGCTGCGATCAGCACATGCTTCGGAGGCACGCCCGAGGCCACTAGGCGACGGGGTTTCGGCGTTCCGCCGCGCTGTTCGGCGTCCGACTCCGCCGCGCCCCGCCCCTCATCGGTGCCACGGATGCCATCGGAATAGTCGTTGGCGAAATTGACCGCGATTTGCAGGAACACCGCCACGAGCATGCAGAGTATGGCCACCGGCCAGAAATGGCCTTGCAACGGCTCGGCCAGGGCTTGGTTGGCCACGCATTCCTGCGGCACGGGATGAATCTCGACGCAGGTGCCGAGCTGGTCGATACGGCGGGATGCCAGTGCCGCGCCGACCAGCACCGGGGCGATCGAAGCGGGCAGTGTCTTGGGGCGCAGTCCGGTTAACCATAGACGTGGATTCATGTTTTCCCCCAACACTATGCAAAATCCTTTGTATGTTCGCGTCCCGACGAGGGCCTCGCGAACATACAAAGGATTAATGAGGCTAAACCCTTTGTATGTTCGCGGCATGATCGTTCAGACGCGAACATACAAAGGGAAACAGGTTTGAGACTCAGGCCACCAGCGGCTTGACCAGCGGGAAGGTGATGGTCTCGCGGATCGTGGCGCCGGTCAGGGCGATGAGCAGTCGGTCGATGCCCATGCCCATGCCACCTGCCGGCGGCATGCCCACGCCGAGGGCCTCCAGGAAGTCCTCATCGATGTCGCAGGCCTCCTCGTCGCCCGCCAGCGCGTCCTTGGCCTGGGCCACGAAACGCTCGCGCTGCACGACCGGGTCGTTGAGCTCGGAGTAGCCGGTAGCCAGCTCGAAGCCGCGCACGTAGAGATCCCACTTCTCCACCACACCCGGCTTGGTGCGGTGACCCTTGACCAGCGGAGAGGTCTCGACCGGGAAGTCACGCACGAAGGTGGGCTCGTAGAGCTTGTCCTCGTAGAAGTGCTCCCACAGGTGCTCCACGAGCTTGCCGTGGTTCTCCACGTCGTCACGCTCCACGCCGAGCTTGTCGGCGATCTCGCCGAGGTGCTCCACGGAGGTGCCGGGGTGCTCGGGGCCGCCGTTCGGCACGATCTCCTCGCCGAGGGCCTCGGACAGGGAGTCGTACATGCTGATGGTCTTCCATTCACCGCCGAAGTCGTATTCGGTGCCGTCGAGCAGCGTGACCTTGTGGGAACCGTAGACGTCCATGGCGGTCTTCTGCACGAGCTCCTTGACCAGCTGGCCGATGGAGTCGTAGGTGCCGTAGGCCTGGTAGGCCTCGACCATGGTGAACTCCGGGGCGTGCGTGGCGTCGACGCCCTCGTTGCGGAAGTCACGGTTGATCTCGAACACGCGGTCGATGCCACCGACCAGGCAGCGCTTGAGGAACAGCTCCGGGGCGATGCGCAGGTAGAGGTCGAGATCGAAGGCGTTCATGTGCGTGGTGAACGGACGGGCCGCGGCGCCGCCGTGCAGGGTCTGCAGCATCGGGGTCTCGACCTCGAGGAAGCCATGGTCGTCGAAGGTGCGGCGCAGGGAGGCCACGGCCTTGGAGCGGTTGCGGACCATGTTGCGGATCTTCTCGTCCGCGATCATGCCGATGTACGGCTTGCGGGTGCGGGTGTCCTCGTTGAGGTCCTTGTGCAGGGCCGGCAGCGGCTGCAGCGCCTTGGAGGCGATGGCCCACTCGGTGGCGAACACGGACAGCTCGCCGGTCTTGGAGGCGATCACGCGACCCTTCAGGTACAGGTGGTCGCCGAGGTCCACGAGCTGCTTGAACTGCTTGAGGGAGTCGGCGCCGATCTCCTTCTTGGAGATCATGCCCTGGATCTTGGTGCCGTCGCCGGCGGAGAGCTGCACGAAGCACAGGCCGCCCGCGTTGCGCAGGAACAGCACGCGGCCGGCGATGCCGACCATGTCCTCGGTCTCCTGACCGGGCTCGAGCTTGCCGTCGTACTTGGCGCGCACGTCCTCGATGGTGTCGGTCACGTCCAGGTGGACCGGGTAGGGGGCGATGCCGGCCTCAAGCATCATGGCACGCTTGGCCACACGCATCTGCACCTGCTCGGGGTGCGCCAGCGGGCCGAACTCCTTGTTGGAGGGGTCCACGGCCTCGTCCAGCGTGGCGCCGGACTTGATCTTCTCGGTGATGGTGGCGTCCTGCTTGAGCAGCATTTCCGCACGCTCGACGGTGCTCATCTGCGGGACGGCCGGGGTTTCGTTCTCGGTATTCTCAGTGTTTTCAACAACTTCAGCCATGGTTCTTCAGTGTACGCAAGACCGGCGAATTCTCTTTTTCGGGCTTTCGCCAAGCGCCTGCAACAAGCCCTTTATAAGTCTCCGTCTTCTGGCTCCCTCCCCGAGGGGAGCTGTCGAACGTAGTGAGACTGAGGGGAGCGACTTGATTTATCGACATCGCCGAACTCCCCTCAGTCGGCTCCGCCGACAGCTCCCCTCAAAGAGGGGAGCCCCCCAAAAAACGAAATCACCGCCATTCACCGCAATCCGCCACGAAAACGTTGAAATTCCGCGCGACACGCCGTAGTTTGCATAATCAGGCACCCTTATCGTAAGCTATACGACGTTGCCAAAACGGGCTGTAGCGCAGCTTGGTAGCGCGCTTCGTTCGGGACGAAGAGGCCGCGGGTTCAAATCCCGCCAGCCCGACTGCAATAAGGGAATCAGTGGTTACCGCTGGTTCCCTTTCTTTTTGCCTGAACCGCGGTATCCCATCACCGATCGCCGCGCGAAGGCACGAGTGGAGGCAAGAGTACCGATGAAGAAAAGTCTGCTCGCGCTCGCTTCGGGCGCGTTCATCCTCGGCGCCGCGGAATTCGTGATGATGGGCATCCTGCCGCAGGCCGCCGCCGCGACCGGCGTGGACATCCCCACCGCCGGCCATTACATTTCCGCCTACGCCTTCGGCGTGTGCTTCGGCACGCTGATTCTGGTGTTCGGCCGCAAGGTGCCGCCGAAGAACCTCATCATCCTGTTCATGGCCATTGCGTTGACAGGCAACCTGCTGTCCGCGGTCTCCGTCAACGGCCCGATGCTGCTTGTCGCTCGCTTCATCTCCGGCCTGCCGCACGGCGCGTTCTTCGGCACCGCCACACTCATCGCCAAGACGCTGGCGGACAAGGGCAAGGAGGCGCAGTCGGTCGCCGCGATGGTGACCGGCCAGACCGTGGCCAACATGCTGGGCGTTCCCGCCGGCACGCTGATGGCCGAATTCCTGTCCTGGCGTCTCGCGTTCGGATTCCTCGCCGCGTGGGCCGCGATGACCATCGTGCTTGCACTGACGTGGATCCCGTACGTCGCCCCCATCAAGGACGCGGGCATCGCCGGCCAGTTCCGCTTCCTGACCCGCCGCGGCCCGTGGGTGATCCTGGCCGCCGTGTTCACCGGCAACGCCGGCGTGTTCTGCTGGTGGAGCTACGTCTCCCCGTGGCTGCAGAAGTCCGGCGGCTGGTCGTCCGACCTGGTGCCGCTGCTCATGATGCTCGCCGGCTTCGGCATGGTGGTGGGCGGTCTGATCGGCGGACGCATCACCGACCGTTGGCGCCACGCCGGCACCGCGGCCCTGGGACAGGCGATTTCCTGCCTCGGCCTGATCATGGTGTTCCTCGTGCCCGCCAACCTGGTGACCACCGCCATCCTGACGTTCTGGATCGCGTTCGGCCTGTTCTTCATCTCCGCTCCGCAGCAGCTGCTCATGACCGAGGCCGGCCAGGGCGGCGGCGAACTCATCGCCGGCGCGGCAGTGCAGGTGGCGTTCAACTTCGGCAACGCCGTGGGCTCCATCGTGGGCGGTGCCATGCTCAACGCCTTCGCCATGCAGTACCGGTTCACCGGCCTGGGCGGCGTCCCGCTGGCCCTGATGGCCGTGGGGCTGCTGACCTATTACTCGTGGCGCTGCGAGACGAACACCGACGCCATCCACCGCATGCGCGAAGTCAAGGTGAACTGATTACGACTGGCGGCGCGGCGGGTAGGTATGTACGTGTCGACACACTCAAGGCCGTTCGGCCAAGCTTACGGTCGTCACGCACATACCTGCCCGCCGCGCCTTCCATATCGGCAAACTCAAAACATCAGCGAGTTCGTTCTTCCATAGCTCCACCTTTCAAACTCCGACAATCGCCTGCTGAGAGCAAACTCACAGGCGATTTTTCGTATGCGCCGGCCGCCGTGACCATAGACTGTTACAGGAATCTGTTCAAGGAGGTACACGGTGGTTGACGAAGACGCGCTGCTCAGGCAATTCGCCGCACAATTCGCGCACGGTCCGGAGGATGGCGACGACACTGATGAGGTGGCCGCCGCACAATCGGCCATCGATGATGACGAGAACGACGAAAACGGCGAGGGCGGCGAGACGCCCGCGGACTTCGACGTCGATGCCTTCCTGAAGGGATTGGACGACATCTTCAACCGTCATGCGGCATCCACCGAGGCCGGCCCGTACCTGGAACAGGCCGCGGTGGATGCGGAGAACGCCGGCGACGCGGCCGGGCTGCTGACCGTGCTCAACGAAACGATGGGCTTCTACCGCTCCCAAGGCCGTCACAAGGAGAACCAGTGGATCGTGCAGCGGGCGCTGGAACTTGCCGCACGCATGGGTCTGACCACCGGCACCTCCGAGGCATGGGCCACCACACTCATCAACTGCGCCACCGCCATGCGCGCGGCCAAGCAGTACGACCAGGCCGAGGACCTCTACCATCAGGCGCAGGACGTGTGCCGTCGGGCCTTCTCCCCCACCGATCGCAGGCTCGCGGCGCTGCACAACAACCTCTCCATGCTCTACAGCGAAACCGACCGTTTGGATAAGGCGGAAACCGAACTGCGCGAGGCCCTGCGCATCATCGAGGCATCCAGCGTGAACCCGGATGCGGACATCGACGTGGCCAGTTCACACACCAATCTGGCATTGATCCTGCTCGCCGAGCACAAGTTGGAAGGCGCGCACTGGCACGCGGCCAAGACGTTGGAGATCTACCGGACCGGCCATCTGGAGCATTCCGCGCATTACGCCTCCGCGCTGGCCGGCTTCGCGCAGGTATGCTTCGCCGAGGAACGCTTCGCGGATGCGGCGGACGGGTATCGCCGTGCGCTCGGGGTCATCGAGGAATGCTACGGCAAGGACACCGATTACTGGCGTATCACCGAAGAGAACCTGCGCGAGGCCGAACGTCAGGCCGCGGCGCACGGCGAGCGCATCCAGTCGGACGGAGACACCGCAACCGACGCCGCAACCGATGTCAAGAAGTCCGGCGCTACCTCCGCAATCGCCGAAGAACGTGCTGGCGCCGGCTCGCCCGCTGTTGAGAACATCGCATCGAGCGTCCCCGGCCATGCTTCCGACGACGGCAGGCCAGGGGCGAATCCGCTCACCGAACCGGTGGACGGGGCGGATTCCGGTTCCGACTCTTCCGATGCCACGGTCTGCCCGGTATCCGGACTGAAGCTGGCGCGCGCGTTCTGGGCGCAGGCGGTTCGGCCGCTGATCGAGGCGAGGTACCCGCAGTACGTAGGTCGCATCGCCGCCGGCTTGGTGGGTCACGGATCCGAATGCTACGGATTCGACGATGAGTATTCGCAGGACCACGACTTCGGTCCACGCTGCTGCCTGTGGCTTGCGGACGAGGATTACGAGGCGATCGGCGAACGATTGCAGGCCGATTACGAGGCGTTGCCGCGCGACTTCACCGTGGACGGGCAGAATCGCGTCACGTTTGCGGCCGCAGAAGGCGACGACGAAGCAACGGAAGACGGGTCAGCGCAGCGCTTCTCCCCCGCCACCCCGCGGGCGCAGGGCGTCAACCGTCGCGACGGCGTGTTCCGCATCGGCGATTTCTTCACCGCCATCACCGGCTATCCGGCCGCCCCAGCACCCACCGCGGCGCATGAATGGCTCATGCTGGACGAGGCCACTCTGGCCGCAGCCACCAACGGCGAGGTGTTCGCGGACCCCACCGGCATGTTCTCCAAGACCCGTCAGGGATTCAAGGACATGCCGGATGACGTGCGGCTTGCACTTATCTCCAAGCGGCTCGGCATGATCGCGCAGGCCGGCCAGTACAACCTGCCGCGCTCGCTCAAGCGCGGCGACGGCGCGGCCGCGTGGCTTACCATCCGCGAGTTCGTGAATGCCACGGCGTCGCTGGTGTTCCTCATCAACGTGCCGATGGTGGTGGGGTACATGCCGTACTACAAGTGGCAGTTCGCGGCCCTGCGCAAGCTGTCCGGCTCGATGTTCGCGCTGCTGCCGGGCGTGTGCGGTCAGTTGGAGACCGTGATGCGGCTGAGCTCGGCGGCTTGCTACGGCGGCGCGGGGTTCGGCGAGGGCGGCAAGGGTTCCGCGCCGGCCATCGAGCAGATCAACGGCATCGTGGAGGAGGTTGCGCAGGCCATCGTCAAGGAACTGCTGCGCGAGCATCTGACCACGTCCGGCGAGACGTTCCTGGAATGGCAGCGCCCGTATGTGGAGGACCATATCGCCTCGGATGATCCGATTCTCAAGAGTCTGTAGGGTCTCTCCGCGAACCGGATATCCGCGGAGTGACTCCCCTTCATCGTCTGTGCCGCCGGCTGGCCAGGAAAAGGCAAGACTCTGTTAAACCAAGATTGACATGAATTCCACTGGATTACCCCTCAGTCGGCTTCGCCGACAGCTCGTCCTGCAATTGAGGACGAACTTCGTTCGCAGTCCACTGGCTCGACTGTCGTCTCGCACATCGCCCACAAACAGCTCCGCTGTTTGCTTCACGGCAATGTCCTGACAAGGGGAGCCAAGAACAAGGGGCATGTCAATCTTGGTTTAACAGAGCCAAAGGCAAACACCGTCGGTACATCCCATGCAACCGTAACCATGCGAAGGAGCTTGAATGACAACGGAACAGAACACCACCCTGGACGAACTGCGCGAGACCATCGTGCGGTACGAATGGGACCAGTTTCAGCGCACCAACAACGAAGGCGGCCGCGCGGCCTGCCAAGGCAACTGGCCGGTATTTCATCAGATGCGGTTGGCCCAGTTCCTCACTTGGGAGCGTCCGCTGCTGACATCGTATGCAGCCGATCTTGACGAGGCAGACCGTGTGGGCCGCAATCTCGTCACCGAAAAGTACGGCCGTATGATGGCCTCCACCGCGCCGGCCGAGTACGCGGCGAACATCGAACCGTATATCCCGAAGCTGGATGCGGACCGTGCGGCCCGGCAGGAGCGGGTGATCGCGCAACAGGTGGCGTGGGCCGCCGATTTCCGCAGGCGCTATCCCAAGCTGGGCGAGGCCATGCGCGTGCTCACCACCGCGGAGGACACCCCCACCGCCACGTCGTTCGAAACCTATCTGCGCGGCGAGCTGGGCACCTACTCCCCCGCCACGTTCGACCTGTATGAGGCGATGATCCGCGAGCGCGCCGGTGCCGATCCGCAGCGCAACATCACCGAGGAGACCTTGCTCAACACCGTGCGGCTCGGCGGGTTCAGCGGTCTCGACGAGGCCGAAGCCGCGCAACGGTCCGTCTGACGCTACGCGGGCGGGGGCGGAATGGACACATACTCCCCATTCCGCCCCCGCTCACAGCATGTCAACGGGGTATCCCGGGTGCTTCATGCCCAATTCACTCCGTTTGCCAAGCCTCAGCGAAACCAATCGGATAGCTGATACCCGTTTTACTGTGCTCACGAAATCTCAGCGAGGTGAAATGGGCAGTCGGCACCTGATCCACTCCGCCAACACCCAGCCAAGCGGGGCAACACCGATGGATACTCCCTCTTATGCCCCGCTCACATGCCGCTGGGCGATATAGTACCGGCACATACTCCCCATTCCGCCCCGCTCACGGGGATTTACCGTCAGAACGGCAGGGCGAACAGCCCCCAAAAGGCCAGCGAGGTCAGCGTCGTGACCGAGGCGAGTGCCGTCACGACGCAGATGACGCGACGCGCACCGGTGATGCAGCAGCGGCAGCTCCAGCAATACTCCAACTGCCAGGCGAACACAATCACCAGCAGCACGGTCAGTACCTGCAGCACCGTCCAGCCGTTGCCGAACAGTTGCGGGTATGGCTTGACATACACGGACGCCAGTCCCACAGCGGTCAGGTAGCCGTATGCCAACATGCTGGTCACCGTCGAGGCGATGCCGAGCAACCAGCATGGTCCGGCGATGCCCAGTCGCGCCGGCGACCGGCCCACAGTCGCATGCGCTCGCACTGCCGGAATTCCGTTGCCCGCCGTTGCCGCGTGCGCGCTGCCGGGCAGTATGCCCGGTCGGATGTGCAGGGCGGCACGTTTGCCTTTGATACGCACCTTCGACCCGTAATCCCGCATGAATGCGGTTGCCATCATGCCAAGTCCCAGCAGAGCCGCGACGATCAGCAGCATCGGCCCCGCGGCCATGATGCCGACGAGCACGCCGAGCGAGCCGATGATACCGGAATCAGTGCGGGTGGGCGCGGCGAAGCGCTGATGCGGCTGCACGCCGGCGATTTGCGGCGTGGCCCAATTTTTCGCCATGGTCCAAGTCTTCGCAGTGGTGTTCACAGCGGTGGTAGGGACGTTCGTGTCAGCATCGCCAGTATCCTCGTCGGCAGCTTCGGCAGCTCCGTCAACTTCGGCAGCTTCGGCACGAACATCGCGTACATTCACGTTCTCAGTACCCGTCCCGAGCTCCACTGCCACGCCGTTAATCCAGTTCTCCAGCGCCTGCGTGTATCCGTCCGCGAGCGGCAGGCCCGGCGTGAAGAGGCCCTGTCCGGCGCGCATCTGGTGGTTGCCGGCGAAGTAGCGTATGGTCACGTCGTCGTTGCCCGCACGATGCGCGGCGGCCATGATGCGTTGCGCGCCCTGTTCGATGGGCATGGCCGTGTCGTAGGTGCCGTAGCTGACGAGCACCGGCATGGTCAGGGTCGACAGGTACCGGTCGGCGTCGAAATCGGCGTAGGCCAGGTCGAAGGGCGCGTAGTCGAGCGACATGAGCTTGGCCATGTCCTTGATGACCGGCTTCGGTGCCCCGGCCTGTTTGGCATAGGCGCTGACGGCCATGGCCATCTGCTCGCGGCCCTTGAACACGGGCGCGGAGGTCAGCGCGGCGAAGGCGATGTCCTTGCGGGAGGAGGCAAGGATCGTGGCGATCCAGGTGCCTTCGGATTCGGCGTAGATTCCGGTGGCGGCCGGGTTCACGTCGTCGGTGCCGCGCAGCACGTCCAGGGCCTTGCCGTATTCGTGGGCGAATCGCGCGTAGTCGCGGTGGAGCACGGTGTAGTCGTCGTTGCGTTTGGCGGGCACGAGGGTCACGATGCCGGCGGAGGCCATGGCGTTGGCGATGTCGCCGAAGTCCTCGGCCCCACTGGTGCCGGAGCCGTGGATGAACAGGCAGGCGGGGCGTGGGCCGGGCGCATCCACCGGTTCGCGCAGTACGGCGGGTAACGTCACGCCGTCGCCCACGTCCACGGTGATGCTGGTTTCCCGAGTCCGGTAACGGCCTTCGTGCGGAATGCTGGCGTTGGCGGGTTCGATGCCGGGGTCGCTGGTGGCGACCGTGAGATGGTTGGTATAGGAGCGGATGGTCCAGCGTGGCATCATCGCCCAGCCGAGCGCGGAGAACACCAACAGCAGCGTCAGGGCGACCACCGTGATGCGTGCTATCCGTTTCATCCGTCCTCCCGATTCATCCAGTCCCATCACGCCGGCGGACCGACCGCCCATGTCGCGCCCGCCCATTGCCCCATGGGCAGGCCGGAATCCGGGCGGTCAGCCATGCGGAGTCACCGGCCGCAACCCCAACAGGTGTACTCGCATCACTGCCCAGCTTGGGTTTTCCGCTGTTTCGCGGCTCCCATCACGGCCCAGACGATGGCTACGATCACCAGAATCACGCCGATGGAACCGCATGCGATGGCCACCACCAGTTGCGGGTCCGCGGCGAAGGTCGGGATCGGCGTGTTGGGGAACACCAGTCCGAACGTCAACGCCGTCAGGCCGATGATCAGACCCAGTACGCCGAAGATGATCGTGAGCACGCTCACCCCTCGCTTGGCTTCGGGGGCGGCAGGCTCCCGGCCGGCGGACGGCTGACCGTACATCGGCACATCGGTCGCCGGAGGAATCCCGTCGCCATGCAGCGGCAATTCGCCGATGGGCAGGCTCTTGGGATCGGGATTCGCGTCCGCCGGCATCGCCGTGGATTCGTACGCGGATTCGGGTGTGGCTTCGGTCGCGGCTTCATCCGTGGGCTCGGACGCGGACTCAGCCGTGGGCTCGGGCGCATGTTCCGCAGCGGATCCGGCCACAGGATCGATGGCTTCGGTTGCGACGGCGTCGCCGGACGCATCCGCGGAGGCGTCGGTGGACACAGCCTCGAACGTTTCGTCGGCCGGCTCGTCGGACAATTCGTCGGATAGTCCGTCGGTCGTGGCATCAGCCGAATCGCCAGCCGAATCATCGACGACATCGGCCACGGACTCCAGCGCGATGGTCCGGGGCTCTTCGTCACCGGCCATGGGAGGCAACGTCGCCGTCATGGGAGGCAACGTCTCGGTCACGGGGGCCAACGTCTCGGTCACGGTGCCGTCCTGGACGGTGGGCATCGCCGCGGTCGCCACCGCGTCCTCGGGCACCGGCAGCACCGCAGTCGTATCCGGCTCGGCCACCGGCATCACTTTGGTTTCGGGCACCGTTTCGGACTCAGCCGCAGGCTCGGTTATGGGCTCAGCCGCGGGCGCAAGCCCCGTCACGGGGGCGATGGTCTCGGTATCGGCCACCGGCATCGCCTTGGTTTCGGTTACATCCTCGATGGTGTGGAACCGTGTGGTATCGCTGTTCATTGCTGTTCTCCTACTGATTCTGGTTGGAGCCTTCGGCATCGGATCCGGGCGCGTCGCTCCTCCGTTCGGGCGACGTCAAGCGCGGACTACTGCCGTTCCTCACGACCGGCCTCGGTGCTGTGCAGGTTTTCATACTGGCTGAAGGTGAATCCCTCCCAATTCGAGACGTACGTGACGTTCACCCGCGCCTCCAATGCATAGGGCACGTCGATAAGCAGTTCCGGACCATTGACCGGCGTGCTCTCGTAATTGTTGAGCCAGTCGTACTCGGAGCCGCTCATGCCCGAGCCATAGGTGAGCGGGGCACTGGTCAGGGCCGTGGGCGTCATCGACATGATGCTGTAACTGGTGCTCGTGGCGTCGTACTTGCCGCCGATGGCCTCGGCGATCTGGTATCCGTCGCGGCTGCTGCCGAAGGCGTACGAGCAGCCGTCCGGCAGGATGATATGCACCTGTGAACGGTAAGCGGACAGGGTGATCGTGCCGGCCGGGCAATAGGATATGGTCTTCCTGCCGTTCTGCAGTTCCAGCTCGTGATCGGGATGCGTGTCCTCCCATGCGGACAGGTCGAGTATGGCATGGCTGTTCTCGAAGCTGTCGCCCATGAAGAGCACGCCGCCCTTGAGCGTCTTGAACGTGCGGTCGCTGGAATCGGCCACCAGCATGTGCGCGGCCTGGACCTCGTTCATGCCATATGCGTTTTCCGAATTGACGCCTTCGCCGAGGTCCACGGTGGACACATAGGTGCCCGTGTCATGGGTCAGGTCGTAGTAATAGGAGGAATAGGTACCGGAGACGACGATCATGGTCACGGCGCATGCGCCTGCCATCAGTCCCAGCGGAATCAATCCGCCCGTACGTCGTCCGCGCACGCCGAGGACCACGACGATCACGCCCATCACGATGCACACCGCCGCGCTCCAGATGGTGACGAGTTCGATGATGGGGCCGAGTCCGAAGTCGTTGGCTTGGATGGCCGCCATGACGCCGGCGAAGGAGATGAACATGAGTCCCAGCACGGCCAGCACCATGATGGGTCCTGCCGGGCGGCGGCGCAGCGATTTCACGGGCGTCGTCTCAGGTTCGGAGGTGTCGTAACGGCTATTGGCCGGGGCCGGGGAGGTCGGGGCGGTCGCCTGGCCCGGTGCGAATGGGCTGGCGTATGCGGGGCGCGCAGTCTGGGCGGCGGCAGTCGGGCCACCGGGCATGACGCCCGGTCCGGGATGCTGGGCGGTCGGGGGCATCGACTGACCGGCGTACGGCATCGATGCAGCGGAGGAACCGGCGTAGGGCGTGCCCGCGGGCATGGGGGCTCCCATCGGCCCCGGACCGGCGACGTTCGGTGACGCAGGCGCGGGGCCCGCGTATGGACTGGCCAGACCGGTGTACGGGCCGTACGAAGCGGCCGGATTGGACGTATTGGTCGGGCCGGCGGGACCGTATCCGGGGCTCATCGGACCGGCGTATGGGCCCTGCGGACCAGCGTACGGGCCTGCAGGACCCGCGGCGGGCGGTCTGCCACGCATGCCGCAGACACCGAACCCGTACCCCTCCTGCTGCCTGATGCCGCTTTTGGCGAGCGCCCACAGCGTGACGGCCGCGAGCGCGATGCACGCCCAGCCGGCGCCGGGGATCAGCACCGCCACGGCCATGAACAGGAAGCAGCCGAGGCAGTTCCAGTTCCACTGGCCGGCGATGAGGTCCTCGCCGAGGATGTGGCCGCCACGCACGTCCGGCAGCAGGAACCAACCCAGCGCGTACAGGGCCGCTCCGAAGCCGAAGAACAGCGTGGCGACGATCATCAGCGCGCGGACCAGGGTGGGGCTCCAGCCGAGTCGGGACGCCAGTCCGCTGCACACGCCGCCGATCCAGCGGTCGTCGCCGCGCATGAGGCCGCTCGACCTGATCCAGGCGAAGAAACGCCGCGAAGCCTTGTTCGGCTGCGGCTCATAGGGATTCATAGTGGGATTGCTCATGGTTCCATTACAGCAACGCGGCGCTGCCACGCTCCCCCGGAAACACCCTGATTGTTCCCTGAACCCGTGTTGAAACCCCGGTGCCAAAGCCCTGAACGCGGCACAATGGAGGTATGACCTTCCCCATGCAGACCGGCGCGGCCGGGCAGACACAGTCGCAGGCGGCTTCGCGACCGTTGCCACCGATGCTCCCCGCACGGCTGCCGTTGATGCGGCCGAAGCGCGGCCGATGGCTGACCGGCGTATGCAAGGGCATCGCCCTCCATCTGGGGGTGTCCGTGGCGGGGGTGCGGCTGGCGTTCGTGCTGCTGACGATGGTGTACGGGGCCGGCATCATCGGCTATGTGTTCCTGTGGATCTTCATGCCGGCAGGCGACCCGGTGGCGGCGGCCGCGGCCTCAGCGGCGTCGGTGCCGGTGGGCCAGGCGCCGCTGTCGCGCGGCAATGCGGGGCTTCCCGGCGATACGGCGGACGGCGGCGACGGCACCGCCGGCGGCACCGGAATCGTTGGCGGATGCGGTCAGACGCGCCCCCAAGCCGGCGCTGGTGGCGTTGAGCGGCGTGCTGCTCATGGGCATCGGACTGCTGTTGGTGAGCACCGGCGTGGACAGCGCGGTGATTCTGCCGCTGCTGCTGGGTATGGCGGGCATCGCGTTGGCATGGATGAACCTCACGCCGCACGGCACGCAGCTGCTGTCCATGCTCGGCGGCATCGTGCTGGTTTTCTGCGGCTGGGCGCTGTACGTGTCCAACGTGACGTTCGTGGGATGGGGCACCTCGCCCCGACGCATCATGTTCTCGGGGTTCGTGATGCTGGTGGCTACCGTGGTGGCGGTCATGCCCTGGGCCAACGCGATGCTGCAGCAGCTCTCGCATGAGAAGGCGCTCAAGGAGCGTGAGGAGGAGCGCGCGGATATGACCGCGCACCTGCATGATGGCGTGTTGCAGACGTTGGCGTTGATCCAGCTGCATGCCAAGGAGCCGGACACCATCTTCACGCTGGCCAGGGCCCAGGAGCGCGAGCTGCGCGAATGGCTGTATCAGGAGCGCTCCGCCTCGGATCGTTCGGTGAGCGCCGGTCTCAAGAAGATCGCGGCCGAAGTGGAGGATGGGCACGGCAAGCCCATCGAGGTGGTCATCGTGGGGGACGCCCGTCCCAGCGCCCAGACGGACGCGCTGCTGGACGCCACGCAGCAGGCGTTGGTCAATGCCGTGACGCACGGCGGCGAGCCGATTTCGCTGTACTGCGAGGCCGGGGCCACGCTGGTGGAGGCGTTCGTGCGCGACCACGGCCCCGGTTTCGATATCGACGCGATTCCGCCGGACCGGCTGGGCATCCGCGAATCGATCATCGGCCGTATCAAACGGCGCGGCGGTACAGTGGAGATCGTGTCCAGACCCGGCTGGGGCACCGAGGTCCGTATGCATATGCCGATCGCGCTGCACGCCACAGCGCAGTCTGCAACGCAAACCACACCGCAACCTGCGGCGCAACAAGGAGAGACAGCATGAACGAGGAGCAATCCACGAGGATTCGCGTGGCCGTGGTGGACGACCATGAGATGTTTCGCGCGGGGGTGATCGCCACGTTGCGCGATTCCTTCGACATCGTGGGGCAGGCGGCGGACGTGCCCGGATCGGTGGCGATGATCGCCCAGACCAAGCCGCAGGTGGTGCTGCTGGACGTGCATGTGCCGGGCGGCGAGGGCGGCGGCGGGGCCGAGATCCTGCTGAAGTCGCGCCCCTACTCCCCCGATACCGTGTTCCTGGCGCTGTCCGTCTCGGATGCGCCGCAGGACGTGGGCGCGGTGATCCGGGCCGGCGCGCAGGGGTATGTGACCAAGACCATCACCGGCGCCGATCTCATCTCCTCTATCAAGCAGGTGCATGAGGGGTATGCGGTGTTCTCGCCGAAGCTGGCGGGATTCGTGCTCTCCGCGTTCCAAGGCGCGGGCGGCGGGAACGGCTTCGGTGCCGTCGGTGAGGCTGGCTCGCAGGCCGGCGGGCCGGTGCGCGACGAGGAGCTGGACCGGCTTTCCGCCCGCGAGCAGGAGGTGATGCGGCTCATTGCCCGCGGATACACCTACAAGGAGGTGGCGGCGGAGCTGTTCATTTCCATCAAGACCGTGGAGACGCATGTGAGTTCGGTGCTGCGCAAGCTGCAGCTGTCCAACCGGACCGAGCTGACGCGCTGGGCCGCCGACCGGCGCATCGCGTGAGTTCGTATGAGTTCGTATGAGCTTATGCGAGCTCACGGAAAAGAACAACGGGCCTCCGCCGCGTACGACATGCGTACGGCAGCGGAGGCCCGCTTTCGTCTCATCGGACGAGATCACTTCTCGGCGTCGCGGAAACCGTTCGGGTTCTTGGTCTGCCAGTTCAGGGAGGAGGCGGCCATGTCATCGATGGTCAGCTCGGCCTTCCAGTCGAGGTCGTGCTCGGCCTTGGAGGCGTCCGCGTAGCAGGCGGCGATGTCGCCGGGGCGGCGGGGCTTGATCACGTAGGGGATCGGGTGACCGGCGGCCTTCTCGTAGGCCTTGATGACCTCGAGTACGGAGTAGCCGTGGCCGGTGCCCAGGTTGTACGTGAACACGCCGGGCTTCTCGATGTGGTCGATGACGGCCACGTGGCCCTTGGCGAGGTCCACCACGTGGATGTAGTCGCGCACGCCGGTGCCGTCGGGGGTGTCGTAGTCGTCGCCGAAGACCTGGACGGCCTTGAGCTCGCCGATGGCCACCTTGGCCACGTACGGGGTCAGGTTGGCCGGGATGCCCTTCGGGTCCTCGCCCAGCAGGCCGGAAGCGTGGGCGCCGACCGGGTTGAAGTAGCGCAACAGCACGATGGTCCACTCCGGGTCGGCCACGTGCACGTCGCGCAGGATCTGCTCCTGGAACAGCTTGGAGGTGCCGTACGGGTTGGTGGTGCCGCCGGTCGGGGTCTCCTCGGTGATCGGCAGCTCCTTCGGGTTGCCGTACACGGTGGCGGAGGAGGAGAAGATGAGCTTCTTGACGTTGTGGGCGCGCATGACCTTGAGCAGCACCAGCGTGGAGTACAGGTTGTTGTCGTAGTACTCGATGGGCTTGGCCACGGACTCGCCCACGGCCTTGAGGCCGGCGAAGTGGATGACCCAGTCGATGGGGTTCTCGTCGAAGATCTTGTTCATCAGGACTTCGTCACGCACGTCGCCGTCGTAACGCTTGATCTTCTTGCCGGTGATCTGCTCGACGCGGTCCAGCGCGACCGGCGAGGAGTTGCCGTAGTTGTCGACGGAGACGACGTCGTATCCCTTTTCCAGCAGCTCGACATCGGTATGGGTGGCGATGAAGCCCGCGCCGCCCGTAACCAGAACAGTGGTCATGTTTCCTCCTTGAAGTATCTTGCCTTCGACTTCCTAGTGTACTACAAGAAGAAGCAAAAATGTGCGTTTTTGTCCGTTTTTGTGCGCGAATTTTCTGTTAAACGGAAATCTCACATTCATTGTGATACTTTTCGCACATTCCGCAAGGATTCGGGCTTGCGCCGGAACACGCGGCGCGAGGCGAACACAACGCAAAAGGGGCTCCGTCCATAACGAACGGAACCCCTCGGCTTGCGGACAGAGCGAGATTCCGCAACTAAACGCCGAACGCCTTTATTTCCAACGGCTCCCGGACTTCCTGTTTTTCCGTACCCACCTACGTACCCACTTATCGAAGTTTTATCCCGCGTGTCGGCGCGCCGTTACGCACATAACCCATTGTAGGCCGGAAGGCGCTCGCCGCCCCTCCCTAGCCGTCGCGCAGAGGCCACGGCCAGCCGGCACCCCGTCCGTAACGATGTTACGGCCAACCATCACGGCCGGCGGCTTCTACAGGGCGACGTCAGACTCTTTCAGCAAGTAGGCAAGGCAAACGCCCATGTCGTTCAAGACCACGGGCGTTTGCGACGCCAACCGTCAACAGGTGACGGAAAGCGTGACACGTCACGCTAATGGTTAACGGTTAACGGTGGGAACGGCGGAAACACAAGGGTTTTCACGGTTCTGAAACGTTAACGGTTAACGCTTTTCAAATCGTGGGGAGAGACCGGCACTGCGCCCGAGGAGGCCGCAGACCGGCCGGGAGGGGTCTCCCCCCGTGGGGGGGGTACACACGAACAAGCACCGTGAATGCTCCGGCGGAAACAAGGGCTTCAAGGCGTGGAATCGTTGGAAATCAGGTCGTTTCGTGCTTGGAATCTCAAATGTTTGATTTCGGCGTGCTTGCGAGCCGCCTCACCGGCGGTTCCGGTTCGGGCCGGCCGGGGTTATCCCCCACCCCTTCAACGCCCCACTATTCCCTTTTCGTTTTCATGGTGAAGCACGCCGGCGAGCGCAATGTTTGCAATGGTTCCGGCCTTTTCGTAACGCCGGCTGAAAACGGTTCGCCGTTCGTGTCCGCCGTTCGTCGTTCGCGTCCGGCTTATGTTCTTCGGCGGGTTCCTTGCCGCTTCCGGCGGGCTTTCATCCCATGCCCCACGTCTTTGCGCGGCTGGGAAAAACAGGGGGTTCTGCCGTATGCATGATTCGACGTGCTATCCAACGGTTTCGCCGGCCCGCTTGGTGGAGTCCTCCCCCGCCCCTGTCGGCCGGCGGATACGGGAAGGCCCGGCGCGTTCGCCGTCGTGGGGCGTGTGCGTCGGGCCTTGCTCGTGGTTTTCTTTCCTCGTGGTTCCTTGTTGGATTCTTTCGGCTGGCCTGTGTTCAATCGGTTTGCCGTTTATGGCCGGCCGTCGCCGCGCGGTTTGATTGCCGCGTGTGGCAGATGCGACGGCGGGCCGGTTGTGTTCGGTTGCGGTTGGCGGTCAGCGTCGGGCCTGTTCGCGTTTGACTCGTATCGCGGTTATGCCCTTCAGCAGGCTTAGCGGGCTGTCGCCGGTGGCGTGGCCTATGGCGTCGAGTTCGCCCAGACTCACGTCGCCGGCCATGATGTGCCTGTAGAGTTCGCGGGGGTCGAGTCCGGCCGTGCGCGCGGTTTCGGTTATGGTCGTGTCGCTTGTCATGATGTGCGTTATGAGCACGCTTCGCACGGCCTCCCGGTTCGGGTCGCCGCTGTCGCCGTACATGCGCCGGTTGGCCCAGCCTTTCGGGTCGGCCAGCATGGCGTCGTGTTCGAGTTCGCACATGGGGCACATGATGGCGTCGAGTCCGCTCGTGGACTGGCCGGGGTTCTCCCGACGGGGCGTGGACAGGTATTCTCCGCATAGGGCGAACGCGCCGGCCTCGTGTGATTGTCCGAACCGTACCCAGTGGAGGGTGATGGGTTCGCGTTCGCCGGCGAGCGCGGCGGCGGCTTCCATGGGCCACGTGTTGGTAATCATGGTGTGTTCCTTCCCGCCGGAAGGCGTTCCCCGCTAGTATTGGGGTTGCCTTCCGGCTAATGCTTTTGGTGCAGATTGCGTTAATCGATTGGCGTCGGCCTCGGGGCGGTTCCAGCGCCTCGGGGCTTTCTCTTTTTATTCGGCTAGGTGTCTCAGGTCTTCGCAGCCGAGCGCGTCGGCGAGCGCTAGGGCTCTTTCTAGGGGCATGTTTCGCCAATCCTTCGCGCCGTTCTCGTAGGCGCTGATTACCGGCTGGGGTACTCCGCTGGCTTTCGCTAGTTGCGACTGCGTCCAGCCCTTCGCCTCCCTGAGTTCCTTCAAGGTCATTGCCGTATCCACCTCCCTTCATATCTACCTAACTAGATACACACTATATCTAGTTAGGTAGATATAAGCAAGCGTGAGGAAACACGGTGTCGCGCTCGCCGACGGACTCCCTAGTGAGTCTCTAGCGGGAAGTTAGAGCGCCCTCGCGCGCGCGACCCCCGGTTAGCGGGATACCGGGGGGAGGGGAAGAGCGGGCACGCGGGTAGTGGGCCACACCCTCTCCGCCGTCGGGATTCCACCGCCCCTCCCCTCGGGTTTCGTTTATTTCGCCGGCGGGTATTCGGCGCGGCAGTCGCGCAGCACGTTCATGCACTCGTGCAGCCATGCGGCCAGTTCCTCACGGCAGCAGCGTATGCAGCCGGCCATGTCGTCAAGGTCGGCAAACTCGCGGATATTGTCAGTGAAGCCCAGCGTGCATACGACGCGGTTCACGGAACCGTCGAGAGCGACGGCGAAGCGCAGCCCCATCGGTTCCAATATGGATGCGTACAGGGCCAAAGTGCCGCCGAACCACTCCCGCATACGCCCCTCGGGCCGCGTCCCGTATGCGCCGGCTCCCGCCGTCGTCCGGTTGGCTTCGGCGGTCATGTCCGCGCTTATATGGGCCTCGGGGTGCATGGCGGATATATGCCGGGCCGTTAGCGCGCAGTCGGCCAGCCAGTCCGCCAACAGTCCCGCGCGGTTGGCGAGCGCCTTCAGCCTGTCGTCTTCTATCGTGGTGCCTTCCGGCGGCGCGGAGACTGTAAATGAGAGTACCGGGGCGTCGGGTTCGTTGTCGGCCATGGTGGCCTCGAAGGTCATTCCCCATTCGTCCAAGTCGGTCAGGAACAGGGTGCGGGCGCAGTCGTCGTTTATTATCGCGTCGTACGGGAGGGGCGGCGTGCAATAGCCGGGCGTGTGGTTCAGGGTCAGTTGCGGCGGTTCGTTCTCGTGCATGGTGTCATGTCCTTTCGGTTCCTGTCGTGCTGTGTCTTCTCGGTGCGGGCCTTGGCTTGCCTGTAGGCCTCTATGAACGGGCTCGTGCCCTTGTACACGCGCTTACCGTTCTTCGCCATCGTTCGCCGCCCCGTCTTCAATCAGTCGCGTGATGTGGTCGAGTGATTCGGCGATATCCAAGAGCGCGCACGCTATCACGCTCAGTAATTGCCGGTCGGATACCGGGCGGGCCGTTCCGGCCTCCACCCGTTTGCGTATGGTCTTGTAGTCCATGTGTTCGATTCCTTCCCGCCGGCGAGCGCGACGTGTCTACCGTCGGCTTTCGCGCTCGCGGGCAAGGTATAGCGCTATACCGCTATACATGTTGATTTCATTGGGTTTTTGTCTCTATACCGGTTTCTATACCGCTATACTTTTGCGGAGGTATAGAACTATACGGCGGTGCGGTATAGAGCCTGTTTTTGAGGCAGGAGTAGGGGTATAGGCGTATAGCGTTCTATACCCCCGCGAATACGTCGTTATGCTGACGGGAGCGCCCATAACTGTGATTGGGGACGGCCGGTGTCAGGGCCGGTCTTCTCCAATTGCCCTTCATCGAACATTCGTTGAAGGGCTGGGTATATGTTGTCCGCCAACAGTCCGGTGAACCGTTTGAGCTCCGTCCCTGTTATGCCCTCGTGTCTGCCGTCACGGTCTCGCAACTGTTTGGTGATGCGCTGGGCGTAGCGTCGGTGGTCGCGTTCGGCTTTCTCCCGTGCGGCCAGTTCTTGGGCTTCGTCCTTGGCCACGAGTTCGTCGGCGAGCGCGTCGCGGCGTTTGCCGCGTCGTTCCCTCCGGCCGGTGTTTATGCATTCCTCGCGGAACTGGCGGGAGCGTGCCGTGATGTATTTGGCGCGTTCCCAGTCGTCCACCGTAACCTCGTATTCGTGGCCGGAGCGTTGTTCCATGACGGCGAGCACGCCGGCCACCTTGATGGAGAGGAACAGGCTGTGGCCGTCCATGCCGGCGGGCCGTGTGCCGTGAAGGCGGGCGTAGGCGTCCCTGTCCACTTCGTCCCTGACTTCGGGCGGGTACTTGAGTATCTCGAGCGGGTACGCCAGGGTGTCGTTCTCGTTGCGGTACGTCCAGTAATTGCCGTTCTGGTACAGGCCGTTCAAGGTCATGGCGTCGGGTTGTATGCCGGCGAGCGCCTTCGTGTCGAAACCGAACGCGCCGGCCGGGCCGTCGGGGCGGGTCTCGGGCGCGTCGGGGTCTCGCGTGGTGCCCCATAGGATGCGCTGGGGAAGGCCGGTCACGTCCTCGCGTGTGAGCATGTCGGAATTGCCGGGCTGCACGCCGGTGGTCAACGCCACGCGGTATCCGTATGAGGGTACACGCAGACGTTTGGTTTCACCGACGTTCTGGCCTCCCAACGCTTCGCCGCTCCATACGCTCGTGAGCGTGCCCAAGAGGGTGCTTCCCGTCCTACCCATGGCGGCACCCAGCACGCTTACTTCGGGCACGTCCAATAGGGCGCGGCAGTTCACGCATTTGAGCACGGTGTGTTTCGCGTCACCGGCGCCGCCGTCCACGGGCTCGCGGCGGGCGAACATGGTCGGCAGGCCTTCGCCGGATACGGGCAGCGTGGTCACGGCGTCGAGTATGTCGGGCACGAGACGGCGGGCGCAGCCCACGGCGACGCCTTTGCCATCGGAGGAACCGCCCACGATGGCCACGAACATGTTCAGGCTGCCGTATTCGCCGCCCACGAACGCGGGAACCACGACGTTGGGCGGTATCGCCACGGACACGCGGGCCAATACGGCGGGCAGCACGGCCCACGGCGCGGCCCTCTCGCAGCGGGCCGTGTCCCGGATATGCCGCAACCGGCTGGAGGACTCCCAAAACTCGGTATCGTTCGCATACATCGGGGATTCACCCGCCTATCACTATGGCCGCTATGGACGGCCACACGCCGCCGGCAATCATGCCCACGGCCTCGGGAACGGACAAACCGCGCTCGCCGGCTCGGGTTATCCGCGTGCGGTTGGCTTCCGCGCTTGAGGCTATGCGCCGGCGCATGTATCCGATGTCCATGCGGGAGCGTGACGGGAGTTCCCGCCGGTCTATGAGCGTGTCGAGCCGGCCGTCGGTGCCGTCGGTCTTCAACGTCAGCGTGCGGGCCGTCGGCGTCGTGTACTGGCGTATGGTCAGCGTGCAGGCCGGCAAGAGCAGGCCCGCGTATTGGGCGAGCACGAACGCGGGCCTATCCCCCGACCATACGGACAGTGAGAACGGCAGGGGTGCCACGTGGCCCGAGTACACGGCCAAGGCTATGGTGCGGGCCGTCCGTTCGCACTGGTTGGTGACGGTAAGCCGGTAGTCGCCGAACACGTTGCCTAGGAGGAACCACGTCACGGCGTCCAATACGTAGCCGGGCGCGTTGGCGTCGGTCATGCCGGCGGCTACGGGAGGGGTGAAAACGGTGTGCTGGGCTTGCCCCTCCGCCTCATGGCGTGGGGTTTCTTCCATGGTGTCCATCTCGGGTCAGCACCCCGCGAACGCATCGAGCGACTTGGTGGTGATGAGTACGCGATTGCCCACGCGCACGGCCTTCAGCTTGCCTTCGCGCACGAGTCGCATGGTCACCCGTTCGTCCTTGAGGCCAAGTGATTCGGTCGCCGCCTTCAACGGCTCCAGTCGTTTGATGGACGTGCGCGCGCCCGCCGTGGGCATGGTTGCGTTACTATTCATGTTGACTCCTATTCATTCGTGGTGCCGTGCTTTCACGCGCGGGCGGGGGTCGGAACGCCTCGGAGTGGCCGCTCTGGGGCGTTCGCTTTTTCTGGGGCGCGGCATTGTGCTTGTTAGATGTAACACCGCGTCATAAAGCAGGATAGTGCATATTTACAACCCATCCCAGCTATATAGCGGTTCCACGGTGGATAACTCCCGTGAAACAGGGCGTGAAACGCAAAAGCTAACATTTTCCGTGTTCACTCCCGAAAACTGATTAAATTTGATTAAATTCACCTAAATAACGGCGGCATTCCGGCAACGGCGGACAGTCGCATAACAGTGGTGGAGGAACGGCGGACTTCAGCCGTTTTGCATCGGATTTCACCCGTTATCACGGGACGTCACCCTTTCCTGTGAGATGGAACATTACGAAAAACGTTGACATTACCGGCGTGTCGCCCCCCTCACTCTTTCAGCAGTTCCGTTAGCGTCTCGGCCTTCACGTCGCCGGGCAGCGCATCCAATACGGCCACGCGCCTATCGGCAGGCAGCGAGCGCAGCACGCCCACCCGTTCGGCCAACGGCATGGCCGCGAGCACGCCGGCGAGCGCCTCCAGTTCACCGTCCGGGCCGTCGGTGGAGTCGGCGGGCGCGGCGCTCGCCGTCGTCACGGCGGTTTCGAGGTTGCCCATGACGCTCTCGTAGTGGCTTTGCACGCGGTGTTGGTATTTGCTGGCGACGGCGAGCGTCTGGTGCCCGGCCTGTCGCATGAGTTCGCCGGTGGTCGCTCCCATTGCCGCGAGACGGGTCAGCGCCGTGTCCCTGAGGTCGTGAAACCTCATGCCGGCGAGCGCGGGCGTCTTGACTATGGCCCGCTTGAAGGCGTTGCGGAGTGTCTGGCCGGCGCATATGCCGCCGGAACGCGGAGAGGGGAACAGTAGGGCGTCAGGCTCGGGGCCGACGTGTTCCAAGTGCTCGCGTATGGGTTCGGCGAGGAACTCGGGAATAGTCAGGTCTCGAATGCTTCCCCGGCTCTTGGGCGGGCCTAGCACGTTCTTCTTGCTGCCGTCCTCGTATTCCTCGGTCTTGGCGGCGCGGCGCACATGCAAGGTCATGGCGTCCAAGTCGATGTCTTGGCGTTGCAGGCCCAAGCACTCACCCTCGCGCAGTCCTAGATATCCGGCTAGGTACACGGTGAGGCGCAGCCATGCGGGCATTGCCTCGTAAAGGGCCTGTAGTTGGTCGAGTTCCGCTATCACCACCTTGTGCTTGGTATCGCCCTGTGCGGCCTTTATGGTGCATGGCGTGGCCTTGATTAGGGTGTTGCCTTCGTCGTCTATGGGTTCCTTGGCGGCGCTCGCCATGATGGCGCGCAGTTTCGCGTAGGTGTCGGCGCGACGGGCTTCAAGGCTTGCGCCCTCGGCGGCGCGTTCGGGCTTGAAACCGTCCCACCACGCTTGCACGTCCTTGGCGGTGATGGAGCCCAGCCGCTTGTCACCGAAGGCCGGGTAGAGGTAGAGGCGCAGCGCCTCACGGTATTTCTGCTTCGAGGTCTCACGTATGGGGTCGCCGTTGGCCTTGCGGCGTTCCCTCACCCATCGTTCGGCGTATTCGCGGAACGTGACGGCCTCGCGCTTCTCCCGCGCGCGTTCGATTTGCGGCGGCGTCCACACTTCCAGCCTTATGTCACGTTCGGCCTTGTCGAGCCATGCCACGGCCTCGGTCTCGTATTCGGGCGTCACCACCTTGTACTGGCGCTTGGGCAGGTCGGGCCATTTGTCGAACGCCTCCACCGGCGTCAGGTATGAGGCCTCGATGTAGTCGTGGCCATGCTTGGTGACGGTGCGCAGCCGGCCGAAGCGTCTGCGCTGCCGTTTCCGTGGCCTTGCCATGGCGTCCGCCCCTCCCCTTCAAGTGGGTAATTTTCCCGTCCGGTACCTCGTACCCGCCAATTTACCCACCCCGGTACCCATTAACAAGCGTCATTGCGCAGGGTTACGCGAATGCCCCAGAAACGGCGTCAGGCCGTGAAAACGGCGGAATTGCAACGTTTTCGGCATGAAAAAAGGGTTTCAAGCGAGTGGCTTGAAACCCTAGAGGCGGACAGAGCGAGATTCGAACTCGCGGAGGGTCGCCCCTCAACGGTTTTCAAGACCGTCTCTTTAGACCGCTCAGACATCTGTCCTTGTGCGCGCGATGGCCAAAGCCAAAAGCGCACGATGTTCAATTATACAGCTGGGGTGGCCAGTGGGAGTGAGCTCATACCCATCGCAGTCGGAATCGCCTTATACGCAATGTCCTATCCGCGTGACTACCCCTCAGTCAGCTGCGCTGACAGCTCGTCCTGCAATTGAGGACGAATTTCATTCGCGTTCTGTCGGCTCGACTGTCGTCTCGCACATCGCCTACAAACAGCTCCGCTGTTTGCTTCACGGCAATGTCCTGACAAGGGGAGCCAGGAAGGGGGATCAGGCCTCCCACTTGGTGGGCTCGATGACTTCCTTGCCGCCCATGTAGGCTCGCATGGCCTTCGGGATCTCGATGGAGCCGTCCTTCTGCTGGTGGTTCTCCAAGATGGCGACCAGCCAACGGGTGGTGGCCAGCGTGCCGTTGAGGGTGGAGACCGGGCGGGTGCCGCCGTCCTCCATGCGCTCGCGGATGTTCAGGCGGCGGGCCTGGTACTCGGTGCAGTTGGAGGTGGAGGTCAGCTCACGGTAGCGGCCCTGGGTCGGCACCCAGGCCTCGCAGTCGAACTTGCGGGCGGCGGAGGAGCCCAGGTCGCCGGCGGCGGTGTCGATGATGCGGTACGGCACCTCGACCTTGGCGAGCATCTCCTGCTCCATCTCCAGCAGGTGCTGGTGCTCGGCGTAGGAGTTCTCCTGCTTGGCGTAGACGAACATCTCCACCTTGTCGAACTGGTGGACGCGGATGATGCCGGAGGTGTCCTTGCCTGCGGCGCCGGCCTCGCGGCGGTAGCAGGAGGACCAGCCGCAGTAGCGCAGCGGGCCGTTGGACAGGTCCAGAATCTCGTTCTCGTGCATGCCGGCGAGCGCCACCTCGGAGGTGCCGACCAGGTACTGGTCGTCGGGCTCGCGCAGGCGGTAGATCTCATCGGCGTGGGAGTTCAGGAAGCCGGTGCCGCGCATGACCTCGGGACGCACCAGCGTCGGGGTGATGGCCAGCGTGAAGCCGTGCTCCTCGGCCTGGTCCACGGCCATGGTGAGCATGGCGATCTGCATGCGGGCCACCTGGCCGCGCAGGAAGTAGAAGCGGGAGCCGCCGACCTTGACGCCGCGGCGCATATCGATGCCGGCTACCTCGGTGCCCAGGGTCAGGTGATCCTTCGGCTCGAAGCCCTCGGCCGCGAAGTCGCGAATCTGGCCGACCTTCTTGACGACCACGTAATCGTCCTCGCCGCCTTCCGGAGCCTCCGGCTCGACGATGTTGGACAGCTTCCACATGGCGGTGGTGTATTCCTCGGCGGCGGAATCGGCCTTGGACTTGTACTCGGCCACCTTGGCGGCCAGCTCCTTGGTCTCGGCGATGAGCTTGGCCTTCTCGTCGGCCGGAGCGGCGGCGACCTTCTTGCCGATTTCCTTCTGCTGGGCGCGGGCTTCCTCGAAGGCCTTCAGCGCTTCACGACGGGTGGTGTCGGAGGAGAGCACCTCGTCGACGAGTTCCACGGACTCGCCGCGCTTGCGCTGGGATTCCTTGACGATGTCGGTGTGTTCACGGATGAATTGAATATCAAGCATGCGCCTAACACTACCGCCGCAAGCCGACACGCGGCGACCGCTTCGCCTCGTTCCGGACGGGTATCGGCATCCGTTGCATGAACCGGCTTTCATCGCCCGCGGCCGGCGAACCGCACAACGTGCACAAACTGTTCATGTTCGCGCAACTTTCGCCGCTTGTCCCCGTGGTCACGCTAACAATAGGAGTCATGTCTCAGCCTGCCGTCACCGCGCTCATCGTCGCCGTCGTTATCCTCGTGATCGTGGCCATAGTCGCCGCAGCACTCGCGTTGCGTGCGCGCCGCCGCCGCAAACTGGCGGAATCATTGGAGAAACGTCGTGACGACGAGGTGCAGTACGCCTTCGTGATCAACCCCTCCAAACCGCAGGCGGAGGCCCAGCGACTGCATATCAAGGAGTTCTGCCAGGCCAAGGGGCTCGATCGCATCCGCTTCTACGACACCCAGCTCGACAAGGACGGCCGTGTCTGCGCGCTGGAGGCGCTCCACGACGGCGCCGACGTGGTCATCGCGGTGGGCGGCGACGGCACCGTACGCACGGTGGCGAGCGCCGTCTCCGGCACCGGCCATGCGCTCGGCATCATCCCGATCGGCACCGGCAACCTGTTCGCCCGCAATATGGGCATCCCCGTGGACGACATCGACGCGGCGCTCACGGTGGCCACCTCGCACGGCTCGCGCCTGGTGGACATGGGTCGTCTCACGCTGCTCGACCATCCCGAGGACGACCACGGCCACGCCTTCCTCATCATCGCCGGCGTGGGCTTCGACGCGGCCATGATCGACGACACGGACCCCGAACTCAAGCGCAACATCAGCTGGCTCGCATACTTCGCCGGCGGCATCAAGAACCTGTTCGCCCCGAAGTTCCGCGGCGACCTGACCATCACCAGCGCCGACGGCTCGGCCCACACCATCAACAACCTCAAGTTCCGCACGGTGATGGCCGGCAACTGTGGCCAGATTCCCGTGTTCTCGCTGATGCCGGCCGCATCCTACGACGACGGCATCCTCGATTTCGAGATCATCGACACCACCGGCGGCATCCTGGGATGGGCGAACCTGTTCGGCGACGTGGTGCACCAGACCATCACCGGCAAGCCCGAGCAGAACCCGCTGTCCACGAACTCCACGATGGAGCAGGTGCAGGGCGTTTCCGCGGAGATCATGCTGGAGAAGCCGGCCAAGGCCCAGGTGGACGGCGACATGCTGCCTGAGACCCGGCACATCCGCTTCTCCGTGGACCATCGCGCGCTCATCGTGCGCGTGCCGGCCTCCTCGCTGTCCTCGCTGGAGAAGACCGCCCAGGCGGCCGCGGCGAACGCCACCGCCGATTTCGCGGAAAACACCAGCATCCTCGAACCGGTGCGGTAGGGAACTGTCTTCCAGCTCCCCTCAAGTCGCCAAAAGCGACGGTTCCGCTTTCGGTTCCCTCCAAGGAAGGAACCGAAAGCGGGGAATGCCCTCGGTCGGCAGTCCCGGAGGCAAGGGCTACCGATGAACGTCGGCGGTGACCCGGGCCACATGCATGGCCAGGTAGGCCACTTCGTCTTCGCTCACGTCCGCATCCAGTCTCAGCTCCAATAGCCTGCCGATAGTGGACGCGCAACGCAGCGCTTCAGGGTAAGCGTCGCGAATCGCATTGATGATCGGCGCCGGCTCGTCGGCAAGCTGCTTGTTCTGGTGGATGCGGATGAACAGGTACCGCAGATGCGTGATGAAGCGTCCCACGTTCACTGACTCGCGGTCAAGCTTCAGATTGTACGCATGCTCGATGATGTCGAGCATCTGCTGAATCACACCGGTCATCGTATACGTATAGGTCAGATCGCCCGTCGCGAATCCGGCGTTCACCAGATGCATGGCGAGCGATGTCTCCTCGCCAACCGGCAATGGCTGTGACAGCTTGCCGTTGATGGCCTTGAGCAGCGTGCGGCCCTGCTCGTATTCCTTGGGATAAAGATTGCTGATCTCGCCGGCCAGCGGATACTCGACCGTGATGCCGCGTTGCTGCCGCGCGATGGCTCCGGCGATATGATCGGCAAGCGCCATCACCAGTGTGGTGCTGCCTACTTCCCGCTCCCCCAAGCCGGTCTCTCTCATGGCGTCGACGATGATACGGATGGTCTCCGGATCGATATCCGACAGCATCTGCGCCAGATGATCGGGGTCGCGCCCGTCCGCCGGTACGAAGGTGCGCACCACCTTGGACTCATCCACCGTCTGGCCGGGTTTGGCCTGGAATCCCAGGCCGCGACCCGTGAGAATCACCTCGCCGCCGTCCGCCTCTTTGGCGAGCACGACGTTGTTGTTGAACACCCTCAGTATCTCCATGGCGTTCCTTCCCGCGGCCCTTGCGCCGCCATCGCCGTATCCGTCATGTCCGGCATGTCCGTCAGCCAATCCCGGCCTTTACCGTTCCACATCGATGATAGGGTCGCCGGCCGTCACATGCCGACCGGTCAGCGGCGTGACCGAGGTCATGGCTGCCGTGTTCACCACGGTCACCACCACCGCGGTGTCATGACCGGCGGCCGCGATGGCCCCGAAATCCACCTGCGCCAGCGTCCTGCCAGCATCGACCCGGTCTCCCTTGGCCGCGTCGACGGCGAATCCCTCACCGTCCATGCCCGCAGTGCCAAGACCGATGTGGACCAGCACCTCGACGCCGCCGTCGGTCTTGATGCCGAAGGCGTGACCGGTTTTGGCCACCGTCTTCAGCGTGCCGCTCACCGGTGCCAGCACAGGCACCATCGTTGACGTTGCCGGCACGATGCACACGCCCTCGCCCAGCGCACGGGATTCGAACACCGGGTCTCCGGTGGCCCCCAGATCCTTGACCCGGCCGGAGACCGGCGCGAAGATGGCGTTGGACGACACCCCAACGTCCGGGGCAGTGTGGTCAGAAGCAATGCAGGTCGCCGATTGCGAAACGAAATCGTCCTTGTCTGCCGGAACGGGACCTGCGACCGCATCATCAGACCCGGCTCCGCGCTTTCCACGCCCCACTGCATTCTCCGAAGACGGTACCGGCGTGGTTTCCGCATCATCTGCAGATTCGTCCGGCACCGGCGTGCGATACCCGAACAGCACGGTCAGCGTCATGGCCGTCGCGAACGCCACCGCGATGGACAGCGCGTACACCCACATCCTGCTGAACACCGGAATCGTCAACAGCGAGGAGAAGGCGAACGCCGTGGTCGTCACCCCGCGAATCACCCTGCCGGAAGCCAGCACGGACGGGAACAACCAGCCCAGCACCGCGCTGGCCACGCCTCCCGCGGCGCATCCGGCGAGCAGCCATCGATAGACCCGGCGATGGCGCAGATGGATGCCGTACAGGCTCAGCTCCGAGACACCGCCCAACAGCCCGGCCACCAGCGCCCCCAACGCGGTCTGGCGCATGGCCGAATCCCGCTCGCGCACGGCAAGCACCAGCACGCCGGCCGTAGCGCCGAAGCAGGCGAAATTCCACACGCCCATCGGCCCCTGCACGAAGTCGTAGCCGAGCGACTGCAGGTTCATCAGCATCAGGGCGTTGAGCGGCCAGTGCAGGCCAAGCGGCACCAGGAACGGATAAAGCATCGGGATGACGAGGGCGAACAGGAACGGCACATGCGCATCCAGCCAGGCCGTCGCCGCGGCCAGACCGTCGCCCATCCATATGCCGAACGGGCCGATGGCGAGCAGGGCGATGAGATACACGACGGACAGCGAGAGGAACGGCACGAACACCATCTGCACACTGCCCGGGATGATGCGTGTAAGACCGTGGTATACGAGCGCGAGCACGGCGACCATCAGCAACGGCACGAAGATGTTGCCGCTGTAGTCGCTGAGCGTCACCCGCACTCCGAATACCGACACGCTGCCGGACAAACCCGTGAATTGCGGGATCATAAGCGCCGCCATGATCGAGCCGCCGAGCCACGGATCCACATGCAGCCTGCGGGCCGCGTTGTAGGCGATCATGATCGGCAGCAGCGTGAACATGCCCTCCCAGATGGTCCTGAGCAGCTTCCAACCGCTGGCATCCCCGCCGGACGGCATCAGGCCGAGCGCGATGACGACGTTGGCGATGGCGATGACCAGCGACGCCCCGAGCAGCACGCCGAGCAGCGGTCGGAACGAGTCGGACAGGTAGTCGAGGATCGCCTCGGCCCAGTCGCGCGCCGTGCGAGGCAGACGTGGCAAGTCGTTGCGTCCGGATGGGGCGAAGGGGGTGGAAAAGGCATCAGTCCCTGCAACGGATACGGCGGATTCGGCGAGTCTGGCATTACCGGGGGTTCCGGACGGTACGGCGCCGGCACGGGACTGCCCGCCATCTCCGACGACGACGCCCGTCGCCTCATCGACGCTCCCAGCACCAGACGGTTCGCCACCGGAAACCGTTGCTCGCAACCCCATGATCCGTTCGTACACCGAAGCCACCGCGCCGCCGATGATGATCTGGTACCGGCCGCCGGCACGCGGGAAAGCGCCGAGCACGCCGGAGACGGCCTCGATGCGGTCCGGATTCGTACGCCCGGGGTCCGCCAAGGTCATGTGCAGGCGGGTGGCGCAGTGGGTCAGGTCCGTGATGTTCGATGTGCCGCCGACCGCCTCGACGATGCCTTGCGCGATGTCGGCCGCGGATGCCGGCGTCTGCGATGCGGGACGCCGAGCCGGTGCCGCAACGCCAGACGCGGACGACGCCGCGGGGGCGGCGGAAATCCCGTCGCCCATGGCCGGCGCACCCATCGCACCCGACGCACCCGTCCCGTTCCACTCGCCTGACACGTCCCCTCCTTGTCTCCGTTTCCCGTAATTCTCCCCCATCGGCGTCGGGTTGTCCACAGGCATCCGGCGCGACGGCCTCCCGCGAAAACCGTCGCGGATTCCCGATTTCTTCGGAGTGTCGCGCACGGAAAAGTCGTATTCTATCTTTCACACGTTGCGTAGCAGGGTTGTTACTTGGAAACGAGGCAAGACCTGGAGCGATGTGGAATTTGCGTATTCATTGTTCGAATATGCGTATTCCACGTTGTTCCAGGTCTTTTTTTGTTTTCCGGCGACTTGGCAATCGAAGCCGACCCGCACGCGGCAGGGCCACGCCGGCGGGCATGGCCCGTCAATGGCGATGAAAGGACCTAAGGCAATGACGACGGCAACGACATCACCCGCAGCGATGCAGGCGGTATCCGAGACCAGCGAGATCGACGGCAACGTCGTGACGAACGCGATCGAAACCATCGAGACCATCGAATCACGCAAATTCTCCACGCGCTGGCCCCTGAACAGCACCTTCATCTTCACATTCGGCGCGCTCGGCGGCATGCTGTTCGGCTTCGACACCGGCATCATCTCCGGCGCCTCCCCGCTCATCGAGTCCGACTTCGGCCTGACCGTCTCGCAGACCGGCTTCATCACCTCCTCCGTGCTCATCGGCTCGTGCGCCGGCGCGCTGTCCATCGGCGCGCTGTCCGACAAGTTCGGCCGCAAGAAGCTGCTCATCGTCTCCGCGATCCTGTTCCTCATCGGTTCGGGCATGTGCGCCACCTCCACCGGCTTCCTGATGATGGTCGCGGCCCGCATCATCCTCGGCCTCGCCGTGGGCGCCGCCTCCGCCCTGACCCCGGCCTACCTCGCCGAACTCGCCCCGAAGAAGCGCCGCGGCTCGCTGTCCACGCTGTTCCAGCTCATGATCACGTTCGGCATCCTGCTGGCCTACGCCTCGAACCTCGGCTTCCTGGGCCACAACCTGCTCGGCATGCGCGACTGGCGCTGGATGCTCGGTTCGGCGCTCGTGCCGGCCGCACTGCTCCTCATCGGCGGCATCATGCTGCCCGAGTCCCCGCGCTACCTGGTCAACAAGGGCGACGAACGCAACGCCTTCAAGGTGCTCACCCTCATCCGCAAGGACGTCGACCAGACCCAGGTGCAGCTTGAGCTGGACGAGATCAAGGCCGTGGCCGCGCAGGACACCAAGGGCGGCGTGCGCGAGCTGTTCCGCATCGCCAAGCCGGCGCTCGTCGCCGCCATCGGCATCATGCTCTTCCAGCAGCTCGTGGGCATCAACTCGGTGATCTACTTCCTGCCGCAGGTGTTCATCAAGGGCTTCGGCTTCCCCGAGTCCGACGCGATCTGGGTGTCCGTGGGCATCGGCGTGGTGAACTTCGTCTCCACGATCGTCGCCACCATGATCATGGACAAGTTCCCGCGCAAGGGCATGCTGATCTTCGGCTCCATCGTGATGACCGTCTCGCTCGCGATCCTCGCCGTGATGAACTTCGTGGGCGACGTGGCCGTGCTCGCCGTGCCGACCATGATCCTCATCGCCTTCTACATCCTCGGCTTCGCGGTCTCGTGGGGTCCGATCGCCTGGGTGCTCATCGGCGAGATCTTCCCGCTGTCGGTGCGCGGTATCGGCTCCTCCTTCGGTTCGGCCGCCAACTGGCTGGGCAACTTCATCGTCTCCCAGTTCTTCCTGGTGCTGCTCGACGCCTTCGGCAACAACGTGGGCGGCCCGTTCGCCATCTTCGGCGTGTTCGCGGCCCTCTCCATCCCGTTCGTGCTGCGCTTCGTGCCTGAGACCAAGGGCAAGTCGCTGGAGGAGATCGAGGAGGAGATCGCCCACCGCTGACCGTCATATCAACGGGTTGCCGGTCGTTTCCGGCATCGGCTTCGAGGGTCGGCCCCCGCATTGGAGTGGGGCCGGCCCTTTGTTTTTCGCACAAAAGTTGACAACTCTTAACACAGCCACGCCCGGAAACCGCGAAAAACGTGGCACAATAGGGAGCATGGTAGCAAACAATGCGGGTATGCCCGCCACCCCAGCAGATCTGATCAACGTCGATGAGGTCATCGGCAAGTACTATGACCTCGTCCCCGACCCGTCCGTTCCCGAGCAGCGTGTCATCTTCGGCACCTCCGGTCACCGCGGATCGTCCCTGAAGACCTCGTTCAACGAGGCCCACATCATCGCCATCTCCCAGGCCATCGCCGAATACCGCAAGAAGGCCGGCGTGACCGGTCCGCTGTACCTCGGCTCCGACACCCACGCGCTGTCCGGCCCGGCCAAGAAGACCGCCATCGAGGTGCTCGTTGCCAACGGCGTGCACGTGCGCATCGATTCCCGCGACGACTTCGTGCCCACCCCCGTGGTCTCCCAGGCCATCCTGACGCACAACCGCGCCGCCGACGGCACCCAGCGCTTCGAGGGCGAGGGCCTGGCCGACGGCATCGTCGTCACGCCTTCCCACAACCCGCCCACCGACGGCGGCTTCAAGTACGATCCCGTCACCGGCGGCCCGGCCCCGGCCGAGACCACCAACGCCATCGCCGCCCGCGCCAACGAGCTGCTCGGCGACTTCAAGTCCATCAAGCGCGTGCCCTACGAGGAGGCCATCAAGTCCGAGTACGTCGAGGGCTTCGACTTCCGCGAGCACTACGTGGACGATCTGGCCAACGTCATCGACTTCGACGTGATCCGCAACTCCGGCGTGCGTCTGGGCATCGACCCGCTCGGCGGCGCTTCCGTGAACTACTGGCCGCTCATCAACGAGAAGTACGGCCTGAACATCGGCGTGGTGCGCCCGGACGTCGACCCGACCTGGCGCTTCATGACCATCGACCATGACGGCAAGATCCGCATGGACCCGTCCTCCCCGTACGCCATGAAGGGTCTGGTGGACGAGCTCAACGCCGGCGCCTGGGACAAGTATGACCTGGTGGGCGGCACCGACCCGGATGCCGACCGTCACGGCATCGTGTGCCCGAACTGGGGCGTCATGAACCCGAACCACTACATCGCCGTGGTTGTGGAGTACCTGTTCGGCGGCAACCGTCCGGATTGGCCCGCCGGCGCCGGCATCGGCAAGACGCTGGTCTCCTCCTCCCTCATCGACCGCGTGGCCGCGTCCATCAACGCCAAGCTGGTCGAAGTGCCGGTCGGCTTCAAGTGGTTCGTCGACCCGCTGTTCAAGGGCGAGGTCGCGTTCGGCGGCGAGGAGAGCTCCGGCATGAGCTTCCTGCGCAAGGACGGCCGCGTGTGGACCACCGACAAGGACGGTCTGATCCCCGACCTGCTGGCCGCCGAGATCACCGCCAAGACCGGCAAGAACCCGGCCGAGCTGCACAAGGACCAGGTGGCCCGCTTCGGCGAGTCCTGGTACAAGCGCGTGGACACGCCGACCACCCTCGAGCAGAAGCAGAAGTTCGCCAAGCTTTCCGGCGACGACGTGACCGCTTCGACCCTCGCCGGCGAGGAGATCACCGCCAAGCTCACCGAGGCTCCGGGCAACGGCGCCAAGATCGGCGGCCTGAAGGTCACCACCAAGGACAACTGGTTCGCGGCCCGTCCTTCCGGCACCGAGAACATCTACAAGGTGTACGCCGAGTCCTTCGAGAGCCCCGAGGCCCTCGACAAGGTACTCGACGAGGCCAAGGTCGTGGTGGACAAGGCCCTGAGCGAGTGATTCGGGGCTGATACCTGATTTTTTGGCATCACTGGGGTTCCGCTGGAATTCAAGTTCCGGCGGAACCCTTTTTCATGCCCGTTCGGCCAATGAAGCGCAGCGTGCGAAGCTGAAGTATTTACCATTGCGCTCCGTGTTGGATCACTTTCGCTTCCCTGCAGACTCCTGTATGCATTCTCCGTTCGACAGTTCTGGCCATCGGTGCCGATGAAGGGGGCCCGTTCGTTTGATGCGCACATACGTGTGCCTATTCACGTCGCAACTGGGGTATTACGCAGCACGTAGTTGCTAATGATGCTTCATCACTCGCCCCTATTTTCAGTGAAAACGATTGACGCATATACGGGGACAAAAATCCTTGTCCCCATCTTGATTTTTCGTTGTTTTTCGTGAATCGGGGCAAGACGTCTCCGACGGCTTCAATGAGAGATTTCAAGAAATGGCGTCATTCCGCGCTTTTGTGGATTGACATATTGCCCCGATTCTCATATGAAACGATTCATTTGACAATGGGGGCAAGCTCGGTTGTCCCCATCTTGCGAATTGCATGAATAGGCGGAATAGGAGCAAGGAATCATGTACCCTATTCGACTCGCAACCGGTTTCATTGGCAGTGGGGCAAGCTGGCATCGCAAAACGCCCCTTCAAGGCCTTTCACCCACTCACTCCCGGTCATCATCCACCTTGTAGCACGGCCAGCTGCTCGACCGTCATGGCGACAACCCGAAAACCGAATTCCATGCCGCGCAACGCCAATTGTCGGGCAACGGAAAACGCCAAGTCGGCCCGCGCGGAGTCGTCGGCAAAGTTCGAAGCAGTCACCGCGAAAACCACCCAGCCTCGGGCACGCAGACGGTCACGCTTCTCCTGATCGCGTCTCCATTGGGCTTTGTCGGTACGATGCTGATCCCCATCGTATTCGATTCCGACGCGATACTCAGGCCATGCCATATCCAAACTCATCGGCGCCCCGGATTTGAAACTCATGCCAGGCACCATATAGTTCACAACCGGGCGGGGAATGCCATGGCACTGCAACGTCAACCGGCATTCCGACTCCTTTGGGGAATCGACGTTCGGCATCATTAATGCCATAGCACGCATGCATGCCGTCTTGCCATTGAACGAAGATAGGCCATCCGCGAATGCGACAAAATCACGGTGAATGCCGACTGCATCACGCCCTTTTGCCAGTGATGGCTGCCGAGCCATGGCAGTGATGATCGAATCGCCGAGAGCGACCAAAGACGGCAATGGAACATGCACCGCAAGTTGGGCCCATGCGTGGAACAAATCGAGCGCGAACACATGCTGGTTCAGGCGCACCCGATCCGCAACCGACACAGCTTTCCAGGTATGCGCACGAAGCGGTGAATTCCGCACTCTGATGCGCTTCGACTTCGTGCTGGACACCGTATGCAAAGCCTCAGCATCAAGATCGCAATCGGCAGGCAACGGCACGGATTACAACAGCAACGCGGTGGTCATGCCAAACAACAGTTGTCGGTCCAGACGCTTGGCCTCTTCGGTACAACGCTTAAGCGTATCTCGCCTGCGCTTGGCAAGACCGTCCCGCATGGACATCGAGGACGACAACGACTTCGCGCCATTCGCACGTCCGTTCGAGACAGTTTCGTTTCCAGGACTGCCGAAGACCTCGAAATCATCGGACACCGATTCGGCACCCGACCATTCGGCATATGCGGCATCGGCTGAATCCCGCATTATTGTGGCGTTTTCATCGCCTGCATCCCCATTGACGTTATTGCTCATGGCCTCACCATAACGGTCTGAACAGTACGCGCAAAAGCGGGGCATTCATGTGGATACAGCTTATAACCGCATAGGCGGTGTGGATAACTCGGCGGAGATGCTCTCGGCTATGGCAAGGTTGCGTACGCCGTGCGTTAGGGTGGAGCGCATGACGATTGTTGTATCCACGGATTGGTCCGCGCTGGGTAATCCGAATGCTGAGCCGTCAAGCGGAAAGTCCAGTGGGCTTTCCGTAGGCGAAGTGAGCGGGCCCGCCCGCGAAGGGGCCGTTCGGATCGACCGGAAAGCGAGCAAAGCGTGACCATCACAGTATCCACAGACGGATCGGCGCTGGGCAATCCGAACGGCCCAATGGGCTGGGCGTGGGCCGACCACGAGAAGAACGCCGGCGGCAAGCCAGGTCATGAGCATGACGACCACGGCTATGACGCGGGCGGTGCCACGAACGGCACGAACCAGATCGGCGAGTTGTGCGCGGTGCTGGAGGCGCTGCGTGCGCATCCCGGCAGCGAGCCACTGCTCATCGAATCCGATTCGCAGTACGCCATCAACTGCTCGACCACATGGGTCAAGGGCTGGAAGCGCAACGGCTGGAAGAACTCGCAGAAGAAGCCGGTGAAGAACGTCGAGCTCATCAAGGCCATCGACGCGGAGATCTCCCGCCGACCCGGCCCGGTGAGCTTCAAGTGGGTCAAGGGACATGCAGGCAACGCGGGCAACGAGCTGGTGGATGAGCTGGCACGCACCTATGCGGGCGACTGTCGGTCCGGCGCGCGCGACGGGTACCTGCCCATCGAGGGATGGCAGTCGCTGCTGCATTCCGAATATTCCCGCGGCACCGATGTGCCGCCGGATGTGCAGCTGGTGCTGGACGGCCAGGCGGATGCGTCGAGCCTGCGCAAGCCCCTTGAATCCGGTGCTACGAAGTCCGGCAAGGGCGACGACAAGGGCGAAGGTTCCCACGCCAAGTCGCGCGGCGGGCAATCGCTGGCCGATCTGCTGGCCGAACCGGAAGGTGTGCCGGATCTTGATTTCGGCGACCGGCCGACCGACGATATCACAGACGCGACAAACGCGATGCGCAAGACCGATACCACGGCAGGCACATCAGTCGCAACGGACACTCAGCCGGCATCCCCGGACCCCGTCAGGATTCCCAAAGCCAACAGCGCGGACGATAGCGCCGCGGCTCCGGCAAACCGACAGTCTCACGGCCCTGCGCCAATCGCAACCACGCCTATGGCGGCGGCCGCGAAACCGAGCGGACTGACGGTGTCGGGCACGCTGGTCTTCTCCCCCGCGCCCAAGACCAGCCCGTACTTCAACGGCCAACCGATGCCGATTTCCGGCGTCATCGCCATCGAGGGATATGTGGACGGCGACGGCAATCTGACCATCACGAACGCGCCGTTCATGCGTCAGTGACGGCCGCCTGACCGGCCGTCTAATCGGCCGTCATGCAACCAACATCACAAACGCCGACCAAAAGCGGACACGACGGCACAACTTCGTTCACGCGCGTTAGGATAGGAATCGGACTTCACTCCGTTAATACATCCGTGAAGCGCTGAAGGCAAAGGAGAAAAACGCAATGGATAAGGCACAGCAGGATGCCCTCAAGAAGGCGGCCGGCATCGAAGCCGCCAAGCTCATCGAGAACGGCATGATCGCCGGCCTCGGCACCGGTTCCACCGTCAAGTTCCTGGTGGACGAGCTGGGCCGCCGCGTGCAGGAGGAGGGTCTTGAGTTCACGGGCGTGACCACCTCCCGTCGTACGCAGGAGCAGGCCGAGAGCTACGGCATCAAGATCGTGGACATCGACGACGTGGATCACATCGACGTGACCATCGACGGCGCCGACGAGGTGGACAAGAACTTCAACGGCATCAAGGGCGGCGGTGCCGCCCTGCTGTGGGAGAAGATCGTGGCCACCAACTCCGACAAGATCGTGTGGATCGTGGACGAGTCCAAGGTCGTGGACACCATCGGCAAGTTCCCGCTGCCGGTCGAGGTGATTCCGTTCGGCGCCGGCCACGTGGTCAAGGAGTTCGAGGCCAAGGGCTACAAGCCGGTGCTTCGTCTGGACGCCGAGGGCAAGGAGGTGCGCACCGACGAGAACAACTTCGTGGTGGACCTGCATCTGGGCCGCATCGACCACCCGCAGGAGCTGGCCGAGGATCTTATCAACACGGTCGGCGTGGTGGAGCACGGCCTGTTCCTCAACATGGTGGACAAGGTCATCGTGGGCGATCCGAACGGCCCGCGCGTGATGACCAACTCCAACAAGTGAGTCGGTCGCCGAATCAGCTCTAATCCGGTCTGATTCGGCCTGACGAAACGGAAGCCGCCTTCGCGTGATTCGTCGCGCGGAAGGCGGCTTCCGTTTTTTCGGGTGACGACAAGAAGAAAACTCTGTTGAACCAAGATTGACATGAATTTCATTGGACTACCCCTCAGTCGGCTCCGCCGACAGCTCCCCTGACAAGGGAAGCCGAAAGAATGGAGGCCATTCAATCTTGGTTTAACAGAGGCAAAAAGAAACCCCGCGGCCGAACGGCTCACGGGGTTTTCAATGCCTTGATTGCAGGTAAGACTACTTACGCTGGTGGCGGGTCTTACGCAGCAGTTTGCGGTGCTTCTTCTTGCTCATCCGCTTGCGGCGCTTCTTGATGACAGAACCCATCTGAAGCCTCCATTTCGATTAATCGTAAAAGTTGCAACTCGCACAATACTACACATCCAGCCAGACAGCGGACAATCGCATGTTGGCTGTGTCGCCGCACGCGCCTCGGCAAGGCCGTCAAAACCCTACGAAATCAACAGTTTTGACAGTCCCGGCACATCCGGTGAATTCCGTCTGACGGGTTGCGAGTCGCCTGGACGCAAGGATGCGGTTGCGCGGGAATCACATCGGGAACTTCTGATAGAAGCGCTCGACGGCCTCCTTGGTGCCGGTCGCCTGGAAGACGACCGTGTCGTTCTGCCAGATGGCCACGGACTTCTTCGCGTCCGAAGCGTCCGCCTTGACCACGTAGGCTCCGGTCACGTTGCCGGAGACCTTCACATTGCCGGAGGCCTGTTCATCGCCGGTCTGGGCGGCGACCAGCGCGTCATACTGCGTCTTGGCGCTGTCCGACGTGGACCACTGGGCGGCGATCAGCGTGACGTCCTTGGCCTTCTCGCCGGTGGAGTAGGTCAGCGTGTACTCTTCGAGCGGCGAGGCGGCGCTCCATGTGGTGGAAGCGTCGGCCTTGGTGCGCGCGTAGTTGAGCACGCTGTCCGGCATGGCCTTGAGCAGCTCGGTGGCGTCGTCCGGAAGGGCCGTCGCCTCGATGGTCGGCGTGGTCGGCTCGGCTTCCGCGGACTGCTGCTGGCTGCTGCTTCCGCCCTGGGCGGTGGCACCGGCGTCCTTCTTGATGGCCCAGCCCGGCCAGACGAAGGCCGACAGCACTGCCAGAATGATGACGACGGCAGCGGCGATCACCACTGCGATGAGCTTGCCATGGGACTGCGTGGTCGAAGAGTTCTCGGTGTTAGTCATGCCCCTGATTCTCTCACAGCGGCGTGACGCTGGCCGGCCGTGTGATCGCGGGTTTCCGTGCCGCAGGTGAATGTATGGTGAATCGATGGTTTTCGGCTTGATTCCGTCGGGTTCGGTAAAATTTTACCGTCCTGCAAAACCCGGGTTAGGGTGGAGTCATGGCGAAAACGACTGTGCAATATGTGTGTTCCGAATGCGGCTGGAACGGGACGAAATGGTATGGCCGGTGCCCCGAGTGCGGACAATGGGGCACCGTGGAGGAGTTCCATGAGTCCCGTCCCGTCGCGGGTTCGCGCACGGCGGCTCCGGGGCGCACGTCGCGCACGCAGTCGGCCGCGGTGCCGTCGGATGCCCGTGCCGCGGCTCGCCCCATCACCGAGATCGGCACGGAAACCGTGGAACGGCTGGAGACCGGGTTCTCGGAGTTCGATCGCGTGCTGGGCGGCGGTGTGGTGCCTGGTTCGGTCACGCTGATCGCCGGCGAGCCGGGTATCGGCAAGTCGACGCTGCTGTTGCAGACGGCGGGCAATATCGCGCGGGCCGTACGCGGAACCGGCGGTACGCGGCGTCCAGGGCGTACCACCGGCTCGGATACCGTGCTGTACATTTCCGGCGAGGAATCGCAGGCTCAGGTGCGATTGCGGGCCTCGCGCATCGATGCGGTGGAGCCGAATCTGCTGCTGGCCTCCACCACCGATCTGTCCACGGTGTTGGGGCTCATCGAGCAGCACAAGCCGGCGTTGGCGATCGTGGATTCCGCGCAGACCATCATCTCGCAGGAGGTCGATGGCATCTCGGGCGGTTCCACGCAGGTGCGTGAGGTGGCGAGCGCCCTGATCGACACCGCCAAATCGCTCGACATTCCGGTGTTTCTGGTGGGTCATGTGACCAAGGACGGCTCGATAGCCGGCCCGCGTACATTGGAGCATCTGGTGGACGTGGTCTGCCAGTTCGAGGGAGACAGCGAGACGGCATTGCGTATGCTGCGTGCGGTGAAGAACCGTTTCGGTCCCACGGATGAGGTGGGTTGCTTCGATATGAGCGGCGAGGGCATCGAGGAGGTCACCGATCCGGCCGGCCTGTTCCTGTCCGGTTCGGGGCCGAATGCGGCCGATAACGCGCCGATCGAGGGCACATGCGTCACGTTCACGCTGGATGGGCATCGCAGTCTGCCCATCGAGGTGCAGGCGCTGGTCACCACATCGGTGCTGCCCACTCCACGGCGTGCGGTCAATGGCGTGGATCCGAGCCGCATCGCCATGCTGACGGCGGTGCTGTACCGCCATAGCAAGCTGAATCTGCTGGCGAACGACCTGTACGTTTCCACCATCGCCGGGGGCCAGGCCAAGGAGCCCGCCTCGGACCTGGCGATCGCGAGCGCGTTGGCGAGCGCGGCCACGTCCAGACCCATAGCACGTACCACATGCGCCATCGGCGAGATCTCCCTGACCGGGCAGATACGTCCGGCGCCCCGCATGGAATACCGTCTGCGCGAAGCCGCGCGCCTCGGGTTCACCACGGCCATCATCGCGCCGTTGCGCAAACCGTTGCACATCGATGGGCTGCGGCTGGTGGAGGCCGGTACATTGCAGGACGCCTTGGCTGCATTGGGGCTGACTTCCGGTGCCAAGACGCCGAAACGGCAGGCGCAGGGAATGTAGGATAGCCAACATCGAAACCATCGGACAACGGGAACGGTGATGATATGACTGGAATGGATTTTGCCACTTGGGCGATGACCTATTCACAGCGGACGAATCGGTCTGTGGCCGGCTCCCGCATGACGGTGCCGCGAACGGAGGATGCGGCCGCGTTCGCCGAGGCGGCAGGCCAGTGGGGCGTGGCCGTCCGGCGAACGGAACGGAACGATGTGCCGGCAAGCGGTCCGGCAGGCATGGAGCCAGACAACGGTGATTCGGCGCGCGTAGACGGTCCGGCAAGTGGAGACGGTTCGGCAAGTAGGGTCATCCCCGCAAGTGGGGCGGTCATGATGGCCGATGCGGACGTCACCGCGGATCTGTCCGAGACCGTCGAAGAGCCGGATTCCGTCTTGACGTTGCAGGATGTGCGCAAACTGGACGGCAGGGACGCCATCGATTACGCCGAACGGCATATGACGGTGCTGCGCACGTTGATGGACGAATTACGGCAGGACACGGATTTCACGGACGTGCGCATCGCCGTATGTCTGGTGCTGGAGCCGAAAACGGCGGTATTGCTGCGTCAGCTCAAGGCGGCCGGTGCCGTGGTCGGCGTATTCGCCGACCCTTCGGAGACGGATCAACGGGTGGCGGAGCAGCTTCGCCACGAGGGCATCGTCGTCGAGGCCGACGCGGGATGGTCCCCGCGGCAGACACAGGAGGGAGCACTGCGCTTGCTGGACGAGATCCGCCCGCAGATCATCATCGATGACGGCGCGAGTTTCGCCAGGCTCGCGGCGGCCCAACGCCCGGAGCTGCTGGACGGGCTCATCGGCGTGGCCGAGGAGACGACCAGCGGCGTACGCGCCTTCCAGGCCATGCAGGAGGCGGGAGCGCTGTCGTTCCCCGTGGTCGCGGTCAATGACAGCGTGCTCAAGACCGGGTTCGACAACATGCATGGAACGGGCGAGACCTGCGTGACCACCATGCAGGAACTGCTTGGAGCGCACTGTTTCCGGGATAGGACCGTGGCGGTGATCGGATACGGGCCGGTTGGCAAGGGATTTGCGCTACGGGTCCGTGCCTTGGGCGCGCAGGTGCTGGTCTGCGACACGGATCCCGTCGCGGCGCTGAAGGCCGTGTTCGATGGTTTTGCCGCCTGCGACATCGATGATGCCGTGGCCGAGGCGGACATCGTCGTCTCCGCAACTGGTGTGCGGCACACCATCGCAGTGGAGCATATGCGACTCATGCGCGCAGGCGCGGTGCTTTCAGTGATCGGCGGCATCGCCAACGAAATCGCGCTTGACGACATTCCCGGTTTCCGGCATGACAATACGCAATCCCTCAGCACCATCGACGTGCCGGACGGCCCCGCGCTCACCCTGCTCGCACAGGGTGACGGCGTCAACTACACGGCCGGCGGCGGCAATCCCATCGAGATCATGGATCTGAGCTTCGCCGTCCAGGCGAGCGCGGTCTGTCACCTGCTCGCCCATCACCGTGACGGTCATCGGCTCAGCGCCGGCGTGCACCGTCTCGGGGCCGAGGCCGACCGCCGCATCGCCGCCGTCGCGCTGCGTACGCGGGGGCAATCGGCCAGCCATGCCGTGGCCGACAACGGGTACGCCTGGAACCTCACCCGGTTCGACGATATGGCCTGAGTGCTTCTACGAAATCGCCACGGCATGTCACACGACATGCCCACGCCCCATCGCGATGAAATGAGTGCCGCGAAGCCGGTATAAAGGAGGGATGACCATGACCGATGATTCGTTCGACCCGTTGTATGCGGCCGCGCACCCGACTCCGCTCGACTCGGTGACGTTGTACAGCGCACCGCTCATCATTCCCGTCACCGGACCGGTGATCATGGACGGCGCCATCGCGGTGGCCGGCAGCCGCGTGGTGCATGTGGGCACGCGGCGTTGGGTGCTTGATACGCTCAAGCAGGATATGGCCCCGCAGGGGCGCATCGAGGAGCATCATTGGCATGGCGTGATCACCCCGGGCCTCATCAACGCGCATACGCACCTGCAGTACACGAATATGGCCGAAGTGGGCCAAGGTTCCTATTCGAGCTTCCGCGACTGGGAGCTCGGGTTCAATCCGGTGTACGAGCACCTGTGCCAGGAAGGCGACTGGAAGCAGTCCGCGGAACAGGGCGCCCGGATGATGGTCGAGGCGGGCGTCACGGCGGCCGCCGATATCGTCACCGACCCCGAGGCCGCCGGAGCGCTTGCCTCCCAGGGCATGCACGGCGTGGCCTACTGGGAGGTGATGGACTGGCATAACGACGACTGGCGCAAGGTGGGGGTGCGCGAACTCGTCCGGCATCTTGGCCGCATGCGGCAGGAGGACCTGCCCAGCATCGGCATCAGCCCGCACGCGCCCTACACGTTGGAGACCGCGCCGTTCGTGGATCTGCCGGATATCGCCCGTCAGCTCGACATGCGTCTGCACATCCATCTGGCGGAGACGCCGATGGAGGCCGGCGACCGCGAAACCACCCTGTCCACGTATTCGGCGGCTTCCTGGCGTGACCAGGATTGGACCAGCTACCAGCAACTCAGGGAAGCCGGCCAGGGCGCATCCGCCATCCAGTTCCTCGACCAGCTCGGTTCGCTCGGCCCCGATGTGCATATCGCGCACGGCGTCTGGGCGGATACGGAGGACCGACGTATCCTCCGTCAGCGAGGGGTCGGCGTCGCCCTGTGCCCCCGGTCGAACCGCATCACGGTGACCGGCCGGGACGCCCCGATCAGGGAATATCTCGAGGAAGGCAACCTGCTGGCCGTCGGCACCGATTCGCTGTCGAGCTCGCCCAGTCTGGATGTGCTCGACGATGTGGCGATGCTGTATGACCTGGCTCGCGAACAGGGGTATATGAAGGACGATCTGACGCACCGCCTGATCCGCATGATGACGTTGGGCGGCGCCCAGGAACTCGGCATGCATGTGGGTGCGGGCCGTATCGGACAGATCAACGCCGGCGCGATGGCCGATCTCGCCTTCTTCGACGTGCCCGTGTACGTGGCCACCCCACGCGGCATCGAGGACACGCTGGAGGAGCTGGTTCGCAACGGTGCCGGCACGAACCGGGCAACGGTGATTTCAGGCCGTGTGGTCTACAACAACGGCGCATGGTGAACGAAAGGAGCAACGCATGAGCGTTCCATTGGAGGAGATGAGCCCGTACGCGCGTTCCGTGGTGCAGCGTCTCGGGCTTGAGGCCCATCCCGAAGGCGGCTGGTATACGCGCGACTGGCAGTCGCCGCTGCCGGAGCCGGACAGCGGGCGTCCGCTCGCCTCGCTGATCTACTTCCTGCTGCCGGAGGGCGACGCCAGCGCCTGGCATAAGGTGGACGCCGATGAGATCTGGCTGTGGCATGGCCCCGCCACCGTCACTCTGGAGCTTGGCGGCGACGGCGAGCAGCCGGCCGACGATCCGAGCGAGCGGCGGGCCATCGTGCTCGGCAACGGCATCGCACCGGAATCCCAGGCCGAGGAGCACGGCCAATCACAGGACGGCGCTCCCGTCGGGCATGCGATCGTTCCCGCCGGCGTATGGCAGCGCACGGTTCCCGGACACGGCGATGCATTGGTCTCCTGCGTGGTCTCCCCCGGCTTCACCTTCGAGGGATTCACGCTGCAATAGGATCCAACGTCGCCCACCGGTTCCTACCGGTCGCATGTGCATCGCATGATCCTCCGATAACCCGTCATCGCGGGAACCGATAGCACCGGCAACATGTCGCATGCACCGAATAACTATCTTGTACTAGGACAGGAAGCAAGAAAAGAAGGAGAACACCCCATGTCATTCAAGTCCGCCGTCCGCGTGTTCGCCGCCGGCATCACCGCCGCGACGCTCATGTTCACCGCCGCCTGCGGTTCGTCCAACACCTCCTCCGACGCCAACGCCGGAGGCAGCGACAGCTCCGACATCACGCAGCAGACCGTCACCCCCGGCACGCTCACCATCGCCACCGGCGACCCGGCCTACGAGCCGTGGGTCATGAACGACAAGCCGGAGTCCGGCGAGGGTTTCGAGGCCGCGCTGGCCTACGCCGTGGCCGACAAGCTCGGCTTCAAGAAGGACAACGTGAAGTGGATCCGCACCACGTTCGACTCCGCCATCGCCCCCGGCGCCAAGGATTGGGATCTCAACATCCAGCAGTTCGGCATCACCGACGAGCGCAAGCAGGCCGTCGACTTCTCCTCCGGCTACTACAAGGACACGCAGTCCGTGGTCGTCAAGAAGGACGGCAAGTTCGCTTCCGCCAAGTCGCTGTCCGACCTCAAGGACGCGGTGATCGGCGTGATGGTCGGCACGCAGGCCTACACGATCGTCCAGAGCAAGATCAAGGACGACATCCAGACCTTCAATGACGACGCCTCGCTCGCCCAGGCGCTCGACGCCGGCCAGATCGACGCGCTGGTGACCAACACGGTCGAAAGCGTGTACATGGTCCAGTCCGAGCAGGTCAAAGACGCCGAGGTGCTCGGCCGCATCGTCGGCTCCGAGGACAAGGACGGCCTGGGCATCGTGCTGCCGAAGGACTCCAAGCTCACCTCGGCCGTCACCAAGGCCGTGGACGACCTGAACGCCGACGGCACGCTCAAGCAGCTGCAGGACAAGTGGCTGGCCGAGTACACCACCGACCTGGCCGAGCTCAAGTAAGGTCGGCAAGCAAGTCCAGCCCAACCAGGTGCCGCACGACCGCATGCATGACGGTTCGTCCGCACCGATTCGAACCCGTCGGAGGAGAGATCATCTCGACCGGCGGGTTCGTCGTCTCGCGTTCCACATTGCGCGACACCAATCTCAAACCCGTTCGGACACTGCAATACAATCCACATATGGTCGATTCTCAATCCACGCATGATTCCGCCGCCGGAGCATCATCCATGCCGCCGGTGAGCGAAATCGAACTCTCCCGCCGTGACTATCGGCGCAAGCAGCAGCTCAAGTCGGTGGTCACCAGCCTGGTCAGCACCATCGTGCTGGCCATCATCGTCGTCACGGGATTGAAGATGTCCCCCGGCTGGCCGCGCGTCAAGCAGACCTTCTTCTCCCCCGAATACTTCGTCAAGTCCCTGCCCAAAACCATCGACGGCCTCTGGCTCAACCTCCAGGTGCTGGTCGTGGCCGTGATCGGCGTCGCCATCTTCGCCACGCTCATCGCCCTGGTGCGTACGAGCAAGAACCCGGTGATGTTCCCGCTGCGCGTGCTGGCCGCCCTGTACACCACGGTGATGCGCGGCATCCCGATGATCGTCGTGCTGTACCTCATCGGCTTCGGCATTCCGGGACTGGGCCTGTTCGGCCGCATCAACCCGGCCATCCTCGGCACGATCGCCGTCATCATGGGCTACAGCGCCTATGTGGCCGAGGTGCTGCGCGCCGGCTTCAACGACGTGCACCCCTCGCAGCGCGCCTCGGCACGCTCGCTGGGTCTGACCGCCGGCCAGACGACACGCATGATCGTCATTCCGCAGGCCCTGCGCAAGGTGGCGCCGGCGCTGATGAACGATTTCATCTCGATGCAGAAGGACGTCGGCCTCATCTCCGTGCTGGGCGCGGTGGATGCGGTGCGCGCGGCCCAGATCGAGGTCGCCAGCTCGTACAACTTCACGCCGTATGTGGTGGCGAGCCTGCTGTTCATCCTGATGAGCGTGCCGTTCATTCTGCTGAACGACTGGTATACGGCGCGACTGCGCAAGCGCGAACTGAGTGGAGGCACGGTATGAGCACGGATCAGAACATGCGGCGGGACACGCTCGCACAGACCCCGGCAGCCATTCAGGAGAACACCGCTCAGCCGGTGCTGCGGCTGGATAACGTTCGCAAGTCCTTCGGTTCCACGCAGGTGCTGCGAGGCATCTCGTTCGATGTCAAGCAGCATGAGGTGGTGGCGTTGCTCGGCCCGTCCGGTTCCGGCAAGTCCACGCTGATGAAGTGCGTCAACCTGCTCGAACAGGTCGACGACGGCCAGATCTGGCTCGGTTCCACGGACATCACCGACCCGCGTGCCAACCAGGATCGCATCCGCGCGCGCATCGGCGTGGTGTTCCAGCAGTTCAACCTGTTCCCGCACATGTCGGTGCTGAAGAACGTGACGCTGGCCGCCATCAAGGTGCATCATTGGTCGAAGGACCGTGCCGAGGCGCGCGCTTTGGAATTACTGGATCGTATCGGCATGCGGGCCAAGGCCAAGGCCTATCCCGATCAGCTCTCCGGTGGCCAGCAGCAGCGCGTGGCCATCGCCCGTGCGCTGATGACCGACCCCGAGCTGCTGCTGCTCGACGAGATCACGTCGGCGCTTGATCCGATGCTCGTGGGCGAGGTGCTGAACATGGTGGCCGAGCTCAAGTCGCAGGGCACCACGATCCTCATGGCGACGCACGAGATGAGTTTCGCGCATGATGCGGCCGACCGCGTGGTGCTGATGCGCAACGGCATCATCGCCGAGAACGGCACGCCGCGTGAGGTGATGGACGAGTCGAACGATCCGCAGACGCGCGAGTTCTTCGCGCACTTCCGCCACTAACGCCACCGATTGGTTCGATAAACTCAATCGTAATGGCCCTGACAAGGAAATCCCGTATTCCTCATCAGGGCCATTATTTTCACTTGCCGGGCTCGGTGACGCGCTTGGTTTCCTCGACGTTGCGCCTGAGCTCGTCCACAAGCTGGTCGGGGCCATCGAACTTGACCTGTGGTCGCAGGAAGCCGGCGAACTCCACGCGGACCTTGTGGCCGTAGAGGTCGATCCAATCGTCGGTGATGCAATAGGACTCCACCACGCGCTCATGGAGACCGGTCTTCTCGCTGAAGGTGGGCTTGGTGCCGATGGAGATGGCGGCGGGCCAACGGCGGGCTTCCGCTCCGGCGGGGACGGCCCCGTCCTTGTCGGTGCCCAGATCCACAAGCCAGCCGGCGTAGACGCCGTCCACGGGGATGTAGCCTTCGATGTCGCCGCCCAGATTGGCGGTGGGGAAACCGATGGTGCGGCCACGCTCCTCGCCGTGCACCACTTCGCCTTCGATGGCGTGCGGTTCGCCCAAGATCGCGTTGGCGTCCTGGATGCGGCCGTGGGCCAGCAGATAGCGCACATTGGTGGAGCTCCAGGCGCGCATGGCCTTGGCCTGGTGCTTCTTGCTCCAGGCGCGGCGTTCGGCCTTGGTGGCGTTCGCCAGCGGGTCGGCGGGCTCGCCCCATTCGGTGGGCATCTCCGGCTTGAAGTCGCGCGGGATGCGCACCTCGCCGGGACCGCGGTCGTCCACCACGTCCAGTTCGAAGACGCCGGTGGCGGCGGCCAGGTTGGCGATATGCGGCACGTCGCCTTCACGGCCCTTGCCGAAGGCGGCGTCCTGGCCAAGCACCAGCGTGCGCATGCCGAGCTTGCCGGTGAGGCGTCCAAGGAAAAAGATGTACGACTTGGCGGCGAAGGCCAGCGTGTAGTGCACCACAAGCACATGATCCACGCCCAGCGCCTCGATGCGGCGCAGCCGTTCATGCACGCTGGTCAGTGCTTCGGCGTCGATGTTCTCCTCGCCGGGTTCCTGACCGTCATGCTTGGCGGCCCAGCCATGCACGAAGGCGGGGCGCGGGTCGAACAGGATCACCACGGAGAAGGAATCGTGCTGGTGGGCGAGCTCGACCACGCGCCTGATCACGGCCTGATGGCCCAAGTGCATGCCGTCGAAGGCACCAAGGGTCACCACGGCTTTCTTGTCGTTATCAAACGAGGGCCATTCGACTTCGCCCTGGGCGTCCGGAGTCAGATGCGTGATGTTCATCGTGTTGCGTCCTGTCCTTTGTCGTACATGTTATGTCCGTGTTTTTGGGTTCGACCCGTCAGTCCTGTCAGACCATGATTGATGCACATCCCATTGCGCTACCCCTCAGTCGGCTCCGCCGACAGCTCCCCTGACAAGGGGAGCCAGGGAAAGGACACGTCAATCTCAGCCCAGAAGAGCCGTACCATATGCTTTCCGACCTTGCGACGCGCAGCATGCATGTGACGCAAGGCAAACCGCGTTCAGTCTACTCGGCGGGGAATACGGTGACCGGCTTGGCCTGATGCGCGTTCGCGCGTTCCAGAATGGCCACCACATCGTGCGTCTGGGGCACGATGGCCACGGTCGGCTCTCCGATCACCCGTTCGATGCGGCGTCCGAACCGCAGTTCGGCGGCCTCGTCCGGGGTGATGTCCAACGCGGGCATGGCCCCGCGCGCGGCCTGTTCCATGGTGAGCGCGCGGCCGAGCAGCCATTCGCGCCGCTCTTCACCGGACAGTTCCACCGGGGTGTCCAATACGCATTTGTTGCGGGTGACGGTTTCGCCGTCGCGGTTGGTGAAGGTCTTGGATTCGCTGTAAGCGGTGACCGCGTGGTCACGGGTGGCTGCCATGGCCTCATCGCCGATGAGGCCACTGGTATCGTCCGGCAGGGCGAAACGACCGACCCGCGTGCGGCGCAGGCGGATCAGATGGCCGCCAACGCCCAGTTCAGCACCCAAATCGCGGGCCAGGGCACGGATGTACGTGCCGGACGAGCAGCTGACGCGCACGTCCACGTCGAGCACCGGAATGGGCGGAACGCTCGAAGCGGCCATGGCGATCGGAACAGCCGAGATCGTCGGCCCGGACGAATCAGCGGTCTCGCGCCAATCGACGGTCTCCCGCAGCGGTTCGCCGGCCCGCTCCCCCGCCACATACCCCTGGCGGACGGCGAGTACGACGAATTCACTGATATGCACCGGGCGGGCCTTGAGCTCCACGTCCTTGCCTTCGCGGGCCAGGTCGTAGGCGCGCTTGCCATTGATTTTGATGGCCGAGAACGTGTTGGGCACCTGTTCGATGTCCCCGGTGAAGTGGTCGGCGATGGCGGCGCGGATCTCATCCTGCGTCACACCCGTAACGGTACGGGCGCCCTCGCCGGACGCGACGACCAGCTCGCCCTCGGCGTCATCGGTGGTGGTGCCCAGACCGAGTCGAATCGTGGCCTCATAGGTCTTGTCATGCTCCACGATGGCGCTGAGCAGCCTGGTGGCGTGGCCGAATGCGATGACCAATGCGCCGGTGGCCATCGGATCGAGCGTGCCGGCATGACCGACCTTCTTGATGTGCAGTGCGCCACGCACCGCAGCCACCGCGTCGAAGCTGGTCACGCCCTGCGGTTTGTCGATGATGATGAGGCCGCTTGGAGCGGGTTGTGCCATGTGCTTGTTTTCCCCCTGATGAACGTGTTCGACTCTGCTACACCACGATTGACATGAATCCTACTGGACCGCCCTCAGCCGGCTCCACCGTCAGCCACTTTCGGTTCTCCGCACAGGGGGAGCCGAAAGAGACGAACTTACTCGCTCAGTCCTTCTTCGGTGGCGCCATCCTCTGAATCGAAGTCCACGCCGTCATCGGAGTCATCGTCGAAGTCGGCGTCGTAATCGACTTCGTCCTCGCCATCCTCGTCGGCAGGTTCGTCGTCATGCTTGTACGGGTCGGCGTCGCCGGCGTACTGGGCGGTGGCACGAGCTTTGGCCAGTTCCTCGTCGCGCTTGCGGGCCAGGGCCAGGATGTCCTCGATCTCGTGGGCCTCGCCGGGCACCTCGTCGAACACGAACTGGAGCTGCGGGGTCAGACGCAGGCCGGCCTTGCGGCCGACGAGCGTGCGCAGGTGGCCCTTGGCCTGGTCAAGGGCCTGCTGGGCGCGCTTGCGTTCGCCGGACTCCTTGCCTTCGTGGCCGAGCTGGGTCCAGTAGATCTTGGCGATCTGCAGATCGTTGGTCACGCGCACTTCGGTGACGGTGATGTTGGTCAGTCGCTTGTCGTGCAGCTCACGCTCGATGGAGGAGGCGACGACGCGCTGGATCAGGGCCGCGATACGCGCGGCGCGGGGGTTGGTTCCCGCCATAGAGGTTCCTTTCAAAAAACTCGGCTCCCCTCCCGAGGAGGAGCTGTCGGACGGAGTGAGACTGCGGGGAGTACGTCAGCAAACTTGCGGCGCTCCCCCAGCCCGCTTCGCGGACAGCTCCCCTCGGTGAGGGGAGCCAGCGAAGATGACAGGTTCTCCCGCCATGGGAGAACCGTGATGGACTACTTGCGCTCGACCTCGCGCATCTCGAAGGTCTCGATGATGTCGCCGAGGGCGATGTCGTTGAAGGAGCCGAGGTTGATACCGGCCTCGTAGCCTTCCTTGACGGACTGGACGTCGTCCTTGAAGCGACGCAGCGAGGAGATTTCCAGGTCGTTGACCGTGGCCACGCCGTTGCGCAGGATACGGCACTTCGTACCGCGCTTGACCTCGCCGTCCTGCACCATGACGCCGGCGATGTTGCCGAACTTGGAGGAGCGGAAGATCTCGCGGATCTCGGAGTGGGAGGTGACGACCTCCTCGTATTCCGGCTTGAGCATGCCCTTGAGGGCGGCCTCGATGTCCTCGATGGCCTTGTAGATGACCGAGTAGTACTTGATCTCCACGCCCTCGCGCTCGGCAAGGTCCGCGACCTGACGGTTCGGACGCACGTTGAAGCCGATGATGACGGCCTTGTCGACCGTGGCGAGGTTGACGTCGTTCTGCGTGATGGCGCCGACGCCGCGGTGGATGACCTGGATGCCGACCTCGTCGGACACCTCGATCTTCATCAGGGAGTCCTCCAGCGCCTCGACGGAACCGGACGAATCGCCCTTGATGACGATGTTGAGCATGTCGATCTCGGACTCGGCGAACTTCTTCTTGAAGTCCTCCAGGGACACGACCTTGCGGCGCTTCGCCAGCTGGGCGGCGCGCTCGGTGGCCTGACGCTTCTCGGCGATCTGGCGGGCGGCGCGATCGTCGGAGGCGACCAGGAAGAGGTCGCCTGCGGTCGGCACGGAGGTCAGACCCAGCACCTGGACAGGCGTGGACGGGCCGGCGGCCTCCATGGTCTGGCCGTTCTCGTCGAGCATGGCGCGGACGCGGCCGTACGAGGTGCCGGCCACGATGGCGTCGCCCACGTGCAGGGTACCCTGCTGGACGAGCACGGTGGCCACGGCGCCGCGGCCCTTGTCGAGTCGGGCCTCGATGGTGGCGCCACGGGCGTCCATATCAGGGTTGGCACGCAGGTCAAGCTCGGCGTCGGCCGTGAGCAGCACGGCTTCGAGGAGCTTGTCCACGTTGATGTTCTGCTTGGCGGAGATGTCCACGAACATGGTGTCACCACCATACTCCTCGGGCACCAGACCGAACTCGGTGAGCTGGCCACGCACCTTCTCCGGGTTGGCGCCAGGCACATCGATCTTGTTGACGGCCACGACGATCGGCACCTTGGCGGCCTGCGCGTGGTTGATGGCCTCGACGGTCTGGGGCATCACGCCGTCGTCCGCGGCGACCACGAGGATCGCGACGTCGGTGAGCTCGGCACCGCGGGCACGCATGGCGGTGAACGCCTCGTGGCCAGGGGTATCGAGGAACGTGATCTTGCGCTTCTCGCCGTCCAGCGTGACGGTGACCTGGTATGCACCGATGCGCTGGGTGATGCCGCCGGCCTCACGTGCGATGACGTTGGTCTTACGGATCGTATCCAGCAGTCGGGTCTTACCATGGTCGACGTGGCCCATGACGGTGACGACCGGCGGGCGCGGCTTCAGATCCGCGTCATCCTGCAGCTCTTCCTCATCAAGGTTGATGTCGAACTGCTGGAGCAGCTCCTTGTCCTCCTCCTCGGCGGAGACGAGCTGGATGTTCCAGCCGATTTCCTCGCCCAGGATCTGGAAGGTCTCCTCGTCCAGGGACTGGGTGGCGGTGGCCATCTGGCCAAGGTGGAAGAGCACGGTGACCAGTGCGGCCTGGTTCACGTTGATCTTCTCGGCGAGGTCGGCGAGGGACGCGCCCTGACGCAGACGGATGGTCTGGCCGTTGCCGTTCGGGATGCGAACGCCGCCGATGGTCGGTGCTTTCAGCTCCTCGTACTCATGACGCTTCGCCAGACGGTTCTTGCGGGCCTTCGAGGACTTGCCGCCCTGACGACCGAACGCGCCTGCGGCACCGCCGCGACCGCGACCGCCGCCGCGTGCGGGACCGTTGGACGGAGCACCGCCGCCCTGGAAGTTGTTGCCGCCCTGGCCGCCGCGGAATCCACCGCGGGCACCGCCTTGGGCGCCGGCACCACCGCCCTGACCCGGACGGCTGTGGCCCCACTGGCCCGGACGCGGCGCACCGCCGCCCTGACCCGGACGACCGTTGCGGAAGCCGCCACGGCCCTGACCGGCACCCTGGCCCGGACGACCCGGACGACCGTTGCGGCCGCCCTCGGCGGTCGGACGCGCCATCGGATGCGGACGCGGAATGTCACCCGGAGTGGGGGTGTGCATGCCCTGCTTGCGGGAGAACGGGTTGTTGCCCGGACGCGGGCCCGGCGTGTGCGGACGCGGAATCGCGTTGGAGGCGGCGCTGTTGCCGTTGCCGGTGTTGCCGCCCTGCTGGCCGTTGTTGTGGTTGGCACCCGGACGCGGGGTCGGCATGTTGCCGTTGCGGCCGTTCTGGTGCTGACCCTGCTGGCCGCCGTTCGGACGGCCCTGGCCCGGACGACCCTGACGGCCATTCTCGCGGCCCTCGCGGTTGTCGCGGTTCTCATGCTGCTGATGACGACCCGGCACCGGAGCGCCCGGACGACCACCCTGCGGACGCGGCGCAGGCGTGCCGGGAGTGGCGCGACGGGCCGGACCGGGGGTCGGGGCGTGCGGAGCCGGAGTAGCGTGCGGAGTGGCCGGGGTCGCCTGAGCGTGGGATGCGGAAGCGGCCGGGGCGGCGGGTGCCGGAGCCGGCTTGTGCTGCGCCGGCTTAGCGGCGGCAGGCTTCGCGGTGTTCTGGGGACGGGCGGAAGCAGGCTTCTGATCGCCCTTGTTGTTGTCCTTGGCAAACGCGGCCTTCAGGCGGCGTGCCACAGGAGGCTCGATCGTAGAGGAAGCGGACTTGACGAACTCCCCCATGTCCTTCAGCTTCTCAAGGACGGTCTTGCTGTCGACATGCAAGTCCTTGGCCAATTCGTATACGCGCGGTTTCGCCACTAATTACTCCTATCTGCGACCACGCGGCATGGGCGTGGTCAGTTGGTGATGACGGCAAGCTTGCCCTGTCTCATCGTGCGACCATGTTCGTGTTACCTCGTCTCTGTGCAGGCGAATTTGCGCGCACTGCGCCCGCCCACATACGCCAATCAAGCATACTCATAACGCTGGATAGGCATGCGAAAACCGCGAGCCGCGCCATATGGGTACGGCCCGCGGGAAACGCCTTCTTCCGGTTGTCCGGTTACCTGGACGGTTACTCGGCCTGCGCCGGATCCGGCTGCGCGGCCTGGGCTGCCTCTTCGGCGGCCTTCTCGGCGGCCACCTTCTTGGCGTGCGCCTCGGCGGATTCGATGCCGATCTTCCAGCCGGTGAGCTTGGCGGCCAGACGTGCGTTCTGGCCCTCCTTGCCGATGGCCAGCGACAGCTGATCGTCGTGGATGAAGGCGATGGCGGTCTTGTTCTTCTCGCTGATCACCTGCACGCCGGTGGCCACGGCCGGAGAGAGCGCGGCGGCCACGAACTTGGCCGGATCCTCGGAGTAGTCGACGATGTCGATCTTCTCCGGGCCGAGGTTCTCCATGACGGCGCGCACGCGGGCGCCGCCGGGGCCGATCAGCGCACCCTTCGGGTTGACGCCCTCGGTGTTGGCCTTGACGGCGATCTTGGTGCGGGCACCGGCCTCGCGGGCGATGGCCATGATGGACACGGCACCGGAGACCAGCTCCGGCACCTCGCGCTCGAACAGACGACGCACCAGCTCCGGGTGGGAGCGGGAGACCACGATCTCCGGGCCACGCACGCCACGGGCCACGTTCACCACGTACACGCGGATGCGCTCGCCGTGGCGGTAACGCTCGCCGGGCACCTGCTCACGACGCGGCAGGATGGCCTCGACGTCGCCCATGGCCACATGCACGTTGGCCGGGTCGGAGGCGTCCTGCTGGATGATGCCGGTGACGAGCTTGCCCTTCTGTCCGGAGAAGGCGCCGAAGACCTTGTCGTCCTCGGCCTTGCGGAACAGCTGGGTGATGACCTGACGCGCGGTGGCTGCGGCGAGACGGCCGAAGTCGTGCGGGGTGTCGTCGTACTCCTCGCCCAGCTTCGGGGCGGGGTGCGGATCGTCTTCGGTGGGTTCGACCGGAATCTCGTCGGCGGCCCACACGGTGAAGCTGCCGGCGCGCTCGTCCAGTTCCACGCGGGCGTGCTTGGCGGCGTGCGGGGTCTTGAGATAGGCGAGACGAAGGGCCTCGGCCAACGCCTCATCCAGGGTTCCGGGGTCGATTCCTTGCTCAGCGGCAAGCTTGTGCATTCCTGTCAGGTCCAGTTCCATCGATCCGTACCTCCTATGAAGTTATGTGGCGCATGGTCTTGAGTGGTCACAGTTAGCTATTAGTGTAGGTTTCCATGCAGACACGCTCCCCCTTATTCGTTCTCGGCCGACGCGCGCTGGTTGTGGCGTGCGCCGGGGCGATGCTGTGCTCACTGGCGGCGTGTTCGGCGCCGCGTCTGGCCGGCCGTGCGGAGGCGGAGCGCGCGATGAGCCCGTGCGAACAGGCGTTGACGTTGGTCAATGACGCCGATTGGGCGTCGGCCGGGTCGCCTCTGATGATTCGGTTCGTGGCGGGGCAGTCGATTCCGTTGAATTGGATCGACGTGGCCACGTACTGCCCGGGGCGTTTCGGCGAGGGCGTGCTGCGCGACGCCCAGACCAAGGCCGAGCTCGCCTCGATGGCCGACCAGCTGGGCGGCGTCTCCCCCGCCGTGACGCCGGCGCGCTTGGACGGCGTGACTTCCGCCGTTGCCGGGACCGATGTGCTGAATGCGATGGCCGTGGCCGAGGACCGCGCGGGATTCGCGCTGGAGGTGCTGGCCGCCCGTGGCCAGACCGAGGGGGCGACGCTGGCGCTGAGCGACATGCATAAGACCGCCGGACAACAGTTGGTGTCGCTGGCGGATGGCAGTTGGGGCGATGCTGGTTCGTCTGATACCAGTGGTTCCGGTTCGTCCAAGTCCGATGGTTCCGGTTCGACCGGCGATTCCGCGGCAGGCGATACGGACGGTTCCGGTTCGTCCGGTAGCGGCTCGGCTTCCGACGACAACAGCGGCGGCAACAGTAACGCCGGAACGCACGCCGACCCGCGGCAGAAGGTCTACGACATCAGCCAGCTGCTGGCTAATCCCACGACCATCGCGGACAAGGCCAGCGGCCTGAGCGTGTCCACGGCCGCCGCCATCGAAATGGATTGCGCCCGCGCCGAGATCAAGGCCGTCACCGATGCCGACGCGCAGTTCGACGACACCACGCTCTCGATTCTCGCCGCCTTGGCCGCCAAGCACGCCTACACCGCCATCCAGCTCGGCTACCCCGCCAGCGACGCAGCGTTGTTTGAGTGAGCTCCTCAGGCTGTAAAAGATGAAAAAGGCTGACACCTTGCGGCGTCAGCCTTACATCCATAGATCGGGGCAGTGACACCCCTAACAGTTCGCTTTACGGACATTAAGTCTATGTTGGCCACCATAAGCATCCGTAATGGCACAGCTCACTGTTGCTTTTCATTATTGCACATCCCATTATGCTTTGCACCCGATTCGCATAAAGACAAGGCTTGACAGCTATGCTGTACGTACCCGCACGAGTCCGCTGGCACCGGACGAATGCGGCGATGGTTTCGGCCATCATCCATAAATCAACAGTGACACAAGGAGGACTCATCATGAGTTCGAAGAACGATACGCCTGGCAAAGGCTGCACCCGAATGTTCCCGATGATTGCAACGGCATCATCCGTCGCATTGGCCGGTCAGATATCACCCAAAATGGCATGGCTCACATATGTGGCCGTGCTCATTTACGCGGCGGTAAATGACCGAATCAATATGAAGGGCTAGCCTGGTCACGGCACATTCTTCATGGCTGTTGCGGCACAGCTGCAACAGCCATTCCGATAGTCACTGTAAATACTTGCATTCAGCTACAGGGCGAGCCGCGTGGAGGCACGCTCCACCAGCGTGAAATCGGTCGTGTAGGTGCGGGCGGGGCCGGCGTAGCCTTCGATGCGGTCGATGAGCATGTCCACGGCGTGCTTGGCGTAGTCGTCCACATGCGGGTCGATGGTGGTCAGGGCCGGCACCGAGTATTCGGCTTCCGGCACGTTGTCGAAGCCGACGAGCTGCACATCGTTGGGGATGCGCAGGCCCCGCCGCTGCAGTTCATGCACGGCACCGAGCGCCATGGCGTCGTTGAGGCAGACCACGGCCTCCGGGCATGGCAACGAATCGAGCATCGCGGCCGTGGCCTGCACGCCGCCGTGCTGGTTCCAGCGATGCACCGGAATCACGTATCGCCAGTCGACCTCAAGTCCACGCTCCAGAAACGCCTGCACATAGCCTTGGGTACGCAACGCCTGCGTGCCTTCACGCTGCTGCTTGATGGTCTCCCAATCCTCCATGCCGGGCGGTGCGCCCAACAACGCGATGGCCCTGGTCCCGGAATCCAAAAGCCGGCCGACCGACTGTTTGACGGCCTCCACATTGGGCATGGTGACCAAGTCGCTCTTGCCGTAGGTGAGGTAGTCGCCGGCAAGCACCACCGGATACGGCTGCTGCAGGACCGCGCCCTCGTCGGCGAGCGCGCGCTCGCTGAAGAAGATCCACCCGTCCGCGCCAAGACGGTAGGTCTCCTCGATGTTGTCCGCAAGGCCCATGCCGTCGGAGCCGTACGTGTTGATGATCACGCCGTACTGCCGGGCCTTGGCGAACTCGATGACCTTGTCGGTCAGGTAGGGCGCAAACGGCTGGGAGAAGTCGAAGATGTTGAGGCCGATGAGCCGGGTGCCGCCGGAGCGGATGGCGCGGGCGGACAGGTTGACCGTGTAGCCGAGCTTGCGCATAGCGTTTTCGACCCGTTCGCGGGTGTCGGGCCGCATACGCCCGGTGCCGTTGATGACGTTGGACACTGTCTTGATGGAGACATCGGCTTCGCGGGCCACATCCTTGATCGTTACGCGGCTGGTCATCGTTCGTTCTCCCCTGTATCGATCTCCATCTGCATTCGGCCTGCGCCGAACATCCTTCATATACCATGCATGATTCATGGATACGATACGCATCCGTTCAATCGTATCCATGAATCATCATTTCATAGCATCGGCGAAGATTAGATGCTCACTGACCCGCCGTAACCTTGAATCCTTGGCCGTTGCCGTATTGAATCAAGGATTCCTGCCACTGTTCGATGCCTTCCTGATAGGTGATCTCACCGGAGCTTGCCTTACCGATGTAGTCGCCGAAGCGGGTTCGCGCGTCGACTTCGTAGGGCAGGAACTGCCACTGGGTTCCGACCTTCTTGGCACCTTCGACCAGCACGTCCTGGTACTTCTGATCGCCGAAGTACGAATCGGTCTTGGTGAGGAACTGCTCATCGGACATGGTTTCGGTATCCGCGGGGAACTGGCCCTTGTCGATGCGGATCTTGACGCCTTCGCGATCATGCGCGGCGAACTCCACGAACTTGTAGGCCGCCGATGCCTTGTCGCTTCCCTCGAGAACCGCCAAGGACGAGCCGCCGTCCTCGCCGTTGCCGTCGGTGTTGGCGTCGATCTGCGGGAGTCCGGCGACGCGCCACTTGCCCGCACCGGTCGGCACGCCGTCCTTCAGCATGGCCGCCATCCACGCGCCGGTGGTGATGGTCGCTAACGAGCCGTCTTCCAGCGCCTTGTACCATTCCTCGGACCACATGGTCAGCTTGGTATCGATGAGGTCCTCATCGATCAGCTTCTGCATGAAGACATAGTACTGCTGTGCAATCGGGTCATTGACGTAATTGATGGTGACGTTCTCGCCGTCGGCGGTGACCGCCTTGCCTCCGGCCGCCCAGATCCAGGCTTCGGTCACCGCGATGTTCGCCGGTTCGCAGGTGATATAGGCGCCGATGGCACGGAGCTTCTTCGCCGCCTCGTAGAATTCATCCCACGTCTTCGGTGCTTCGGTGACACCGGCCTTGTCGAACGTCTCCTTGTTATAGAACATCGCGTCGGGCCCCGAATCGATCGGAAGCGCATGCACTCCCCCGCCGTACGTCACCGAAGCCCACGGACCAGGGGTGTAGTACCCGTCGAATTTGTCGGCGCCGAACTCGCTGAGGTCCTTCAACGAATTCTGCAGCACGAATTGGGGTACGGCGAAATACTCGATCTGCGCCACATCAGGGGCACCCTTGCCAGCCTGCAACGCATTGTTGATGGCCGTGTACTGCTTCTGCGCGGTACCGGCATTGGTGATCTTCACCTTGATATTGGGATATTTCTTTTCGAAGGCCTTGGCGACGGGGGTCAGCGTCGGCTCCCATGCCCAGACGTTGATGGTCACCGGATTATCGGCGGTGCCCTCATCCGATGAGGTGCCGGAGCCGCACGCGGCCATCGACAACACCGTCGTTGCCGCAAGGCCTGCCGCCATGATCGTTCGGAAGGACTTCATTGTTCTCTCTCCTTGTTTTCCTGTTTGGTTATTGGCGAGGAGCCGCCGGAGCATCAGGTTGCATTGCGGCCCGATGAACCGGCGGCTTCCCATGTCACTTCACATGCACGTCACTTCACATGCACGGCGGTCCAGGAGGCCGGGGGCAGCGTCACGTGGACGGTGCCGGTTTCGAGGTCGAGGACTGCGGTGTCGTTGGCGTGCGGGGTCACGCGGTTCTGGTCGTCGCGGGTGTTCCGGGCGAAGAGGTCGTCCTCGTGCAAAGTCCGGGCCTCGACCGCAGTGCCGCAGCCTTCCGGCAGGCGAATCTCGAAGTCGTTGGCTTGCTCCAGCGAGCGGTTGGTCACGAACACGGTCACGGAACCGTCCTCGCCGCGCACGGCCACGGAGTTGACGATCGGCACCTCGCCGTACTTGGCGGTCTCATAGGTACCGGTGGCGAGCTTCGGCTCCAGGACCGTGCCGCCCTTGGCATACCTGGCGGTCAACGCGAACGGGTAGAACGTGGTCTGACGCCAAGCGGGACCACCGGGCTCGGTCATGATCGGGGCGATGACGTTGACCAGCTGGGCCAGGCTCGCGGCGTGCACGCGGTCGGCGTTCCTGAGCAGCGTGATCATGAGATCGCCGAACACCACGGCGTCGGCGGCGGAATAGACGTCCTCCAGCAGACGCGGGGCGACCGGCCAGTTGCCGATGCCTTCCGGGTTCCTGCTCGGCTCCTCGTCGATGTACCAAACGTTCCATTCATCGAACGAGATGAACACGTCGTGCCTGCTCTTGAGCCGGGCCTTGGTGGCGTCGATGGCGGCGGCCACATCCTTGATAAAGCCGTCCATGTCCACGCCGGAGGCCATGAAGCTCTTCATGTCGCGGGTGCCGTCGGCCTGGAATTCGGGATGGTAGTAAGCGTGGCAGGAGACGAAGTCGACATTCTCGTAAGTCTTCTCGAGAACGGTCTCCTCCCATTTGCCGAACGTGTCCATGGAATGGCTGGACGAGCCGCACACCACGAGTTCCACATCCGGGTCGATCATGCGCATGCCGGCGGCGACCGACGCGGCGAGCGTGCCGTAATCCTCGGCGTTCTTGTGGCCGGTCTGCCACGGGCCGTCCATTTCGTTGCCCAGGCACCACATCCTGATACCGAACGGCTGGTCCGCACCATTGGCGCGACGCTCCTCGGAGAGCTTGGTGCCGCCGGGGATGTTGGCGTATTCAAGCAGGTCAAGCGCCTCCTCCAGGCCACGAGTGCCCAGGTTCACGGCCTCCATGAGCTCGTTGCCGCCGACCTTGTCCAGCCACTTGGCCATCTCATGCAGACCGAACTGGTTGGTCTCGGTGGAATGCCACGCCAAATCGAGACGGCGCGGACGCTCCTCCTTGGGGCCCACGCCATCCTCCCAGCGGTAACCGGAGACGAAGTTGCCACCGGGATAACGAATGGTGGTAGCACCGAGTTCGCGAACAAGCTCGATGACATCCTTGCGGAAACCGTCCTCATCGGCCTCAGGATGACCCGGCTCATAGATGCCGCCGTAGACGCAACGGCCAAGATGTTCCACGAACGAACCGAACAGGCGGTCATCCACCGGCGCGACTTCGAAGTCATCATCGACGATCAGACGGGAGGAATCTGAATTTGCAGTGGACGTCTGCTCTGACATGCGCTCTCCTTTGCTCACATGAAGTCCGATACAACGTTGTCTCAAAAGAGCCAAACCACGCCAGCCATTGTTATTCGGAATCTACTTAGCTGCCATTTGGTACAACATTGTATTTATTGCTATCACGATGATACAACAGGGAATCAACTCTTACAACCAGACATGCCACACCAAGCCGTAAAACGGCGGAATTGCAACGTTTTCGGCATGAAAAAGGGTTTCAGGCGAGTGGCCTGAAACCCCAGAGGCGGATAAGGCGAGTAACTAACCTAAATAGCCGCTTATGTACTGGAAATACTAGGAAAATACGATTGCATAAGATACATCCGCCCCGCATTTCGCCCCGTTTCTAATGGCTTATCACGGACGCTTAAGGCTCTTAATCTAGTAGACAGTCTCTCATCGTCAGAGCAAGAGCCACTCACCAATAACATCAAAGTTTCAGGTTGCCGGCGCAGCCCTCGATAACGAGAACCGCGCCTTAATGACCGCTACACGAGCAGTCTCAGCAACTGGTAGAGCTGCCAGAGGCTACGCACGTTAAAGTGCGTACCATCAACCGTGACCGTTGCCTCGCTATCGCCCACATGGACGATCACGATACGTCCGTTCACGGTCAGAGTGCCGTGCATCGTGATATGATTCATCTTGCAACCTTTGGTTAAGGGCGCAAGCCGATAACCAGTTAAGGCCCGATGTTCCAAGCGTCGGGCCTTTTCTTATCGGCTTGCGCCGATAATGGCCCGTCATATCAACGGGGACACCGCATGTTACGACGTCATAATTCAATGTACCAGTACACACGAATCAGCACAGCATCCTATTCATTACCATCAATGACACCATTCCCATTCTCATCAACCGGAATGTAGCCGAAGGAAGTAGAAGGATCGGGATTGTTTTCTCTTCCAAAGGGTAGATAGTTCATCCCGTTTCCCATATCTGCATAAATCTCACTGCATGGCATAAGCTTGCCGGAGTTACCAGCAGAACAGTTGTAATCCTTGTATTTCTCATATCCTACGGCATCTTCAGGAGAGCCCGGACCGTTATCAGAAACGGAATCAGCTCCATCATCCGCAGTTGAATCTTGCGTGTCCGATGAATTCGCTTGACCATCTGAAGTATCATTTTGCGTATTTGGAGCTGATTGCGAACTATCAGCATCTCCGATTTCGCAGCTTACCATCAATGACTGTAAATCTAAGACGACGCACCTCGTAATTGCAGAATCACCCAATCCCATGAACGAAGCTGAATTTATATCAGAATTTCCCTTCTTATTCTCCTTAAGAGCAAGAGATGATAAATTAACATACAGCCCATAACCATTCATGTAATCATTATCATCGCCATATTGAGTATACTGTTCCGGAAAGCCCAATTGTTCGCGAATACAATTCATATCTTGAGCCGTTATTTTTGCATCATATCCTGACATAGAAAAAGACAAATCAACATATTTTCCATCTTCAACCGACTGGACAGATATATTCTGCAAAGAAGAACAATTAGTCAAAATTGCATTAACTATAGGATATTGGCTTTGATCCAAATCCTGCTTCTGATCTTGCATATTCTGCTGACTATCATTAGAATTGGATTGACCACTTTCATGATTCGCAATGAAGACTATAGCAGCAAAAACAGCAGCCATAGTAAAAATAGCGATAATCCATTTCCACGTTGAAGCCTTCGAAGAAGGTACACTGTCTAGTTCTGATTGACGAGAATAGGATACAGATGAATTAGAAGCATTCACAGAATAAGCTTCTCGTCCATCTGGTTTATCAGATGATTCGATGAACCGCACTGAAGCCCCGCATCGGGAACAAAAAGCCGAATCGTTCGGAATTTGATTTCCGCACTTATGACAGAACATGCTCATCACTCCCTGTAATAGACAGTATCGTTGGAGATTGCCGGACCATCACTGTCTGCGATGACCAAATAATCTCGAGACAAGTCAGGGGGATTACTGGAATCCGTTGGAATACTGACATATTCCTGCTGGAAGAAATCCAGATCAGTTCCAGTCATCAAGTAATATACCGACACTTTCGACCCTTCGGAACATCCCGCTGATCCTTGGCAACCGGCCATCATCTGAATAGGCATCTTTGTTGACGGAAGACCAGGATCTGATTGATACTGGAATCCTAAATCCGATTGAGCATCACCATTAGGAAGCGGGTTTGAGTCCCCTGAAACAAAGGAGAGACCCCCCGGAAAACTTTCCCCATATGAACTCGGAGTATAGCTCAGATTAGCGTTAAGACTGACACAATTGCCATCATTCCGGCAATATGTCCCAGTCAGCTTAGTCATATCTCGACCCTCAACTACTGAATTCCACAAGTCAGTAAAGTCGGAATCGACAGACACGGAGGAAGAAGTTCCTTGATCCCCATTATTAACTCCAGTATCATTTTGACCGTTATCAGACTGTTCCGACGATTGTTTATCGTCGTTTTGTTTATTGTCTGCGATGGTGTTTAACGAAGGAAGTTCTTTGTCTAATTCCGAAAGACTTCCAATTCGCAATTTGTCATTAATATCCTCACCACTCTTCGTAAGATCAGGATTTGGAGTTCTTGTCCCCAATCCAATAGTTATAAACAAAGAACCAGTCAAGCCCATACTATATCCAGCAATCGTTACTTTGTTATCGGATATATAACAGGAACGACCTCGTTTATCACTGATATTAAACCCATCAGAACGAAGCTTCACATCAGCAAGCGCAAATCTATTAAAGAAGTCAAGCGCCGCGTCCGAATCAATAGACGCCGAACCACCAAGCTCTTTATACAGACATGCGGCAAGTTCTCCATTCTTTTCCGCATTATCAGAGTAATCAGAAGGTACCGTAAACATCGCTAGAATAAATTGACGCGGCGCGTTATATACCAAGGTAGAATTGGCTGTCATGATTGAACTAGCAGGATAATACTCTGCATATTTACTGCAATCACGATATGTTCTAGTCAAAACATTTTGTATAACATATGACGGGTATTCATCATGACCACCTAAATACACTTTCGTGTTACTTACTCCAGTAACACAAAGGATAACAGCAAGAGCAACACCAATCAGGGGCGTAAGTAGTGGAATTCGAACAAATACGATCGCACCCGAATCATGCGTATTATTTTCAATATTGTACTTATTGTCACTTATTTTCGATAGCTTGGAATACGCTCCGACAATTTCTGCATGTCCCACATCAGGATCATGTGATATCACACGTAAATCGCAGTGGGAACGGAAAGCGGAGTTGAAATCCATTTTTTGCTGTTTAATATCGCTCAACACCGAATCAGCAAATGCGTTAGTTCTCAGATCTTTCGGAATTATTGTTTCCAATGGAGCAATTATTCCACTAATCTGCAAATCCTTGTTTTTACAGTAATCAATATAGGATTCCCCTGTTTCAGCTGCACGATCAATACGGTGTATCCTTGTCAGAGAAATAAGACCATATATCATTGCCGATAGAGCCACAATCTCGCATATAGCGGAAACAATCAGATGCCCGTCGCTCCCTCCATACTTAAACCCGACGAAAATCACGAGAAGTCCTACGACAAGGGCAACAGGTGCGATAATCGCTGCAATGACGGTTTTCTTCTGGTCTTTCTGACGTAAAAGCCCATTCCGTTCAGCATTTGTGATGCTCTCTTGCAGCGATGATTGCATGCTCCATGCCTGACGAAGCGTCTCCAAAAGTAGACGTGAATCATCTTCCGATAGTCCGATTACAGTCGTTTCAGCCTTGTTGAGAGGAAGGAAACCGTCGTTATCGAAGTCAGCTCCGGACTCGTATGGAGTACTACTGCCGACCGAATGGGACCCATCCGGTTCGACGGGGATAGTCTCCCGAACCGTCGCTGCCACGTTGGGAGCGGTAGCGTCTGCTTCAGCGACATTCCCCTCAGCTGCATTCCGCCCATTAGAAGCCTCCGTTTCGACCGCTGGTATGAGAGCTGAATCCTCTTCTGATGAACGCATGCCAATCGTCATTTGAAGAGTAGCTTCCGTCATTGAGAGATTTCTCCCGCACTTCACGCAGAATGCAGCATCTTCTGGCAGCTTTGCCCCACAGAATCGGCAGTACATGGTTCTCACCCAATCCCTTTCACCCTTATATTGCCATATATAGGAGGCCATATACAAAACCGTCTGGCCCTATCTTGTGGCGCATGCCGCGCAATACACCCACAGGTTCATGGAACCAATATGCACAGGAACTGGGCCTTAATATGCAGCGGCTACGAGTGGCCCATAATTTCTCGCAGGAACACGTTGCCTACGAAGCCGGTCTCAGCCGATACACCTACCAGAAATTCGAGAAGGGCGAATCCATGCCGGGAACACCAGCAAACCCCAGCCTGAGGAACATCATGGCCATCGCCCAAGTTCTTAACGTCACTCTGGATGAACTGTTACCTGAGCCTTGGCCTGATTTGCATGCCCGTTAATTAATAACACGTATGACACCGTTGTTCTCCGTGCACCATAGACTCGATACCGTTTCACGGTATATCTGAGGAATATGGCGCATGGTTCAGTCGAGCCCACGGTCCTCGGCATCCTTGGCGTTCCTCAAGTCGAATCAACTAATTTAAGAACTCACGCGAGATAAGACTCGACCGGCTCGCAACATTTTGTTGATGCGTGACAAAGTAGAAGCATCTGTATACCCGTATACTTTGTATATTTGCCCCTCTATCTCATCAACATATGTCTGAGACAGAATGACGATTCATCTCAACCGTGAGGCGAGTATACAAGGTATACAGGTATACGTCAGATTTTATTCCTCTGAGGACAGCTTCCAGATTACGACAGCGCTACCACCTCGCTTTAGCGGCTCCAATCTATGGTCTTCATGCAGCCGTTTAATAGCATCTTTCACGCATTCCTTCCATTTCTTATTCACTCTCCGTCGGATATCCACTCCAGATAATCCATCCGGATGCCCCTCAAGGCACCGAATGATCTTGTCCTCCGTTTCCAGCAAGTGAAGCTCACTCATATCTGCGTCAGCGGCCTTTTTGGCAAGCTGTCCATCGCGAATCTTCTTGACACGACGTTCCTGTTCCAATCGGTCACTTTCTTCCAGACAGAAATCACGCGCACGGTCGGACATCAGCATGAATGTTCCCGCAAGAGTCCAATCCTTTGCCGTGACATTGCACTTCCGCTTCAAATCGCGTGAATCCAAGATGCAGAAGAGTGCCGCCACTTTGGCCTGAAGCTCAAGTCGATGAGCATCAAGTTCATGAATCCTCCCATGCACCCCTTCCAGCTGCATACGGTCAGCCTGCTTCTTGGCACTGGAGGGGAACGTCATCTCCATGAGGGGGTACTGCTTATCAGGATCGATAAGCGATTCCCTGTCTCCTACCTGCAGCAGGTCAAGAAGACCAGCAAAGAGGCCTACGCTGTCAAATCTGGTCAAATCACACGTCCACTGATCTTTCGGCATCAGCGGACGCTGAACCGGTGCAGCAGTATCGATCGCGTTCACAAAGATGAATCGGCTGGCAAAGCCCACACTGGAATTGTCGAATATGACATGAGACTCCGATGGCTGAACACCAAGAATGGAACTCAGCCTGTATGAGTAGGGCGGCAACACAACCGAGCTTGACTTAGCTCTCGTCTCAGCACCGATGTACTCGTTGCTGAATGCCTGAAGCAAGGTCGTCAGCATGGTCGAGCCATCCGTCTTGAACGAAGCGCCTAGGGCATTGACCTCAGTCTGCACCAGCTCCACTCGATCAGTACGGATTTCCGGATGATATTGTCTAGGTATCGGCTTCCCCTTATCGTCCTTGTCTTGAACCATCGACACGAACTTGGACACGATGCTTTCACCGGTCTTCGGCTTTAGTTCCAGCATCGGGTTTCCCAAGGGAAGCGGAATGAGGTTTCGAGCTGCACTCACCAGTTTGCCTTTGCCTGTTCCCGGAGCTCCCACAAGTGCCACGTTCAGGTTCAGGCTCATAGGATTGTCATAATCCGTGACCTTCAGCACCACGGAAGGGCGAATCATCGAGCTGACCCTGACAAGTACCGCTCCAAGAAGACCTTCCGGACTTACTCGAATGGCACGAGCATAATCATGGACATGTCGAAGCCATGTTCGGGCATCCCAAAATCTTTTCTCGGTCACGGCATCCAGACGGGGGTTGTTCGAACCGTCATCAACTTGAATCGACGATGGCCCCTCTAAGGACGAGACGTCAACTGTCTCTGATGTTGCAGCAGACATTTCGTCACCATCATTCAGGCCGGATTCGACTTCGCCGGAAGCAACTCCAGAGAAAGCCGGCAGCACAGAACCATCAGGACCATGAGAGGAGCCATACTCCTCATCCTTCACGCGAATCTCCGCCGCGTTGGACATAGCGTCATTCTCATCTTCAGGGATGAGCTTGTCGGCATGATTGGTCATGATCATCTGCCCTCCACGTAGCTCTTAAGGCTCGCATAGGAAACCAGATAAATGCGACCGGATTTCCGGGCACGGATATACCCTTCACGGATAAGACGGTAAACACTCTTGGTGTCTTTGAAGCCCAAGAGCTCAGCCGCTTGTGCTACAGTCACGGAAAGCGGCTCAACCGCTCCTATATAATCATGCATGAATTCCTCCTGCATAAAGATGAAGCGGCCAGAGGACACTTCATCAAAGTGTCAACCGCCTATCTTCAGCAGGTTCTTGCTATCCCATCACAATTTCCAAATAATTGGTCACCGCTCAAGGACTTGGTCAGTACTTTATCGCAATTATTCAATTGTCAGCGTTGATTCAGCCAATAGCGTTATTCTCGCCATTATTGGAATAAAAGGGTTTGAGGCAAAACGAATCTTGAGACATCAGCCTCTTACCCGTTCACAATGCTCGGATTATCCGCCCATATTTTTCATAGGCCCTAAATCCGCGCCACGGCAATAATCATGCCTCCTTTTCGAACAGACTGGTCATCGTCTGTATCTGCGTCTCCTTGGAGAACGATGCCAATACTCGACTACGCTTCTGCTCCTCTAAGTTGAGAAGTACCGCTGTGCGTGTATCCAAATCCATCTGCTCCAGATCCTTGACGAGCGACTGGAGCCCGTCCAACTCCCTGCCCTCACCGGGGTCGTCCCGAGAAGGCAACGGCTCCCCAAGGTCCTTTTCTGATGGCTCCATCAGCTCATCCGCAAGCTGCCGGTTCACCCGATTCATCACATCATGACGATATGAAGCGGAGACATTGTCCTGATACACCGACGCAGTAGCCATGGTGCTATGGCCGGCAACGGCCATGACGAGATTCACACTCGCACCATGCTCAACCAGACGTTGCAGGGCAGTATGACGCAGGTCGTGGAATCGAACGTCGCTCAATCCCACAGATGCCTTCGCGATACTCCAACGGTTGTTGAAGCTGCTCTCTCTCATGAAGCCATTTGAACGGCGAGCCGGGAAAAATGGCGCAGACTTCTCCCTCCCAACGAATGAGCGAAGGTGCTCTTCAATCATCGGGCATAAGTACTCCGGAATATCCAGCACTCGGTCACTTTTCGGCGTCTTGGTCGTACCCCGCACCACTTCTTTGACTCCATTGTTCTCACGTACTTTGACGCTGCCGCATACGTGGAGGGTCCTCTCACCCAGATTCACATCACAGCGTCTCAGAGCCAACACCTCACCAAGACGCAGCCCCATGACACCACCCAGAAAAACGGACAGACGCAATCTTTCCGGCATGGCCTCATACAGCTTCTCCAACTCCGCAATCTCCACGTTGATGGCTCGACGCTTCTTTGGCGGTAACGCTGTCTTGATTCTGCATGGTGAGCGCTCTATAAGAGTGTCTCCTTGAGCATTAAGGGGGTCATTTTCAGCGCTCCGCATGATGCTTGAAAGCAACTCATACGCCTTGACCCTAATCGCAACAGGCTTGGCATAGCTGTCCCACCAACGCTGAACATCCTTAGGGAGGATAGACACCACCGTCATTCCTCCAAAGAAAGGGAGAAGGTGATTCTTCAACAGCTCCTGATACTTGGTTCTCGTTGATTCCGACAACGGTTCCCCATTGCCTTTATGCCGATTAGAGACCCAAACACCAGCATATTCAGCGAACTTCACCCCCTGAGCTTCGGCTTTGGCCTTGTCGACCTCCGGCGGAGTCCAAATACCCGCAATGATCTTTCGCTGCTGCTCGGCCAACCATCCTTGAGCCTGTAATAGGTCTCTGAAGGTCTGGTATTGCCTTTCCGATAGTCCGCGATACTCAGAGAATGCCCACGCCGGAGTGTTGTAGCTCGCCTGATATACAACACCTGCAGCCATACGGCGTTCTTTTATCTGTCCAAAACCGCTCCGCCTTGTCTTCCTCGGCACACATCATCACCTCCATCTAACGGGGCGAGTTCCATGAGGAGACCCAATACGCCCCGCATTCCGCCCCGTTTCTTACGGTCTTTCGAGGAGCTACAAGGAACTTTAGGGGTGAAGGTCCAAAATGACAAAACCTAGATATAGCAAGGGTTTTGCAGATAAACAAAGGGTTCCGGGGATATCCTCGGAACCCTGAAGGCGGATAAGGCGAGATTCGAACTCGCGGAGGGGTTAACCTCACACGCTTTCGAGGCGTGCTCCTTAGACCGCTCGGACACTTATCCATGTCACCAAAAGGCAACTTGTTTATTATGCCACAACCTGCCGATCTGGCAAATCGGTGTTTCGCCAGCATCGCAAACAGCCTCGATGCCATAGCACAGCTCCACCCGCCATCGATCAACATCGGCATCAGCAACCGTTTTGGTCGTTTTGGATGTTTTGGTCGGTATAATAGACGAAGGAGGTGCACTATGACCGCAGAACACGAACTCACCATTCCACGTGCGATTCTTCCTTCCAAGAACATCGAAGACCTGTCACTGCTGGAAGGCATCACGGCCAGACTCCTGGATGAAGAAATTTTCATCCGTGACGCGAAAGGTGTGGAATCACCCCTCCCATCACAGCTGAAAGAAGTCGTGCAACAGACCGCAGTCCTACTTTCCCAAGGGAAAAGCGTCATCATCGAATCGGCCGACCAGACCTTGTCCACGGAACAGGCTGCGACGATTCTAGGCGTATCACGGCAAACATTGGTCAGAATGCTGGATCGCGGCCTCATCCCCTACTCAAAGCCCTCAAAGCACCGCAAAATCAAACTTGACGATTTGCTGGAATATCAACGATCGACCAGCAGTCAAAAAAACGCCGCACTCACCCAAATGGTTTCAGTCGGAGAATCCAACGGACTGTACGACATTCCTGAACCATTGCCGGAAGAAGCGACGCGAGCCATCGCAGCGATAAGGAAAGAACAGTCCGATGTTGTCGGTGTTTCTTGATGCCAACATCATCTATTCCATAACGTTGACCGATGTGATGCTGACATTGGCGGAGCATCGACTCTTCCTACCTCTTTGGTCACAGAAAGTATTGGATGAGGCCCGACAAGCCGCAAGTAGAACCTTGCCAACGGCCATGCAACCGGCTTTTTGCCGACGTTTGGCCATTATGAATCAGGCTTTTCCGGAATCATCCATCGAAGTTCCGGAAGAAGATTGCGGACAATACAGCCTGCCCGACCCCAACGACCGACATGTGCTCGCCGCAGCTCTCAACGGCGGCGCGGACTTGCTCATGACCCGCAACCTCAAGGATTTCCCTCAGCCGATTTTGGAACAATATCGACTACGCGCAACAAGTCCCGACGATTTCCTGTGTTGGCTAGCCGAGCAACAGACCGACGCCGTCGCCGAATCCCTTCGCGGGCTCATCAGACTGAGGCGCAATCCACCGATGGATGTCATCGACTTGAGCAATCGGCTTGAGCGTTCAGGAGCCGTTCGCTTCGCGCACTTCGTGAGACAAGGTAAAAGACAGGTATAACTCGAGCATCAGGCCCGCAGGCTATCGTCAGCATCCAAAATCACTGGTCCTCGGGTACGGCCTGGCCGGGGCAGTTGTGGAGGACGGCGAGCATGGCGTCCTTTTCGGCGGAGGTGACGGTGAGATGGTACTTGTCCTTGACGCCGATCTGGCGGGCCACGTAATCACAGCGGTAGCCGGAGTTGGTGGGCAGCCAATAGGCCGCTGAGGCGGAGCCCTTCTCCTGATTGGCGGGACCGTCCACGGCGAGCAGGTTGTACTGGTCGTTGCCGAACTGGCGACGTTCCGCGGTGCTCCAGTCGCGCGCGCCGGACTGCCAGGCGTTTTCGAGCGCCACCACATGGTCGATCTGGACCTTGGCGCTGGTGGTGCGGCCGCGCACGAAGTGGATGGTCTTGCCGGTGTACGGATCGTCGAGGGTACCGGAGACGACCTCGCATGAGCCGGCGTACTTGTACTGCACGTCCGTCAGGTCGCGGGCGAGCACATCCTCGCGGGCGTCGCAACCGTTGCCGTCCGTGTCCTCCTCGCGGAAGCCGAAGGAGTCACGGTCGTAGCCGGAGGCGTCCTGGTTGTCGTCCACGATGAGACGGTTCAGGGTGTCGGCGGCCGAACCGGTGGCCGTGTAGCCGCCGGTGATGCGGGCCGCATCGGAACTGACCTGCGGCAGCATCAGGCCCACGGTCACGCCGATCACGGCGGCGAGCACCAGCAGGATCAGCACGCGCTCCAACGGATTGGAGGCGTTGAAACCGCGGCGGAAATGCGCATTACGACGTCGTGCCATCAATCACCACCATCGAAAACAGTTGCCGAGCCTCGTGGGACTACCCCTCAGTCGCCTTCGGCGCCAGCTCGTTCGTAATTAAGGACAGGCTGCGCCTGAGCTTCCTTGGTTCGCCTATCAGCTCACACATGGTCTACAAACAGTCCACTGGACTGTTTGCTTCACAACCATGTCCTTCAAGGGGAGCCAAGAAAAGGCCATCTATCAGGCGTAGGTAAAGGTGGCGGGGTCGTGGCCGGCGCGAGTCGGGCCGTCGAGCGCGTCGATGGCGGCGTGCTCCTCGGCGGTCAGGGCAAAGCCGAACAGGTCCAGGTTCTCCTTCTGACGCTCGGCGTGCACGGACTTGGGGATGATGATCGTGCCGTTCTCGATATGCCAGCGCAGAATCGCCTGGGCAGGGCTGACGCCATGAGCCTCGGCGATGCGCGCGATGGTGCCGTCGCCGGCGTTGAGGTCGGCGCCGCGGGCCATCGGCGAGTAGGCCTCCACCGCGATGCCGTGTTCCTTGCAGAAGTCCACCACTTCGCGCTGCTGCCAGGTGGGGTGCAGCTCGATCTGGTTGACGGCCGGCCAGGAGCCGGTCTCCTCATGCAGTCGCTTCAGGTCGGCGGGCATGAAGTTGCACACGCCGAGCGTGCGGGCGAATCCTTCGTTGCGCAGCTTGATGAACGCCTTCCAGGTTTCGCTGCTGCGCCAGTCGAACGGAGTGGGCCAGTGGATCATGTACATGTCCACGTAATCGAGCTGGAGCTTGGTCAGGGAGTCCTCGAAGGCGCGCAGGGCGGAGTCGTAGCCCTGCTGGGAGTCGCGCAGCTTGGTGGTGACCCACAGCGTCTCGCGCTTGGCGCCCTTGTTGTAGCCGGTGGCGGCGAGCGCACGGCCCACGCCGGCCTCGTTGTTGTATCCGGCGGCGCCGTCGATGTGACGGTAGCCGGCTTCCAGCGCGGATTCGACGACCGGCTCGACACCCTCGTCGTCGATGCGCAGCACACCCAGGCCGACCTGCGGGATCGAATGGCCGTCCTTCAGGGCGATGTCCGGCACGTTGGCGGGGTTGATGTGACCGTTGGTCATGATGCGATGCTCCTTCATTGCTTCAACTACACGCCACTGTACACGGTCAGCGTGTGGAGGCGCGGGCGATGACCCGCGATTGGGTGGTGAGCAGTTCGGGGCTGGTGATGTCGCCGCGGATGCGGCCGAGGATGCGTTCGACGGCGGTGGGCGCGGTCCAGTCGAGTCGCGAATCCATCGTGGTGAGCGGAATCTGGAGGTAGGGGGCCTCCTCGATGTTGTCGAAGCCGATCACCTGCACCTGTTCAGGCACCGCGTGCCCCGAGATGCGCAGCGCGGTGAGCGCACCGATGGCCAGCTGGTCGTTCAGCGCCACCACGCCGTCGAACGGCACGCCCGAATCGATGAGCTGCTGGGTCACACGGGCACCCGCACCGATCGTCCAGTCCTGTTCGGTGGCGCCGATGAGCCGCGGATCGATGGCGAGACCGCGGCGATGCGTCTCCTCGATGACGCCGCGCAGACGCAGTTGCGCGTTGCCTTCGACCGCCTTCAGCAGGCTTGCCTCATCGTAGGCGCCGCGCGCGCCAACCACGGCGAGACGCGAGGAGCCATGGTCGTACAGGTATCCGGCGGCCGTGGCGGCGGCGGCCACATCGTCCGGCGTCACATGGTCGGCCACGCCCCATGTGGTGCGGGCACCGACCACCACCAGCGGAAAATCGACGTCCAGATCCTCGCGGGTGATGTTCTCCACCTCGCTCATCGACAGGATCATGCCGTCGGATACGGTGGAGTTGAACTTCTGCAGCAGGTCGCGCGCGCCTTTGGCCGACCCTTCCGCGTACGTGGTCACGTATACCGAATACCCGTGCTGGCGGGCGGCGTCGATGATGCGGTTGGCGAGCTCGGCGAGGTACGGCGGCGTGAGCGAGGGCACGGCGAGCGTGATGAATCCGGTGTGGTTGCGGTTGAGGTTGCGGGCGGCCACGTTGACCTGGTAGCCGAGCTCCCTGATCACCTGCTCCACTTTGGCGCGGGTCTCCTCGCTCATGCGGCCGGAGTCGTTGATCACGTTCGAGGCGGTTTTCAGCGAGACGCCCGCGGCTTGCGCCACATCACGCAGCGTGACGCGCTTCTTGGTGTCCGACTTCATCCTGCTCACGCGAGGCCCTCCATACGATACGAGGCAGTTGGTGGGCTCCGTCGAGCCGATATCGGCATGAATCCCAACGGGCCCGCCCCTCGGTCGTCTTTCGCCGCCGGCTCTCGACAGGGGAGCCGGGATGGGGCCGTCGATATCGGTGCAGCGGAGCTTTCCGGTAACGTCGCTATTCTACCTGCCTCATGACGAGCACGGCGTTCCGCGCCAGCGTATATCCGCCCGCTTCCGGGCCGCGCTCACACCGGTGGGCGAGCACCGGCTCCCCGGCGACGTCCTTCAGCTCGACCGGCTGCGTGGTGCGGTTGAGGTAGAAGTCGAATCGGACGGTACCGTCCGTGGAACGGCGGACGGTGTGCAGGACGCGAGGGTCGGATGCCTGTGCCATGCCGGTGTCCGGTTCGCCGTCCGGTTCGTCGCCGAACGCAGGCAGCAGGCCGACGAGTTTCGCGATGTCGTGACGGTCGAGGTCGCAGCCGATGTAGACGGCGGTGCCGGTGCCGTACGGATGGCTGGTGATGGCGGGGGTGCCGTCGAGCTCCCAATCCTCGGCTTCGGGGCCTTGGTAGGTGGCGATGACGTGGGTGTCCGGGGCGAGGGAGGTCACGTCGTTCTGCCATAGGCGGGTGGTCAGTCCGTTGGATAGGCGGATTTCGGCTGGTTCGTCCTCGGCTTCGGGGCCGAGGATGTTGAATTCCTCGCTTCGGATGCCGAGCATCTCGCACAGGAGCCCGCCACCGGCACCGGGGTAGCCGCCGAGGCCGATGTGGAAGCGTTCGTCGATCAGTCCGGTGGCGTAGCCGATGACGACGGTGCCGCCGCGCTTCGCGAAGTCGGCGATGCGACGGACGTCCTGGTCGGACAGGGCGATCACGGTGGGCAGGACGATGGTGCGGTAGCCGGACCAGTCGTAGGCGAGCGGCACCACGTCGGCGCGGCGGCCGGCGTCCAGGAGTCCCCGGTACCAGTCGCGCACGTCGTGCCAGTGGTTGAGCTTCATGCTGGGCAGGGTCTCGGAACGGGTGGCCCATTCGGACTCCGCGCTGAACAGGATGGCCGTGTCCGCATGCTCGAGTTCGGTGCCCTGCAGGCCGGCCTCAGACAGAGTCTCGAGGATGCCGCCGAGCTCGCACACGCCGCGGAACACCTTGGAATCCTCGCCGGCGTGGGGCACCATCGCGGAATGGAACGCCTCCGCGCCGGACGCCGACTGCCGCCATTGGAAGAAGTTGATGGCATCGGCGCCCATGGCCACATGAGCCAGGGAATCGCGTACGAGTTCGCCGTGGCGTTTGCGGGTGTTGAGCGGTTTCCACTGGACCGCGGACGTGGAGTGCTCCATCACGTACCACGGCTTGCCGAGGGCCAGTGAATCCATGAGCGCGTCCGAGCAGGCGAGCTCGTCCAGATGGGATTCGCCCTCATGGAAGTAGTGGTCGTTGGACACGAAATCGACCTCGTTCGCCCACTGGGCGTAGTCCATGGTGCACTGGTCGGTGGAGACCATGAAGTTCGTGGTGAACGGCTTGCCGGGGCAGATCTCCTCGATGGCGTCGCGTTCGGCCTTGTAGAAGTCGAGGAGCATGTCGTTGCCGAAACGCTCGTAGTCGAGCTGTTGGGCGGGGTTGACCATCGCGTCACCGCCCATGTGGCGCGGCAGTTGGACCTCGCCGAAGTCGTTGACGTGCTGGGACCAGAACGCGGTGCCCCAGGCCTCGTTGAGCGCCTCGATGGTGCCGTACTTGGACTCGCACCACGCGCGAAACGCGGCGAGGGCGTTGTCCGAGTAGTCGTACCGGTTGTTCCAGCCGTATTCGTTACCCATGTGCCATGCGGTGACGGTCGGGTTGTCCTTGTAGTGCTCGGCGAGCTTGCGGCACAGGGTGAGCGCGTATTCCTTGAACACCGGGCTCGTGGGCTGCCAGGACTGACGGGAGCCCGCATTGACGGTGTGTCCGTACCGGTCGACGGGCAGGACCTCGGGGTGCTTGGCGTATAGCCAGATCGGCGCGGAGGCCGTGGCCGAGGCCAGGTCCACGGCGATGCCGGCGGCGCCGAGCTTGTCGATCACCATGTCCAGCCAGTCGAACGTGAACTCGCCTTCGCACGGTTCGATACGGTCCCAGCTGAAGATGGCCAGGGCGACCGTGTTGACGTGCGCCTGTCGCATGAGACGGATGTCTTCGTCGATGACCTCGTCCGGCCACTGGTCCGGGTTGTAGTCGCCGCCGAAGGCGATGCCTCGACCGGTCGGGGTCAGCAACGCCGGCCACTTGAACGATCTGCGTTCGGTCATGGGAATCACAAGTCCTTTGCTGGATGGGTTTTGGGGGTTGTGCGCGGAGGATGGAATCGGCCGGTGGCCGATGCTGTGGGTTCCACAGGCCTTGCGGACTGCTCCTCTTCTCTCCCCCACCCGCTTCGCGGGAGCCCCCTCGTCAGAGGGGGCCGAGGCCTGCACAGGTAAGGCTCGGCTCCCCTTGCCAGGGGAGCTGGACGCCGCAGGCGGACTGAGGGGTAGCAGAAGAGCAGGCGGAAGCCCGCGGGAAACACGGCATCGGCCGCAAGGCCGATCCCACTACTCCTTGACGGCGCCGGCCGCCAAACCGGACTGCCAATACTTCTGCAGGCACAGGAACGCGATCACCAGAGGAATAATCGTGATCAACGAACCCGTGATCACCAGGTTCTGGATCGCCTGGCCACCGGCCGTACTCGCCTGGTCCTTCCACTGGTTCAAGCCGATCGTCAACGGATACCAATTGGAATCCTTCAACATGATCAACGGCAGGAAGTAGTTGTTCCACGTCGCCACGATCGTGAACAAAGCGGTCGTCACGATGCCAGGCGCGAGCAGCGGCAGCGAGATCTGGAAGAAGGTGCGGAACTCGCCGGCGCCGTCCACGCGGGCGGCCTCCAGCAGTTCGTCCGGCACGGCCTGGTCACTGAAAATCCACATGAGGTACAGGCCGAACGTGGACACCAGCGAGGGGATGATCATGGCCCACGGGGTGTTGGTGAGGTTGAGCTTGGCGAACAGCAGGAACTGCGGCACGGCCAGGGCGATGCCCGGCACGGAAATCGCTCCGATGATCACCGCGAACACCAGCTTGCGGCCGGGGAAGCGGAACTTGGCGAGCGCGTAGCCGCCCATGATCGCCAGCAAAGTCGCGCCGCCCGCGCCGACCAGCACGTACAGGATGGTGTTGATGAACCAGCGGCCGAAGATGCCGTCCTGGTAGGTGAACACCGTGACAATGTTGTCCCACAGGGCGAAGGTCTTGCCGAAACCGAGACCGAACGTACTCGTGAAGTCGGCCTGCGTCTTCGTGGCGTTGATCGCCAGGTAGACGAACGGGAAGAGGCAGTAGACCGCGAAGATCGCGCAGATCACGGTCATCAAAGCCGAACGCCTCGGGTTGTTGACGTTCGCGAAGCCGGATTTCTCGGCGCGCTTGCGTTCGGCCTTTTCGTCGGCGGCGATGCGCTTCTGACGTTCCTTCTCGGCCTTCCTGGCGGCCTTCTCCTGGGCCCTGAGTTCGGCTTCGGTCATTCGGCCGGAGGCCATGGTCGCGCTACTCATCACGCACGCTCCTTAGTATCGGCATCAACGGGTTCGACGGTCATCACGGGCATTCGGCGCATCACTTCATCTGCTCCTTCATGCTCTTGAGCTGCACGGCGTAGGCGATGGCCATCGTGATCACGGCCATGGTGATGGCCAAGGCGGCCGCGTAGTTGGACTGGTTGCCGGTGAAGCTCAGGTTGTAGGCGTACATGTTCGGCGTGTAGTACGTCGTGATCGCGTTGCCGGGCACCATGTTCTGCAGGATGGAAGGCTCGTTGAACAGCTGGAAGCTGCCGATGATCGAGAAGATCACCGTGATGGCCAGCGAGCCGCGCAGTTCGGGCAGCTTGATCTTCTTGACGATCTGCCATTCGGAAGCGCCGTCGATGGAAGCCGCCTCATACAGCGAATGCGGAATCGTGGAGAGCGACGAATAGAAGATCAGCATGTTGTAACCCGTGAACTCCCACGTGTTGATGTTGCCGATCGCGGCCAGCAGCACCGAAGGCTTCAGCACGTCGATGTTCGTGCCGAAGAAGTCGTTGAACGAGCCGACCAGGCCGTACTTCGCGCCGTACACGAAGCCCCAGATCATGGTCGAGACCACCGCAGGCACCGCGTAGGGCAGGAACGTGGAGATGCGGAAGAACTTGGTGCCGTGCAGTTTCATGGAGTCCAGGGCGAGCGCCATCGCGGCCGCGAGGAAGAGCATGATCGGCACCTGCACCACCGTGAACAGGGCCACGCGGCCGACCGAGCTCCAGAACTGCTGGTCCACGAACAGGCGGGTGTAGTTCTCGAGTCCGACGAACTTGGTGCCGCCGATCATCTGCTTCTTGAAGAACGAAATGTAGATGGCGTACACGATCGGGATGATGAACACGAATACGAACACCACCGCGAACGGCCACATGAACTTCCATCCACGCCAATCGGCCTTGTGCTTGTTGATACGGGCCTCGGGCGTGTGCAGGCCCGCCATCTCCGGGCTCACGCCTACTGTTTGCGACATTGTTTTTCCTTTTCCTTCAGCCTTCCGGGCATGAAAGGAGCGGGGATACTGGGGAGTATCCCCGCTCCTGTTGTCCAGCTCGCGCCGGCGTGAATCCTACTTGAGGGTGACGGTGTAGCCCTGCTGCTCGCCCTGCTCGGCGAGCTTCTTGCCGTAGTTCTCCAGCGCCTGTTCCAGGGTGATGTCGCCGGAGTAGGCCTTGGAGACCTCGTCGCCGTAGGCGGTCTGCGCGTACGGGTTGTACGGCAGGTACTGGAACTTCTCGGTCGGGCGCTGGGCCGCGGCGGAGAGCACCTCGTTCACGTTCTGGCCGCCGAAGTAGTCGTTGGTCTTCTTGTTGGCCTCGGTGGTGGGGTCGGTGAAGGAGTCGGACTGCAGGATCTTCTTCAGGGACGGGAAGGTGCCGGTGTCGGCCATCGTCTGGGCGCCGTCACCGTGGGTCATGTACTCGATGAACTTGTAGGCCGCGGCCTGGTTCTTGGAGAGCTTGACGACCGCGAGCGCGGAGCCGCCGTCCTCGGCGGAGACCTCCTGGCCTTCCTCCCACTGCGGCAGCTGGGCCACACGCCAGTTGCCGGCCTGGTCCGGGGCGCCGGTCATGAGGTTGATCGGCATCCAGGCGCCGATGGTCAGGGATGCGATGGTGCCGTCGTTGAGCTCGCGGTTCCAGTCGTCGGACCAGTTCGGGGTCTTGGTGTCCACGAGGTCCTCATCGATGAGCTTCTGGACGAACTTGATGTAGCGCTGCATGCCCTCGTCCTTGGTCATGTTGATGGTGATCTTCTCGCCATCGACCTTCCACGGCTGGGCACCGGCCTGCCAGACCTGCGCGGTGAACGGCTGGTAGTCGTTGGAGGTGCCTGCCAGGTTGGTGATGTAGGAACCGGTGGCGCGGATCTTCTTGGCGGCCTCGTAGTAGTCGTCCCAGGTCTTGATGGATTCGCCGTCGACGCCGGCCTTGTCGAACACGGCCTTGTTGTAGAAGAACATCTCCGGGCCGGAATCGATGGGCAGGGCGTACGGCTTGCCGTTGTACTGCAGCTTGTTCCACGGGCCGGCGGCGAAATCATCCGCAAGCTTGTCCGCACCGTACTCGCTCAGATCCACGAGGCCGTCGGTGACGGCGAACTGGGTGACGGTCGGATCCTCCAGCATCACGACGTCCGGGGCGCCGTTGCCGGCGGCGATGGCGTTGGACAGGGCGGTGGAGGTCTTCTCGGCGGTACCGGTGTTGTTGAACTTCACGGTGATGCCGGGGTTGGCCTTCTCGAAGCCGGCGATGATGTCCTTCATGGAGTTGCCGGAGTCCCAGCCCCAGAACACCAGCTCGGCCTTGTCGGCGTCGCCCTTGTTGGCGCTGCTGTTGCCGTCCGAACCGCTGCCGCAGGCCGCGATGCTGACGAGCGTGGCCACGGCTGCCGTCGCCGCGAGAACCTTCTTGACGTTGCGCATGATTGTCTCCTCCTGGGCTGGCCGGAGTACCTTCTCCGGCGATTGCACCCTGTTTCCTGATGCGTTTGGTGGTACAGCTGTGTACCAAACACATTTACGATGATACACCTGTGTATCATCCTGTCAATCAGGCGTGTCGCAAGCGCATCACCGGCACCGGACCGGCCACACGTTGTGAACGCTCACAGCATTTTTGGAATCCTCTGGCCTCCTACTCCCCCGATGTCTATGATGGTCGGGTACCCCCTTGTTGCGGTTGAGAGGAAGAGAGCGCATGGCGGGCCTGTTTCAAGCTGCCAAAAAACAGCGGAATCCTTTGGGAACGACCATTCGTGCCCATGGATCGGGCAAATACACCTTCGGTCTGGCGTTGAGCGCCGGCCTCGCGGGCCTGTTATACGGCTACGACACGGTGTCCATCTCCGGCGCCATCGAATTCCTGCGTTTCCGCTACGGGCTCAGCACGTTGATGGAGGGACTCGTGATCTCCTCCATCATGGTGGGCGCCGTCATCGGCGCGGCGACCGCCGGCTTCCTGTCCGACCGGTTCGGCAGGCGGCGGATCCTCATCATCGGCGGCGCGTTCTTCTTCGTCGCGGCCATCTGGAGCGCGCTGACCTTCGGGCCCATCGACCTCATCGTGGCCCGCGTGGTCGGCGGCTACGGCATCGGCCTGACCTCGGCGCTGGCCGTCACCTACATCACCGAATCGGCGCCCACAAACATCCGCGGACTGCTGTCCTTCTCCTACCAGCTGCTCGCGGTGTGCGGCATCTTCCTGACCAACGTCATCAACTACATCATCGCCTCCTACGGGTCGAGCGGCTGGGACATCAGCACCGGCTGGCGCTGGATGCTGGGGCTCGGCGCGATTCCGGCCGCCGCGTTCCTGCTGGCGATGACCCGTGCCCCCGAAAGCCCGCGTTTCCTTATCCAGGTCGGCAAGACCGACGAGGGCTTCGCGGTGCTTGAGCACATCCTCGGCACCGAACGCGCACGCCTGCGCACCGACGACATCCGCGCCTCCGTGAAGCTGGAGAACGAAATGTCCAGCGAATTCCACGACCTGTTCCGTCCGGGACTGCGGCGCGCGCTGGCCATCGGCATCTTCCTGGCGGTGTTCAACCAGTTCGTCGGCATGAGCGCCATCTCCTACTACGGCCCGGTCATGTTCGCCAAGCTCGGCTTTGGCGGCGACACCGAATTCCTCACGGCCGCGAGCGTGGGTGGCGTGGAGCTGGTGGCCACCGTGGTGGGCATGTACCTCATCGACACCTTCGGCCGCAAGCGGCTCATGGAGGTGGGCACCGGCATGATGTGCGTGTTCGCGCTGTGCATCTCCGTCGCCTACATGCTGGACAGTTCGCTGCTCGCGCTTGTGTTCGTGATGGCGTTCACCGTCTCGTTCGCCTTCTCGATGGGCCCGATCCCATGGATCGTCATCCCCGAACTGTTCCCCACGTACCTGCGCGGCCGCGCGACCGGCCTGTGCGTGATGTGCCTGCTGTTCGCCAACTGGATCATCGCGCAGTTCACGCCGCTCATGATCGACGGACTTGGCGGCGGCACGTCATTCGCGTTGTTCGGCGTGCTGAACCTGATCTGCCTGCTCGGCATCATCACGCTGGTGCCGGAGACGATGGGCCGCACGTTGGAGGAGATCGAGCATCTGTGGCAGCCGAAGACCAAGCTGGCGGCCGCGAAGTACACACTGAGCTCGGCCGACGCGAACATCCGTCATGCCGAGGCCACGCTGCGCCGTGTGGAGAACGAGCGGCAGCAGGCGCTGGGCATCATGGCCGCGGCCCAGCGTGCGCGCATCGAGGCACAGCAGCAGGTCTTCGATCTCGAAGCGGCCGAGAAGGCCGAAAAGGAGCGTCTGGCCGCCGAAAAGGCCGCGAGGAAGGCGGCCGAGGAGGCCCGCAAGGTTGCGATGCGGCAGTCGTCCGGGGCTGGCGTGAGTGCCGAGGCAGGTGCGGCCGGTGCGTTTGGTGCCGATGTGCCTGACACCGATTCCCACACCAGCCGCGACGCCGGATCCGGCCAGCCGCCTACCCAGCATGATTCCGGGCTGCTGAGGGCACTCAATTCCGTGGTCATCACGGACGAGGTCACCAGGGCCGTGCAGGAGGCGTCCGAGCGCATCGCGCAGGCGATCGCGCAGGCGACGGCCGCCGCGCAGCACGATTCGCAGACCGCCGGGGCCGCGGAAGCCGACGGCACCGGGGAATACGGCAGCACGCCTCATGAGGCTCACACGCCGATGCTGGACGAAGCCGCCGCCGAGGCCGCCGCACGGGCCGCCGTGGACGCCCTGGTCGATTCGCTGCCCACCGACCTGTCCGAACTGGTCGGACGCCGTTCCGCAAGCGCGAACCGTGCCGACGAAAGCCGGCCGAAGGGTTTGAAGCCGGCGTCGATATCATCGGTGGAGCGCTTCCATGATGCCGATACGGCCCGCGGCGTGCTGCTGCCCGCCGCGCACGAGGAGCCCTTTGACGAACGCACCTACCACGAGGCGGAGGACGCCCGTGAAGCTCGTGCCATCGATGAGGCCCTGGACTCGCTGGACGCCCTTATCAAGGCCTGAATCTCACAGACCCAGCACATCGTCAGCGATGCGCATGGCGGATTCGCGGTGAGAGACCAGCACCACGCCGGTGCCGTGTTCGGCGGCGACCCCGCGGATGGAGCGCAGGATGATCGCCTCGTTGAGGGCGTCAAGGCGGCTGGTCGGCTCATCGAAGAGGATGAGATCGGCCCGGCGCAGGAACACGCGGGCGAGTCCGATGCGCTGGCGTTCGCCTTCCGAAAGGCGATCGCCAAGCTCCCCCACCTGCGTGGCGAGGCCGTCCGGCAGGGAATCGATGAGGTCGAGCACCGAGGCTTTGGCCAGCGCCTCGCGCAGTCGCGCGTCAAGGGCGTCGGACGGGCTTGATTCGATGTCCGATTCAGGCAGGGCGATGAGCAGGTTGTCGCGGATCGTGCCGTCGAACAGGTGGGTTTCCTGACTCATCATCGCCTGGACGCTGCGGCGATGATGCGCGTCGATTGCGGGCAGCGGCGTGCCGGACATCGCGACCCGGCCGGACTGCGGATCCCAGTAGCGCATGAGGAGCTTGAGCATCGTGGACTTGCCGCGGCCGGACGGGCCCTGCACGCCGAGGATGCCGTGGCGCGGGATGTCGAGGCTGAAGTCGGTGAGAATCGGCGAGGTGGCGGTGCCGGAGGCGGCCGGATAGGCGAATGCCACATGGTCCAGGCGCATGCCATCGTATTCAGGGGTGGCGATGCCGGTTTCGGTGACGGCCGGGGCCTCGTCCATGATGCCGAACAGTCGGCGGGCGGCGGCGAACGTTTGCGTGAGGTTCGCGGGCAGCGCGCTCAGGGCGAGCGTGGGGCCGAACGAGCTGACGAGCAGCACGAATGCGGTGACCAGCGCTGGGATGTCAAGCGGCTGCTCGGCGGCGAAGCGGATCACGAGCGCCGTGGCGATGCCGATCAGCAGGAACACGAGCAGGCCGCCGATGCCGGCGAACCGGCCGTTGACGCTGCTGAGCTTCGCGTGGTCGCGCCACAGGGCCCGCGTGCGGTCCTCGATGGCACGGGCGCGCTCCTCGCCGCGGCCGAAGCGGATGATCTCGTCCAGGCCGCGCATGTCGTCCAGCATCACGTCGTCCAGTTTGCCGGCGGCGCCGCGGATGGCCGGGCCGAGGTTGTGCACGCCGGTGGCGAAGAACTTCGGTACGATCACGCCGATGACCAGGTGGGCGGCGATGAGCATGAGCGCCATCCGCGGGTCGAGCGTGGCGATGGCGAGCGCGTAGACGACGGTGGTGGTCACGGCGATGGCCACCGGACTGATGGTGTGCGCGAAGAAGATCTCCAGCAGTTCCACGTCCGTGGTGAGCATGGCGATGAGGTCGCCCTTGCCCTTGCCGGCAAGCTTGGCGGGGGCGAGTCTGCGCAGCGAGGCGAAGGCCTTGGAGCGGAAGAGCGCAAGCAGGTGGAAGGCCACGTTGTGGTTGAGGTACTGCTCCACGTAGCGCGTAACGCCGCGCAGCAGCGCGCACACGATCATGCCGGCGAGCGCCGGGCCCGCGCCCATGCCCCATACCGGGTGGTCGGCGAGCGCGAAGCCTGCCACGATGCCGAAGACCGGCAGGAATGTGGCCGCGAGGTGTCCGATGCTGCCCGAGACGGTGGCCGCGACCATGAGTCGCGCGAGCGGGCTGGCTTCCTTGAGCAGTCGGCCGACGACCTGCCAGGTGGTGAGCGGTGGTGCGGGTGCGGTCTTCTCGGGTTTCCGGCCGTCCGTCGGTTTGCCGTGCGCGGTCGGAGTACCGGCGTGCGGAATCGCGTCATTCGCGACTCCGGCTGTCTCGCCGGCGGCCCGTCCGGCGGCCCGTCCGGCGGCCCGTCCGTCGAATCGTTCGATGTCGGCCTGGGTGGTGAACAGTTCGGCGTACCGGCCGCCCGCGGCCATGAGTTCAGCGTGCGTGCCGGTTTCGATGGAGCGACCGTGTTCGAGGACCACCACCTGGTCGGCGTGCTCGGCGTTGGCCATGCGGTGCGTGATCATGATGACCGTCTTGCCATGGATCGCTGCGAGTTCGCGGATCGTGTCGAGGATCATCGCCTCTGATTCCACATCCACGCTGCTGGTGGCCTCGTCGAAGACGAACACCGGGGAGTCGTGCAGAAGCGCGCGGGCGATGGCGATGCGCTGGCGCTGGCCGCCGGACAGGTTCGCGGCGTCCGGTTCGATGGTCATGTCGAGGCCGGCCGGCTGCGAGCGTACGAAGTCGGCGATGCGGGCCTGCTCGAGGGCGGCCCACAACCGGTCGTCCATTCGATTGTTCATTCGGTCGTCCGTGGGCCGGGAAGCCGGGTCGGCCGCGTTGACGGAGCCGGCCGAACCGGCCGATTCAGTCGAATCCGTCGAACCGGCGCTGCCAACGTTCGCGACGTCCACGGCACCGGCGGGACCGTTCCCCTCGCCGACCGGCAACGCCATCATCAGGTTCTCGCGCAACGTCCCGGCGAACAGGTGGCTGCGTGCGCCGATCAACGTGACCGCACCGGCCAGCGCCTCGCCGGACAGATCGGACACTTCCGCACCACCCAACGTGAGCGACCCGCGGTATCCGATGAGCGAGCCGGCCAGCAGCGCGGCGGCCGTGGATTTGCCGGAGCCGGAGACGCCGACGATGGCGGTGAACCGGCCCGGCCGCGCGGTGAAGGTCACGTCGGAGAGGGCTTCGGTGCCGTCGTCGTAGGAGAAGCCCACCTTGTCGAACCGGACTTCGGGGGCTTTATCCCCGGCCGGCAGCGAGGCCACGCCATGGGCGGGTTCGGGCGCGTCCAGCAGCGCGAAGATGCGCTTGGTGGAGGTCATGCCGTTCATGGCCACGTGGAAGAACGAGCCGAGCTGGCGCATCGGGATGAAGAACTCGGCGGACAGCAGGATGATGAACAGCAGTCCGGCCAGAGTGAGCGGGAAGCCTACGCCGAACGGCATCAGGTATTGCAGACCGTAGGCGAGGTAGGAGAACGGGTGCGTCAGGTGGTCGGCCAGCACCGCAAGGGACCAGCCGTCCGCGAAAACGGGCGCGTGGGCGAAACGCCATAGGGCCACGCCGATGCCGGCCGCGGCTCCGCCGTACGCCACCACGTCCATGGCCGTGAGCGAGCGCAGCTGGATCTGCAGCACGCGCATGGTCATGACGCGGAAGCCCTCGGCCTTCTCGTCCATTTCGGCGGCGGCACGATCGTCCGCGTCGAAGTTCTTCAGCGTTTCGAGGCCCTGCAGGTTGTCCAGGAAGGCGGCGCCCATGTCCGTGTACCGACCCCAGTACTTCTTGAAGGCGCGGGCGGCGGTCATGGAGACCATGCCGGTGACGATGATGATGAGCGGCGCGCACAGCAGCATGGTGAGCGCCGAGGGCATGTCGATGGGAGCGATGACCGCGAATAGCGTGACGGGTGCGAGGATGGCGTAGAAGAGCTGCGGAAGGAACAGTTCGAAGAAGCTTTGGATCTGCTCGACGCCTTCGCCGGCGGATTGGATGACGTCCGCGGTGGTCACGCGGGATTTGTAGGACGGGCCGAGGGCCAGCATCTTGCGGTAGAGCCTGGAGCGCAGGGCGAGTTTGACCCGTTCGGCGGCTTCGGTGCCGAGTCTGGTGGCGTGGGTGGTGGCGAGGTAACGCACGGCCGCGCACACCAACGCGAGCAGGACGTAGATCATGAGGTCGCCGGCCATCGGCAGCACGGCGGACCCGGAGACGTCGGCGAGCGGCGTTGGACAGATCACGTCCGGCGAGGTGTCGTCGCAGTGGGAGATGTCCGGGGCCGCGGCGGCCAGCAGCCCCTGCAGCAGCATGACCAGCGAGAGCATGAAGCCGATGTTGGCCAGCAGGCTCACCCACATCAGCGCCACTTTGCCGGCCACCAGACGGCCGAGTCCCGGCGTGATAGCGAACAGTCGTTTATCGAACATGCCTGTCGTTTCCCCTTCCTGACGAGACTCTTTGACGAGACTTTGCGTACAACGCAGACCAACCGTCCTTTTCCTCGGCTTCCCCTTGTCAGGGGAACTGTCGGAGAATGCCGACCGAGGGGCAGTCCTGCGAATCATTCATCACTTGGTCAAACACAGCTTCACGTAACGATGACCGCTTGCCACCGTAGCGGAAACGACGGGCACACGCCAGAGACGGTTTGGGGCCGGGCCACCCAGACGGGAGGCTCCGGCCCCAAACGAATGCAATCGGCCAATGATCGATCGCCCGATTGCGGCTGCGTGCGACTAACGACTAGCGACTAGCGGCGCTTCTGCGCGGCGACGAGCGCCTCCGCGGCGGCCTTGGTGGCGATGGCGCGTTCCTTGGCGCGGCGTGCGCGGGCCAGCTCGGCTTCGGCGGCCTTGATGTCCGCCTCGGCCTGCTTGAGGTCGGCGGTGGCGCGCACCACTTCAAGCTGCGCGTTGGACTGCTGCTCGTCCTTCGGCTTCCACAGCTCGGCGATCTCCTCCAGTGTCTTGTCCTTGGTCTCCGGCACGAAGGTGATCACGCCGAGGAAGCAGATGAGGTTGGTGCAGGCGAACACCAGGAAGGTGCCCATGCCACCGATGCCACTGATGAGCATCGGAGTGAACTGGCCGATGGCCCAGTTGGTTGCCCACAGGAACACGGTGCAGATACCGGTGGCGCGGCCACGCAGGTAGGTCGGGAACAGCTCCGGGATCATGATCCACGGGATCGGGCCCATGGAGAAGGCGAAGCAGGAGGTGAAGCACATCACGAAGATGAGCATGAGCAGCTGGTAGTTGTTCGCGTAGGAGAAGGAGATGCCGAGCGCGAACAGCACCATGAGGCCGGAACCCACGGCCATGAGCTTCTTACGGCCGGCCGTATCGATGAGGTACATGCCCACCACGGTGAACACCAGCTCGATGCCGCCCACCAGGGAGGAGGCCAGGAACTCGGTGTTGCCGCCGAAGCCCATGTGGCTGAACATGACCGGGCCGTAGTAGGAGATGGCGTTCATGCCGATGGCCTGGTTGAAGATGGCCAGGAAGATGCCGATGAGCAGGGCCTTGCGCAGGCCGGGCTTGAACAGGTCGGAGAACTGGGCGTTGGCTTCCTGCTCGGCCTTGATCTGGAGCTGAATCTCCTCCACGTCGCGGCGGGCCTTGTCCGAACCGTTGATGCGTTCGAGGACCTTGTAACCCTCTTCCACGCGGCCGGCCTGAACCAGGAATCGCGGCGATTCCGGGGAGAACCACAGGGCGGCCACGAAGATGGCGGCCGGGATGGCGCCGATGCCGAGCATCCAGCGCCAGCCGAATTCGATGCCCCATTCGTGGGAGCCGGAGGAGGCGATGAAGTAGTTGATGACGTTGGTCAGGAAGATGCCGGAGATGGTCAGCAGCTGGTAGGCGCTGGTCAGGGCTCCGCGGATGTTGGTCGGGGCGGACTCGGTGATGTAGGTCACGGCGAGCGCGGCGGCCAGACCGATGCCGATGCCGCCGATCACGCGGGCCAGGATCAGCGTGAACGGGCTGAACGTGAAGGCGCTCCACAGGGCGGCCACGAAGAAGAACGCGCCGCCGAACATGAGGATCTTGCGGCGGCCGTACTTGTCGGACAGGAAGCCGGAGAAGCCGGCGCCGATCACGCCGCCGATCATGATGGAGCTGATGACCAGGCCCTGCAGCGCCGGGCTCAGCGCGTACTTGGACTGCAGGAAGTCGATGGCGCCGGAGATGGACACGGTGTCGTATCCGTAGAGCAGACCGGCCAGGCCGGCGCTCAGCGCCAGGCCCACGATGTAGCGGCCGGAACCGCGGCGCTGGTGCTCGTCCTCTTCCTCGACCGTCTTGATGGGTTCGCTTGTCGATGTCGCTTGACTCACTGCAGTGACCTCGTGTTTCTCTGATTGCCTTTGGTTCTTCTTCTCTGTGGCGCGGCGTGACGTTGCGTCGCCGACGATGCCCGCAAGGGGTGCAACGCTTGGGATAATTCGGTCGATTCGACCGGTCCGGTTGGCCAGCCGAGCCGGCCTGTCGACCTGCCCCGATTGGCTTGTTAGCGTTAACACGATTCTTGCCGAAAGGATATGCTACCCCTTGCCGGACGGCGTAATGACCAAAAATGAACTTAAACGGCAAATCGTTGCCAAACCGTTATCGTTCGGAGTTACTGCTCGGGGTGCCGCTCGGGGCCATCGTTCGGGGGCACCCCTGCCCATCGCATCCGCCATCGCGCGCGATCCGCATACCCCATCCGTTGCCTTACCCATTGCCACATCCATCGCTTCCGTCCGCCGCCCTTGTAGGCAACCGACAAAACGCACGCCCCAACTTCTCCGGTACGCACAACGCGCGGCCACCTACGCGCGCGTAACCTCGTGGACAGAATGGCCGAAATCGTCAACAGCCATCCCCGAAAGACTTACGACAGACACGACCCGCGCACCCTAAGGAACCCGCATATCCATGCTCACCGAATACACCACCCCCGGCGAATCCATCACCCTCAACGACAACCAGACCATCTACTCACTGCTGACGGACCGACTCGCCCGCACCGGCGCGGACACGGTCATCGCAGCCAGGAAACTCGGCCCCGGACGCTGGCAGAACGTCACCACCGGCGAGTTCAACGACCTGGTGACCCGCACGGCCAAGGGCCTGATCGCACTGGGCATCGCCAAGGGCGACGCGGTGACGATCTTCTCCTCCACCCGCCTCGAATGGGGCATCATCGATTTCGCGCTGGCCGCGGTGGGCGCGGTGAGCGTGCCGATCTACGACACCGACTCCGCCTCCCAGGCCCAGAACATCATGAACGACTCCTCGGTCAAGCTGGCCATCGCCGACAACCGCGAGCGCTTCGACCGCCTCGACTCGGTGAAGGACCGTTGCCCGTCCCTGAAGCAGATCCTCATGATCGACGGCAACGCGCTGGGCGCGCTGGAGGGCTTCGGCGTGGCCGTCTCCGACGAGGAGCTGGCCGAGCGCGTGGCCACCGTGCACATCGACGACCTTGCCACCATCGTCTACACCTCCGGCTCCACCGGCACCCCGAAGGGCGTGGAGTTGACGCACAAGAACTTCGTGTCCATCACCATCGCGGCCTCGCAGGCGCTGCATGAGATGATTCTCGACGACCATCCGCGCCTGCTGCTGTTCCTGCCGCTGGCCCACTGCTTCGCGCGCTTCATCCAGTACGCCTCCATCGCCTCGGACGACGGCGTGGTGGGCTACCTGCCGGACACCAAGTCGCTGCTGCCGGACCTGCGCTCGTTCGAACCCACGTATCTGCTGGGCGTGCCGCGCGTGTTCGAGAAGGTGTACAACGCCGCCTCGCACAAGGCCGGCGCGGGCTTCCGGGGCCGTCTGTTCCTCAAGGCCGCCGAGGCCGCGCGCGTCTGGAGCCGCAAGGAACAGGCCGGCGAGAAGCATACGTTTGCGGAGATCGCCGAGCGCGCGAAGTACGAGACGCTCGTCTACCGCACGGTTCGCGGCGCCTTGGGCCCGCGCATCAAGTACGTGGCCTGCGGCGGCGCGCCCTTGTCCCTGGACCTCGCCCACTTCTACAACGGCATCGGCCTGCCGATGATCCAGGGCTACGGCATGACCGAGACGGCCGCCCCGTTCGCCGCCACGCGCGTGAGCGACAACGTGATCGGCACGGTGGGCCAGCCCGCCCCCGGCTCCTCGGTGCGCATCTCCGACGAGGGCGAGCTGCAGGTCAAGGGCCCGAACGTGTTCCGCGGCTACCACAACCTGCCGGAGAAGACCGCGGAGGCGTTCACCGCTGACGGCTGGCTGCGCACGGGCGATCTGGCGGAAATCGACGACGAGGGCCGCATCACCATCACCGGCCGCATCAAGGACATCATCATCACGGCCGGCGGCAAGAACGTCTCCCCCATCCCACTGGAGGAGGAGATCGCCAAGTGCCCGATCGTGGAGCACTGCGTGGTGGTGGGCGACCAGCGTCCGTTCATCGGCGCACTGGTGACGCTCGACCCGGAGTCGCTGGCCGTCTGGCTGCCCGCGCACGGCCTGTCCGTCGAGACGCCGGTGGATCGGCTGGCCACGAACGCCGCGGTGCGCGAGGAGATCCAGCAGTACGTGGACAAGGCGAACGCCACGGTCTCCCGCGCCGAATCCGTGCGCAAGTTCGCGGTGCTGGACACGCAGTTCACGCAGGAGAACAAGTGCCTGACGCCGTCCCTGAAAGTGGTGCGCCCGGCCGTGAACCGTGTCTTCGCGGACGTGATCGACAGCGAGATCTACAACGGCAAACGGTGAGCGGTGGGGCTTGGTCGGCTGAAATTGCCCCGTATTGCCCCTGTTACCCGTATTGCACGCCCGTAAGCGGGGCTACACGGTGAGCAAGTGGCCGTCCTGCCCCACTTATTCAGGCTGGACCGGGGCGAGACAGGCATTAACTCCCGATGTCGCCCCACTGATTCAAGCCAGACCGGGGCAAGGCAGCGTATTGCCGCCCGTATTACCCCGTTCAAAACCAGTGGGCGGGGCGACGTGGCACGTTAATACCCGTGTTGCCCCGCTTCCCACCGCTCAATGGGACATGACGGATAGGTAACCACCGGAATGCCCCGCTGAGCTGATGTCTGCGGGGCTGACAGGTCATCACCTGCCCGGAATACCCCGCTCACATTCATTCATCGCAGCACAATGACGCATAGCTGCCCGGATTGCCCCGCTGAGGAACGGCTAGTGAGGCAATCCGGGCATATGACAGCCATTACGCCATTGTCAGCCGCCGAGCGTGTAGAGCACCTCGTCGTAGGCGGTGATGACGGCGGGATCCTGTGCGGCATCCTTGGCGGAGTCATCGGAATCGCCGGACTTGGTGGAATCGCCGGCACCGGTCTGCCCGATCTGGCCGGATTTGCCGGACTCGGCCTGCCCGGAACCCGCATCCGTGGACTGCTTGCCGGTGGCGGTGGCCGGAATTGACGGCTGATGCTTGAGCACATAGGTGGTGTTGGCATCGTCGACCTGCTCGATACCGCGCGAGAATCGCTTGTCCGAGACAACCACCTCGCCCTTGCGCCACCACCATTCGCGGATCTGCCCCTTGCCGTCATGGTGGATGATTACCGGGTCGAGGGTGCTCGACTTCTCGGCCCAGTCGGCGCTGACGTTCGGGTCGTACCAGAAGACGCGCACCGAGACGCCGCCCGTATCGCCGGAAGTGGCGGAATCCCCGTCACTCGCGGGCGTCTGCTGCGTCGGTCCCACGCCGCGCACCACCAGTTTCAGCACGGATTCGCGCCCGGCCTTCACGTCATCGACGAACTTGTCGATGCTCTTTTGGTCCGGATTGAAATACCACGGGTACGATTCGCCGTCGGAGTACCCGTGCCAGCCGGCCACGGCCTCGCCGCCGTACACGTAGCCTTGTGATTCCAGTTGTGCCTCGGTGACGTTCGGGTCGAGGGCGACCAGTTCGTCTACGATCTTCTGGGAGGTCATGCGCGTGGAGCGCTGCCAGACGAACGCGCCGGTCACGATCACGGCGAACGCCAGGAACGCCGCCAGCAGCCACCACCAGAGGGGTCGCACGGCGCGCTGGTCGGACGGATTGCCCGGATTGCCACCCGAATGTTCCGGATCATACCCTGGATCGCGCTTCGGGCCACGGTCGCCATTGGGCACGGACGTATGGTTGCGCAGTGCCTGCATCGCCTTGTTCATTACGGGCCTCCTTGCTCGGGTGATGGTTGTTGACCGCTCAATCCATCCCGGGTGCCAGTCGACTCCGTTCAGCCAAGATCGACGCGGTCCTTGTCCTCGGTTCCCCTGTCGGGGAAACCGGCGGCGAAGCCGAGTCCTGCCGGGCCATGTCGGCCGAGTTGTAACGGAGTCTATCGGTTCCGTCCGGCACCAATCGGGTGGATTGATGATTCCAGACTATGACCCGACATCTCAAGAAGCATAGCCGCTGACATGCGCCGCATGACATGAGTTGCCGTGCGTCACAGCGAGCGCCATAGACTATGGGTTATGGAACAGGGGAAGGGCCACATCACCATCGCGCTGGTGGACAACGATGCGATGGCACTGATGGCGTTGCGGTCGCTACTGGCCCGTGAGGGGTTCACGGTGTTGTGGACCGCACAGCTGGGGGCGGCCGCGATCCAGCGATGCATACGTGCACAGGACCGGCCGGATGTGCTGCTGGTGGATATGGCGCTGACGGATATGACCGGCGTCGACGTATGCCGGGCCGTCCGCCGCTGGGCGCCGGAGCTGCCAATGCTTGGCATGACCGCATACGACCCGGCTGTATACCGGGATGCCGCGTGCGAGTCCGGTGCGGCCGATGTCATCAGCAAGGACGATATCGCGGCCATCACACGCATGATTCGTCGTCTTGCCGCCCAATGCGCCGTCGGCCTTTCCGCGGCCGGGCTACCGGTCGGCGCGCAGCCAATGGGAGCGCGATCGCACGGCACGTGTGCCGCACCGTGTGCAGTGGCCAGCCAACGCACCGCGATGGGGCTCCCGAATAGTGCCGCTCCAATCACCACCCCCACCGCACGAACAGCGCAAACCGCCGGCATGGAGTCCCGAACGAACGTTGAGTCGGACAGTCAGCCGACGCGATCGTTCGCATTGTCCGCACAGCAGGCGGCCATCATGCGGCGGTATGCGGACGGCCGTTCCACCGAGGAGATCGCAGCCGAACTCGGCATCTCGAAGGGCACGATCTTCTCGCAGGTCGCCCGGGTGCGGGAGAAACTGCATGCGCGGGACCGCGACGAGGCGGTGGCGTTGTGCCGCCGATATCTGAGGATGTGAGCCATGGGAGTCATCGATGCGGCCGGTACCTCAACCGGCATCACGAATGGCAGGAACACGGGCAAACGTTTGCTTTGGGATGCGCGCACCCGTTTGCTGCTGGCGTGCGCGGCGATTCCGGCGGTGATCGAGACCGCGTACCTGTATGCGGCAGGCGAGGCCAGCGATGTCACGTTGCTCTTCGCATTGCTCGCAATCGTATGCAGTCTGCTTATGGCCTTGCTGCCAAGCGTCGGCGGTTGGGCGATCGTGGCGCTCTGGGCGACCCGGTGCGTGGTGCCGCAGACCACGCCGTTTTCGATACTGTTCTGCCTGCTGGTGGCCATCACGGTCATGACCTATCTGCATGTCGGTATGGCGTTGGTCGCGGCGGTGGCGGCCGAAGCGGCCACGGCGTCGCGTATCTGGCTGTACCCATGGGATTCTTCGGTGTTCACCATCGTGTGCGCCACGGCCGCGTTCCTGATGGTGGCGCTCTGGCTCGGTTCGATGATGAGCTGGCGCGAACGGCAGGAAATCGAGGCACAGGAACGCGCGGAACTACTGCATACGTTGGCCGATCAGGAATTGGCGACGCAACTGCATCATTCGGTGGCCAACGACCTGGCCACGATTCTGCTGCTGGCCCGACAATTGGAGTCGGATGCGGTACGAAGTCGAACTCACGGCGAAATGGATGTGCCGGAAGACCTTGGCTTGCCGAACAGCGGACAGTCGGCTCTCATGCATGGCCCCGGCCAGGAACGCGCCAATCCGATCGGACGCATCGATGAGGCCGAGACCATCTCCCTCATCGAACGGACCACAACCGAATCGCTGGCCAAGATACGCACGCTGATCGCAGGATTGGACCATGCAGACGGCGGCTCGGTGACCGACGACTCGCATACCGGCATCCGGCCCACCCCCGAGCCTGACCCCGAAACAGGTTCCGAGGCAGCGCAGGATGTCATGTGCAACAGGATCGCGGCCTCTGCGCCCGCCGTCAGTTCATCAGCGAAAAGACCATCACAGCCCAGACGTGCCGGCACAGCGTCATCGTCTGTCCCGCCGGCACGCATCGCCTCGCTTACGACGGACGAATTGCGGGAGTTGGGCGAATCCGTCGATGCACGGCTGCATGCGAACGGGCTGGTCGGCGAGACCATCATCGGCGGTGCGGAATCCTCGGCGTGCACGTCCGAGCGCAAGGCCGCCCTCTTCGATATCCTGCATGAGATCGTCGGCAACATGATGAAGTATGCCGCCCCGGATTCCGGCTATTGCATCGCAATCACTCTCGGACCGGGATTGGCCACGGTGTCGGCATCGAACGGCATCGGCTCCAAGCGATGCGGACGAGCCGGACAGCCGCTGCCGGATGGTTCTCCAGACACCGGTTCGGAAGACAACGTTGATGCTGCCGTACGTAATCCGTTGACATCGGCACTGACCGGCGGCACGGGAATCGCCCGATGCGGGCAGACGGCGGAATCGGCGGGCGGCGAGTTCACCGCTTCCGTCGAGGACGGCACGTGGACCTGCCTGCTCAAACTGCCCCTGATCTGACGGTTACATCGGTCCGGTACAGTGGCGGCGTCGCTGCGAATCGACTGGAGGTCCGATGCGGGCCACCGGAATGGAGGTGCCGTCATGACCGATAGACCAATGATCGCCGTGACACCGTTGATGGATTACGGGCGGGACAGCCTGTGGATGTTGCCCGGTTACATGGATGCGGTGCTGCGCGCGGGCGGCACACCGGTGATGTTGCCGCTGACCGACGACGCGGATGCGGTGGAGGAATGCGCCGAACGGTTCGATGCGTTCCTGTTCACGGGCGGGCCTGATGTGGGGCCAGACGTGGGGCCGGACGTGGGGCCGAATGGCACGAAGCCGGATGCGGATTCGATTACAGGCTCCGGCGCCACACTTCCCATGACAGCCGTTGCCGATTCGAAGACCGGTTCCCCAGCCGGTGACTCCACCGCTGCGTCCGATGCCGGAGCCACAGGTCGCAGCGAAGTGCTCAGTCCCGAACGAGACCGCATGGAATCGCTGTTGCTGCCGGCCGTGATGCAGCTGGACAAGCCGATTCTGGGCATTTGCCGCGGCATCCAGTTCATCAACAGATATCTGGGTGGCACGTTGTGGCAGGACCTGCCCAGCGAGCATCCCAGTGCGGTCGAGCATCATATGAATCCGCCGTACGATGCGTTCGGGCATTCGGTTTCTCTGGTTCCCGGCACACCGTTGGCCGCGTTGTTCGCCGGGCGGTCAGAGATCGCGGTGAACAGCTACCATCATCAGGCCGTGCGGGAGCCGGCGGCGGGTCTGGAAGTGATGGCTACCGCGCCAGATGGCGTGATTGAGGCGCTGTGGCGGCCGGCGAGCCGGTTCCTGTGGGCTGTGCAGTGGCATCCCGAATTCCTGTATTGCGTGGACACCCGCTCACAGGCCATTTTCGACGTGTTTGTGGCCGCGGCGCGGGGCGAATAGGCCTCCGAATTCGTATCGAAGCGCTTGGGGCTGTGAATCGGTGCGGCTCAGCGACGGCAGAAAGCCAGCCCTTGGTCCGATGGCAACGGCAGGAGCCACTACCGGATCCAACCCTCTTCTCGTTGCAACGCGAAAGGGCCGCCCGGTTTCCCGGAACGGCCCTTGCATGGCAATCAACGGTCAGGCTCTGATCTTGATGGGACTACCCCTCAGTCGGCTTCGCCGCCAGCTCCCCTGACAAGGGGAGCCAAGAAGTGGCACAGAGACCTGAATTCAATTTCCCCATTCACCTATTGACGTGTGCGGTATCGGTGCGATGGAAGGTGAAGGCGTACGAAGGTACGTCGGACCTTCCACCATGCCGATACCGCTCCGTCAATCAGTGCTGGTTGTTGAGACGGTGGTACATCTCGGACAGCTCCAGCTCCTTCTCGAACTGGCGGGCGGTGGTGTTCTCGTCGATGACGGCGAGCTCGACACCGGCGATGCGGGCGAAGTCCTCCCAAGCCTCACGACCGACGGAGGTGGTCATGCAGGTGTGGTGGGAGCCGCCGGCGGTGATCCAGCACTGGACGGCGGTCTTCAGGGACGGCTGCGGCTTCCAGACGGCACGGGCGCACGGCAGCTCCTTGAGGGAGCCCTGCGGCTCGACGACGTCCACGACGTCCATGAGCAGACGGAAGCGCTCGCGCTCGTCGGCCATGGAGACCACGACGGCGTCCTTCTTCGGGGCACCGGAGAAGACCAGGCGCACCGGGTCGGCCTTGCCGCCGATGCCCAGCGGGTGGATCTCCAGCTTCGGCTTGGCGATGGTGCCGATGGCCGGGGAGACCTCGAGCATGTGGGAGCCCATGTCGAGCTCGTTGCCTTCGGTGAAGTTGTAGGAGTAATCCTCCATGAGGGAGGCACCACCGGGCAGTCCGTAGCCCATCACGGCGCCGATGCGCACCAGGACGGCGGTCTTCCAGTCGCCCTCGGCGGAGAAGCCCCAGCCGTACTCGGACGGGAAGCGCTGCGGGCCGACGCCCGGCAGCTGCGGCAGGGCGCCGAGGTCCTCGAAGTTGTCGACGCCGGCGGTGCAGCCGTTGGCGCGCATCATGTTGACCATCGCGGCCTCTTCCTTGGCGGCGATGAACAGGGAGTCGTACTTGGCGTCCAGCAGGGCCGGGTCGACGTCGTACTTGGCCTTGTAGTCCTCGATGATCTCCTTGACCTGGTCGTCCTTGACGGCGTCGTATGCGGCGACGAGCTCGTTGACGGCCCAGGTGTTGATGGAGGCGCCGAACACGCGCTCGGCCTCGGTCTTGTCGCCCTCGGTGACGGCGACGTTACGCATGTTGTCGCCCCAGCGCATAACCTTCATGTTGTTGGAGGCGTCCCAGCCGGCGCAGGCGCGGGCCCAGGTGCCGACCTTCTCGGCGACTTCCGGGTCGGTGTAGTGGCCGACGACGATCTTGCGCGGGATGCCGAGGCGGGAGACGATGTAACCGAACTCACGGTCGCCGTGGGCGGCCTGGTTCAGGTTCATGAAGTCCATGTCGATGGTCTCCCACGGAATCTCCTTGTGGTGCTGGGTGGCCAGCTGCAGCAGCGGCTTGGTCAGCACTTCGAGGCCGCGGATCCACATCTTGGCTGGGGAGAAGGTGTGGCACCAGGCGATGACGCCGATGACGTTCGGGTTGGCGGAGGCCTCGACCATGAACTGCTTGACGCCGTCGGAGGACTTCAGGGTGGGCTTGAGGACGATCTTGGCCGGGATCTTGCCGGTGGCGTTCAGGTAGTCGACCATTTCGGCGGAGTGAGCGGCGACCTGGCGCAGCGCTTCCTCACCGTACAGGTCCTGCGAACCGACGCCGAACCAGATTTCCTTGCCCTCAAAGGGGTTTTCCATTGCCATGATGGCTCCTTTGTTTACTTCGTTGTGTGGAGTGTTGTACATTTCGTGGCTGACCAAGGGCTCCCCTCAGTCAGCTTCGCTGCCAGCTCCCCTCAGAGAGGGGAGCCAGAGGAAAGGTCAGTGCTGGAAGCACTGGGCCGGCGTGTGTGTCCGCAAAGCGCACCGAGGGAAGGCGTACGAAGGTACGTCGACCGAGGAGCAATGCCGCGGACACTCCGCCGGGTCAGTGCTGTCCGTAGACGTTCTGGTAGCGGTCGTTAAGCTTATCGATATCGGCCTGGTCGATCTCGATGATGTCGCCGAGCTGACGGGCGGCCCACATGGTGTGGGCGACTTCCTCGGTCATGGCGGCGGCCTTGACGGCGGCCTCGGCGTCCTTACCGATGGTGAACGGGCCGTGGTTCTGCATGAGGACGGCCGGGGACTTCGGGTACTTCTTCAGGGTCTCGACGACGCCCTTGCCGATGGCTTCGGAGCCGATGAGACGGAACGGGCCGACCGGCACCGGGCCGCCGAACTCGTCGCCCATCATGGTCAGGCCGCAGGGGATGTTCTGACCGGTGGCGGCCCAGGCGGTGGCGTAGGTGGAGTGGGTGTGGACCACGCCGTAGACGTCGGGCATGTTGCGGTAGATGTAGGCGTGGGAGGCGGTGTCGGAGGACGGGGCCTCGGCGCCGTCGACCACGTTGCCGTCCAGGTCGCACACGACCATGCTGGACGGGGTCAGGTACTCGTAGCGCAGGCCGGAGGGCTTGATGACCATGAGGTCGGCGGTGTGCAGGCGCTGGGAGACGTTGCCAGCGGTCCACACGACCAGGTTCCACTTGATGAGCTGCTCGTGCAGGGATGCGACAACCTCGCGCACCTGCTTGACCTCGGCACGGACCTCGGGACCGTAATCAGCCAGAGTTGCCATTGTTGGTTTCCTTTCCACTGAAATGGATGGACGTTTGCTAAATCTTGTGTTATCGATGACGGCCAAACCGGTGGGTTGTCAGACAGTAACCTGTCCGGCTACCCCTCAGTCCGCCTTCGGCGGCCAGCTCCCCTGACAGGGGAAGCCAAGCCAGCGGTTACTTGTCTTCGAGATCGATGGACTCGATGGCGGTGTGCTCGATGGGCAGGCCCTTGGTGAAGCGGGCGAAGAAGTCCTCGAAGCCGATCACGTCGGAGGCGATCGGGCTTTCGGTGGTGGACTTGGCGTCCTTGAACACGCAGCCGTCAAGGTAGTCGGCCAGGTTGGTGTGGTCCTCGTTGGTGTTCCACAGGTAGTTGGCGAGCACGGCCATACCCCAGGCGCCACCCTCGGCGGCGGTGGACATGACCTTGATCGGGGTGTTGAAGGCGGCGGCCAGGATGCTCTGGGCGACCTTCGGGGTGGTGAAGATGCCGCCGTGGCCCACCAGGGAGTCCACCTGGACGTGCTCCTGCTTGGTCATGACGTCCATGCCGATCTTGACCGGGGAGAACGCGGAGAACAGCTGGGCACGCATGAAGTTGCCAAGGGTCATGTTGGCCTCGGGGCTGCGGGCGAACAGCGGACGGCCTTCGGGCAGGCCGGCCAGGAACTCGCCGGAGCGGAACGGGTAGTTGAGCAAACCGCCGCAGTTGGAGTCCACATCGTCGGCGATGGCCGCGCGGAACAGGGTGCCGTACAGCGTGCCGGCGTCCACCGGGGTGCCGAGCGCCTTGGCGAACTGGCCGAACAGGCCCACCCAGGCGTTGAGGTCGGAGGTGAAGTTGTTGGCGTGGCTCATGCCGGCCAGATCGCCGGCCGGGGTGGTGACGAGGTCCACTTCGGGGTGGAGGGCCTTGAGCTTGTGCTCCAGGACCACCATGGCGAAGATGGAGGTGCCGGCGGAGACGTTGCCGGTGCGCACGCGCACGGAGTTGGTGGCGACCATGCCGGTGCCGGCGTCGCCCTCAGGCGGGGCGAGCACGATGCCGGGCTCCAGGGTGCCGGACGGGTCGAGGAGCTTGGCGCCTTCCTCGGTGAGCTCGCCGGCCGGGGTTCCGGCCACGAGCGGGGTGGGTAGCAGGTTCTCGAGCTTCCACGGCTGGGCGGCCACTTCGGGCAGGGCGTCGAACTTCTCGATGAACTCGGTCTCATAGGTGTGGGTGGTCGGATCGATCGGGAACATGCCGGAGGCGTCGCCCACGCCGAGCACCCTCCTGCCGGTGAGCTTCCAGTGCACGTAGCCGGCCAGCGTGGTGAAGTAGGCGACCTTGGAGACGTGCTCCTCCTTGTTGAGCACGGCCTGGTACAGGTGGGCGATGGACCAACGCTCCGGGATGTTGTACTGGAACAGCTCGGAAAGCTTCTGGTGGGCCTCGGAGGTGTTGGTGTTCTGCCAGGTGCGGAACGGCACGAGCAGTTCACCGTTCTCGTCAAAGGCGAGGTAGCCATGCATCATGGCGGAGAAGCCGATGTGGCCGATGTGCGTGAGCTTCTCGCCGTAGGCGGTCTCCACGTCGTTGGCCATGGAGGCGTAGGCATGCTGCAGGCCGCCCCAGATCTCCTCGGTGGAGTAGCTCCACAGGCCGTTCTCCAGGTGGGAGGCCCAGCTGTAGTCACCGGAGGCGATGGTGCGGAAGTCGTCGTCGATGAGGACGGCCTTGATACGGGTGGAGCCGAATTCGATGCCCAGCGTGGTCTTGCCCGCGCGGATCTTCTCGGCAATGGTGGCGACCTGTTCGGCCGCGTTGTCGATTGCTGCCATATCTATCCTTGTCTTTGAAAACGCCTGGGCGCGAACCCCCTCTTTGGGGTGGCTGTTAGCGCTCACAATTTCCAGAAATCATTGTACAGATAACCCGTATTCGACACAACTTATACCGTGCCCCAAAAGATAACGGTTAGATAACAACCGCCGAATTGCAACGCTTTCGGGCTGCCTTTCCGGGCGTGGCGCATGCTTTCAGCGGCGTGGCGCGGGGCCCAGCGAGCGGCGTGCCATCACCTGCGTGGGAATCAGGCCCACCCCGTGCTGGCTGGCGAGGAACGCCGGCTCGCCGCTCTCCCCCAGCAGGCGCAGCGTCTCGCGCATCGCGGCCACGCCCAGCCCCTCGAAATCGGGGCGGACGGTGGTCAGCGGCGGATACATGTTGTCCATGCCGGACATGTCGTCGAAGCCCACCACGCTCATGTCCTGGGGGATGCGCAGGCCGTGCTCGTGCAGGGCGCGGCAGATGCCCATGGCCTGGCTGTCGTTGGCGGCCACGGCCACGGTGGGCAGCGCGGCGCCACGGCGGCCGTACTCGTCCAGCAGGTGGTTCATGTGCGCGTACGCCTCGTCCGCATCCCAGCTGTGGCAGCGCACGATCTGCGAGTCGATGGACTTGGCCGCGGCCATCTTGCGCCAGGAGTCGAGTCGGGTGTGGGCGTCGCGCCATTCGTTGGGTCCGGCGAAGTACAGGGCCGACTTGTGGCCGTATTCGGCGAGCAGGCCCACCACCTTGGCCATGGCGCCCCACTGGTCGATGCCCACCAGTGCGGTGCTGCGGCGGCCATCCGCGGTGAGCAGGCTCAGCCCCTCGCGCACGGTCATCTGGCCGTGGGTGGAGGTCACGATCACGCGCGGCTGGGTCACCTTGGCCCGGCAGGCGGCGGCGAACATCACATCCGTGGGGGTCAGGAAGATGAAGGCGTCCACGTTCTGTTCGTTGAACGTGTCGCACAGGTTGTCGAAGTCGGCCTGGGTGCACAGCGCCTCGTGGACCATCATCACGCTCATGAACAGGCCATGGTCGCGGGCCATGGATTCGATGGAGGTGATGGCGGAGATCGGGCCGAAGAACTTGAGGCCGCCGGCGATCAGGCCGATGGTGCGCGAACGGCGGGAAGCCAGCGCGCGCGCCGAATTGGACGGGCGATAGCCGAGCTGGTCGATGGCGGCCTGCACACGGGCGCGGGTGGCGTCGGAGACGTCCGGCGAGTTGTTGATCACGCGGGAGACGGTCTGGTGGCTGACCCCGGCGAGTTTGGCCACCTCGAACATGGACGGACGTTTGCCTGGCTTGCGGCTGGTTACCATAGAACTTCCCGAACCTTCCCGCTGGCGGGTCTGCGATCGTTGCGGACCCGGCTGATATATGTCTCCTCTGACTTTAGCGCGTTCCGGCCGGTTCCGCGTTAGCGCTCACATCGTCGTGTCGCGGCGCGGAACGGGGCGCTTGGCCCGGCCCGCATGTCCGGTTCTGGTTGGGCGGATCGGATCGGAAGCGGCCGGATGGCCGGGAAACGTCAGGTGAGGTGCCAGGAGACGCGATGCAGCGCGGTGGGCCCGTGTTCGGCGATGGCGGCGCGGTGGGCCGCGGAACCGTAACCCTTGTTGTGGGCCCATTCGTACGGCGCGTACTTCGGGTCCGACTGCGCGAGGTCCACCATGAGCCGGTCTCGGGTCACTTTGGCGATGACCGCAGCGCTGGCCACGGTGGCGCAGCTGCGGTCGCCCTTGACTTTGGTGGTGACGACGGCGGGGATGGGTACGTCCGGCGCGTCGAAGGTGCCGAGCGCCTTGGTGATGTAGTCGCTGGGGCCGTCGAGGATGGCGCCGACGCGGATTGGGCGGGTGGGAGCGGTTGCGGTGGTTCGCGGACTCCCCTCAGTCAGCTCCGCTGACAGCTCCCCTCGGAGAGGGGAGCCGGAGACGGGTTCGGTCTGCATGGTATTTCCCGCTTCGCGATGAACGGCTGCGCCCGGCTGGGAACCGTCGAGTCCGAGCTGGCGTTCGACGTCGGCGAGGGCGCGCAGGGCGGCGATGCCGAGGGCGTAGGTGATGCCCCAGTCGTCGATTTCGGTGTTGCTGGCCTGGCCCACGGCCCAGGCGGCGCACCAGTCGCACAGTTCGTCGTAAATGGCCTCGCGGCGGTGTTCGGTGAGAAGCTTGGAATCGGCCACGCCGTCCGGGACGGTCAGGAATTGTGACTGTGATGCGGCGGCATCACCACGGGCTTCGTCGGATTCTCCCTCGGCGGCCGCCCGATCGGTATCGTTCAACGGCTCCAGGTCGCGAGCCCAGATGGCGGCGCAGCCGACCATCACCGGACCGGCGAGCGCGCCGCGGCCCACCTCGTCGAATCCCACGATGAGGTCGTAGCCCTGAGCGGCCAGTTCACGCTCCAGTTCCAGCGTCGGTGTGATTATCGCCATGATTCTCCCTCGTTGTCCCGCACTATCCCTCAGTCGGTTTCGCCGCCAGCTCGTCCTGCAATTATGGACAGACCACGATGGACAGGCTACGACTGACTTCTTTGGTTTGCCTATCGGCTCACACATAGTCTGCAAGGAGAGCCAAGAAAAACTACTCGGCGGAGGCGTCCGGGACGTCGGCGAAGACCTCGTGATGGGCATCGATACCGGCGATGCGGTTCAGCGGCCAGTAACGCACGAATGCGGTGCCGACCACGTCTGAGATGGGCACCAGACCGTGGTCCGCGTCGTCCTGGTGGTAGCGGGAATCGGCGGAATTGGCGCGGTTGTCGCCCATGACGAACACGTGCCCCTCGGTCACGGTCACGGAGAACGGGAAGGAGCTCGGATCCACGCCGGGACGGATGTAGGAGGTCTCGTTGATGGCCACGCCGTTGATGGTGATCGGCTGGCCGGCGCCCTTGCATTCCACCACGTCGCCGGGCATGCCGATGAGTCGCTTGATGAGGTAGCCGCCGCCGATGCCGCTGCTCTGCTCCGCGCTCAGCCAGTTGTTGGGGTCCTTGAAGACGACCACGTCGCCGCGCTGCAGGCCCGAGATCTTGGTCGTGATCTTGCTGGCCACCACGCGGTCGCCGGGCACCACGGTGTCCATCATGGAGCGGGAGGGGATCTCGTAGAAGCCGACCAGGAACAGTCGGATGAGCAGCACGATGAGCACGGGCACGCCGCACCACAGGAAGAAGTCACGCAGGGTGAACCGGTCGTCGGCGGACTTGGCGGCCGCATGGGCCTTGCGCCCCTTGCCGCCTGCCGAAGCGGTGCCGGCATCCGCACGGGAGCCGTCGTCCGCGAGTTCGGCGGCGATCGCCACACTCGGGGCGGGTGGCACCGGCGAGGAGTCCACGCCGTGATCGGCCACCTGGAAGGTGCGGGCGTCGCGGGCCGCGGCGTCGGCGGCGGATTCGGTTTCGACGGCGGCGTAGGGCTGTGCGGCGTTCTCCGGCGTCGCATCGAAGGAAGCGTTATCGGGATTTCCGGAACCGGCGTCTTCCGCCGCATCGACGTCACGGAAATCAGCCGAGACGATCATGCCGTCGTTGGCGGCAGCGCCAACGGAAGCGGCCAACCCGCTGCCGGAATCTGCGGCGTCATCGGCATCGCGGAAGTCAGCGGACACGATCATGCCGGAATCGGCCGCCGGACCGGCAACGTTCGCATCGGACAGGCCGGGAACGGACTGCGGCATCCGGGATTCATCGGACCGGGGCCGCTCCCCCGCCGAATCCACGGGCGCCACGGGTGCCACGGAAGCCGGGAATACGCCGTTGTCCTGATCGTCCTGCATGCCATCTCCTTGAGTTCCAACCGATGCGCATACCGCGGCGGTGCCGCCGGTGCGCGTCCATCATACGCGGGTTCTACGAAAACAGCCCGGAGCCAAAACGGTTCCGGGCTGAATTTCACGGTTTATTCGCGTGGGTCACGCGGCCAACCGGTAGACGAACTCACTTGGCGGAGTTGTCGCGGCGCTCGACGATGCGGGCGGCCTTACCGCGCAGGGCGCGCAGGTAGTACAGCTTGGCGCGGCGCACACGGCCCTTACGCACAAGCTTGATGGAGTCGATAGACGGGGAGTGCACCGGGAAACGGCGCTCCACACCGGTGCCGAAGCTGATCTTGCGGACCACGAAGGTCTCGCGCACGCCAGCACCGTGACGGGCGATCACCACGCCGGTGAAGGTCTGGATACGGGAGTTGTTGCCTTCCTTGATCTTCACGTTCACGTCGACGGTGTCGCCGGGACGGAAGGCCGGGATCTCCTCGGCCGGCTTGAGGTGCTTGGCGTCAAAAGCCTCAATAGCGTTAACCATTGTTGTTCCTTCAGTGCTGCCGCATATCAGCCCCAGGTTTGGGATCGCACGCCCGTGTTGTTGCGTTGCCGGGGCGCGATCGCTCACGTGTATCCCTTGGGTTTGCCCTTGGGAAGCCTGTCAATCCGCCGAAAGTCGGGCCTTGCGTTCGTCTTGCGACTCGCGCGGCCGTTCGGACTGGACCCGTGGAGAAGCCGGCTTATGCGGCGGCCTGCCTCTCGACACAGCAATCGATAAGTGTACGGCAGATTATGGACACGAAAGGGCCGGCTGACGCGCCTGCCAGCCGGCCCTCAATGGATGCGGATCAGACCGCCGTGACTACCGTTCGATGGATTCGTTGACCTGCTCGATCGCCTTCAGCGCGGATTCGACGGTGGCGTCGCCGGTGTAGATGTTCTGCATCTGCACGCCGATCTCGTCGTTGAGCTCCTGGGAGGTGAGCTTGCGCTGAAGCTTGGACGAGGCCTGGCCCTTGGTCACCAGGTCGATGCTGGCCTTGGCGGATTCGGTAGCGTCGGACGGCACCTCGACCTTCATGTCCTTGTCGACCGGGGCGCCCTGCAGCGTATTGATCCACTCCTGCTGGCCCTCGCCGGTGGTCATGAACTCGATGAACTTCATGGCGGCCTCCTGCTTCTTGGAGTCCTTGTTCACCGCCAGGCCGAAGTCCACGCCAGTGGTCGGGCCGGTGGTGTTGTCGCCCACGGTCGGGAACTCCATCATGCCCAGCTCGTCCTTCTCGACGGCCGTGCCCTTGGTCTCATCGTTCGGGAGTACGGCGGAGACATGCCAGGAGCCGGTCGGGAAGAACGCGGTCTTGCGGGCGTAGAAGTAGTTGTCGCGGGCGTCCGGGTAGGTGGCGGTGCCCACGGCGCCGTCCTGGAACAGGCCGTCGTCGATCATCTGCTTCCAGGCCTTCATGGTCTTGACGAAGGTCTCGTCGGTGAACTTGGCCTTGCCTTCGGCGGCCTTGTACACGTCGCCCTCGCCGTACTGGTTGGACAGCCACACGAAGATGTCGTCCAGATGCCAGCCGTCCTTGGCGCCGAGGGCCAGCGGCATCAGGCCCTTGGAGACGAGGGTCTTGTTGGCCTCGACCAGTTCGTCGTAGGTGGTGGGCACCTTGACGCCGTTCTCGTCCAGCAGGGTCTTGTTGTACAGGATGTATTCGGAGCCGGAGGTGATGGTCGGCATGGCCACCATCTTGCCGTCCGAGTTGGTGGTCTGTTCCACGGCGCCCTCGGCCACCTTGGAGTCCCAGCCGGGCATGTACTTGTCCGCCAGGTCCTTCATATCCTCGGCGAAGCGGCCGTACTGCTCCACGGTGGAGCCGGCCTGCACGCCGAACACGTCCGGGCCCTCGCCGCCGGCCATCGAGGTCTGCAGCTTCTTCTGGTAGTCGGCCATCTCGGAGGTGCGCCACCAGTCGATCTTGATGTTCGGGTACTTCTTCTCGAAGGCCGCGTAGATGGTCTTCCACTGGGCGTCGGTGGGCTGCCAGGTCCAGAAGGTCAGGGTGACGGGGTTGTCGGCGGTGCCCAGACCCTCGTCGGAGCCGCCGCCCGAGCTGGAACCGCAACCGGCCAGCAGGCCGACGGACATGGCCAGCGCACCTACGGCGGCAACCGTCTTCTTCATATTGAACATGATGGTTCTCCTTGTTTCTCTTGTGTTTTCACACCGTTGTGGAAAGCGGGTTGATGGTGATTGGTTGATTTGGACGGGACATCGGACAGGACATCGGACAGGGTGGAAGAGGAAGGACTTTGCCAGTCACGCTCCTTTCCGTTCGTCGGATACGAGCGACGTCCTCGCGTATCCGGTCAGGGAGGTGCGGTCGAGGGTGATGCGGACGCGGGCGTCCGGGCCGCCCAGCGGCATCTGCCAGCTGCGGCCGCGCACGTGGATGCGCAGCGTGCCGTCGAGCGCTTCGATGCGGACGGTGAGCGCCGCACGGCCAAGCCGGTCACGCCGGACGGGCCCGCCGATCTCGCGCAGGCGCACCGGCCGGGCCGTTCCGTCCAGCGTCTCGCCGTCGTGCATGAGCACGGCGCCGCCCGCGGTGATGGACAGCCGGTAGTCGTCCACGGCGATGAGCGTCTGGCCGCGGTCGGTGTCGGAGGCGAAGTCCAGTACGAACCGGTTGCCGTCGAGCGGCGTGGCGAGGGTGATGGTGGCGGGCCGCACGCCGTGCGGTCGTACGCCATCGCCGATGACCAGACGTTCGTCGGTCCGGACCTCGCGGCCGAAGTCGCGCAGCCGCGCGCCCCACAGATCCACATGTTCGGTGGCCACGTATGCGCTGAACGCGGCGGCGGTGCGGCGGGCGAACAGTCCCGTGCGGCCGGGGACGTCGCTGATGGTGCAGGAGGCGAAGGACCGTCCGTCGATGGTCACGTTCAGGCGGCAGTAGCGGCGTTCGATACGGTATTCGTGCCAGGCGTTGAGGTCGAGGCCGTCGAATCCGCGGCGGATCACACGTTCGGAGGCCACGCCGCCGATCACGTCGATGATGGCGATCAGGCCGCGTCCGGCGTCGATTTCGACCTTGGTGAGGTTCCGGTCGTCCGTGTACCGCACCATGATGCCGAAGCACGCGCCCAGCGGCGTCACGGGGGCCTTGGCCCAGACGTCCACCACCTGCGTGGCGGAGGAGGTGCCGGCCACGGCGATGAAGGTGCCGGTCTCGTCGGCGACGAGCGCGTCGTCGGCGAGCGCCGCCGTCCCGCCATCCGATTCCGGCGCGGTCGCGACGTGCGCGGCGCCGGACACCACGGTCCATGCGGGGCCCAGCCCGTGCGCGAAGTCGTCGTGCACGGTGCCGGCGAGCGGTGCGTCCTGGGCGTCGGCGGTGGGGCCGGGCGTGTCCAGCCCGCCTTCGGCGTAGTAGAGCGGGTCGATGCGCATCACACGCTGTTCGGTGCCCACGTACAGTTCGTCGGCGGCGTTGCGGCCGTGGTAGACGATCCAGTCGTCCACGGCGTTGGGCGCGCGGACGATGGAGTTGTGGCCGGTGCCTTCCACCTGCGGACTGCGGATGAGCAGCGGGTCGAAGCTGGTGCCGTTGAGCTGCTTGGCCCAGTCGAGCGTATCGATGTGAGCGTCGGCCGGGTCGGCGGGCAGCGGGGCGGCCGAGTAGCCCACGAAGTAGTCCTCGTGCTCGTAGGCGTTGGCGGAGTAGGTGATGAAGGCGCGGTCGCGGTAGATGAAGTAGGTGGCGCCTTCCACGGTGTGCCAGTCGCGGCCGTCGCCGAAGCGGTTGCGGGCGAAGATCTCCTCGTCCATCGTGGGCACGATGAGCGGGCGGGGCCTGCCTTCGCGGGCGAACGGGGTGGCGAGGCGGTCGATCATCACCGAGGTGCCGGGGCGGTCCTCGGACAGGCCGGTGACCTGGTTGTCGGCGTAGAGCAGGTAGAGCCTGCCGTCGTCGCCCCAGACCACCTGGGAGTCGATGGCGAAGGTGCCGAACAGTTCCGCGCGCTTGGCGAACGGGCCGAGCGGGTCCTCGCTGGTGGCCACGCGCATGATCTCGGTGTGGGTGTCCGTCTCGTCCTCCGGCATGTTCGAGAAGTACATGTGGAACACGCCGTTGATGAGGATCACGGAGGGGGCCCAGAAGTTCTTGCGGCCGGCTTCGGTGTAGCAGTAGCCGTGCGAGGTCCAGTGGACGAGGTCCGGCGAGGTGGAGACGAGGATGCCGTGTTCGTCGGTGGCGTAGCAGTAGTAGAGGCTGCGGTAGCGCAGGACGAACGGGTCCGGTGCGGTGTGGGACTTGCCGTCCGCGTACGGGACGGGGTTCACGTACGTGCGGGAGGTGAGCGGGGCGATGGCGCCGGGTGCGGGCGGGTCGGGCGCGACCGTGGCGGCCGTGGCGCCCGGCTTGGGATCGGCTGTGATTGCTGTCATCTCACTCACCTCAGCTCTTGACGGCGCCGGCGGTGATGCCGGACTGCAGCCACTTCTGGCTGATCAGGTAGACGATGATGGACGGAATGGTCATGAGGATCAGGGCGGCGTATTCCTGGGCCACCATCTCCGGGGTCTGGCTGCGGGTCTCCATGAAGTAGGTGGAGGCCAGCGTGACCGTGTACTTCGATTCGTCGCGGATGAGCAGCAGCGGGATCAGGTATTCGTTCCAGGAGTAGACGAAGGTGAGCACGCCGGTGGTGGCGATCATCGGGGTGGAGATCGGCATGAGGATGCGCAGGTAGATGCGCCAGGTGGAGCAGCCGTCCACGCGGGCCGCCTCGATGATCTCGTTGGGGATGCCGTCGAAGTAGTTGCGCCACAGCAGCAGCATCTGCAGAGCGTTGAACGCCACGAGCGGGATGATCATGCCGAGGTAGGTGTTGGTCAGGCCGAAGGTCTTGATGGTGAAGAACAGCGGCATGGTCACGGAGGCGATCGGCACGGCCATGCAGGCGAGCATCGCCACGTAGATGACGTTCTGGCCGGCGAACTTCATCTTGGAGAAGGCGAAGCCCGCGAGCGAGGTGATGAACACCACCACGACGGCCGTGACCAGGGCGATGAACAGCGAGTTGAACACCACGCGGAAGTAGTGCACGTCCGGGTTGGTGATCACCGACTGGTAGCTGGAGAAGCCACCCACCTGCAGGGACTTGGTGATGGCCGTGACGATGGGGAACAGCCAGATGATCAGGAAGAAGAACAGGACCACGTACATGATCACCGTAGTGCTGGTTTTGCGCTTCATGATGCGTTCCTTTCCGTTCCTACCGGTTGGCCCGGTTGTTGACGATGACCTGGACGATGGAGAGGATCACGGCGATGATGAGCACCATCACGCCGATGGCCGCGGACAGACCGCCGTTGAACTGCTGCACACCGGCCTTGTACAGGTAGGTGTTCAGGAATTCGGTGGAGCGGCCGGGGCCGCCGCCGGTGGTCTGGATGACGATGTCGAAGGTCTTGAGCGAGCCGACGATGCCGAGCAGGATGAGCGTGTTGGTGGTGCCGGACAGGTTCGGGATGGTGATGCGGAAGAGGGTGTTCCAGAACCCGCAGCCGTCAATCTTGGCCGCCTCGTAGATGTCCTCCGAGATGGACATGAGGCCGGCGTAGTAGATGATCATCGAGAAGCCCATCCATTCGAAGATGTTGATGGCGCAGATGGAGTAGAGCGCGATCTTCGGGTCGCCGAGCCAGCTTTGGGCCAGGAAATCGAGGTGCAGGAACCGCAGGGCCTCGTTGATGGCGCCGACGTTCGGGTCCATGATGATGCGGAAGATGGCGGCGATGATGACCGGCGCCATGGCGATGGGCATGAAGAAGATCGCCTTGAAGACGTTCGAGCCGCGCAGCCGCTCCTTGAGGATCACCGCGAGCAGGAGGCCGAGGCCGGCCTGGATGACCACGGTGACCACCATGAAGATGATGTTGTTCTTCAGGGCGGTCCAGAACACCGAGCCCGGGGTGAGCAGTTTGGCGTAGTTCCTGAGGCCGATAAAGTCCATCTCGTCGGAGATGCCGTCCCAGTCGGTGAACGAGGTGGCCACGGTGAAACCGATGCAGTAGTAGATGAATATGCCGGAGAGAATGACCAGCGGCGCGATGAACAGGTACGGGCGCAGTTTGCTCTGCCACGAGTTCATGGATTCGCCGGGCTTCGAGACGCGGGCGCGGTCTTGCCTTGCGGTCCGCGACACCTCTCCCCTGCGGCCTGTCGCCGTTGCCTTCCCTACGGAAACGCTGTCTGCGCTTGCCGTCATGGTGACCTCCCTTGGTTCTCCCACAGTTTCGTGAAACGTTTCAGAAACGACGCGCGGAAAGACATGGGCGATGATGCCGCCGTGGCATGTCGGATGGTTTTCGGTATGTCGTTTCGCTCTTGCCGGAGCTACTGCGCGCCGGTTTTCTAGAACGTTTCAGATTTTGTTGTTGGTCATAATTCTATAACGATTCAGAAGTTTGTCAATTCGTTATCATTTCGCATGGAGTAGCCGTGCGCGAACCATTGGAATCATTGGCGACACGCCGTACCAGTCACGCAGGGGCACATGCGCACGGACGCGCAGCCGCCCATCTCCGCTGCTCATACCGTCCTGCGGCTTACGCCGCGCCCGCGGTTCGCACCGCCCTTTGCCGCTTCACACCGCCCCCGCGGCTCACCCGCTGTGGCTCACACCTGAGGCGAGGAGGCACGGTATTTGAGCTGGAAGGCCACGTCTATCCGGCTCTGCGGCGCGCGAGCCCCGTTGTCGAGCTGCTTGAGGATCGACTCGATGGCCAGCTTGGCCACCTGCGCGCGGTCCGGATCCACGGTGGTCATCGTGGGGATCGTGTACTTCGCCTCGTCGATGTCATCGAAGCCCACCACACGCACGCTCTCGGGCACGCGCACGCGCATCTCGCGCAGCTGACTGATCACGCCCATGGCCAGCAGGTCGTTCAGGGCGAAAATGCCGTCCGGACGGATGCCCTGGGCGTACATGTCGCGCACGGCCTTGGCTCCTTCGGCGCTGGTCCATTCCCCGGTCTCGCGGACGAGTTCGGGCCTCAGCGGACGGCCGTGGTCGGCGAGCGCGGCCACATAGCCCTTGGTGCGCATCGAACGGGAGGACGGCAGCGAGGAGTCCAGCGTGCCGCCGACCACGGCGATGGTGCGGCAGCCGGCCTTGAGCAGATGTTCGGTGACGGCCTGCGCGGCGGATTCGTTGGCGATCATCACGTGCGGGGCCGGGGCGCCGAAGAGGCGTTCACCCAGGACCACGAGCGGGTAGTCGCCCTCAAGTTCGTGGACGTCCTCGGCCCTGAGCTGCGTGGGGCTCAGGATCAGGCCGTCGGTCATGTTGCTGGCCATGGCGCGGGCGCTGTCGATCTCACGCTGGCGGTCGTTGCCGGTCGATTCGATGATCACCCGGTAGCCGTATTCGCGGGCCTGCTTGATGGTTTCCTCGGCGAGTTCGGCGAAGTAGATCTGGTTCAGATCCGGCAGGGACAGGGAGATGAGGCCGGTGCGGCCGGAACGCAGGTTGCGGGCCTGCTGGTTGGTCACGTAATCCAGCTCGTCGATGGCCTTCTGGATGCGCTCGCGCGTGGCGGGCTTCATGTACGGGTAGTCGTTGAGATAGTTCGAGACCGACGCCACCGAAACGCCGGCGCGCTTCGCCACATCATGAAGCGTCGGCTTGCGTGAGCCCGCGGCCATTGGTCTCTCCCCTCGTTTGCCGGTCACATCGTTTCGCATCGATGTATACCAGATGCCCCGTGACCGGCCATCGACTCCGGCATCCCGGACCGCCGATCGCCGGCATCCGGTCAGCCGGTTTCTGAAATGTTTCAGAACTTGTGTTCCAGCATAGCCCATGGCATGCAACCGGTTTCGTTCTCTTTTGCGTCGTTTTTCACGAAACGATGGGGAACTTCACGAAAACCGATCGCTGATGGGCTCTCAGTGACCGGTTTTTTCGAAACGCTCCTTGATTTCGTGAAAAACGATCACTGACGGTTACTCAATGATCGTTTTTCACGAAGTCAGTCCTTATTTCAGGAAAACCGACGCAAAGGAATCGGATATCACCGCCGCATGAGACGGGCCACGGCGGCTCGGATGGCGGGTTCGGCGGCGGCCGGGTCGCCGATGGCGGCCACCGACTGCTCGATCGGACAGACGCCGGTGTGCGAACGGTTGAGGATCACCGGTACCAGCGTGCCGCAGGAGGCCTCGATACCATTGGCCCGCAGGGCCGCAAGGCCGGCTTCGCTCATCGTCTCGGCGTATACGGCCCGGACGCCGAGCCTGGCATACAGCAGCGCCGCGCCTTTGCCCACCACGCGGTCGGCGGCGCAATAGCCGATGAGGCTTTGGCCGGCGGCGAGCCATTGCAGCAGCGGGCGCACGCCGCGGCCGAATCCGGTGAGGATCTCGTCGGATTCGGCACGCACGCCGGCGGAGCGGTTTCGCCGATAACCGTTATCGTCATCGACACGGCGGCGACCGGAACCGTTGAGGTCGTCACGGTCAGCGGCCGAAGTCATGTCGCCACCAGCACGGACGCGGCACGCCACGCAGCCGACGGACGGGTCGGCCAGCAGCGCGGCCTTGGCGCGTTCGAGAGCACTGTCGTTCATGCCGGACCCGTCTCGTCAGTCGTGGTGACGGTCCACGGCGAACATGACGGCCGGAATCGTCAGCCACTGGAGGATCAGGCCGGGCAGGCCGGTGCCGACCGCCGTCCAGACGGAGGCGACCGTCATCGTGGTGTTGCCGAGCAGCGCAACGGCCACGGCAATCGCGATGGCATCGACCACGCGGCCGGCCACCTGCGCGGTCACAAGCTTGACGAGCCAGTCGAACGGCGAGCGGATCGCGGCAGGCAGACGGACGCCGCGCAGCAGGCCGGCGAACAGGCCGTAGGCGGCGAGTTCGATGACCATGAACGGCACCATCGGGGCCATCGGCATGCCGGTCAGCGCGAAGCTGACGATCGGGGCGAGCGCGCCGGTGGCCGCGCCGGCGTAAGGGCCGGCCAGGAGACCGACCAGCAGGACCGGCAGGTGCATCGGCAGCAACGTCTGGCCGAGGGCCATGCCCAGGCCGAGCGCGGCGCCTGCCAGGTGGAAAACCTGCGGCAGGGCCACGGCCGCGATGACGGCGAGTACGGCCGCCGCGGACTGGAATTTGATGGACGGCAGGGCGTGGGTGCGCGTGGTTGCGGTTGTTTGCATGATGAAGACTCCTTCGGTTCAGCGCTGGTCGAGGTCGATGAGGTGGTAGTCGCGCGAGCCGAGGCCCATTTCGACGGCGTGCTCGATGGTGTGGATGCCGTGACGGGATTCGATGCGCTCGATGAGCGGCTCCTTGTTGTCGTGCGAGACATAGACCATGTCCACGCAGGCCTGGTCCACGGCCACCGGGTCGAGCGAGGCGCAGATGCCGATGTCCGCCATGACGGGCGGGTGCGGGTTGCCGTCGCAGTCGCAGTCCACGGAGAGGTTGTTCATCACGTTGATGAAGAGCATGTTGCCCTTGAGCGCGTTGAACACGGCGGTGGCGGCCTCGGCCATGGCCTCCAGGAAGGAGTCCTGGTCGCCGCTGAACGGGTTGGGCAGGATCTCATCCTGGCCGGAATGCAGGCGCTTCTTGCCGTTCGAGGATGCCATGCCGATGGAGATGTTCTTGAGCGCACCGCCGAAGCCGCCCATTATGTGGCCCTTGAAGTGGGAGAGCACGGCGTAGTAGTCGTAGTTCGGGAAATGGGAGCCCACGATGTCCGCGGTGATGCGCTTGCCGCCCTCGACCGGGATCTCGATCTCACCCTCCTCGTCCTGGATGTCGCAGGGGGCGATGTCCATGAATCCGTGATCCTTGATGGTCTGCCAGTGGTGGGCGGAGACGTCGCGCGTGCCGGGATAGGCGGTGTTGCACTCCACGATGGTGCCGTTCAGGTGCTGGACGAGGTCCTTGATGAGGGCCGGCTGCAGGTAGTGGGTGTTGCCGCCTTCGCCGGAGCTGAGCTTGACCGCCACCTTGCCTTGCGGGCGGGCTTCCAACGCCTCGTAGACGCGCATGAGGCCGGCGGGGCTGATGTCGCGGGTGAAGTAGACCTTGGCGGCCATGGGATAGTTGGTCTCGTGGTTGTGCGTTTCGGACGGATCGTGCGTTGACGGTGCTGTCATGCTGTGCCTCCTTGCAAAGTCATGCTTTTCTCCCCTTCTACGATACCGCCCGAAGGTGAACGCGGAGTGTTTGCAGGGAGACGAGGAGGGGACTTCATCAGGCGGAACCAAGGCGAAATCAGAGCGAGTACTGCCTGCTCCGCCGCGCTGACAGTCACTCGGCGCGGCAGAACAGGCACATGCCAGTCATTGTGCCGCGCCGTCGAATGCCTGACCGCAGCAAAACAGGCATGTACCGACCGTCACGCAACGGCTTCATGGTCTCAGCAAGGCGGCACATACAGGCAAATCCCCTTTCGACCCCGTTGGGCCTTTCTCAACAGGGCGAGATCGGCATATGCTGCCCGTCGCGCCTCGCTAAGCCGTCCTCGAACAGGGGTGAACCGGTACATACTCCCCTGTTTGCCACGTCAAGGCACAAAAATGCCCGGCATCAACAAATGCGATGCCGGGCATAATCTCTCCCTCAGTCACCTATCGGTGACAGCTCCCTCATCAGAGGGAGCCAAGAATAGGAGCGAAGATCAGAACTCGCGGTTCTTGCGGTAGAACTCGATCAGGCTCTGGGTGGAGGCGTCCTGCTGGGCGAGGGCCTCGTCATCCTTGGAGATGGCCGGGGTGATCTGCTTGGCCAGCTGCTTGCCGAGCTCCACGCCCCACTGGTCGTAGGAGTCCAGGCCCCACACGGTGCCTTCGACGAAGGTGATGTGCTCGTACAGGGCGATGAGCTCGCCGAGCGCGAACGGGGTCAGGGCCACGCCGAAGATGGAGGTGGTCGGACGGTTGCCGGTGAACACGCGGGCCGGGACGATCTCCTCCGGGGTGCCCTCGGCACGGACCTCGTCGGCGGTCTTGCCGAACGCGAGGGCCTTGGTCTGGGCGAAGTAGTTGCCGAGGAACAGCTCGTGCACGTCCTGGTCGCCGTCCTTGGTCGGGTTCGGGGTGTTCACGAACGCGATGAAGTCGGCCGGGATGAGCTGGGTGCCCTGGTGGATCAGCTGGTAGAAGGCGTGCTGGCCGTTGGTGCCGGGCTCGCCCCAGAAGATCTCGCCGGTCTCGGTGGTGACCGGGGTGCCGTCCCAACGAACGGACTTGCCGTTGGACTCCATGGTCAGCTGCTGCAGGTAGGCCGGGAAGCGGTGCAGGTACTGGTCATACGGCAGCACGGCGTGGGAGGCGGCCTTGAAGAAGTTGCGGTACCAGACGTTGAGCATGCCGAGCAGCACCACGACGTTCTTCTCGAACGGGGTCTTGGCGAAGTACTCGTCGATCTCGTGGAAGCCGTGCAGGAACTCCTCGAAGCGGGCCGGGCCGAAGACCACGGCGAGGGAGGTGCCGACGGCGGAATCGACGGAGTAGCGGCCGCCGACCCAGTTCCAGAAGCCGAAGGCGTTGTTCGGGTCGATGCCGAACTCGGCGACCTTCTCCAGGTTGGTGGAGACGGCCACGAAGTGCTTCTTGATGGCCTCGGCGCGCTGGGCCTCGTCGCCGGCGGCGATGGCGCCGTTGGCCTCGAGCTCCTCGAGCAGCCAGGTGCGGGCCTCGCGGGCGTTGGTCAGGGTCTCCAGGGTGGTGAAGGTCTTGGAGACGATGATGAACAGGGTGGTCTCCGGGTCGAGGCCCTTGGTCTTCTCGGCCAGGTCGTTCGGGTCGATGTTGGAGATGTAGCGGGCGGAGATGCCGGCGTCAGCGTACGGCTTCAGGGCCTCGTACGCCATGACGGGACCCAGGTCGGAGCCGCCGATGCCGATGTTGACCACGGTCTCGATCTTGCGGCCGGTCACGCCGGTCCACTTGCCGGAGCGCACGTCGTCGGCGAACTTGTAGATGCGGTCGAGCACCTCGCGCACGTCCTTGACGGTGTCCTGGCCGTCGACGATGTACTTGCCCTCGTCCTCGACCGGGCGGCGCAGCGCGGTGTGCAGTACGGCGCGGTCCTCGGTGTTGTTGATGTGCACACCGGTGTACATGGCCTTGATGCGGTCGCCGAGCTTGACCTCGTCGGCGAGGAAGGTGAACAGGCGGAGGGTTTCCGGCTTGATCAGGTTCTTGGACAGGTCGAAGTGCAGATCGCCGGCGTCGAAGCTCAGCTCCTTGACGCGGTCGGGATCCTCGGCGAACCACTTCTTGAGGTCGATGCCCTCGGCCTGAAGCTCGTCGTAGTGCTTCTGCAACGCGACCCACGCGGGGGTCTTGGTGGCGTCAACAGGAGGATTGATTGCCATGGAATTTTTCCTTTCCTCGTTGATTGGAGCGTCCTTGCACGCAGCTGGATGCGTTCCGTATCACCCCACAGAATACTCACAAAAGCAGACATGAACAGAACAAAAACATTCAGTGTCCCACCGATGGCAGCAAACCGACGTTTCGGAAACGCACCTCAGATGACCAATCGGTAGTTAGCGTGGCACGACCGCCCCGTCCGAGCAGCACCCGGCAAACGGCACCCGCACCACCCCGACACGCGCCGCGTGTATCCCAACGGCACCCCGACACGCCACGTCAACGCCGATGCGACACGGCCAACGCAACCCCGATTGGACAAATCCAGAGGATGCCTTATACTTATTTTCTTGTGCGCGGCTGGCGAAAAGCCTCCCGCGAACCAAGCCACTTTAGCTCAGTCGGTAGAGCGGCTCACTCGTAATGAGCAGGTCGTCAGTTCGATTCTGACAAGTGGCTCGACTACCCTAGGTCGGTTCGTCCGCCTAGGGTTTTGCATATCACCCGGAAAAGCGGATCGGCGCCGACCCTCGCAGGGGAAGCACGGATCCGTCCGGGAAGCGCGAGAGTGGCGAAATTGGTAGACGCGCAGGATTTAGGTTCCTGTGACTTCGGTCTTGCGGGTTCGATTCCCGTCTCTCGCACCCATTCACCCATCCTCCCGGACGGCATGGCTCGCGTCCATGGTACGGAATCACGGCGCAACGACCGCGTCGGACGGCAGATAGTGGTGTCATAAGGGTTGAAGGGAGCGAGCCATGTCCGCCATTCTGACGCCGGTCGGCCTGTTGCTGATCATTCTCACCGGATACCTGTTCAGGCGGTTCGGCCTGTTCGGGCAGAACGACTACCGGATTCTGCAGACCGTCGAATTCAACATCGTGCTGCCGGGCGCCATCGTCTACTCCTTCGCCACGAACCCGCACGACATTTCACTGCTGTGGATCTCCGTGTTCGCGTTCTTCTGCTCGCTGCTGCCGGTGGTGTTCATCTTCCTGACCACGCGCCGGCGCAACGTGACCGACCGCGCCTTCCTGATGCTCAACGGCGCCGGATTCAACCTGGGCTGCTTCTGCTTCCCGGTGGTGCAGTCGTTCTGGGGCGCGGGCGCCGTGGTGCCGGCCGCGATGTTCGATATCGGCAACTGCGTGATGGTGGCCGCCGGCACCAATGTGCTCACCCAGCAGCTGCTGCACATCAAGCCCGGCAAGACGCTGGCCGAACAGCATGCGGGAGACGCGCCCACCCTGCCGTACGAGAAGCCGAAGGACAGGGACGCCAAACGGCTCGCCCGTCGCGCGTTGCTGCGCACCATCGGCAAAAGCTTCCTGGGATCCGTGCCGTTCGACACGTATCTGCTCATGATCCTGCTCACCGTGGCCGATATCCATGTGCCCGGCTGGATCGCCACGTTCTGCCAGCCGTTGAGCAATGCGAACGCGCTGGTCTCGATGCTCATGGTGGGCATGCTCATGGATCTGCCGCAGTCCAGGCACGACGTGAAGGAAGTGCTGGCCGTGGTGGCATGGCGACTGCCGTTCAGCATCGCGTTCGCCTGCGCGGCCTGGTTCCTGCTGCCGTTCTCCGCCTCGGTGCGCGCGGTGGCCGTGATCTGCTCGCTCGCGCCGATCGCCATCTTCTCCACGCTGTTCACGGACAAGGTGCTCGGCAACGCCAAGCTCGCCGGCTTCTCGCTGGCCCTGACCGCGATGATCTCGTTGGTGCTCATGGCCGCGGCACATATGCTCATGGGCGTGTGAGGCCGCTGACTGTTGGATCGGTATCGGCCCAAGGCCGATACTCCGTCTTCTGCGCCTCCCTGAGTCGTTCTCCTACTACCCCTCAGTCGCCTATCGGCGCCAGCTCCCCTGACAAGGGGAGCCGAGATTGCTACCGGTTGAGGAGCTTGTGGGCCCAGTTGCTTACGGCGAAGCGCAGCCTGTCCACCGGCAGGGTGAACTGGCCGACCATCTGCTCGGCGTATCCGTTGAAGCCCTGCTTGAATTCGAGCACGCCGCGGCCCTCGTCGTCCGGGTCGTCGAAGACGCCGGAGATGCCGTAGAAGTTGTACCGGCTGATGCCCTGCTCCACGCACAGGTGCAGCATCGCCTCATACTGGATGAGCGCCGAGGCGTAGAACGGCTTGTACTCCTCCACCGAGCCGGAGTACTGGTAGACCACTTCGTTCGGGTGGCTCACGAACATCGAGGCGGCGGCAGGCAGCACGTCGCCGCGCTTGGCGAAGTCCTCCACTTCGGCCAGTCGCTTCTCGGCGGCGGCGAGGTTACGGCTCTCCTCCCCCAGCTGACGCTCGATGCGCGTGGTGGGGCGCTCGTCGTACTTGGCCTGCAGATCGGCCACCTTCTTGGCCAATGCCTCACGCTTGGCGGTCATGTCCGCCACGTATTCGGCGATGTGGATCTCCGCGAGCATGAAGTGCGCGGCATCGCCGTAGGCCTCCTTGAACTGGCGGAAGTAGTCCTCGCCGCGCGTAGCGAAGCCGCGACGTTCGCCGGTCTGACGCTCGATCTCCGCGAACACGCCGAATTCGTCCGGACCGATCTCGCGCACATGCACGCCCATCGACTGAGCCCGCTTGACGCTCCACTGGGCGCGCTTGCCGAACGAGGCCATGAGCTCCTTGGCCGTGGTGGTGCCGTAGAGGTCCTTGACGTACATCCACTGGCAGACCACGCCGTAGCCGGTGTGGAATCCGCCGTGCTGCCAGCCGGCGTCCTGGAACGCCTTGATGACCGTATCGTTCGGGGTGCTCACCGGCTCGCCCTGCGAGGAGTAGCGGCGATAGGTGATGTTCGGCCAGCAGGCCACCGAAACGGCGTGATGACGGCGGGCGGAATCGCGGATCGCCTCGGTCACGGCCGTGACCAATCCCGGTTCGATCGAGGTGAGGATCGGGCCGAAGTAGATGGAGCCGTCGGCACCGAACCGGCCGTTCAGATAGATGACGACGCATCCGGCCACCAGATCGCCCTCGGCGTCGCGCACGCCGATGCATTCGGCCTCATGGCCGCGCGCCTCGGCGAGTCTGACCTGCCCGGAGGCCTGCTGGAAGCTGCCCTGGGCGGCGGTGCGGGAGAGCTCGTCCAGTTCGTCCGGCGTGATGGTGCCGAACGTGTAGCCCGTGGTGCTCAACGATGTGGTGCCCATACTATTCCCCTTCCGTCAGACCGGCGTCAGCGATGCAGCAGCTTGTGCGCGGCTTCGGCGGCCGCGAAGCGCAGGCCGTCAACCGGCAGCGTGAACTTGCCGGGCAGTTCCTCCACGAAGCCGCCGAAGCGGGTCTTGAACTGCCAGACGCCGTAGGATGGGTCGTTTTCGTCGAAGATGCCGGAGATGCCGTAGAAGTTGAACCGGGTCACGCCGCGCGCGATGCAGTCCAGCATGGAGTGGAAGTGGATCAGGGAGGACGGGTAGTAGCCCATGAATCGGTCGTCCTCGCCGCTGGAGAGGCAGACCTCCTCGTTCGGATGCCAGAAGTAGACGCCGGCGTCCACCGGGATCACCGGGCCGTCGGAGTCGATGATGCCCTGCACCTTGGTGATGTCCTGCTTCAGTGCGCCGATCTTCTTGTCCGCCGTGGCGATGCGCTTCTCCAGTGTGGCGGGGTCGGAGGCGCCCTTCTTCTTGGGGGCCTCGCCGTTTTCGGCGGCCGCACGTGCGCGTTCCAGCTGGCGTTCCAGGTTGCGCTTGTCCTTGTCGGCGGCGGCGAGCTTGGTCTCGAGGGTCTTCAGGTACTCGTCGAAGTGGGTCTCGACCACGTTGAACTCGATGTTGCGGCCGAACGTGTCGAACAGTCGCTCGTAGTAGGCCACGTCACGGCCTTTGAAGCCCTGGCGCGCGGCGGACATGTCGCACAGCTTCACGAACGTGCCGAGCTCGTCGCGACGCAGGCGGCGCACGGTCAGGCCGGCGTCCTGGGCGATGCGGATGTTCTTGCGGCGGTACTTGGAGAAGGAGGCGAGCAGTTCCTGCTCGTCGTGGATGCCGTCGAGGCCCTTGATGAAGTTCCAGCGGTTGATGACCTTCTCGTAGCCCACGGTGAAGCCGCCGTGCCGCCAGCCGAAGCGCGCCATGTTCTCCATCATGGCGGTGTCCGGGTCGCTGGTGGGCTTGCCGTCCAGATCATGCAGCTGATAGACGGCGGCCGGCCAGCAGGACACGCTGATGGCGTGGTGGGCCTTGGCGGAGCGGCGCAGGGCCTCGGTCATGGCCTCGACCACCTGCGGGTCGTCGTAATCGCACAGCGGACCGCACCACACGGAGCCTTCCAGCCCGAGGCGGCCCTTGGTGTACACCACGTAGCAGGCGGCGACGAGTTCACCCGTGTCACCGCCGCGCTTGACGCCCACGTAATCGATCTCGCCGCTGTACGCGCCCATGGCGGCCATCTGCGAGGTCTGCTGGAAGCTGCCCTGCGGGTGCTTGGCGGAGAAGGCGTCCAGCTCCTCGGGCGTGATCTTGACGGGTTTCAACGAAGTCGATGCTGCGGTTGCAGTGGTCATGGGTCCAGGCTTTCTCTTCTTGGTTCTTGCAGCGGCTTGCCGCCGCCTGATACGTCTTGGGTCTTGTTCGATGGTTTCGACGGTTTTCGATGGTTTCGCTTGTTTGCTCAGCGGGACAGCACCTTGTGCGCCAGCTGCTTGAGGGCATAGGCCAGCGGCTTGACGGTCAGCTCGAATTCGCCGGGCAGCTCCTCGACGTATCCATTGAATCCCTGCTTGAATTCGAGCACGCCGCGGCCCTCGTCGTCCGGATCGTCGAAGACGCCGTCGATGCCGTAGAAGTTGTATCGGCTCACACCGCGTTCGAGGCACAGGTGCAGCATGGCCTCGTGCTGGATGAGTGCGGAGGCGTAGAACGGCTTGTACTCCTCCACGCTGCCGGAGAAGAGGTAGATGGTCTCGCGCGGGTGTTCCACGAACAGCGAGGCCGCGGCGGGCAGCACATCGCCCTTCTTGGCGAGCTCGGCGGCCTCCTTGAGACGCTTTTCGGCGGCGGCCAGGTTGCGGCTCTCCTCCCCCAGCTGACGTTCGGTCTTGGTGGTGGGGTGCTCGGCGTTCTTGGCGGTCAGCGACTCCACTTTGGCGGCGAGCGCCTCGCGCTTGGCCGTCATGTCCTTGACGTACTCGTCGATGTGGATTTCGGCCACCATGAAATGCGCCTTGGCGCCGAACGCCTTCTTGAACCGGTGGAAGTACTCCTCGCCGCGGTATTCGAAGCTGCGGCGTTCGGCGGTCTGCTGCTCGATGGCGGCGAACACGCCCAGCTCGTCGTCGGCCAGCTCGCGTACGTGCACGCCCATGGAACGGGCGCGCTTGACACTCCACTGGGTGCGCTTGTCATAGGACTTCAGCAGGTCCGATTCGGTCTCAATGCCCGTGAGGTCCTTGAGATAGCGCCATCGCGGCACGGCCGTGTAGCCCACGGTGAAGCCGCCATGTCTGAAGCCGATGGATTCCAGGTTGCTCAGCAGCGCATCATCCGGCTGTGCCCCTTCGGCACCGGCCAGCAGAGGCTGTCCGTCCGAGTCGCGCAGTCGGTACGGGGTCTCGGGGGTGATCTCCAGCTGAGAGGCGCCCTTGGCTTTGGCATGGGCCTTGAGCTGGGTCATGAGGAACGTGAGCAGTTCGACGTCGTGATAATCGACCATCGGCCCGTCGTGGATGGCGGCGAACGTGGACAGACGAGAACGGTGCGTCTCGAACAAGGCGGCCGCCACAATATCGTCATGTTCCTTGACGGCCAGGTACTCCACGTCCACGCCCTGGGCGGCGCGCAGACGGCCCATGGCCGAGGTTTGCTGGAAATTGCCTTGCGGATGCTTGGCGGAGAACTCATCGAACTCGTCGTCGCTCAACCGCACCAGCACAAAATCACGCATGTTCTTCCTTGTTCCGGACCAGCAGTCAGGTTTACCGATGCTAGCATAACGCGCGGTCCCCGTGCTGCGGGATGCGGCGGACGACCGACACCATTCGTTTGCATCGTCGTTTGCATGCCGCAATGCGAAGTGCTATATTGCTCTCTTGGCTCGAGACTACGTCTCAAGCCACGCCACCTTAGCTCAGTGGTAGAGCATCCCCATCGTTTGCGGGAAGGTCGGGGGTTCGATTCCTTCGGGTGGCTCTTTGCTTGTATTATTCCGGCCGTTCGGCTGATTTCGCATTCCATGGTTATACGGTTTGGGAAAGTACCGCTGAGTTGTCGCCAGTGGTACTTTCCCAAACTCGTACGAAACTTTGGGGAAAAGTACCGCGAAGCGACTGTCAGCGGTACTTTTCCCCACAACTCCCTACCAACGGGGTTACAGCCAGCTACAGCAGCGCCTCGATGGCGGGGACCAGGGCCTTCAGGGCCTTGCCGCGGTGGGAGATGGCGTTCTTCTCGTCCGGGGTCATTTCGGCGCTGGTCAGCGGCTCGCCCTCGTAGTCGGGCTCGGCGCTGGTGCGGCCGGGCTGGTCGTCCGGCACGAACAGCGGGTCGTAGCCGAAGCCGTGCTCGCCGCGGGGCTTGCGGATGATCACGCCGGGCATCTCCCCCACTTCCACCGTCTCGGACTTGATGGCGTAGCGGGCCTGGACCATGGTCGTGCCCGCAGCGGCACCGGACGTACCGCCGGTCACATCCGCGCCCGCCTCCACGTCCGGCACTACCAGGGCGGCGGCGCAACGGAAGCGGCCGGTGCGCTTGCCGTCCGGGATGTCCTCGATCTGGGCGAGCAGCAGCGCGTTGTTGGCCTTGTCATGGCCGTGGGCACCGGCCCAGCGGGCGGACAGGATGCCAGGGGCGTTGCCCATCACGTCCACAATGAGGCCGGAGTCGTCCGCGACGGCGGGCAGACCGGTGCGGCTGGCCACGTCGCGGGCCTTGAGCAGCGCGTTCTCCTGGAAGGTGACGCCGGTCTCCACCGGGTCGGGCAGGTGCAGGCTGCCGGCGGAGACGAGTTCGATGGTCGCTGCGGCCTCGCCCAAATCCTCCTCGAGGATGCGGCGAATCTCCACCAGCTTGCCTTCGTTATGGGTGGCGACGACGATTTTCATACCTTTTCCTTTACGTCTGTGATTCCGAACGGTGACGGGGTCTGAAACAAGACTGTATGTTCGCGCGTGAACGGAGGGCCCGCGAACATACAGTCTGTTTGGAGGCCTGTAGCGACTGTATGTTCGCGGCGGTCTCGTTGGGACGCGAACATACAGTCCTTTTCCCGCAAACGGTTTCCCTGCAAGACCGGGCAGACCCCGGCAAGAGCCCGGCAGGGGCGGACCTGACGAAGCATGCGGCCTTGAGCCTCGCCGACTCGACTAATCCAGGGCCAGGGCGGCGCGCTGGGCGGCCTGCAGCTCCTTGTTGCCCTTCTCGGCCAGGTCGAGCAGCACGCCGAGCTCGGCGCGGGTGAACGGGCGGTGCTCGGCGGTGCCCTGCAGCTCGATGAACGCGCCGGAACCGGTCATGGCCACGTTCATGTCCGTCATGGCCTGGCTGTCCTCGATGTAGGGCAGGTCCAGCATCGGCGTGCCGTTGATCACGCCCACGGACACGGCGGAGACCGTATCCTTCAGTACACGCGCGGCGGACTTGATGTGATGGTTGCGCTCGGCCCAGTTGACCGCGTCCACCAGCGCCACGTACGCGCCGGTCACGGAGGCGGTGCGGGTGCCGCCGTCGGCCTGGAGCACGTCGCAGTCGAGCTGGATCTGGTTCTCGCCGAGGGCCTTCATGTCCACCACACCACGCAGGCAGCGGCCGATGAGACGGCTGATCTCCATGGTGCGTCCGCCGAGCTTGCCCTTGACGGATTCGCGGTCGGTGCGCTCGGCGGTGGCGCGCGGCAGCATCGCGTATTCGGCGGTGACCCAGCCCAGACCGGAATCCTTGCGCCAGCGCGGCACGCCGGGGGTGAACGTGGCGGTGCACATCACGCGCGTGTTGCCGCATTCGATGAGCACGGAACCCTCCGGGGCGTCGGTGAAGTGACGGGTGATGCGCACCGGACGCAGCTCGTCCACCTTGCGGCCGTCGGCGCGGATGATTTGATGTTCCTTGAGCAGATCTTTGATTTCAACCATGCGCCCCATCGTACGCCCAGCCGTATGACGCTGGAGGTGCCGGGCCACGGCCGCGACTACACTTATAGTCACTGTAACCAAAAGTGGGAACGCAGCCTAAGTCACTGAAGAAAGGTCCGCCATGATTGATTATTCGCCGGCGCTGATGACCGACATGTACGAATACACGATGCTCGACGCCGCGCTCAAGGACGGCACCGCCGACCGCAAGTGCGTGTTCGAGGTATTCACACGCCATCTGCCGGAAGGCCGCCGCTACGGCGTGGTGGCCGGCACCGGCCGCATCCTCGACGCGCTCGAACGCTTCCACCTCAATGACGAGGACCTGAAATTCCTGGCCGACCGCCATGTGGTGAGCCCCGAAACCATCAAGTGGCTGGAGCGCTTCCGCTTCTCCGGCTCGATCCGCGGCTACCGCGAGGGCGAGATGTTCTTCCCGAACTCCCCGATCCTGCAGGTCGAAGGCACGTTCGGCGAATGCACGCTGCTGGAGACGCTGATCCTGTCCATCCTGAACTACGATTCCGCCGTCGCCTCGGCCGCATCCCGCATGGTCTCGGCCGCCAAGGACCGCCCGTGCATGGACATGGGCGGACGCCGCACCAACGAGTGGGCCGCAGTGGCCGCAGCCCGCGCCGCCGTGGTGGGCGGCTTCAAAGGCACCGCCAACCTGCTGGCCGCCCAGATGTACGGACTGAAGGCCATCGGCACGGCCGCGCACTGTTTCACGCTGGTGCATGATTCCGAACGTGACGCCTTCGAATCGCAGATCAACGCCCTGGGCCGCAACACCACACTGCTGGTGGATACCTACAACATCGAGGAGGCCGTGAAGACCGCCGTGGAGGTGGCCGGTCCGGAGCTCGGCGGCGTGCGCATCGATTCGGGCGATCTGGCCGCCATGGCCCAGCGCGTGCGCAACCAGCTGGACGCCCTGGGCGCCACGAACACCACCATCACCGTGACCAATGATCTGGACGAGTACGCGCTGGCCGCGCTGCAGACCGCGCCGGTGGACTCTTATGGCGTGGGCACCATGCTGGTCACCGGCTCCGGCGCCCCCACCTGCGCGATGGTGTACAAGCTCACCGAGCGCGAGGGCGCGGATGGCACCATGCAGTCCGTGGCCAAGAAGTCCAAGAACAAGGCCACCGTGCCGGGCCGCAAGCTGGCGTTCCGCTCCTATGAATACTCGCTCGCCGACGCCGAGCACGTGATCTCCGGCTCGGAGGACAAGCTGGCCGGCTTCACGCCGAATCCGGAGTGGAAGAACCTGCTGGTGGACTTCGTGGACCACGGCGAGATCGATTCGACCTGGCAGGGTCACGATGCCATCATGACCGCGCACAACTACCGCGCCAAGGCCCTGGCCGAGCTGCCCATCACCGCCCAGAGCCTCATGAAGGGCGAGCCGGTGATTCCGACCGAAACCACAGTTCTGTAGTCTCAGTAGGAATCCTTCGCCGCAAGCGGCTCACTTCGCCTACGGACAGTCCACCGGACTGTCCATTTCACGGCTCAGCTACCGAAGCCACAGTTCTGTAGCCTCCCTCTCTTGGCTCCCCTTGAAGGACATTGCCGTAAAGCAAACAGCAGAGCTGTTTGTAGGCAATGTGCGAGACGACAGTCGAGCCGGGAAACGCGAACGAAGTTCGTCCGTAATTGCAGGACGAGCGGTCGCACGAAGTGAGACTGAGAGGAGCCAAAAGACTTGACTCTGTTAAACCAAGATTGACATGAATTCCGCCGGACTACCCCTCAGTCGGCTTCGCCGACAGCTCCCCTGACAAGGGGAGCCAAGAATAAGGGACATGTCAATCTTGGTTTAACAGAGCCAAAGACTTTACTTCCTCCCAATGTGCGATTGGTCATACCGCAAACCCCTTCCGCACCGCGGCGTATCCCGCTAGACTGGGCGCGTGAAGGGGCATGCGCCGCCATGGCGTCCAATGCATCATCACCACGAACAAGGGAAGGCTCCGACCATGACCGAAACCAGCACCACCAAAACCCCGTACGAGCAGCTGCGCGAACTGACCCACGACGACTGGGAGGCGGCCGTCAACCACCGCTTCGTCAAGGAGCTCGTGAACGAGACCATCGCCCCGGAGGTCCTGCGCGACTACCTCATCCAGGACTACCAGTTCGCCAGCGACTTCCTCTCCCTGATCGGCCAGGTGCTGGCCTCCGCCGACACGATGAAGGCCAAGGTGCGTCTCGCCGCCCAGCTCGGCTTCATCGCCGCCGACGAGGACACCTACTTCCAGGACCGCTTCGACCAGTACGGCGTAAGCGAGGACCAGATCCTGCATCCCGAACTGGCCCCGGCCAGCATCGGCTTCAAGAAGCTGTACACGGACACCATCGAGACCCGCTCCTACGCGGACGGCCTCGCCGTGCTCGTGGTGGCCGAAAGCCTCTACCTCGACTGGGCCGAGCGCGCCACGGATCACGGTCGCAAGCTGCCGGTCAAGCCCGAGCACCGCGGCTGGGTGGACGTGCATCGCGGCGACTACTTCACCGAGTGGGTCGAGTTCCTCATCAACGAGTTCAACCGCGTGGCCGACCCGAACGATCCCGAACTGCGCGAGCGCTTCCAGACCGCCGTCAAGTACGAACTCGGCTTCTTCGACGACCCGTACGTCGGCAAGTAACCAAGTGCCCCGACGCTTCGGCGGCTCCCCTCGCCGGCAATGGACGCCGGAAGCGGTGCCGCCAAGGCCTCAGACGACCGAGGCGGCACCGCGCAAAAGCCGCGCACGACGGGTTTCGCGTGCGCTTGGCGGACGACTCAGCAGTCGATCGAATAGACGCGGGTCTTGTAGTCACGCCAGTCAGGCAGCGGCTCACCCGCGTCAAGGGCCTGCTTGATGCCCCCGTAGTAGTGGAGTTTGCGCTGGACGTGCATCGCCGCCTCGTCCAGCGCCCGCCGTTGCTCGTCCAAGGTTTCACGGCGGGACTCCAGCAGTTCCAGGATCTCGTCGATGTGTGCCGGCTCGTCCTGTTCGTAGGCGAAGAACTTCTTGAGATCGTCGATGGTCATGCCGGCGTTCTTGAAGCAGCAGATGGCACGCAGCCGGTTGATGTGGCACTCCTCGTAGACGCGCTGGCCGGATGTCGTGCGCCCCACGTTGGTCAGGAGGCCCTGATCCTCGTAGTAGCGCAGCGTGGACGGCTGCATATGGAACCGCGCCGCCACCTCGCGAATCGTGTACGTTTCCTTGCCTGACTCCATATACGTCTCCTCCCAAGTTTTCCGCGAGCCAAGGTCGGCACGGCCGTTCCCCTTGGCTCAGCAGGGCCGCGCCAGCCAACGCGGCGCGACACGCCGAAGCGCAGCACGTCATTTGCATTCAAGTTCACTTGAACTGGAACCATACTATCAGCACCGCAATCCCGCGCAAAGGAGCATCATGTTCGAACCAACCGCCACATACACCCCCAACCCGCATCGCTACGATTCGATGACCTACAACCGCGCCGGCGTCTCCGGCCTCAAACTGCCGGCCGTCTCGCTCGGCTTCTGGCACAATTTCGGCGACATCACGCCCTTCGAGCAGATGAAGCAGCTGGTCTTCACCGCATTCGACAACGGCATCACCCACTTCGATCTGGCCAACAACTACGGCCCGGAGCCCGGTCAGGCCGAGAAGAACTGCGGTCTGCTGCTCGCCAAGTACTTCAAGCATCACCGCGACGAGCTCGTGGTCTCCACCAAGGCCGGCTACGAGATGTGGGCCGGCCCCTACGGCGACCTTGGCAGCCGCAAGTACCTGCTCGCCAGCCTCGACCAGAGCCTCGAGCGTCTCGGCCTGGACTACGTGGACATCTTCTACCACCACCACCCGGATCCGGAGACCCCACTCGAGGAGACGATGGGTGCCCTCGCCCAGGCCGTGAACTCCGGTAAGGCGCTGTACGTGGGCCTGTCCAACTACGACGGCCCGACCATGGAGAAGGCGGCCGCGATCCTCAGCGAACTGCACGTGCCGTTCATCATCAACCAGAACAAGTACAACATCCTCGACCGCACCGTGGAACGCAACGGGCTCAAGGACACGGCCGTCAAGCTGGGCAAGGGCCTCATCACCTTCTGCCCGCTGGAGCAGGGCCTGCTGACCAACCGCTACCTCAACGGCATCCCGGCGGACAGCCGCATCGCCCGCGATCCGCGGTTCCTCAACGATTCCGCCTTGACCGAGAAGCTGCACGGCCAGATCGTGGACCTCAACAACCTGGCGGCCGAGCGCGGCCAGACGCTCGCGGAAATGAGCCTGGCCTGGCTGCTGCACGACGGCAAGGTGACCTCCGTGCTGGCCGGCGCCTCCAAGCCGCAACAGATCATCGACAACATCGGTGCCCTGAAGAACACGCACTTCACCGACGAGGAGCTCAAGCTCATCGACGAGATCGCGTCGAGGTAGTTTCAGCGTTTGACGGAGAACGGAATCGGCCTTTGGCCGATGCGAGGTTTTCCGCAGACTGCGTCTGCTTTGCTTCTCTCCCCCACCCGCTTCGCGGGAGCTCGTCCCGTAATTACGGACGAACTTCGTTCGCGTCTTATTAGCTCGACTGTCGTCTCGCACATTGCCTACAAACAGCACACTGTGCTGTTTGCTTTACAGCAATGTCCCGTCAGAGGGGGCCAAGCCTATACGTACAAGGACCTTGCCTCCCTCTGACGAGGGAGGTGGCATTGGCGAAGCCGATGACGGAGGGAGAGAAGAGGAGCAGGGCGCAAAGCCCTGCGGAAAACGCTGCATCGGCCAAAGGCCGATTTCATCCCAGCGAAAAAACTACGCCATCATCTCCTCGTAGATGCGCTTGCAGTCCGGGCAGACAGGGTACTTGGACGGGTCATGCTTGGGCACCCACACCTTGCCGCACAGCGCCACCACCGGACGTCCCGTCATACGGGACTCGGCGATGCGGTCCTTGGACACATAATGCGCAAAACGATCGGCGTCGCCGCCATCGTCGCGCACCGGCGCCTCCTGGGTCTGCGGGCGCTCCAGCACCGACGTACCGGCTCCCTGATCGGGGTTCCTCAACGGCTCGGCATCATCAACGAACATCATCGTCGCACCACTTTCCTTCATATTCGGCAGCAAGTCCGCCTACCATCATAGATTCCCCACGTCACCGGCGGCGCCGAAGCACACCAGTCGCGGTAGGCTATAAGGCATGACTATCGCAGTATGCCCCGGCTCGTACGACCCCGTGACCGCCGGACACTTGGATGTAATCGAGCGCTCGGCGCGGTTCTTTGACGAGGTCCACGTGGTGGTGGCCGTCAACGCCGCGAAAACACCGATGTTTTCCGAATCGACGCGCGTGGAGGTGATCCGTCGCGCCCTGGACAAGGCCGGATGCACCAACATCACGGTCTCCTCCACGGATGGACTGATCACCGACTACTGCAAGAAGGTCGGCGCCAGCGTCATCGTCAAGGGCCTGCGCCAGAACGGCGACTACGAGGCCGAGCTCGGCATGGCCCTGGTCAACCGCAAGCTCGCCGGCATCGAGACCCTGTTCCTGCCGGCCGACCCGATTCTTGAACACATCTCCAGTTCCATAGTCAAGGACGTGGCCCGCCACGGCGGCGACGTGACCGGCATGGTGCCCGATTGCGTGGTCCCGATGCTCGCCGAGGCCCTGGCCCAGGAACGTACGCGGAAGGACTGAATATGAACGATGATCACCCCACCGGCTACGTCGATCTGACCGGCCGGAACCAGAACGACGACGGCCAGTCGCCGAGCACCAATTCGATTCCCACACCGCCGGCCGACCCGGTGGACGCCCCGACCGGCGCGCAGCCGCAGGCCCCCGTCACGCCTGACGCCCCGGCTCCCGTAGCCCGCCAGCAGGCCGCCATGCCGCAGATGCCGGACCTGCGCGAGCCCGGTCCCACCGAAGCCGCCCAGGCCATGCCCGACGGCCCGCTGCAGCCCACGCCCGCCCAGCTCAAGGCCCGCGCCGAGGCCGCCGCGAACGCCAACGCGGCCAACGCCGCAGGCAGCCGCCCCGCCTTCATGGACGCGATGCCGGACCTGCGCGAGGGCGTGGGAGCCGACCCCGATGACCAGAGCCGCGAGGAATTCACCACTGTCTACGACATCATCGACGAGATGGAGGCCTCCCTGGAGGAGGCGAAGTCGTCCATCTTCACCCCCGGCATGGTCAAGGTGGATCGCGACGAGTTCACCGACCGTCTCTCCGAGCTCAAGAAAATGCTGCCGGTGCAGCTGGAGCGCGCCTCCGCCCTGATGCGCGAGGCCGAACGCCGGCTGGAATCGGCCCAGAGCCAGTCCAGCGCCATCGTGGCCTCCGCCCAGAGCCGCGCCGCGGACATGATCAAGGACGCCAACGAGCAGGCCCAGTTCCTGGCCGGCCAGGAGAACGTGACCGAACTGGCCCGCCAGAAGGCGCGCACGATCCTGGAGACCGCACAGGCCAAGGCGGACCATCTCACGCGCGGCGCGGACCAGTACTGCACCACCGTGATGGAGGGCCTGTCCCAGCAGCTCGGCAAGCTCACCCAGGACGTGCACGCCGGCCTCAACGTGCTGGAAGAGCGCCAGCGCGCCGCCGGAGAGAAGATGCCGAACCTGACGCTCAACGACTACCCCGAGGCGCAGTGACGGCCACGCAGTGACGACCGAGGGCCGGCGGTAGCGCCCAGGCCTGCGATCACCGCAATCACGGCACTCACGCGGGAGCCGTATGGAAACCGCACGAACATCGAATACAGACACGCGCGCGTCAAGATGACGTGCGCACAATCACTTCACGAAAGGCAACAGAACCATGGCACGAGTTGAGGATTCCCCGTGGGCGATTCCGGTGGCGCAGGTCGCCTCCCGCGCCGGTCAGTCCAAGCCGGTCGACGCCGACTTCCCGGCACCCGCCGGCATCGGCGATGACATCGTGGGCATCAAGGAGGGCGAGCCCGTCCACGTGAGCGGCTCGTTCGACTCCATCGTGGACGGCCTGATCTTCACGGGCCGCGTGACCGCACCGTTCAAGAGCGAGTGCACCCGGTGCCTCAAGCCCATCGACAAGGACTGGACGGTGAACGTCACCGTCTTCTTCCCCTATGAATCGCCCGCCAACGATGCCCACGGCAAGCAGGGCAAGCGCGACGAGGAAGTGGACATCATCGCCGGCGAGGACGAGTCCGAGGACACCTATCCGCTGCTGGAGCGCGGCGCGTTCGCGGACATCGAGGCCATGCTGCGCGACACGCTGGTCGAATCGCTGCCGTTGCAGCCGCTGTGCCGTCCTGACTGCAAGGGCCTGTGCTCGCAGTGCGGCGTGGACCTGAACGAGGAGCCCGACCATCACCACGAGACCACCGACATCCGCTTCGCAGGCTTGGCCGCGCTCAAGGCCCAGCTGGAGGCCGAGCAGGGCGAGTGACGCGGTGACGCCGGGCGATGAGCCTGACAGTGACACCGCCGGTTTGGACTTTGTACGAGCCCCGCGCTAAGATAACGGACGCTTAAGCTCAATTGTTCGAACGAAATAGAGGATACTGAAAATGGCACTGCCTAAGTACAAGACCTCGCGCGCCAACACGCACTCGCGTCGCGCGAACTGGAAGGCCACCGCTGCTAAGACCGTGAGCTGCCCGAACTGCGGCGCCCCGGCCCTGCCGCACATGGCCTGCCCGAGCTGCGGTTCCTTCCGCGGCCGCACCTACCGCTCCGCCATCCAGCCGGCCCACACCAAGTGAGCCCTGAGATAACGGCATAATGAAGGCCCTGCCATCGACGGGTGGCGGGGCCTTCGCGTAACCAACCACCCACACATCACATCCCACCATCCCACCCGGAGGATGACCCATCACCATGACCGAAGACACCGAACAGCAACCGCAACCCGCCAACGAACTGCTTGAGGCCCTGGGCACCACCATCAGCCCGGACCTGCTGGTTCAGGCGCTCACCCACCGCTCCTTCTCGCACGAGCACCCCGGCGTGCCCAACTACGAGCGACTGGAGTTCCTGGGAGACGCGGTGCTGGAGCTGGTCTCCACCGAAACGCTGTTCACCATCCACCCGGACATGACCGAGGGCCAGCTCGCCAAGATGCGTGCCAAGGCCGTCTCGGAAGACGCGCTGAGCGCCATCGCCAAGACCAAGCTCAAGGTGGGCCCCTACATCCTGCTGGGCCACGGCGAAGCCGAGCAGGGCGGCGCGGAGAAGAACTCCATCCTGTGCGACATCGTGGAGTCGCTCATCGGCGCCACCTTCCTGGAGCACGGCATCGACGAGGCCCGCAAGGTGGTCCACCGTCTCATCGACGACACGCTCGCCGAAGTGGCCACCGAAGGCCCGGCGCTCGACTGGAAGACCTCGCTGACCGTCAAGGCGCACAACATGGGGCTGCCGGACCCGATCTACCGCATGGAGGTCTCCGGCCCCGAATACGCGCAGATCTTCACCGCCAAGGCCACGCTGGTCCTGACCGACAAGACCGGCGGCGAGACCTATAAGGAAGTCATCGGCGTGGGCAAGGGTTCCAGCAAGCGCAAGGCGCAGCTGGCCGCCGCCGAGGCCGGCTGGAAGACGCTGGACCAGCGCAAGGACGCCCGCTGACGGAGTTGACGAACACGCATGACATGGCACCGATGCAACCGATTGCACCGGTGCCATGTCTGTATTGCGGACGGCACGCACGTGCCGGTGTCTGCCCACTGAGCACGCCGGGCCCCGCTGTCTGACGAACGAATAGACTTGAGAACACACGAGCGACAGACCGCGTCGGGGCCACAAGTCCCAGCAGACGCGGTCGGAATCACGGACGAGACAGACCGACCTTCATCCCAGGCCGGGCGGGCTCTCGCGCGCATCGATAACAAGGTGAGAGGAATCATGGCTTTACCTACGCCCTTGCAGGCATTCAGCGGCGTGCCGAAGACCTATGCGGCCACCGACAAGCAGACCATCATCGACGGCGAGAAGATGACCGGCGCACAGGCGCTGGTCCGTTCGCTGGAAGACCTGGGCGTTGAGGACGTCTTCGGCATCCCCGGCGGCGCCATCCTGCCCGTCTACCACCAGATCAACGAGGACACCAAGTTCCGCTTCGTGCTCATGCGCCACGAGCAGGCCGCAGGACACGCCGCCGAGGGCTACGCGCTGGCCACCGGCAAGGTGGGCGTGTGCATCGTGACCTCCGGCCCGGGCGCCACCAACGTGGTCACCGCCATCGCGGACGCGAACATGGACTCCGTGCCGATGGTCGTCATCACCGGCCAGGTGGGCGTCAACGCCATCGGCACCGACGCCTTCCAGGAGGCGGACATCGTGGGCATCACCTACCCGGTCTCCAAGCACTCCTTCCTCGTGACCCGCGCGCAGGACATCCCGCGCGTGCTCTCCGAGGCGTACTACATCGCCCGCACCGGCCGCCCCGGCCCAGTGGTGGTGGACCTGACCAAGACCGCCCAGACCGGCGAGATGTACTACTCCTGGCCGCAGCGCATGATCCTGCCCGGCTACAACCCCACCACCAAGGCGCACGGCCGCGTGCTTTCCGACGCCGCCAAGCTGTTCTCCAAGTCCTACCGCCCGGTGCTCTACGTGGGCGGCGGCGCGGCCCGCTCCAACGCCGGCGCGCAGGTCAAGGCCCTGGCCGACCTGACCGGCGCCCCGATCGTGACCACCCTGCCGGCCCGAGGCATCGTGCCGGACAGCGATCCGAAGAACCTTGGCATGCTCGGCATGCACGGCACGATCGCGGCCACCGGCGCCGTGCAGCGCGCCGACCTGCTGGTGGCCATCGGCGCCCGCTTCGACGACCGCGTCACCGGCAAACTGGACGCCTTCGCCCCCACGGCCCGCGTGATCCACATCGACATCGACCCGGCCGAGATCGGCAAGAACCGTCAGCCGGACGTGCCGATCGTGGGCGACGTGGCCACCGTGCTGGACGATCTCATCCCCGAGATCGAGCGCACGCAGGCCATCCAGGGCAAGCCGAACCTCAAGCCGTGGTGGGATGCCATCAACGGCTGGCGCGAGCAGTACCCGATGACCTGGGATGAGCCGACCGACGGCTCGCTGGCCCCGCAGTGGGTCATCAAGAAGCTCTCCGAGCTCGCCGACCCGGACACCATCTGGGTCACCGGCGTGGGACAGCACCAGATGTGGGCCTCGCAGTTCATCGACTTCAAGAACCAGCACTCCTGGCTTTCCTCCGGCGGTCTGGGCACGATGGGCTACGGCCTGCCCGCCGCCATCGGCGCGTCCGTGGGCTCCGCCCGCGAGTTCGACGGCAAGAAGCCGGTGTGGCTCATCGACGGCGACGGTTCCTTCCAGATGACCTCCGAGGAGCTGGCCGCCGCGTTCCTGGATCATGCCCCGGTGAAGATCGCGATTCTCAACAACTCCGTGTACGGCATGGTGCGCCAGTGGCAGACGCTGTTCTACCAGAACCACTATTCGCAGACCAACCTCAAGGACGGCGAGGCCCACGGCACCGAGGGCGAGTCCCAGCTGGCCGCCGGCGAGGCTCCGCTGGAGGTGCCCGACTTCATCAAGCTGGCCGAGGCGTACGGCTGCGTGGGCATCCGCGCGTTCACCGAGGAGGAGGCGATCGACGCCATCAAGCAGGCGAACGAGATCAACGACCGCCCGGTGCTCATCGACTTCCGCGTGTGGAAGGACGCGATGGTGTGGCCGATGGTCGCCGCGGGCGCCTCGAACGACGAGGTGACGTACATGCCCGGCATCAAGCCGCTGATGGGCGGCGCGCCGGCTCCCGGCACCGAGCCGGTCGGCGATCCGGCCGTCATCGACAACGCCGCGGACGAGCACTGAGGATAGCGAGGAAAGGGAATAATCATGGCTATGTATCCTGCATCCCAGCCGGGTTCCGAGCGTCACACGCTCTCCGTCCTGGTGGAGAACCGCCCCGGCGTGCTGGCCCGTATCGCCGGTCTGTTCGCCCGTCGCGCGTTCAACATCAATTCGCTGTCCGTCTCCCCCACCGAGCGTCCGGACATCTCCCGCGTTACCGTGACCGCCGATGTGGAGGCCGTGCCGCTGGAGCAGATCATCAAGCAGCTCAACAAGCTGCTGCACGTGCTGAAGATCGTGGAGCTGGACCCGAATTCCACCGTGGAGCGCGAACTGGTGCTCATCAAGGTGGCGACCAACCAGTCCAACCGTTCCGACGTGCTCGAGATCGTGCGTCTGTTCCGCGTGCGCGTGGTGGACGTGAACCCGGAGTCGCTGACCATCGAGGCCACCGGCGCCGAGGGCAAGATCGACGCGCTGCTGGGCCTTCTGGAGCACTACGGCGTCATCGAGCTGGTGCGTTCCGGCGCCGTGGCCGTGACCCGCGGCCCGCGCGCCCTTTCGGAAAAGGTCGTCGGCTCCGAAGTCACCGGTCGCTGATTCACTGAATCATAAGGAAGGGGAAAGCCTCGCTTGATGTCCGCCGGCAAGAACTCGGCGGACATCAAGCGAGGCTTTCTTCTATTCTCTACATGCTTGCATAATGCATGCACTACATGCTAGCATTTTGACAGCATGAGACAGTGAATCGCAAAGGAGAGGATTCGTTATGGGTACTATGACCATCCGGAAACTCGACGACGACACCATCGAGAAATTCAAGGACATAGCAAAGCGCAACAATCGCTCGGCCGAGGCTGAAGCTCGTTCCCTCATCGAGGACTTCACCGCAGGAAGAATCGTGCGCCACGACATGGAAACCTCAAACTTTTACGACAGCCTGAGGAAATTCATGGAAGAGAACAACATCGAGGGATTGGCCGAAGGCGAGTTCCAGCCACCAGAGCGAACCATCAGTGACGAACGCCCGACAGTCACCTTTGGATAATCATGATTATTCTAGACACTAACGTCATCAGCGAGGCCGTTCTTCGCAATCCAGACACTCATGTTGCGGACTGGTACAGGAACCAGACAATGGAGAATCTCAGCACCACCGCCATAACGGTCGCCGAATTATTCGCTGGCATCCGTCGCATGCCGGCAGGCAGAAAACGAAACGATCTTTCCCGACTTATAGATTTCCAATTACTCATGTTGGGGGATCGAATCCTCTCATTCGATGCCGCATCAGCGATTGGTTATGCCGAAATCCGCGCCACACGCGAGCACATGGGCAGACCCATTAGCATACAGGATGCCATGATTGCAGCCATCGCGCGTGCTCACGGCGCAGCCGTGGCGACCCGAAACACCAAGGATTTCGAAGGCACCGGAGTGAAGCTCATCAATCCCTGGGAGCATGCGGAGCATACAAAGCGATAGAGAACCGCCGGAAACATACGCCGACGGAAGTCCAGCGCACGTTTTCGGCGGGAAAGTAACACTTCATTAGCAGTACGCCAGCGAGCAATCAGCGTACGTTTAGCGAAGTTAGCATGGATGATCGCGGAGTCAAAGAGCCAGCGGCGGCAGCTCGACGGCGACGTCGGCGCGGTCACGGCATGAGGCGATGCGGCGCGCGTTCACCTCGTCGACCTCCATGACCCACTTGCGGGCCTGCTCCGGCGCCTTGCCGAACTTGATGTGACGCTCGACCAGACGTTCGCGACGCAGGTCATCGTCAACATCGACGTACCACACCTCGGTCATGGCGGCGCGCACATCCGCCCACGCATCAGCCTCGTCCAGCAGGTAATTGCCTTCGGTCACCACGAAACGTGTCCACGGGAACACCGGGATAGCACCGGCCAGCGGCTGCTCGAGGTCGCGTTCGAACATCGGAGCGTAGATTACGCCATCTTCGCCCTGATGAATGCGCTGCAGCAGCGAGCGGTAGCCACGTGCGTCGAAGGTGTCGATGGCACCCTTGCGCTGCAGACGTCCCAAACGCTTTAATTCCACATCCGCCAGATGATAACCGTCCATCGGCACCCAAGCGGCAAAGTGATCCACCGGCTCGGCAACGACGCCCGGCACACCTTCGGCGAACGCCTCGGCCAGCAGCTGCGCCAACGTGGATTTGCCGGCACCGGGAGCACCCACAATGCCGAGAATCACACGTTCATGGGATTCGAGCAGCTCCTTGACACGAGCTTTGGCCTCTTCGAGATTTGCGATGTTGACCGCCATTGTCGTTTCCTTCCTCGGAATATGTTCTGTTGTAGTTACGCTGGCCTCATTGGTTTTCCGCCACCGGTGTTTCCAACGAGTGGAGTAGCCGAACGCTTCACCGCCATCCGTTTTCTCCTTGCAATACATAACTATACCATTGTTTTGTATATTACTATACAAAAGTAAGGAAGTAATTGTAAAGAATTTGTCAAATATGTCGATGTTGTATGCTAACAGCTATGGATAAGTCAGTGGAGAATATCGATATCAGCGCCGGCACTGTCGAGTTACTCACACACTTGCGAGAGCACGGTCCGATGACGCGCAGTGAAATCGGTACCGCAACCGGTTGGGCGCGTCCGACAGTGAACAAGCGCATCGACGAGCTCACCGCCATCGGCATCGCGCAACCACTGACCATGCCCAGCCCGACCGGCGGACGACCGGCACAGGGATTCGCCTTCAGCCCCTCCTGTGCGCACATCCTCGCCATCGACATCGCCACCACGGCCACCACAATCGCCCTGTGCGATCTGGCCGGACGGCCTGTACTGGTCCGGACCGTCAGCGCCGGTGCGGAGAACGAACCGGACGAGACCCTGGATATGATCTGCGGGGCAGCCGACGCCATGTTGACCGGGAAGCTCGCCAGCCGGACCGACACCGGCGCCGTCATAGGCAACGACGAGGTCCCCGTAACCGTCAACGACCCAGCCACGACAGACGAAGGCATCACGGCAACCGCAACGCCCCGACTGTTCGCGGTATCCGTGGCCGTGACCACGCGAGTCGAAACGGTCACCGGCAACATCATCCAGGCTCCGGTCATGCAGCACTGGGAGAACCATCATCTGCGCGAGTTCTTCGCCGACCGATACCATATACCGGCCTTCATCGAGAACGACGCCAACGCCCGCGCACTATGCAAGGCATATCAGCTGGCCGCCGATGGAGAGCACATCGTTCCCCATCTTCTCTATGTGCATGCCGGCATGGGACTTGGCGCTGGCATCATCTCCTCTGGCTCCATCATGCATGGCGCGTTTGGCGCGGCGGGAGACATCGGGCATATCCACGTCTTCGGCAGTATCGGAGAGCACAGTCTCTGCCGTTGCGGCAATACCGGGTGCGTGGAGGCCACCGCTGGCGGATGGGCCATTCTGTCGGCTCTGCAAGCCCAAGGCAAACCCGTGCACACCTTGGATGAGGTGGTGGAGCTTGCCACTCACGGCGATATCGAAACCGTGCAGCTCATCCGTCAGGCGGGACGACTCATCGGCGATGTGATCTCCGCATGCGTCAATATGCTCAATCCCTCATGCATCGTCGTCGGCGGCGAGCTTTCGCATTGCGGCGAGCTGCTGCTCAACGGCATCCGCGAGCGCGTGTGGGCCCGCGTGCAACCGCTGGCCACCAAATCCTTGCGCATCGAGTCCTGCAACGACGAGGCCCAAACCGGAATCATCGGCCTGGCCTACGCCGCCATAGACCAGGGGCTCACGTCACTGGAGATGCTGCAGGACTTCGCCCGGCAACAGTAATCGCTCTGTCCGGCCGAGGTCGCAGCTGGGCTTCCGCCCCGCTCCCCGTCATGGGGAAACTGACGGCAGAGCCGATTGGGGAAAAAGAGAGACGTCCTCCGAGCCCGCACCGAGCTGGGCCAAGCAGAGCCATGGCTCAAGGACGTTTGCCTATCCCAGCTGCTCGGACAGGTCGAGCCATTCGGCTTCGAGGTCGTCGTTTTCGGCGGTGATGGCGTTCAATTGCTCGTTGAGCTTGTTGAGGCCCTCGTAATCGGCCGGGTCGTGCGCGGCCATCTGCGCTTCGATGTCGCTCTTCTGCTCCTCGAGCTTGGCGAGCTTGCGTTCGATGGCCTTGACGCGCTTGGACGCCTCGTGGAAGGCCTTGCCGGTGAGCTTCGGCTCGGCGGCACCGGCAGCGGCGCCAGCATCGCCACCGGACTTGGCATCGCCCGAAGCCTGGGCGCCGGAACCCGAACCGTTTGCGGTGCCCTGAGCCTGCGCGGCCGCACCCTTGGCGCCCTTCCTGGACGAGCTGCCGCCCGTACCCGCGAAGCCGGGATTGTCGGCCGGCAATCCCTTGCCGTTCTTGATGTCCTCGACCATATCGAGATAGTCCTGCACGCCGCCGGGCAGGTGGCGCACCTTGCCGCCGAGCAGCGCGAACTGCTGGTCGGTCACACGCTCGAGCAGGTAGCGGTCGTGGGACACCACGATCAACGTACCGGGCCAAGTATCCAGCAGATCCTCCATCACGGCGAGCATGTCAGTGTCCAGATCGTTGCCGGGCTCGTCCATGATGAGCACATTCGGCTCGTCGAGCAGGATGAGCAGCAGCTGCATGCGGCGCTTCTGGCCGCCGGACAGGTCGCGGATCGGTGTCATGAGCTGCGCGGACTCGAAGCCGAGACGCTCCATGAGCTGGCCGGGGGTGACCTCCTTGCCGTCCACGATGTAGCTCGGCTTGTAACGGGAGAGCACTTCCTTGATCTTGTACTGGCCCAGCTTCTCCAGTTCGTCGAGACGCTGCGAGAGCACGGCGAACTTCACGGTCTTGCCGATGTTCACGTGGCCCGCGGTGGGCGTGAGCGTGCCGTCGATGAGCTTGAGCAGCGTGGACTTGCCGGCGCCGTTCGCGCCGACGATGCCGAAACGGTCGCCGGGACCGATCAGCCAGGTCACGTCGTCCAGGATCTCGCGGCCGGACACCGTGATCTTGCGGGCGGCGGACGTGGCGCCCGTGCCCGTCTCGTCGGCGCCGGCCGCGTCGCCCGCAGCCGGTCCGCCGATGGTCTCGCCGCCGGTGTTCATGCGCCGCACCTCACGGTCGTCGGCGAGCGCTGAAGCACCGCCTTCGGCCTCAGCCTTCGCGCGCGCCTCCTCGGCGGCCGCCACGGCCTCGGGCACGCCGGCGTCCACTAATCGCGGGTCGGTCATGTCGGTGACCGCCACCTCCACGGAACCGTGCAGCTGCGGTTCGGCGTACATGGCGTTGACCACGTCCACGCGGGAGGCGGAGTCGGCGAGCGCCGCCACGTCCGGGTCGATGTCGGCGACCGTGCCTTGCGTGTGTTCGAAGATCTGCGTCACGTCGATGAGGTCGACCACCTGCTTGCCGAGTCGGGAGGTGGCCATCTGCTTCAGTTCCAAGGTGTTGCGCATCGGCGGCACGTCGGCGATGAGCTCGCGCGCGGCCTTGACGTGGAACTTCTGCTTGGTGGAGCGGGCGCGGGCGCCGCGTGAGAGCCAGGCGAGCTCCTTGCGGGCCAGATTGCGGCGCTTGGTCTCGCGCACGTCGGCCTGACGGTCGCGTTCGACGCGCTGGAGCATGTATGCGGAATAGCCGCCTTCGAACGGTTCGATGACGCCGTCGTGGATCTCCCACATCGACTCGCACACCTCGTCCAGGAACCAGCGGTCGTGGGTGACGAGCAGCAGCGCGCCCTGACCCTTGGACCAGCGGTTCTTGAGGTGTTCGGCGAGCCAGTGGATGGTGACCACGTCGAGGTGGTTGGTGGGCTCGTCGAGCGCGAGGATGTCCCAGTCCTTGAGCAGCAGGCGGGCCAGATCGGCGCGACGGCGCTGACCGCCGGACAGGGAGCCGACCTTGGCGTCGAGGCTCATGCCGCCGAGCAGCGCCTCCACGATCTCGCGGGAGGTGTTGTCGGACGCCCATTCGTAGTCCGCGCGCCCCTCCAGTGCGGCCTCGCGGATCGTGGCGTTGTCGTCGAGCGGGTCACGCTGGTCGAGCATGCCGAAGGTGAGGCCGCCGCGCTTGGTCACACGGCCGGAATCCGGTTCCTGGGTGCCGCGGAACAGGTGCAGCAGCGTGGATTTGCCGTCGCCGTTACGGCCGACGATGCCGATGCGGTCGCCCTCGAACACACCCTGCGTGACGTCGGTGAAGATGGTTTTGGTGGCGAAGGCAAGCGAAACGTGTTCCAGTCCAATATCGTAAGTCGGCATGATTCACCAATGTAGCGGCACGCTTGCCCATCACTGCTATATTGCGGCCACTTTGCGCACATGGTGTAGGGAATTCCCCATGATGTAGGGAGAATAATTTTACCATCCGCGGAATTCCGCCATTTTACGGCCCTACATCATGGGCCGTTCCCTACACCATGAGCCAATCACTACATCATGGGGACTTACGCTACTTCTCCAACGTCTGGGCGTAGGAGTTGCAGCGGGCGGCGAACCCGGAGAACACCTGCTCGGCCAGCGGCTGCAGCAGCGGGTCGTACTGCTCGAAGGCCTCGCGCAGCGCGGACTTGGAGCCGCCGGCGGCCTTCAGGTCCTTGACCATGCTCGGCTCCTCAAGCCATTCGTCCAGCAGCGACTTGCACACCTCAAGATGGAACTGCATGCCCAGTGCCGGGCCGATGCGGAACGCCTGCACCTTGGTCAGTCCGGAACGTGCCAGCAGCTGCGCGCCCTCCGGCAGCCCGACCACGTCGTTATGCCAGTGCAGCACGTTGACCTGCTTGTCCCACATGGAGAAGAAATCATGACGGTCCATGCGCTTGATCGGCGCGAACCCGATCTCCGGCTCCTCGCCTTTGCGCAGCTGCGCGCCCAGGGCCGTCGCGATGATCTGATGGCCCAGGCACACGCCGAGCAGCGGCTTGCCGGACGCCACGGCCGCGCGGGCCAGCTTGGCCTCGGTTTTCAGGCCGGGATATTTGTCGTAATCGAGCGCGCCCATCGGACCGCCCATGATCACCACGCCTGCCAGTTCGCCGAAGTCGGGAAGGTCGGGCTTCTTCTTGTCGGTGATGTTCATCGTCACCGTCTCCAGTCCGAGATCCTCTAGACTGGACAGGATGCGCCCCGGACGTTCCCACGGGACATGTTGCAGAATGAGCACTTGTGGTGTGGCCATGTCTCCATTGTGGCACGAACGGGCCCCTCCCGTGTTAACCGTGTTAAGAAACGGCCGTGTCCGGGGGCCATCGGCAAAGAACCGGCAAGGCACCGGCGACGAACCGGCAGCGAACGAACGTCCGCCCAACGGCGTCATCGCGCACGTGCCGCAATCGGTTCGCACACCGGTTTCTCCCTTGCCCATGTCTGGCTCGGACCTTAGGCTTGGTGCCTATGGGAAACAGCCAAGAACCGCAGGATTTCAACATTTCCGTCATGCCGTCGAGCCTGACGCCGGTGCATGTGGCCAAGGCCGCCGAAGGCCTGAGCCTGTATGACACGGCCTCGCATCAGGTCAGCCATTTCACGCCGATCAAGCCCGGCAAGGTGGGCATCTACGTGTGTGGCGCCACCGTGCAGTCGTCCCCGCACATCGGCCACATCCGCGCGGCCGTGGCGTTCGACATCGTGCGCCGCTGGTTCCTGAAGCTCGGCTATCAGGTGACGTTCGTGCGCAACGTGACCGACATCGACGACAAGATCCTCGACAAGGCCGCCGCGGCCGGACAGCAGTGGTGGGCCCGCGCCTACTACTACGAGCGCGAGTTCACCGAGGCGTACAACACGCTCGGCGTGCTGCCGCCCACCGTGGAGCCGCGCGCCACCGGCCACATGTCCGACATGATCGACCTCATCCAGCGCATCCTGGACAACGGCCACGGCTATGTGGTGGTGGACGAGGACGGCAAGCCCACCGGCAACGTGTACTTCGACGTGGCCTCCTGGCCGCATTACGGCGAACTGACCCATCAGAAGCAGACCACCGAGGTGGACGAGGCCGCGGCCGTCGCCGACCGTATGGGCCCGTCCGTGGACGCCGCCGGCGATGACAAGTACAACCCGGTCGATCCGGCCGACGCATCCCCCGACAAGCACGATCCGCGTGATTTCGCGCTGTGGAAGGCCCCGAAAGACACCGACCCCGAGGACGCCCGCTGGTCCACGCCGTTCGGCGTCGGCCGTCCGGGCTGGCATATCGAGTGCTCCGCCATGTCCCACCGTTATCTGAAGGACGGCTTCGACATCCACGGCGGCGGCCTCGACCTGCGCTTCCCGCATCACGAGAACGAGATGGCGCAGACGCGCGCCGCCGGCTACGAATCGGCAGCCCGCTGGATGCATTCCGCGTGGGTCACCGCCAAGGGCGAGAAGATGTCGAAGTCGCTGGGCACCGGCCTGTCCGTGCCGTCCGTGCTGGCCGAGCATTCCGCGTGGGTGGTGCGATACGCCCTCGGTTCCGTGCAGTACCGTTCGATGCTGGAGTGGTCCGATCAGGCGCTGGTGGAGGCGCAGGCCGCCTACGAGCGCATCGCGAACTTCATCGAGCGCGCCGGCGTGGTGCTTGAGGACCAGCTCTCCCGCGAGGAGGTGGCCGCCGTGTCCGCCGATGACCTGCCCGCCGATTTCGTGACCGCGATGAACGACGACATCAACGTGTCCGGCGCCACCGCCGCGATCTTCACCGCGATTCGCTCCGGCAACACCCTGCTTTCCAAGCTTTCCGACCGCGCGGACACCGAGACGGCCCGCGCCGAGGTACGCGACTCCCTGCTGGCCGTGCGCGCCATGCTCGATACGTTGGGCCTCGACCCGCTGGCCGAGCCGTGGGTCTCCGCCGGTGCCGCCGGTGGCGCCGCGGCCGACGGCGATTCCCCCGAGCACTCCGCGCTGGAGGCGCTTATCGCCGAGCAGCTCAAGGCACGCCAGGAGGCCCGCAAGGCCAAGGACTTCGCCAAGGCCGACGCGATCCGCGATGCTTTGGGTGAGGCCGGCATCGCCATCGAGGACGGCCCGCAGGGGTCGACCTGGTCCCTGAAGTAATACCGGTTGGCTCTGTTAAACCAAGATTGACATGTCCCCCTATTCTTGGCTCCCCTTGTCAGGGGAGCTGGCGGCGAAGCCGACTGAGGGGTAGCCAGACATGGACATGTCAATCTTGGTTTAACAGAGCCTACCGGTTTCCGGCTGATTGTCCGATCGCTGATCGACTGATTACAGGAATGGCTCCGCAGGATTACCTACGGAGCCATTCTGCGTTTCTGCGCTGCTGGGAGCCGAATCAGTCGAACACGAAGTCGACGTCCACGATGTGCAGGCGTTTCTTGAGCGCCTGTTCCAGCGAACGCTTGCATTCGATGAGGTTGGCCACGTCGATGGTTTCTCCGGTGCCGGCCAGATACACGTCCACCGTGTAGTTCATGCCGGTCTTGAAGATCAACGTCTGCTCGTATTCGGTGTTGTCCGGCAGATGGTGCTGGGCTTCCGCCTCCACGAAGGCGTTGGTCTCGTCGTCGTCATGCACGCCGCCGACCAGTTCGATGAAGGCGTCCTTGAGCACGCCGAACGGCTCCTTGATGGTGAACGCCACCAGTGCCACGGTGATGAAGAAGTCGCCGGTGTAGTGCAGGAAGTCCAGCGGGCCGTCGGCGGGCAGCAGCATGAGGAACACGGCCACCGCGCCGATGCCGAACGACATCGCGCCGTCCACCAGCGTGCTCTTGCATTCGGCGGTGAGCATGGTGCTGGCGTTGCGGATCGCCCGGTTCTCGCGGCGGTAGTAGACGTACAGGCCGAAGCAGATGGCCACGGTCAGGACCTCGTAGATCACCACCGGTCCGGTGACGATGCGTTCGCCGTCCCCGAGCACGAAGTAGTCGTAGGCCACTTGGCAGACGTCGATCAGCGAATACACCAGCAGGGACATGGTGAAGATGGCCTTGCAGATCGCGTAGATCGGTTCGAGCGCGAACAGGCCGTTGGGGAACCGTTCGGTGGTACGCACGGTTCGGGTGGACAGGTACACCGCCACCAGCCCGGAGAGCACGGATATGGCGGTGAAGGAGAAATCGAGGAACATGGCCTTGAGACCGGTCATGAAGAACACGGCCATACCGGCCGCGACCTGAATCACGTTGACGACGATGCCGACGATCAGGGCTTTGCGTTCGATGGTTTTATGTTGTGGCATAGGCGGGCCTTCCTTATTGCACGGCATGTCTGCGTTGGCCCGCTACTTCACTGGCTCACGGTTTCTCCGACCCGTTGGCTCGATTCGCGAGGGCGCACGGCAGTCTGCGTATAGGGTGGTGTCCAAGGATTTTCAAAACAGCATAAGCATTCCAAAAAACACTGGATTTATTGCCATTCCATGGTACCGGAAACGCTCGATCGGCGGACGGGATTGCGCCGCGGGCTGAGGGCCCGCGAGGCCGGCCGCTGCCGAACCCGCGATTTCCCGCGTGGCGGCTAGACTGTTGCCCATTATGGCAGCATTTTCTTCTTTGACTGACAGGCTCTCGAATGCGTTCAAGCATCTGAAGAGCAAGGGCAAGCTTTCCGAGGCGGACATCGATGGCACCATCCGTGAGATCCGCCGCGCGCTGCTCGACGCCGATGTGGCGCTCGACGTGGTGCGTTCCTTTACCGGCAAGGTGCGCGAGCGCGCGCTCGGCACCGAGGTCTCCCAGGCGCTCAACCCCGCCCAGCAGGTGGTGAAGATCGTCAACGAGGAGTTGACCGACGTGCTCGGCCAGGGCGTGGACCGTCCGCTGAACTTCGCCAAGAACCCGCCGACGATCATCATGCTCGCCGGTCTGCAGGGTGCCGGTAAGACCACGCTGGCCGGCAAGCTCGGCTACTGGCTCAAGGACGCCGGTCACACGCCGCTGCTGGTGGCGGCCGATCTGCAGCGTCCGAACGCCGTGACCCAGCTCCAAGTGGTCGGCGAGCGCGCCGGCGTGCCGGTGTACGCCCCGGAGAAGGGCGTGCAGTCGGACGGCGGCGAGGCCGTGGCCGCTCCGGGCCAGACCACCGGCGACCCGGTGAAGGTGGCGCGCGATTCCATCGCCTTCGCCAAGCAGAAGCTGTACGACACGGTGATCATCGATACCGCCGGCCGTCTAGGCGTGGACGAGGAGCTCATGAAGCAGGCCCGCGACATCCGCGACGCCGTGCAGCCCAACGAGATCCTGTTCGTGATCGACGCGATGATCGGCCAGGACGCCGTCAAGACCGCCAAGGCTTTCGACGAGGGCGTGGACTTCACCGGCGTGGTGCTTTCCAAGCTCGATGGCGACGCCCGCGGCGGTGCGGCCCTGTCCGTGGCGAGCGTGACCGGCAAGCCGATTCTGTTCGCCTCCAACGGCGAGGGCCTGAAGGACTTCGAGGTCTTCCACCCGGACCGCATGGCTTCCCGCATCCTCGATATGGGCGATATCATGACGCTCATCGAGCAGGCGCAGAAGCAGTTCGATGAGGAGGAGGCCCGCAAGGCCGCCGAGAAGATCTCCGACGGCTCGTTCGGCCTGGACGACTTCCTCGACCAGCTGCAGCAGGTCAGGAAGCTCGGCTCGATGAAGTCGCTGCTCGGCATGATTCCGGGCATGGCCCAGCATCGCAAGGAGCTGGAGCAGTTCGACGAGAAGGAGATCGATCGCACCGAGGCCATCATCCGTTCGATGACCCCGGCCGAGCGTCGTGACCCGTCGATTATCAACGGCTCCCGCCGCGCCCGCATCGCCTACGGTTCCGGTGTGACGGTCTCGCAGGTCAACGCCCTGCTGCAGCGTTTCGAGCAGGCCGCGAAGATGATGAAGCGTATGTCCAACCGCGCCGGCATGGGCGGCGGTATCCCCGGCTTCGGCGGCCCGGCCATGGGCGGCGGCAAGAAGAAGGGCAAGAACAAGAAGAAGGGCGGCAAGTCGGGCAACCCGATGAAGCGCGAGGCCGAGGAGAGGGCATTGCGCGACCGTCTGTCCGGCAAGTCGTCCGCTTCCACCGGCGGTTCCGCGTTCGCCAAGAAGCCGCAGAACCCGGCCCTGCCCGCCGGCCTGGAAGGCCTGATGGGCGGCGGTGACGGCGGCGCCGAGCTGCCCCCGAACCTGGGCGGCGGCCTCGGCGGCCTGCTCGGTCGCTGATTGTTTCGGATGCGGTTCTTTACGATAAGCCGCATCCTTGGCTCTGGCTCCCCTCCCTGAGGGGAGCTGTCAGCGGAGCTGACTGAGGGGAGCCTCCCGCAAATTCGGGAGATGCTCCCCTCAGTCGCTTTCAGCGACAGCTCCCCTCAGCGAGGGGAGCCAATGTCGTAAGTGAAAGGAATCGCATGATCACGTTCCTCTATATCGTGGCGCTCATCGGTTGCATCTGGGCCGCGCTGTGCGCGCTGCCGGCCGGCGCTGAGGCGCGCATGCCGCTGCCGTACATGATCGCGCTGACGCCGTTCCTGTGGATTCCCCTGTTGGCGGGAGCCGGGGTGGCCGCATGGCTGCACGCTTGGGGCGCATTGTTCTGTCTGCTGGCGGACGCGCTGCTGACTTCCTCGCAACGGCTCAGTTACTGGGGCCTGTCCTCCGATCCGCGGGCCAAACGCCGCGAAACCCATCGTGAAACATCCCGTGAAACACAATCAGGCGAGCATGAAACAGGTCGTGAAACATTGCCGGCACAGTTCGCCGTCATGACCCTGAACTGCCGGTACGGACGCGCCGACGCCGACGACATCGTGGCGAACGTTCGCACGCGCGGTATCGACGTACTTGCCCTGCAGGAGGTCAGCGACGATCTGATGGCTCGACTGGACGCGGCCGGCATCGGCGAGCTTCTCCCCTACCACCAGTCAGGCGAGGCCAAGGACACCGACAACGGCGGATACAACGTCGTCTTTTCGCGGTACGAGCCGGCCGCGGCCGTGCCGAACGTGGTGACGATTCCTGCCGCCGACGTGCCGGCCGTCACGCTCAGGCTTGATGACCCGCGATCCGATGACCCGGAACCCGCACCCGATGCTTCCCCGCATCGTACCCGCACGGTGACGTTCTGCTCGGCGCACCCGAAGTCCCCGATGCGCGGCTGCGCCGACTGGTCCGCCGGCATCCTGGGCCTGCGTGCCATCGCCAACGCCTCGGCCATCGACGACCACAATATCGCCGTGGTCATGGGAGACCTCAACTCCGGCACCGATCACCCGAGCTTCCGCGCGCTGCTCAAGGCCGGGTTCAAGGACGCGAGCCTGACCCAGGGCGCCGGACCGAACCTCACGTTCCCCCGCTGGCTCAAGTGGCCGCGCATCGAGCTGGACCACGTGCTGTTCACGCCGGGTCTGCAGCCGTCCGGCGTCAAGTCGTTCGAAATCAAGGACACCGATCATCTGGCGCTCACCGCGACGTTGACGGTGAAGTGACGCCGCAACCGGCATCGATCCAGGCCGAACGGCCCCGGCGACCCGGCCGACCGGCCGATCGGCCAGACAATCGCAGCCTCGGACGATCGCACGCCGCAACCGGAGTGTCAGTCCGGGGCTGCGCGCTATAATAGGCCAGTTATTCGCGCGCGCGTGGCGCCCTCTACACCCCGGGCCGCGAGGACACGTGGGTTCCGGCGAGCCGTGCCCCACACAGCATACCGAGAAACCACAAACCTAGTATTTACAAGGAGAGCCATTTTGGCAACCAAGATTCGTCTGAAGCGACAGGGCAAGAAGTTCTACGCCTTCTACCGCGTGGTGATCGCCGATTCCCGCAAGAAGCGTGACGGCAAGGTCATCGAGGAGATCGGCACCTACGATCCGAACACCCAGCCCTCGACCATCAAGATCGATTCCGAGCGCGCTCAGTACTGGCTTGGCGTCGGCGCTCAGCCGTCCGAGCCCGTGCTCAACCTGCTCAAGATCACCGGCGACTGGCAGAAGTTCAAGGGCCTTGAGGGTGCCGAAGGCACGCTGAAGACCGTTGAGGCCGGCCCGGACGCCGAGGCCCGCATCGAGGCCGTGGAGAACCAGGCTCAGAAGCTGAAGGCCGCCAAGTCCGAGGCTGAAGCCAAGGCCAAGGCTGAAGCCGAGGCTGCCGCCGCTGCTGAGGAGGCTCCGGCTGAGGATGCCGCCGAAGAAGCTCCGGCCGAGGCCTGAGTCATAACGGCGATAGCGAAAGGCTAGCAATCATGCTTGCACAGGCTGTGGAACACCTCATCAAGAACATCGTCGATTTTCCGGACGATGTATCGGTCAAGTCCCATGAGAACGCGCGCGGCGAACTGCTTCGTGTGCGCGTGAACCCGGAGGACATCGGCCGCGTCATCGGCCGCGGAGGCCGCACCGCCAATGCGATTCGCACCGTGATCCAGGCGCTGTCCGATCACAAGGTGCGCGTCGACATCATGGACGTGCGTCGATAAGACAAGGATTGATTCACAGCATGGCAGAGCAGAACATGCACGACGACCCTCAGCAGCGCGAGTTGCTGAGGGTCGCTCGTATCGGGCGAGCGCAGGGCCTGAAGGGCGAAGTCACCGTGCGCGTTTTCACAGACGACCCGGAATGGCGTTTCGAGCCGGGGTCCGTCCTGTACGAGGACGACGGCGAGACCGAGTACATCATCGAGAAGTCCCGCACGATGAAAGATCGTTGGATCCTGAAGTTCGAGGGCACGGACGACCGCAACGCCGCCGAAGCGCTGAACGGCGTGGAGCTATACGGCGAGGCCGACGATCCGGACGAGATGCTTGAGGCGGACGAATGGTATCCGAAGGATCTCATCGGGCTTGAGGCGCGTCTGGCTTCGGATAACGGCTTGGGACTGCCCGCCGGTCAGGTGGTGGGCAAGGTGGTGGATGTCCTCGACTCCCCCGCCCAATCGCTGCTGAAGATCCGCCTGGTCGAACCGGTGGTGACCGGCCAGAACGCGAAGGGCGAGGACGTGGTGGAGAAGACCGCGCTGGTGCCGTTCGTGGAGGAGCTGGTGCCAGACATCGACCTTGAGGAGGAGTACCTCACGCTCGACCCGCCCGGAGGATTGATTCCCGGGCTGTGACGCGGGTTTTCCGTTTCGCCGCGTGTGCTTTTAAGGCTGATCTGAACGATTCCGTTCGGACCAGCCTTTCCGTATCACGCGGCTGAGGCGGCGTTGGTGACGCGGGTCATGAAGCGGTCGAGGAAGCGGGGCACGTCCACGCCGAGCGCGACCTGCGTGTGCTTGTCCGCATCCTGCAGACGGGACCGGTCACCGATCGTCCGCCCGCGGAACGCGCCCTCCAGATCCACCTGCAGGTTGAACCCGAACGTCGTGACCAGTGACGGGTCGAGCGCCGCTGCCACGGCCAGCGGGTCATGCAATCCGCACCCGTGGATCTCCGGCTGGTTTTTGAGATAGAAATCGATGTAGTAATCGGTCATCGTGACGAGGAAATCACCGGCCGCTGTGCCCAGCGACGCCCACTCATGGGCCTTCGCACGGGTCAGCGCGGTCTGATGGGTCATGTCCAGGCCGATCATCGTGGTGCGCGCACCGCAACGAAACAGGTAGTCGGCGGCCTCCGGATCCTGGCTGATGTTCGCCTCCGCGGCCGGGCTCACATTGCCGGGCAGGGTCAGGGCTCCGCCCATCAGCGTCACGTTCACACCGGAATCCTTGAGGTCCGGGGCGTCGCGGAACACGGTCGCCATCGTCGTCATCGCGCCGGTGGGCACGATCGTCAGGTCAGGACCGTACTTGCGGGCGGCATCGATGATGAAACCGACGGCCGAACCGGGTGCTTCCGGGGCGCGCGGCGAATCCGGGATCACCGCGCCGCCGATGCCGTTGGGATGATGCACCGCGACCGAACCCGGCGACGGAACCCACACGGCGCCCACCGGCCAGCCGCCACGGCCGCCGTCACGCCAATCCTCGTACGCATGGGCACGTTCCTGCGGGGGCGTGGGGCCGGTTCCGGGCAGCACGGCGGGCGCGATGGGATGGTCCACGCCCGGATACACCGGCACGTCATCGCGGCCGAACAGGTGCAGCACCGCCAAGGCGTTGCGCGCGGCGAGCGGCACCGCGACATTGCCGTATGTGGCCGTGATGCCGATCAGATCCGCCTCGTCCGTGCTGCCCAACGCATACGCGATCGCCATCGCATCATCAATACCGGTGTCCAAATCAAGAATCAGCTTTTTACGCATTACTACTCCTTTGCGGCCGATGCGATATCACCCGATGATGAGTTCCGGCCTATATGGGGATGATGACGGTGCTTGTATCCACTCCGCTGGCGTTACTTTTTTCGAAATCAGCCCACACTTCGCGAAAAAGACACGCTGAGCTGCCGTCAGTGTTACTTTTTCTCGAAATACAGCCCTATCTCGTGAAAAAGTAACACTGAGTGCCAGTAAACGTTACCTTTTCACGAAGTATGGCCTTGTTTCGAAAAAAGTAACGCGAGAAGCAGCCTGAAACGGGCAAACAACCGCGGCCTGAACCGTCAGCTGGGTCCGGCGCGAGCCAAGACGCCAGCACAGCAATTACGGGAGGTCGTTTGCCGACGTGGCCGGGCATCGATGGCAGCTATGAACCGAACCCGAACCGTCAGCCGAGCTTGGCGAGCTCTTCCGGGGAGAGTTCGAGCTGGTCGGCCTTGAGGGAGTCGAGGATGGTCTCGGGGCGGTGGGCGCCAGGGATCACGAACATGTGATCGCCCTTGGCGAGCTCCCAGGCCAGCGTCACCTGCTGGTAGCTCACGTGGTGGGCGGCGGCCACCTCGCGGAACGGGTCGAACTTGGATTCGTCGTAGGGGTGACGGTAGCCGCCGAGCGGGCTCCAGCACACGAAGGCCAGGCCGAGCTTGGCGCAGTAGTCGAGCGTGTCCTGGGTCTCCAGATGAATCGGCGAGTACTGGTTCTGTACGGCCACGAGCTTGTCGCCGAGGATGGAGCGGGCGATGTCGATCTGTTCGATGGAGGCGTTGGAGACGCCGGCCACACGGGCCACGCCCTCGTCCACGAGCTGCTTCAGGGCCTCGATGGATTCGTTGTACGGCACTTCCGGGTCGTGGCGGTGCAGATAGAGCAGGTCGATGGTATCCACGCCGAGGGCCATGGCGGACTGCTTGCCGTACTCGATGAGGTGTTCGGGCTTGCCGTCGCGCGGCCACAGCGGTTCGCCGTGCTCTCCCCACGTGCGGCGCAGGCCGATCTTGGTGGCCACGGTGACCTCGTCCTTCGGGCCCTTCCAGGTGGCGAGCGCCTCGCGGACCAGCTTCTCGCCGGTCTGCTCCTCCTCGCCCGGCGTGTAGTACGCCCAGGCCGTGTCGATGTGACGGCAGCCGGCGTCCAGCGAGGCGTGCAGCGTCTCGATGCCGATGTCGTGGCCGCGGTTGTTCTCGATGGTCAGCGGCATTTCGCCGTGGCCGATGGCGGTGGTGGAGAACGGGCCGAGGTTGCGGAACAGTGCCATGATGTGGTCCCTTCGTTGTGGCGTCAACGCCGGATGCCCGGCGCCGGATTATCCGTTTCCCAGCGTAGGCAGGCCGATGGATTTCAGGGGAATCGCCATACCTGGCCATATGATTCGGGCTCCGCTCGACCACAATCGAACGGAGCCCAACGGTTTATCGTCGATACGGCCGGACGGCCCGATCAGTCAGCATAAGCCTCGGCGGCTTCGCGGAAGCGTTGCGCGCCTTCGACCAGGTTGCCGGTGGCGTGCAGTGCGCCGCCGATGAGGAACATGGTGTCCAGGCCGTAGAAATCGACGAGTTCGGGCACGCGCTCGACGGTCATGCCGCCGCCGGGGGACGGCAGCGCGCCCTTGAAGCCGGCGAAATCGTCCTTGGCCTGGGTGGCGATGGAGCGGCACACCTCTTCGGACAGGGTGAACCGGCCACCGAAGCTCGGGAAGATTACCGAGTCCGCACCGAACCAGCGCAGCAGGTGTCCGAACAGCAGTCCGGGTGCGATGCCGTGGTCGGCGCCGGCGGTCCAGCCGCCCAGGAACGCCGGGTGCGCGTAGATGATGAAGTCGTCCGGCGTATTGTCGCGCACGTACCGCAGCGAATCCAGTCCCAGTGTGCCCGGCACCACCAGGAATCCGCCCGCCCCGGCCGAAACGGCGATGTCCACGTGACGCTTCCAGTCGCCGGCCACCGGGTTGAACGTGGGCAGGTACACGCTGTGACGTCCGGTCTTCTCGTTCGCATCGGCGATGGCGCGGGCCACCGCGGGCACACGCTCCTCGAACGGCGACCACACCTGGTTGCCTAGTCCCTGGTCATCCTTGATGACGTCCACACCGCCGAAGGCGCTGTCGTAGGCTTCCTGCGCGATGTCCGCAGTGTCGAGGCCGACCGGCTTCAGCGCGGTGGCCAGCAGCGGGCGCTTCGGCACGCCCAGCACGCGGCGGATGCCTTCGACGCCCAGCTTCGGGCCGCCGGCGATGCGACGCGCGAACTCGGCGGAGACGCGCACGTCCACCAGACGGATGCCCGGCAGCAGCGAGGCGTTGCCCAGCAGCACGACCAGCAGTTGCGGGATCTCATAGGCCGTGAGGTCCTCCGGGTAGGAGACGACCGCGAGCGAGCGCGATTCGCCGGCCTGTTCCACGGAGACGACACGTCCCAGCGAACGGTCGGCCTTGGCAGGCGCGTAGGCGCGCGGGAATTCGTGGCTCTGTTCCACCGCCAGCGATTCCGCACGGGAACGGGCATCGGCCGGGTCCCCGTTGATTTCGTAGACCACCTCGAAGGTGGCGCCGGACGTGGTTCCGGATGTGTTGTCCGTATTGTCAGTCATCAGTCGTTGCTTCCTTGCGTTTCATCCTGCACCTGCTGCAGTGCGTTCTTAATCGATTCCTCGTACGGGGCCCTGAGCACGCCCACCGGGGTGATGATGCCGGTGATGAGATAGGACGGCGTCACGTCGAACGCCGGATTCCACGTGGGCAGGCTCTGATCCACACCGGGAGCGTCCAATACTTCCGCACCGCCGCGCAGTTCGATCGGGATGTCCTGCTCCGAGCGGGCGGAGGCGTCCACGGCGGACAGCGGTGCGGCGATGTAGAACGGTATATGGTTCTCGTGGGCCGCGACGGCCAGTGAGTAGGTGCCGATCTTGTTGGCCGTGTCGCCGTTGGCCGCGATGCGGTCGGCGCCCACGATCACCGCGTCGATGAGTCCGTTGTGCAGGGCGGCCGGTGCGGCGCCGTCGACCAAAGCGGTCACGTCGATGCCGTTCTTGGCGAGCTCCCATGCGGTCAAACGCAGGCCCTGGCGCAGCGGACGGGTTTCGGTGGAGTAGACGTGGACTTCCTGGCCCAGCGCCTGCTTGGTGTAGATCACGCCGATGGCCGTGCCGATGCCGGCGGTGGCCAAAATGCCGGTGTTGCAGTGCGTGAGGATACGCGGGGCGTCGGCCAGCTCGGCCGCACCGACCTCGCCGATGCGACGGCATTCGTCGATGTCCTCCTCGATGATGCGCTCACCCGCGGCGACGGCGGCATGCCAGTCGCCTTCGGCGGCGAACGCATCGGCGGCGCGCTGTACGCCGTGGCGCAGGGTCACCGCGGTGGGTCGGGCGTTGGATACCTTGTCAAACGCTTCCGCCGAGGACAGGCCGTCGCGCACGGCGAAGGCGTAGCCGAACGCGCCGGCGGCACCGATGGAGTTCGCGCCGCGAATGGACAGCGTCTGGATGGCGTCCACCACGTCGTCCGCGTTGCGCAGGTCACGGTATTCCAGGGCCGCAGGTAGCTTGCGCTGGTCGATGATGCGCAGCGAGGCTTCGGCATCGCCCTCATTGTCCTGCCATACCACGGACCGTAATGTCACGATGTCGCTCATGCCTGGCTCCTTGCGATGGATTCCTCAACGATGCGGCGCACGTCGGCCGCGGAACCGACCTCCTCGAAGCGCTCAAGCAGCGCACGGGAGGCCGTGATGACCACACGGGACGCCCAGGTCTTGCGGTCCTGTTCCAGCGTCTCCAAATCGGGCAGGTGGGCCCAGCCGATGGTGCGGCGGATGCCTTCCGCCCCGGCGTAACCGGCGGCGTATTTCAGGGTGCGGGCGATCCAGCCGTCCACGAATGCGTCGGTGAAGATCTTGTCGGCGCGGCGCTCGGCCACCAGACGGCGGAACTCGGTCTCGAAGCCGTTCCATGCCTCTTCGTACAGCGAGAGCAGCCAGTCGAAGCGGGTGAAGTCCTTGCCTTCGCGCACGCCGATGGTGTCGGGGCCGTCGGCCAGCAACGCCAGTTCGCGCGCCTGGGCCAGCAGGAAGTTGCCCCACAGGATGCCCAGGTCGAACGAGACCGGGCCGTAGAAACCGAATTCGAAATCGTAGGCCTTGATGCGGGGCGACGTGGTGTCGTCATCCGCCACCGGGTTCTTGTCCGAACGCACGAACAGCGAGCTGGAGTGCAGGTCGCCATGCAGCAGTGCCTCGCCGTTGGTCAGGAACTCGTACTTGAGCTTGGCCACCTGGGTGCGCAGGTCCTCGTCGCGCAGGCCCAGCACCAGATCGGTGGCGCCCGGCTCCCAGCCGTTGTGCTCGTGCTCGTAGTAGGGCTCCTCGAAGATGAGGTCCTCGGTGATCTGCTCGAGTTCCGGGTTGATGGCGGCGGCCGCGGCCTTCTGCACCTCCTGCGGCTCCTTGCTGAAGTACGAGGTACCGTATGCCAGGCGGGCCACGAAACGACCCACATCGCCGGCCGCGCCGGGGTTCACGCTGCCTTCGTCCAACGCCTCACGCCACTGCTGCCAGTCGGAGAGGTCCTCGATGACCACCAGTCGACGGTCGCGGTCGAGGCCGTAGAACTTCGGGGAGAGCCCGTCGGTGTACTTGTCGGCGGCCTCCAGTCCGCGGGCCTCGGCGAAGATGCTGTCCTCGGTGACCTTCCAGGAATGGTCGGAACGCACGTACGGCAGCGTCTGCTTGACCACCAGTCCGCGGCCGGCGGCGTCCTTGACGAGGAACACCAAGTTGAGGTTGCCGTCGCCGATCTCCTTGGCCGTGGCCGTGGTCACGTCGATGAGCTTGGCGTATTCCGGGTTCGCGGCGATGTAGTCGATCACCGTGTTGTTGTCGAGTAGTTCAGTCATTACCGTTACCTACCTATCCCTTTGCTGCGTATTGAAGATCTTGGAGAAGCTGACCACCAGCGCGATGACCAGCAAGGTGCCCTTGACGAAGTCCTGCGTGTAGTACGGCACATTGAACATGGTCAGGCCGTTGACCAGCACGCCCACGAACAGCGCGCCCACCACGGTGCCGAAGGCGTTCGGCCGGTTGGCGCCGAACACCGCGAAGCCGATGAGCGCGGCGGAAATCGCCTCCAGCAGGTAGGAGGAACCGACGTTCACGTCGCCTCGGCCCACGCGGGCGGCCAGCACGATGCCACCGAGCGCGGCGAGCAGACCGGAGAGCGCGTAGGCCAGGATGCGGTAGGCACCCACATGCGTGCCGGCGAGGCGGGCGGCCTCACGGTTGCTGCCGATGGCACGCATCAGGCGGCCGGTGCGCGTACGTTCCAGGAACACGGCCACGATCACGCCCACCAGAATCATGAGGATCACCGAGAACGGGACCGTGAGCACGGTACCGCTGCCGATCCACAGGAACGCCGGGTCGAAATCGCCCTTGGCCGGGGCGCCGTTGTATCCGTTGCCCTTGGAGACGGACTTGCCGGCGGTGATGATGAGCGACAGGCCCTGGATGGCGAACATCGAGCCGAGGGCGGCGAGCATGTCCGGAATCTTGGCGAACACGATGAGCACACCGGTGAGCACGCCGACCAGCACGCCGGAGACCAAGCCGAACACGATGGCCGGGAACGCGCCGAGACCCAGATAGATCTGCGTGGCGGTGGAGACCATGACCGACAGCGAGACGATGGAGCCTGCGGCCATATCGAAGCCATCCACCGACATGGATACGGTCACGCCCAATGCCACGATTGCGGTGACGGACACGGACTGCAGGATCACGAACACGTTCTGCTTGGTGCCGAAGGCCGGGGATGCGATCCAGAAGAACAGCACCATGAGCACGAACAGCGCCAGCAGGCCGTATTTGTAGATAACTCGTTTGATGTCGATCACGCCACCGGCTCCTTTTCCTTCACATCCTGTGCGTCCTGCGTGTTCCGCACGTCGTTCGCATCCGATTCGTCATGGCCGCTGATACCCGCCTTGTCCGCGATGAGCTGCGAGAGCTCGTCCGCCGTGGTGGTCGCGGGGTCCACCTGTCCGGTGATCACGCCGTTGGACATGACCAGGATCCGGTCGGCCACCTGCAGGATCTCCTCGGGATCGCTGGAGGCGACCAGTGCGGTGCCGGTCTTCCTGAGCAACCGGGCGATGTCCTCTCGTGCGCCGATGTCGACGCCGCGGAACGGTTCGTCGAAGATGAGTACCTTGGATTGGGCGGAGACCCACCGGCCCACGATGACCTTCTGACGGTTGCCGCCGGAAAGGGACCGGATGGAGTCGGTGCTTTTGCCCACGATGCCCAGCGTCTCGATGACTCGCTGTGCCGCGGATTCCTCGCGGGAGAAGCTCAGCAGACCGTACTTGTGGCGGTAGCGCTTCAGATCGGGCAGCGAGAGGTTCTCGCGGATGGACCAGTCCGGGATCTCGCCCTGCACGGAACGGTCCTCGGGCACGTATCCCACGCCGGCGCGAATCGCGTCGCTGGGGTGGTGCGGATCGTACGGCTGGCCGTCAAGGGTCATGGTGCCGCTGATGAGCGGACGGTCGCCCACGATCTGGGAGATGAGTTCGGTCTTGCCGGCGCCGATGAGGCCGGTCAGGCCGACAACCTCGCCTTCGTGGATGTCGATGTCGTTGGCGCGGGTGCCATGGAACGAACGGACGCCCTTGAGGGAGAGCACCGTGCGTCCGGCCTTGCGGGGATTGTCGTCCGCCCCGGTCCGCGACCGGTCTTCGATTGCGTCAAGGTCGTTCTGCAGACCATCCGCGAGGTCGCCAAGCATGGCGCGGACGATGGCGGTGGTGTCGAGCGGTTTGGTGAAGGTGGCGACTTCCGCGCCGTCGCGCAGTACCACGGCCGAATCGCACAGTTCCGCGACTTCGCCCATGTGGTGCGAGATGAAGATGATGGCGGTGCCCTGCTCGGCGAGACGGCGGACATCGGCATGCAACCGTTCGCTTTCCTGCACGCCGAGCGCTGCGGTGGGCTCGTCGAGAATGAGGACGACGGGCTTGGTGGCGAGCGCGCGGGCGATGAGCACCTGCTGCTTGTCCGACGTGCTCAGGTAGCGCACGGTTTCGTTGAGGTCGAGGTCAAGCCGGCCCTCGGCGATGCGTTCAGCCTCGGCGCGCATGGCCTTGACGGAGGGGAAGGCACCGAACCGGTTGTCCGCGATCTGCGGGAACACCAGGTTCTCCCAGACGGTGGCGTCCGGGATGAGCGCGTCGTCCACGTTCTGGGTGATGGTCTCGATGCCGGAGGCGGCCGCATCCTTGACCGATCCGAGCACCGCTTCCTTGCCGTTGACCTTGAGGGAGCCGCTGGTGGGGGTCAGGGAGCCGGAGACGATGCTCATCAGTGTGGATTTGCCGGCGCCATTGGCACCGACGAGCGCCAGGATCTCGCCGGCATGGACACGGAAGCTCACGCCCTTCAACGCCTGCGTAGCGCCGAACCGTTTGGTGACGTTGTCTATCTCAAGAACCACAGGAGCGGTGGAACCGTTGCCGGCACCACCTTGCGCTGCGATGTCCTGAGCACCTTGAGTTGCAGTGCTCACAGGATTGCCTTCTTTACTGTCGGTTGGTTGATGGATTTGCTTTGAATCGGATGACTAATCGTTTTCGGATTGGCTGTGTCACCGAGAGAGCGGGCCGTTCACCGGCTTGCGTCGTCGTCGGCCCGCACATGGACGGGCCGGTCCGGCCGCCACAGCGGTTCCGGACCAGCCCTATCCTCGTTCACTCACTGCTTGGCGGCGTCCTCCACCGGGGAGAGATCGTCGGTGCGCAGGCTCGGGAAGGCGGTGACCAGCTGGGACAGGCTGGTGATGTTCTTCTCACGCAGCACGTCGCCGGTCACCAGGGTGGGCGGGACGGTCACGGTCTTGGTGTCGCCGAGCTTGCCCTTGGCGGCCAGGTAGGCGGTGCGCACGGAGACGGCGCCGTCGTTGGCCGGGTCGGTGGTGGCGGTGGCGATCCACGGGCTGTTGTCCTTCTTCAGCTCGGCGATGTCGGCATCGGAGATGTCCACGCCGTAGACCTTGACCTTGCCGTTGAGGCCGAGCTCGTCGACGGCCTGGGCGGCGCCCTTGGCGAACTCGTCATAGGGGGCGAGCACGGCGGTCACGTTCGGGTTGGCCTGCAGGGAGGCCTTGACCTGCTCGGCGGTCTGCTGGGCGGTGGCCTCGTTGACCACGCCCACCTGGGCGACCTGGTTGAGGCCGGGGTTGGCCTTCTTGACCTTCTCCCAGACGGCGTTGCGGCGGTCGAGCGGGGCGAAGCCGGCCACGTAGGTGTAGATCACGTCGGCCTTGCCGTTGGTGTCCTTGACCAGCTGGCTGGTGATGAGCTTGGACAGGTCGGCGTCGGACTGGGAGACGTGGACCACACGGTCGTCGTTGACGACGGAATCGAAGCCGACCACCGGGATACCGGCGTCCAGAGCGGCCTTGACGTTGTTGGTGACGCCTTCGAGGCTGTGGTCCACGAGAATCACGTCAGGCTTGGTGGCCACGGCGGACTGGACGTCCAGGATCTGCTGGTTGTCATCGCCCTTGGCATCGTAGATGTGCAGGTTCGCGCCGATGCGCTTGGCCTCCTTGTTGGCGCCGTCCAGCCACTGGTTGAGGAAGTCGCCCTGCGTGCCGCGAGAGACCAGTGCGATGTTGACGGTGTCGCCGTTGGCGTTGTTCGCCTCGTTGGCGGTGGCCTGACGGCTCTTGATGGCCCATGCGCCGCCGACCACGACGGCCAGGACCACCACGATCGCGACGATCAGGATGAGCAGCTGGTTCTTCTTGCCGGCCTGTGCCGGTGCGTTGTTCGTTGCCATTCTTGGTTCCCTCTCTTGGAAAGTATGTGATTGCGCTTCGTCCCTCGCTATGAGCCCAACTTGGAGGTTTGTATTGTTTTCGAAGCGGTGATTCACACACTAAGCGCTGGCCGCCGGGCGGTTCAAGCTGGCAAATATACCCAATTCTTATACCCTGCTATGGTTCTGCTGATTCCCGCCGGTCGACGGTCGCAAAGTCCCGGTACGACAAGGGGCACGGCGTCCGCGACACGCCGTGCCCCTTGGGGATTGTTCGGTTATGGGAGCTGATTGTTCAGGACCGGAAACGGGCGTCGGCCCGGCGGACACCGTTCACAAACGTACTGGCGAACCCGTCCACGTCGATGGCGGTGACCACGTCCACATGGTTCGCGGTCGAAACGGCGGTGACACCGGATTCGCCGGTCGCTTCACCGTCATGAGACACCGTGGCCGGGGCGAACGTCACACGGGTGGTGATGCCTCCGAACGGGCCGTCCGTACCGGTCACGCCCACCTCGGCGGGCTGGACGACGAACAGTTCCGGGTACAGCAGGTACCAGGCCGCGGTGGGGTCGTACATCTGCACGCCACGGTCCACGCGACCGTCGTCATAGACGCCGAACAGGGCGGCGATCATCGTGCCGACCGGACCGTCGGCACGCAGCGTCTCGACATCAGTCGCGCTCAGGCGGGCATCCCAGCCGATTTCCACGCCGACCATCACGATGGGGATGGTCGAGGCGAACACTTCGGCCGCGGCTTCGGGGTCCACGGCGATGTTGAAGTCCGGCACGGTGATTTCCGGACGACCCGCGAAAGTGCCGCCCATGAGCACGATGCGCCGGATATTCGGCAGCACCTCCGGATGCCGTCGGATGAGCAGTGCGATGTTCGTCAGCGGGCCGAGGGCGAGGATGTCCACCGGCACATCGGATTCGTGGAGGACCCTTGCCTCGGCCTCGATGGCGTCCTCGTCGAGGAGGAGCGAACGGTCCGGCGCGGGGAAATCGAAACCGTCCATGCCCGAATCGCCATGGACTTCCGGCGCATAGACCGCGGGCCGTTCCAGCGGCTCCCCGGCCCCACGGGCCACCGGTATGCGGCGGCCGAGGAATGTCAGGAGTTTCAGGGCGTTCTCGGTGGTGTGGCCGATGTCCACATTGCCGCTGACGCTGGCTATCAGCCGGACGTCCACGGAGTCGGAGGCCAGCAACGCCGCGATGGCGGCCGCATCGTCGATGCCGGGATCGGTGTCGATGATGAGCGACTGCGGCTTGGCTTCCGGACGCTCCGGCACGGCGGCATCCCGGGATTCCTTCGGCTGGGCTTGTACCATGGCTTGGCTGCCTCGTCTACTTGGCCTTGCGTGAGGTGATCACGCCGGTGTTGAAGCCAAAGAGGTGCAGGCCCTGGTGGAATCGCGCGTACTCAATCTTGATGCAGCGGTCCATGACGACCTGCAGGCCCAACGCCTCGGCCTGTTCGGCCACGTCGTCGTTCCAGATGCCCAGCTGGATCCAGAGCACCGGCGAGCCGATGCGGGCCGCTTCCTCGGCGATGGGCGGGATGGCGGAGGCGCGGCGGAACACGTCCACGATGTCCGGTACTTCCGGCAGCGAGGCCAGATCCGGGTACACGGGGTGGCCCAGGATCTCCTTCTCGCGCGGGTTGACGAAGTACACCTTGTACGGCGTGGTCTGCAGCAGGTACGTGGCCACGAAGTAGCTGGCTCGGGCGGGGTTGGAGGAGGCGCCCACGATGGCTATCGACTTGGCGTTCTCGAGGATATGCCGGCGGGTCAGGGCGTCCGGTTCCTTCCAGCGACGCTCCCCCACCGGAGTCGGCGCCTCGCATGCGGCCGCCTGGGGTGCCGGGGAGGTCAATCCGATGCCCTGCCCGGCCCGGTTGAGCGTGATCTTGGGCGCATTGGTCTGGGTGTTGGCCTGCTCGCTCATGCCTGCTCCTTTCCGTTGTCCGCATCGGCGGCGGCTTCCGTGACCGTCGCGGCAGCGTCCAGCGCCTGCTGCAGGTCACGCAGCAAATCGTCCACCGTCTCGATGCCGATGCTCAGTCGAATCGTGCCCTCGCCGATGCCGGCCTCACGCAGCTGCTCGGCGGACAGCTGACCGTGCGTGGTGGATGCCGGGTGGATGGCCAGCGACTTCACGTCGCCGATGTTCGCCACATGGCTGAACAGGTTCAGCGAGTCGATGAACCGCTTGCCGGCCTCGCGCCCACCCTTGATGTCGAACGAGAACACGGAGCCGGAGTCGCCGTTCGGGAAGTACTTCAGCGCGCGGTCGTGGTGCGGGTGGCTTTCCAGGCCGGCCCAGTACACGGCCTCGACCTGCGGCTGTGCCTCCAGCCACGTGGCGATGCGGCGCGTGTTGTCCACCTGGCGCTGCACGCGCAGCGGCAACGTCTCGATGCCCTGCGCGATGAGGAACGCGGAGTGGGCGCTGATGGCCGGGCCCACGTCGCGCAGCTGTTCGGCGCGCAGGCGGGTCAGGAAGGCGTACTGGGCGAAGTTACCCACCCAAGTCAGACCGTTGTAGGACGGCACCGGCTCGTAGAACGCGGGGAACCGCTCCTGGCTCCACTGGAACTTGCCGGAATCCACCACCACGCCGCCAAGCACCGTGCCGGCACCGCTGAGGAACTTGGTGGCCGAGTGGATCACGATGTCCGCGCCGTGTTCGATGGGGCGCATGAGGTAGGGCGTGGCCATCGTGGAGTCCACCACCAGCGGGATGTTCGCCGCGTGAGCCACTTCCGCGAGCCCCTCGATATCGGCGATCTCGCCGGACGGGTTCGCCACGGCCTCCACATACAGCAGCTTGGTCTTGTCGGTGACGGCGGCCGCGTAATCCTTGGGATCTTCGCTGTCCACGAACTTGGTCACGATGCCGAGTCGGCGCAGCGTCACGTCCAGCTGGGTGATGGTGCCGCCGTAGAGCTGTGCGGAGGCCACGATCTCATCGCCTTGGGAGGCGAGCGCCACGAACGTGATGAACTCCGCGGACAGGCCGCTGGCCGTGGCCACAGCACCCAGGCCGCCCTCCAGGCTGGCGACGCGCTCCTCCAGTGCCGCCACCGTGGGGTTGACGATGCGCGAGTAGATCTCGCCGTACTTGCGCAAGGCGAATCGGGCCGCCGCATCGTCGCTGTTCTCGAAGACGAACGCCGCCGACTCGTAGATCGGCAGGGCGCGGGCGCCCGTCGCCTTGTCTGGGATGTTGCCGGCATGGACCGCACGGGTCGCGAAGCCGAATTCCTCATCCGCCATAGTGTGTTCCTTTCCCGCCTGCGGTTCGGCGGTTCGAATCGGGCCGGGGCGTACTGCACGCGCATGGTTTCGACGTTTCCGCGGCAACCGATGCCGATCCCCCAGGCATACGACCATCGCCGCACATGGGTATACGGCGAGCATAGAAGCGAATATAACAGGAATCCATAGCCGGCGGCAGTGCCTGAAAACCGCGATTTTCCAACGGTTTTAGGCCTTTGATAGCGGTCTATAAGTTATTGCGATACCGTTCGGGGGTACTTTGCGTCCCTGCCCGCCGTCACGTGATGCATGATGGGGAGCATGGCAGAACAGCAGAAAGACACGTATCACACCCCGCATCACGTCATCAAGCCGTTGGTCCCCTTCCGTACGGAAACCGAGGAGGCCCGCTGGGAGGACGTCGACGAACTCGTCTACAAGGAGAACGACACCACCTTCCGTTCGGTGACGCGCCGCATCCTCTTCGATTCCAATGCCGGTCAGGGCAATCAGGTCCGCTACTTCGAGGTGCAGGCCGGCGGCTGGAGCACGTTCGAGCATCATGAGCACACCCATGAGGTGATCATCTTCCGTGGCAGCGGCACGGCGTTGGTGGGTTATGAGACCCGTCATGTCAAGGCCGGCGACCTGGTGTTCGTCGGCCCGAACGAGTGGCATCAGTTCAGCGCCACCGACGACGGCCCACTCGGCTTCATCTGCATCGTCAAGGCCGACCGCGACCATCCGATTCGCCCGACCGCCGAGGAACTGGAGCGGATCTACGCCGAGCATCCGGAGCTCAAGGGCGTGATTCGCGTCTGAACGTGCGCATGCCGGCTGTGACCTGACCGATTTCCAGGCCTGTAACCGGCTCACGTTGTTCCCATGGTGTAGGGATTTGCACATGATGTAGGGACACGAATTCTTCATAACGGCGGAATGAAACCGTTTCTTGACCTTACGCCGTGTCCGGATCCCTACATCATGTGCAAATCCCTACACCATGGGGCGATTCGACCGGCCCGCATCAGCGTCCGCCGAAGGAGCCGCCGCCGGAACCGCCGGATGAGCCGCCGAAGCCGCCGCCGGAGAAGCTTCCGCCGCTGCCGCCGAAACCACCGGAGTCGCCGCTGTCGTAGCTGGGTGCCGCCGCGTGGATCGTGGAGGTGATGTCGGCGAAACCGGAGGACAGCTGGGAGCCGAGGTCGGAGAAGCCGGGCGCATAGGAGGTGCCGCCGAACAGCGGGGTCGCGCCGAACTGGCCGGCGAGGCCGCCACCGTTGCCGGGACCGCCCGGACCCCACGGGCCACCGGGGCCACCGGATTCATGCCCGTAATCGTACCGGTCATGCCACGTGTGCGACCGGTAGGTCCAGTAGACCATCGAATCGGAGGCGTTGCTGTCCAGCCAGTCGGGGTCGGAGACCTGCGGGTAGGCCTTGGCGAGTTCGCGCATCACGCGCTCGGAGATGCCGAACGCGGCGGCGTAAACCATGTACCAGTCCCACATGGCCAAATCGGCGGCGCCACGGTCGGTGAAGTTGGAGAAGTCCTGCATGTAGCGCTTGAGGCCCAGGCAACGGCCGGCGATCTCCTGACCGGTTGCGGTCAGCTCGTGCATCGCGCCGGACATCGAGCAGAACAGTCCCACGGCGAACACCGGCAGTCCGGTGATGAGCCCCACCATGCCGTAGCCGATGATGAGGTTAGCGATCATGGCGCCAAAGCCGACCACCGCGGCGAGCACGCCGGCGAGGATCCACTGCCAGCCGCGCGAACGGGAGGCGTCCAGGCGCACGTATTCGATGTCGCAGGCGGTGGTGAACTTGCCGAGCTCGATGTACCCGTCCTCCCAGCCCTTGCAGGCCAGGCGCATCTGGTTGAAGTCGAACACCGGGCAGCCCACGCGATGGGAGATCACGGTGAGCAGGTTCAGCAGCGCGTCCTCGGAATCGCTCAGTCCCAGTTGCTCGCGGTTGGGCACGGCGTCGATGGCGACGGGCAGCAGCACGATGGTGCTGGTGGACAGGGCCGCACGCTGTCGGCCCGGATCGGCGGCGATCATGTGGCTCAGCTCCACCGGTGTGGCCCGGCTCATGTCGATACCGCGGTACAGGTCCGAGGATCCTGGGTAGATGGCGAGCGCCTTCTTGACGGCGAGCGAAAGCAGGGTGGCGGTGAGCTCGCGGTTCGATTGCGTACCGCTGGTTTTGTCCACCACGTCGATGAGCCGGGCAGCGGAGGCCGGGCTGATGCCGGGCTGGTCGCGCCAGTATTCGATGGGACCTCGGTATTTCGAGCGTTTGTTGCTGGTGATTGAGGCGTACAGGCCCCACGCGCACAATGCCACGCCGATCACGACCGTGGCGATCCACAGGGCCAGGCGCGCGCGTGCCGCGGTCCGTTGGCCTTCCTGCCACTGCCGTTCCTGTTCGGCCTCGCTGCGTTTGAGGGCGGCTAATCGGTCGGCCTTGCGGACGCGGCTGATGCCGGTGGATGTCGGCGTGGAGGCATAGGCGGCCACCACGTCCAGGTAGTCGCCGGAATGGATGTTGTAGGCCGTGAACCTGAGGCCGCCGTCCGCGGTACGGCTGGTTTCGGAGGTGCGTTCGGTGTGCAGCCACGCCCAGGAATCGTCCTTGGTGATGCCTTCGGGGAAGTGTACGGTGCCGGTGACCGTGCCGATCGGCACCGGGTTGGATTTGCCGAACGGCTCCCATTGGAAGTCGGCCACGTCGTTCCATTGGGTCATCACGTCGTGCATGACGAAGGTGACGTCGAACTTCATGCTGTCGGCCTTGCGGGTGGCGGGGATGTTCCAGCCGATTTCGATGGTTTTGGTGGCGTCGCTGTTGATGGCGAGGCCGTCCTTGCCGGGGGTGTACGGCTTGGGCTGGGAGGCGCCGGCGGTCACGTCCGCGATGTACCAGCGGTTCGCGTAATCGGAGTCCCACTCGCTGTCCGATACGTCGTCAGGGTATTTCGGTTCGGTCTGCTGCGCGTAGTTGATGCCGTCGGTGACGTTGGTGACGCTGATGTCCGTGATGTCGGTCAGATTGCTGCCGCGCAGCGTGTACTGCTGGTAGAGCTGCTTCCATGGTTTGACGTTGTCGTCGCCGTCGGTGCGCTCGAGCATCTTCACGTCGATGTGCTGGGTGACGGTGAGGTCGCCGCTGGTGTCCGCGGTGACGTCGTAATCCAGCGTGCGGTAGCTCAGGTCCGATTCGTACACGTGGTTCGGCGCCCAGGTAAGCGTGACGAAGAAGACGGCCATGACCAGCGTGGCGATGGCGCTGATGATGCCGGCCCGGATGAATCGCTTTGCCATCAGAACCTGACCTGCGGGGCCTGGCGGGCGGGTTCGTCGGCCTCGAAGTACTGGGCCTGTTCGAAGTGGAAGAGACCGGCGATGATGTTGCTCGGCACGGTCTCGATGGCGGTGTTGAACTTCAGGACCACGTCGTTGTAGAACTGGCGGGCGTATGCGATCTTGTTCTCCAGGTCCTTGAGCTGGCCCTGCAGGTTGAGGAAGTTCTGGTTGGCCTGCAGCTGCGGATACGCCTCGGCGGTGGCCTGCAGGTTGAACAGGGCGCGGGAGAGCTGGTTTTCGGCGGCGATGCGCTGCGATACGTCGCCGCTGGCCGCGGATTGCAGCACGCCGGCACGGGCCGCCATTACGTTGGCCAGTGTCTGCGATTCGTGGGTGGCGTATCCCTTGACGGTTTCGACCAGGTTCGGGATGAGGTCGGCGCGCTGTTTCAGCTGCACGTCGATCTGCGCCCAGCCGTTCCTGACGCGGTTTTTGAGGGTGACGAGGTTGTTGTAGGCACCGATGCCCCACGCCACGACGCCGATGATGAGTACGAGAATGACGATTGCGATGATGAGACCGACGCTCATGTGCGCTCCTTTGTGCGAAAACCCTTCCGCAGCTCATTCTTCCACAAATGCCTCTGGAACGCGAGAAGCCCGCCGCGGGATGCGACGGGCTTCTCGAGAACGGAATCGGCCTTTGGCCGATGCAGCGTCTCCCGCAGACTTCGTCTGCTTCTCTTCTCTCCCTCAGTCTCACTTCGTTCGACAGCTCCCTCGTCAGAGGGAGCCGAGGCCTTACACATGTAGGACTTGCCTCCCTCTGACGAGGGAGGTGGCATCGGCAAAGCCGATGACGGAAGGAGAGAAGCCGCAGTCGCAAGACTGCGAAATCCCTGCACCGGCCAAAGGCCGATTCCTATTTATTTATCAGTCTTCGAAGGGATCAAAGTCGCGACGGACGCGGCGGCGCGGACGCTCGGAACGCTCCTCGCGGTCGGCGCGGTAGTCGTCGTAGTTGTCGTCGGTGGCATAGCGCGGGTTGCGGTCGGAACCACGGCCACGGCCGGAGGAACGGCGCGGACGATCGTCATCGCGATCGCGGTCGGAGGAGCGACGGCGACGCGGACGATCATCATGGTCGTCATCGCGATCATCGAAGTCACGGTCGTCACGATCCACCGGACGGCGGCGACGCGGACGATCATCATCGCGATCGTCACGATCGAAGTCACGGTCATCGCGATCGGAGCGACGGCGACGCGGATGATCGTCGTAATCGTCCTCGAAATCGTCGTGCTCGACCGGACGGCGGCGACGCGGACGATCGTCGCGATCATCGCGGTCGTCACGATCGAAGTCACGATCGTCACGATCGGAGCGACGGCCGCCACGGGAGCCGCCACGGCGATCGTCACGGGAGCCACGGCCACCGCGACGGTCATCGCGATCGGAGCCGGAACGGTCGCCACCGCGGCCACCACGGCCGGCGCCGGCGTTGCTGTCCTGGTCCTCGAAGCCCGGGATGGCCAGGGAGATCTTGCCGCGGTCGTCCACACCCTGCACGACCACCTCGACGGTGTCGCCTTCCTTGAGCACGTCCTCGACGGAGTCGATGCGCTCGCCGTTGGCCAGGTTGCGGATCTGGGAGATGTGCAGCAGACCGTCGGTGCCCGGGGTGAGGTTCACGAAGGCGCCGAACGACGTGGTCTTGACGACCTTGCCGTTGTAGGTCTCGCCGGCCTGCGGCACGTGCGGGTTGGCGATCTGGTCGATGATCTGCTTGGCCTTCTCGGCGGCCTCGCCACCCTCGGAGGAGATGTAGACGGTACCGTCATCCTCGATGGCGATCTCGGCGCCGGTGTCCTCCTGGATCTGGTTGATCATCTTGCCCTTCGGGCCGATGACCTCGCCGATCTTCTCGACCGGCACGGAGGTGGTGATGATGCGCGGGGCGTACTCGCTCATCTCGGCCGGGCCGTCGATGCACTCGTTGATGACCTCGAGGATGGTGGTGCGGGCCTCGTGGGCCTGCTGCAGGGCGGCGGCCAGGATGTCGGCCGGAATGCCGTCCAGCTTGGTGTCGAGCTGCAGGGCGGTGATGAACTCGGAGGTGCCGGCCACCTTGAAGTCCATGTCGCCGAAGGCATCCTCGGCGCCCAGGATGTCGGTGAGGGTCTTGAAGATGTGCTTGCCGTCCACATCGCCGGACACGAGGCCCATGGCGATGCCCGCGACCGGGGCCTTCAGCGGCACGCCGGCGGCCAGCAGGGACAGAGTGGAGGCGCACACGGAACCCATGGAGGTGGAACCGTTGGAACCGATGGCCTCGGAGACCTGACGGATGGCGTACGGGAACTCCTCGCGGCTCGGCAGCACCGGCACGAGGGCCTTCTCGGCGAGGGCGCCGTGGCCGATCTCGCGGCGCTTCGGGGAGCCGACGCGGCCGGTCTCGCCGGTGGAGTACGGCGGCATCTCGTAGTTGTGCATGTAGCGCTTGGACTGCGGACCGGACAGGGCGTCGATCTGCTGCTCCATCTTGAGCATGTTCAGGGTGGTGACGCCCAGGATCTGGGTCTCGCCGCGCTGGAACAGGGCGGAGCCATGGACGCGCGGCACGATGTCCACCTCGGCGGACAGGGTACGGATGTCCTTGAGGCCACGGCCGTCGATGCGGTAGTCCTCGGTCAGGATGCGGCGGCGGACGATCTGGCGCTGCAGCTCCTTGAAGGCGTTGCCGAGCTCCTTCTCCTTCTCCAGATCATCCATGTCCTCGAACTCGGTGGCGAGCACCTCGCGCACGTGTTCCTTGATCTCGTGGATGCGGTCCTGACGCGGCAGCTTCTCGGCGATGGAGAGGGCCTCGTCCAGGTCCTTGTGGGCGATCTCGTCGATGCGGGAGTACAGCTCGTCGGTGTACTCCGGGAAGAGCGGGAACTCCTTGGTCTCCTTGGCGGCCTTCTCCTTGAGCTCGTTCTGAGCCTCGCAGATCACCTTGATGAACGGCTTGGCGGCCTCGAGACCACCGGCCACGACTTCCTCGTCCGGCTTCTGCTGGCCCTCGTCGTAGATGAGGTGCCAGGCGTTCTTGCCGGCGCCGGCCTCGATCATGGCGATGGCGACGTCACCGTTCTCGATGACGCGGCCAGCGACCACGATTTCGAAGACGGCGCGTTCGCGCTCGCTCCAGCGCGGGAAGGCGACCCACTGGCCGTCGATCAGGGCCAGACGCACGCCGGACACCGGGCCGGAGAACGGCAGACCGGAGATCATGGTGGAGGCGGAGGCGGCGTTCAGGGCGATGACATCGTACGCATCGTCCGGGTTCACGGCGAGCACGGTCTCGACGACCTGGACCTCGTTGCGCAGGGTGTGCGGGAACAGCGGGCGCAGCGGACGGTCGATGATGCGGCAGGCGAGGATGGCCTCGCTGGACGGGCGGCCTTCGCGGCGGAAGAACGAGCCCGGGATCTTGCCGGCGGCGTACATCTTCTCTTCGACGTCGACGGTCAGCGGGAAGAAGTCGTAGTTCTCCTTCGGGCTGCTTCCGGCGGTGGTGGTGGAAAGGATCATGGAATCGTCGTCCAGATAGGCGGCGACGGCGCCGTCGGCCTGCTGGGCGAGGCGGCCGGTCTCGAAGCGCAGCGTGCGCTTGCCGAACGATCCATTGTCGATGACGGCCTCAACGGCCTTGATTTCGGGACCCTCCATAGGGTTCCTCCTTCTTGATTTTTCTATTATTCCTACATACTGTCCGCGGCCGGATGTGTCTGCGCCGCGGTTTGTCCTCTTCAGCGGACGTCACATACCTGTTGTGCGGAGGCCCCTTGGCCACCGTTCCTCGTGTCAACCCATCTCATTCGGGTTCTCTTGTTCGGCCTTCCTTCCGGGCTTATGGCGGCCTTCCTAACCTATGGCCGCCGCCCGCCGGCCGTTACTCTCTTAACCCTCTTGCCGTTGTTGCCGTTGGCTGGCGATATGTAAAACGCCCGAGCACCATCCTAGGTACTCGGGCGGAAGAATTATCGACGCAGGCCCAGGCGCTCGATCAGGGAGCGGTAACGGTTGATGTCGACGCGCTTGAGGTAGTCAAGCAGACGACGACGGTCACCGATCATGAGCTGCATACCACGACGGGAGTGGTGGTCGTGCTTGTGCTGCTTGAGGTGCTCGGTCAGGTCGGAGATGCGCTTGGACAGCAGGGCCACCTGGACCTCGGGGGAACCGGTGTCACCTTCGTGCGTCGCGTACTCGTTGATAATCTGGGTCTTTTCTTCAGCCGTCAGTGCCACGGCGTCCTCCTTATTGTGTTCGTTGCGCGGTGATCCAAGCGGGTGTGCTTGGAACGCTCTCTATCCGCGGGCGAAATCACGCCAAATGAGAACTATAGGTCAGGGTGCGGACTTGCGGGTTGGCTTGCGGTTTCGTCATCCTTATTCTTGGCTCCCCTTGTCAGGACGTTGCCGTGAAGCAAACAGCGGAGCTGTTTGTAGACAACGTGTGAGACGACAGTCGAACCAAATATCCGCGAACAGAGTTCGTCATTAATTGCAGGATGAGCTGTCGGCAAAGCCGACTGAGGGGTAGCCGTGCGTCTTAACCTCACACCGCGGTCAGCAGGCCGCCGAACAGCACCACGAGCAGCGCCAGCGTCTCGATCACGAAGTACAGGATGAAGCTGGCCCAGCTCTTGGTGAGCACGTTGAGCGGCGAGGTCTTCTTGATGACGACCAGCAGCCCCACGAAGATCACGGCGTACACGGCAATGCCGATCGCGGCGGCCAGGATGCCGATGTTCGCGGCGTTCGCCAGATTGGCCTGATCGCCGTAGACCACGTACGTGGAGTACCAGAAGTTCAGGTTGAGCATGCTCAGACCCGCCACGAACTGTTCGCCTGCAAGTCCCGCCGCGAACACGATGAGCCACGGCCACGATGGCGAGACGACCACCGCCATCGCCAGACCCACATACGTGATGACCACGGCCACCCAGCCGATGAGCGCGATGCCGCGTGGGTCCACGCCGCCGAGCGCAGCCACCACGGCCTCGGTCTCGTTCACGGCCAGCGAGCGCCCGAACCAGTAGGGCACGACGATGGCCACCAGCACGATGAGGATCATGGCCGCCCAACGCAACGGGTGGGAGCGGCGGCGTTCGATGTCCGCCAGGGACAGGTCGGTTTCGGGAATCGACGGGGTCGGGTGCTTGGAGACCTCGACGGTCTCGACCTTGCCGCCCACCACCTCGACGGCCTCGTTGGGCTCGACGGGCTCGGCCGTCAGCTTCGGACGGATGAGCTGGGCGAGCTCCGCCTCGGCGTCGGATGCGGGGGCATCTGCGGAGACGACGGCAGGCGCCACGGATCCGGTCGCGTCGGTTCGTTCGGTTCCGTTGAAGTCCACGGTTGCGTCGTCCGCCATAATCCCCCGTCCTGTTCGCTCGGCCTTACACCTTATGTTCTGCGCTATGCTTTGCGTTCCGCCTTATTACCGCAACCATGGTACTCTCAACCCGCTCGCGAGCGCACATTGCCCGCCAATCACGTACGTAATCAGTACGCGCACAACAGCGATGCGGCAACGGCCAAGACATGGGCACGACGGACGGGGTTGCTTGCGTCGGATTCCTATGTATAATGTCTCAAGTCGCCAAAAGCGACGACCTAACGCGGATGTAGCTCAATGGTAGAGCCTCAGTCTTCCAAACTGATTACGCGGGTTCGATTCCCGTCATCCGCTCCACTCAAGGACCGTTGGAATTCCAACGGTCCTTTGCGTTTCACGGCAGTTTCGGCCAGTCAGGCTTTCAGGGACATAAACCCATTCCACCCCGGATTTCACCGTGGGTAAAACACCGGAATGATTGGGGACGTGGGAAGTTGGGTGAAGTGAAAGGCGAAGGTGAGAGCCCCGGAAGGGGTTCCGGAACCGGCCACGATATCCGCTTCGCTTCCCGCCCGCGGCAAGGCAGGAAGCGGACGGTAGCCAAACCGCTTCCCTCCTATTCAAGGAGTACCGATTATGGCAATGTTTCCGGCTTTGATGAATGACACGATGTTCTCTGATCTGTTCGACGATCCGTTCTTCGAGGGTTGGCGCAACATGGACAACCAGGTGGCTGCGGCCATGCCGGCGAACATGATGAACACGGATGTGCGTGAGACCGCCAACGGCTACGACGTCGACATCGACATGCCTGGCTTCAAGAAGGACGACATCAAGCTCGAGCTCAACAACGGCTACCTGACCGTGTCCGCCTCTCGCAGCAGCGAGCATGAGGACAAGGCCCCTGAGTCGGGCGAGGCCCAGGGTTCGTCGGACGCGAAGTGCGAGTGCGCTTCTGATTCCGGCAAGTGGCTGCGTCGCGAACGCTACATGGGTTCCTGCTCTCGCAGCTTCTACGTGGGCGACGACGTGAAGGAATCCGACATCCACGCCAGCTACCAGAACGGCACGCTGTGCATCCAGGTTCCGAAGATGCAGGCTCAGCCGCAGGTCGAGGCCAAGCACCAGATCGCCATTGAGGGCTGATTAGGTCCGCTCCCAAGCGGCAAAAATAACTTAATACGCCAGATGTCCCGAGACCGTGCGTTATGCACGATGGTCCGACGGTCTTGCGCCGCCGGGCCGGCCTCCTGAACGAGGAGGCAATGAACACGGCTCACGGGAGTATCAGGTAAGGGACTTCTGTTCCCGCGCCGTCCGTCCTACGTTTTCTACGCCGACTAGTCTGACGGGCAGCGGGAAACAAAGCCAAATGAAAATGCCGGGCAAGGTGTTGTGTTACACCTTGCCCGGCATTTTGTCGTTGTTGGCCAGGGACATCGCGGCCGAACAGGAGCCTGCCGCCGGTCGCGATCGGTCAGGGATTCAGGCAGTAAGAACTGATCGCGGAGCCGGTTGCAGGCAAGTCATTGCATTTCAATTGGCTTTGTTCAACCAAGATTGACATGAATCAAGGGGAGCCAAGAAATAAGGGCCATGTCAATCTTGGTTTAACAGAACCTTTCAATTTCACAGGTGGATGAACCGCGCCTCGTACGGAGCGAGGTCGGCCTCGACCGGGGAGTCGATGATGCCCTCGCTGGCGTTGAGGTGCGCGTGCTGCTCCAGTTCGGAGAAGTTGAACAGGCCGACCAGCACGGAACCCTCCACCTTGCGGACCACGGCGAGCACCGCATCGTTGAACGTATCCCACGTGGACACCCAGGCATCGGGCGCGAAGCACGGATCGTGACGCTCCTCGCGCAGGCCTTCCATGCCCTTCCACAGTTCGTTCTGGAGCGTGCCGGACTTCTTGCGCAGCGCGGCCTTGTCCCAGTCGAACTTGGAGCGGTGCAGGTTGCGGCTGTCCTCCACGCGGTCGGGATCCTCCTTGTAATCCCAGCCGTTGAGCTGGGCGATCTCGTCGCCGCAGTTGAGCATCGGGAAGCCACGCAGGAAGGCCATCGCCTGGTGCATGAGCAGGTCGCGCTTGACGGAGGTCTCCAGCAGGGGCTTGTCGTGCGTGATGAGCGCCTTCTCGATGCCGGTCAGGGAGGCGGTGGTGCCGCAGCTGCGGGCGTCGCGGGTGGCCTCGTCGTAGTTGTACAGCTCGCCCATCGACCAGCTGCCGGGCACCGCACCCTCGTAGAAGTGGTACAGGAATTCCTTGTGCTTGAGCGGGTCGATGCCGATCGCGCGCTCCACGTCCTCGTCCAGGCCCCAGCCGATGTCGTCGTGGCAACGTAGGTAGTTGACGAACCAGCAGTTCTCGGGCAGGGCGTCGAGCTTGTCGATCTGGGCCTTGAGCAGGCGCACGTCACGACTGGCCAGCGCGCTCCACAGGTTCACCATGATGGAGACGTTGTACAGCATGTGGCACTCGGGGGCCTCCGGGGTGCCGAAGTAGGCGGCGAGCTCCTTGGGGGCCATGACCACCTCGCCCTTCAGGACCACGGCCGGGCACACGCATTCGAGGATGATGCGCAGGATGCGCACGATGGTGTGCACGGTGGGCAGGTTGCGGCAGTTGGTGCCGAGCTCCTTCCAGATGTACGGCACGGCATCGATGCGGAACACCTCCACGCCGAGGTTGGCCAGATGCATCACGGAGCCCATCATGGCGACGAGGACCTTGGGGTTGCGGTAATTGAGGTCCCACTGGAACGGGTAGAACTGGGTCATGACCCACTTGCCCATCTGCTCGTTCCACGTGAAGTTGCCGGGGGCGGTGTTCGGGAAGACCTGCGGCACGTGCGCGTCGTACTCGTCCGGGATGGTGCGGTCGTCGTAGCAGAAGTAGTAGTCCTGGTACTCCGGGTCGCCGGCCTGGGCGGCTTTGGCCCAACGATGGGTGGAGGCGGTGTGGTTCATCACGAAATCAAGGCACAGGCTGATGCCGGCGCGACGCAGCTTCTTGGTGAGCGCGGCCAGATCCTCGTTGGTGCCGAGCGAGGGATCCACATTGTCGAAGTCCTCGACCGCGTAGCCGCCGTCGTTGTTCGGGTGCGGCATCTGCAGCAGCGGCATGAGGTGCAGGTAGGTGAGCTTCTGCTCCTTGAGGTACGGAATCTTGTCCGCAAGCTTCTTGAGGTCGCCGGCGAAGAGGTCGGTGTACATGGTCATGCCGAACATGTCGCCGCGCTTGTACCATTCGGGATCGGCCTCGCGGGCCTTGTCGAGACGCTTGAGGTCGGCGGGACGGTCCGCATATGCCGCAGCCATGGCATCGAGGAGCGACTGGAAGGCGGCCTGGTCGTTGTACAGGCCCATGAACAGCTGTTCCAGTTCCTCACGATGGGCGTCAAGCCTGGCCTTGAAGACGGGGCTGACCGCCGCCGGGCGCGACGCCGTGCTGCGGGTGCGCGTTGCCGCTGATTTCGTGGACTTTGCCGTTGCCTTGGTTGCCTTCGGCTTCGACTGTGCCGACTGGTTGCCATTCTCCTGATTGTTCCGAGCCATCGGGAACTCCTTCGTCGCCTAAATTCCGCCCGCGTCAATCGTTTGACGTTGGAATATAGCATATCAAACCGGTTCGATATAGGCAAATCGAGGCACGCCGACACACGCGAAAAAATCAAGGGGGCCGGCCCGATTCATGAGGCTTCGTGCAACCGGATTTGATTGAAGCGGGCTTCGTTACATCAAGATCATCCCAATTCTGATGGACTACCCCTCAGTCTCACTTCGTTCGATAGCTCCCCTGACAAGAGGAGCCAAGAATAAGGTGCCATCGAATCTTGGTATACAAAACCGTCGCTTATTTAGGGAAGATTACCTATCAATCGACGGAAATCATGACCACGGCGGATGCGACGGGACCGTCATGGCTCAGGGAGATATGAATGGACGGCGATTTATCCGCAACGAGTGAAGCACCGTGGGATGAACCCGCGTAATCAGTTTGGAAGACTGAGTCTTCTCTTTTGCGGGAGTCGGAGGCCGTTGATTCGCCATGTACATCGCGGAACGCCTGCGCGGCTTTACCGGCGAGCATCACATGCGGCACCCCGCGCGAATCGTCGAGGATCTCGACCTCATGCCAAGGGAAATTATCCAACGTGAATGAGTATGGGCGCTCCCCCAGCGCCTCGCACCACGCTTTGAGGAACGCCTCCTTGCCGGCCCATTTGGCGGCCAGATGCACGGTCTCGCCGTCGTTTTTGACGCGCGCACGTTCGGAGGCCTGTCGCACCTCGCGCACGGAGAACAGGTTGCGCATATGCGAACCGGGCATGGTCAACTGGTCGGCAAACGCTGCGACGTCCACCACATCATGGCCCAGCCCGGTCACACCCATGAATCCTCCAATTATTCATGCGGCCGATTGCCTGAATATGGCCGTCAGCCGCCGCTTCGTATGCCCTGATCCATAAACCCCGCGGCTCAAGGCCTCAACGCCATGGATCCCCGCACCAATTATGCCCATGATGCATGGGAATTCCCCCATGATGCAGGGATACAAAGCCGACGCAAACCTTAACAATGGCGGAATTCCGCCATTTCGCGCCCCTACATCATGGGAGGTTCCCCACACCATGTGAAAATCCCTACATCATGGACTCGGCTCCCCTCAGATAAGGGGAGCCGAGTATGCATCAGGCTTCGTCGAAGCCGGACTGGCCGAGACGGGCGTTCAGCTGAGCTGTGAAGCGGGAAGTCCAGTGGGCTTCCCGTAGGCGAAGTGAGCGGGGCACACTACAGGTGCCCCGCGAAGGGATCCGAACGAACGGATCGGACTGTCAGGCTTCGTAGAAGCCAGACTGGCCGAGACGGGCGTTCGGATCCAACAGCATCGCCTTTTCGACCTCGTGATGGTCGTAGCCGCGGTGGTCGTCGTGGAAGCGACGGTTCTCGATCGGCTCGTACAGCGCGGCCCGGCCCATCATGCCTTCCTCCAGATGACGCTGACCGGCGGCCAGACGGGCATTGGCGCGCTCACGCCATTCGGCAAGCGCGGCCTCGCCGTCGGCCTTGGCCACGGCGGCCTCGAAGGCGCCCGGATGCACCAGCGCCACGAAGCCGGACACGTGTCCGAAGCCGAGCGAGGTGGCGAGTCCGGCCTTGACCGGACGGCCCGCCGTCACGCGACCGTATGCATCCTCGCCGCCACCGATGCGCAGGGGCTTCCTGACCCAGACCATGTGGTCGTCACGCTCCAGCTTCGGGTCCACGCAGTCAAGGGCCGCGTTGGCCGGAATCACGCCGGACTTGAACAGCTGGGTCAGTCCGTTGACCTGGAAGATGCAGGCACCGCCCTTGGCGTGGCCGGTGAGCGTCTTCTGCGAGATCACGAACAGCGGGTTGCCGTCGGTGCGACCGATGGCGTGGGCCAACGTGTTGTGCAGTTCGGATTCGTTCGGGTCGTTGGCGTTGGTGGACGTGTCGTGCTTGGAGACCACGGCGATGTCGTCCGCCGTGACGCCGAGCGCGGCCAGGTCACGCACAAGCTTCGACTTGCGTCCGCCGAGACCCGCCGCCAGAGCGCCGAGACCGGGGGCCGGGATCGAGGTGTGCGCGCCGTCGGCGTAGCTGTGGATGAAGCCGACCACGGCCGCGACCGGCAGGCCGAGCTTCAGGGCGATGTCGCCGCGGGTCACGAGGATCGTGCCGCCGCCCTGGGATTCCAGGAAGCCGCCGCGCCTGCGATCGTTCGCACGGGAGAAGAACCTCGCGTCGATGCCCTTGCCGTACATCTCGGCGGAGTTGGCGGTGGCGTTCATGTTGCCGAAGCCGATCACCGATTCCACGCCGATGTCGTCGATCGCGCCGGTGACCACGAAGTCGGCCTTGCCCAGGGCGATCTTGTCGACGCCCTCCTCGAGGGAGACCGCGGCGGTGGCGCAGGCGGAGACGGGCTGGATCATGTTGCCGTAGCCGCCGATGTACGACTGCATGACGTGTGCGGCCACCACGTTCGGCAGCGCCTCCTGCAGGATGTCGGTCGGGATCTCGTGGTTGAGGAAGCGGTCGAGGTAGAGCTTGCGCATGGAACGCATGCCGCCGAAGCCGGTGCCCTGCGTGGAGGCCACCAGCGAGGGGTGGATGGCCTGCAGGATCTCGGCCGGGGTGAATCCGGCGGAGAGGTAGGCGTCCACGGTGGTGACGATGTTCCACAGCGCGATCTCGTCCACATCGCCCACCATCGAGGCCGGGATGCCCCAACGGGTCGGGTCGAAGCCGGTCGGGAACTGGCCGCCGACCGTGCGGGTCATGGTGGCGCGGCGCGGCACGCGGATCATCGAACCGGCGTGACGGGTCACGTTCCATTCGCCGGATTCGGCGTCCGGGGCGATGCTCGTGTGCTTGGCGTCCAGCTTGACGTATTCGCGGGCGACGTCCTCGTTCGGCACGGAGAAGGTGACGTCGTGGTCCAGGAAGACCTCGGCCTCCTCCTCGTCGGCGCCGTCCTGGTAGTCGGAGCCCATGCCGGTCTCGAACGGACGGATGCCGGAGCGGGCCACGACCTCGTCGTGGTAGCGTTCGGCGATGTCCTCCTCGGGCACCAGGTTGCCGTCGGCGTCGTACCAGCCGGGCTTCGGGCTGTCCTGCCAGGTCAGCAGGCCCATGTTCCAGGCCAGTTCGAGCACGGCGCCGGCGCTCAGGTCGACTTCGCCGTCCGAGTGGATGCCGAGTTCGGCTTCGGCGCGGGTGCGGCCGGAACCCCACGGGCCCAGCTCGCCGACGGAGACGATGACGATCTCGTCCTCCGGTCGGGCGGTGACGTGCTGCCAGTCGGCGAGGTCGACCGCGGCCTGCTTGGTGACGATGGGGGTGGGCAGGGCCTTGAGGGTGACGGCGGATTCGCTGCTCCCCTCACCCGCCGCGCGGGAGCTCCCCTCAGCGAGGGGAGCCGAGGTGGTCTCGGCGGAGGCCTTCTCGGCATCGGCCTGGGCTTCGGCTCGAAGCGCCTTGATGTCGATGGGCTCGGAGCCGAGGCCGCCGGTCAGGTCCACGTCAAGCGGGTGCTTGACGGCTTCCGCACGCGATTCCGCGGTGCACAGGTCGAGCAGCTTGGCTGCGATCTGGGCGGTGGAATAGGTGTGGATGCCGTGACGCTCCACCACGTCGACCAGCGGGTCGTTGCCGCCCATGAGACCGGTGCCGCGCACCCAGCCGATCTTCGGGTGGGCGAAGGTGACGCGGTCGGACCAGGCGTCGCGTTCGGCGCGGGCGCGGTTGACGATGGCGCCGAATGCGCTCTTGACTTCGCCGTAGGCGCCGTCGCCGCCGAATACGCCGCGGTTCGGGGAGCCGGGCAGCACCACGTGGAGCTTGTGCTGTACGTTGGTGTCCGCACCGATCTTCGAGAAGCCGGCGATGGCACGTTCCACGCCCCACAGCATGAGGCGGGCCTGCGATTCGAACAGGTCGCCGGCGTCGGCCAGGGTGCCGTGCACCGGCGGTGCCGCGAACGGGAAGAACAGGGTCGGCTCGTAGGCGGGCTTGAGCACGGTGGTGGTGGCGCCGGAGGTCTTCTTCTGCTCGTGGCCCACCCAGTCGACCAGCGCATCCACGTCGCGGTAGCTGGAGAGGTTGGCCGGGACCAGCCACAGCCTGGCGTCGCCGGTGGCGTGCTCGCGGTAGGCCTGCTTGGCCCAGGCCTTGATGGACGGCTTGAAGCTGTGCGAGGTGGCCACCACGGTGGCGCCGCCCGCGAGCAGACCTTCGACCACCTGTGCGGCGATGGAGTTCGGGCTCACGCCGGTCACGATGGCGATGTCGTTCGCGAAGCGGGAGGCGGCGGGGTTGGAGGTAGCGGGTTCGAGGGCCTCGGAGGCGATGCGGGCGAAGGCGGTCTTGAGGTCGTCGGTGTCGCTTCCCTCACCCGCTGCGCGGGAGCTCCCCTCAGCGAGGGGAGCCGAAGTGGGAACGCCCTCGGCCGAGAACTGGCCGGCGAACCACTGCGCTTCGTCGGCAATGGTCTTGCCAAGGCCGATGAAGCTGCCGTTCAGGGCGGTCGGATCGTTGTCGTAGTAGGCGCGGGCGAGGTCCTCGCGGGCGGAGGCCCAGCGGTCGTCGAACAGGATGGCCTTGTCGGCGTCGAAGCGGGGCTCGACCTGCTTGGGCCAGTCGGAGCCGAGCTCGGCCTCGACGGCGGCCACCACGGTTGCGTTCTCGTCCTCCTCCTCGGCGGGGGCCGGAGCGGTCACGCCGAGTTCGCCCAGCACGAAGCGGGCGGTGGCGGCGAGCACGCCGTTGGAGCCGGTGACCTTCTCGGCGAAGGCGTCGAGCGCGGCGGAGTCGACCACGGCACCGCCGGCCGCACCACCCGCGGTGGGCAGGGCCACGGTGACGCCCTTCAACTGGGCGACGGCCTGGACGGCGGCGTCGATGAGCTTGTCCGCCTCGGCCTTGGACTGCACGGCCTGGGTGGGCAGCTTGGCGAGGTCGCCGCCGCGGGAGCTGGAACCCTCGCGGGTGTCGAGCAGGAGCGCGGCGAGCACGCTGGCCACCCAGCCTTCGCCGAGCTGCCAGACGTTGGTCACGCGGTCGCGGATGTACTGCTGCTTGACGCCGGCGGCACCGAAGAGCGCACGCAGACGGTCGCGCAGGGCTTCGGAAAGCACGGCGCCGAACGGCTTGTAGTTCGGGGCGGCCTTGTTCACGATCTGCGCGAGCTGCACGAGTGTGGCTTCGGCGGCACCGTCCACGCTGGCGACTCCCAGCTCGGAGCTGATGTCCATGAGCAGCTGGTTGCGGCGCGAGGAGACGCCGTTGGTCAGGGTGTCGGTGGTGTCGTTGCTGCCGATCTGGTCAAGGCGCACCTTGGCGGAGTAGGCCATGAGCACGCCGATGGCGTCGGAGGCCTTGAAGGGCAGGTCGGCGACCGGGCCGGCGGGAGCGGCGGCAGGGGCGGGAGCCGGGGCAACAGCCGATGCGACGGGGCTCCCCTCACCCGCTGCACGGGAGCTCCCCTCAGCGAGGGGAGCCGAAGCAGCAGCGGACGAGCCGAGCTTGGCGACGGCGGAGCCACCGGCCGGCGCGGTCTCCACCGGTGCCGCGGCCTCCGACGAATCGTCGTCTTCCTCGGGCACGAGGGAGTCCGAATCGGTCATGTACACGCGGCCTTCGTCGCGGCCCACGTTGTAGACCACGGTGTCGCTGCCGGCGAATTCGGGCAGATGCAGGGTCTTGGCACCGAGGTTGGCGAGGGTCGGCGCGTTGCCGAGGCCGACCTCCACGTATTCCTCGACGCCGAGGCCGCCCTGCTCGCGCTTGCCGAAGAGCAGCGCCTGGGTCTCGATCCAGCGCACCGGGGAGGCGAACTGCCAGGAGAGCAGTTCGGTCAGGAGCAGTCGGCCGAGCTTCTGGTCGTCCGCGGCGTAGGAATCCCACACCTCCGGGTTCTCCAGGGCCTCGCGGATGCGTTCGGAGGGCACCACGTCGAGGATCTTGGCGGCGAATTCGCGGGTCATCTCGAACGGCACGGCCACGAGGTTCGGGATGTAGCGGCCCACCAGGCGGCCGCGGTAGTCGATGTACTGCGGCAGCAGCGCGTCGAGCTTGTCGCGGAACTCCGGCACGCCCTTCCTGAGCAGCGTGGAGTGGAATGGCACGTCGATGCCGGGCACCAGCATGAACGCCGGTTTGCCGCCGTATTCGGCCACACGGCGGGCGGCGTCGGCCTTCAGGGCCTTGAGGCCCGCGATGGTGCCGGCGATGGCGTACTGCTGGCCGGCGAGGTTGTAGTTGACGATCTGCAGGAACTCGCCGCTCTTCTCGGCCACGGACTCCACGTATTCCTTGACGTGCGCGTCGTCCACGCCGAACTGGTTCGGACGCAGGGCGCCCATGCGGTAGTTGGAGCGGCCCTGGGCGTCGCGGTCGATGAGGTGGTGCATGGTCGAGCCGCGGTGGAACACGAGCTCGAGCACGGTCTCCAGCGGAATCACGCCGGCGAATGCGGACAGCGCGTTGTATTCGCCGAGCGAGTGGCCGGCGAAGTAGGCGGGCCAGATGTCCGCGCCGGCTTCGCGCAGGCGGGCGGTCTGGGCGAAGGCCACGGTGGCGAGCGCCACCTGCGTGAACTGCGTCAGGTTGAGCAGGCCTTCGGGGTGGCGGTAGGTCACGCCGTTGGCGGTGAGTTCCTTGGGGTTATCGCGCACGAGGCCGATGATCGAGAAGCCGAGCTTGGAGCGGGTCAGCTTGTCGGCGCGCTCCCACACGTCGCGGGCGGCGGCGGACTTGGCGCGCTCGTCCAGGACCATGCCCTGCTTCTGGATGCCCTGGCCGGGGTACACGAAGGCGGCGCGCGGGGCGCGGACCAGTGCGGTGCCGCGGGAGACGAGCTGGCCGTCGATGCGGCAGGTGATCTCGAGGGTCATGCCGCCGTGACGAACCTTGCCCACGCGCTCCACGGAGATCTCCACCTGGTCGTTGAGCTGGACCATGCCGTACATGTTGTAGGTCCAGCCGGCGATCTCGTAGTGGGCGCCCTTCTCGTCGGCGGCCTGCACGGCGTGCTGGGCGGTGGCGGACAGCCACATGCCGTGCACGAGCGGTGCCTTGAGGCCGGAGATGCGGGCGCCGCGCGTGGAGGTGTGGATCGGGTTGAAGTCGCCGGAGGTGCGGGCGAAGGCGGTCATGTCGCCGGGGGCGGTGACCTTCACGCGGCGCAGCAGACGACGCGGCGTGGGCTCGATCTCGTCGTGCAAGGCGTCGCCGAATTCGGGGGCGTCGGCCGGCAGCGCGTCGGAGTAGACGCGGCCGCGGATGGCGAAACGCTCGGTTTCGCGGGCCAGCAGCGTGCCGTCGGCGGCGGTGTGGGTCACGTGGATGGTCACCACGCGGCCGGACGCGGATTCGAAGTAGTCCTCGGCCCAGGAGGTGAGGGCGATGGTCTCGCCGGTGTGCTTGAGGAGGTCCTCCTCGCTGACCTCCAGCTCGATGAGATGGTCGAGGTGGACGGCGTTGAGCAGGCCTTCGATGACCGGATATCCATGGACGGAGACCGAACCGAGCGCCGCGTAGATCGCGGGCCAGGCGGGGCCGACCAGCGCGTCGGGGGCGATGCGGCTGGGCTGCAGGGTGGCGGGCAAGGCGCCGCCGGTGGCCGCCTCGTGGTCGAAGCCGAGGTTGGCGGACAGCGTGTAGGTGGCGTGCGCCTCGCCGAACACACGACCCTCGGCAGGCGTGATCTCAGGCATGGCGTCGAGCTTGTCGCCGGTGATGGCGGTGTTGCCGATGCCGGCGGTGGCGGCGAGCATCGCGTAGACGTCCGGAATCAGGCGCTCGCGGTCCACGACCGGCACGCGGCCGGGTTCGGTGCCGTCCACGATGAGCGGGATGACGATGTCGCGCACGGCGTGCTTGGAGAAGCCGCCGTCCGGGTCGTTGTCCCAGTAGGTGTCGAGATGGATGTCAAGGTCGTACTTGCCAGCTGCGGCGTCGAACGCGCGGATCTCGTAGTGCTCGTCGCCCAGTGCGGTGCCGTAGGCGGGGTTGTCGGTGATGTGGCCCACCCAGGAGATGTTCGGGGACTTGCGGATGAAGTCCTCGGCGTTCGCGGCGTCGCCGAGTGCGGCGAACGCCTGCGGCTCCTCGGTTTCGGCGGTCTTGACGCGCTCGATGGCGGCATGCTCGAAGCGGCCGAGGATGTCGGCGACCGGCTCGTCCACGGTGGTGATGCCGGCCACGGAGATCGGGCCGGGGATGGCACGCACGGAATCGGCGGAATAGCGCGGGTCCTCGGACTGCCAGAGCTGGTCCTGGCCCCACCAGCGCAGCAGGTCGTGGTCGATGACCGGCACGAACGGCATAGGCTTGGGGTATTCGCGCACGAGCACCGGGAACCAGGCCACGTCGGCCGGGACCACCGTGAGATCGGCGGTCTCGGGGTAGGCCTCGGCGAGCTTGGCGAGCGCCGGGGCCGGGTCGTTGAGGATGTCGTCGCGGGTCAGGAGGCCGGCTGCGGCGGCGCTTTCGGCGGAGGCCTCGGAAGCGGCGAACAGTCGGGAGGCGAACTCGCCGGAGTCCTTGGCGTTGACGCGGGCCTCGATGCGCTGGAGCAGGCGCTGGAAGCGGTCGGCGTAGGTGGGGTCGGCCCACGGGTAGGCGAGCGCGGCGAAGCGCTTGGCCCAGTCGAGGTAGGTCATGGAGGCGAGGTCGCCGAAGTAGGGCTTGGCGGTCTTGTTCAGGGCCTCGATGATTTCGGCGCGGCGGGATTCCAGCTCCTCGGGGTGCTTCATGACGCGCACGAGCAGGCGGCCGCAGGCGGCGGAGGAGTTCTCGAGTTCGTAGATGTCCGCATGCAGGTGGCTCAGGCCGGAGGAGACGCCGCCCACGGACTTGCCGGAGGGCACCCAGTGGGCGGCCTGCGGGGCGAACGGGTCGGCGGCGGCGTCATCGGCGGAAGCGGCCGCACCAGCGGAAGCGGCCGGGATGCCGGGCGTCTTGACGAGCAGCTGCTTGACCTCGGGGCTGGTGTGCGCCTCCTTGGCGGTCATCACGGCGGTGCCCACGAGCACGCCGTCCACCGGCATGTCCGGCAGTCCGTAGGCGCGGGCCCACTGGCCGGAGATGTAGTCGGCGGCGCGTTCGGGGGTGCCGATGCCGCCGCCGGCCACGAGCACCAGGTTCTCGCAGGCGCGCACGTCGGCGTAGGTGGCGGTCAGCAGGTCGTCCAGGGCCTCCCAGCTGTGGTGGCCGCCGGCCTCGCCGCCCTCCACCTGAATCATGATGACGGTGGGGGCCACGGCCTTGGCGATCGCGACCACCTGGCGGATCTGGTCCACGGTGCCGGGCTTGAAGCTCACGTACGGCAGACCGTCCGTCTGCAGGGATCTGATGAGGGAGACGGCCTCGTCAAGCTCGGGGATGCCGGCGGAGACCACCACGCCGTCGATGGGCGCGCCGGACGCGCGCTTCTTGGGCACGATGCGGGAGGAGCCGAACTGCAGGTTCCACAGGTAGCGGTCCATGAACATGGCGTTGAATTCGACCGTGCGGCCTTCCTCCAGCTGCTCCTCCAACGCGGCCACGTGGCGGTCGAACACCTCGGCGGTCACCTGGCCGCCGCCGGCGAGTTCGGCCCAGTAGCCGGCATTGGCGGCCGCGGCCACGATCTCCGGGTCCACGGTGGTGGGGGTCATGCCGGGCAGCAGCACCGGCGGCTTGCCGGTGAGACGGGAGAACTTGGTGACGAGCTTGTCGCCGGCCGGGGTGGCGATCACGCGCGGGGCGAAGGCCTTCCAGTTCTGGGTGCGTTCGGGTTCGCCCTCCAGCGTGGACAGTGCGGCGCGTTCGGCGAGGGTCGTGGCCTCCACCACGCCCACGCCGGTGCCCTGCACGACGTTGCCGACCAGCTTGCCCAGGGTGTTGCCGGGACCCAGATCAACGATCCACAGCTTGGCCGGTTCGTCCACCTGGTCAAGCAGGGCCTTGACGCGGGCGTTCCAGTCCACGTGGTTGAGCAGCACCTCTTCGGCGAGCGCGCGGGTGCGGTCCTGGTCGAAGCCGCAGGCGGCGGCCCAGGAGACGGTCTGGTCCACGGCCTCGGCCATGAGCGGGGAGTGGAACGGCAGGGTGACTTCGAGGTATTCGAGGGTGGGGTCGAAGACGGTGCCGCCGTGCAGCTTCTCCTCGCGCAGCTTGGCCTGATGCTTGTGCTCGCGCTCGGTTTCGAGGGCGAAGGCGGCCAGATCCTCCGGGTAGCCGGAGAGCACGTGGTGGTTGTCCGAGTTGGTCACGGCGATGGAGATCGGGCCGCGGGCGTGGTTCGAGCCGGCCACGCGGGCGATGAGCGCCTTGACCTGGGCGAGCGTGGCGCCCTTGACGGAGAGCATCGGGCTGGCCTCACCGTACTTGGGGCTCAGGCCCAGTTCGTGTACGCGACGGGTGCCGGCGGCGCCGATCAGCGAGGCGGCGGCCAGGACCTCGTCCAGCGTGGGGGCCGCGGCCTCGATGGAGCCGGCGGCTTCGACGGCACGGGCCATGTGGACTGCGAGCACGCCTTGGGAGTGGCCGAGCACGGCGGCCGGCTTGGCCGCGGCGAGCGTGTATCCCAGGTGCTCGAGGTCGAGCAGGGCGCCAAGCTGGGTCAGGGCCACGCCTTCCACGGAGGCGGTGGTGTCGGCCGCGGCGCCGAGGCGGGCTGGGTTCGGGGTGAAGCCGAACAGGTCCACCGGGCGACCGGTGGTGGCGAGCAGGTCGGCGGCCACGGGGGCGAGCAGACGGCTTGCGGCCTCGACGTGGGCATGCAGGGCTTTGTCGAGGCTGGGATCGGTGATCTGGTCGGCGAGCGCGACCGGCCACGGGGTGGACTGTCCGGCGAAGGCGAGCGCGTGCGGCTCGGCGGCCAGGCGGTTGAGGAAGAAGGTGGTCATTGGTGTTCCTTGTGTTGGTGGATTGGTTGACGTGTTGGGAAGGTTTTGGTGGGGCTAATTCCGGCTCCCCTCTCTGAGGGGAGCTGTCGCCGTCGGCGACTGAGGGGAGTCCGCCGGGGTTGCGGTCATCCTGGAGGTACTCCCCTCAGTCCGCTTCGCGGCCAGCTCCCCTCAGAGAGGGGAGCCGAATTGCATTCCCCTGTCGCTCCGCCGTTACAGCGGCTGGTTGCCGTGGTGCTTGGGGGTGCGTTTCACGCGGCGCTTGGTGGCGAGCGTGGCGAGGGATTCGACGATCACCTCGCGGGTCTGCTCCGGGTCGATCATCGCGTCGATCTGCCCGATTTCGAGCGAGAGGTTCGCGTTGACCGTGCTGGTCTCGTATTCCTTGATGTACTTGGCCCGAAGCGCCTCCACATCAAGCCCGGCGGCCTTGGCCTTGGCCAGGTCGTGCCGGTGGATGATGTTCACCGCGCCGGACGCGCCGAGCACGGCGATCTGCGAGCTGGGCCACGCGAAGTTGAGGTCCGCGCCGATGGCCTTGGAGCCCATCACGATGTACGCGCCGCCGAACGCCTTGCGCAGCACCACGGTCACGAGCGGCACCTGCGCGTTGGCGTAGGCGTAGATCACCTTGGCGCCGCGGCGGATGATGCCGGCATGCTCCTGGTCGCTTCCGGGCTTGTATCCGGGCACGTCCACGAGCGTGACCACGGGCAGGTTGAAGGCGTCGCACAGGCGCACGAACCGGGCCACCTTCTCGGACGAATCGACGTCCAGGATGCCGGCCCTGACGTTCGGCTGGTTGGCCACGACGCCCACCGGATGCCCGTCGATGCAGGCGAATCCCACGAGCGCGGAGGCGCCGAACAGTTCCTGGACCTGCACGAATTCGCCGTAGTCCACGATGCAGCGGATCACGTCGAGCATGTCGTAGGGCTGGCGTTCGTTGGCGGGCACGATCTGGGCAAGCCGCTTGGCCGTGTCCCGTTCGGCGCGGGTGGCGGCGTAGGCGTAGACGGGCGGCTGGCTTTCGGCGTTGGAGGGCAGGTAGGCGAGCACGGTGCGCGCGTAGTCGATGGCGTCCGACTCGTCCTCGCCGAGGTAGTGGGCCACGCCAGAGACGCGGTTGTGCACCTCACCGCCGCCGAGGTCCGCCATGGAGATGGTCTCGCCAGTGGCCGCCTTGACCACGTCCGGTCCGGTCACGAACATGTTCGAGTTCTCGCGGGTCATGATGATGAGGTCCGTCAGGGCCGGGCAGTAGACCGCGCCGCCCGCGCAGGGCCCCAGGATCAGGCTCAGCTGCGGCACGAATCCGCTGGCCTCGCAGGTCTTGCGGAAGATGCGGCCGTACTGGGTGAGCGCCGCCACACCTTCCTGGATGCGCGCGCCACCGGAGTCCACGATGGCCACGATCGGCACCTTGAGGTCGATGGCCATGTCCATAAGGCGGCAGATCTTCTCGCCTTCCGCGGTGCCGAGGGTGCCGCCCTTGACGGAGAAGTCCTGCGCGTAGACGGCCACCTTGCGCCCGTAGACCAGGCCGAAGCCGGTGATGACGGCCGCACCCGCGTTGCCGGCGGCGATGTTGCCGCCCTGGAAGCGGCCGATCTCCTCGAAAGTGCCGGTGTCGAAGAGCATGTCAAGGCGTTCGCGCGCGGTCTTCTTGCCTTTGGCATGCTGCTTGTCGCGGGCGCGCTCCTCGGCGGCGCGGGCCAGCTCGGCGGCCCTGACCACGGCGGCCCTCAGGGGCTGGTGGGCCGAGGGCTGCGCCGGGTTGGCGGAGCCGCGCGAGGCGGTGTCGCGCGCATCGCCCGCGACTGCCGAATCCGTTCCCGCGCCGGTACCAGCCGCGGCCGAGCGCACTGCCGCCTTGACGGCCGGCGAATCCATGATGTCGGTCATTTGGTCGCCTCCTTCTTGGTCACGTCCAAGGTCACGAGGGTGTCGCCGGCCTCCACGCCATCGGCGGGTCCGACGAAGATCTTGGTCACTTCGCCGGCCGCCGGCGCGTACACGTAGTTCTCCATCTTCATGGATTCGAGCACCACGAGGAGGTCGCCCTTGGCCACCTGCTGGCCTTCGGACACGTTGATGCGCGTGACCACGGCCTGCATCGGCGAGGCGATGACGCCGGACTTGGCGCCGTCGTTCGCACTCTGGCCGGCCGCGGCCACGTTGTGCAGGCCGGCTCCGCGCAACGGCTGGGTGGGGCGCTTGGCGCCGCGGGCGCGGGCGGAGCCGGTGATGTTCTCCACGATGTCGAGCGGCACGGTGAGCTTGACGCGACGATCGTTCATCTCGATGACGAACGTTTCGGTGCGGTCCTTCTCGGCTTCCGCGGCACCCGACGCCGCGCCGGCCGTGCCAGCCCCCGCACCGGCGAGGGACGCGGGCTGTCCGGCGCGGGCGGAATCCGGCTCGCGGTTGAGGTACGTGCGCTCCAGCCATTTGGTGGATACGGCGAACGGGTGGCCGTGCTCGGCGGTGAAGTCGTCGTTGCGGAAGATCTCCTTGAACAGCGGGATCGGCGTGGGCACGCCTTCGATCACGAGTTCGTCGAGCACGCGGCGCACGCGGGCCACGGCGGCGGCTCGGTCCTGCGCGGTGACGATCACCTTGCCCATCATCGAATCGAATTTCGGGGAGATGGTGTCGCCCTGTTCCACGCCGGTGTCGATGCGCACGCCGGGGCCTGCGGGCCATTGGATGCGTTCCAGCGTACCGGCGCCCGGGGTCAGGTTCTTGGCCGGATCCTCGCTGGTGATGCGCAGTTCGAAGCTGTGACCGCGAGGCTCAGGGGCCGGGGTGAGCATACCGCCGGAGGCGATGACGAGCTGTTCGCGCACCAGGTCGAGGCCGCTGACCTCCTCGGAGACGGTGTGCTCGACCTGCAGTCGCGGGTTGACCTCGAGGAAGTAGACCTTGCCGTTGGGCGTCACCATGAATTCGCAGGTGCCCAGTCCCACGTAGTCCACGGTGGTGAACAGGCGGCGGGAGTACTCCACGAGCGTGTCGGTGATCTCCTGGGGCAGGAAGGGCGCGGGGGCCTCCTCCACGAGCTTCTGGTTGCGGCGCTGCAGCGAGCAGTCGCGGGTGGAGTAGACGGTGAAGTTGCCGTGGGAGTCGCGGCCGGACTGGGTCTCGACGTGGCGGGCCTTGTCGATGAACTTCTCGATGAAGTATTCCTTGAGGTCGCCGCCCTGGAGCGCGTCGTGGTTGGTGTAGAAGCGGCGCAGCTCCTCGTCGTCGTGGACCACGGTGATGCCGTGGCCGCCACCGCCGTCGGTGCGCTTCATCATGATCGGGTAGCCGTGGGTGTGCGCGAAGTCGAGCAGCGTGCGCATGTCCTCGACCGGCTCGGACAGGCCGGGTACCGGCGGCACCTTGGCGCGCAGGGCCACGCGGCGTGCGGTGATCTTGTCGCCGAGGTCCACGAGCGCGGTGTGGTGCGGGCCCACCCAGACGGCGCCGGCGGCCTCGACCTTTTGCGCGAAGCTCGGCACTTCGGAGAGGAACCCATAGCCGGGGTGCACGGCGTCCGCACCGGTGCGATGCAGGATGTCGATGAGCAGGTCCTCGTTGAGATACGTGTCCTTGTAGGTGTCGCCGGAGAGCAGGTACGCCTCGTCGGCCATGTCCACATAGCGGCCGTCGCGGTCCTGTTCGGCGTAGACGGCCACGGTCTTGATCCCCATCTCCTTGGCCGTGCGCACCACGCGCAGCGCAATCTCGCCGCGGTTCGCGATCAGCAGTTTTTTGACAGATTGAGCCATATCGTCAAATTCTTGCGCGCTTCAACGGCCGGGACAAGACCCGTTCGCACAAAACGTTTCATGGGCTTTTGTAGGCTACCGACAAACGAGCGCGTAGGTTTCGCCGACGTAACCGTAATCTAACTGACGCCAAAATGTTGAAATCACGCCATTTTCGAACCACTCTTCCCCACACTTCGCAAGTTGACAGTAAATGGTTTATTCGTCAACTTACAACAAACGGGGATCGACATTTTTGTACCTTGGCACGAAACCGCACGAAATCGAACATCCCTACGATGGCAATCGTTGGGGGAAGGCTCCATCGCCATCCCGGCTCCCCTCGGCCGCCGCCAGCGACGATCTTCTCCGGAGGAAGGGGAGCCACAACTCAGGCAATCATCGCGTCTCACATCGCGGAACATCCATCATCGCATCGCAAAGGGGAATCATCATGCAGACTTCGCACACCGCGGCACCCGCCGCCTCCGCAATCTCGCCCGTCCGCCGCATCGCGGCCGCATCCTGGAAGCCGGTGCTGTTCGCCGCGCTGCTGTGGCTGGCGGCCGCGGCCGGCGAGATTCCGGTTCCCGGCACTCCGGTGCCCATCACGTTGCAGACCTTCGTGGTGATGCTGGCCGGTCTCATGTTGCCGTGGCGTCAGGCCGCCTCCGCCGCGGCGCTGTATCTGGCCGCCGGCGCGCTGGGACTGCCGGTGTTCGCGGGCGGCGCCTCCACGATGGCGCTGGCCGGTCCGAGCGCCGGCTTCCTGTTCGGCCTGGTTCCGGGCATCATCGTCATCGCGCTGCTGCGCGGCAAGGCCGGCCTTTCCTCCGCCGCGCGCACGGCGCTCACCGCCGGCCGTTATCTGCTGGCGGCCCTCGTGGGCGGCGTCGCGGTGGTGTACTTCTTCGGCATCACCGTGCAGTCCGCGCTCACGGGCGTGCCGCTGGCCACGGTCGCGCTGGCCTCGATGGCCTTTGTCGCCGGTGACATCGTCAAGGCCGTGGTGGCCGCACTGGCCGCTTCCGGACTGAGCAGGCTCGTCCGCTGAAGCTACATCGAGTCACACCGAGCCGCATCGAAAACGCCTCATCTCATGGTTCGGGCCGCCCATGCAGCATATGCCGGGCGGCCCGAACCATCTCTCTTTCTTTCCTCTGATCGTCGGCGGCAACCGTGACGCCGACGACGTCTGTTACAGCACGCCCACGTCCGCGGTGCGCACGGTGTGGTCGATCCCGTCGGGGGTGCGCAGGATCAACGAGGCGTCCTCGTTGAGTCCGATCGCCTCGCCGGTCAGCGTGGATCCGTCCGTGAAGTGCGCCTCGACCTGGCGTCCGCGCGCCCAGCACACGGTCTTCATCTCCTCGCGCAGCAGTTCGGCCTGACCGTGCGGATCGGCCACGAACTTGGCCAGCCGTTCACGGAAGCCGGCCACCTCGCGGGCGGCCACGGCGTCGCGCAGTTCGCCGAACGCGGGCAGGTCGTGCACATGCAGCTGCAGCGACGTGGACTGCGGCGTGGGCAGGCGGCATGCGCCGAGCATGAGGTTCAGGCCCACGCCGAACACGATGGCGACGTCGCCATCGGCATCGCCGTCCGCGCCCGCCGTTTCGGGCAGCAGCACCAGTTCGGACAGTAGTCCGCCCAGTTTGAGGCCGTGGCAGAAGATGTCGTTGGGCCACTTGAGCTCCAGCAGCGAATCCGGATGGTCCGGCTCGGCGCCGAATTCCCGCATCGTGCCGTTGAGCGCGTCCAGCGTGACCAGTCCGGCGATCATCTGCAGCCAGCCGTTGAGCGCCCCGTCGGTGGCGATCGCGCGCGGCAGCCTCACGGCGTAGGAGATCGTGGAGGATCGGCCGGGCTGGCTCACCCACGTATGTCCGTTGCGGCCGCGACCGGCGGTCTGGCGGTCGGCGGCCACCACGGCGATGGCGGGCGTGCCGTCCTGCGTCGGGGCGAGCGGCATCGTGCCGTCGGCGATCATGCGCGCGGCGAGCGCGTTGGTCGAGTCGGTCTCAGCCACGGCCACCACCTGCTCGGCGGCATCGTTGGTTCTCGGCAGCTGCGGCACTGCAGCCTTCAAAGCAATAATCATGGGTGTCACCATACCCCCGATACCGACCAAGGCAACCCCGTCGTCCCACGAAGAACCGCACAATTCCGACCATTTTCCGACAACGGTTCGTTGTTAACGCTCACAACCATCGCGCAACGTGACGCAAATCACACTTTCACTCCACAAGGTATCAAGGTTGACGGTGGTCGAAATTTGTTCAGAACCACCGCGTCATCAGATCCCGGATGCAAATCCACCCTCCAGAGGTCTTTTCCGCATAGAAATGACCGTCTTCTGTACCGAAAAGACCTCAAATCCGGGCATTCACGGTCCTTTCAGTACAGGAACGGAGGTCTTCTGTACCGAAAAGACCGCGGACGCCGCGATTGACGGTCCTTTCGTCATAGAAGGCACCCTCTTCTGTACCGAAAAGACCGCAAGCACGGCGGCGCACGCCGCCTCCGCCTCGCGCCACCCATGGCTTGTCGACATCGCAGCCGCCCCGGCAACCCGGCTCCGCCCACCGCCCGTGCGCATTCGTCAACCGCAAGCACTTCTCGCACACGCCTTATTTATAACCTTATAAATAAGTGCTATGCTGGTCTCGTACGCACAGATGCACGGCACCGCGGAAAGGCTCCGCCGGCGCCACAGCAGCAACGAAGCAGCCGAAAGGAAACCCATGCGATACGGTCATTTTGATGATGCGAACCGCGAGTACGTGATCGAGACCCCCGCGACACCCCTGCCGTGGATCAATTACCTGGGCAACGAGGACTTCTTCTCGCTGATCTCGAACACCGGCGGCGGCTACTCGTTCTACAAGGACGCCAAGCTGCGCCGCATCACCCGCTACCGTTACAACAACGTCCCGTTCGACAACGGCGCGCGCAACTACTACGTGAGCGTCATGAGCGGCGAGGGCGAGGACGCCACGCCGGTCGAGACCTTCTCCCCCACCTTCCTGCCCGTCAAGACCCCGCTTGACAGCTACAAGTGCCGCCATGGCATCGGCTACACCGTCTTCGAGGCCACCAAGGCCGGCATCCGCACCGAACTGACCGCGTTCGTACCGCTGCGCACCGCGGCCGAGATCAATCGCCTCGACATCACCAACATCAACGGCGCCCCGAAGACCGTGGACGTGACCGGGCTCGTCGAATGGTGCCTGTGGAACGCGGTGGACGACTCCAGCAACTTCCAGCGCAACCTGTCCACCGGCGAAGTCGAAGTCGAGCGCCTTGAGGACGCGACCCTGCTCTACCACAAGACCGAGTTCAAGGAACGCCGCAACCACTACGCATTCTTCGGCGTGAACGCGCCGGTCGTCGGCTTCGACACGAGCCGCGACGAGTTCCTGGGCCAGTTCAACGGCTGGGACACCCCGCAGGTCATCGCCGAGGGCAAGGCCCACGATTCCGTGGCCCACGGCTGGTACCCGATCGCCGCGAACCGCGTGCGCCTGACGCTCGCCCCCGGCGAGACCAAGTCGCTGGTGTTCACGCTCGGCTACATCGAGGTGCCGAACGACCAGAAGTGGGAGGCCCCGGACGACCCGGCCAAGGTCGGCATCATCAACAAGAAGCCCGCGCACGAGCTGTTCGCCCGCTTCGACACGACCGCCAAGGTCGAGGCCGCGCTCGCCGAGCTCAAGGACTACTGGAACGGCCTGCTGAGCATCTACAGCGTCGAGTCCGGCGACGACAAGCTCGACCGCATGGTCAACATCTGGCACCAGTACCAGTGCATGGTCACGTTCAACATGTCCCGCTCCGCGTCCTACTACGAGTCCGGCATGGGCCGCGGCATGGGCTTCCGCGACTCCAACCAGGACCTGCTCGGCTTCGTGCATCTCGTGCCCGAACGCGCCCGCGAGCGCATCATCGACATCGCCTCCACCCAGATGGAGGACGGTTCCGCCTGGCACCAGTACCAGCCCCTGACCAAGAAGGGCAACGCGGACATCGGCGGCGGCTTCAACGACGACCCGCTGTGGCTCATCGCCGGCGTGAACGCCTACCTGGCCGAGACCGGTGACGCCTCGATCCTCACCGAGCCGGTCCCGTTCAACAACGTCGAGGGGTCCGAGGTCCCGTTGCTCGAGCACCTGCGTCGTTCCGCGAACTTCACGATGACCCACCTCGGCCCGCACAAGCTCCCGCTCATCGGCCGCGCCGACTGGAACGACTGCCTCAACCTCAACTGCTTCTCCGCCACCCCCGGCGAGAGCTTCCAGACCGTGGAGAACAACGACACCGGCGTGGCCGAATCCGTGTTCATCGGCGGCATGTTCGTGCTCTACGGCGGCCAGTACGCCGACATCCTCGACCACTACGGCGAGGCGACCGGCATGAGCGCCGACGAGGTTGCCGCCGAGGCCGCGAACGTCCGCGCCGCCATCGACGACATGACCCAGGCCGTCAAGACCGCCGGCTGGGACGGCGAATGGTTCGTGCGCGCCTACGACGCCTACTCCCGCCCGGTCGGCTCGCACACCGACACCGAGGGCCAGATCTACATCGAGCCGCAGGGCATGTGCGTCATGGCCGGCATCGGCCTGGACGACGGCAAGGCCCAGGCCGCGCTCAAGTCCGTGCGCGATCGCCTGACCTGCGAGTGGGGCACCGCGATCCTCGCGCCCGCGTACTCCACCTACCGCATCGAACTCGGCGAAATCTCGACGTATCCGCGCGGCTACAAGGAGAACGGCGGCATCTTCTGCCACAACAACCCGTGGGTCTCCATCGCCAACGCCCTGGCCGGCAACGACGAGGAGGCGTTCGCCGTCTACCGCCGCAACTGCCCGGCCTGGCTCGAGGACAAGTCCGACATCCGCAAGGTGGAGCCGTACGTCTACTGCCAGATGGTCGCCGGTCCCGAGGCCGCGATTCCGGGCGAGGGCAAGAACTCCTGGCTCACCGGCACCGCCGCGTGGACGTTCGTGGACGTCTCCCAGTACCTCCTCGGCATCCGCCCGACCCTGGACGGCCTCGCCATCGAGCCTCACCTGCCCGCCGAGTACACCCATCTGACCGTCACCCGCGTGTTCCGCGGCACGACCTACCACATCACCCTCGACCGCACCGGCCAGCGCACGCTCACCGTCGACGGCCAGCCCGTCAACGGCACCGTGGTCCCGGTCCCGACCGCAGGCACGACTACCGTGAACGTCAGCGTCACGTTCTGATCAGCCGTTTAGTTTATGGCTCCCCTCGCTGAGGGGCCGAACCGTAAAGCAAACAATCCAGTGGATTGTTTGTAGGTGAGGGTTCGACGATAGTCGAACCAGAAAAGCGCAGTCGATGGCTCATCCGCAATTGCGGATGAGCCATAACACACCCCAAAGGAAACCCATGCAATACATCGACCAGACCATCACCGGCATCGACGGCACCCCGGCCCATTTCACCGGCTACGTCATCGACAACAGCCCGGAGGTCGATCCGAACCGCCGGCGTCCGGCAGTGCTCGTCATCCCCGGCGGCGGCTACGAAATGACCTCCGACCGCGAGGCCGAGCCGATCGCCCTCAAATTCGTGGGCGCAGGCTACAACGCATTCGTGCTGCGCTACTCCTGCAAGCCCAGCCTCTACCCCACCGCCCTGCTCGAGGCCGCAGAGGCCATGCGTCTCATCCGCACGCACGCCGACGAATGGCACACCGATCCGGAGCGCATCGCCGTGATCGGCTTCTCCGCCGGCGGCCACCTCGCCGCGAACCTCGCCACCACCGCCGGCGACGAGGACGAACAGGCCCACGGCTACGACCCGGACGAGGTGCGCCCGAACGCGCTTATGCTCGGCTACCCCGTCGTCACCTCCGGCCCGCTTGCCCACCGCGGCAGCTTCGATTCGCTGCTCGGCCCGGACCGCAAGGACGACCAGGCCTGGCTCGACAAGCTCTCCATCGAGAAGCACATCGACGCCAAGACCCCGCCCGTGTTCGCCTGGCACACCGTACCCGACGACTGCGTGCCGATGGAGAACACCCTGATGCTCGTCTCCGCCTGCAAGGCCGCGCATGTGCCGGTCGAGGCCCATCTCTTCCCCGAAGGCGGCCACGGCCTCGCACTCGGCACCGAGGAGACCGCGTGGGGCGGCAAGGGCAACATCTTCCCCTGCATCCAGGTCTGGCCCGAGCTCGCCATCGACTGGCTCGGCCGTCTCTTCGACTGATTGATAGGTATGGGCCCGGCTCCCCTCGCTGAGGGGAGCTGTCGAATGCAATGAGACTGAGGGGAGCCATGCTCATACAGTGAGCCAACTCTCCTCAGTCGGCTCCGCCGCCAGCTTCCCTCGCTGCGATGGCTGGGATTATCCGGCGCTGATCTCAGCCATCGCAGCCAATCCCAACGCCGCCACCGCTCGCGGTAGACTATTGCACGATGTGAACGCCCACATTCCCGCGAAGGAGGGAGGTCACCAATGCCCGTCGCAGCATGGGAACAGTTCCTGAAGGACCAGAGCAGCTGGCCCGCGGCTTCACGGACCACCCACCAGGCCATGGTGCGGGACACCACTGCCGGCACCACCTTCGAAAAGCGCAAGCGCATGAGCCCCGAGGAGCGGCATCTGCAGATCATGCAGGCCGCGGTCAAGGTCATCGCCTCCAAGGGCTTCTGGGGCATGTCCCTGCAGGACATCGCCGACGAGATCGGCATCACCGAGGCGGCGCTCTACCATTACATCCGTTCGAAGAACGAACTGCTCAACATGGTGCTCGCCGAGGGCTACGATACGCCCGAGGCGGACGAGTACAACGCCACCACCTCCACCGTGACCGATTTCGACGGCCACTACTGCTATTGCTTCCCCCGCTACTGCACCAACGTGGTGCTCTACAACCTGCAGCGCCCGGAAATGGTGCAGCTGTTCTCGATGCTCAACGGCGAGGCGCTGAATCCGGCACATCCCGCGCACCGCTTTTTCATCGGCCGACACCTGCGCAATTGGGAGCAGATCGGATCGATGAACTGGATCCTGCCGGACGGCTACGACGAGGAGCGGTTCTATCACCTCTACACGCTCTCGATGTCCGCGATGGACGGCCTGCAATACCGCTGGCTCGCCGACCATTCCGTGAACCTGCTGGAGGAATGGATGGCGTTCTCCGACGAGATCTTCCCGGAAAGCCTATGGAAGGGCTTCCGCGACCCCTCCGAATACGATCCGGCCAGCAAACAGTGCCTGCTGCCGTTCACCCTGACGGCCCGCGAAAACTAAACGGTATCGGCCGAGCCGTATCGGTTGTATTACGCCCGATACCGTATTCCCAGCAATCTTCGGCTACCTCGCATTCAGTCGGCTTCGTTATCAGCTCCCCAGCAAAGGTTACAGGTCTTGCCTCCCTCTGGCGAGGGAGGTGGCGCGAAGCGCCGGAAGGAGAGCAGCGAAGCAGCCGCAAGGCTGCGGGAAAATCCATCGGCCGCAGGCCGATTCCGTTCCAATTACTTCACTTCATCCACAAACGCATAGTATGCGCCCAAGAGGCCCGCGTAGCTCACGTTGCGGCAGCGCTTGATAGGCGTGGCGAAGTCCTTCCAGTACGGAATCTCCTCCAGCGAGCGCTGCACGAGCGGCAGGAACGCGGTCTCCTGGCAGATGGCGCCGCCGAGCAGCACGCATTCCGGATCCAGCGAGACCACCACGTTGTAGATGCCCACGGCGATGTACTGCGCCCATTCCTCCACGATGCCACGCACTTCCGGGTCATCCATGCGGCGCAGCAGACTGGAGGGCACCACGATCTCGGACGGACCGCCGAACTTCGCCGCGTATCGCTTGTTGAGCGTGTCCGTGGACGAGTATTCGTGCAGCGAGCGCGCGCCTTCCGTCTGGTAGTTGGTGATCATCATGCCCAGCTCGCCGGCGCGCCAGTCGCGGCCGCGGCGGATGTGCCCGTCCAGGAACAGCGCGCCGCCCACTCCGGCGTCGGTGATGGTAAAGACCACGAAATCGTCCATCTTGCGCGCGTTGCCGGCGTACCGTTCGGCGATGGCGGCGCAGTTCGCATCGTTCTCCACCCAGATGGGCAGGTCGTCGCCCAGTCGGCGACGCAGTTCCTTGCCGACGTTCTGCTTGTACAGCGCGGTGACCGGGCCGCCGGTGATGGTGCGCTGGCGCTTGACGTCCACGAATCCGGGCAGGCTCAGCGAGATGCCGTCCAGCGATTCGCCCTGCTGGCGAACCACGTTCGCGATGCCGTCGAACAGCGCTTCGGAGTCCTCGGCGGGGGTGGCGAAGGCGGAGGGCACGTCCTGCATGCCGTCGGTCACCACGGCGTGACGGATGAAGCGGTATCCCACGTCGAATGTCAGCACGCGCTTGCTGTCCATGTGTCCTCCTTAGCTCACCGCCGAACCGAATCCTTCACGTTTCAATCTCCACAACAACGTGAACGTGAACATTCTGTTCAGTAGCTTAGCGGGTCTTGCCAACCCTTATTGATCGACGATTTAACAAGATTGAAATTATTTTTTTCGGGGGTATATCCGGCTCATCCGCAATTGCGGACAGTCTTCGACTGCGCTTTTCTGGTTCAACTATCGTCGAACCCTCACCTACAAACAATCCACTGGATTGTTTGCTTCACGGTTCGGCCTCTCTGAGGGGAGCTGTCAGCGAAGCTGACTGAGGGGAGCACTACACCTGGCAGACTCCCCTCAGTCTCACTCCGTTCGACAGCTCCCCTCAGAGAGGGGAGCCAGTACAACGCTCATCGTTCGTCCGCAATTGCGGACAGTCTTCGACTGCGTCTTTCCGGCCCGACTCTCGTCGGCCCCTCGTCTACAGACAATCCACTGGATTGTCTGCTTTACGACTCGGCCACGATGACCTGGTAGGGAGCCAGCGTGACATCGGCGGCGAGTGGGCGTCCGTCGGACAGCAGGTCGGCGGCACCGGCCAGCGCCGGCAGCGAGACCTGCTGTTCACGGTCGGTCAGGTTGATGACGAACGTGAACGTGCGCCCGTCGTCCGCATATCGTTCGGCGACTTCCACGCCGTCCGGGGTCAAAGTCGAGGTCAGTCCCGCCGCGTCCACAATCGGCTGGATCAGCGCGTCCATGCCGGACTCGTCCAGCGGGGTGCCAACGTAATAGGTTTCGCCGTTGCCGCACACGTTCGCAGTGACGGCCGGGGTACCGGCGTAGAACTCGTCGCCGCCGTACGTGGCAAGTACGCGGGCGCCCTCCAGGTGCATGATGCTGGCGACGATCTCGCCGCTGGCGTCATCCCTGGCGTTCCCGGCACCTGCGGCATCGGCATTTCCGGCCGCGCAATTCCCGCAGCACTGTCCCGAAGCCCCAGTCGCGGCACCGGAGTCGCCGACGGCCGGCTCTTTCCCGGCCTGCGGCCCGCCGAAGCGCACCGGGATCGTCTCCCCCGGCGCGATGGCGTCGATCTCCTCGGCCCACACGCCGGCGAGCGCGCGGAACGGTCCGGGGTATCCGCCCGGAATCACCAGATCATGCTCGTCATGGATGCCGGACATGTAGCCGGTGATGAACCGACCGCCGCCACGCACGTACGTCTCGACAGCTTCGGCCACGCCGGGCTTGACCATGATGAGCGCGGGCGCCGCCACGACGGCGTACCGTTCCAGTTCGGCGGCGGGCGTGGTGCTGGGGATGATGTCCACGGCGAGGTTGCGACGGTTGAACGCGCGGTAGAAGCGGTGGACCTCCTCCGGGTAGGCGAACCCGGCAGTAGGGCCCACGCAGCCTTCGAGCGACCAGTAGCTCTCCCAGTCGAACATGACGGCCACACGCGCACGGACCTTCGAGCCCATGATGCGCGGCGCCACCTTGCCCAGCGCCTCGCCGAGCGCGGCGGTCTCGCGGAACACGCGGGAGTCCTCGGTGCCATCGTGTGCAATCACAGCGCCATGGAAACGTTCGCACCCGCCGATCGACTGGCGCATCTGGAAGAACTGCACGGTGTCGGCGCCATGCGCCACGGCCTGCCAGCTCAAGGCGGCCACCTCGCCGGGACGCTTGACCTTGCAGTACGGGAACCAGTTCTGCTGGTTCGGCGTCTGTTCCATGAGCATGAACGGCTTGCCGCCGCCCACGGCGCGCATGAGGTCGTGGTTCATGGCCACACGGCTGGCCGGCATGCCCATGCCGGGGTAGTTGTCCCAGCTGACCACGTCCATCTCGCGGCCCCATGTGAAGTAGTCGAGGTCCTTGAACGTGCCCATGAGGTTCGTGGTGATCGGCGTCACCGCGTCATGCGCGCGCACGGCGTCGCGTTCGTTCGTGAAGCAGGCGAGCTGGGACTCGTTCTGGAAGCGGCGGTAGTCGATGAGCAGGCCGGAGACCACGCACTTCCTCGGGTCCCAGTCGGATCCGATGCCGTCGCCGTAGCCCACCGGCGGCACCACGTCCGCCCAGTCCACGATGGTGTGGCTCCAGAAGTTCGCGCACCATGCCTTGTTGAGCGCCTCGACCGAACCGTACTTGGCCTTGAGCCAGCCGCGGAACGCCGCAGCGCAGTTTTCGCAGTAGCACAGGCCGCCACCGCCGCCGTATTCGTTGCCGATGTGCCAAGCGGTGAGTCCCGGAGTGCCGGCATACCGTTCGGCGAGCGCGCCGGCGAGCTTGCCGGAGACGCCCCGGAAGTAGGCGGAGTTCGGGCAGAAGTTGTGACGGCCGCCGAACACGTGGCGTTTGCCTTCGAACGTGGTGCGGATGATCTCGGGGTGTTCGCGCACCATCCATGCGGGCAGTGCGGCGGTGCCGGTGGCGAGCACGATGTTGAAGCGGTGCTTGACCAGCAGCGCCACGATCTTGTCGAGCATGGTGAAGTCGTAGGTGTCCTCGCCGGGCTGCAGGAGCGTCCAGGAGAACACGTTGATGGTGGCCTCGTTGATGTGGGCGTCCTCGAGCATCTCGATGTCGTGTTCCCACGTCTCCTCGGGCCACTGTTCGGGGTTCCAGTCGCCGCCGAACAGGAAGGTGTCGAATAGGGGTGTCATGTGAAGCTCCTTGCGATGATCACACGTCGTAGCGGACGTTGGCGAAGGTGACGTCGCCGCTGCCATGGGCGTAGACGCCGAGCAGGATGCCGGTGAAGCCGCCTGCGTTGGTGAAGCTCAGCAGTTTGCCGGGCACGTGGCCGAGCAGTTGCTCGCCGCCGGCGAATGCGCTGGTGTTGGCCACCGCGAAGTCGTATCCGGATTCGTCGCCGCGCACGACCAGACGTAGTTTGGCGCTTGCCGGCACGGCCACGGTGCCCACCACGGTGGCGAGCCCGGCGTTGTGGGCCGTGGCCTTGACGCGGATCAGCCCGTTGGCATCGGACGCGCGCACGGCGATGGTCAGGTAGTGGCGGCTGTTGGCGTACACGGCGACGCCCGCCTCGCCGAGGGTCAGCGCGCGGGCGTCGGCCAGCGTCGCGCCGAACTCGAAGCGCAGGTCGGTCTGGCGGGTGCCGATCATCGGCGCGCCGTGGGCCAGGTCGAACGACTGCGCGGCCGCATGCACGGCGATGGTCACGTTGTTGGCGGTGGCGGGCGCCATGGCACGGCCGGACGAGACGACGTACTGCCTGTCCACGTCGATGCCGGGCGTGATCCATTCGACGTCGGACTCCAACGAGTCGCCGTGACCGTTGAGATCGCAGTCGTACGACTGATCGGCAAGCTCGGGCCAGCCGTCCTTCCAGTCGAACCAGACGGCGTACGGCTCGCGGCCGACCCAGCCCTGGGCCGGGTATTCGTCGTTGTTGCGGGTGCCGTGGAACACCATGAGCGTGCGGTCGTCGCCGAAGTGCGCGCAGTCGCAGTGGCCGATGGCCTGCAACGTCAGATGCGTGGAGCGGTTGGTGATCAGCGGGTTGCCGGGGTACATCTCGTACGGGCCTTCCGGGCTCGACGAGCGGGCGATGTTCTCCATGTGCCCGGATTCGGTACCGCCTTCGGCCCACATGAGGTAGTAGGTGTCGCCGCGCTTGTACATGTGCGGGCCTTCCGGATTGGAGCCGGTGATGCCGCCGCAGATGCGCTTGCGCTTGGTGAGCACGGTGCCGGTGTTCACATCGATCTTCGACAGGTAGATGCCGGCGGGTTCGCGCTCGCCGTTCTCGTCCGGTTCGCCGCCCTCGTTGCCGCAGATGTAGGCGGTGCCGTCGTCGTCGAAGAACAGGCTGGGGTCGATGCCGGGCCAGCCGTCCACCCAGATCGGGTCGGACCAGCCGGCGTGCGGATCCTCGGTGGTGAGGATCATGTTGCCCTTGTTCACGTTGGTCACGATGAGGTAGTACGTGCCGTCGTGCCAGCGCAGGGTGGGCGCGTAGATGCCCTGGCTGTTGTCCATCGTCTCGTACGGGAACTGCTCGGGGCGGTTCATCGCGTCGCCGATCTTGCGCCAGTGCTCGCCGTCCTCGGATTCGAAGACCGGCAGTCCGGGGAAGTATTCGAACGAGCTGTTGACCATCAGGTACGTGCCCTGCGGGGTTTCGCAGATGGTGGGGTCCGGATGGAAGCCGGAGGCGATGCGGCGGGCCGGCTGAACGTTGAACAGGGTCATGGACGAATACTTCCTTGTATGGGGGTGCGTGAGGTAGGTGAGGTGATTGGGGCGAGATGAGTGTCCGTTCTTGTTTGGAACTACTCCTCGGTCTCGCCGCACGAGCCAGCTCCCCTGACAAGGGGAGCCAAGGATAGGTTTTCTTGGCTCCCTTCGCTGGGGAGCCGTCACCGTAGGTGACTGAGGGGAGCCCGGCATGATCCGGAAACTCCCCTCAGTCGCTCCGCGACAGCTCCCCTCAGGGAGGGGAGCCATGTCATATACGCGATACCCGCGTGGGGTCTCAGGCGTTGAGCGGGTCGGAGCCGGGACGGACCAGCACGGGCAGGGTGTGGTAGTCGTACTGCTCGGTGTACCACTTGCCCGGCTCGTAGGTCTTGCCGGTCAGCAGGTTGGCCCAGGACTCACCGGCGTGGTCGCCGCCGGCGTCCGGCACGTAGAAGCGGGCGGTGCCGTCCTCGGAGAACACCGGGGCCACGAGCAGGTCGTCGCCCAGCATGTACTGGGTGTCGATGTCCTCGCAAGCCGGGTCGGTCGGGAACTCGAGCACCATCGCGCGCATCATCGGCACGCCGGTCTCGTGGGTTTCCTTGGCCATCGCCTCCAGGTACGGCTTCAGGCGCAGCTTGAGCTCGGTGAACTCGCGGGAGACCTCCACGGCCTCGTCGCCGTACAGCCACGGCACCTTGTACTCGGTGGAGCCGTGGTAGCGGGAGTGGGAGGAGAGCAGGCCGAACTGGGTCCAGCGCTTGAACAGGTCCGGGGTGGGCTTGTCCTCGAAGCCGGCGATGTCGTGGCTCCAGTAGCCGAAGCCGGACATGCCGAAGCTCAGGCCGGCACGCAGGGACTCGGCCATGGACGGGTAGTTGGAGGAGCAGTCGCCGCCCCAGTGGACCGGGAACTGCTGGCCGCCCACGGTGGCGGAGCGGGCGAACAGGATGGCCTCGTCGGCGCCCTTGGTCTCCACGAGCACGTCGTACACGGCCTTGTTGTACAGGTACGTGTAGTAGTTGTGCATGAGCTCGGGGTCGGAGCCGTCGTAGTACTGGACGCCCTCGGTGGGGATGCGCTCGCCGAAGTCGGTCTTGAAGCAGTCGACGCCCTGGGCCACGAGGTGCTTGAGCTTGTCCTGGTACCACTTGGTGGCCTCGGGGTTGGTGAAGTCGACGATGGCCATGCCGGCCTGCCACTTGTCCCACTGCCAGACGGAGCCGTCGGTGTTCTTGATGAAGTAGCCCTTCCTGGCGCCTTCCTCGAACAGCGGGGACTTCTGGCCGATGTAGCTGTTGATCCACACGCACACCTTGAGGCCGCGCTCATGCAGCTTGGCGAGCAGGCCTTCCGGATCGGGGAACTTGGTCTCGTCCCACTCGAAGTTGCACCACTCGAGTTCCTTCATCCAGCGGCAGTCGAAGTGGAAGACGGACAGCGGGATGTTGCGCTCGGCCATGCCGTCCACGAACTCCATGACGGTCTTCTCGTCGTAGTCGGTGGTGAAGGAGGTGGACAGCCACAGGCCGTAGCTCCAGTCCGGCACCAGCGGCGGCTTGCCGGTCAGGTCGGTGTAGGTGTTGAGGATGCCCTTGAGGTCCTTGCCGCCGATGACGGAGTAGCTCATCTCCTCGCCGGGCACGGAGAACTGCACGTGGGAGACCTTCTCGGAGCCGACCTCGAAGCTCACCTTGCCGGGGTTGTCCACGAACAGGCCGTAGCCCTTGTTGGACAGGTAGAACGGGATGTTCTTGTACGCCTGCTCGGTGCCGGTGCCGCCGTCCTCGTTCCAGATGTCGACGGTCTGGCCGTTCTTGACGAAGTTGGTGAAGCGCTCGCCCAGGCCGTAGATCTTCTCGCCCACGCCGAGGTCGAGCTGCTCGGAGACGTGCAGGCAGCCTTCCGGATCGGTGACGAGGCCCTTGGCGCGCCAGCCGGAGTGCGCGATGGTCTTGCCGTCGTACTTGTAGGTGAAGTCGATGGTCTCGCCCTTGGAGATTTCCAGGGTCAGCTTGCCGGAGGTGAAGGTCCACTTGTCGTCATCCTCGGCGATGGTGACGGCCGGGTCGGACTCGTTGAGCGCGAACTGCGGGCAGTTGCTGCGGTCCTTCCTGAAGTTGATGAGGCGCGTGGTGATGATGTCCTCGCGCGGGGAGGTCACTTCGATGGTCAGGATGCCGCCGTCGAGCGTCTGGCCGGGGTGGTGGATCGGCACGCCGAACGGGCAGAACAGGGTGAGCTTCTTCGGCTCGATGTTCGCGGTGTACACGTTGGCAGCGTACTTGACGTCGAAGCCGTCCTTGACGAGCCAGCCACCATTGAGGAACTTCATTGTCGCGTCTCCTTCATTGCGAGTACGTTTGTTGAGAACAATCTTATTTATAAGTTTATAAATAACAAGTTCCGACACGCCAGCGGCGACGTTTTTCGGCCGGACGCGGCAGCGGCAACCGCGCATGCGGCATCGCGCGGCGACAGGCGGAACCAACCGCTGGCCCCACCGTCGGACGCGGCCAAACGCCGGGCCGACCGGCGTTATGTATGCGGTTCAACCATCCACCCGCACGTATACAGCCAGTCCGGGGACAAAGCCTCACTATGTATGCGCCCCAACCATGCGTCCGCATACATAGCGCCGGTTCACAGGGCAAAAGTCTCACTATGTATGCGCCACCTTCGTTCGGCCGCATACATAGCGCCGGTTTCCTCGTCGCTTCCCCACCACCGGCGCCCGGAGAACGAAAAAGGCCTGCCGTGGAACCGGTTTCGCGATTCCACGGCAGGCCTATGCAACAGTCAGCAGTCGGACAATCAGGCGGTGATGGCCACGTCCGTCACCGATTCGGCGACTTCGGCGCCCTCGCACGCAGCCAGCGCGCCGGTCAGACGGATGTCGGCCACGGACTCGCCCACGTACACGCGCGCGGCCGGTGCGAGGGCGTACTCCCCCGTCTCGTTGGACCAGTAGCGCAGGGCCTTGGCGGCGGGCAGCACCAGCTCCACCTGACGGCTCTCGCCCGGCTCCAGCGTCACCTTGGCGAAGCCGCGCAGCTCCTTGGCCGGACGGTCCTCGCCGGTGCCTTCGAGGCCGAAGTAGACCTGCGGCACGGCTTTGCCGGCCCGCTTCCCCGTGTTCGTCACGGTGAACGCGATGCGCACGTCGCCGTCCACGCGGCGCACGTCGAGGTCGGCGTAGGCGAAGGTGGTGTAGCTCAGGCCGTGGCCGAACGGGAAGCGCACCGGCACGCCGCGGGTGGAGAAGTAGCGGTAGCCCACGTAGATGTCCTCGTCGTAGCGCACGTGCAGGCCGGGGCCGAACGTGCCGATCGAATGGGCCGGGGAATCCTCCAGGGCGATCGGGAACGTCTCGGGCAGGTGGCCGCTCGGGTTGACGCGGCCGAGCAGGGTCTCGGCGAGCGCGGTGCCGGATTCGGTGCCGTTGTACCAGTTCCAGACGATGGCGCGGGCGTGGTCGGCCCACGGCATGGCCACCGGGGAGCCGGCGACGAACACCAGGATCGTGTCCGGGGCGACGTCGAGCAGCGTCGAGATCAGCTCGTCCTGTCCGTACGGCAGGGCGATGGTCTCGCGGTCGCGGCCTTCGAGGTCGTGCTCGTGGTCGAGTCCGCCCACGAAGATCACCGGGTCGCCGGCCGCCGCGTACTCGCGGGCCAGCGTCACGGCCTCCTCGCGCAGGTGCGCGGCGCGTTCGGCGTCGTCGGTGGCGGAGCCCACCGAGTTCTCCAGGCTCTCCTCCTGCCAGGAGTCGTCCTGCACCACCTGCTTGGCGTCGTAACCGAGCGCGTATTCGATCTCCACGTTGCCGCCGAGCTGGCCGTTGAGGCCCAGGATCGGCGTGACCTCGTGCAGCGCCTTGATGACGGCGCTGCCGCCGCCGTTGGAGTGGATGCGGTCGGCGTTGGCGCCCACGACCAGTACGCGGCGCAGGGAGCGCTCGTCCAGCGGCAGCAGCGTACGACCGGATTCGTCGGCGTCGTTCTTGAGCAGCACGATGGATTCGCGGGCCACGTCGAGGGCGGCCTGCGCGTGCGCGAGCGTGGCGTATGAACCGGCCTTGCGGGCGGGACGATCGCCAGCGGAGTCGCCAGCGGAGTCAGCATCGGTATCGGGCAGCATGTGCAGTGCGTCCATCACCGCGAGCACACGCTCCACCTTGACGTCGATGTCCGTCTCGCTCACCTCGCCGGCGGCCATGGCCTTGCGCAGCGGGTTGGCGAAGTAGTACTCGTCGAAGTTCGGCGTCACGGACATCTCCACGTCCAGGCCCACGCGGGCGCTGGCCACGGTGCGCTTGACGGCGCTCCAGTCGGAGACCACGAAGCCGCGGAAGCCCCATTCGCCGCGCAGGATGTCGTCCAGCAGACGACCGGATTCGCAGCACTGCTCGCCGTTGACCAGGTTGTACGCGCCCATCAGGGAGAGCACGCCGCCGCGCTTGACCGCGTCCTCGAACGCAGGCAGGTAAATCTCACGCAGGGCGCGTTCGCTGATGGTCTCGTCCACTTCGAGACGGTCGGTCTCCTGGCTGTTGGCCGCGTAGTGCTTGGCGCAGGCGGCGACATCGGATTCCTGCACGCCCTGGATGAACGCGACGCCCTGCTCGCCGGTCAGGTACGGATCCTCGCTCATGTATTCGAAGTTGCGGCCGCACAGCGGACTGCGCTTGATGTTGATGGACGGACCCAGGATCACGTCCTTGCCACGGCCGCGAGCCTCGGCGCCGAGCACCTGGCCGGCCTTGTGCGCCAGATCGCGGTTCCAGGTGGAGGCCACGGCGGAACCGGAGGGCAGGTAGGTCACGCGGTCGCGGGTGTTGTACAGCGGCGCCCAGTTGTCGTTGTGCAGCTCCTCGCGCGGGCCCATCGGGCCGTCGTCCATCTTGAACGGCGGGATGCCCAGACGCGGCACGCCTTCGGTGCGGAAGAGTCCGGCGGCGTGAATCATGTCGATCTTCTCGTCCAGCGTGAGCTCGGCGAGCAGGGCGCGCGCCTTGGTCTTGTTGGCTTCGGTGATGGTGGTCATGGTGTGTTCCCTTCTTCGGTGTCACGGCACGCTGCGGCGCGCGCCCGTTCATGACTTATGCGATGGCGATCCTGAATCCGATCGGCACGTTCGCTTCGGTTCCGGGCCGCTCGGCCGGGGTGATGACGAGCCCGTCGGCGGTGCGCTCCCAGGCCACCGGCCCGGCGCCCAGCTGTTCGACGCCCGTGATGATGCCGTGGAACGGCGCGCGGATGCCGTCATGGTAGGCGGCGAACGTGGCGCTGGTGAGCGTGGCGGCTCCGGCCGGGTTGAGGCAGAAGGCGTACACGCTGCCGTCCTTGGCGGTGAAGCGCCAGTCGGCGGCCGTGTATTCGAGCGCGTTCTGGTCGGCGAACGAGCCTTCGGCGGCGTGCGTGGGGCCTTCCTCGGCGATCCTCCACGGGCGCGTGCCGTAGATGCCCCCGCCGTTGGCGTCCATCCAGCCGCCGATGGATTCGAGCAGGTCGCGGTCGTGCGGGGCGATCGAGCCGTCGGCGCGCGGACCCACGTTGAGCAGCAGGTTGCCGTTCTTGCTCACGGTGTCCACAAGCGTGACGATGAGCTCGGCGAGGTTCTTGTAGTCGAGCGAGTTCGTGTAGCACCACGAGTTGCGGGCGATGGCGGTGTCGGTCTGCCACACGTACGGGGTGGCGGTGGACAGGCCGCCGCGCTCCACGTCGAACAGGCCGGCACCCCAGGCCATGCCGTCGTCCTTGTAGCAGATGATGACCGGCACGCCCCATTCGACGCCGCGGTTGTAGTAGAACGCGGCGAGGCGCTTGATGTACGGCTTGAAGGCATTGTGCTGGATCCACCAGTCGAAGTACAGCATCTCCGGGCGGTAGTTGTCGATGAGCTCGCACACGCGCAGCAGCCAGTCGTCGAGGAATTCCTCGTTCGGCTTGGGCACGGAGAACAGGTCCTGATTGTCCGGCTCGGGGTTGGCGGGCCAGTAGAAGCCGCCCTTGACGTCCGCTTCGGCGCCACGCACGTCGGAGTCGAAGTCTCGGCCGTGGCCCATAAACCACCAGTGTTCGGCGCGGTGGTTGCTGGTGGCGAAGTGCAGACCGTGCTTCAATGTGGCCTCGCGCAGTTCGCCGATGATGTCGCGGTGGGGGCCGGTTTCCACGGTGTTCCAGTGCGAGATCTCGCTCGCGTACATCTGGTAGCCGTCGTGGTGTTCGGAGACCGGGAAGTAGTAGCGCGCGCCGGCGCGGGCGAACAGGTCGAGCCATTCGTTTGCGTCGAAGCGTTCGGCGGTGAAGCGCGGGATGAAGTCCTTGTAGCCGAACTCGCTCTGCGGGCCGAAGGTCTCGCGGTGGTGGTCGAACTCCGGGTAGCCTTCGATGTACATGTTGCGCGAATACCATTCGTTGCGGAATTCGGGCACGGTGTACAGGCCCCAGTGGGTGAAGATGCCGAATTTGGCGTCCGGGAACCAGCCCGGCACCCGCACCTTGGACAGGGACACCCAGGTGGGCTCGTATGGGCCTTCCGCGATCACGCGGTCAATGGTTTCGAGATCAATCATCGAACGTGCTCCTGTTCCAGTCGAAGCCCACGGCCTGGCACCACGAGCGGGCGATGATCATCGCGCCGCGCTCGTACGGGTGCACGCGGTCCTGGCTGGCCAGGCAGCCGTGCAGCTGGGTGAGCCAGTGGTCCACGGCGGCCTGCGTGTCCACGAAAATGGCGTCGTGGCGTTCGGCCACGCGCTTCGATGCGGCGGCGAACTCCTCGATCTTGGCGCGCATCTGGTCCTGCGGATTCGGTTCGAACATGAACGGGCGCATCACGATGATGCCCTTGAGGTCCGGCAGGGCCTCCTTGGTGCGGTTCAGCAGGTCGTCGTAGATCCGCTCGAAGTCCTCCACGGTGTTGAGGCGGGCCTGCCACAGCGGCCCGTCGAAGTAGCGCCAGGCGTCGTTGACGCCGACCATCACGGACACGTAGTCAGGTTTGAGGTCGATGACGTCCTTCTGCCAGCGCTCGGCGAGCGCCACGATGTCGTCGCCGCTGACCCCGGAGTTGATGGTGCACAGCGCGCGGTCCGGGTAGACGGCGGTGAGCAGGTTGTGCAGGGCGTTCACGTAGCCGGTGCCGTAGCCCCAGCCGCCGGGGTAGGCGGTGCGGTCGCGGCCGGCGTCGGTGATGGAGTCGCCCATGAAGACGATGCGGGAGTGTTTCGGGAAGATCAGCATGATGAGTCGCTTTGATACGGTGCGCCGTGTTCGGGGCTCCCCTCAGTCACGCTCGGCGTGACAGCTCCCCTCGGCGAGGGGAGCCAGAGAGAGAAGTCGCTTGGGAAGGGGAATCGAAGGAAATCGCGGGATTCGGGATGTACGGATATGAAAATTGCGCGGCGGCCCAGGGAGGAGCGGGGCCACCGCGCAATCAGAAAGGGCCTAAGTTGTCTTTGGCAGGGTCAGACTCGGCTCCCCTCCCCGAAGGGAGCTGTCACACGAAGTGTGACTGAGGGGAGTTGCGGCATAGCCCGTAGCCGGTGTTCCGCATCCCCCAGAGGAGCCGAGTCAGATCATCACTTGGAGTCGGCCTGGTACTGCTTGACGACTTCCTGACGGGCCTTGACCCAGTCCTTGGCGTTCTGCTCGTCGACCTTGAGCACGCTGTCGTAACCCAGATCCTTGACCTGCTGACGGGCGTCCTTGAGCACCTTGGTGAACTCGGAGTCGGACTTGGCCACCAGGGCGTTCCAGGAGGCGTTGACGACCTCGGTCTTGATGGAGCTGCGGGTGGCGGAGACCGTGGACTCCTCCTGCGGGGTGGTGTAGGAGGCGCCCGGGGCGACGGCGAGAAGGTTGTTCTTCTGCAGGTAGTCGATGTCGCTGGTGGCACCGCCCATGTGCTCGGACCAATCCTTGAACAGGGCGGAGGTGTCGGCCTCGGACTCCCACAGCTGCGGGTTGAACGCGGCGCCGGTCTCGGAGTCGATGTCGTTCTGCTGCACGGCCTTGAAGTTCAGCAGGGAGAAGCCGCTGTCGTAGGTGCCGCCGCCGAGCTTGTCGGAGATCTTGAGGTTCGCGTGGTCGCCGTTCATGGCCTGCTTGCCGAAGTCGGTGAGCTGGGGCTTGCCGTCGTCGCCCTTGGTCCAGCAGCCGAGGCTCTCCGGGCAGGCGGCGCCACCTGCGTTGGAGGCTGCGGCGTACACGCCCTCGGAGGAGTACAGCCAGTCGATGAACTTGGCGATGCGTTCCTTGTACTTGGACTTGGAGCCGATGGCGATGATGGTGGAGCCGTCACCGTCCGGGGTGAAACCGGTGGAGTAGACCTTCATGGTCTGCAGCGGGGCGAGCATGAAGCCCACACCCTTGGCCTTGTTCTCGTCGGAGTTCATACGCGGCTTGCCCAGCCAGCTGAAGATGGAGACGAGGGTCTTGCCGTTGGTCACCTTGTTCTGCATGGTGTCCCAGTCCTGGGTGGTGGATTCGGGATCCACGAGGCCCATCTGCTCGGCCTTGTTGAGGAACTCGAGGGCCTGCTCGTAGACGCCGCCCTCCTTGGTGGCCGGCTGCACGTCCTTGCCGTCGGCGCTCACGAACACGGAGCCCTGGGCCTGGTAGCCGAGCCAGTTGACGATGGCGGAGGCGTTGTTCATCACATCGCCGTCCCAATCCTTGAACAGGGAGAAGGCGTAGATGTCATCCTGGCCGGTCTCCTTGCGGGCCAGGTCCTGCATGTCCTTGAGCACGTCGAGGAAGGCGTCGAGATCCTTGATCTCCGGGTAGCCGAGCTCCTTGTAGTACTCCCAGCGGATGTACGGGGCGGAGGTGGGCTCCATGCCCTCGCTCGGGCTGGACGGATCGGAGGAGGAGACGCCCTGCGGGATGCCCCACACGCCGTCCTTGCCGGCCTGCTTGGTGACGGAGTCGACGGCGTTCTGGTACTTCTTGACGTTGGTCATCTTGCTGTAGTACGGCGTCATGTCGGTGACCAGGTTGGCCTTGACGAGCTTCTGCAGACGGCCGTTGCCGGTGCCGGTGATGATGAGGTCGCCCAGGGAGCCGGAGGCGGCGCGGGTGTCGAAGACGGTGTCACCACCGGAGACGTTCGGGGCGATGATGTTGAGCTTCAGGTTGAACTTGTCCTGCACCATCTTGGCGAACCAGCCCTTCTGCTCGCCCTGCTGGTTGGCCAGGGAATCGAACACGTCGATGGTGACCAGCGAACCGTCGTCCTTCTCATCGCCGGCGGTGTCGCTGCCGCAGGCGGCCAGCGAGAACGTCATCGCCGCGGCCAGGCCGAGGGCCAGCACCGAGGTGAGCTTCTTCTTGATTTCCATGACGGAAACCTCCTTGTTTCTTTTTGTCCTTTTGTTTCCTATGACGATTGGTTGATGGACCAAAACCGGCCCGGATTGGATATCAGCCTTTGACGGCGCCGAGCATCATGCCCTTGACGAAGAAGCGCTGGAAGAACGGGTAGACGAACATGATCGGGAGCACCACGATCACGGAGACCGTCATGCGGATCGAGGTCGGGGTGGCCGCGGAGGCCAGGGCCGCCACGTTCGCCGCGTTCGCCTTGGCCGCGTTGGCCAGTGCGCTCGCCTGGTTGATGTAGGTGTACAGCAGGTACTGCAGGGAGTAGAGCTTGTCGTCGGTCATGTAGATCAGCGTGTCCTGGAAGGAGTTCCACTGTCCGACGGCGGAGAAGATGGCGACCGTGGCCAGGATCGGCGTGCACATCGGCAGCACGATCTTGCCGAAGATCGTCAGGGTTCCGGCGCCGTCCATCTCGGCGGCCTCCTGCAGGGAGCTCGGGATGGACTCGATGTAGGTCTTGACCAGGATGATGTTGAACGGCTGGACCACGGCGGGCAGGATGTACACCCAGAAGTTGTTGGTCAGGCCGAGGTTCTTCATCGTGATGAACATCGGGATCAGGCCTGCGTTGAAGTACATCGTGATGACCACGAAGCGGTACCAGAACGAGCGGGCCCACATCTTCTTCTGTGTGAACATGAAGCCCAGGTAGGCGCTGGCGAGCACGGTGAGGGCGGTGCCGATCACGGTACGGGCCAGGGAGATCCACGCCGCACGGCCGAGGCCGGACAGGGCCAGCACGTCCTTGTAGTTCTGCAGGTGGAAGCCCTTGAACCACCAGGTCACCTCGCCCGCGGCCGACAGGTTGTTGTCGGACAGCGAGTTGATGATCAGGTAGTAGAACGGATAGGTGCAGATCAGTGCGAACAGGGACAGCACCACGATGTTGAATACGTTGTAGACCTTCTCACCCGTGGTGCGACGCATCGCCGGCGAGACACTTGACTTCTGCTTTGCCATGATTATTCCTTACAAATCTCGCTTTGACTTCTGCTTGGGCCGATCAGACGATGCCCTCGCCGCGGGTGCGCTTGGACAGCCAGTTGACGATGAACAGCAGCGCCACGGAGACCAGCGACTTCAGGATGGAGATCGCGGTACCCAGGGACAGGCTGGAGTTGCCGAGGCCGACGTTGTACACGTACAGGTCGAGCACTTCGATCCACTTCTGGTTGAAGTTGTTCTGGAAGACGTAGTACTGGTCCATGCCGTTGTTCAGGAAGTTGGAGATGGAGAGCATGAGCAGCACGAAGTACGTGGGCAGCAGCTGCGGGATGGTCACGTGGATGATCTGCTGGAAGCGGTTCGCGCCGTCCACCTGGGCGGCCTCGTACAGCTCCTGGTCGATGCCGGCGATGCCCGCGAGGTACATGATGGAGCCCCAGCCGAGGCCCTTCCACAGGTTCCACAGCAGCATCTTGAGCCAGATGTGGTCGCCGGAGTCGAGGAACTTGATGGGCTCGGTGATCAGGTGCAGGTTCTGCAGCAGCTCGTTGATCATGCCGGAGGAGGAGAACATCGCGAAGGCGATGGAGTAGACCAGCACCCAGGAGATGAAGTTCGGCAGCGTGGTGAGCGTCTGGATGAGGTTCTTGAACCACTTAGCGCGGATCTCGTTCAGGGCGATGGCGAAGATCACCGGGAAGAACGAGGTCAGGATGTTCAGGCCGGACATGGCGAAGGTGTTCATGAGCACCTGGCCGATCTTGGCGAGCTGCGCCGGGTTCTGCACCAGCAGCTGGAACCACTGCAGGCCCACGAACTCGCTTTCGGACAGCGGGATCGGCGGCTGGTAATCGTAGAAGGCGTAGATCCAGCCGAACAGCGGCAGGTAGCTGAAGAGCACGACCATGACCAGCAGCGGCGCGACGAGCAGGAACAGCTTGAGGCCGTGGCGCTTGTTGTAGTCGGTGCCGGGAAGCATCTTCTTCGCCTTGTTGGCGGCGCGACGATCACGACGGTTGCGTGCCGGCTTGGCATCGGCGGTCACGGTGCCGTCCGCGGCAAGCCCGACTTCGCCGTCCGTGGTTGCAACGTTCTGCATCTTGTCTCCTTTGAAGCAATGCAGCGAAGACCACTGTGGGTGCGACCCGTTTCGCATCCCGTTGTCTTCTTGTCTCTTGTTTATAAGTTTATAAATAAGATTTTCTCTGTCAACTCGACTTAGGCCGCACGGCCCCTCCATGCGCGTCAAAGACACCCGAAAAACGTTGGAAACTCGCGGAATTCGACCAATCAAATTTTTATTTATATACTTATAAATAAGCGTGTCGCGCCCTCGATGGGCACGGCGTCACGGAGCATCATCGAAGGTAGGAGGAACGATGAAGTTCAACACCAATGCGCCGTTCTGGCGGTTCATGGACACCCTGGTCCGTTTCACCGCGCTGAATCTGGTCTATCTGGTCACGCTGGTCCCCGTCGTCACCACCGGCCCGGCCCGCGCGGCGTTGTACAGCACGATGTTCGCCTACGATGAGCACGATGACATCAGGCTCGTCCATGAATACCTGCGCCGGTTCAAGCGCGAGTTCAAGCACGGGCTGATCTCCGGCCTCATCGTCATGGCGCTTGCGGCGGCCATCATCTTCGGCCTCGCCTTCTGGAGCGCGTGGGACACCAATGTCTCATACGTCCCGCTTGTCGTCCTTATTATCGCGGCGGTGATCGTGACGCTCACGGCGGAGTACCTCTTCCCCATGCAGGCCCGTTTCGAGAACCCGCTCGGCACCCAGTGGAAGTTGGCGGCGATGTTCCCCTGGCGCGCCTTCCCTTGCACGCTCGCGCTGCTCGCCATCGACGTGCTGCTGCTCGCGGTGGCGTACTTCATTCCGTTCATCCGCGTGCTGGTGCTGATCTTCGGCGTCGCCTGGGGCGCCTACGCCAAGTCACTGGTCTTCCTGTGGGGCTTCAAGCGTTACGGCGGCATGGGCCCGGTGGAGCGCCCCACCTTCATCAACGCCCACGACTGATTCGGGGAACTTCCCCGCTTTGCTCCTCTCCTCTTGGGCCCGCCCACCTTCCCACTCAGTATCCAATACAGGTTCCGTGCGGGACAATGCGCGTATATCGCGATTTTTCGCGCATCATCCCGCGCCCGCGTGCCCCCATATGTGCGGCAAACGATTGCCATACGCTTCGGCCCACACTCAAGCAACAGCAAATCCCCGGAATTCCGCCATTATCGCGATATCGTCTGCACCCGGCGTCTGACAAGCCGCGGGATAATGCGCCTAAAAAGTTTCAATCGCCGGATTGTCCCGCATCGGCAACCGTTTTCGAGGGGTACCGCAGTTCGCGTATGCGGCTACCATTGACTGACATGACGTCACCAGCCATCTCGAAGCCTGCCGCCGCCCCGCATCGCCCCGACTCCCGCACGCACGCGCACCCCGTGTGGCGCCGCGTGGGAGCGGTCGCCCGGTGGACGCTGGCGGTGTTGGCCTGCCTGTGGCTGGCCCTGTGCACCGCGGTCGGCCCGTTGTACTGGGATTTCGAGAACGGCACCATCGCCAACTGGAACTGGACGAACACCGCTATCTTCGCGGGCTCATTCGTCATCTATCTCGGCATCATCCTGCTGCTGGTCCGTTTCGCCGGCACCGGCCGGGTACTGCCCACCCCCCTCGGCGAACGTTGGCATCGGTTCGTTGGCCGGTACTTCACTCCCCGCCATCGTTCGCATCAGCATCACGAAACGACAACGGCGGTAGTGTCCGGCGTCGATTCAAACGACACCGAATCGACAGGCCTCACTGACGCAAATACCGCCACCACAGCCGACGCACCCGCACCAATCGACTCCAGTCCGGCATCCGACGCAACTCCCGTGACGGACGCTCCCGAATCACCCTCCCGCCACCGTTCCGCCGGTTCCCACTCCCGCTTCCATATCGCCCCACGGCAAATCACCACGGCCATCGCCACGGGCTTCGCGTTCCTGAACCGTTGGCTTATCCGCGGCACGGACCGGTTCTGGAAGATCGCGTTGATTCTCTTCATCGGCTGGCTGTGGGCGCCCACCACCCTGCTGGCGGCATTCGGCGCGGACATCCGCTCGCAGATCCGCGAGTTCAGCTGGGCGTGGAACCAGTGGACCGGGCTGAAGCAGCCATACATCGGCTTCTTCTCGTTCGTGCCGATGGACATCTACCCCACCGCGCACTACATGTGGCCCGACAACCCCACCTACCTGACCGACCAGCATAATGTGGTGCTCACCGTGGTCTACGGCGCGGTCGCGATGTTCTCCCGCTCGCTGACCGGTTCGAACGACGCCGGCATCGTGGCCCTCGCCTCCATCCAGATGCCGTTCGCCGTGTTCTGCTGCGCGGCCACCGCCCACCGGTTCCTCAATAGGCCGTGGATTGGCAAATCCGTTGACGACGCTGCGACCCCGAATTCCGGCACGCACGATTCCGGGAGCCCGGCCGTCGCCGACGCCGGTGCCGTCAACGCCTCCGATGGCACCACTGCGATGTCCGACACGACCATCACCCCAAAGCTCGCCGGAGGCCGGGCACGATTCCTGATTCTCCTGTTCTTCCTGGCCTGCCCACTCGCGGTGTTCGCCACGATCTCCATCACCAAGTCGCCATTGTTCGCCTTCGCGTTCGTCTGGTGGTTCGGCGTCTGGTACGAGCTCATCCAGACCTGGCGACCGGCCGGCACCAAACGCAAGCGTCAGAGCGATGCCCCCGCCGAAACCGACGCCGATCACACGGACTCCGCGGCTCCTGCGGCCTCCACGACGCCTGCTCCAGCCGATTCCCCGACCCTCACCGCCCCGCTGCGCCTGCCGCGCCACAGCCTGCTCGCGTTCATCGCGTCCACGTCGGTGATGCTCATCTCCGCCAAATACGCCTGGTACATCATCGCCCTGCAGATCGTGCTGGCGCTCATCGCGGATCGCCGACGCTGGGCCACGTACGTCGCGGCCCTGCTCATCCCCACCATCCTCATCCACGGCGGCATCTCCTTCGCCATCTCCTCGGGCGCGATCATCGGCGGTGACCCGATCGAAAGCCGCGGCGTGCAGTTGCAGATGATCGCGCGCGTGGCCCAGCGCAACCCGGACGGCATCTCGGAGGAGGCCAAGAAGAACCTCTCCCCCGTGTTCAACCTGGACCAGATGGCGGATGCCTACTTCCAGCAGGACGCCGACCCGGTGAAGTCCTCCGGTATCCAGGCCAAGAAGGTCAGTTACAAGTGGCGCACCGTCACTCCGGAGGACATGACCGGTTTCAACAAGGCGTGGCTTCAGATCGTCAAGGACAATCCGGTCATCGCATTGGACGCGCTGCTGGCCAAATGCTTCGGCTACTTCAACGTGACCGATCTTCCCTACGTGTCAATGGACTATTACGTGACCAGCGACTATGTGCAAAAGAACTCCACATGGATCAAGTCCTACCATCACGACTGGCGTGAGAAGGTGGTCAAGTTCACGAAGAAGTGGGGCAGGATTCCGGTGCTCGGCTGGCTTATCCACGGCAACTTCTACGTGGTGCTGACGTTGCTCATCGGCGCGGCCGAGGTGATACGCCGCCGCTGGCTCACGCTGATGACCCATATTCCGCTGCTGCTGCTCATGGGCGTGATGATCACCGCTCCGGCCAATAATTTCGAACGTCATATGCTGCCGGTCGCCTTCGTATTCGGTTTCATGGTCCTCACCTATTGGCGCGATTCCCGCACGGAGCTGGCGAAGAGCACGGCTCCGGCGGCCGAGTGATATGCCTTCCATTCGCCGTTCACGACTCCCGGAACCGGAACGGCGAGGCTAGACTGAAGGGTATGCCTTCAGACTTTCTCGAACTGCTTGCCTCCGAAGCCGCCGATTCGTCCGACGCCACCGCGTTGGACCGCGTCCGCACCGTGCTGTTCGAGTGCCTGTTCCACCGTCTTGCCGACGACCGCGTGGATTCGCTGTTCGCCATCCTCGGTTTCGAGGACGGTTTCGACTGCTACGCCATCGCCGGCTATCCGGCCCGTTCAGCCGCAAAGACCCGCAAGGACGTCGAGAAGATCGTGAGCGATTTCGGCGGCGCATGCCTGACCGCCGAGTACGCGATGAACGGTCTGGGCCCCGGTATTGCGGGCTCGACCGGCGCCGTCGCGCCCTCCGCCGCCGGCAACGGCAATAGCGGCAACAGCACCGGCAACCCCGTATCCGGCGGAGCGGAATCGTCCGCATCAGCCAGTCCATCCGGCTCCGCTCGCGGTGCTTCGACCGTCGCCAATCGCACCTACAGCCGTGCGGACAAGCGCAACACCGCGGTCGTCGTCCTGATCCGTCCGGTCGGCGCGGCGACGCCTGAAGTCATCTGCAACACCGTCTCCCCCGCGTTCGACGCCGCGCGGCCGCTCGCGTTGGGCCCGCAGCGCACCAGCAGCGAAGGTGCGATGCGCACGATGCAGGCCGCGTTGTACTGTCTGAAGGCGGCACCGGCCTTGGCCGCCACGGTCCAGCAGATCCCGCGCCCGCTGCGTACCGACGACGCCCTGCCCGAACGCGCGCTCATCGGCGACGAGGACGCCCGCGACGAACTCATCCGCGTGGTGTACGGCAGCCTCACCGCCGCCGGCCCGGACGATCCCACACTGCTCACCGTCTCCACGTTCCTGCGGTTCGGTGGCTCGCTGGAGACGTGCGCCAAGGAACTCAACGTGCATCCCAACACCATCCGATACCGTCTCAAGCGTGCCGCCGAATCCACCGGTTGGGACGCCACCGACCCGCGCGAGGCCTATGTGCTCACCACCGCCATCGCCCTCGGCCGCATGGCCGGCTGATACCACGCATAAAAATCGGCTCCCCTCTCTGGGGGGAGCTGTCAGCGGAGCTGACTGAGGGGAGCACCGCAGTTAAATGCGATGTCTCTCAGCCTCGCTTCGCTCGACAGCCCCCCCTGAGAGAGGGGAGCCAGCTCTATATCCTTATATCCTTCACGCCACAGCCGCGTCGGCGAGCGCCTGCTCGCGCATCGCGGTCTCGGCCACGATCTTCTTGCGGTTGTACCACATGAGCGCCGCGCAGATCACCACGCATACCGCGGCTCCGATCCACTTGAGCGCGCCCAGGTTGTACAGGATCCACGCCAGCGGGTTGCCTGCGTAGTCGAAGCTGGCCACGGCGTTGGTGCCGTCGGGCAGCGTCACGCCGGAGGCCACGGCGGCCTTGGTAAACACGGAGGCGAGCGCGGTCGCGGAGTAGTCGCCGATCACGAGCGCCACCATGCCGATGATGAACGTGCGGAACACGTTGCCCTTGGTGATCGGCACCACGAGCGGGAAGATGTACATCGCGCCCGCCAGGGATGCGATGGGCAGGAACTGGTTGCCCGGCAGCACCACGGACAGGAACAGGATGAACGGCACCACGAGCACCGAGCACACCATGATGGTCGGGTCGCCCACCACGATGGACGGGCTCAGGCCGATGAGGAAGTCAACCTTGCCCTTGAACTTCTTGGCCAGCAGCTTCTTGACGGCTTCGGTGATCGGCAGCAGGCCTTCTCCGAACAGGCCGGAGATGCGCGGGATGAGCAGCATCACGGCACCGATGTTCACGGCGAGCTTGAGGATGGCGGTCACGTCGTACTGGGCGAGGATGCCGAGCACGGCTCCGATCACGGTGCCCAGGAACAGCGGTTCGCCAATGAAGCCGAGCTTCTCCTGCAGCTTCTTGGCGTCCCAGTCGATCTTGTTGATGCCGGGGCACTTCTCCATCAGCCAGTTGAGTACGTGCGCGATCGGCGCGTACGGAGCGCACACCGGTACCGGGAAGGCGATGCCGTTGACCTTGTCATGGCCGTAGTACGCCAGCACACGCTTCGATTCGATGTCGCCGATGCAGTTGATGATGATGAAGTTCACGGCCACGATGAACAGGGACCAGCCGAAGCTGTTGGTCACCAAGTACACCAGCGCGCCGATGAAGGCATAGTGCCAGTAGTTGAACAGATCCATGGCGATGGTCTTGGTGGTCTTGGTCAGCAGCATCACCACGTTGAGCGCCAGGCCGAACGGGATGACCAGTGCGCCGACCTGCGAGCTGTAGGCCACCTGGGAGGCGGCCGGCCAGCCGATGTCCAGCACGTTGAGGTGCAGCCCGTAGAGTTCCACGATCTTGTTGATGACCGGGCCGAGATTGTCCGTCAGCAGTGTGGTGACGATGCTCAGGCCCACGAACGCCACGCCGACGGTCAGGCCGGACTTCAGTGATTTGGCGAAGCCGAGGCCCACGCAGGTGCCGATGATGGTGAAGATGATGGGCATCATCACCGATGCGCCCAGGCCCAGAATCCAAGTAATGACTTGCATGTGTAATATTCCCCCTGTGTTTGGCCCCCTCGGTCGGCTCCGGATCGGCTCCCCTCATTGAGGGGAGCTGGCACGCGGAGCGTGGACCGAGGGGAGGCCTTAAAAAGTCAGTACAGCTTCTCGAAGATGTCCAGCACGGCGGCCTCATCCAACGGCACGAAGTTGTTGCGCATCAGACGGGTCTGGGTCTCGATCACGCGGTGGCCCCACACGGGCAGCTCCTCGCGCGTGACCCCGTATTCATGCAGGGCCTTCTTGGGCAGCAGCTGGTTGATGAGCGCCTCCAGCTCGTCGTATACATCGGCCGCATCGCATTCGAGGATGCCGGCGATGAAGGCGTTGAGCGTGGCGATCTCGCCGTCCGACCTGATCTCCATGTACTTGCGCAGCACGCCGGTGAACATCGCGTAGTTCGATTCGCCATGCGCCACATGGTAGTTGCCGCCGAGCTGGTAGCTCAGGGCGTGCACGGCAGCGCAGCCGCCGGTGCCGAACGCGATGCCGGCGTACGTGGAGGCCAGGAGGAAGTCGCCCATGAGCGCGTTGCGCGCCTCGAGCCCACCAGCAGCCACCTTGCGGTAGCCGGACAGGATCATGCGCACGGCCTCGTAGCCGAACATCTTGACGATGGGCGTGGAGTTGGGCGAAAGAATCGACTCGACCGAATGGCACAGCGCGTCGATGGAGCTGGTGGCGAACACGTAGTTCGGCAGGCCGTGCAGCAGTTCGGGGATGAGCACGGCGGAGTCGCCGTACATGGCCGGACAGCCCATGCCCACCTTGGTGCCGAGCTTGGTGCGGTTGATGGAGGCAAGCATGGTGACTTCGGAGCCGGTGCCGCAGGTGGTGGGCACGAGCACGAGGTCCACGCTACGGCTCAGGTTAGGCAGGTGGTCGAAGATCTCGTCCACGCTCATACCGCCGGAGCAGGCCACCACCTTGGCCACGTCCATCACCGCGCCGCCGCCCACGGCCACCACGCGCTTGGCGTTGTCGAGGTCGGCGTCCTTGATCATGGCGTTGATCATGTCATCAGTGGGTTCGGAGGTGCCGTACGAGTCGACGAGCAGCACCTGCGCGCCTGCGGCAACGTCCTTCAGGTAGGTGTCATAGATGACCTTGACCGAGAAGATCAGGTCGCCCTCGCCCACGTGGAATTCCTCGGCGAATTCCTTGACCGTGGCGTTCGAGTACAGAGTGGGTCCAACTTCGATAAGCTTCATTGCTTTCCGTTTCCTTGTGATTGAGTGGGTATTCCCCTCAGCCGTCCGCGGCAGCCTCCCACGAAAGGGAGCCGATCTCGCATGCCGTATGACCAAAATCGGCTCCCCTCCCTGAGGGGAGCTGGCGGCAAAGCCGACTGAGGGGAGCACCCGTGTTGGAGGGGGAAAATTACGTGTACAGACGGCTCTGTTAAACCAAAATCGACATGGTCCTCATTCTTCCTTGTCCGGGAAGCCGTCGGCAAAGCCGACTGAGGGGTAGTCAGGCTGGATTCGCGTCAATCTTGGTTTCACAGAGCTGCATAGGCTTGGCTCTCCTTGGTTGAGGAGCCGTCAGCCCTTGCGGGCGATCGCGCGCTTCGCCGCGGCCACGGTGTCCTCCACGGTCAGTCCGTACTGCTCCGCGAGGTACTCCAGCGATCCCACCTGGCCGAACCGGTCGTGGATGCCGATAAGCTCCATCGGCACCGGCGCGTTGCTTACCACGGTCTCGCTGACCGCCGCTCCCAGACCGGTGGTGATGTTGTGGTTCTCGGCCACCACGATCGCGCCGGTCTCCTTGGCGGCCTTGATCACGGCCTCATCGTCCAGCGGCTTCCAGGTGAACATGTCGAGGATGCGCGCGCGGATGCCCTCGCCGGCGAGGATGTCGGCGGCCTTCATGGAGTTGGCCACGCACAGGCCGGAGGCGATGATGGTCACGTCGGCGTCGGCGTCATCGCGCACGGTCACGGCCTTGCCGATCTCGAATTCGGTGCCGTCCTCGTAGATCTTGGTGCTTTCCCTACGGACCAGACGCATGTACTGCATGCCGTAGTTGTCCGCCATCCAGCCCATGACCCACTTGAGCATGGTGATGTCGGTGGGCTCGATGATGGTCATCTGCGGGATGCCGCGCATGATGCCCATGTCCTCGAACGGCATGTGGGTGCCGCCGTTGGTCTTGGCGGTGATGCCGGGGTCGGAGCCGATGAGCTTGACGTTCGCCTTCGAGTACGCGCCGGAAATGAAGATCTGGTCGGTGGCTCGACGGGACATGAACGTGGCGAAGGTGTGCGCGAACGGGATCTTGCCGGCCAGCGAGAGGCCCACGGCCACGCCGACCATGTTGGCCTCCTGGATACCGCAGTCCACGGTGCGCTCGGGGTACTTGGCCAGGAAGGGCTTGGTGCCCATCGCACCCATAAGATCGGCGTCGAGCACCATGAGTTCGGGATGGGTTTCGGCCAGTTCGATGAGACGGTCGCAGAACGCGGCGCGCATCTCCTGGGTTTCGGGTTTGAGTTCCTTGACGATCATTGTGATATGTCCTTTTTATGTATTGGCTTCGCTGCGCCGGATACGGTGCATGGGATCTTTCCCGGCCTTCCCTGCCCGTTCGAGGGGCTGTCCGCATAACAACGGACCGGGGAGCAGCGCTGAATCGGCACCGATTCCGAGGCACGAGAGCGTAGGTTTTATCTGCTTTCAGACACTAAGTGGCGGCGACTATGTTCCGTTTTCGCTCAAATCGCGTCGTAGTGGCTCTGCAGCTCCGCAAGCGCCTCTTCGAGCTGTTCGTGGGAGACGGCGGGCGCGTGGCTGTTCGTCTTGCCCTGAATCTCGCTCCATCCCAGGCCCTTGATGGTGTTGAGGATGATCATGCTCGGTTTGCCGGTGGTCTGCGTCTTGGCGGTTTCGATGGCCTCGTGGATGGCGACCACGTCGTTGCCATCCTCCAGGTTCTGCACGAACCAGCCGAAGTCCTCGAACTTGGCGGCCATGTCACCCATGGCGCAGATGTCGTCACAGAAGCCGTCGAGCTGGAGTTTGTTGTAATCCACGAAGGCGATGAGGTTGTCCAGGTGATGCTGCGGTGCGAACAGTGCCATCTCCCAGACCTGACCCTCCTGCGATTCGCCGTCGCCGAGGATGAGGTATACGTTGTTCGGCTTCTTGTCGAGCTTGAAGGCAAGCGCCATACCAGCCGCGACCGATCCGCCTTGGCCAAGGGAACCGGCGGACATGTCGATGCCGGGGACCAGCAGTCGATCCGCATGGCTGGGCAGGTGGGTGCCGTTCTTGTTCATGGTCTTGAGCCATTCCATCGGGAAGAAGCCCTTGAGCGCCAGCGTGGCGTACAGCGCGGGGGCGCAATGGCCCTTGGAGAGCACCAGTCGGTCTCGCTCCTCCCACTGCGGGTTCGCGGGATCATACTTCATCTCGTTGCTGTACAGCACGGAGAGCACGTCTGCCACGGACATCGATCCGCCCACATGGCCCAGGCCGAATTCGGCGATGCATTTGATGGCTTCCATGCGAATACGCCATGAGAAGCGCTGCATCTCCTTAATCTGATCATCCGTCAGTTTCTCAGTCATGATATATCCCCCTCCATTGGTGAATATTCTCATTGATTGTTTTTCTTTATGTCGAACACCTTTGCTCGACTAGCAGAATCAAAGTCTAGTTATCGAGAATATTTATAGCAAGCTGTTACCTATACCGCGTGTCGCAAATCAGACAACAGCTCCTGTTATTGAGAAAACAGATGAAATCTATGCCGAAGTGCCCCATCAAAATCGCATCAAACGGAATCTGCGTTCCTGAGCGTATTCGAGCGATATCCTCCGCCGCATAGCCGTCGGCGTCTCTCCGCTGTGCCCTATCGTCCATCAGCGGTCATTGGGGTACAGAACCGAATGCCTTCTGTACTCAAACGACCGCAAAACGTCCTCCCAGCGGTCTTTTGAGTCTAGAAGCCTGCGATTTCTATGCCGGAACGACCGCAAATACCCGTTCTGACGTCCTTTTCAGTACAGAAGCACACACTTTCTGTACTGAAAAGACCGCAAATCACCGTTCCAGCGGTTCTCGGCGACTATCGCACCAGTAGGGTATGACTGTCGGAATCGTAATCAAGACCTGGTTCCAGCCACGGGAACTGGTGACGGGTCTTGCCATCGTCGAATGCGCGGCGTTGCTCGGCGGTTACATCATGCACCGCATCAAGCCTAATCATGCCATCCTCCACAGTGAAGACGGCGAGATGCGGCACTTTTTCGACTTCCGTGAGTACGGCGAACGTACGGTCAGTGTCCCTCTGGAACAGGATATGGTCAATGGTACTGATCCAGGGGTCTCCCTCCGCATCGGTGGTATCAGGCTGTGCCACAAGACGCATACCTTCCCACGCACTACGCACGGCCAGCAAACCGTCAGGACGCCCATGCAAACGAACCCACAAGTACACGGACGTGCACGCCACCGGTACAACGCTCCAGATGAAGAACAACAATGCCTTGTAGAGTCCGTCGGGTATATCGCCGTGTAACGTGCCATGGATAAAAGCTTCAAGCGGGCCGACACAGATACCGACCAGCAAGCATCCCAGGCACCAGGAGACGAACAGCACCGTGCCCCATCCATGACGACGTCGCAACCACAACAGATGCGCAAGACGCGCGTTGCCGGGAACCCTGTTATCGGACATGCCTTCATAGTGCCACCGCAAGGTGAACGGAGCATAGCGCAAGAGTGTGGTGTGGGCGCTGACTTAGCTCCATGCTCTGTTGAGCCGAGATTGATATGGATTTCATCGGACCACCCATCGGGCTGCCCCTCAGTCGGCTTCGCGGCCAGCTCGTCCCGCAATCACGGACGGACCCCGTTCGCGTTCCGCCGGCTCGGTCGTCGTCTCGCAATCGCCTGCAGGCAGCTCCGCTGCTTGTTCCACGGCGATTCCCGGCAAGGGGAGCCAAGAATAAGGGGCATGCCGGTCTTGGTTTAACGGAGCCCTAGCTCAATGCATTTCACCTATAGTTCCGTGTTTTTGTGTTGTGTCCGTGGTGTGCGTAGGGTCCCCTGGGTGTCGTGTACCCGCCTGGTTTTCCGCGTTTGTGTTTGGGTATGTGAAGGGGCCCCTTGGATTATTGTTGGGGTGATATGAGTGGAGCCCCGGTACCGTGTGGGTATCGGGGCTCCTGTAACGTGTGAATGCGGCGGTGTGCTACTCTCCCACACCCTGTCGGGTGCAGTACCATCGCCGTGCCAGGCCTTAGCTTCCGGGTTCGGAATGGGACCGGGCGTCTCACCTGGGCCATGACCGCCGCAAATCTTGAATTATCGGTCAGGAAACATTGTTCCTGCCGGTATTGTGGCGGTTTGGGAACCGGATAGGGGACGCGATGTCGATCTTTGGTTTTGCGGATTCGCCTGACATTCCTTGATGCCTGGGCGGTCCGAGCGCAGTATCGGGACCTCCATGTTTGGAGGGTGTGTG
>NZ_JAHBBJ010000030.1 GCF_019331675.1 Bifidobacterium miconisargentati
CTGGAACACCAAACGACGCCAGAAACGACTGGAGGGACACACCCCGGAGGAATTCCGGAACATGTCCCTCACAGCCTGATCAGGTACCCTTAATAAACCACGTCCAACTTCCAGGGCGCAGTTCAATGGGGGGGGTAAAGCTCCCCTCAGTCAGCTTCGCTGCTGGCTTCCCTTCAGGAAGGGCAGCCAAAAACATTACTTCGCCACTTCCAACGCTTCCTGAAGCGTGAAGGCGCGAGCGTACAGGGACTTGCCAAGGATCGCGGCGTCCACGCCCAAATCGGCCAGTTCCTTGATGGCACGCAGGTCGTCCAGCTTGGAGATGCCGCCGGAGGCGGTCACCTTGGCGTCGGTGCGTTCGGCCACCTCGCGCAGCAGCTGGATGTTCGGGCCGGACATCATGCCGTCCTTGGCCACGTCGGTCACCACGTAACGGGAGCAGCCCACGGAGTCGAGGAACTTCATGGTCTCGAACAGGTCGCCGCCTTCGCGGGTCCAGCCGCGGGCGGCCAGCGTGTGACCACGCACATCAAGGCCCACGGCCACGCGGTCGCCGTACTTCCTGATGACCGAGGCGGTCCAGTCCGGGTTCTCCAAGGCCGCGGTGCCGATGTTCACACGGGCGGCACCGGCCTCCAGAGCGGCCTCGAGCGAGTCATTGTCGCGCACGCCGCCGGACAGCTCGATGTTGACCTTGTCGCCCAGCTCGTGGACGATTTCGCGCAGCTGATCGCGATTGTTGCCCGTGCCGAACGCGGCGTCGAGATCGACCAGATGGATCCATTCGGCACCAGCCTCCACCCATGTGCGGGCGGCCTCGAACGGCGAGCCGTAATCGGTTTCGGAGCCGGACTCGCCCTGGCGCAGGCGCACGGCCTTGCCATCGCGGACATCAACGGCGGGAAGCAGCGTCAAAGACATGGGAACAACCTTTCTCCTATAACAATCACAAACGACCGGCCATGGGCCAGTCGGCCCCGGCATGGACCGGTCACAGCGTGGCGATCCAGTTCTTGAGGAGCTGGGCGCCGGCGTCGCCGGACTTCTCCGGGTGGAACTGCGTGGCGGACAGCGGGCCGTGCTCGTAGGCGGCCACGAAGCGCGAACGCCCGTACTCGCACCAGCTCACCCGCTCGGGCGTATCGCCGAAGTCGATGTCGAAGCGGGAAGTGTCCGCCTTGCCCACCGCCATGGCGGCGTACGAATGCACGAAGTAGAAGCGCTCCTGTTCCACGCCTTTGAGCAGCACGGAATCGGGCGCGGCCTCGACGGTGTCCCATCCCATGTGCGGCACCACGTCCGCGTCCAGCAGGTCCACCGAACCGCCGATCAGCCCCACGCCGTCGGCATGGGCGCCGTGCTCCAGGCCGTGCTCAAACATGATCTGCTCGCCCACGCACACGCCGAGCACCGGACGGCCCGCACGGATGCGGTCGTAGATCACCCTGTCGCCGTCCACCTTCTTCAGGCCTTCCATGCAGGCCGCGAACGCGCCCACGCCCGGCACCACCAGACCGTCGGCCTCGAGGGCCTGACGGTAATCGGAGGTGAGTGTGGTGTCCACCCCCAGATTGGCCAGCGCGCGCACCATGGAGCGCACGTTGCCGAAGCCGTAATCAAAGACAACCGCTGTGGTCATCGCTTCTCAAGCCTTTCCTTCGTTCGTTTCTCGTTGCCGATTGTCGCCAGCGGACAGCTGCCGCGCACGACGATCGTCGGGAACTATTCGATGCGCGATCCACGCCCGCCGCGACCGCGCTTGGTGTGGTTGGCGAGCACCTGCATGGCCTGGTCGTGTGTGAACCCGGCGGAATCCACCACTTCGAAGCCCTGCGTCTTGAGCTGGCCCAAGGTCACGATGCTGAGCATCATGTCCTCCACGAACCGCGGTGTGGAGGTGAACAGCACCGGCGGCGCGAAGGTCTGCACGGCCTCGCCCTGCACGTACATGCTGGCCTCCAGTTTGTCGGCGCGGTTGACCGCGAGAATCACGGCCATGCCGGAAACCACGGTGGTCAGGTCCTTGGCGGCGGCTTCCGGACCGTCGCCGTCCAGGTTCTTCAGCACCGCGACCGCACCCTGGTTGGAGCCGATGCATTCGGCCGAGATGTCCGACAGCTGGCAGAAGGCGGCCAGGAGTTCGGCCGAAGCCACACGGGTGACCAGCAGCGCCACCTTGGCCTTGTTGCCGAGCAGACCGGCCAGTTCGTTGTCGAAACCGTCCGAGGGATCCACGACGTCCGCCATGGCCTCGTTCACCGCGTCCGCCACGGAGGAGGCAGCGTCATCGGAGGTGGTGTCTGCGGTATCGCCGTTGGCTTCGTTTTCGTCCGTGCCGGCGGTGCCGTTTTCCGGCGTCGTACCGGACTCGGGCTGCTCCGTCGTTCCGGCGGAAGACGCATCGTCCGCGAATTCCTGCTCGAAACCGGCCAGCGCCGCTTCCAGTTCCTCGTCGGAGAAGTGGCTTTCGTCCGGGTCGAAATCCCGGTCGGGATCGTTCAGACCGTTGTTGTCCCCGGTCATCACAGCGATCCCTTCGTGCTGGGGATCAGGCCTTCGATACGCGGGTCGGGTTCGATGGCGAAGCGCAGCGCGCGGGCCAGCGCCTTGAATTCGGCTTCGGCGATGTGGTGCGGGTCGCGGCCGGCGAGCACCTGCAGGTGCAGACAGATGCCGGCGTGCAGCGCGATGGACTCCATCACGTGACGCACGAGGGAGCCGGTGAAGTGACCGCCCATCATGCAGTATTCGAAGCCTTCCGGCTCGCCGGTGCACACCACGTAGGGACGTCCGGAGATGTCGACCACGGCCTTGGCGAGCGCCTCGTCCAGCGGCACGGTGGCGTCGGCGAAACGTCGGATGCCGCGCTTGTCGCCAAGGGCCTGCTTCAGCGCCTCGCCGAACACGATGGCCGTGTCCTCCACGGTGTGGTGCACGTCGATGTCCGTGTCGCCGTGGGCGTGGATCTTCAGGTCGATGAGCGAGTGCTTGCCGAGCGCGTTCATCATGTGGTTGTAGAACGGCACGGAGGTGTCGATGTCGGTCTGTCCGGTGCCGTCGAGGTTCAGCTCGAGGTTGATGTGCGATTCGCTGGTTTCGCGGACGATGTGCGCGGTGCGCGCCATGTCATCTCTCCTTCACGGGTGTCATTTGATATGCGAGAAGCATGCGGGGCGGGTCCGGCACTCCGTTCGCGGACCTGCCCCGCCGTTCATTATCGCGCTGTTTGATATGCCTTGCGTTACCTGGCTTCGACGATGCGCAGCGTTTCGGCGAGCGCGTCGCGGAACCGTTCCATTTCCTCGTCGGTGCCCATGCACACGCGCAGCCAGCCGTCGGGGCCCACCACGCGGATGAGTACGCCGCGCTTCAACAGTTCGTCGAAGATGGCGTCGCGGTCGTCGAAGTGGCCGCCGAACAGGAGGAAGTTGGAGCCGGACTCGGCCACGTCGAGCGGTTGGCCCTTGTAGGTCTGGGACTTGAGCCATGCGGCGGTGGCCTCGCGGGTCTCGCGCAGGTGGTCGACACGGCTCAGCTGCTCGTCCGTGTGTTCGAAGGCGGCGAGGGCGGCGGCTTGCGTCACGGCGGACAGGTGGTACGGCATGCGTACGATGCGCACGCAGTCAATGATGCCCTTGGATGCGGCGAGATAGCCCACGCGCGCGCCGGCGAAGGCGAACGCCTTGCTCATGGTGCGGCTGACGGCCAGGTTCGGATGGTCCTTGATCAGGGAAACGGCGCTTGGGGTGCCGGGCTTGCGGAACTCCACATAGGCCTCGTCGATCACGAGGATCGGATGCACGCCTTCGGGCGCCCCGTCCACGTCCGCGGTTTCGCAGGCGGCCAGGATGCGCTCGATGTCCTTCATCGGCAGCGGGGTGCCGGTCGGGTTGTTCGGGCTGGTGAGCAGCACCATGGAGGGCTTGACCTCGTGGATGGCCTCGATGGTCTTGTCTACGTTCAGCGTGAAATCGGCGTTGCGGTGGGCCAGCTTCCAGCCGGTGAACGTGTCGCGCGCGTACTCCGGGTACATGGAGTAGGTGGGGTCGGCGCCCAGGGCCGTGCGGCCGGGGCCGCCGAACGCCTGGAAGAGCTGGAGCATGATCTCGTTGGAACCGTTGGCGCCCCACAGCTCGTCCACATCCAGACGGGTGCCGGATTCACGGGCCAGATAGTCGCTGAACGCCTGACGCAGCGCGATGTGCTCGCGATCGGGGTAGCGGTTCAGGGTCGGCGCGATCTCCAGCACGCGCTTGGCGATCGTTTCGCATACGGCCGGATCCGGCGCGTACGGGTTCTCGTTGACGTTCAGGCACACCGGCACATCGAGCTGGGGCGCGCCGTAGGGCTCTTCGCCGATCAGGTCGTTGCGCAGCGGCAGGTTCGCCGGAATCGCGTTCGTTGCTTCAGTCATTTCTCTCCCCGGAATATGCCTGGCTCCTCTGAATCGAGGAGCCAGGATTCACGCAAAATACAATCAGCTCAGCGCAGGCCGGCTTCGGTCTCCTGCTCGCGCAGGGTGGCCTTGTCGTACGGATCCTTGACGAAGCGGCTCAGCACGCACTCGCCGTGGGCGGGCAGGTCCTCGGAGACGGCGAAGGCGTTGATGCGGGCGGCGAGCGCCTTCAGACCCTCCTCGTCGTATTCGATGACCTCGACCGGCTTCATGAACGTGTGCACGCCGAGGCCTGCGGCGAAGCGGGCGGTGCCGCCGGTGGGCAGCACGTGGTTGGAGCCGGACATGTAGTCGCCCAGCGGCACCGGCGAGTACGGGCCGCGGAAGATGGCGCCAGCGTTCTTGATGCGCTTGACCACGGCGTCGGCGTCCTCGGTCTGGATCTCGAGGTGCTCGGCGGCGTAGGCGTTGGCCGCGTCGATGGACTGGTCAAGGCCGTCGGTCAGCACGATGGCGGACTGCGTGCCGGACAGGGACGTGTGGACGCGCTCGGCGTGCTCGGTGCGAGGCACGCGGTAGTTGAGGTTCTCCTGCACCTTCTCGGCGAGTTCGGGGTCGTCGGTGAACAGCACGGAACCGGCGAGCTCGTCGTGCTCGGCCTGGCCGATGAGGTCGGCGGCCAGCAGGCTCGGGTTGGCGGTCTTGTCCGCGATGATGCCGATCTCGGTGGGGCCGGCGACCGCGTCGATGCCCACGAATGCGGAAACGAGGGACTTGGCGGTGGCCACGAAGATGTTGCCCGGACCGGTGATCTTGTCCACCGGATCGCACAGCACGTCGCCGTCCTGCGGTTCGGAACCCTTGGCGCCGTAGGCGAACATGGCGATGGCCTGTGCGCCGCCGACCGCGTAGACCTCGGTGACGCCGAGGATGGCGCAGGTGGCGAGGATGGTCTTGTTCGGCAGGCCTTCCGCGTTGTCGCGGGCGGGCGGGGTGGCGATGGCCAGCGATTCGACACCGGCGGCCTGGGCAGGCACGGCGTTCATGATCACGGAGGACGGGTAGACGGCCTTGCCGCCGGGCACATACAGGCCCACGCGCTGGATCGGGATCCAACGCTCGGCCACGCGGGCGCCGGGGGCCAGATCGGTGTGGAAGTCCTTCGGCACCTGGTTGGCGGCCACGGCGCGGGCGCGGCGCACGGATTCCTCGATGGCGGCGCGCACTTCGGGGTCAAGCTCCTTGAGCGCCTCCTGCATGGCCTCGACCGGCACGCGCAGGTTCGCGGGGCGCACGTGGTCGAACTTCTCCTCGAAGTCACGCAGGGCCGCGGCGCCACGCTCCTTCACATCGTCCAGGATCGGACGCACCAGATCGGTGGCCTCGGAGGTGCCCATGGCGGCACGCGGCATCGCGGCCAGCAGTTCGGCACGGGACAGTTTCTGACCACGAAGGTCGATGATACGCATGATGTTCTCGCTCATAACGCCTCATCGTAGCAACGTGAAGCCACGAACCCCCGTCCGATGTCCACTTTCACCCGAATCGTGAGATTGAGGAGGTTCCGCACATCCCCTCACAGGCCGCGCACGCGGAAGTCGCCCACAGTATCCTGCCGGGGTGCCATGTCCGTAACCTCCACCGCCCGCACGTCGGCCCACTTCGGGCCCTGACGCAATGCGGACACAAACAGTTCCACGGCGTCCCCATTGCCCTGCGCCTCGGCCTCGACCGAACCATCGAGTCTGTTGCGCACCCAGCCCTGCACGCCGAGCTTGCGGGCCTGCATCACGGCGAAATACCGAAAACCCACACCCTGCACCATCCCCGTGACGACGATGTGTTCGCGTACCACGTCCATCATGCGTCCCCTTCCTGTTCCTGATGCAGAGAGCGAAGCGCCGGATACAGCCGCAGGAATCGCGCGTAGGCGGCATCGTAGGCGCCCATCGTATCCTGATCAGGCCGGTACATAGTGCGTTCGCCTATGCTGCGAACCAGTTCGGAATCGTCGAACACCAACGAGGCCAAGGCGACCGCGGGCAGCACGTCCGCATTGGCGAACACCGTGACCGGGTGCCCAAGCACGTCGGCAAGCACCTGGCACCATGCCGTCTCCCGTGCCCCGCCGCCGATGAGCGAGATCTCCGAGGGCTCGGCATCGAAGCTTTCCATGCCCTGGCGGATGGAGAACGCCACGCCTTCGAGCGCGGCACGGACCAGGTCGGCGCGCGTGGTGTCCGGCGTGATGCCCGTATACGCGCCGCGGATGTCAGGGTTCATGACGGGGAACCGCTCCCCCACCAGATACGGCAGGCACAGTACGCCATGCGCGCCGGGCACGGATTCGCCGACCAGCTCATGCGCCTTCCCGTAATCGGCGTCGGAGAGCGTGTTCGTCACCCATTTGTGCACGTCGCCGGCGTTGAGAAACGGCACGGCATTGACGTAGCCGGGAGCCACACCGAACGCGAGGTTTGCGGCGCCCGGCTTGTCCGTAAACGGTTCCGGGGAGACGGTGGCGATCCAGCCGGACGTGCCGATGTTGATGTTGTACTGTCCGGGCCGACTCACGCCGCTGGCGTATGTGGTGGCGCCCGCGTCGCCGATGCCCGCATAAACTGACGTTCCCGCGCTGAATCCGGTGAGTCGGGAGGCCTCTTCGGTGACGGTGCCGATGCGGTGCTGCGGCTTGTGCAGCTCCGGGAGCAACGCGCCGTCGATGCCGGCGGCCACGACGAGTTCCGCCGACCACTGCCCGGTATGGATGTCCATCGCGCCGGCCGTGGAGCATGCGGCCACATCACCGACGCATACACCGGTCAGACGGGCCGTCAAGTAGTCCTTGGAGCTGATGAGCACATGACGGATCCGCGCGAACGACTCCGGTTCATGGTCCTTCAGCCACATAAGCTTCGGCAAGGGTAGGCATCCCTCGAGGCGGTTGCCGACCCTATCCAGGAATCGCGCCGCTCCGCCGTCGTAGGCTTCCGCAAGACTGTCGGCCTGCGAGCCAGCACGACCGTCCGAATACAGGATGGCATTGCGCACGGGGTGCAGTGATTCGTCGAGTGCGATCACGTCCTGCATCTGACCGCTCATGATGATGCCGATGATCTGCGTCTCGGCGAAACCGGGCTCGTTCACATGCGCCTGCCGCAGCATGGACTGCGAGACAATACGGAACGCATGCCACCATTGATCAGGGTCCTGTTCACGATGGTCCCCGTCGATGATCAGGGTCAGGTTCTCGCTGGCGCTGGCCACGATGCCGCCGTCGACCGCCACCAAGGCGCCCTTCAATGCCGTGGTGCCTGCATCAAACGTCGCCGCATATTCCCTAACCACGATTCCCTCTCCCTTACAGGTCGGTGTTTCCGCTGCTGCCTATCGTAGCCACGCATCGCTGCCCCGTTCCTCGCTGGTTCCATATCTGTTCTTCGCTGGCGAAAGCGCCTGTTTCGATGCCGGTTTCCCGTTGACGGCTCCGTACAATTACAGCGGAAACATCACTCTTAAGTAAGCGAGGCATTATGGCGATTCAATCGACGATCATGCTCAACAACGGCACGGTCATTCCCCAGGTGGGCCTGGGCGTGTTCCAGACGCCGGACGGCGAGACCACGGTGAACGCGGTGGAGTCTGCGTTGGCGGCCGGCTACCGCCATATCGATACCGCCATGATCTACGGCAACGAAGCCTCCGTGGGCGAAGGCATCCGTCGTTCCGGCGTACCGCGCGACGACATCTTCCTGACCACCAAGCTGTGGAACGATGATATCCGCGCCCGTCGCGCGAAGGATGCCTTCCAGGAGAGTCTGGATCGTCTGGGCGTGGACTACGTGGATCTTTATCTCATCCATTGGCCGGTTGACGGCTGGCATGAGGCCTGGGACTCCATGCAGGAAATCTACGCTTCCGGCCGCGCCAAGGCCATCGGCGTGAGCAACTTCCAGAAGCATCATATCGACGAGCTGCTGGCCGCTAGCGATGTGAAGCCTGCGGTCGATCAGATCGAGTCCTCCCCGCAATTCACGAACCAGGAGCTTATCGATGATTTGACCGGTCTTGGCATCGCGACCGAGGCGTGGAGCCCGTTGGGCGGTACTGGCGGCAATCTGCTGTCCAACCCGGAGTTGGCTCGAATCGGTGCCGAGTACGGCAAGTCCGCGGCACAGGTGGTGATTCGCTGGCATATCCAGCGCGGTATCGTGGTGTTGCCGAAGTCCACGCATGCCGAGCGCATCCGCCAGAATTTCGATGTGTTCGATTTTGAACTGTCCGATGCGGATATGAAGGCCATCGACGCGCTGAACACCGGTCATCGCAACGGAGCCGACCCGGACAACTTCGATTTCTGACAGACTGTCTGTGACATATATTTCATAATGGTGCTGGTCTTTCTCTTGCACGACGACGGGAAAGCCAGCACCATTTTCGTTGGTAGCAACGAAGTGACGCATCATTTCGCTTGCTAATGGTTCAGCAGCATCGATAACGCAAGGCTCTGCTAAACCAAGATTGACATGCTCCCCATTCTAGGCTCCCCTTTTTCCGGGGAGCTGGCGGCGAAGCCGACTGAGGGGTAGTTCGGATGGAATTCCTGTCGATCTTGATTTAACGGAGCCTAACAAAAGAAATGTTTCAGCGGCCAATCAGGCTGCATCAAAGGTCAGACGCATCTGGTGCCAGACCACGTTCCCATGTGTCGATGAGGAAAGGCCCTCGTCGATGAATCCGAATCGTTGGTAGAACCCGATAAGACGGTTTTTGCAGGTCAGCACCATGCCTCGTCTGCCCGCTTCACGTGCGTCTTCGATGACCGCACGCATCAAGGTGCTGGCATGACCCTGATGTTGGAATCGCGGATCCGTATCGACACCGAAGATCATCTGCCATTCGCCTTGCGGATCATGCAGCGAGGCGTCATCATACATGTCATCCGTCAGGTCCGGACGATTGGTGGCAAAGCCGTTGATGAAGGAAATGATGACATCCCCTTCGGTTAGTAGCCAGAAGAAATCGGGATATACAAGCAACCGCGATTGCAACGAATAGGCGCTTGCGGCTTCTGCAGGCGGGAAACACTCGGCTTCGATGGCCGTCAAGGCATCCAAATCGTCCATGGTCGCGTGACGAATGACTTCATGATTCATGCCGACCATTGTATGTATCCATGTTACGAGTCCATGTGTGCAAAGGGCATTGAACGATTCCGGCTGTGCCGGAGAGTATTCACATTTGCGGATGACAACGGTTCCGTATTTGTCCGGGTATGTGAAGGGGCCCCTTGGATTATTGTTGGGGTGATATGAGTGGAGCCCCGGTACCGTGTGGGTATCGGGGCTCCTGTAACGTGTGAATGCGGCGGTGTGCTACTCTCCCACACCCTGTCGGG
>NZ_JAHBBJ010000031.1 GCF_019331675.1 Bifidobacterium miconisargentati
GCCAACCCGGTTAGTCGCAAGGTGCCTATGTCGATGACGCCTAGGCAATCGCTCGCCAGGATCCTCAACACGATGGGCTGCGATTTCGAGAACGTGGCCGAAGAGGAAGAGAAGCGACAGCAGGATCTCAAGGCGCTGCGCGATTGGTCGCTTCAGGTGCTGGGTTGGCCCATCCATCCCCGTCCGCTGGGAGCGTGGGCATGAGCGACAGGAAGGATCAAATCAGAAGGCGGATGGCCGAGCAGGTCAAGGCGATGGACGCCAAGGCGTTCCTTCAGCGCTCACGGTTCAGCATGGCCGAGCTGATCCAGCAGGACTTCCCACCGGTCGAACAGGTGGCCGAGGGGATCATATCGGCCGGCCTATCGATCCTCGCGTCGGCACCGAAGGCCGGTAAGTCGTGGCTGTCGTTGCAGCTCGCCGTGACCGCCGCAGATGGCGGACGATTCCTAGGCAGCATACCGGTATCAGCTAGGCCGGTCATGTACTTGACGCTGGAAGACGGCCCGCGCCGACTGCTCAGCCGTCTCAAGCGCATGGGATACGACAAACAGACCAAGAAGCCGGTCGAGTTCGTCACCAGCGCCAAGGACACCGACCTTATGCAGGTGATGCGCGACTTCCTCAACCAGCACCGTGAGGAGAAGCCCCTGATCATCCTCGATACGCTCGCCCGGTTCCGCATGACCTTGCCCGTGGTGAAGGGCGAGACCGAATATCAGGCCGACTACCGAATCGCCGGATCCTTGCAGGATCTCATAGCCGAATACGACGGTGCCGCGCTGATCGTGGTGCATCACGTCCGCAAGATGGGAGACAGCGACTTCCTACAGGAGATTAGCGGATCGAACGGCATCGCCGGCGCGGCGGACAGCGTTCTGAAGCTCAACCGAAAGCGTCTCGAATCGGAAGGCACCGTGCAGATTACCTCTAGGGACGCGGCGGAAGGCGAATACAAGGTTGCGTTCGATCAGAACACCGGCTTGTGGTCGCTGGACGGCGACAACCTGAACGACGCGGCGGATGCCGCACGCGAATACCGGGAGACTTCGGGCGTGGGCGACATGATGCAGCAGGTCGTGCAGTTCGTCGGCAAGCACCCCACCGGGATCAGCTCACCGGCCGGCATACGTCCCTACGAGGTTGCCGAGGAGCTGCCGGGCTTCAGCTCGCAGACCGCCGCCGTGTACCTGAAGCGTGCAGCCGACGCCGGCAGGATCCGAAGAACCGGACGCGGCCTCTATCTACCCAATTCAACAGACCAGCAAGGTAACTAAGTGTTGAAAGTGTTGAAAGTGTTGAAAACAGGCAGACCGCACCCCCGATTCAACACATTCAACACTTTCAACACACTCTCTATATAGGAGCGTGTAGAAATGGGCAACCATCAGGGCAACCCGAACTTCAGGATCAACAAGGATCCGAACATGACCGCCGTCAACGTGTCCAAGGAACGACAGATAGCCACGGACGTGGCAAGACAGCTGCTCAGGACTGCCGGCGAACAGATGATGAAGGGCACCAAGCCGAAGGCACCCAACGTGACCGACATCGTAGACGCCGAACAGATGGCAGTGGTAGGTGCCGGACTCTTGGCACTCGCCAATGATTATCCCCTAGGCGCTCGCTGACTAGCCATAAACTAATGATTACTCGCTGTTATTGCGACTATTTACATGGTGACTCATACTCATTTCATTGCATGACATGAGGAATGGAGCGGACGCCGTGGGATGGTTCAAGGATCTGTTCAGCCGCAAGAGCACCGAGGTGGAGAAGGCGGACGACACCGGCGCATGGCAGCGTTCGGCGTCGCCGGCCGGTGGCGTCACCTTGTCGAATGAACTGTACGCCACCGAAGCGGCGGTGCGCACCGTCACCAGCTTCATTGCAGACAACGTGGCATCCATGCCGGTCAAGGCTTACCGCAAGCTGGACACCGGGGATCGAGTAGAGGCGGACGGATCCAGGTTGTCGCTGCTGCTCAAGCAGCCAAGCGTGCTGCCGGGCGTCACCCGCTACCAGCTGTTCCGCTCGCTGCTGCTCGATGGCCTCTTGAATGACCGGTACGCCGCCATAGTCGCCAATACGGACGGCCGCTTGTGGCTGCGCCGGATCCCGCCGCGCTGCTTTGATCTTCAGGTGAACGCCGCCGAGGAAGTGACCGGCCTCAACGTCACCCTTGACGGATCCACCCGCACCATCGCCTTGCCGAACAGCGCCGTGCTGCTCGGTATCGGCTACGGTGCCGACGCCGCCACACCGATTCCAGCAACCTTGCGTTCGATGCTTCAGGAAGCCAAGGAATTGGCCGACTACCGCCGTTCCATCGCCAAGAACGCCGGCCGCATGAGCGCCTACGTGTACACGCCGGCCGGAACCGAGGTCAGCGACGACGAAATCGAATCGTTCGCGCACGCCATGCGCGAGTACACCAACGGCGGCGCTCGGCAGGGCGGTATGCCGATGCTGTTCGGCGGTGCCGAGATTCGTGGTCTCGACACGTTCAAGCCTTGCGACGTGAACGACCTTCAGGCCCGCACCGACATCGCCATTCAGGTGTGCAACGCCTACCACATCAGCCCGGAAAACGTCGGATACCGCACCGGAACCAAGTCGAACGTGAGCGAATACAAGCAGGAACTGTGGTCTGTGGAGCTTATGCCCTACATCTGCGCGTTCGAGGAACAGCTAAACGCCGTGCTGCCGGCCGTGACCGGCGAACCAGACCTTTACGTCGAACTGTCCGTTGACGCGAAGCTGCGCGGCACCTTGGAGACCCAATATCAGGCGTTCAGCACGGCAAGCGGCCGTTCGTTCCTGACCACGAACGAGGTGCGCCGCATGATGAACCGGCCGGCCGTGCCCGGTGGCGACGATCTCGTTACCCCGCTCAACGTGCTCACCGGCTCTCAGCCGTCCCCGCAGGACGGTGGCCGAACGCTGGAAGCTCAGGAAGGAACCAACCGATGAACGATGTGATCAACAAGACGTTCGACGTGTCCGAGACCGGCGACGCCGGCGTGTTCGCCGGCTACGTGGCCGTGTTCGGCAACATCGACCTTCAGGGCGACGTGATCCGCAAGGGCGCGTTCGCCGGATCAGTGGCGGACACGCAGACGGTTCCCGTCATGTGGAACCACGACGGATCCCGGCCGAACAACGTTATCGGCAAGACGGTCAGCGCCGTGGAAGACGACCACGGCTTGCTGATCACGGCCCGATTGGATCTAGGCAACCCGGTTGCCGCCGAAGCCTATCGGCTGCTCAAGAACGCCACGGTGTCGAAAATGAGTGTCGGCATGGTGGCGGAACAGGCCGAATGGTCGGGTAGCGCTACCAGTGACCGACACCGTGTGATCACCAAGGCGCGCCTACTCGAATGTTCCCTAACCCCGACGCCGGCCAACCCTATGGCCGAGGTCGTCACCGTCAAGTCAGCCACCAACAACAATAAGGAGCAGAAAATGGCAGACACCGTGGATATTCAGGGCACCGTCAGCGTGAACAAGCACGTGGGCGACGCACCGGATCAGCAGCAGGACGCGAACGCGGCCAAGGACTACAAGCCCGAGACCAAGCCCGCGCCCATCGAGACCAAGAACGTGGTTGCGGACATCGCCGCCGCGTCCGAAGCGTTCGGCACGCCCGAGGATACGACCGGAACCAAGTACTTCAATTTCAAGAGCATGGCCGAACTGCTGCCGAAGGCCGCACGCGATTATTCCGCCAAGATGGGCATCACCAAGGGCATCGTCTCGGATGGTGCCACGGTGGTGGGCGTCCCGCTGATCAACACCACGCCGATTCCGGGCGACGCGGCAGTCGAGACCGCGCCGCGAATGATCGACCACATTCCGGTGATCGTCCGCACCGCGCCGGTGTACGACGCGCTGATCGAGAAGCCGGCCGAAACGCCGGGCGGTGCCGCCGTGGTCGCGGACGGTGCCGAGAAGCCCGTTACCGACATGCTGATCGACACCGTGGAGAAGCGCCTTAAGGTGATCGCCACCGTGTCCAGCCCCATCAGCAAGTACACGCTTCAGGACAACGCCAACCTTCAAGCGTGGATCGGTTCCAAGCTCACCGAAAGCGTCCGCAACGCGCTGGAAAAGGAAGTGCTCACCGGTTCCGGTGCCGAAGGCCACATGACCGGTCTCGCCACCATCGCCGGCACGCAGTCGCAGGACTTCAAGAACAGCTATTACGACACCATCGCGGCCGCGCTCAACAAGCTGGACATGATCGGCGTCGCCGGCTCGATGATCGTCATGTCGCCGGCCGATTGGCTGAACGTTCAAAGCTACAAGGACGCTGACGGACACTATTACATGGCCGATGGCATCGCGGATCCAGTCACCCGCCGCATCTTCGGCGTGCAGGTGTACGTTTCCGCCGCCATGACTGCCGGAACCGCCTACGTGATCGGTCAGGACGCGCTCAACATCTCCAGCGACGGCAACATCGCCGTCGAATGGAACCCGTACGGCGGATTCACCCGTAATCAGGTGATCGCCCGCGCCGAAGCCCGCTATGAGCTTGACGTGCTGCGCCCCCAGCGCATCGTCAAGACCACCATCGAGAAGCCGACCACCAAGTGAGGCAGCGCGACATGACCAACACACCGGATCTGATCCCGGATCCCAGCACATTCGTTGCCGACTCAACCTATTGGCTTCAGGCGGCTCAAGCCGCCGTTCGCCGTGAGTGCGGTTGGCATGTCGCGCCTTCCTACACTCACACCGTCAAGCTCAACGCCTTCGGCGGATCCCGGTTGGCCTTGCCCACGCTGCACGTCACCGACATCTCCAGCTTCAAGCTGGAAGGCGTCGAACATGTGCAGGACATCGCCTATGGCAGCAGCGGCCTAGTGCAGCTCAGGCACGGCGTGCTGCTGCCGGACATGCCGGGATCCGTAGAAGTCACCATGACCGACGGTTACGCGCCCGAGGAAGTCCCCGACGTGATCGCCGTCATGCTCGCCGCATCCAAGCGCGGAAGCATGGCATCAGGCGTGGTCAAGACGCAGAGCGTCAACGGATCCACCGTCACCTACGTGACCGGATCCGAACCGCTCGGCATCCCGTTGTTCGAGTCAGAGAAACGCACGCTTGCCAAGTACAAGCTGCCCCACATCGTAGGAGCGAAGCAATGAGCATCCTAGACGACATCGCCGCATCATCCAGCATGTTCCCGATGGCCGGCGCTACCACGTTCCAGCGGATCCGCGCCGGGCAAATGCCGGATTCATACAACCCGCAACACATGATTGATGACTGGGATCACCCGGAGATTATCGAGTTCAAGGGCGCTCTATCGCAGTCCAGCAGCACCCGAGTGCCGGATTATCTGACAGGCAGCCTACAGACCACGACGATCTGCTACATCACCATGCCGGCCGACACCGACGTGCGCATAGGCGACAGGATCACGCCGGGAGCCGGCATGTTCCCGCACGAAACCAAGGTTGCGGGCTACTGGACTGTCGCCGGTTTTCCCAGCGAAGACGTGAACGCCTTCACCGGTTGGAAGCCGACCAAGGAAGCCATGTGCAAGAACGTGAGGGGCTAATGAGCAGCAAGAACCGTAAGACAACGCGCAACTTCGTGAAGCAGCGCAACCAGTTCTTCGAGCAGTGCAAGGCCGAGAACGCCGTGTGTTGGCTGTGCGGGATGCCTATCGACTACTCGATGCAACCCAATACAGGTGATGACAGCTTCAACCTCGATCATCTGTACCCGATCAGCAAGCGGCCGGATCTGCAAGAGGATCCGGCCAACTTCAGACCAAGCCACGCATCCTGCAACAACCTACGCGGCGACAGGGAACCGAACTTGCCAATAGGAACGCTGTCGCGCCAATGGATCCCGTCCGAATACGGAGAACCGAAACCGGCACCCGCGCCGAAGCCGAAGCGGTTGGGCGTGATCATCTAGAGGCGGTAGGGGCGGTAACGGATCAAAAAGATTCGGAGAGCGGAACACTACCCGCATGGCCGGTGTTCCTCTCTCCCCGACCCTGATTTTTACCCACGATTGGAGATGAACGACGATGGGGCAAGCGAACATTCGAGCCGTGAACAAGACGGTGAAGGCGCTGAAACTGGATGAGAACGGCCGGTACGCCGCGAATATCGAACTGCTCAGGACGTTGGCGCGGCAGATGGACGCTGCCGGCGATGATCCGAGTACGAGACTGTCGGCTGCGTTCCTATCGGCGTTGAAGGACATCCAGCGTAGCAGCCAGGTGGTGGTGCAGGTGCAGCAGGAAGAGCGACGGCGGGAACTGAACGACGATGAACGCCGGGAGATTAGGGACACTGCCAAGGCCGCTGCCACCAGTGCCGGCGAACCCGATAATTGGGTCGATTACTTGCCTGATTGGCTTGATGATTTTGAACGGTATCTGATCGAGGTACTGTGATCCGCCACCGTGGCGTTCCTCGGTAGCGCTACCTAGAATGAGCGGTATGGATCAGCGCTATTACACCGTTCAGGAACTGGAGAAGAGGGCGCGTGGTGCGGTGTCCGCTTCGGGTATCAAGAAGGCCATCAGCGACGGCCGCTTGCCGGCAGTGAAGCAAGGCAAGAGCTGGAAGATTCCGGCAGACGATCCACTAGCCCGTGAGTGGATCCGCCGTGGCCTTGACGAACAGAAGAGCGAGTCTGCGATATTGCAGCGGCTCAGGGCCGAAAACGAGCAGTTGGTGCGGGACAACAGGAACCTTGCGAAGCGGACGCGACAGGCCGAAGCCGCCCAGCGCAAGGCCGAGAAGGAAGCCGACCGGCTACGCGCCGAACTGACCGAGGCTTACAGGCGAAACGCCGAGGAAGCCCAGCGACACGCGGAACGGATGCACGACGTGTCTCAGAATATGACCGAGCGTGTCGCGGATTCCAACGCACGCGCGTTGATCCAAGTCGCCCGGATCCTCACCGGCTCAACCGACGTTCAGGTGCTGCCCGGTGTGGCCGTCAACGCCGAACCTCAGCCAAGCAGCGACACGGTAGCGGAACCGGGTAGCGATACCGTAGCGTAACCACCTGATCGACACCGTAGCGCTACCAAGTATCGACACCTATCGCATCTAGAAAAGTCGATCCTCAGGGTGGTGGATAGGAAACGGTAGGAAGCAGAGCTTGCCCTTTACGTTCGAGGTAAGGGGCAAGTGTGTCACTCAGTGACGGAGCCATGAGGTTCCCGGCGAGTTCTTCACAAGACGCAGGTGTTAATCTGACGTAAGGCGGCATACCCTCGAAAAGCCATTTTTGAAGCACTGGAAGCTAAAGGAACCGTCGGCCATCCCGTTTATGCCGGTTCCGTTTTCGAGGTCTGTTGATGTTATGGCCTCTAACGCCATCCTACCGGGGAGCCAGTGCCTCTTGAACCGGTCACGCATGTTTATCGAGGCTACCGCGTCGCGTCCTCGGTCGTCAGTAAGCGTGTTACCAGCACGGTGCTATACTGACTGTGTGTTTAAATCGTTGACCCCGACTTTACCAGAGTCGGGGTCATTTTTTTGTGCGTTTCTCGGAAAAGGTCACATTATGTCAACCGGATCCGTCGAACAAAAACGAACACGCCTTATGTTCGGTCGCGTTCGGCGGCGGATCCATGAACCGCACACAACCGATCAGTCGATGATTTCCGTCTTGTCGGCCGACTCACCGAAGTGGTTGTTGTCCCCGATGTGGTCGATGTAGCCGGCCTCACGCGCCTTGTTGATCCAGCGGCCGGCAGTCGCCTTGCTGATCCCCATCAGCTTGGCCACGGTCTCGTGCGCGTCGCCGTCGCCGTATCGAGCGGCCACGTAGATTCGTGCGGTATACAGCAGGTCGATCACATTAGCGCCGCGCCGACTGGAGCGCATGAAGCTGCCACCCTGAACCTGAGACGCCCAAGACATCCAGCGCCGCGTGTTCTCCAGTTCGTTGTATCCGCCGTCTCGCAGGATCCAGCTGCTGATTACCATGCGCTTGTACTTCTCCACCGGGATCTGACGCAACACGATGCCGTCGATATCGACGGACGACGTCTTGCCGAACATCACGTTGTTGACGAACAGCTGGGAGACGATGAAGTCGTCGGCCTTGTAGTCATAGTTCACTTCGATGGCCGCGATGGTCAGCGGCATCATGGATTCGTTCACGCGGATGTTGAATGCCTGCATGTTGGTGGGAACGTACAGGTCTGCGCCGATGTGGTGCAGCCGGTTCCCGTCGCTGGGATCCAGCCCGCCAAGGTCGATGTCGGTGTCGAGGTTCGGCGCGATGCCGGTGATGGTCTCTTGCAGCTTTGCCCTACGCATGGCGTTCGGGCCGATGATCAAACTCTTCATGACACTCACTCTAGTGTGAGTACTCATTAGACACGCCGTAATCACAACGAGGAAAAAGAGCATAGAATAAGGCCATGTTGTTTAATGGGTACGCGCTCGCTAGTGCATACTCACTAGATGAAAGGTGCTGCATTGCTTGAACAAAGAAGAACCCCGACCGGTTGGGCCGGGGCTGGATCAGCTCGCCGCCGCTACTACAGCGACGGTTCCAATATCGTCGCCAACCCGGTTAGTCGCAAGGTGCCTATGTCGATGACGCCTAGGCAATCGCTCGCCAGGATCCTCAACACGATGGGCTGCGATTTCGAGAACGTGGCCGAAGAGGAAGAGAAGCGACAGCAGGATC
>NZ_JAHBBJ010000032.1 GCF_019331675.1 Bifidobacterium miconisargentati
AACGTACCATCCGCATAACCCGTCGCGATCCCCTCCGCGGCCAGCCAGCAGATATCATCACGATGCGGAGTCGACGCCGACACATCCGAGAACGAACACGACACCGGCTCAGGATCCGGCTTCGGAGTGGGAGTCGTGCCGCCGTTACCACCCGACGAGGAACCGCCGGTGGCCTGCCACTGCGCGTACAGGGTCAGGCCGTCCGCGGGCAGTTCGACCTCCTGGCCGGCCTTGTACGCGGTGCCCTTGCCGTCCTTCAAGGTGTTCCAGCCCGTGAACCGGTAGCCGGAACGCGCGAACCCGTTGACGGCGACCTTCACCTTCGCGCCGGCCGCGCCCTCGGTGGGATTCATCGTGCCCGTGCCGCCGTTCGCGTCATACGTGACCTGGGCCTTGGCCAGGACCGTGACCGTGACCCGCACGTCGCCCGCGTCGTCGGGCAACGTGGCCTTCAGGGTCTTGACCGTTCCGGCCTTCAACGTCTTCCAGTCGATGGCCTGACCGTTCTCGGTCGCATCCCATCCGGCGGTCAGGTTGCGGACCGCGCCGCCCTCGTACGTGACCTTCACCGACTTCGGCAGCACGGGCTCGCCGCCCTGCCAGTACGTCACGCCCGCCGGCTGCTCCACCGACTTGACCGTGCCCGAGTAATGCGGCGTCACCGTCAGATTACCTGCGACATCAGTCTGGTTAACAGCGTTGGCGGGACGCTGGTCCCACGAGGTGATCGGCGTCGTCTGGTCGTACGCGCCCGCGTATTGCGGGTACTGGCTCAGATCGTAGTCGCTGGTCCACGTCCAACCCGTGAACGTCAGACCCTTCACCTCGGGGGCCGGGGTCGGCAGGACGAACCGGCCACCCCTCTGGCCAATCGCATAATACTTCGCCGCGTCATCAGGCAGCTTCACACCCTCCGGCAGACCCGACAGGTCATACGACACCGTCCACGCAGCCTTCCACTGCGCGACCCACGTGAACTCACCCGCACCGACGGTCTGCACAGCACCGGGTTGAAGCAGCTCATAACGGGTGTAGTCATTCTCATCAGGGTAATTCCGATACAGTTTCCAGCCGGCGAACTCAAGGCCCTCGGACACGTCCGACGGCTTCGACGCCGGAGCCTGCGGAGCAGTAAGCTCTTGAGTCTTGTCTTCTACGGTTTGCAGATGGCGTTCGCTCTTGTCCGAGTCCTGGACGTACACGCGCACATGAGGCCACAGGGGAAGATCAATCTCATTTCCTTTCGAATCCACGATCTCCGGGTTGGCGTTCGCGAAAATGAAGGCATCCCAGTAATCGCTATCGGCGTCCACGCCGTCCGGGGCAGTCAAAGGATGCAACCCACCACCAGCAGGCGTCCAGATATACGCCTTCCCGACCTTCTTGGGAAGCCTCACCGCGGCCGCGGCTTCCACGCCATCAAACGTGTACCGGCCGCCCTGGAATTGCAGGTCGTCGACCTCATCGGGCAGGGTAAACGCAGTCACCTGGTTGCGGCCCCAGTCCCATATTCCTCCGGCGAGGATGAGCCTATCCATCTTGGAGGGGAACTTCACACTCGTGAATTCACCACCGGCAAACGCGAGGTCACCAATGTCAAGACTGGTTAGTTTCGTGCCCGTGAAATCAAGCGTCGTGTTCTTCGAATAATCAAACGCCTGGTCATCAATCGTCAACGACGTGCTTTCCGCAGGCCACTCGATCGTGTACGCGGTCGGGTTCTTCGAATCTCCCATGAATGCCGCATTGCCGATCTTGGTGAGCTTGGGCGGCAGCTTCACGCTCTTCAGCGCACCGCCATAGAAAATGTCGTTGCCGATCTCGGTGACCGTGGAGCCGGCCGGGAATATCACCGTCTCCAAGGAACCCGTATTCGCGAACGTGTTGAACCCGCTGAGGTTCTGCAGACGGGACGGGAAGGACAGTTCCTTCAAGCCCTTCGCACCCGAGAACGCATAGCTGCCGATCGTCAGCGGCACGTCGCCGTCGTCGAACGTCAGCTTGTGAATCGGCTGGTCATGGAACGCGCCCAAGTCTTCTACGGGCAATCCGTAAATCTCGGTCACGTTCGCGGAGATGTTCAGGTCATAGCACGAATGGCCCTCGGCGAGGAATTCACTCGTGAAACCCTTGACCACGGTCTTCTGGTCGTCGCCCCATTTGAATTTGTCCGCGTTCTTGGCCGTGTCGACCGCCACGCAGTCGTCCGCGGCCTGCGTGGGCGTCGTGTCCTCGGCGTTCGCCATGGGCGTCACCGCCAGCGATCCCAATGTGCATATGGCCGCCATCAACGCCAGAAGTCGTTTGGCGGGTCTACGGTTCTCCACTCCCATTTCCCGTACCACCTTGTCTCTTCAGATAAATCTCTTTGAAATATGGGAACAACAGGGACAGCGCAGCCATCCTTATTAGCCACGAATACCCCCCCCCCCCCAACGACTTTCCACGTCCATATCACGGACATCGTGTCGCACTGCGAAAACATTCGCAACAGCGGGAAAACTTTCATCCCCATACCGGCGCATGCCATGCCGATACGGGTTGTCACCACTCTCGCTTCGTTGCGGGCTCACGTGACGGAGGGGGTTTCTCACATTCAATGCGTTCGGCGTGCCGCCAATGATTCCAACGGTTCCAGGTAGGGGGTCATGTTCGCGCGCCAAGCACCCATGCCCTGCGGCCCGATGCTGATGATCACATCGATCGCTTCGAGGAAAGGACAGATACGATGCCGCAATCCATCCCCTTCACCTTCGCGGAAGGCTTCCAGCGCACGCCCCAGGATCTCATCGCGGCCGCGATGACCGTACAGAAGGTCGGACCGAAGACGGTCTGGAACGCGCAGGCCGGCCGGCAGGAGCAGAAGAAGAGCCGGCGCGGTATCCCGCAATGGACCGCGTATACGTTGTTCACGCCCCTGCCGAACGACTTCATCCATGAGCCGGAGGTCGTGCCCGTCACCGTCACCAGCGAGAAGCAGCCCGACCTCCCGCCGAACACGCGAGTGGAGTTCACGAATTTCGCCACATGGGTCTACACGCGCCAGAACCAGAACGGTCAGACCCATGTATATCGGAGTTTCATGGCGGATGGCGTCCAGCCGGTCGAGGACGAAAATGGCGATTTCTGATTTTTTTCTACCGCTTATCGGTATCATCACAACCGTCGTCATGCTGGCTGCGACCGTATACGGCATACAATGCCGCAGACTCGCCGACATGCTCCACGACCATCTGCCCGCTTCAGCGGGCCCGAAAACGGTGCTCGCATGGTGTTCCATCGGCAGACGTTCCTGGTTCGTCTCCAACAAGGTTACGGAACGGGACATAGTCCGGGCACTCAACGAGGTCGCCGGTCTCTATCCGGGGTGGATCGCCGAGCACAGACTGTATTCCATTGGATTGGGGTCCAAGTGGGGCCTGACTCTCTATCGGCTTTCCGACAGGTCCATAGACCCTGGGCGCTTGCCCGATGCCTCCATACGTCGTATCCCCATTGGTCTGGATCTGTTCGGCGTGGTCGTGTCCATAGCGGCCGACATGCACACACTCGTGGTAGCCGTCAGCGGATGGGGCAAGTCCAATCTTCTTTCGGTCATGATCCGCCAACTGACGCCCCCGGCCAAGGCCGGAATCTGCGAATTGGACATCATCGATCTGAAAAACGGCATGGAGGCCTCGATGTACGGCGGAGACAAGCACCAAGTGTTCGCCCGTCAGGCATGGACGCTGGAGGAGGCCGTCAGGCTGCTAACCGACCTGGTAGGCGAATGCGACCGACGCGCCGAACTCTCGCGAGGCAGAACACGCATGCTGGAACCGTCCAAGACCCATCCCCGTATCTACCTGTTCATCGACGAGGCGGCCCAACTCCACTCCGGAGGAGACAAGAAACTCTCCGACGAGGCCACACGATTGCTGGATTCCCTGCTGCGCAGAGGCCGTGCCGTCGGCATAGTAGTCATTTCGTTCACGCAGAACCCCAGGGTCTCCTCCATGCCCCTGAGGGCCGGTTTCCCCCAACGTGTGGCCCTGCACCTCAACGACGAGACGGAATCTCGCATGCTCATGGGCGACGAGTGCGTGGAACATGGCGCGGCACCCTGGCGACTCACTCTGCCCGGCAGCGGGTATGCGTGGAATCCCGAACGAGGCGAAGCGCAATATTTCCGCACGCCACTCATCACCGACGCGGAAATAAGCGCCTTCAACACAGACTCCGATACGTCGGAACGCGAACCAGAACACCCTTGAAAAATGCGGGGGCGGCGGACCGGCTACGGCCCGCCGGATATTACCCCCGCATTTTCATCATTTTTCAGTTTTCGACAGGGAAAGGCGCTATCCCGCCATTCCATCGACACACAAAAAGTGCAGACCGGAAAGTGCATCAGTTATTGAAGCATTGCCAGATCATTACAGGGAGTGTTCCATGACGGAGAATCCTGATGAAGTCGGGAATGCCAGCAACAAAGCCACGGATAAGAACGACAAGGATTTCGACCGCATGGTTCGGGCAATCGAACGAAAGTGCGGGCTGAAATCAGACCAAGGGCTGAACACGTTCTTCATCACAGTCAACAACCCGGCGGAACATTATCCAGAATGCGAAGGTAAGACGCCCGAAGAGATAGTGGACTGGGCTCTGGCCAAATGCCTCCGAAACCAACACGGCGAGTTAAGAAAATCCCGTGGGGCGACTGTTTGCTTCGAACGTGGACGGAAGGAACACACCGAACACTTGCATATCGCGCTTTCCTTCACCGGACGCAATGGCGGCAAAGTCGCGACTGTCTTGCGCATCTGGCCGACCGCGGATATCGAACGGGCCGAAGGCTCCGTGGAACAAATTCACGAGTACTTGTCCAAGACCGGCGAGCATGCCGACAAGGAGGATACGACCGTTATTCCTCCGAAGCATGACGGAGAACCAATCATAGCCAACCCTCGACAAAAAGGATCCAAAGGTGAACGAGAGCCCATCGATCCCGCCTCATTATCCAAACGTGACCTTCGTTTCCAAGCATTGCGGAAAGCCGTGTTCGCCGGCAAAAGCGAAAAGGATATCTGGGCGGACGATGTTCTCGGTGTCTACGCCGCCGAATTGAATTATCCTCTGCAAAAGTTGCTGCAATTGCGGGATGAAGCCTACGACCGGTATCGTTCCAGGCAACGCAACGTCAAAACGCTGTAGGTCTTGGTCCTTTCCGGAGCGTCTTCTACGATTACGGAGATCGCCATCAGACGCGGTTTGGAGTCTCGTCGTAGACGGTTTGGCGATTGGGGCGAGTGGAAACTCGGCTCAGTATTTCAACCAACTATCTCCACCACAACAACAGCACTGTTTGTGGACGCCAGGATTCGAACGATGGCATCTGACGAAGAGCTTGAGCGTCTGATCTCAGGAGTGCCGCTTCAGGTGCCCGCGAAATTCAATCAAGCGTTTTGGGCGGCTTGGGATACGGTGGTGGTTCTGGCATTGGACGATCCGTCGCCGGTGATGATGACGACCAGCATGTTACGGGTCGTTCCCGTCCAACGGGCGAACTCGTTAAGCGCCACCTGCGAACTGATTACAAAAATCCTCTGCGGCAACGAAGCCACCGACATACACACGGGGAAGAGCGTTCCTCTCCGACATTCAATCACTGCCAATACAGCGGCGGATGTCAATTCCAATAAAACAATACAAAAAGCCATTGAAAGAGGAAACGACGATGGTGATAATTCCAAGAACCATGACAATGCCTGAAGTCATGAAGGCGCTGCATATGTCCCGTAAGAGCGTGGAGCGTCTCTGCGACAGCGGACGGCTGAGGTACGCGAAGCCATCCCCACGCAAGATTCTCGTCTATGCAGAGGACATGGAAAAGCTGCTTCACCCCATCAATCGGTGAGCGCAGCTGCTTCCGATTCCAATTGCCGGAGCCATTCACGGGCTTCGGCAATTCTTTTGTCCAGTTCCTCATGACTTGGCCGAGTTGACTGATTTAGGTAAGCTCCCCACCGGTTTGCCGCCTGCCGCATTCTCTCCGGATCAGACCGTTGATATATGGCTTCGACGGTCACGGCCGTGTGTCCTGAGGCTTCCATGGTCTCGGCCAACGTGGCCCCTCCGATATGATGTAAGCCTGAATCATAAGTGGCGCGCAAGGTATGGAAGTGGGCATCCTCGCGTCCGGCGAGCCCCTTCACCTGGTCGAAATGCTTCCGCAAAGTAGAGGGAGGCAGAATGCTGCTCTGTTCTCCGGTGAACATGAAGGCATCAGGATCCTCCGGCACCATCGCAAGATGTGCGACGATATCAGGCATGATGTCATCGGGAATAACGACGGTTCGATAGGACGACGTAGTCTTCGGCGGTTTAAGCCGCAGAAAACCGCGATCCTTCTCACCACGTCCCAAAGAATGCCAGACCGTAACAGTTCGTTTCCTCAGATTGATATCCTTACGCCGCAGCGCACAGGCCTCCGATTCACGTAGTCCGCATCCAATGGCCAGGCACGCCGCGGCACGGGTCCGGTCCGGCATGGCTTGTCTGATGATCTGCCATTCCTCTCACGTGATCACGGGAATCATGGACTGCTTGCTTCTGGCTGGCCGGGGAGGCGTAGGAATGCCCTCAGCGGGAGACTTTTCCAGCAATCCTTCGGCTACGGCAAGTCTGAGTATACGTTTGAGCGCCTTGACCGCATTGTGGATCGCATAGGAGCCCAAACAGCGATTGTCCGTAATCCACCGGTTAATCTCCGCAGAGGTAATGTCCCCGATTGGCCGGTCGCGGAAATCGGCATCCAACGTGTGCTTCACATCATTTTCCAGCTTTCGCATGCTGGCATGCTCCAGCGGAAGACCATCTGGCTTGCGCACGGTCTCCAGAAAACGCGCAGCTACATCCGCATAGGAAGTACGTGCCCTTTCCTCTTCCAGACGCTTGCGTCGTTCACGCTCACGCGGCGGAAGCCAATCCGCTTCCCCACGCTGATAGGACTTGACCAGTTCATGTTCTTTCAGTAGCCATGCCTCAGCTTCACGCTTGGTCGGAAAGCTACGCGAAACCTCCCGGTGCCCTGCGCTCTTAGGATCCGGATATGTGGCACGGTAGAACACCACAATCCTGCCATCCTTGAGCCGGCGCGTCTTCTTCTTGGCGCTACCCCATACACCTGCTGTTCGAGTCATGCCAACAGTATGGTGGTTTCGTGCCCCTATAAATGCCCCGGAAACCTGCGCCCCCTAGGGTTTACTGGCACTGGACGGCTTTCGCACCACCCCGCGAAAACGGGGTTATAGGAACCAAACGTGGTGTTTATGACCGGGGTTTGGCCTTGTAGCAGTAGGCGTGTCGGGGTGGTTTTAACGCGATGTCGTATTAAAGGCCGCCGGTCAGGCCGTCCGGTGCCTGTTCGAT
>NZ_JAHBBJ010000033.1 GCF_019331675.1 Bifidobacterium miconisargentati
CATCCGCATGGCCTACGGCTTCCACCACGTCACCAACCTCATCAGCCTCGTCATGCTCAGATGCGGCGGACTCAACATCCAACTACCAACACCAGCAACCTAACCCACGAAAACAGCAGAAGCCTCCCTTTTCCACAATCAAGGTATTCACCGACGCCGGCAAAGTGACCACGGCCGCGGAATCGCACGACAGGGGAAGTGACTGCTTATCGATAGCGAGTTTGTCCATCTTCCGGGGGAAGGAAATAGAATCGAATCTCGAGTCCTCGCTGAAAAGACCCGACGAGAATGAAATATTCGTCAGATTATCAGGGAAAGCGAGATCACCTTCATATTTAAGTACTCCTTCAAACATAGGATCAATAATCGACAGAGAATTACTATTGTTCGGCCACTCAATACCGCCAGCTTTCACGCCGAATGCACCAGGACTCCAGATTTCAAGTTTCGGCGGCAAGACCAGTTGCGTCAGCTCAACAGAACGCAGATAGGCAAAATTCTCGAAAAGCTTTCCTAAAACGGTAATATCCGATTGAGGGGAGAATTTCATCCGTTTCAAAGTGGAAATACCTGAGAATTGAAGTGCATCACAGCGAGATGTAATTGATTCCTGTTCACACGACCTGAAACGAGCAGGAAAAATAACTTCTTCCAGCCCGCCGGTCACTCCCGCGAAAGAAAAATCTCGAAGATGCAATGAAACATCACCCTCATCGCTGAAAGTTAGCTTATGGATGGGCTCACTCTCAAAGGCACTATGACCAATCTCAGTTACATCGGCCGAGATATTCAGGTCATAGCATTGGTAGTGTTGGGCTTTAAGCGCATCGGCAAAGCCTGTAACAACCGTACCCGTACCATTGCTGGACGTCTTAAAGAAGTCTTTATCCTTCGCCGTGTCCACCACCGCGCAACCGTCATCTCCAATTACAGGCTCCGCGGCATGTGCCACATGCGTGACGGCCAACGACCCCAACGCACATGCGGCCGTGATAAACGCCATGAGGCGTCTGGCGAGGCTACGGTTCTCCACTCCCATTTCCGTACCACCTTGTCTCTTCAAACAGTCTCTTCATTGGGAACCGGGTCGGTACAAAACCACCCTTATCTGCCACGAATACCCCCCCGACGACTTTTCGGGGGTAAAACAACACATACGTGTCATCATGCGAGAGACTTCCCAGACGCATGACGTCATACATCAGCGCACACACTATTTCGTTATACGAAAACGGGGTTCTCCGACTCAATCAGAGAACCCCGCGAATTCAAGAAACTGGTGCTGTTATTGGAGGATATTGTCGTTCAGGCGGTACACGCAATCACCAAAACTCACCTTTCTCCGGCACCTTGGCATTGCTCGCACTGTACTGGTTCATCAGGAACCCATCATCGACGTCATCAACTTACACCGCACTGACGCCGACCATCACACCGGCAATGAAAGCTAAGCGCCTGCTCCTATGCGCTTCATTGCATTGTGGGGTCTAGACGCCTAGATCCCACAATGCAAAATTCCTGTTTAAGCCAACCAAATCAATCAATAACTAGTAGATATCAGCAACAATATACTTATATTGTTTTAATAATATAAGTCTTATTACCTATAATATAAATATAGTTTTCAACTCTGCTCCCAAACACGATGTAAAAAATGCTGCCATATCCTGACGAATTACTGTAGCCCTTGGACGAAATGTTCCATCAGGATAGCCGCGAACGATACCGAAGGAAGACAGCCATCCGATTTCATCAGCATGCGGCGTATCTACATATATGTCAGAGAACCCATACCAATTCTCCGTATCGTCACCACCTAGATAACGATGGAATCGCCATAAGAATGCGGCCATATCTTGACGGATTACAGTGCGTCCAACGCCAAACGTCCCATCCGAATAACCAGTCGCAATACCCGTTGATGCCAACCATAACACCTCACGCCAATGAGGAGTAGACTGATTCACATCGCTAAACCGACTCATCTCGGCATCGGTCGGCTCATATTCAGGCTCCCCCGCTAGTCGATACAGAAATGCAGCCATATCCTGACGCGTTACCTCCGCGCGAGGAGCAAAATACGCACCCGTATTATGATTATTCCATCCCGTAGAGATAAAATTCTCAGATAGCCAGCGAATATCCTCCACATGAGGCGTAGAATCATTCACATCGGTAAAAATAGAATTCGTAGCAACATTCTGCCGAAGAATCGTCGCAAATCGATCTAGTCGTGCAGTCACTTGTGATATTTCATCCTTCGTGGGATTTGACTTAGCAAGAATTGCTTTGGCGTCCTTCATTGCACGCGCGAAGGGACGCCAGGTTACCTCCGTATATTCAGACTCAATTCGACTTGAGTACCATCCAACAATCTGTTGAAGATACGCAATACTTCCCTCTACCGGCGTCAATTCATCGATACATTTATTCAAAGCGGCTGTCGCATTATCCACATCACTCTGATCGATATCGTCACGCTTTATGTATTGCACAGCAAGATTATATGCCTTTTTCATATCGACCCAAGTCGACTGAACATAATCTTGCTCATTAAGTACGTCAGCCCTTTTAATAGCTGCAGATAATTTAGTGCGATCAATATTCGGCGCTTCAGTCACGGTCAGTTTTGCTTTTATCGATCCTCCAAAACGTCCCCTCCCATCATCCGTTTTCGTGGACCAATAAAACATATAATCAGAATCCCATCCTAGACCTTCTGTCCAAGAAACCTGATTTGTTGCAGCATCATAAACTCCATCGTTGGTGATACTCCCGACCGAATCAGGCTTTTTCCCATTTAGCAGCGGTACTGACAAAGCGAATCGTCCCCCCTTGGAGACAGTAGCAGAACGCTCCAGAGTATACGTTTGTACACGCCATTTCCGTAGGGATGGAAGATTCTGCAGCCTATAAACATCCGTGGCATAAGTGCCAACGACAGATAAATCCTCTAGTCTCGGCATATCATAGAAACCTGAAACTGTCGTAAGACCGACATCATAAAAATCAACATGCTGCAGATTTGGCACAGCCCGCAATGCGCTAATATCTACAAGATCGTGACCGCTAGTCACCTGGATTGTCGTCAATGAACGACTCCCCTCAATACCGTTCAAACTTCGTATTGAAGATTGCTCTTCGCGGTCACCAACAGACAACTGCGTCAAATTGGGAAGTTCCGAGATTCCGTGAAGATTCGAACCTTTAGTCCAAAGATACGTAATCGAAGAAGCAGCCTCCATTGTCAGGACATCATTAACCTTAATACCTGCTTGATAGGCAACTCTCCCGGCTAAATCTGAGTCAGGAAAACACTGAGACACAGTTGATACCCCAAGTACACAACCGCTATCGTCGGCCCAAACTGTTGGCACAACGGAAAACCCCATAAGCATCAACACGGACAATACAGCCGAGCATCTTCTAAACTTCATCTTCACTCCTGTCTTCCACACTGAATACCTCACTCTTCATATTAAGAGAAAGAGGATAGCGACATAACGACGGTACAAAAGAAAATAAATGGCTTCTCACTGACTTTGTTCTTTTCAACGCCCAAGCCTCTCGACCGCAGCAAAGCCGCCTGATCATCATCGATCACGAATGGCTTGTGCACGGTGGAGACCCCCTCTAACACGTAAAAGCCGCTCCACAAACAAGTTGGGAAACGGCTTTTACGAACTGGACAACGCTCAGTCTTTCGCAACATAAAGTCATACGGCAATTCGCTTCATGAAACAATCCGCCAGAATGACCGTTCGGAGACCGAGCCTTCTTCTCCTGTTGTTGGTGTTGTTACTTGAGCACGTTGTCGCTCAAACGATGCAGGAATGCGGCCATGTCCTGACGCACCACCACACGGGCGCCACCGAACGAACCATCACCATAGCCATTCGTCACGCCCGTCTTCGACAGCCACTCGATATCAGCCGCATGAGGCGTCCGATCATTCACATCAGTGAACGACTTCGCCTCACCGGCAGACACCGAAGCCTGCTTGAAATCAGCCAGACGATGCAGGAACGCCGCCATATCCTGACGCACCACCGGACGAGCCCCGCCGAACGTGCCGTCCGAATACCCCTTCGTGATGCCCGTGGAGGCCAGCCACAGGACCTCCTTGGCGTGCGCGCTCTTCTCGTTCATATCACTGAACGGGCTCTTCGACCAGTCCGGCGTGAAATCAGGGCTGCCGGCCAGACGGTACAGGAACGCGGCCATATCCTGACGGTTCACCGGGGCCATGCCACGGAACGTGCCATCCGGGAAACCCTTCGCGATCTTCCGCTCGGCCAGCCACCTGATATCAGCCGCATGAGGCGTCTGATCAGTCACATCAGAAAACAAACCCGACTCAGACTCCGAACCAGGACCCTGAGACGAACGATCAAACCAAACCGTCAGATCCAGCCATATTGGTTGTCCATCCTCACCCGGTATTCCGGTATGGCTATTGGAATAGCCATCCACAACAAAGTAGATACCGTCAATCGCCGAATTGCTGAGCGCCTTGCGTACGGCCGTCTTCGTGGAGTCAGGCATATCGAACTCACCGGTCGTCGGCAAGCCCTTCGGGAGATCAGGCCAATCCAATCGAGTCTCCCCAGGGATTGGATTTTCCTTAGTGATGCCATAAACTTCAAGACCAGTCAAAACGGCATCTTTGTCGAAGTATTCGTACGAAAACTTCAGATTGTCAATATTCGTCGCGGTAATCGTAGGCTCGGATAGCTTGAGAGTTCCTACCTGCGGGCCCGCCGCGTTCGCCGTGATGGCGCACGTCATCATCATGCCCAACGCCGCCAAACCGGCGACCAGGGCCTTTCCTATATGCTTCATTGCCTTGCCTCTCCCTTCGGAAGCCTGGATGGGCTCCCCGTCGGTGACGGGACAGCCCACGTTCCCGCCACTTCAAAAATCGCCCCCCCCCGAGACAACAGGTCAACAACGTGATTCCTTAGGATTATTGCGGCGTCCGATGGTGCAAGAGCCTCATTCGGATACGAAAACCGGCAGCCGCACCGTAGCGCCGTGCCGTTTTCAAACGGGAGTATTCTGCGAAGTATGTGAGGATGCGCTCACATCGAAGAAGAGTTAGGAGATTATGTTGCGTTCGGCAAAATCACCATCAGTACTGTTGCGACGACTGTTGTCGCTCATCACCGTTTTCGCCATGGGCTTGGCCCTCTCGTTGGTAGTCACAACCCCGGCACACGCGGCGACCACGCTTAACCTGGGCGCGGGCACCTACTGGGCGAACCTTCCCAATGGCATTCCCGCGGGCAAGTACCAGGTCAATCTCGCCAAGGCCGACAACAACTACGGCGTGGAGATTCGCGTGTACCACAACGACAAGGGAACCAGCCACGACTGGTACAACCCGCATCAGCCCAGCGAGACCCAGATCATCAACGTGCCCGCCGGCTCCCACGTCCAAATCAGTAGCGTCGACTCCCCGCGCGACAACACCATCATCTGGAAACAGCTGACCGCCTATACGAACTACGGCGTGTACTCCCCCGGTTCACCTCGCTCCTTCGGTGAGGGCACCTACCAGACAAGCCAGTCCGATGGCATCCCCTCGGGCAAGTATCAGGTGAACATCGCCAAGGCCGACAACAACTACGGCGTAACCATCCGCGTGTACCACAACAACACTCACGACTACTACAACCCGTACCTGCCTACGGACACCCAGATCATCGACGTGCCCGCCGGCTCCCGCGTCGAGATCGGCAGCATCGACTCCCCCAAGGACAACGTTGTCTACTGGCGCAAACTCACGAAGAGCCCCGCATACCAGCGTGTGAAGGACGTCAATTCGTCAACGCCGCATAGCGCCGACATCACCGCCCTGATCAAGTCCGGTATCTCCACCGGTTGGGAGGAAGCGGATGGTTCCGTGACCTTCCGCCCGGGAAACACCGTGATTCGTCAGGATATGGCGGCATTCCTGTATCGTTTGGCCGGCTCGCCCTCGTTCACGCCCAACTGGTCCGCGAACCCGTTCAAGGACGTCAATCAGAAGAGCGATCACGCCAAGGAGGTCATGTGGCTGTACTCCACCGGCATCACCAAGGGCTATGCGGACGGCACGTTCGGCGGAACCCGTCCGGTGGTGCGTCAGGACATGGCCGCGTTCCTGCACCGCTTCGCCAATAAGTACGGATCCAAGCCGGCTACCGGCGCCGGCGTTGCGTTCAAGGACGTCAATGCTCAGACCCCGCATGCGGATGACATCGCTTGGCTGGCCAAGGCCGGCATCAGCACCGGCTATTCCGACGGCACTTTTGGCGGCGAACGCCCTGTCGTCAGGCAGGATATGGCGGCGTTCCTCATGCGCATGAAGTAGTTTGAGGGTCGTCCAATGAAAAATCCTCCCACTTTACGTGGGAGGATTTTTTTAATGCCGTCTCTGGCTCCCCTCGCTGAGGGGAGCCATCGGCGAAGCTGACTGAGGGGAGCGCCACGGGACTGAACCGCACCCTGATTGTTGGATTGGAGTAATTCTGGTTCGGTGATCGGAGGTGCGGTTTCTCATGTCTGGGGATCGCAGGCGTCGTTACGACGACGGGTTCAGAAGGAACGCGGTGGGGTTGAT
>NZ_JAHBBJ010000034.1 GCF_019331675.1 Bifidobacterium miconisargentati
CGCCATCGGCCTTGCAGGACTCCTTCAGATTGTTGATGTAGATGCGCACGGACTTGCCGGCTTCGACCTTGCCGGAGTTATCCACCGTGACGTTGTCCTTCGTCTCCGGAGTCAGCTTGTCCTCCGTAGTCGCGGCAGGCTCCGCAGCCGTCGTGAAATCAGGGACATCGGCGTGCTGACCATCGTAGAAGTGGATGGCCGAGCCGTCCTTCATATGGACATACATGCCGGCGTACATATCGCGGTAATCGATTGGGGTCGCGGTGCGGACGCCCTGCTCCCAGAGCTTCTCAAAGGTCTCAGCAAGCCAGGAATGGGTGTTGCCGTAGGTGGAATTGGCCTCAAGGCCAAGGACGGGCAGTGTAAAGGTGCCGCTCAGCGAGCTGCCGTCCCAAGCTTCTCCGTTGGAGTAGCGGTAGAAGTTCTGTCCGTGAACCGTCGCTGCGGTGTACTGGTTGCCGTCCCAATTGGGCAAGGTGAAGTTCTTGTCGCTCGTCTTATACACCCTGTCGTACTCGGCCTGCGCCTGATCAACGGTCATCTTGGAGAGATCGGTATCCTTGATTCCGCCTTCGCAGTTGTAGTCATTGGGGCCCGATGCGTACGGGATATGGCGATTTTCGATCGGGGTCATGGACGTGTACTTCTGCACGCTCACCACGAAGCAGACGTCCTTGATTTCGTCGGCCGTGACGCCGGTGATGTTCCAGTCAAAGGTCACGTTCGCCGTGTGCGCGCCGATTTCCGACACGCTTACGTTGCTGACCGAGTAGCTGGGATCCTCGTCAGCCTGTGCCACGCTGACAGCGCCGGACATGGCCATCGCCACACCGGCGATGAGCGCCAGGGCTTTCTTTAAGCGCTTCATTGCCTTGCCTTCCTTCTTCTCAGAAGATCTCTAAGTGCTGCTTATGCATCACCACTTGCAAGAATATGTCTGGAGCTGTTACTTTCATATGTTCTCCATCGCATGTCGGGCAATCATTCATGCATGTTTCAGCAACTGTTCATATCGATGTGCATAACGCGCAGAAGATATTGCCGAACTGAAATTGATGTAGTTCGTATTTTTGGCGTCCCTTGCCAGTGGAGCTGTCGGCGGAGTCGACTGAGGGGCGGCTCTGTCGAATCCATACGTTTGTAGAGTTGCCACCGCTACCGGTTCCCAAGCGGCAGGATGACTTAAGGAAGCGGTGTCAGTAGAATAGACCCGAATCGAACACAGGGATTGAAAGGTTTACTGCACATGGCAGATGCTGTTGAATATCCGGATCTGGTAATCGTCGGCGCGGGCCTGTTCGGCCTGACCATCGCCCAGCAGGCGGTGGAGCACACCGGCGCCCGCGTGCACATCATCGACGTGCGCGACCACATCGGCGGCAACGCCTACTCCTACATCGACGAGGAGACCGGCGCCGAGATCCACAAGTACGGCGCCCACCTGTTCCACACCTCCAACAAGCGCGTGTGGGACTACGTCAACCGCTTCACCACCTTCACCAACTACGTGCACCGCGTCTACGCCACGCACGACGGCGAGGTCTACCCGCTGCCGATCAACCTCGGCACCATCAACCAGTTCTTCCACGCGCACTACACGCCCGCCCAGGCCAAGGCCCTCATCGAGGAGCAGGCCGGCGAGCTGGCCGGCACCGACCCGCAGAACCTCAACGACAAGGGCATCCAGCTCATCGGCCGTCCGCTGTACGAGGCGTTCATCAAGAACTACACCGGCAAGCAGTGGCAGACCGACCCCTCCGAGCTGCCGGCCGCCATCATCAAGCGTCTGCCCGTGCGCTTCAACTACGACAACCGCTACTTCAAGGACACTTGGGAAGGCCTGCCCGCGGACGGCTACACCAAGTGGATGGAGCGTATGATCGACGATCCGCGCATCACCGTCTCCCTCAAGACCGACTTCTTCGACGAGTCCCAGCCGTACAACAAGAAGGCCCTGCTCGCCGCCGGCGTGCCCGTGGTGTACACCGGTCCGGTCGACCGCTACTTCGACTACGAGCTCGGTGACCTCAAGTGGCGCACGGTGGACTTCAAGGAGGTCCGTTACGACGAGGGCGACCACTTCGGCTGCCCGGTGATGAACTTCTCCGACGCCGACGTGCCGTACACCCGCGCCATCGAGTTCAAGAACTTCAACCCGGAGCGCGCCGACCAGCAGAACCCGGACAAGACCGTGGTCTGGGAGGAGTACTCCCGCTTCGCCGAGCGCGGCGACGAGCCGTACTACCCGGTCAACACCGACGCCGACAAGGCCCTGTACGCCCAGTACGAGGCCAAGGCCGCGGCCGAGCCGAAGGTCGTGTTCGGCGGCCGTCTCGGCACATACAAGTACTACGACATGCACAACGTGATCGACACCGCCCTCACCGCCTACGAGGAGCAGGTCGCGCCGCTGCTGGCGAAGTAAGCGCTATCTTTTGGCTCCCCTCTCTGAGGGGAGCTGGCGCCGCAGACGACTGAGGGGAGTCTTTCCCCTCGTGATTCTCAATGGCCTCTCGCGAATCCAGCGAGAGGCCATTCTCATATCGTCTTCATTTCAGCCATTGCAATCCGACACCGTTTAACGGATTCGTTGATTTCAGAGGATAATAGTGAAGCGGTGGGGCATAAGCAACACTCATGAAATCCTTTGAGAAGAAGGGCAAAGCAATGAAGCGCATAGGGAAAGCCCTGGCTTTCATCGCCGGTGTGGCGATGGCGTTGACGGGCGGTATCAGTACGGCGCAAGCCGATGGCATCGAAGATGAATTCCTGCTGGATCCGTACACCGTGAGCAATGTCAAGGTGTCGGAAATCGGCGCCCATACGGCAAACGTGACGTTCGACTGGAAAATCAACGGCATCACCGCCGATCAGATTGAAAACGTATGCTTCATTTCGACGGTGACTCGTGTCACCAGCGTGACCAAGGTTCGTGATTTCGGCAACTGGATATGGGGAGCGGGCAAATGGGCCCAGGATCCGTCCTGCTCCGGTGGAGTCATGGATGATGAACTGACACAGGAAACCTACGACCAGATTTACGGTCTGCGCAGCAATGACAACTATCTGACGGCTGACGGACAGACCTACGCCAAGGCGACGCTGCAGGACTTCTATCGCTATAACGCCAAGTCTTGGGACGGCACGTCGACCAGTGGTACATTCAGTCTCCCGGTCATTGGTCTGACTCCGAACACCCTGTACGGCAATGCCGGCCATGACTATCAGACGAATGCGGCATCTTTGGTGAGCGCTGCTGCACACGATCTTCCGGTGGGACAAACTACTTCGGTTGATCTCCGCCAGTTCAATGTCGGACTTCGCATCAAGCTCAAGGACGGAGTCAGCGTCAAGCAGTGGACGGACTACATCTCCTTTGATGCCGACCCCGTCGATGTTCCTGATTTCAGGACGACTGCGGAGCCTGCTGCGACCACGGAGGACAAGCTGACTCCGGAGACGAAGGACAACGTCACGGTGGATAACTCCGGCAAGGTCGAGGCCGGCAAGTCCGCGCGAGTCTATATCAATCAGCTCAAGGAAGCATGCCAGCCGGACGACACCTCCTGCTTCTGGTACGGTTACATCTACTCCACGCCGAAGAAGCTGACCGGCCCGGACGGCAGCCCGATTCTGCCGGTTGAGAAGGATGACGCCGGCAAGTTCTACGTGGACGTGTATGTTCCGGATGGTTTGTCTGGTGATCATAAGATTGCGTTGGTTGATGAGTCTGGTGTGGTTCAGGGTTGGACCGATGTGACGGTGGATCGTGGCAGCACGAGCCCGTTCTCTGATGTGGTCAAGGATGTGACGCCGCATTATGCGGATATCCTGTGGCTGGCGGACCGGCAGATCACGACCGGTTTCTCGGATGGCACGTATCGTGGCATGAACGCGGTGAACCGTCAGGACATGGCCGCGTTCCTGTACCGTCTGGCCGGCAGCCCGGCGTTCACGCCGGACTGGTCGAAGAACCCGTTCACGGACGTGAACGAGAAGAGCGCGCACGCCAAGGAGGTCCTGTGGCTGGCCTCCACCGGCATCACCAAGGGCTACCCGGACGGCACGTTCGGCGGCATGCGTCCGGTGGTGCGCCAGGACATGGCCGCGTTCCTGCACAGGCTCGCCGTCTATGAGAAGGCGGATGACCCGTCGGGCGAGGCGAAGGAGTTCACGGACGTCACCGACCAGACGCCCCATGCGGAGGACATCGCCTGGCTGGCCAGGACCGGCGTGACGACCGGTTATGGTGATGGCTCGTTCAGGGGTATGACGGCCGTGTACCGTCAGGACATGGCCGCGTTCCTGCACAGGATGAAGGACAACGTCCTCAAGTGAGGGCGTGAGCAGGCCGCGCGGGAGTGAATCGTCGCGCGGCTTTCGATGGTGGGTCCTTGTTCTGGCTCCCCTCTTTGAGGGGAGCTGTCGAGCGTAGTGAGACTGAGGGGAGTAGCGGGTTGTCTGAACTGCGCCCTGGAAGTTGGACGTGGTTTATTAAGGGTACCTGATCAGGCTGTGAGGGACATGTTCCGGAATTCCTCCGGGGTGTGTCCCTCCAGTCGTTTCTGGCGTCGTTTGGTGTTCCAG
>NZ_JAHBBJ010000035.1 GCF_019331675.1 Bifidobacterium miconisargentati
CACTGGAACACCAAACGACGCCAGAAACGACTGGAGGGACACACCCCGGAGGAATTCCGGAACATGTCCCTCACAGCCTGATCAGGTACCCTTAATAAACCACGTCCAACTTCCAGGGCGCAGTTCACTTGCGCAAGTACTCCCCTCAGTCAGCTACGCTGACAGCTCCCCTCAGGGAGGGGAGCCAAGAGACCACTCGTACGTCTCTCCGAGAAGAAGGATCCGCCAATGGCACAAACCCCAACCACCGAGTCCCCGGAGGAATCGGCCGTGGTCGCCGAACTGGCCGCCACTGAGCTGGATGGCGCCGACATGGACCTGGACGCCAAGCGACTGCCGATTCTGGCCCGCGTCTACGGCGTGCTGATGCTGCTGGACGGATTGGCCACGCTGCCCATCCTGGTGCTGTCCTCCCTGTACGCCATCCGTGAGATCGTGGAGGGCCGCGTCCACGTGGACGCGCTGAGCCTGACCTTCATCCTGACCGCGGCGCATGCGGTGGTGCTCATCGTCAACGCCGTGTGCCTGACCATTTTCGGCGTATTACTGGTGCGCAACCGACGTCGGTACGCCGCACGCTGGGCGTACGTGCTCATGCCGCTCACCCTGGCGGACGGCATGCTGTCGTTGGCGCTCGAAGGCCTCGGCTGGAACCTCGTGTTGCCGGCCATCCAGATGGTCATCCTCATCGTGATTTCCGTCACGGCCGATCCGTCGCTGCGAGAGGAATGTCGCTTGCAACGTGCGCTCAGGCGCATGGACGAACGCAGCGACTACGAATCCGCCGTGGCCGCAGGCATGCTCGGGCGCGACCAGTCCGGCAAAGGCTACATCGCGCTGGACTTCTTCAATATCTTCTGGCTGTTCACCATCGCTTCCGTGGGAGGACTCGTCATCGAGACGATCTACCACATGGCGCTGTACCACGGCGAACTGCAGGACCGTGCGGGCCTGCTGTGGGGCCCGTTCTCGCCGATCTACGGCTGCGGCGCCGTGCTGGTGACCGTCTGCCTGAACCGGTTGTGGAAGGCGAACCCGTTCCTCATCTTCTGCGCGTCCGCGGTGATCGGCGGCGCGTTCGAATACTGCACGAGCTGGTTCATGGAGGTGGCGTTCGGCATCACCGCGTGGGACTACACCGGCCAATGGCTGTCCATCGACGGTCGCACGTCCGGCAAGTACATGTTCTTCTGGGGCCTTATCGGCGTGGTGTGGGTCAGGTTCCTGCTGCCGCGCATGCTCGCGCTCATCAACCGGATCCCCTGGAAGGTGCGCTACTCACTGACTGCGGTGTGCGCGGTGCTCATGGTGATCGACATTGCCTTCACGCTGATGGCCCTTGACTGCTGGTACGGGCGCATGGCCGGTCAGGTGCAGGATTCGCCGGTCGCCATGTGGTTCGGCGAGCATTTCGGCGACTCCTACATGGCCGACCGATTCCAGACCATGCACATCGACCCCTCCAAGGCCGGACGTATGTGATTCCGCTACGCGGGCAGCGTAAGACGACCCGTGCGCGGGGTCATGCCGAACGATAGACTTGCAGTTGTTTGACCGAAGTCAAGGAAAGGCAAGGCAATGGCCGAAGCTACTGCAAATATCGGCGTTATCGGACTGGCCGCCATGGGCTCCAACCTGGCGCGCAACCTGGCCCACCACGGCAACACGGTGGCCCTGTTCAACCGTCATTACTCCCGCACCGAAAAGCTGATGGACGAGCACGGCACCGAAGGCAACTTCGTGCCGGCCAAGACGCTGGAGGAGTTCGCCGCGTCCCTGAAGCGCCCGCGTACGGCCATCATCATGGTCAAGGCCGGCGCCCCGACCGATGCCGTGATCGAGCAGCTCGAGGAGGTCTTCGAGCCCGGCGACATCATCGTGGATGGTGGCAACAGCTTCTTCAAGGACACCATCAAGCGCGAGAAGGAAGTGCGCGCCAAGGGCTTCCACTTCGTGGGCTGCGGCGTGTCCGGCGGCGAGGAGGGCGCGCTCAACGGCCCGTCCCTGATGCCCGGCGGCACCGCGGAATCCTGGAAGACCCTCGGCCCGATTCTCGAATCCATCGCGGCCAAGGTCAACGGTGAGCCCTGCGTGACCCACATCGGCACGGATGGTGCCGGCCACTTCGTCAAGATGGTGCACAACGGCATCGAGTACGCGGACATGCAGGTGATCGGCGAGGCCTACGACATCCTGCGCCGCGGCCTGGGCATGGACGCCGAGGAGATCGGCGACGTGTTCGAGGAGTGGAACAAGGGCGACCTCGATTCCTACCTCATCGAGATCACCGCCGAGATCCTGCACCACAAGGACGCCGAGACCGGCAAGCCGTTCGTGGACGTGGTCGTCGACCACGCCGGCATGAAGGGCACTGGCACCTGGACCGTGCAGACCGGTCTGGAGTTCGGCTCTCCGGTCGCTTCCATCGGCGAGGCCGTGTTCGCCCGTGCGCTTTCCAGCCACGGCGAGCTGCGTGAGGCCGCCCAGAAGGAAGGCCTGGCCGGTCCGAACAAGACCATCGACCTGAACGGCGAGGAGAAGGCCGCCTTCGTGGAGGACGTGCGCAAGGCGCTGTTCGCATCCAAGGTGGTCGCCTACGCCCAGGGCCTCAACGAGATCCAGGACGGCGCCAAGGAATACGGCTGGGACATCAACCTGTCCGAGGTGGCCCGCATCTGGCGTGGCGGCTGCATCATCCGCGCCCAGTTCCTGCTCGACCGCATCACCGAGGCCTTCAAGGGCGACAACCCGCCGGAGAGCCTGCTGTTCGACCCGTACTTCGAGAAGATCATCGGCGAGTCCCAGGACGCCTGGCGTCGCGTGATCGTGAAGGCCATCGAGGCCGGCATCCCGACCCCGGTGTTCTCCAGCTCCCTGGCCTACTACGACGGCCTGCGCTCCAAGCGCCTGCCCACCGCCCTGACCCAGTCCCAGCGCGACCTCTTCGGTGCCCACACCTACGGTCGCGTCGACAAGCCGGGTGTGTTCCACACGTTGTGGGCCGAAGAAGGCAAGCCTGAGATTGAGGAGTAAAGCTCCTCAATCTCAGGCTTAGGGAAGCCCGGTGGGCTTCCCGGCCTTCTTCGGAGCTCGGCGGCTATGCCGCCGAGCCAACACTGAGCCTCGCCGCAGGCGAGTCCCTAATTGCAGGGGCCGAAGGCGAAGAAGGCCAGCCGTACTCTGAGGTGTGGTCTCGTCTTTTGATTTGAGAGGAGTCCTATGGGCTCCTCTTTTTTGGCGCTTGTGTTGTTTTCGTGGGTGTGGGTTCGTCGTTGAGCCGTTGAGGGAGTAAGAGAAGAGCGCTTCCTGGGTAGGATGTTTTCGACCAAGATAAACAAGCAACCAGCAAGCGCCTGAT
>NZ_JAHBBJ010000036.1 GCF_019331675.1 Bifidobacterium miconisargentati
AACCCCTCCCAGGGAACCCAACCAAAACAAGGCCGGGCTTGAGGCATACTGGCAATCATTGACTATAAAGAAGTAGTACAAACACGCTCTTGAGTTCTCAAACCACCACCACACACAAACCAACCCGGAAGAAACAAACCAGAAGGATTCCAACCGAACCGCTCAGCGGCAGCGAATGAATAACTTACACCACCCCAGCCACCAACGCAACCCCACCCCACACCAACACCTCTAAAACCCTTGCAAACACTAGCCTCCACCGGCGTGTCGAAAACACCAAAAACAAGCCACAACAACACCAACAAAACACCAACAAGCACGACACATCGCCCGAAAAAATGTCTCGTACCGGCGTGTCGTTAGGACTCACCCACAGCGCGACGTTTCTCAGTCACGCCAATCAATTGGAAGCAACCTGCTGAATTTCACTTACTCCCTGACGCAACAATGCAGCCAGGGATTCCTGCGTGGCGAGTACCTCGTCCACGAAACCTCCCGCGGACAGGCTCGCGACGACTTCCCCGGTCGCAGGATCCAGAATCGGCACGCCAACGGCACCGATGCCCAACGTCACGTCCTCATTCGACAGCGCATACCCACGTTCCCTGGTCAAGGCGATGTCCTCGCGCAACTGTTCGGCCGTGACCAGCGTGTTCTCGTTATAGGCCGGGAACGGTGCGTCCTGCAGGTATCGTTCGGCGCGCTCGTCGTTGAAATGCGCGAGCGTGATGCGCCCCGCCGCGCCGGCATGCAATGGCAGTACACGCCCCGGCCGCAGAATCACCGAATCGATGGCATGACCTTGAGCACACTCCACGCATACCGTCTCGTCGCCGGCAGCTACCGTCAAGAACGAGGTCATGCCTGTGGCCGCAGTGATGCGTTCCATCACCGGCCGCGCTCCGGACCATTCCGTACGCGAAGCCCGCGCGGCGTCGGCCAGACGCAACCAGGTCAGGGACAGCGCATAGTTGCCGTCATCATCCGTAGTCACCCAGTCCACATCCGCGAGGCCATCCAGCACACGGTAGACGGAGGAACGCGGGATGCCACACACATCCGCGATATCGGCGGGCGACAGACCACCTTCTCTGGCCAGCGCCTCCATAACGCGGCTCGCCTTGTCCAACGCCCTCGTGGGTTCTCGTTTATCGTCCGCCATCGTCAGCGCCCTTTCTGTGTTGTGGCTACTGTGAAACGTTTTGTTCGACCATTCCGTCGATTCTCGGGGAGGCCCTTCGACGTGCCGCGCCGAAAAGGACACGTCGTCGCGGATCTGCGGTATTCCGACCGCTACCGTTCAGTTCGGCATACGTTCGTTGGCTGAATTGCGGTTCGTCTCCCCGTTATCGGCCTATCGTCAATCTTCGAGGCCAAGGCCCAGGTAATCGCCGAAGTAGCCCAGGCCTCGCGAAATCTCGCGACCGGCGGCCTGCACCAAACGAACCATTGCATCGGCTCCATCGGCGTCCAAGCCGGCGCTTGACCGATCAGTAGGATTCATCTTCACATTGCGAACAGGGGCACCGACTTTGCGGACATCAGCAGCGCCTGAACCTACCGTCGTCGCCGCACCGGCCTCTGACGGCGATTGCAGGGCGCTCAGGCCCGTTTCCAGCGATCGGGACAATCCTCCGAGCACCACGGCGGCCTGCACCTCACCGGCATGGTTGAACACCGGAACACCAATGGTCACCGATCCGGCCAGCGTCTGGCCGACATCGAACGCAAATCCTGTGTCCCGGACCATACGGGCACGTTCCACCGCATTGACGCGCATGGTGGAGAAGGTGCCGCCCATCTCGTTGGTGTAGGCGTAATGCTCCAGCAACTGGTCGTACCGTTCTGCGTCCAGCCACGATACGAGTACCAGCGAGGGCGCCCCCACACTGATGGGCACGCTATTGCCCACCAGTTGTCCGTAGCTTTGCAGCGCCTCCCTGGTACGGGTCTCGATGCATACGCTGCGCAGACGCCGTCGCACGAACAGCCCCCATACGCCGAACTGGCCTCGATGGGCACGGAACACCCGGCGAGCAATTTGCTGGATGTCCAAGCCGCTTTCGATTTGTCCACCGATTCGTACGCATGCGATGCCCAGACGATATTCGCCACGATTCAGACCACGCTCGACCCATCCGGCAGCGGACAGATTGTCCAGCAAACGATATGTGGAACTGACCGGCTCACCGGTGCATTCACTGATGGCACGGACAGTGCTCGGCCCATGTGACAACACATCCAGTACCGCCTTGGACTTCACCAATGCCTCGACACTGCGATCATCGCGGCCTTGCGCAACCATGCGCGTCACCTCCCCGCCAGAGTTCCCAATTCCATAATCATCCTACCGGAATAATGGGAATACGCGGTTATGGATACAAAAAGGGGAGGGAACTCATTTCAGTTCCCTCCCCTTTCGAAAGCTAGTTGTAATGGGCGTCTATACACGTACAAGAGGGAGAGCCCTCTGTCAGGTTTTCGTCGGAGGTTGTTCTTGTATTTGTCCGCGTATGCGTAGGGTTCTCTGGGTGTCGGTACCCGCCTGGTTTCTTGGATATGTGGGAGGTCTCTTGGGACCGTGTGTTCTGGGTTTTGTTGAACCGAGATTGACATGTCCCTTTGTTCCCGGCTCCCCCTTGTCGGTGAAACTAATTGAGGGGCGATCAGACATGGATTCATGCCGATCCCGGTCCAGCAAGGTTTCTTGTTTTGGTGTGTTTGCTTGTATATACGAGAAGGGCCCCGGGAGCGTTTTCGCTCGACCGGGGTCCTTGTGAAATATAATGCGGCGGTGTGCTACTCTCCCACACCCTGTCGGGTGCAGTACCATCGCCGTGCCAGGCCTTAGCTTCCGGGTTCGGAATGGGACCGGGCGTCTCACCTGGGCCATGACCGCCGCAAATCTTGAGTTATCGGTCAGGAGTTGTTCCTGCCGGCGTGTGGCGGTTTGGGAACCGGATAGGGGACGCGATGTCGATCTTTGGTTTTGCGGATTCGCCTGACATTCCTTGATGCCTGGGCGGTCCGAGCGCAGTATCGGGACCTCCATGTTTGGAGGGTGTGTG
>NZ_JAHBBJ010000037.1 GCF_019331675.1 Bifidobacterium miconisargentati
GGGCTATAGGAACCAAACGTGGTGTTTTAGACCGGTCAGAATGGTCGGGTCTTCGCGTGACGGGGGCGGTGTTCGTCGATTTTATGGGTCTCGCTGACGCCGATGATCGCATCGCATAGGGCGCGGGCGGCCTTGACCGAGTCATCGACTGCGTCGGGGATTAGTGACAGGTCGCCATGTTGTGCTGCCGCATAGGCGAAGGCGACCATGACGGACGCGCGGGTCAGTGCCAGAGCGAGTTTGAAATATCGTTTCACGCACCGGGGTATGCGTCCCCGGCACGGGATGGGACGTCGGCTCATGGATGGTGAGGGCTAATGGTCGTTGGCCTGCCATCCGATATGGGTGTGGAACTCGTCCCAGCTGACCCCGGTGACGTACTTCGGCGCTCCGGTGTCGTCGCCGTCCTCTTCGGCCGGTGATGGTCGTGCCGGCCTCCAGTGTTCGGGTCTGATCAGTGATGCGGGGGCCGGGGATCCGCTTTTCATGTAGCACACCCATTCGCAGGCGCGTCTCATATGCTCCTCGGGCAGACCGCGATGGTCGAGGAGCATGCGCTTGAGCGGCGAGTTGACGCCGCCCTCAAGACGGTTCGTGTTGCGTGCCACCGGTCCCGCGGCGGTCAGCGAAGGCTCGAGGAACGCGAACAGCTTGCCCTCGCGGAACAGTTTCTCCAACCGCCGGTAGCAGCGTCGGACCTCCTGGTGCGTCCACCACCACTCCTGACGCGTGGCCTTCGGATTCGTCGGATCGTCCTTCGCGAGGGTGCGTTCGTTGATGAAATCACCCCACCTGAGATGCCATGCGTTGAGCGCCTCGCCCCATCGGGCCGCATGCTCGGCGTCATGGACCTTGGTGAGCCGGTCGGAGAGTCTCTTGAGCTCCCTGCCGGCCTCGAGCCTGGGCTTCGAGGTCAGGTCGGTCCTCGTGTTGCGTTGCACGTGCACCAGACAGCGCTGGATCCGGGCGTCCGGCCATGTCTCATGGCATGCGGTCTCGGCGCCACGCAGCCCGTCGGTGACCAGCACGTCGGGTGCGGGGATGCGGGAGAACAGCGCCATGTACGCGGCCTTCGACTCGTGCGCGCACCACTGGAAGCCCAGCACCTCGCCGCTCTCGCCGTCGACCGCGACGATCAGGCACCAGTCGTGGTTCATGTACGTGCCGTCCGCCATCACCGTGTGATGCCTGACGGTCGGAGGAGGGATGACGGGCCGGACGTTCCAGCACCATCGGATGCGTTTGCGGAACGCGCGCGGCCCAGGGCCCATGTCGCCCTGCGTCCTGCCGGAAAGCAACCAGTCGAGGAAGGCCCGCAGGTCGGCGTCATGCTTCCTGTCCGGCCTGGGCGCGGTGGCCCCCAATGAGCAGTCCGTGCATTTCCAGCGTTGGGAGCCGGCCTTCGTCCTTCCGTTCTTCCTCATCGGTTTTCCGCATACCGGGCACAGCCGGGCCCTCTTCGACTTCGTCCTCATACACCCATCGAACAGGCACCGGACGGCCTGACCGGCGGCCTTTAATACGACATCGCGTTAAAACCACCCCGACACGCCTACTGCTACAAGGCCAAACCCCGGTCATAAACACCACGTTTGGTTCCTATAACCC
>NZ_JAHBBJ010000038.1 GCF_019331675.1 Bifidobacterium miconisargentati
CCGAGGTGCCTCATTTGAAAATGAGCGCGTAATCCGGAGTGGTGCCTCACCTGTGGTGAGCGTGAAATCCTAGTCCGCGTCGGCTTGTGGGGTTTCGTCGTCTTCCGGTTCGACGCCCGCGATCCGGGCGAGCGTCTTGTTCAAGTATGCCATGTCCGGGCCCATGCGTCTGGCCAGCCGCGCGGTGCGCGGTGCCGCCAGTGCTTCGAGCCGGTCCTGGATGTCGTGGATGCGGCGGACGAGCTCGGCCGGGTTCACGGTCGCGAGCGTGTGTTCGATCTCCTCTCGCTTGTCGTCGGGTATGAAGCCGGGGCCGCCGGCGGCCCTGTCCGCCTCGTCGAACTCCTTGAGCCGCTCCCACGGGGTGCGTGGTGCGTCGTAGACGCGGCGGGGACGGCCGTCCCGGGTGCTTTCGCGCGCGACCGGCTTCTTGGACGGGGTGAACAGGTTGGCCTTGACGCGCACCAGCTCCCATAGCTCGTTGAGCAGGCCGAGCTCATCGACGGTGTACCGGTAGTAGAACGCGTGGCGGCGCACGACGTGGTTGTTGCGGGACTCGACGGTGGCCTGGTCGTTCTTCCTGTAGGGGCGGGAGCGGGTCTGCTCGATGTCGCGCTCCTGCAGCCAGGCGATCAGGTCGCGGTTGATGAACTCGCTGCCGTTGTCCGTGTCGTAGGAGCGGATGCGGAACGGCAGACAGGCCTCGACCAGCGCCTCGGCCTTGGAGAGGTTCGCGAACGCGTTGTTGCGGCACGACGCGTTCTCGGTCCATCCGGTGGCGACGTCGACCACGGTCAGGGTGCGGCAGAACTCGCCCCTGACGCTCGGCCCGCAGTGGGCCACGGTGTCGGCCTCGACGTTGCCGGGCAGGCCGTCCAGCTCGTCGCCGGCCTTCCTGATCGTGATCGAGTTGCGCAGCAGCTCCCCGGCGGGCCGGGTAGTGGAGATGCCTCTGGGCCGTGCCGCGTCGCGCGTCTTTTTGAGGTACCGGTCCATCGTGGCCGCGCTCATCCGCTCCAGCTCGCGGAACGCGAAACCGTCCCAGTCGGCGAGCTCGCCGTGCGCGCGCAGCATGGGCATCCACAGGGGCAGCATCGCCTTGAGGTACTTCGCGCACGGCGCATCCATCATCAGCCACACCTGGACCAGCAGCTCGCGCGACTGCTCCGAATACCGCTTCGGCCGCTCCGCGGGCGACATCGACGGCCTACCGCGCCCGGCTTCCGTGAGTCTGCGTCTCGCGGTGCTCCTGCCGATTCCCAGCACGGAGCACATCTCATCGAGGATGCGTCCCTTGTCCTTCTTCGACGCCTTCATGTATTCATCCCTGAATCTCAGGGTGACCTGCCGCTTCGTCGCCATGCTGATCCTGTCTTCCATAAGACAAGCCAAACAGGACCGATACCGTTCGCGCTCATTCCCGATGAGGCACCACCACACCCTACGCGCTCAAAAAACGTGAGGCACGTCGCT
>NZ_JAHBBJ010000039.1 GCF_019331675.1 Bifidobacterium miconisargentati
ATCCTGCGCCAGGACTTCGCCGCGTTCCTGTACCGTCTGGCCGGTGAGCCGGAGTTCGACGTGAAGGACGCCACCAAGACGTTCTCCGACGTGAACTCCAGCACCCCGCATTACAAGGAGATCCTGTGGGCCGCCTCCAACGGCGTGCTCAACGGCTTCTCCGATGGCACGTTCCGCGGTTCCCAGACGATCCTGCGCCAGGATGCGGCGGCCATGCTGTACAACCTGGTCAAGGGCCAGAACGTCGACCCGACGTTCGATGCAGCGGCTCAGCCGCAGTTCACCGACGTGAACGCTTCGACCCCGCACTACACCGCCATCATGTTCCTGTCCCAGACCGACTACGGCATCATCCGTGGTTTCTCCGACGGTAGCTTCGGTGGTACGAAGACCATCATCCGTCAGGATGCCGCGGCCTTCCTCAACAGGATCCAGCTGACCTTCGGCACCCGTCTGGACGACCTCTACAAGTGAGTCCGCTGACGGCCTGACCGTCAACCGGCAAGCCTGAACACATGGAAAAGGCTCCCACCCGAATCATCGGGTGGGAGCCTTTTCGCGTGTCGTTACGGTGTCAGTGTCGGCTCAGCCGGTCACCGTAAAGGTCACAGGGCCTTGTCGACACGGTGCAGGAACGCGGCGGCGTCGGCACGGGTCAGGTTCCACAGGCCGTGGAAGTTACCGTCGGCGTAGCCCTTCGCGATGCCCTTGTAGTTGGCGGCCCACAGGACCTCGGTGGAGTGCGCGGTCGTCGCGATGTCGGCGAACGTGTTCTCGACCTTCACGTTCTTCACGCTATCCGCATTGACCAGCTTGGCGGTGCGGTAGAAGAACGCCATGGCGTCCTGACGGACCACGGTGCGGGTGCCGCCGAACGTGCCGTCCGGGTAACCCTTGATGATGCCGTTCTTCGCGGCCCACAGGATCTCCTTGTAGTGAGGGGTCGCCGGGGTCACATCGGAGAAGATGTTATCCGAGGCGGACACCGTGTAGGCCGGGGAGCCGGCCAGACGGTACAGCATCGCGGCGAAGTCCTGGCGCAGGAT
>NZ_JAHBBJ010000004.1 GCF_019331675.1 Bifidobacterium miconisargentati
GATCAACCCCACCGCGTTCCTTCTGAACCCGTCGTCGTAACGACGCCTGCGATCCCCAGACATGAGAAACCGCACCTCCGATCACCGAACCAGAATTACTCCAATCCAACAATCAGGGTGCGGTTCACATGCGGGTGTGCTCCCCTCAGTCGTCTTACGACGACAGCTCCCCTCAGCGAGGGGAGCCAAAAACACTCCGATACCTTCTTAAGGGAAGAGCGACTAGAGCCCGCATCACGCGCAGTGCAGCTCGCCCTTCTTGAGCAGCTTCTTGAAGACGGCGTAGTCCTCGTCGTTCTGCTCGGCGTAGGACACGGCGAACGAATCGATGGCCTGGTCGAATTCGTCCGTGCCGCCCATGTAATTGGCGATGGCGATGGAGTCGCCGGTGCGCGCGTGCGCATGCGCCAGCGACCACGCGCACATGCGGGCCAGATCGTTCAGGCCCGAGGCATTGAGATTGTCGATGTCGATGGACCCCTTGCCGTTCCACAGCTGACGCACGTAGTAATCGCGCTTGCGGCCGTCCTCGGCCATGAAGCTGGACCAGCCCAGCAGCACGTCCGCCGTGGATTGGATGAGCTTCTGACCCTGGACCACGCGCTCGCCGTGCGTGGCGTACTTCGAGGCGCCGCAATAATGCTCCAGCACCGAGTAGGTGGCCTCCTTCATCTGGATCATCATCGGATCGTCGATGTCGCGGGCGATCCACACGGACGTCCAGGCGCGCTGGCCCACCGAGCCCACGCCCACCACCTTGCGGGCCGCATCCTGATAGCGCAGATGATCGAACACCATGCGGCGGTCGTCGTACAGGGAATGACGGTAGCTTTCGAACAGCGTGTCGATGCGAGCCTGCAGCGCCTCCAGGTCGGCGTAGTTGTCGAGCTCGTTGATGGGTACCAGTTCGGGCGGATTCGACTTGAACCTCAGTTTGCCGTCCTCGTAATGGCACAGCTTGGCGGCGGCCGCGTCGTTGTCCTTGAGCAGCGCCTTCATGGCCGCCTCGCGCAGCACGCGGGACCGCTTGGACCCGGTGGTCTCGAAGCGGTCCAGCGTCTCCTCGACGTCCAGATGCTCGTACCAGGCGTCCAGGTAATCCATTTCGGAGAACCACTTCATGCGCGTGCGATAGGTCTGCACGCACTGCCGCACGGCCGCACGGCGGTCCTTCTCCTTGATCTTGTTCGCGCGGCCGCAGATCTCCACGGACACCGCGAGACGCTTCAGATCCCACTCCCACGGGCCGATCGCCGTCTCGTCGAAATCGTTGATGTCGAACACCAGGCGCGCGGACGGGGAGCGGAAGATGCCGAAATTGCCGATATGCGCGTCACCCACGCACTGCACCGGGATGCCGGTGACCGGCGTCGAGGCCAGATCGTTGGTCATGATGAGCACGGTGCCGCGGTAGAACGTGAAAGGGCTCACGCTCATGCGCTTGTAACGCAGCGGAATCAGCTCCGGCACGCGGATGGCCGATTGCTCCTCCAGCAGTGCGATGGCCTCGCGCCGGCCCTCGCGCACCTGCCAGGCGGCGTGCGCGTTGAGCGGTGCCTTGGTTCGTGCGGCGATGCCGGCGCGGGAACGTTCGCGTGGACTTGCCGCCTGCTTCCAGGACGTGACATCGACGGGCGGATTGGGGGATGGGGTGAGATGGTCTGCTACTTCGCTCATAGCACTACCTTAACGCTTCGGGGAACAGGCCGGCCGCATGCGCCGGGGAAGTGGCGTGCGACTTGGACGGCCTGGACGAACCGCATTCCAGGGTTCACGAATCGGCCCCGAACATCACACGGGATGTTAACGCCGGTCGTAACACGGCTATGGAACCATAGTCGATTATGGATAAACAGCAGGAGTTTGCGCTGCGCACGGTCGAAGAACGCGACGTGCGCTTTATACGTCTCTGGTTCACGGATGTGCTGGGAACACTGAAATCCGTGGCGATCGCTCCGGCGGAACTGGAAGCCGCGTTTGAGGAGGGTCTCGGCTTCGACGGTTCCGCCATCGAGGGCATGACCCGTGTCTCCGAAGACGATATGATCGTTCAGCCCGATCCCTCCACGTTCCAGATCCTGCCGTGGCGCGGCGGCCCGCAAGGCACCGCCCGCATGTTCTGCGACATCCTGACCCCGGACGGCGAACCCTCCCTCGGCGATCCGCGCCATGTGCTCAAGCGCGCGCTCGCCAAGGCCAAGGAGAAGGGCTTCACGTTCTACGTGCATCCCGAGATCGAGTTCTACCTGTTCGAAAGCCAGGACGACTGGTCCAAGGCCCCCACCCCGATCGATGAAGGCGGCTACTTCGACCATGTGCCGCGCAGCCCCGGCATGGACTTCCGTCGCGCCACCGTGAACATGCTCGAACAGATGGGCATCTCGGTGGAGTACTCGCACCACGAGGCGGGCCCCGGCCAGAACGAGATCGACCTGCGCTACGCGGACGCGCTCACCACGGCCGACAACATCATGACCTTCCGCACCGTGGTCAAGGAGATCTCGCTGGAGCGCGGCATCCATGCGAGCTTCATGCCCAAGCCGCTGGCGGACGCCCCCGGTTCCGGCATGCACACGCACCTGAGCCTGTTCGAGGGTGATTCCAACGCCTTCTACGAGGCCGGCCAGGAATTCAACATGTCCCTGACCGCCCGCCAGTTCGCCGCCGGCATCCTCTACCATGCGGCGGAGATCTGCGCGGTGACCGACCAGTACGTCAACTCGTACAAGCGTCTGTGGGGCGGCAACGAGGCACCGAGCTACATCTGCTGGGGCCACAACAACCGCTCCGCCCTGCTGCGCATCCCGCAGTACAAGCCAGGCAAGGGCAACTCCGCGCGCATGGAGTTCCGTGCGCTCGATCCGGTGGCCAACCCGTATCTGGCCTACTCCGTGCTGCTGGCCGCCGGCCTCGACGGCATCGACAAGCAGATGCAGCTGGGCGAACCCACCAGCGACGATGTTTGGGAGCTCACGGACGGCGAACGCCAGGCCATGGGCATCCAGCCGCTGCCGCGCTCGCTGGACGAGGCGCTGAAGATCATGGAGAAGTCCGACTTCGTGGCGGACGTGCTCGGCGAACACGCCTTCGGATACTTCCTGGACAACAAGCACCAGGAGTGGGAGGAGTACAACCAGCAGGTCACGCCGTTCGAGCTCAAGAAGTACCTGCCCAAGCTGTAGTCGTCTCTTTGGCTTGTGCTGAAGGCCTCCGCGTCGTTCGTTGTTCGGTTCGATGCGGAGGCCTTTCCTATGTCAGGCTCCCTTCTTTGAGGGGAACTGTCAGCGAAGCTGACTGAGGGGAGTCCCGTCCCTATACGATGCTCCCTTCAGTCTCACTGCGTTCGACAGCTCTCCTCAGCGGAGGGAGTCTTCATGACACAGCCGCTCACTTCGTCTACGGAAAACGAGCGGGACTTTGGGATTGACGCTGGGTCCGGGGAATGTATGTCGTCCGACACACTCAAGGCCGTTCGGCCAAGCTTACGGTCTGACGACATACATTCCCCGGACCCAGCTACGTCATCAGGGCTATATAGTGCAGATTCAGTCCAACGTGAACGTCGCGGTCAGCGGGGAGCTTTTCTCGTCGTACGGTGTGAAGGTGACGGTGATGGGGGAGTCTTCATCGCGCAGCACCACCGCGTAATCCACGGTCGTTTTGAGACCCGGCCGCATATTGAGCAGGTATCCGTTGTCCACGAAACCGTCCGGCAGATCCATGTAATAGGCGTTCTCCAGTTGCACGCCGTTCTGCTTGATCTCTACCTTGCCGTAGCCGGACAGCGCATCGCTGACGTTCGATTCGTTGATCCAGTCGACGGAGATGATGGCGGTCGGCTCGTCGTCGATGTCGGAGGCTGGACCGCGCCTGGCACCGGCCAGCCTGAGCGTTATGGTGTCGTATTCGTCGGAGCCGATGGTGGTCATGCCCCTGCGGTCGCCGTCCGTGGCCTGCGGCGCCGCGGGAATCGAATCGGAGTCGACCTGCGTCCAGGTGCCGTCGCCGTTCGGGGTGAAGCCGGACACCACCAGCGGGCTGACACTGTACCGGGCATCCCGGTCGCTCTGCACGTAGATCGGTGTGGTTTCGTCGCGCAGCGAATAGGCCAATGTCGTGGTGAGGCTGCCGCCCGGCGCGACGTCGGTCTGCATGGAATCGGCATCGTAGCCGGGCACGTCCCTGTCGCGGGAGAATGTGATCTGGTTCGTCTGCAGCCCGTTCTGATAGACCTCGGGCCAGGCGAGCGCATCGAACGTCAGGGGCTTGTCGCTGGTGTTCGTCCATTCATAGGAGACGATCACCGTGGACCGCCCGTAATAGTCGGTCGGGCCGGACTTGGCGGAGGCGATGGTCATCGTGCCCTTGCCGTCGCCCGAACCATCGAGTATGTCGCCGGTGCGCTCCACGGTGGCCGGTGCGCCCGCCGTGCTGTCCGCGATGTTGCCGCTACTACTGTCGTCATCCGCGGCCGTGTCACCGCCGGAGCTACCTTCGCCACCGTCGGCGACCAGTGCCTGCCATGATCGGCCGAAGGAGGAGAACCAGTCGGAACCACTGTCGAACAGCGGCCCGGCGAGGCCCCACACCACGGCGCATATGATGACCACCCAGACGAATCCATGACGCTTCTTGCGCGGCTGTTTGGCGCTCTGCCGCGCGACGACCGGATTCGGCTTGCGGAAGGAACTCCGGGAGGATGATGTGACGCTCGCGTTGGCGGCACGACCGTTGCCGCCGTGATGCGATACGGGCCGTTTCGTCGGTGTGCTGCCGGATTGGTTGTTCCGATCGTCCCGGCCGCTCCGATCGTCCCGGCCGCGCGCTGCGGACGAACCGCTTTTCGCCGGCTTGCGCGAGGCGGAGGCCCATTCCTTGGCCCGCTGTTCGGCCAGATCGCGCATCTGCTGCTTGGTCTCGACGATCCCGGACAGATACTCGGCCCGTTCGGACGGATCGATGTAGGAGGGCAGGCCATCCTCGAACGGGGAGACGTAATCGTCCTCATGCCGGAGCAGTCCCATGCGCAGCCTCCTCGGTGCGGTCGCCTTGGCGCTGCCACATCAGCGATTGATGGTTATTCGCAAAACCGTTCCCGGAAACCCGGGAACATATGCGATGGCAGAACCTTCTCGCTCCCTATTGTACGGGCGTTGCCCGCGTGTCTGAAGACCTTCGTTGTAGGGGTTGGCCAATACCATGCAACACGGAAGAAAGCAAAGGAGTCCGCCATGACCAACACCCCGGCGACCGCACCTCGCGAAACAACCGAAACCGCCAGGAACGACCGGTTCTTCACGCTGCCGGTTAACATCCTGATCTTCGCCAGCTTCATGCTGGGCCTGAGCGAGTTCGTGGTGGTCGGCATCCTGCCCGATATCGCGCAGGGACTCAAGGTCTCCGAGGTGACGGTGGGCAATCTGGTGGCCATCTTCGCCTTCGTGTACGCCCCCTGCACGCCGCTCGGCTCCGCGCTGACCGCCCGGTTCCCGCGCTTCCGCACCTATCTGACGCTGATGGGCGTCTTCCTGGCGGGCAACATCCTGTGCGCGTTCGCCCCGAACTATCCGGTGCTGCTCGTGGCGCGACTGCTCATCGCCTCCGTGTCCGGCACGCTGGTGGCCATCGCCATGACGTTCGCCCCGGACGTGACCACGGACAAGTACCGCACCAAGTTCATCGCCTGGGTGTTCTCCGGATTCTCCATCGCCTCCGTGGTCGGCGTGCCGATCGGCACCTCGGTGGCCAATGCGTTCGGCTGGCGTTGGACGTTCCACATGATCAACGTGCTCACCGTGATCCTGCTCATCGCCATGTTCCTGGTGCTGCCGCGCAACAGTCACATCATCAAGGTCGGCTTCCTCTCCCAGTTCCGTCTGTTCTTCGACCGCCGCATCCATCTGGGCGTGTTCGCCGTGGTGTTCGGAGCCGCGTCAAGCTACGTGTTCTACACCTACCTGACGCCGATCATGCGCGACGAGATCCACCTGCCCGAACAGTACGTGAGCCTGGGACTCGTGGTGTACGGCGTGGCCTGCCTGTGCAGCAACCTGACCGCCGGCAAGCTCGCCGAACACGGCAGGGGAGTGGAGCCGCTCTACCATCTGCGCTGGGTGTTCCTCGTGCATGCCGTGCTGCTCGCCTCGCTGGCGCTGGCCCATTGGATCCCGCTCTACGGCGCCGTGCTGCTCGTGGTGCTCGGCCTGCTCATGTACCACTTCAACGCATCCTCGCAGGTGCTGTACATGGACGTCGCCGCGCAGTCGCATCCCGGCTCGATGAACCTGGCCTCCTCGCTCAATTCGATGTCCTTCAACATCGGCATCGCCATCGGCTCTGCGGTCGGAGGCCTCGCCAACGACTTCCTGGGCCTGACCTGGCTTGGCCCGGTGGGTGCGATTTTCGCCGTGCTCGGCATGGTCGTCACCATGCTCATGGGACCGTACGTGGGGCAGCACCCGGAGCGCTGAATCACCAGGACTGATGTCGGGCCGGACGCCGAACATATGGCACTGTCCGGCGGCCGGGCTCAGCGTGCCGAACCGAACCAGCCCGTGTAGATAAGCGAGAAATTGCGGTTGCCGTAGCTTGAGCAGGCGTCCCCGGTGCCGGTGCCCGCGGCGAGGGCCGCCACATTCGGTTGGTAGGGCGTGTAGATGTAGAGCAGCGCGGTCGCCTTGTTCTCGATGTACACCTGGGTGCCGCCACACGCCTTGTTCGGATGGTACTGGATGTAGTTGAGGTCGCCGGCTCGATAGCCGTACTGCTCCTCGTGCTCCAGGTAATAGCGGTAGCGTTTCGCCGCACCGTACATCTGCTTGGCGAACCCGTCGTAGGCGGGGTCGCAGTCGGCGGTATCCGGACAGCTCAGGCCCATCGCGGACCGCAACTGGAACGCGCTCGGGTTCACGGCCGTCACCAGATGCTGCTCCTTCTGCAGCACGGTGAGCAGCACCTTCTGGCTTACGCCGCACGCCGCGCCCGCGGCCGCGATGATGGCTGCGGCGCTTTGCCCCTTGCCTCCCGCATAGTCCTCGCACAGGCCGTCGCCCGATTCGTTTGTGGTGTCGAATGTCATGGATGCCAGTGAGCCGCCCTGCTGGTCGAGGAACGACTGGACCTCGGCCGCGCTCATGGCCGAACCGTTGAAGAACTGTCCGTCCGAAATGATGTCGCCGGGATTGAAATCGTAGGTCTGCGCCAGCTCCAGCTGCGCCTTCTCGGCGGCGATGACCGCCCCGCGCCAGCGTACGAAACGCACGGCGGCGATGACGAGCGCCACGATGACGATGACCGTCACCGTGGGAAACAGCACCATCTTCAGCTTGCCGAACCAGTTCGCGCGGCGCCAGGCGCGCTTCAGCGGCCCTGCCTTCCGCCGGCGGGTGCCGCCGGTCCGGCGTCGATTGCGGGAAGGCGACGATTTCGCGGCCTTGGCGCGAGATGCGGATGCACGGCCGGCCTTGGCGCTACGGCTCGTGCCCGTTTTCCCGCGTCCGGCCGCGGTCTTCCCGGAGGCCGACGATGTGCCACGTCCGCGGCCTCCGGCGTTCCGCGAGGCCTTCGGAACCTTCCGATCGCTCACGCCAATGCTTTCTTGATGCGGTTCAGGGAAACCGGTCCCTTGGTGCCGATCTCCTGCGCCCATAGGCTCACGTAGAACTCCTCGAGCATCCAGCGGGCCTGCTCGGCCTTGCGCATCAGCTCCTCATGCTTCGGGCCGGCGGGTTCGGCCTTGGCGTGCGCCATGGCCTTGTCGACCAACTGCTTGGCCTCGTCGGCCTGCCATGCCCATTTCACGTCGCGGTTCTTGTCCGTCTTCGCCTTGTTCAGTCGGCTCAGATCCGCCTTGAGATATCGGGCGATCGAGGTCAGCGCGTCCGGGGGAGTGCGGCCCACAAATCCGGGGTGGACCAGCGTGGCGATATGCTCGCGGATCGACTGGAGCACCGAAAGCATCGGCAGATCGGCCTTGCCGGACGTGGCCTTGTCCACTTCGGCGTACGTCTTGAGGATGGCGATGACGTCATGGGCCACCTGGTAGACGGTGTCCTCGTACACCTCGCGCACGTCCAACACGGCGTTCGCCAGCGCCTCGTCGTCCGCAAGCGAATCCACCTTGGGCAGCAGGCGCTTGACCGCGGCCAGCTGCAGGTCCTCGACCAGATCCTTGGTGGACTTGTACGGCGCGGAGGCCAGCATGAGCGCCTCGGCGCCCAGCCAGCGCGAGGAGATGCGTTCGGCGGGCAGACGCAGGGCATCCAACGCGCCGCGCCACAGCATCGCCGCACGGGACTCCGTGGTGGCGCCGGCCTTGTGCAACAGATTGGCCTTCTGCACCAACTTGCCCTGTTCGCCGGCCTGCTCGGCCTGCTTTTTGACCATCTGTCGTGCGGAGGCCTCGGCCTGCTCGGCGAACTTGCGCTGCAGGGCCTTCAGATCCTTGGAAGTGCCCAGCACCTTGACCGGACCGCGCGCATGCCTGCGGCCGCGCTGGTTGCGTCCGGCCGGCAGCTGCTGCTCCACCGCGAACGTGACCTTGAGATACGGCGAAAGCCGGTCGAGAAGCTTCGGTCCCAGTACCTCCGGGTGGATCTGCGCGCCCACGGTGGCGATGGCGGCCTTGGTGAACACGTGAGCCAGATCGGGCCAGACGCCTGCGGCCGTGCCGTCTGCGGGTTCGGGAGGCAGGTTCGGCTTCTGTTGAGAGCCTGAGCCTGGCAGGTCCGGGTACTGTTCGTCGATCCAGTCGCGGATCTTACGGGCGGCGTCCGGGGCGGGCACGAACTGCACGCGCAGCTGTTTGGGCAGTGCCTTGATCATCGACAGGATGAGCTCGTCCAGCAGGCCCGGCACGTTCCAGGTGAACTGTTCCGGGCTGATGCGCGAGAGCGCCTTCAACGGCACGTGCACGGTGACGCCGTCGGCGGGGTCGGCCGGATCGTACACGTAGCTTAGACGCAGGTCGATGGGCTGGCCGTCCGAGCCGAGCGTATGCCAGTGGTCCGGATAGTCGTCCAGGCTCACCGACTCGCTGGATGCCAGTCGCTCCACCTTGGCGGGGTCGAAGGTGAGCAGGTTCGGATGTTCGTCGTGCTCATGCTTCCACCACTTGGCCAGATCGGCCACGGACGTCACGTCCGCGGGGATCACCGCATTGTAGAAGTCGAACAGGTCCTCGTCGGAGACGGTGTCCGCCAACTGGCGGGTGCGGCTCGCGTCGTCGGCCGCATCCTCGAGGATGTCGCGGTTGCCGGCCACGAACTCGTCGTAGCTGAACCGCTGCTGGATGTCGCCCTCGACCAGGCCTTGGCGGATGAGGAAATCACGGGCTTCAAGCGGATTGATGCGCCCCCACTGCACCGTGCGGTCCTGCACGATGGGCAGACCGTACAGCAGCACGCGGGCGGTGGCTACCGCGGAACCGCGCGAACCGGACCAGTGCGGCTCCGCATACGTGGTGCGCGTGAGCTGCCCGGCCAGCGGCTCGGCCCACGCCGGATCGATGGCCGCGGAATACCGGGCCCACAGGCGCGAGGTCTCCACCAGCTCCGTGCTCATCACCCACGAGGGCGTCTTCTTGGCCACGGCGGAGGCCGGGAACAGCGCGAAATGCGTGCCGCGCGCGCCCTGGTACTCGTTCTTCGACTGCTTCTGCGCACGCTTCATGGCACGGGCGCGCGCAGCCCCGGTCAACCCCGCGAAATCGGAGGCCTTGGGCTCGCGCACCACCTGCATGCCCATCATGGACAGCAGGCCCGCCAGCATGGATTTGTGGATGCCGTCCGCATCCCACGCGCAGCACAGCGAATGCGCCGGCTGCTGATTCAACGGCAACTGGCGGATCTCCAGGCCCGGTCGCGTGGAAGGCAGCGGGTCGCCCACGGTGAACTTGAGCTCCTTGCACATCTGCCTGAGCTGGGAGACCAGATCCTTCCACTGGCGCATCCTCAGCCAGCTGAAGTACTCGGTCTTGCAGATGCGGCGCAGCGCGTTGTTGCTCGGATCGCCGTCCGCCTGGAACACGCGGTCCCAGATGTTCAGGGCCGTCAGGAAGTCACTGGTCTCGTCCGCGTACCGGTTGTGGATGCGATCGGCCTCGTCGCGCTTGTCGTCCGGACGTTCGCGCGGATCCTGCAGGCTCAGGAAGGAGACGACCACGAGCACGGCCGCCAACGTATTGGGGGATGCGGTCTTCGCGGCCTCGATGACCATACGGCCGAGCCTGACGTCGATGGGGATGCGGGCCAGCTGACGGCCGATATGCGTGAGCGTCACCTCGCCGCGTTTGCGGCCGATGGCCTTCAGCTCGGTGAGCTCGTTGAAACCGTCCGAGACGGCCTTCATGTCCGGCGGATCGATGAATCCGAAGTTCGTGACGTCCTCGGCCGTGCGCGCCACACCCACCGACAGCATGTGCAGCACCACCGCGCCCAGCGAGGTCCTCAGGATCTCCGGCTCGGTGAAGCGCGGGCGGGTCTCGTAATCCTCGCGCGAATACAGTCGGATGGCGATGCCGTCCGCCACACGGCCGCACCGGCCGCTTCGCTGGTCGGCGCTGGCCTGGCTGATCGGCTCGATGGGCAGGCGCTGCACCTTGGCGGTCTTCGAATACCGGGAGATGCGCGCGGTACCCGGATCCACCACATACCGGATGCCGGGCACGGTCAGCGAGGTCTCGGCCACGTTCGTGGCGATGACGATGCGCTGATGGGTATGCGATTCGAACACCTTGTGCTGGTCCGCGGCGGACAGGCGGGCAAACAGCGGCATGATCTCGATGGCGTCGGGGCGGCGCATGTCGTCGGCGCGGGGACCGTAATGATGGCGCAGCGCGGACTCGAATTCGTGAATGTCGCGCTCGCCGGAGGCGAAGACCAGGATGTCGCGCGGGCCGCGTTCATGCGAGGAGTGGATGACCAGCTCGGCGCAGGCGCGGGCCACGGCGGTGGGCATGTCCGTGATGCCGTCGTCGGCGTAGGACGAGCCACGGGAGCCGCGCGGACGGTCCGCATCGGATTCGGCGATGGCGTTCGCAAGCTCCTCGTAACCGGCGTCGCCGGGGCGGGCGCCCACGGCGAATCCCGGCACCTCGCGCATGAGCGCGGGCGCGGTGCCGAGCGGTTCGTACACCACCTGCACGGGGAACGTACGGCCGGACACCTCGATGACCGGCACCTTCTCGTGCAGCGCGTGCTCGAAATGCTCCTTGAACTTCACCGAATCGATGGTGGCGGAGGTGATCACGAGCTTCAGGTCGCGGCGGCGGGGCAGCAGGGCCGTGAGATAGCCGAGCAGGAAGTCGATGTTGAGGCTGCGTTCGTGCGCCTCGTCGATGATGATCGTATCGTACTGGCTCAGCTGCGGGTCACGCTGGATCTGGGCCAGCAGGATGCCGTCCGTGACCACCCTCAAGCGCGTCTTCGGCGAGCTTTCGTCCGTGAAGCGCACCTGATAGCCCACCTCGTCGCCCAGGCGCACGCCCATCTCCGAGGCGATGCGCTCGGCCACCGTGCGGGCGGCGATGCGGCGGGGCTGCGTGTGCACGATCTGACGGCCATGCGTGCCGCGGCCCAGTTCGAGCAGGATCTTCGGCAGCTGCGTGGTCTTGCCCGAGCCGGTCTGGCCCGAAACGATGACGACCTGGGAATGTTTGACCGCGTCGGCTATCTCATCGCGCGCGGAGGAAACCGGAAGTTCAGCGGGATACTCAAATTTCATGACGGACTTCAATGATACGGAAGCCCTTGGAGCTCGCGTATTTGTCCACCGTGAAGTCCTCGCCCAGCGCCTCGTCCAGCCAGGGGATGAGCGAATCGGAACCGAGGTTCTTCTGCACCACCAGATAGGCGGCGCCGTTCGGCTTGAGCCTCGGCAGCCAGGCCATGAGCAGCGTGTGCAGCGCCTCCTTGCCGATGCGGATCGGCGGATTCGACCAGATCACGTCGAACATGAGATTGGCGGGCACGCTTTCGCAGAACTTCGGCTGGTCCGTCGCGGGCAGGGAAGCGCTGGACTCGTCCACCTGCACGGTATGGACGTTCGCGCAGCCGTTGGCCAGGGCGTTCGCATGGGTCAGATCCAGCGCGCGCTCGTTCACGTCCACGGCCCAGATGCGGGCTTCGGGGGATTCAAGGGCGAGGGACAGGGCGATCGGGCCCCAGCCGCAGCCCAGATCCAGGAAATCACCCTCGGCCGGAGGCTCCGGGGCATGCTTCAGCAGCACGGACGTGCCCAGATCCACACGAGAGGCGGAGAACACGCCGTTCGAGACCTGCACGCGCGCATCCCGCCCGCGCAGCGTCACCTCCAATGTGCGGCGCACGTCCTTGGACGCGGGGTCCGCGGCGAAATACTGTTCGGCCATGTCTGCTGCTCCATTCCCGCGGTGGTTCGTCCGCGATCCGCGGCCCCTGGTTCGGGCCTGCCCTGATTCGTCCTGTGCGGCCCCATGGCAAGCGCCTTCCGTGGCCTTCCGATGATCGCCGCATCACGTCGCATGCCCGGTCTTGCCGGCATGTCACCTCACCTGATGATAATAAGGAGCCAGAGAAAACCGCGAAACCACGACCCGAGAGGCGCCCTTGACCGACCACAGCCAGTACACCGACATCACCCGCAGCGACACCGACGCCTCGCCGTCCGGCGTATTGGCGGACCAATCCGAGGTCCTGCTGGACGACAGCCGGCGCGTGGCGGGCTGGCATGAGGACTCCAATCAGGAATGGGAGGAGCGCGAGGCCCGCAACCAGCTCAAGCATGTGGCGGGCCTCGGCGAGCTACAGGACGTCACCGAGGTCGAATACCGCAAGGTCAGGCTTGAGCGGGTGGTGCTCGTGGGCGTGTGGTCATCGTACGAGACCACCCAGGCCAAGGCCGAGGAATCGCTGAGGGAGCTGGCCGCGCTCGCCGAGACCGCCGGCGCCGTGGTGTGCGACGGCCTGCTGCAGCACCGCGCCCGCCCGGATGCCGCCACCTATGTGGGCAGCGGCAAGGCACGCGAGATCGCGGACATCGTGGCCCGCGAGGAGGCCGACACCATCATCGTGGACGACGATCTGGCGCCGTCCCAGCGCCGTGCGCTCGAGGACGCGGCCAAGGTCAAGGTAGTGGACCGCACGGCCGTGATTCTGGACATCTTCGCCCAACACGCCACCTCGCGTGAAGGCAAGGCACAGGTGGAACTGGCCCAGCTGCAGTACATGCTGCCCAGACTCCGCGGCTGGGGCGGATCGCTGTCCCGTCAGGCCGGTGGACGTGCGGCCGGAGCGGATGCCGGCATCGGCTCCCGAGGCCCCGGCGAGACCAAGATCGAGATGGACCGCCGTGTGATCCGCACGCGCATCGCCCGTCTCAAGCGCCAGATCCGCGAGATGGCACCGGCGCGTGAGATCAAGCGCGGCTCGCGTCGCAGGTTCGGCCTGCCCACCGTGGCCGTGGTGGGCTATACGAACGCCGGCAAATCGTCCCTGACCAACCGGCTGACCGGTTCCCGCGAACTCGTGGAGAACGCGCTGTTCGCCACGCTGGACACGGCCGTGCGCCGCGCCAGGACGCGCGACGGACGCGCCTACGCCTACGTGGACACGGTGGGCTTCGTGCGCCGCCTGCCCACCCAGCTGGTCGAGGCGTTCAAATCCACGCTGGAGGAGGTGGCCGAGGCCGACGTGATCCTGCATGTGGTGGACGGTTCCCACCCGGATCCGTTCTCCCAGATCGACGCCGTCAACGACGTGCTGGCGGATATCGAGGGGACCGCCTCGATTCCCCGTGTGCTGGTGTTCAACAAGGCCGACCAGATCGATCAGGCCGCGCGCGACCGCCTCGCCGCATTGCAGCCGGACGCGCATATCGTCTCGGCGTTCAGTGGTGAGGGGCTGGACGCGCTGCGTGATGCGGTGGAGGGGCTGCTGCCGGTGCCGCATGTGCATGTGCATGCGCTGCTGCCGTACACGGCCGGCGCGCTGCTCTCGCGCGTACGCGAATACGGCATGGTGTCCAAGGTGGAATACCGCGACGACGGCGTGCTGCTCGAGGCGGACGTGGACGCGCATCTCGCCGCTCAGGTGGTCGAGGAATCCATCGGGGAGTGACGCAAATCACAGTTTGGGTGTGAGCGCTAACAATCGTTGGAAGATATACGGTTTTGTGATGAAAAGGCCCGGGTGTGCCGTAGGAAAACGTCTCACTGGGCTTATAGAGTAAAGGCGTAATAGATCAGGCCTGCCCTTGATGCAGACCGCCTTTGAAGAGAGGTTTACCTATCATGGCGGAAACTACCGTTAAGCCCACGAAGCTTGCTATTATCGGTGCCGGTGCCGTTGGTTCCACCCTTGCTTTCGCTGCCGCCCAGCGTGGCGTCGCCCGTGAGATCGTGCTCGAGGACATCGCCAAGGAGCGCGTGGAGGCCGAGGTGCTCGACATGCAGCACGGCTCCAGCTTCTACCCGACCGTCTCCATCGACGGTTCCGACGATCCCGAGATCTGCCGTGACGCCGACATGATCGTCATCACCGCCGGCCCGCGTCAGAAGCCCGGCCAGTCCCGTCTGGAGCTCGTCGGCGCCACCGTCAACATCCTCAAGGCCATCATGCCGGGCCTCGTCAAGGTCGCCCCGAACGCCATCTACATGCTCATCACCAACCCGGTCGACATCGCGACCCACGTGGCCCAGAAGCTCACCGGCCTGCCCGAGAACCAGGTCTTCGGTTCCGGCACCAACCTGGACTCCGCCCGTCTGCGCTTCCTGATCGCCCAGCAGACCGGCGTCAACGTCAAGAACGTCCACGCCTACATCGCCGGCGAGCACGGCGACTCCGAGGTCCCGCTGTGGGCCTCCGCCACCATCGGTGGCGTCCCGATGTGCGACTGGACCCCGCTGCCGGGCCACGAGCCGCTGGATGCCGCCAAGCGCGAGGAGATCCACCAGGAAGTCAAGAACGCCGCCTACAAGATCATCAACGGCAAGGGCGCCACCAACTACGCCATCGGCATGTCCGGCGTCGACATCGTCGAGGCCGTCCTGCACGACACCAACCGCATCCTGCCGGTGTCCTCCATGCTCAAGGACTTCCACGGCATCTCCGACATCTGCATGTCCGTGCCGACCCTCCTCAACCGTCAGGGCGTCAACACCGCCATCAACACCCCGGTCTCCGACAAGGAGCTCGCCGCCCTGAAGCGCTCTGCCGAGACGCTGAAGGAAACCGCCGCCCAGTTCGGCTTCTGATAAAAAATCGCCGTACGGAGCGACTTCCGTGCCGCGCAAGACTCGAAATACCTTTGTATTCCTTCGTCTTGCGCGTCGCGGAAGTCGCACACGTACGGCGATTTTTTATACCTTGTGAGGGTCTGATTCTTTGTGAATCAGACCCTTTGGCGTATGTGATGGCTTGTTATTTATGGAGGTCGGGGGCGGAGGGGGTGGTGTAGCCTTCGGGCTCGAGCTGGAAGGTGGTGTGGGGGACCGAGACGGGGAAGTGCTCGCGCAGGCAGTCCTGGAGCTGGGTGAGGATCTGGGCGGCCTGATCCATGGTAAGGCCGCGTTCCACCACCACGTGCGCCATGAGAATCGGCATGCCGGTGGACACGGTGCTGGCGTGCAGGTCATGGACGGCCACCACATGCGGCACGTTTTCCATATGCCTGCGCACCTGATCCAGATCAAGTCCCTCAGGGGTTTCCTCCAGCAGCACGCGCACGGCGTTGTGCAACAGTTTGACGGCGCGCGGGATCATCAGCAGGGCGATCGCCGCACCGGCCACGGCGTCGAAGCCGCTCCAGCCGGTCGAAAGCATCACCAGTGCCGAGACCACGACCGCCACCGAACCGAGCGCGTCGTTCATGACCTCCAGGAACGCGGCCTTCATGTTCATATTGTCCTCACGCTGCGAAGCGAGGATGAAAATGGAAACGACGTTCGCAGCCAGGCCCAGAATACCGACGAAAAGCAGCAGATCCACATCCGCTATCTCGGCTCGCGAGCCCCCGAACAGGCGCATGCCTGCCTCCACCAGGGCATAGAGGCCCACGATGAGCAGAACCACCGCGCCCGCGGCCGCCGTGAGCACCTCAAGACGGGCCCATCCCCAGGTGCGTGTGCTGTTCGGTTTGCGGCGCATGAGCATGGCCGTGACCGTCGAGGCGATGAGCACCGACATATCGGTGAGCATATGGCCGGCGTCCACCAGCAATGCCAGCGAACCGGTGAGGAACGACGCCACGACTTCCACGAGGAACACCGTGCCGGTGACCGCCAAGGTGGCCATGAGCCTTTGCTGATGGGCTTTCGAGGCCGGTGTCGAAGACGATGCCGCGGTTGAATGCGTATGGGCCATGATTGCGGTTGACTCCTTGACGAGGGTATTGAATGAAATCGCTTCTCAATACCATTTGCGTTTTGTTCCCGATACGACGGAACCCCGGTCGTCGGACCGGGGTTCCCTGTGCTGGATGCCAGTGTAGCACCGTTTCGAACACGATGGCCGTCACAGTTTGCGCAGGACGGTGACCACCTTGCCCATGATGGTGGCATGCGTGCCGTCGATGGGGGAGTATGCGGGGTTGTGGGGCATCAGCCAGACGTGGCCGTTGTCTTCGCGGAAGGTCTTGACGGTGGCCTCGTCGTCCAGCAGGGCGGCCACGATATCCCCGTTGACGGCGGATTGTTGTTCGCGCACCACCACGAAATCGCCGTCGCAGATCGCGGCATCCACCATGGAATCGCCATGAACCTCGAGCATGAACAGCTTGCCGGTGCCGGTGAGGCGTTCGGGCAGCCGCATGACATCATCCACATGCTGCTCGGCGGTGATGGGGACGCCGGCCGCAATCCGGCCCACCAGCGGGACATCCCTTGATTGGGTGATCGAGGCGCTGGGGAACTGGTAGATCTCCGCGGTGCCCTCGACGTCGGCGATGCCTGGAGCCGCGGCGCCACCGCGTGGGCCTTCGGCGGGAACCGTGGCACCTGCCACCACTTCGATGGCGCGGCCCTTGTTGGCGTTCATGCGAATGAAACCCTTCTCCTCCAGGGTCTGCAGCTGATGCTTAACGGAGGAGGGGCTTTTGAGTCCCGCCGCCTCGCCGATTTCGCGGAAGGATGGGGCGAAACCCTGTTCGTTGATATGCGAACGGATGGCGTCCAGCACCTTGCGCTGGCGCTCGGTCAGCAGGGATTCGTCCGGCCGCTTGGGAGAGAAGGGGATGGTGCTCACGTCTGTTCCTTTCGTTCTGGAACCAGCATACCGTGAACACCAGGTAAAATCAAACATCTGTTCGAGTGTCGTCTTGACGTATTCGAACAGATGTGCCATCATGAGAACAACTGTTCGATAGAACGGTTGTTCGAGGAGGGTGTGATGATGTCTTGTTCGATGATGAGCCAAGGTCATGGTGGGCGAAGCGCCGGTGTATGCCATGCGGGCGTGCATGCCGTCGTTGCGCGTCGGACGACGGGGAGGAACGTTGCTGGAGCGTCGCCCGCCGATGGCATGAAGGGCGGTCGGCTGCGTGGCCGGCTGGTCACTGGCCTGCTGGCGTTAATGCTGGCATGCACCGGTCTCGCCGCATGGACGGCGCAACCCGCGCAATCGGAGCCTGGGGCCATGCGGGTGACCAGCTACATAGTGCGTCCGGGGGATACGTTGTGGCTGTATGCATCGCGGATCACCCCTGCGGGACAGGATGTCTCCCAAACCGTGGACCGACTGATGGCGCTTAATGGTCTGGAGTCCAGTTCACTGCGTGCGGGGCAGCGGATCATTGTGCCGGCCGAGTGAGCGAAACCCCCGCGATATCGTTTTTCCAGCAGGTCACGTTATTGTGGATGGCATGCATTGTCCTTTTTGCCAGAATCCAGACACCAAGGTCATCGACACCCGCATCAGCGATGATGGCCATTCCATTCGCCGTCGCCGTGTGTGCCCGGTCTGCAATCGCCGTTTCACCACGGTGGAGACCAGCATGTTGCTGGTCACCAAACGTTCGGGCGGTGCCGAACCGTTCAGCAGGGACAAGGTGATCACCGGCGTGCGCAAGGCCTGCCAGGGAAGACCGGTCAGGGAAGAGGATCTCAAGAAGCTGGGGCAGAAAGTGGAGGAGGACCTGCGCTCCAGGGGGCTTGCCGAGGTGAGCTCGGACGAGGTGGGCCGGGCCATTCTGAAGCCGTTGCGTGATCTGGATGAGGTGGCGTATCTGCGTTTCGCCAGCGTGTACCAGAACTTCTCGGGGCTGGAGGACTTCCAGAAGGCCATCGACGCGCTGCGCGAGTACGGCAACAAGTAGGCAAAACCCGTAAGCAATGGAGTCTTGTGATTCCGTGATCGTGCCGGTCATGGGTGTCGGCCGAACGACCCATAGGCGGCCATGGCCGAGTCGATCGAGATGAAAACAGGGGCATCGTAATCTTGCGATGCCCCTGTCGTTAAGGAACGCTACACACCATTCGGGCGTCAGCTGATGACGCGCATGCGGATGGTGCCCTCGATGTTGCGCAGGGCCTCCAGCGTCGCCGCACTGGGCTTCTGGGCGACATCGGTCACCACGTAGCCGAGCTCGCCCTCGGTGGCCAGCGACTGGAAGGAGATGTTGATGTTCTCCTCGCCGAGCACACGGTTCACGCGGGCCAGCACGCCGGGCAGGTTGTCATGCAGGTGGGCGATGCGGCACACGCCTTTGCAGTCGCCAAGGTTGATCTGCGGCATGTTCACGGACAGGGATGTGGAACCCTTGAACCAGTAGTCCTCAAGGCGCTGGGACACGAAGTGGCCGATGGACTCCTGGGCCTCCAGCGTGGAACCGCCGATGTGCGGGGTCAGGATCATGTTGTCCTCTTCGGCCAGCGGGGTCTTGAACGGGTCGCCGCTCTTCTTCGGCTCCACCGGGAATACGTCCACGGCCGCGCCGGACAGGTGGCCGGAATCGAGATGGCGCTTGAGTGCGTCGAGATCCGCCACGAAGCCGCGCGAAAGGTTGATGAAGATGGAATCCTGCTTCATGTGCTCGAACTGGTCCTCGCCGAAGAAGCCGGTGTTCGACTTGCGGCCGTCCACATGGAGCGTGACCACGTCGGACTGCTCCAGCAGCTCGTTCAGGGTGTCGCAACGCTGGGCGTTGCCCAGTGCCAGCTTCTCCTCGATGTCGTAGAACACCACATGCATGCCGAGCGCCTCGGCCAGCACGGACAGCTGGGAGCCGATGTTGCCGTAGCCGATGATGCCGAGCGTCTTGCCTCGCACCTCATGGGAGCCGGAGGCGGACTTGTCCCACATGCCGTGCTTGATGTGATGCGTGTGGGCGGGCACGCGGCGCAGCAGGCAGATGATGTCGCAGATCACCAGCTCCACCACGGAGCGGGTGTTGGAGTAGGGGGCGTTGAACACGGCGATGCCGCGCTTGCCGGCATGTGCCAGATCTACCTGGTTGGTGCCGATGCAGAAGCATCCCACGGCGCTCAGGTTCGGACGGGCGTCCAGCACACGGGCCGTGACGCTGGTCTTAGAACGCACGCCGACCAGATCCACGCCCTCCAGCGCGTCGATGAGCTCATCCTCGCTCAGGGCGCCCTTCATGGTTTCGACCTCGAATCCGTGGTTGCGCAACGAGGAGGCCGCGTCGGGATGAATGTTTTCCAATAACAATGCTTTGGGCATGTTTCCTCACCTTAGATGTTCAGGGACGTCTCGTCCGCGTTTGTCCGAACTATAACCAGACGCTGGGTGGGTCTGGTCATCGCCACATACAGGTCGGAGGCCGCCACCAGACGGCTCGGCGCGTCGTCCTCGATGCGGCCGGGCTCGACCACCACCACGGCGTCGAACTCAAGGCCCTTGACCGTCTCCGTGCCGCAGACGCTGATCTGCTCGTCCCACTCGGGCTGGTCGGCCAGGCGACGGAATTCGGCCGGGTCGAGCTTGCCGGAGAGACGTTCGCGCACGGCGGCACGCACCGGGGCGATGAGGTCGTCCGGGCAGATCACGGCGATGCGGCCCGTGCCGTCCGAGGAGACGAACTGCTCGGCCAGGGCGACCGCCTGATCGGCCGTGGCAGTCAGCAGGTCACGGCCGTCGGCCACCACATGCTTGGCCACCGATTCGGGGACGCTGCGCACCGCGTTGACGGTGGAGATGTACAGACCCTCGTCCTCGGCGAACCGGGAGGCCAGATCGGAGACCTCCTTGGGGTTGCGGTAGTTGATGGTCAGCTCGTTGAGATCCCAGTGCGACGGGCCGAACAGACGGTTCATGGTCTTGTCCCAGCGGCGGGTGCCACCCAGCGCCGAAGTCTGCGCCACGTCGCCCACGATGGTGAAGGAACGGGAGGGGCAGCGCCGGATGAGCATGCGCCAATCCATGGCCGTCAGCTCCTGCGCCTCGTCCACCACGATATGGCCGTACGTCCACTCGCGGTCGGCGGCCGCGCGCTGCGAGGTGAGCTCGGAATCGTCGCCGTTCATCTGGTCGAGCAGCATCTGGCTGGACACGATGCCCTGACCGAGGCCGGTGGACGCCAGCGTGTCCTTGGCGTACTGCTCCTCGGCGGCGCGGCGTGCGTCGGCGGCGGACTGCTTGGCCACCATCTTGGGGTCGGGACCCAGCAGATCCATCGCCTCGTCCAGCAGCGGGATGTCGGAACGGGTCAGCGGGGAGCCCTTCGGACGTGCCAGCGCGGCCACGTCCTCGTCGGTGAGCCAGCCGGCCAGGGACTTCAGACGTTCGGGGTGGGCGAACAGCTGGTCGATGAGCCAGGGGCCGGTCATCGGCAGCCAGCATAGGTTCAGCGTCTTGCGCACCTGGTCGTTCATGCGCAGCAGCGACATCGCGCGGTTGAGCTCCGCCTGATCGGGCGTGTAGTCGAGCTGTTCGGCGTAGCGGGCCTGCATGCTGGAGAGCATCGAACGGATGAAGGTCTCACGGGCCTTGTTATGCGACTGGCGGGTGCGTTTGGCGTCCGTCTGGGCCTGTTCGATGTCCGCCGCGAGCATCGGCACCTGGATGCCGCTGATGGTCACGACCGGCAGGTTGGCGGGCACACGGATGCGGGCCGCGATGGCGTTCGCCACCACCTGGGCCATACGGCGGTCGCCCTTGAGCTTGGCGGCATGCGACGAGTCCACGGCCGTGGCGCTGACGCCGGGAATGAGATCGGCGATGGTGCGGGAGACCACGCCGGTTTCGCCCAGCGAGGGCAGCACCTGGTCGATGTAGTGCAGGAACGTGGAGCTGGGGCCCACCACGAGCACGCCGGAACGCTCCAACGTGCGACGATGCGTGTACAGCAGGTACGCCGCACGGTGCAGGGCCACGGCGGTCTTGCCGGTGCCGGGGCCGCCCTGGACCACCACGACGCGATTCAGGGCGGAACGGATGATGCGGTCCTGCTCGGCCTGGATGGTGGCCACGATATCGGTCATCTTGCCGGTGCGGCGCGAGCTGAGCGAGGCCAGCAGCGCGCCCTCGCCGGTCAGCGTGCCGGCGGAGGAGGCCTTGCCCACCTGGTCGGAGTGCACGTCCAGCACCTCGTCCTCGACGCCGACCACCTCACGGAAGCTCAGGGTGATATGGCGGCGCATCACGATGTCGCCGTGGTTGGAGGGCGTCGCCTCATAGAAGGGCCGCGCCGCCTCCGCTCGCCAGTCGGTCAGAATCGGCTCGTGATCCGGACTGGACAGGCCGATGCGTCCGATGTAGTGGCGTTTGCCGTCCTTGGCGTCCAGGCGGCCGAACACCAGACGGTCCTCCACGCTGCGCAGCTGGGTGAGACGGTTCTCGTACATCGTGGCGAAGGAGTCCCGCTCGCTGCGCTGGGTGGGGGAGCCGTGCGATCCCGCCGCGCGCACGGTGTCCAGACGCTGCCACATCTCGGCGCGCAGGTCGTCCAGGCGTCCGTAGGCGCGATCCACCGCCTGCTGTTCCTCATGCAGCTGTGAGGCATAACTCGACATGCTTCTCTTCGATTCCAATCCGTGGGGTCAAAACTTCAAGGCATTCAAATCTACCGCACGGCCCCTACGTCAGCCGCCTGCGGTCGGGAGCATGCAGATGAAATTCCGGTGAATTCGCCGATCGTGCGAATCGGGGCCGGTTCGGACTCGGTCCGGAACCGGCCCGAAAGCCCCCGACACGCGCGATGTACAGGGAAAATCATCCAAAAGGGTGAGCAAATCGTGTGCAAGTGGGGAAGAATGGGGAAGCGTGGGGTAAAGTGGTGAGCCAGTTGGGTGAAGTGTATCCATCAGGCGCGGCAAAGGAGGTGGAACCATGGTCGACGAGCGGCCGGCGCAGGACGCCGAAGCCAAGACCGAGGGTTCCTCGTCATTCGCCGATTTCATGAACGGCATGCCACCGCTGCTGCTGGGCACCTACACTCCCAAGATCGACGCGAAAGGCCGCATGGCGTTGCCGGCCAAATTTCGCGCGCAGCTGGGCAAGGGCCTGGTCATGGCGCGCGGACAGGAACGCTGCGTCTACCTGCTGCCCTTCGAGGAGTTCCGCCGCATCGCCTCGCAGATTCAGCGTGTCTCGGTGGGCAACAAGGCCGCGCGCGAATACCTGCGCGTGTTCCTGTCCGGCGCCGTGGACCAGGAGCCGGACAAGCAGGGCCGCGTGCTCGTGCCGCAGATGCTGCGCGACTACGCCCATCTCGGCTCCGAAGTGGTGGTGATCGGCGTGGGCACCCGAGCCGAACTATGGAACAAGGAAGCCTGGGAGGCCTACCTGGCCGAGAAGGAAGAGGGATACGCCGATATTGCCGATGATGTTCTGCCGGAGGTGGAATTCTGATGATTGATGTGACGGCCATTCACCAGCCGGTGCTGCTCGCCGACTGCGTGGCGCTCATGACGCCCGCGCTGCAGCGGGAAGGCGCCGTGGCGGTGGACTGCACGCTCGGCCTGGCCGGCCATTCCACCGCGTTCCTCAAGGCCGCGCCCCAGGCCCGTCTCATCGGCATCGACCGTGACAGCGAGGCATTGGCGCTCGCCACCGAGCGCATGCGCCAGGAAGGCCTCGCCGACCGGTTCACGCCCGTGCACGCCGCATTCGACCAGCTCGACCAGGTACTTGAGGATCAGGGCATCGAGCGCGTGGACGCCGTGTTCATGGATCTGGGCCTGTCCAGCCTGCAGATCGACGAGGCGGACCGAGGCTTCTCCTACTCCCATGACGCCCCGCTGGACATGCGCATGGACGTGAGCCAGGAACTGACCGCCGCGCGCATTCTCGCCACCTACGACGCCGCCCAGCTGACCCATATCTTCAAGGAATACGGCGAGGAACGCTTCTCCCGCCAGATCGCCCGCGAAATCGTGGCCCGCCGCGACAGGCAGCCGTTCACCACCACCAGCCAGCTCAACGCACTGGTGGACGAGGTGGTGCCCCAGGCCCATCGCCCCGCGGGCAACCCCGCCAAGCGCGTGTTCCAGGCGCTGCGCATCGAGGTCAACGGCGAGCTGGACAAGCTCGCCTCGACGCTGCCGCAGGCCGCCAACCGCCTCAACGTGGGCGGCCGGCTCGTGGTGGAGTCCTACCACTCGCTGGAGGACAAGGCCGTCAAGTCGTTCATGGCCCAGGGACTGAGGATCGACGCCCCCGCCGACCTGCCCATCGTGCCGCCCGACGCCCAGCCGTTCTTCAGGGAACTGACCCGAGGCGCCATCAAGGCGGATGAACAGGAGATCGCCTCCAACCCGAGATCGGCCTCCGTGCGATTGCGGGCCGTGGAGGTCAGTCGCGAGATTCCCGCACGCTGGCGCGCCCGCTTCGCCGAGACCGCCGAACACCCGAACCCGTCGGCGCGCAAGGCCGGCGCACATCACGCAACACGTTCCAACACACGAGCCAACCGCGGCGAACGCCGCACTAGGAGGGGCTGATGGCAGCCAGCGCACGCAGCGTCCGGTCGAACGCCGCCTCGTCCAGCCGACCCGAATCCAAGACGCAGACCTCGTCCAGGCCGCAGCTGCGTCTGATCTCCGGCCAGCGCACCGAGACGCAGGGCAATATGGTCGCCCGCGTCATCGAATGGACGCGCACCCGCAGCGCGCCGCTCGTCCATGTGGTCGTCGCCGTGGCCTTCCTGATGGCCACGCTCTTCGGCGCGCTCATGCTGCGCACCCAGATGGTCCAGAACTCGTTCGAGGCGGCGCAGATCGAAGCGCACATCAACGTGCTCACCCAGGACGTGGAGGACGACCAGGCCAAGCTCGACCAGCTCGTGGCCTCCCTGCCCGACAAGGCCAGCGACATGGGCATGGTGCCCCAGCAGGGATCCGTGTCCATCGACCTCAACGGATACAAGTCCAATGAAAGCGGGAAGTAAGTGAAGACCATCCAGCGCATCGTCCGGTTCGCCAAGGTGAAGACCTTCGCGTTCAAGTGCATCGCCGTGGGCGCCGCACTCGCCCTGGTGGCCACCGCATGCGTGGCCCAGCTGGCATCCACCCAGCTCATCGGAGGACGCCAGACCGCGCAGGCCGCCACCGCCAGCCGCACGCTGACCGTGACCCTGAGCGCCAAGCGCGGACGCATCCTGGACACCAACGGCAACGTGCTCGCCCAGAGCGTGGAACGCTACACCATCGTGGCCAACCCCGAGGCCGCACAGGAATTCGTGCCCATCACCTGCAACGACACCACCCGCGACTACTGCGACGAGATCGACGGCAAGCCCGTGGGCGCCACCGGTGCCGCGGCCGTGGGCCGTCTCCTGGCCAAGGCGCTGGGCATGAACGCCATGGAACTGGGCGCCAAGATGTCCGGCACCGGCCAGTACGTGGTCCTCAAGAAGGACGTGACCCCGCAGGTCAAGCGCAGCATCGACGCGCTGAACCTCGGCGGCATCGTCTGGGGTGAGCTCAGCAGCGAACGCCTGTACGCGGACGGCGAGATCCTGGGCTCCCTGCTCGGCGGCGTCAACGACGAAGGCACCGGCGTGGCCGGCATCGAACAGATGGAAAACAAGGAACTCACCGGCACCGACGGCCACCAGACCTACCAGCGTGGCAACGGCGGCGAGGAGATCCCCGGCACGATGACCGAATCCGTGGCCGCGAAGGACGGCTCCGACGTGACGCTCACCATCGACCGCGACGTGCAGTGGTACGTCAAGAAGGTCCTCAAGGAAGCCAAGTCCAAGTACGGCTCGCCGTGGGGCATCGCCGTGGTACAGGATATCCAGAACGCCCAGATCCTTGCCCTCGCCGACAGCGACGAGGTGGAGGCCGGCAGCGACGAGGCCAAGATGAGCACTTCTCGCGCCGTCTCCGAAACCTTCGAGCCCGGCTCGGTGGGCAAGGTCATCTCCATGTCCGGCTATCTGCAGACCGGGCTGCACAAGATGACCGACCAGCTTACGGTGCCGGACCATACCACCCAGGACGGCCAGACCATCAAGGATTCGTTCGACCATGGCAGCGAACGCTGGACGCTCGCCGGCATCCTGCAGAACTCCTCCAACGTGGGCATGGTGCTCGCCGGACTCGGATTCACGGACGAGCAACGTTATGAGTTCCTGACCAAGTTCGGCATCGGCCAGTCCACCGGCCTGGGCCTGCCCGGCGAGTCCTCCGGCATGCTCACCAGCCCATCCTCCTGGGATCTGCGCACACGTAACACCATCCTGTTCGGTCAGGGCTACACCGTCAACGCACTGCAGCTCAACAACGTGGTGGCCACCATCGCCAACAAGGGCGTCAAGCAGCAGCAATCCATCATCAAGTCCACCACCTCAACCGGCGGCACCACGTCCAAGACCGGCAAGGACACGGCCACGAGGGTGATCGACGAGGATGTGGCGGCCGACATGATGAACGCCATGGAATCCGTGGCGGAAAGCTACAGCAAGTTCGTCAAGGTCGATGGCTACCGCATGGCCGCCAAGTCCGGCACCGCCGAGGTGCAGGGTGCGGACGGCACGCTGTCCTCGATCATCTCCGATTACTCGGTGGTTATCCCGGCCGACAACCCGCGGTACGCGGTGACCGTGGTGCTCAAGGACCCGAGCGGCGTCTACGGCGGTCTGACGGCCGGCCCGGTCTCCGCCCAGATCTGTGAGTTCCTTATGCAGAAATACGAGGTCCCTGTCTCATCACCGCGTAAAAATGCTATCCCGGTCACGTGGTGAATGGCGCGGCAGAAAGGCGACAATCCATGAGTGCAGTGAGCGAATCCATCGCCCAGCGGATGACCTTGGGCATGCTGTCCCAACGGTACGGTCTTGAGATCGATCCGCCGTTCGCGGTCAACGTCACCGTCACCTCCCTCAGCGACAGCGTGGACACCGTGGTGCCCGGATCCCTGTTTATCTGCGGCAAGGACACCGCCGATCTGACGCAGGCGGAGCAGGCCGGCGCCTATGCTGCCCTGCTGCCGTACAGTCTCAAAAGCAAATGCCCGGAGATCGGCATCCCGAGGCTGTTCGGCACGCTCGACACGTCGCTGCTGGGCGATCTGGCGTCGGGATTCGCCGGTTCCCCATCCGGCACGATGGCCGTGTTCGTGGTGGCCGGCACCGACAAGGGTGAGGTTGACGCGGGCGCCGGCCAGCTTGCGGACTTCCTGCACATGCTGGGCAACCCTGTGGCCATCATCAGTTCCTCCGGATCCACCTCGATGACCCGTCCCCTGAACCTCACCTACCCGTTGGGCATCCTGGACATGCAGCGCACGCTCGCGGTGTGTGCCGAGGACGGCGTCGCGGCGGTGATCATCGCCATGGACGACGAGACGTTGCAGCCCCACGCCTTGGAATCGGTGAATGTGGACGTGCTGGGTTCCCAGCGTTCGGCCAACGCCGACGATCTGGCATCCCTGAAAAGCAAGTACGCCTTCGTGGCGGACGAGGACCTCGTGATGATCCACCCCACCCGGGAATCGGACGAAATGGCGGCCGAATCGCCGGTGGGCTCGAACATCATGCGCATGCGTCACATGTCGCTCGCCATCGCCATGGTGTTGGCGGCCGGTGTGCGCAGGAACAACGTGCGCAGCGCGCTCAGGGTGGCCAACAACCTGAAATAGCGGAACACGAATGGTTATGGATGCCGGCTATGCCGCCGATGGAAGGATGGTGGCGGCGTGACCGGCGCGGACGGACATGAGCAGGAAGAACGAAAAGGAGCAGATGATATGGTGCCGATGAGTGTGGAGGAGATCGCCCAGGCGGTCTCCGGCCGTGTGATCGCGGGGGAGGGGCCTTTCGGAACGGCCACCGGTGCCGTGAGCGACTCGCGTGAGGCCAAGGACGGATCGGTGTTCGTGGCGATCAAGGGCGAGCATGTGGACGGCCACGACTTCGTGGCCAAGGTCGCCGCCCAGGGCGCGGTGGCCGCGATCGTGGACCATGAGGTCGAATCCGCCGGCCTGCCCCAGATCGTGGTGGCCGACACCGTCGATGCGCTGGGCGAACTGGCCCGTCACAACATCGCCCGCCGCCGCGAACTGCCGGGCGACTTCGACCTGATCGGCCTGACCGGCTCGGTGGGCAAGACCACCACCAAGGACCTCCTGTCCGCGCTGCTGTCCACCGTGGGCCCCACCGTGGCTCCGGTCGGCTCGTTCAACAACGAGATCGGCCTGCCGCTGACCGCGCTGAAGGTCGGCCCCGAGACCCGGTTCTTCGTGGCCGAAATGGGCGCGAGCCACATCGGCGAGATCGCGCGTCTGACCCGCATCGCCCCGCCGAACCTGGCCATCGTGCTCAAGGTGGGTGTGGCCCACCTCGGCGAATTCGGTTCCCGCGCACGCATCGCCCAGGCCAAAAGCGAGATCGTGCAGGGCCTGCTGCCCGGCGGCGTGGCCGTGCTCAACGCCGACGACGACCATGTGGCGCCCATGGAGGCCCTGGCCCCCGGCGAGGTGGCCTGGTTCGGTCTGGAAGGCGGTCGTGAGCACGAGGTCATGGCCCGCGACATCACGTCCGACGAATCCGACCACGCCGAATTCACGCTGGTAACCGCCTCCGGAGACAGCGTGCCAGTGCATCTGGGCATTCCGGGCCGTCACAACGTGATGAACGCGCTGGCCGCCGCGACCGTGGCCTTGCGCTACGGCATGACGCCCGAGGCCGTGGCCGAGACCCTGGCCGCGCAGCACACCATCAGCCCGCACCGCATGGCGTTGAGCACCGTGACCCGCGGTGAAGCCTCCTTCACCCTCATCGACGACTCCTTCAACGCCAACCCCGACTCCATGAAGGCCGGCCTTGACGGGCTCAAGGCGTGGAGGCCGGCGGACGGACGGACGCCCTTCCGTGTCGCCCTGCTGGGTGCCATGCTGGAACTCGGCCCGGACGAGACGGACCTGCACGCCCAAGTGGGCGCATACGCGGCCGGCCTTGGGCTGGACGCCATCATCGCCGTGGGCTCGGCCAAGGACCCGCATCTGGACTCGCTGGCCGAGGCGCTGGCCTCCGGCGCCCGTGAAGCGGCCGCCGGGAACGGGCCCGCGATTCCGATCGACTGCGCGCACGACATCGACCAGGCCGAACGCCTCGTGCTGGATTTCGCGGCCGGACACCCGGACATGGTGGTGCTCCTCAAGGGATCCCACGCCTCGGGACTGAGCGCGCTGGCCGAACGCTGGGCCAGGAACTGAACCAACGGAACAACGAGATAACGAGATAAAGGGAAGATCCACGTGATTGCTCTGATCATTGGAATGCTGGTGTCGCTGATCGTAACATTGGCCGGCACGCCGCTGCTGATTCGGCTGGTGCACAAACTGCACTACGGCCAGTACATCCGCCAGGACGGACCGCAGTCACATCTGGTCAAGCGCGGCACCCCCACGCTGGGCGGCGTGGTCATCAACTTCGCCATCCTGTTCGGCTGGGCGGCCTCCGCGCTCTACCGCTACCTGCATTCGGGCGACGTGCCCTCCTGGTCCGCGGTATTGGTGCTGTTCGCCATGCTCTCGATGGGCGTGCTCGGCTTCATCGACGACTTCGCCAAGGTGCGTAAGAAGCAGAACGAGGGCCTGACGGTGGGCGGCAAGTTCATCGGCCAGTTCATCTTCGCCACCATCTACGCCGTGCTGGCGCTCGTCATCCCCACCAAGACCGGCCTGCCCAGCGCGCAGCCCGGCATGAGCTTCATCGAGAAGCCGTTCTTCAGCTTCGACTTCGCCGGCCGTGCCGTGGCCATCATCCTGTTCGTGATCTGGGTGAACTTCCTGATGACCGCCTGGACCAACGCCGTGAACCTCACCGACGGTCTCGACGGCCTGGCCGCCGGTTCCTCGATGATCTCCTTCACCGGCTTCGGCATCATCGCCTTCTGGGAGAGCTACCACATCAAGGGCGGCGACCACGGCGGCTACTCGTATGCCGTGTCCGACCCTCTGGATCTGACCATCATCGCCGTGTGCGCGGCCGTGGCCTGCTTCGGATTCCTGTGGTACAACTCGAACCCCGCCTCCATCTTCATGGGCGACACCGGCTCGCTGGCCCTGGGCGGCCTGTTCGCGGCCCTGTCCATCGCCACGCACACCGAATTCCTGGCGGTGATCATGGGCGGCCTGTACGTCATGGAGGCCATGAGCGACGTGATCCAGGTGGGCTACTTCAAGATGACCCACAAGCGCGTGTTCAAAATGGCGCCCATCCATCATCACTTCGAACTGCTCGGCTGGACCGAGACCAAGGTGGTGGTCCGCTTCTGGATGATCGAACTGCTCTTCGTGCTGCTGGCGCTGACCATCTTCTACGGCGACTGGGTGACCCGCTCCGGCCTGCTGTTCAGCTAGCGGAAACGTGGACGGCCTATGCTCGCCCGCGGCAATGATTTCTAGGGAGGAACGATGCAAATCGAGAACAAGACGGTGGTGATCGCCGGACTGGGCGTGTCCGGCACCTCGCTGGCGGAGGTATTGAAGGAACGTGGCGCCCATGTGATCGGCGTGGACGAGCGCAAACCCGGAGCCGATCTGCGCTCGTTCGACGACGTGGACTGGGACAAGGTCGACTACGTCATGTCCTCGCCGGTGTTCAACCCGCGTACCCCGTTCATCCTGGAGGCCCAGCGCCGTGGCATCCCGGTGATGAGCGAGGTTGAGTTCGCCTGGCGACTGCGTGTGGACAACGCACGCACCGGCCGCCCGGCGCCGTGGATCGGCATCACCGGCACCAACGGCAAGACCTCCACCACCGAAATGACCTCCGAGATGCTCAAGGCCTGCGGTCTGGACGCGCCCACCGCCGGCAACATCGCCTCCGGGGACATGTCCATGAGCCTGTCCCGCTGCGCCACCAATCCCGCGCACGACGTGCTGTGCGTGGAGCTGAGCTCCTTCCAGCTGCATTTCACCGATTCGCTGGCCCTCGACTGCGCCGCGATCACCAACATCGCCGACGACCACCTCGACTGGCACGGCGGGCGCGAGAACTACGCGGCGGACAAGTCCAAGGTGTTCCACGGTGCCAGGCGCGTCATCGTCTACAACGCGCAGGACGCCAAGGTGAGCGCCTTGGCCGCCGAGGCGAACGTCGCCGAAGGCTGCCGCAGGGTGGGCTTCACGCTCGCGGCCCCCGAAGCCGGGCAGATCGGCATCGAGGACGGCTGGATCGTCGACAGGAGCGGCGTGGCCGGCGGCGTCGAAGGCGAGGCGACGCGCATCGCGCCCATCACCGACTTCAAACACCTCATGGAACCGGACGGCTCGCTCTACCCGCACCTCGTGGCCGACGCGCTGACCGCCCTCGCGCTGGTGCTGGGCTTCGGGGCCGACCTCAAGACCTCGGTGGAGGCGCTCAAGGCGTTCAAGCCGGGCGGCCACCGCATCGAGACCGTGGCCGAGGCCAGGCTCGCCGACGGCGTGGTGCGCTTCGTGGACGATTCCAAGGCCACCAACGGCCATGCGGCACGTGCCTCGCTCTCCAGCTTCCCCGCCAAGTCCGTGGTATGGATCGCCGGCGGGCTCGCCAAGGGCAGCCGGTTCGAGGACCTCGTCAGGGACCAGGCGCACACCATCAAGGCCGCCGTCATTATAGGCAAGGACCAGCAGCCCATGCTCGATGCCTTCGCCACCCAGGCGCCGGACATTCCGCTCACCGTCATCGACCCTGCCGACAACGACACCGTGATGGACCGTGCCGTCGAGGCGTGCGGCAAATACGCCTCCGGCGGAAACATCGTGCTCATGGCCCCCGCCTGCGCATCCATGGATCAGTTCGTGTCCTACGCGGACCGCGGCAACCGGTTCGCGGCCGCCGCCCGCACCTGGAGCGAGGTGCATGGCCTCCACTGATCCCCGCCTGCGCGCCCTGCATAAGACTTCGGACCAGCCGGCTCTGGTCATCAGCGACTACACCGGCTGGCGCAGCCTGCTCAACCCCCTGTGGTGCTACCACGGCTTCCGCATGGCCGTGGTGGGCCTGACCGTCTTCGGCCTGATCATGGTCTTCTCCAGCTCCACGGTCACCATGGCCGCGCAGGGCAAGTCACCGTTCGTCCAGCTCATCAGCCAGGGCGGCTTCTGCGTGATCGGCCTGATCCTGGGCTTCATGGCCATGATGATGCCGGTGTCGTTCTGGCGTAGGGCCGGCATCGGCATCGTGCTGGCCGCCCAGATCCTGCAGCTGCTGACCTTCACGCCCCTGGGCATCGACGTCTACGGCAACAGGGGCTGGCTGAACCTGGGCTTCACCACCATCCAGCCGGCCGAGTTCATGAAGTTCGCCATGTGCGTCTGGCTGCCGTCCTCGCTGCACGCCTGCGGCAGGTTCTACCGCAAGGAGGGCATCAAGGCGTACCGTTTCCCGTTGCTCGTCTACGGCATCGGACTCGCGCTCGTGGTGGGCGGCAAGGACCTCGGCACCGCCATGATCCTCATCTTCATCGGTGGCGTGGCGTTCCTGGTCTCCGGCTTCCCCGGCAAATGGATGGCGGTGGGCGCGGGATTGGCGGTCGCCATGGTGATCGTCCTGGCCGTCTCCAGCCCCAACCGCATGAAGCGCATCCTGGCCACCTACGGCGACTGTTCGGCCGCGGACGCGCAGCAGGTGTGCTATCAGTCGATCCACGCCAAATACGCCATCGCCTCGGGAGGCCTGCTGGGTCTCGGCATTGGCAATTCGCGTGAGAAATGGAACTACCTGCCCGCCGCTCACAACGACTTCATCTACGCCATCATCGGCGAGGAGACCGGATTCGTGGGCTGCGCCATCGTGATCCTGTTCTTCGTGATCCTCGGCTGGTGCATGATCGCCGTGGCGTTGCAGGTGCCGGACCGCTACGTGTCCATGGTGCTCATGTGCGTGACCATCTGGATCGTGGGCCAGGCGCTCGTCAACATCGGCGTGGTGGTGGGCGTGTTCCCCGTGCTCGGCGTGCCCATGCCGTTCGTCTCCGCCGGCGGCTCGTCCATGATCATGTGCCTGTCCGCGGCGGGCCTCGTTGTGGGGCTTATGCGCGCGCAGCCGCAGATCAAACAGGCCCGACAGACGGTGTAGAGTACACTCGATAACCATGACTCAAGGCACACCCCATATCGTGTTGGCCGGCGGCGGAACCGCCGGTCATGTCAATCCTCTGCTCGCCGTTGCCGGCGCGATCCGTGAGATCGATCCGGCGGCCCAGGTCACCGTCATCGGCACCGCCGTGGGCCTTGAAAAGGATCTCGTGCCGCAGGCGGGCTACGAACTCGACACCATCGAAAAAGTGCCGTTCCCTCGCCGGCCCAACCTGTACATGCTCAGGTTCCCGGCCAAATGGAAGCGCGAGACCGCCAAGGTCCGCTCCATCCTCGAAAGCCGCAAGGCCGACGTGGTGGCCGGATTCGGCGGATACGCCTCGGCGCCCGTCTACGCCACCGCACACAGGATGGGTATCCCGATCGCCATCCACGAGCAGAACGCCCGTGCCGGCATGGCCAACAAGCTCGGCGCCCGCTGGGCCGACTTCATCGGCACCGTCTACGAGGGCACCGGCCTCAAACCACGCCAGGGAGCGGACATCGAGCGCGTCGGACTGCCGCTGCGCCCCGCCATCGCCCGACTGGCCAAGCGCATCGGCGAGGACCGCGACGGTCTGCGCCGCGAAGCCGCCGCACAGCTTGGCGTGGATCCCGCCCGTCCGCTGGTGCTGGTCACCGGCGGCTCCCTCGGTGCGCAAAGCCTCAACCGCGCCATCGCATCCTCGGCCCGTGAGCTGCTCGAGCACGCCCAGATCATCCATCTGACCGGCCGCGGCAAGATCGACGAGGTCCGCACGCTGGCCACCGAATCCGCGGGAGCGGACGTATTGACCGGGCTCGGCCCCGAATCGGCCGGTTCCGGCGACTACCACATGGCCGAATACCTGGAGCGCATCGACCTGGCCTTCGCCTGCGCCGATCTGGTGATCTGCCGCGCGGGCGCCGGATCCGTCTCCGAACTGGCCGCGCTGGGCCTGCCCGCCATCTACGTGCCCCTGCCCATCGGCAACGGTGAGCAGCGCTTCAACGCCGAGCCCGTGGTGAACGCGGGCGGCGGCCTTATGGTGGCGGACAGGGATCTGACCCCCGACTGGGTCAAAGGCCATGTGCCCGCCCTGCTCGCCGACCGGGAACGACTCGCGGGATTCGGCCGCAAGGCCTGGGAATACGGCATCCGTGACGCGGCCGAAGTCATGGCCCGCCATGTGCTCGCCCTCGCCGGTCGCTGCTGATGCGCATCCCGCCGGACGGACGGCGAGGGCGACCTAAGATATGTTCCGGAACATCTGTGTAAGGAGCGTCAGAAATTGACTCAACCCATCGTGCTTGACCCCACCCATGCCGCGTTCGACGCATCGGCGAGGCCGGCGGACCTCGGTCCCACCCACTTCATCGGCATCGGCGGCGCCGGCATGAGCGTACTCGCCGAGATGCTGCACGCCCAAGGGGTCGCCGTGGACGGCTCCGACCGCGAACGCAGCGCCAAGACCGACCGTCTCGCCGCACTCGGCATCACCGTGGAATTCGGCCAGCGCGCCGAGAACGTGGCCGGCGCGTCCACCGTGGTCTACTCCAGCGCCATCAAGCCGGACAACCCCGAAATCGTGGCCGCCGCCGAGGCCGGCGCGCGTATCGTGCACCGCAGCGACATCCTCGCCCTGCTCATGAACGGCAAGCAGGCCGTCACCGTGGCGGGCGCGCACGGCAAGACCACCACCAGTTCCATGCTCGCGCACATCCTCGTGAACACGGGCGAGGATCCGAGCTACGCCATCGGCGGCTCCATCCAGGGACCGGACGGCACCACGCTGGATGGTGGCCATGCCGGAGCCGGCCGGGTGCTCGTGGCCGAGGCGGACGAATCCGACGGCAGTTTCGCCAAATACCACCCCATCATCGCCGTCATCACCAACACCGAGGCCGACCATCTCGACCATTACGGCGACGAGGCTCACTACCAGGCCGCGTTCGTGGACCATGCCGGCCACGCCACCGACCATGTGGTGATCTGCGCCGACGACAAGGACAACCTCGGCGTGATCGCCACCATGCCCGCCGAGGTCAAGGCCCGCGTCATCGCCTACGGCACCGCGCCGGCCGGCGCACTGGCCTCCGATCTGGACTTCTCGGCCATCTCCGCCTACGTGCGCATCGTCTCCGAAACCGAGGCCGCCGGCAGCGGCAGCGAACGGTTCACGCTGGAGCTGCCCACCGCGGTGACCGGGGACCAATCCGTGTCCCAGAACGTGGTGCTCAAGGTGCCCGGCATCCACAACGCGCGCAACGCCGCGGCCGCCATCACCGCCGCCGTGCTGCTCGGCGTGGCCCCCGAGGCCGCCGCGCAGGCCATCGCCGGCTTCCTGGGTGCATCCCGCCGGTTCCAGGTGCGCGGCACTGTCAAGCAGGTCACCGTGGTGGACGACTACGCCCACCATCCCACGGAGATCGCCGCGCTGCTCGACGCCGCACGACGCCGTTATCCGGAATCCGTCATCCGCGTGATCTTCCAGCCGCATCTGTTCTCCCGCACGAGGTTCTTCGCCCGCGAATTCGCCGAGGCGCTGGCCAAGGCGGACGACGTGATCGTCACCGGCATCTTCCCCGCCCGTGAAAAGCAGGAGGACTTCCCGGACGTCGGCCCGCAGACCATCGTGGACGCCGCCGCTGGGCTCAAGGACGCCTCCGCCGGCACCTGGATCCAGGCGGTGGGGGACATGTGCCTGGCCGCCAAGATGATGGCCATGCGCGCCCATCACGGCGACGTGGTGTTCACCGTGGGCGCGGGCGACATCACGGACATGGACGAAGTGCTGCTGACCGCGCTCGAGGCGCATCGCGAAAGCTGCGAGTGATGGCGGGACGTACCGTACGCTCCGCCGGCGGCTCCGGTGGCGCCAGACGTCCGCGCACGGTGGCCTCGCATGTGAACGAGAAGCCCCTGAAGGGCGAGGAACAGGCGGGGCGCGCCGGCAGGACCGTCCGCCAGACCGGTTCGGTCTCCATGCCGTCCTCGTCGTTCCCCGCACAACCGGCCGCCAGCACCGTGACCCGGCAGAACGTGCGTGCCGCGGCGCGTGTGGCGGGCAAATCCGCCACGAAATCGCCGGCCAAGTCCGTTGCACGAGGCATGACGCGGTCCACCGCCCAGTCCGGCGCGCGGTTCGTCTCGAAGCCTTCGGGACAGGGCGGTGCCGCCGCTTCGGCTTCGACTGGGACGCACCAGGGTGCCAAGTCACCTTCACGCAATGCGTCCCGCTCGTTCAATCCCTTCGCAAGGACCGTGTCCAAGCCCGCGACGTCCCGTGCCGGCAAGCCACGTGCGGTGGCCTCGCATCATGACGGGGAGTCGGCGAGGGTTCGAGGACGTGGCGCTGCCCCGGTCGAGCGCCCGTCATCCACCGACGTGACGGTGGCCAAGGGACAGGCCGGCGCGTTCGTGGACGCCCGCCGTCTGCGCAGCGAGGACTACGTGACCGAGACCCTGCATCAGACCACCGGCATGCTCGGCATCGCATCGCGTCCGAAGGTGGTGGACTTCACCGAGCGTGCCAAGGAACGCAAGCGCGCCAGCGCCCGCGTGATCGCCGTCCGCGTGCTCGCGGGCCTTGCCGGCATCGCCGTACTGGCCGGGCTGACCTGGCTGCTGTTCTTCTCCACCGTGTTCCGCCTGGAAACCGGGGCGATCAGTGTGACCGGCGCCAACGAATGGGTGAGTGCCCAGACCATCCACGCCATCGCGGACAAGCAGGCCGGCAAGTCGCTGTTTCTGGTCTCCACGAACGACGTGGCGAACCAGCTCAAGGACATTCCCGGAGTGTCCGAAGCCAAGGTCTCACGGCGATTCCCGAAGGCCATGAGCGTCGAGATCACCGCACAGAAGCCCGCCGCCATGCTCAAAAGCGGTGATACGCTGACCGCGGTGGATGCCGAGGCCCGCGTGCTCAATTCGGTCTCGTCCAAGGATGTGGACGGCATTCCGGTCATCGAGGTCAAGGACGTGGAGACGAGCCTGAAGAACCGCTCGGTCAAGGAGGCGCTGACCATCCTGGGGGCTCTGCCCGAATCGATGCGCCAGCAGATCACCAAGGTGACCGCCGAGACGCAGGACTCCGTGACCACCACGCTGGACGGCGGAGAACGGGTGATCGTCTGGGGCGACTCCTCCCAGCTCAAGCTCAAGATGGCCGTGGTGGACAAGATCATCAACGATCCGAAGGTGATAGGGGAGCGGCATCAGGTGGATGTCTCCGCGCCGCTCAAACCGATCATCAAATGATTTCGTCCAGCGCGTACGGCTTGCGCGGCCGGACGAACGGGTGTATCTTGAAAAGTCCGGCCGAAAAGTCGGATGCTTGATAATTCAAGATTGGGGTCGATCGGTTTCGACGGTGACCTGTTCGCTGCAGGGAAGCGTGCCGAGAACGCCGGGTCCGCTCGTGGATGACCCCGGCAAAAGAATAAGTGCTAAATCTAACCGCACTGAGTTCGCTCTCGCTGCCTGAGCTTCGCGCCAGGATTAACCAGTGAGCAGCCGCTCCGTTCACTCTCTCTCGTCTTTGGGGGGATGCTGAGCGTCGTTAAGAAGACTTGCTGATGTAGCTGAGCCTCAGGGCTGCATCGGGACTTTTACTGCGGATATGCTCGCCATCGGTTGTCTGCGACACAGATGGGGGCAGAAAAACCGCCGTACGGCCAGCAGACTACGCACGTAGAAGACTGTGGGCTCGGTCATCGGACCGGGGTTCAATTCCCCGCGACTCCACCATGTAAGGCGTCGTTCCCCGAAAGGGGAGCGGCGCCTTTTTCGTATTGAAACAATGTCCCGACCGGGCCCGATCTTGGCGGCACGATCGGCGACATACGTTCAAGGTTCTGTTAAGCCAAGATCGACATGAATCCATGTCCTACCCCTCAGTCGGCTTCGCTGACAGCTCGTCCTGCAATTAGGGACGAACTTCGTTCGCAGTCCACTGGCTCGACTGTCGTCTCGCACATCGCCTACAAACAGCTCTGCTGTTTGCATCACGGCGATGTCCTGACAAGGGGAGCCAAGAATAAGGACCATGTCAATCTTGGTTTAACAGAACCTACGAAAAACCGCCGTCCCGATGGGGGAGCGGCGGTTTTTCAAAGTCCGAGGTCAGTCAGCGCGGACCGACCGGGAACCGGCGAAGGCGATCAGGCCTTCTTGCCTTCGAGGATCTTGTAGCCGAAGCCCATGACCAGCACGTAGAGGCAGCCGACGGCCATCACGAGGATGCCACCGAACTGGCCGGCCGCGTCGGCGGCCACACCCATGATCGGCGGGAAGATGGCGCCACCGATCAGACCCATGAGCATGAGGCCGGAGATCTCGTTCTGACGATCCGGACGGTACATCAGGGCGTGGGACAGGAACAGGGAGAACACGTTGGAGTTACCGAAGCCGACCAGGGCCACGGCGACCCAGAACAGCCAGACCGGCGGGTTGTCCTGCACGAGGGCGAAGATCGCGAAGCAGACGGCGGACAGGGTCATGATGACGCCGCAGATGCGCAGGCCGACCTTGTTGGAGATCTTCTGGAGCACGATGCCGCCGGTGAAGCAGCCGATCATACGGGCGATGAAGTAGACCATGGTGGCGGTGGCGGCGATCTCGGTGAACTGGTCGCCGGTGTGCTCGGTCAGGATACGCGGGGCCTGGGCGTTGATGCCGACGTCCACACCCACGTGGGCGACGATGCCGAGGAAGCACAGGAACACGATGGCGTCGGAGAACAGGAGCTTGAAGCAGCGGCCGATGGTGGTGGTGCCGGCGTCCGGAGCGGGCTCCTCGATCTTGTCGAAGGCCAGCAGGATGTAGCCGATGATGCCGATGACAAAGTAGATCACGAACAGGATCCACCACATGCCGAGCTTGGTGGCGCCCCAGATGGCGATGTACGGGGCGAACAGGGAGGCGAAGGCCTTGACGAACTGGCCGGTGGTCAGCGTGGAGGCGAGCTTGTCACCCTTGACGAACACGGTCAGCAGCGGGTTCAGGGACACCTGCATAAGGGTGTTGCCGATGCCGAGGAAGGCGAAGGAGATGACGATCAGGACGAGGCGGGCGGTGCCGGAGAGCGCCACGTAGGCGATGATCGGCAGGGCCATGGCCACGAGGGTCACGAGGATGGACCACAGCACGGTCTTGCGGCGGCCGATCTTGTTCATCAGCATGCCGGTGGGCACGGAGAAGATGAGGAACCAGAAGAACACCATCGTGGTGAACAGGTTCGCGGTGCCGTCGGCCAGCGCGAACTCGCCCTTGACGTAGTTCGTCGCGGTGCCGACCAGGTCGACGAAGCCCATGACGAAGAAGGCGAACATCACCGGCAGGATCTTGGCGAATCCGGCGTTGCCGGTCTTGGTGGTTTCGTTGCTCATTATGAATCCCTTTTTCTTAACTGCAATGAGGCAATGAATCTGTGGCGATATTCAGTTATGATCCGGCCTGCGTCGGCCGGGTTTTCCGCGTCAATCGGGTATGGCTCACGCTGGGGAAGCGTGTTTTGGTTATGCATCCGAAGCGGCGTTGCCTCGGCGTGAGCCATACCCGAAAGCGGGAGGAAAGGAGGTTATCGGGCGGGTGCTAACGACCCGCGGGATGGGACGGAAGAGGTCGACTCACTTGCCGGCTTCGGCGAGGTAGTCGGGCATCTGCTCCGGGTAGTCCGGCCAGGCGCCGGCCTGGGTGCACACGAAGGCGGCGGTGTTGACGGCCTTGCGGTGGGCATCGGAGAGGGAGTCGCCCAGCAGGGTGCGGGCGGTGAAGGTGCCGGAGAAGGAGTCGCCAGCGCCGACGGTGTCCACGACCTCGACGTGCGGGGTGTCCACGGTGGAGGACTCGCCCTTGCGGGAGATGATGGTGGAGTAGGCGGAACCGGCGGTCAGGATCACGTAGTCCAGGTTGAACTCGTCCAGGAACCAACGGCAGGCGTCCTCACCGGAGGTGCCGCGGATGTCGAACATGTCGCGCAGGAGCAGCAGCTCCTCGTCGTTGATCTTGAAGACGGTGGAGTAGCCCAGCAGCTCCTCGATGAGCTCCTTGGAGTAGTGGTCGCCGCGCAGGTTGATGTCGAAGAACTTCATCGCGCCCGGCTTGGTCTGCTTGAGCAGCTCAGTGATGGTGGCGTGGGACTCGGGGGAGCGCAGGGCCAGGGTGCCGAAGCAGACGGCGTCCGCCTTGGAGACCACGTCGATGAGCTGGCGGGTGTAGGCGATGTGATCCCAGGCCACGCCCTTGACGATGGTGTACTCCGGGATGCCGTTCTTCAGGGCCACCTCGACGGTGGAGGTCGGCCAGGCGTTGCGCTGGATGATGGTGTTGATGCCGGCTTCCTCGGCCTTGGCCACCAGTTCGTCGCCGAGCTCATCCTCGCCGACCGCGCTGACGGACCAGCCCTCGGCACCGTTCTTCATCGCGTGGTAGGCGAAGTTCACCGGAGCGCCGCCGGCGCGCTTGCCGCCCGGCAGCATATCCCACAGCAGCTCACCCAGGCTCAGAACGATCGGGTTAGACATGGTTGTTTCCTTTCCTTTGTTTGGTTTCTTCCGTAGGGAAAATCTTTGTTTTGTCCGCGTCCCGCGTCGTCACGAGACGTCGAAGAACATCGAGGGATGTTCCAGGAATTGTGTGACCGCCACGGCCGCGGCGCCGGAGACGGCCGCGTCCGCCGACAGTGTGGACAGGGTGATGGAAGTCGTTTCGTTGAGTTCGGGGATGGACCGTTCGTCCACCGTGCGGCGCACCTCGTCGAGCAGCAGCGGGCCCGCTTCGGCCACGATGTCGCCGATGATGATGTGCCGGGGATTGAAGCCGTTGAAGATGGTCACGCAACCGTAGCCGACGTAGCGTCCGATCTCGCGGATCATCTCGCGGGCGCGTTCGTCGCCCTCGCGGGCCTTGGCGAACAGCGCGCGCACCGCATCGGTGTGGGTCATGGCCGCGGCTCCCGGCACCACCTCGCCGTCCTCGATGAGCATGTCATGGATGGCGGGGGTGGAGCAGTAGCGCTCGAGGCAGCCGACGTTGCCGCAGTCGCACGGACGGCCGTTGACGTCGATGGAGATGTGGCCGATTTCGGTGGCGGCGCCGAGGTAGCCGTTGATGAGACGGCCGTTGTCGATGACGCCGAGGCCGACGCCCTCGCCGAGCAGGTAGTAGGAGAGGTTGGCCTCCGTGTGGACGGCCGGGTCGAACAGGTAGTGGGCCAGGGCGCCGGCGCGGGCGTCCTGTTCGGTGAACACCGGCACGCGGAAGGCGGTGGAGAATTCCTTGATGAAGTTGATCCTGCGCCAGCCCTGCATGCTGGAGACCACGGCGGTGCGGCCTTCGTTGCGCAGGTAGGGGCCCGGCACGGCCATGCCGACGGCGACGATGGACGGGTCATCCGCCAGCAGCTGCGTGATGCGCTCGTGGATGATGGCGATGGTGTCGTCGATGGTGTTGTCGTAGACGGTGGGCAGGTTCTCAAGGCTCAGGGCGTTGCCGCACAGGTCGAACACGCCGATCTGGACGAGCGAGCGCGCGAACTTGATGCCGATGATGCGGAATCGGGCGGTGTCGAGCTCCAGTCCGATGGAACGGCGGTTCTTGGAGCCCTCGATGTCGCCGGTCTCCTCGATGACGCCGGCCTCGATGAGGCGGGCGGTGATCTTGGTGATGGCGGCGGGGGTCAGGTCCAGGGCCTTGGCGATCTGGGCGCGGGAGCTGATGCCGTTGTGGTACAGGTGCTTGAGGATGCGGGAACGGTTCGATTCGGAGACGGTGGCACGGGACTTGGCCGGGCTGGCTTCGATCGCCATGATGGTCATGTGTCCTCCTTGCCGTGCGTCGTCGCGAGTGGTTCACACTCAGCATTGAATCTAAACTTGGTTAAGATGTTAACGCGGTTAATGTATTAACGCAACGAAGCGATGTGGCGGCGTGTCGCGTGCGCGCCCGCGGGGACTGGGGTCTAGCGGTGTATCACATGTTTCGCGAGTGTTTCTGTTTGATGTAAAGAATGTTGACAAATAGGCTGATTTCGCGGAGTATCGCGAAATGTCACCGTTTACACGGCAAGGCTGGGGAAGTGGACACGCGGTTAATGTAAAGGTAGTTGACATTGACGCTTTCGCGCCGTACCCTGAACGTAGTTGCCAAGGAAGAACGGCAACGAACCAAGCTCGAAGAGGAGTAGGAACATGGTTTCATTCAACAAGCGACTTATGGCCGGTCTGGCCGCGGTGGCCGCTCTGTCCATGGGACTGGCCGGATGCGGTTCCCAGTCGAACACCGGAACCAGCGAGGGTGATTCGTCCGACGGCGGCGTCGTGAACATCACCTACATGCATCGTCTGCCCGATAACGACGGCATGGTGCTGGTCAACGACATCGTGGCCAAGTGGAACAAGGAGCACCCGGATATCCAGGTCAAGGCCACCAAGTTCGACGGCAAGGCCTCTGAGATGATCAAGAAGCTCGAGACCGACGTCAAGTCCGGCGAGGCCCCCGATCTGGCCCAGGTCGGCTACGCCGAGCTGCCCGAGGTCTTCACCAAGGGCATGCTGCAGGACGTGACCCAGTACGCCGAGCAGTACAAGAACGACTTCGCCTCCGGCCCGTACTCCCTGGTGCAGGTGGACGGCAAGGCCTACGGCCTGCCGCAGGACACCGGCCCGCTGGTCTACTTCTACAACAAGGCCGAGTTCGAGAAGCTCGGCATCACCGAGGTCCCGCAGAGCGCCAGCGACTTCATCGCCGCGGCCAAGAAGGCCGCCGCCGCCGGCAAGTACATCATGTCCTACCAGCCCGATGAGGCCGGCAACATGATCTCCGGCCTGGCCGGCGCCTCCGGCGGCTGGTACAAGGTCAAGGACAACGCCTGGGTGGTCAACACCGAGACGGACGGCTCCAAGGCCGTGGCCGACTTCTACCAGCAGCTGCTCGACGCCAAGGCCGTGACCACCAACCCGCGTTGGGATCCGACCTTCGACGCCTCCATCAAGAACGGCGAGCTGATCGGCACCGTGGCCGCCGCCTGGGAGGCCCCGCTGTTCATGACCTCCTCCGGTGGCACCGGCTCCGGCGAATGGCAGGTCGCCCAGCTCGGCGACTGGTTCGGCAACGCCGGCAAGACCGGCCCCGACGGTGGTTCCGCCGTGGCCGTGCTGAAGAACTCGAAGCACCCGAAGGAAGCCATGGAGTTCCTGGATTGGTTCAACACCCAGATCTCCGACCTGGTCTCCCAGGGCCTGGTTCCGGCCGCCACCACCGAGGACGCCAAGACCCCGGATGACTGGTCCACGTTCTTCGGCGGCCAGGACATCATGTCCGAGTTCAAGACCGCGAACAACAACATGGGCGACTTCACCTACATGCCCGGCTTCTCCGCCGTCGCCGCGAAGATGAACGAGACCGCCGCCAAGGCCTCCGACGGCTCCGGCAAGGTCGCGGACATCTTCTCCGAGGCACAGACCACGTCCGTCGACACGCTGAAGAACCTGGGCCTGTCCGTGGCCGAGTAACGGTCGGTCCGCCGGTGCCTTTACCGGAAAGAGACTGACTGTTCCACACACCGAAAGGCCGGAGTTCATCGCTCCGGCCTTTCTTTATGAAGGGCGACCCGGCGGCCGTTCGAGGCATCGCCGCCGCCCGCAACGAATCTTTTTGTATCCCGCACTGTTCTTTGAAAGACAGGTTTCCTATGACTGCAACAACGCAACCGGCGAAGACGGGGGTCGCCAAGCGTGCCGCCAAGCCGAAGCGGTCGGATGCCGCACGGCGTGAGAACCGCACCGGCTGGGCCTTCATGGCGCCCTTCGCCATCCTGTTCGCCCTGGTGTTCATCCTGCCCATCGTCTGGGCCATCTATTCCAGCTTCTTCCGCCAGGTCACCGTGGGCGGTGGCGCTTACGGCGGCGGCGAACTGGTCAACAAGTTCGTCGGACTGCAGAACTTCCAGTACGTGATCACGTCCGGCGCGTTCTGGGCCGGCGTGGGCAGGGTGGTCATCTACACCCTGATCCAGGTGCCGATCATGATCATCGCCGCACTGGCGCTGGCCATGCTCGTCGACTCGTACATCGTCAAGCACATCACCGCCTTCCGCCTCGGCTACTTCCTGCCGTACGCCATCCCCGGCGTGGTGGCCTCCATCATCTGGGTCTACCTGTACAACGGCCAGATCTCGCCGATCGTCAAGGGCCTGGCCGCCCTGGGCATCAAGGTGAACTTCTTCGCTGACAACGTGGTCCTTGGCTCGATGGCCAACATCACCACCTGGACCTTCACCGGCTACAACATGCTGATCTTCCTCGCGGCCCTCCAGGCCATCCCGCACGACCTGTACGAGGCGGCCCGCATCGACGGCGCCAACGGCTTCCAGATCGCCATGAAGATCAAGCTGCCGAACGTGCGCGCCGCGGCCCTGCTCGCCATGCTGCTGTCCATCGTGGGCACCATCCAGCTGTTCAACGAGCCGCAGGTCATGACCATCTCCGACCCGAGCATCTCCAAGTCGTACACCCCGATGATGATGGCCCTCAACACCTCGCAGGGCACCCTGACGCCGGGCGGCGACGGACCCGCATCCGCCGTGGCCATCGTCATGGCATTGATCGCAGGCGTGCTCGCCGTGGCGTACACGCTGGTTGAAAGGAAGGTGAACGCGGAATGAGCGCCGTGAACGTCGATAGCAAGGAGGCCCGCGCCGCCGCGCGTGCCCGCAAGAAGGCCGACAAGATCCGTGACCAGCATGCCAACGACCTGCCCCGTTCCATGCAGCCCTCCGCTCTGGTCAAGACCGTCACCGTCGTGGTGCTGGTCGCCGCGCTGATCTACTTCCTGTTCCCGATCTACTGGGCCATCATCGCCTCCACGAAGACCCCGAGCGAGATGACCGGCAGCAACGGCCTGTGGTTCGCGGTCGGCATCACCGACCTGCCGGGCGCCATCGCCAAGAACTACTCCACGCTGCTGGGCTGGACCCGAGGCCAGTTCTGGCGCTGGGTGCTCAACTCGCTGATCTACTCCGGCGTCTCCGCCCTGATCGGCACGCTCGTGGCCGTCATGGCCGGCTACGCCACCGCCAAGTTCAACTTCCGCGGCAAGAACATCGCCATCGGCGTGATCATGGGCTGCATGCTCATGCCCGCCGCGCTGCTGACCATCCCGCAGTACTCGATCTTCCACGCCGTGCACCTGACCAACACCATGCTCTCAATCATCATCCCGTGCTGCGTCTCCCCGTTCGGCTTCTTCCTGGGCCGCGTGTACGCGCAGACCTCGGTGCCGAACGAACTGCTGGAGGCGGCCCGCATCGACGGCGCCAGCGAGGCGCGCATCTTCTTCACCATCGTGCTGAGGATCCTCGCCCCGGCCATGGTCACGATCTTCCTGTTCCTGTTCGTGGCCACCTGGAACAACTTCCTGCTGCCGTTGATGATGGTCTCGTCCGACACCCTGAAGCCCGTGACCCTGGGCCTGTACGGCATGGTCTCGCTGGCCACGTTCACCGATCGCGGCGCCCTGATGATGGGTGCTCTGCTCGGCGTCCTGCCCGTGATCGTCCTGTTCCTCGGCCTCCAGCGCTACTGGCAGGCCGGCCTGGCGGCTGGTGCGGTCAAGGGCTGAGCCTACGGACAGTCCGGTGGACTGTCCGTAGGCTCAGCCTGAGCGAGGCGACAGCCGAGCGAAGGTCGGATTGAGCCTCGCCGAAGGCGAGTCCGTAATTGCGGGGGCCGGAGGCGATGCCGTTAAGCGGACAGCCCGGTGCCGAACCGATTGTCTCGGTGGCTCCCCTCAATCAGGGGAGCCACCTCTTACCGAAATTACAAGGAGTAACACTTTCATGACCACCACTGGACGTTTCACGCTTCCCAGCGAGGAGAACTTCGCCGAGAAGACCAAGGAACTGGCCGAACTGTGGGGCGCCGACGCCATCCGCAACTCGGACGGCACCCATCTGGACGACGCCGTCCTGGCGCTGGGCAAGAAGATCTACAGCGCCTACTTCCCGACCCGCGCGCATAACGAGTGGATCACCCTCCACATGGACGAGACGCCGCAGGTCTACCTGCTGACCCAGCGCGTGCTCGCCGAGACGGACACCGTCTCCATCGATCTCATGTCCACGTTCTACGAGGAGCAGCTGACCCCGAACTATGACGCCGACCCGGCCAAGTACTGGGAGGTCATCGACCGCACCACCGGCGAGGTCGTGGGCCCGGCGGACTGGTCCGTCGACAAGGACTCCCACAGCGTGACCGTGCACGGCGTGACCCCGATGCACGAGTACACGGCTTCGTTCCTCGCCTACATCATCTGGGACCCGGTCGAGATGTATAACCATCTCACCAACGACTGGGGCGACAAGGAACACGAGATCCCGTTCGACATCTACCATCCGGCCACCCGCAAGTTCGTGTTCGACACGTTCGAGAAGTGGCTTGCGGAGAACCCCACCACCGACGTGGTGCGCTTCACCACCTTCTTCTACCAGTTCACGCTCCTGTTCGACCAGAAGCACCGTGAGAAGATCGTCGACTGGTTCGGCTGCTCCTGCACCGTCAGCCCGCAGGCCCTGGACGACTTCGAGAAGCAGTACGGCTACCGTCTGCGTCCGGAGGACTTCGTGGACGGCGGCTGCTACAACTCCGCATGGCGCGTGCCGCGCAAGGCCCAGCGTGACTGGATCGACTTCCTCTCCGGCTTCGTGCGCGAGAACGTCAAGAAGCTCGCTGACATGTCCCACGCCGCCGGCAAGGAAGCCATGATGTTCCTCGGCGACCAGTGGATCGGCACCGAACCCTACAAGGACGGCTTCGGCGACCTCGGCCTGGACGCCGTGGTCGGCTCCATCGGCGACGGCACCACCACCCGCATGATCGCGGACATCAAGGGCGTCAGGTACACCGAAGGCCGCTTCCTGCCGTACTTCTTCCCGGACACCTTCTACGAGGGCAACGACCCGAGCATCGAGGCATGGGACAACTGGCGCAAGGCCCGCCGCGCCATCCTGCGTTCGCCGATCGCCCGCATGGGCTACGGCGGCTACCTCTCGCTCGCGGCCAAGTTCCCCAAGTTCGTGGACGCGGTGACGCACATCGCCGACGAATTCCGCGACATCCACGAGCGCACCGGGGGAGCGGCGGCCGAAGGCGAGCTCAATGTGGCCATCCTGAACTCCTGGGGCAAGATGCGCTCCTGGATGGCGTACACGGTGGCCCACGCCCTGCCCAACAAGCAGACCTACTCGTACTACGGCATCCTCGAAGCCCTCTCCGGCATGCGCGTCAACGTGCGGTTCATCAGCTTCGACGACGTGCTGGACCACGGCGTGGATCCGGACATCGACGTGGTGATCACCGGAGGCCCGGTGGACACCGCCTACTCCGGTGGCGACGTGTGGACCAGGGAGCCCAGGCTGGCCGAGACGCTGCGCGCCTGGGTGCGCGGCGGCGGCGCCCTCGTGGGCGTGGGCGAGCCGAGCTCCCAGTGGTTCCAGGGCCGTTTCTTCCAGTTGGCCGACGTGCTCGGCGTGGACGAGGAGCGCTTCCAGACCCTGTCGGTGGACAAGTATTTCCCGCCGGTCACCCCGGACCACTTCATCACCGAGGACGTGCACGTCGATCCGGCGTCGCGCGAGGCCTGGAGCGAGGCCGGCTACCGTATCCCGCTGTCCGGCTGCGGCGGCGGCCAGGGCAAGGCTCCGCTCGGCGGCATCGACTTTGGCGAGGCGATCGCCAACACGTTCCCGATCAACGAGAACGTGACTCTGCTAAGGGCCGACGGCGGCGAGGTGCAGCTCGCGGTCAACGAATACGGCAAGGGGCGCGGCGTGTACGTCTCTGGCCTGCCGTACTCCGCGGCCAACGCCCGCCTGCTCGAACGCATCCTGTTCTACGCCTCCCACAACGAAGGCAAGTACGCGGCGTTCAGCTCCACCAACCCCGAGTGCGAGGTGGCGCGATTCCCCGAACAGCACTGGTACTGCGTGATCAACAACACCGATCGTGCGCAGTCCACCGATGTGGCGCTGCCCTCCGGTGAGGTCGAGCACTTCGATCTCGGCCCCAGCGGCATCGCTTGGCGCGAACTGTAAATCGACGACGGATTGCGGATCACGCCATGAGCGTCCGGCCTGCGGTACCTACTCCTCCCGCAGGCCGGCTTTGTATGTGTGCCGGTTCGTCGCCCGTCGGAGTACGTCGGGCGCGGGTCGGACTGAGCGGGAGTGCATGCGTATCCGGCCAACGACGGCCGGGGAACACGGTTGGGAACTTCGGAAAGGCAAGGAAGCATGGGTGAACCAACGCGGAACAACTTACATGAGGGAACATATCGGGTCGGCGTGGATATCGGCGGCACCAAAATCGAGGCCGTGCTGGTGGACGTCGCCGGCGGCGTCGCGGCAAGTCATCGTGTGCCGGCCCGCCGTGGCGCCGGCAACGTGGTCGAGGATGTGACGGCACTGGTGCGCACGGTGGCCGGCGAGCATCTCGGCGAACTCGCCGGCGTGGGCATCGGCACGCCCGGTCAGGTCGATTCCGAGGCCGGCACCGTGTCCCATGTGGTCAATCTCGACATCGACACGCTCGCCCTTGGTCCTGAAGTGGGGGAGCGGCTGGGCGGGATTCCCGTCCGCGTGGAGAACGACGTCAACGCCGCCGCGCTCGGTGCGGCGCAATTGGTGCCGGGTGCCAGGGGCGAGGGAACCGTGGTGTTCCTGAACTTCGGCACCGGTCTGGCCGCCGGGGTCATCGTGGACGGCGTGCTGCAGCATGGCTTCAGCGGAGCGGCGGGGGAGGTCGGCCACATCCCGATCGATCCGAACCGGTTCGCATGCCCGTGCGGTCAGCGAGGCTGCCTGGAGACCGTGTGCTCCGGGGCCTCGGTGCAACGGCTGTGGCCCGCGGACGGCAGGCCCGCCATGCCGGACCTCATCGAACGCGCGCACTGCGAACAGGCCGACGCCGTGCGGGTGCTCGGCATCGTCTCGCACGCGATGGGCGATGCGCTGCAGATCGTGGGCCAGGCGTTCGACCCGCGCGTGATCATCGTGGGCGGAGGCATGGCCAAGACCGGCGAGCCGCTATTGGATGTGATGGGCGACGAGCTGTTCCGCCGCGAGGCCGACTGCCCGTTCCTCAAGGGCCTGCATCTGGCCGACCGCCTGAGGCTCGCCCCCGTGGACCAGCCCATCGGCGCGCTTGGTGCCGCACTGGCGGTGTGAAGACGCTTCACCTGGCTCCCCTCTCTGAGGGGAGCTGTCAGCGAAGCTGACTGAGGGGAGCAATCCTGTAAAGGTGCTCCCCTCAGTCGTCTCCGACGACAGCTCCCCTCAGAGAGGGGAGCCAGAAAATGACATTATCCGTTGATATAGCGGCGGATCACGGCGATGGCGCCGCCGCGCAGGGTGAGGTCGCCGCCGACCTGGCAGCGGCGGATGATGGTGCGCACATGGAACGAGGAGCCGGTGGCGGCGTCGAACCGCTGCTGGGCCGCCTCCAGGAACGTGTTGTTGATGATGTCCGCGGGGCCGGCCACGCATACGTCCGCGATGTCCAGCAATCCCACGGGCATGGCCAGCGCCGAAGCGAACAGGTCGCCGGCCTGGCGGATCACGTCGGCACGGCCCCGCGCGTCATGGTGGCGCATCCGTTCGCGCAACGCATGGGCGGAGATCAGCATCTCTAGGCATCCGCGCTTGCCGCACGGGCATTCGGGGCCGTTCGGATCGATGGCGATGTGACCGATCTCGCCTGCGGCGTGATGGTCGCCGATGACCGGCATGTCATGGATCAGCGTGGCCGTGCCCACGCCCTGGCCGAACGTGGTGAAGATCAGATCGGGTCCGGCCTGGCCGAAGAACCGTTCGGTGAGCATCGCCGCGATGGCGTCGTTGACGATGACCACCGGAAGGTCGAACTGGCGTTCGAGCAGCGGGCCCAATTCCACGTTATGCCAGCCGAGCATCGTGGAATCGCGCACGGTGCCCTCCTGCACCACGCCGGAGACCACGATGCCGATGCCCAGCACGTCGCCGAAGTCCAGGTCGGAGCGCAGCTGGTCGATCAGCTGCACGATGGCGTCGGTCTCGACATGGTTGTCCGGGCCCAACGCGACCTCCATGCAGTCCTGGGGAATGCCGAGCAGATCGGTCACGGCACCCTGGATGAGCTGGGGATGGGACAGATCGATGCTGATGATCTTAAGGCGCGAGGTGTCGATGCCGAGCAACGCGCCGCGCTTGCCCTTGCCGGTGGGATTGGCCGCGTATCCGGTCTCGCACAGAAGCCCCTCGTCCAGCATGTCGGAGATCACGTCGGAGATGGCCACGCGGCTCAGCCCGGTCAGACGGCCCAGGTCGGCGCGGGAACGGCGCTGCGAGGGGAACAGCAGATTGAAGATCAGCGCCCGGTTGGTGCGCCGGATGTCCGCCGGGCTGGCCTTGCCCTGCCGGCCGGTGGCGGTGTCCCCGTGTTCGAAACCCGATGCCATAATGCCTTCCCCGCACGCCTCCGCTGGCGACGAATCCTTCGCTCAACCGTCATCGTTGACGTCCTATTTATCAATACTGTTTTCAGTATAGATGAAAACGGTCACAATAGAAACCTCTGAGCGTTGCAAAATGGCCGTTTTGATTTATGTAACCAACATTAACAATCGTTGGTTGACGAACCGTGCGCGAATGTCGAACGCCCTGGCTGGCCGTCAGTCCGCCAACAGCCCACCGATGTCCGCATAATGGAATACAGACCTATTAATCTCACCATTCGATCACGTGCGCAAAAGACGCCGTCATATCCGCGATACTGCTCAACACCGCATAAACACTGGCCTTCCACGCCACAAGCATCATCCGGCCAGCGTACATGGAAACGCGCGGGTAACAAACCGGCACCATAGTCAGCGGTAATCCATACCACGCAATGGCATGGAACAGTTTAGAGAGAGGATTCTCGTGAATTCCAAGAAGATTCTGGCCGTGGTCGCATCCGCGGCCGCCGTCGTCTCGCTGACCGCCTGCGGCGGCGTGAAGGATGACGGCGGTGCCTCAGCCTCCGGCTCGGACGCCATCACCATCGGCACCACCGACAAGATCACCAGCGTCGACCCCGCCGGCTCCTACGACAACGGCTCCTACGCCGTGCAGATCAATATCTTCCCGTTCCTGTACGCCCAGGACTACAACACTTCCGAGCTGAGCCCGGACATCGCCGCCGACGACGGCACCTGGAACGACGACGGCACCGAGTTCACCGTCAAGCTCAAGGACGGTCTGAAGTTCGCCAACGGCAACGACCTGACAGCCTCCGACGTCAAGTTCTCCTTCGACCGCATCAAGAAGATCAACGACGAGAACGGCCCGAGCTCGCTGCTGGCCAACATCGAGTCCGTCACCGCCAAGGACGACACCACCGTGGTCTTCAAGGATTCCGTGCCCTTCGACGTGACCCTGAAGCAGGTGCTCTCCAGCCCGGCCGGCCCGATCGTGGACGAGGACTCCTTCTCCGCCGACAAGCTGACCGACGCCGACACCATCGTGTCCAAGAACGCTTTCGCCGGCCCGTACAAGCTCACCGCGTTCAAGCTCAACGAGTCCGCCGCCTACGCCAAGAACGACTCCTACCAGGGCCTGACCCCGGCCAAGAACACCGCCGTGCAGGTCAAGTACTTCGCGGACGCCTCCAACCTCAAGCTCGCCGTGCAGCAGGGCCAGGTGGACGTGGCCTACCGCTCCCTGAGCCCGACCGACATCGAGGACCTGTCCAAGGACTCCAAGGTCAAGGTCGTCAAGGGACCGGGCGGTGAGGAGCGCTTCCTCGCCTTCAACTTCAAGATTCAGCCCTATGGCGAATCCCAGCCGGACGCCGACGCCGCCAAGGCCAAGGCCGTGCGCCAGGCAGTCGCCAACCTCATCGACCGCGAGGAGCTGAGCACCAAGGTCTACAAGGGCACCTACACCCCGATGTACTCCTTCATCCCGGACGGTCTGGCCGGCCACGAGGACACGCTGAAGTCCGCCTACGGCGACGGCAACGGCAAGCCCAGCGCCGAGAAGGCCAAGAAGGTGCTCGAGGACGCCGACGTCAAGACCCCGGTCGACCTGAAGCTCCAGTACAACAACGACCATTACGGTTCCTCCTCCGCCGACGAGTACGCGGCCATCAAGACCCAGCTCGAGGAGGGTGGCCTGTTCAAGGTCGACCTGCAGTCCACCGAATGGACGCAGTACAACAAGGAACGCAACGTGACCGACGATTCCGACGGTTCCTACCCGGTCTACCAGCTCGGCTGGTTCCCGGATTACTCCGACCCGGACAACTACCTGTCCCCGTTCTTCCGCGACGGCAACTTCGTCAACAACGCCTACTCCAACAAGGAGGTCAACGACCTCATCGTCAAGCAGGCCGGCGAGAAGGACGCCTCCGCCCGTGAGGAGATCCTCAAGCAGATCCAGAAGCTCGAGACCGAGGACCTCTCCACGATCCCGCTGCTGCAGGGCGCGCAGGTGGCCGTCACCGGCGCGAACGTCAAGGGCGTCACGCTCGATGCCTCGTTCCGCTTCCGCTACGCCTCGGTGACCAAGTAACGTCCACCCGGCAATGATTGGCTCCCCTCCGGAACAAGGAGGGGAGCCAATCCGTCTCAAGACCCGTAATAGAAACAAAGGAGCATCGCGTGTCAGACAACGCCACAGCGGCCTCCGCGACCTCATCGGCGACGAAGAAGCCGAAGAAGAACCGTCTTTCGGGCGGGTTCTTCCGCTTCGTGCTGACGAGGTTCCTGCTGATTATCCCCACCGTCTTCATTCTCGTCACCATCGTGTTCTTCGTGATGCGCGCCACCGGCGACCCCATCTCCGCCGCCTTGGGCGGACGCCTTACCCCGGATGAGCTGCAGCGCCGCATCCACGCCGCCGGCTATGACCGGCCGCTCATCGTGCAGTACATCGACTACCTTGGCGGCCTGCTGCATGGCGATTTGGGCACCACGCTCACCGACAACCAGCCCGTCATCACCATCCTCACCCGCTACGGCGCGGCCACGTTCGAGCTCGCGTTCCTGAGCCTGATCGTCGCGCTCATCGTGGGCATCGGCCTGGGCCGTCTGGCCGCCAAGTACCGCGACCGCGCCGCCGACGCCGGCATCCGCGTGTTCGCCATCCTGTGCTACGCCACCCCGGTGTTCTTCCTCGGCCTCGTGCTGAAGCTCATCTTCGCCGTCTGGCTCAACATCCTGCCGCCGTCCGGACGCTCCGACCTGTCCAGCGAAATGCAGTTCCAGCGGCTCGTCTCGCCCACCGGCTTCTACATCATCGACGCCCTGCAGCTCGGCGACGTGACCGTGCTCGTGGACGTGCTGCGCCACGCGGTGCTCCCGGCCCTCGCCCTGGGCCTGCTGACCGCGGGCGTGTTCATCCGACTCGTGCGCACCAACGTGATCTCCACCTACACCTCCGGCTACGTGGAGGCCGCCCGTTCCCGCGGCGTCTCCGAGAAGCGCCTGCTCGACAAGCACGCCTGGCGTCCGGCCCTCATCCCGATCATCACCGTGATGGGCATGCAGATCGCCATGATGCTGGCCGGTGCGGTGCTCACCGAAACCACGTTCGAATGGAAGGGCCTGGGCTTCATGCTGTCCAACTACCTCAAGGCCCGCGACTTCGTGGCCGTGCAGGGCATCGTGATCCTCATCGCCATCATCGTGGCCGTGGTGAACTTCATCGTGGACGTGATCAGCGCCCTGATCGACCCGAGAGTGAGGTACTGACATGACCGAAAGCACCGCAACCAAAGTCGGCGTGCCCGGCGACGAGCGCCTGAACAACCTCAACGTCAACAAGCCCACCCCATGGTGGGAGAAGATCGCCATCGTGCGCGACCTGAAGATCGCGGTCGGCTGGCAGAAGGGCATGCTCGTCACCGGTCTGGTGATCACCGTGTTCTTCATCCTGCTCGCCCTGTTCGCCCCGCTCATCGCGCCGTACGGCTACGCGCAGATGAAGGACGACTCCGGTGTATCCTTCCCGACCCAGTCCGCACCCAGCGCCGAACACATCTGGGGTACCACTGTGGGCGGTTACGACGTGTTCAGCCGCACCATCTGGGGCGCGCGTACCGCCATCATCGCCATCGTCATCGCCGTGGTCCTCTCCATCTTCGCCGGCGTGTTGCTGGGCCTGGTCTCCGGCTACTTCGGCGGCTGGGTGGACCGTGTGCTCGTGGTGATCGCCGACGCCATCTACTCGTTCCCCTCGCTGCTGCTCGCCATCCTCATGGCCATCATGATCTCCGGCGGCCAGTCCGGCCTGTGGAGTGGCATCCTGGCCTCCGGCATCTCCATCACCGTGGTCTACATCCCGCAGTACTTCCGCACCATCCGCGCCGAAGTGGTGCGCATCAAGAACTCGGCGTACGTCGAATCCGCCAAGGTGGTGGGCGCCTCCACCTGGCGCATCATGACCAAGCACCTGCTCAAGAACTCCACCCGCACCCTGCCGGTGATCCTGACGCTCAACTCCTCCGAGGCCATCCTGACGCTCGCCGGACTGGGCTTCCTGGGCTTTGGCATCGAGCCGACCGCCGCCTCCGAATGGGGCTATGACCTCAACCGTTCGGTCGCGGACGTCACCGCAGGCATCTGGTGGACCGCCGTGTTCCCGGGCCTGGCCATCGTGCTCATCGTGCTCGGCATCACGCTCGTGGGCGAGTCGCTCAACGACCTCGCCGACCCGCGTCTGCGCGCACGCAAGTCCGCGGGCGAGGTGGTCGGCTCCATCGAGGACACCTCCGTTGATCCGAACGAGAAGCCGTCCGCCCGCAACGAAGTGATCGCCGAACTTGATTCGACCCTGAACCCGCCCGCCACCGTCACCGACCATGACCCGGCCATCGTGGCCTCCGAATGGACCGGCGAAGACAGGACGGCCGCGAACGGCGACGGCAAGGAGTGAAGATGACCGAGAACACCAACGAAAACAAGAACCTCGCCGAAATCAAGGACCTGTCCGTTTCCTTCATGACCGACGCCGGCTCCATCAAGGCCGTCGAGGACGTGAATTTCACGATTCCGCGCAAGACCGTGGTCGGCGTGGTGGGCGAGTCCGGTTCCGGCAAATCCGTGACCGCACGCTCCATCATCAAGCTGCTGCCCGAAACCGCCACCACCTCGGGTGCCGTCTACCTGTCCAAGCGTGACGGCTCCGATTCGCTGGACGTGCTTTCGCTCTCCGGCGAGCAGTTGCGCCAGGTGCGCGGCTCCGAGGCCGCCATGGTGTTCCAGGAGCCGAACTCGGTGCTGAACCCGGTCTACACGATCGGCTGGCAGATCGAGGAAGGCCTGCGCGCCCATGGCTTGAAGGACAAGAAGGCCCTGCGTGCCAAGGCCATCGACATCCTGAAGAAGGTTGGCATCCCGGACGCCGAGACCCGTGTGGACTACTACCCGCACCAGTTCTCCGGCGGCCAGAAGCAGCGCATCGTCATCGCCATGGCGCTCGTGCTGAACCCCGGCCTGATCCTCGCCGATGAGCCGACCACCGCGTTGGACGTGACCGTGCAGGCCGAGATCCTCGACCTGTTGCGCCTCGCCCGCGACGAGTTCGACGCCTCCGTGCTCATCATCACCCACAACATGGGCGTGATCGCGGACATCGCCGACCAGGTGGTGGTCATGTACCGCGGCCATGTGGTCGAGCAGGGCACCGTGGAACAGGTCTTCTACCATCCGCAGGACGACTACACCAAGCGGTTGCTGGGTGCCGTGCCGCGCATCGGCCAGAAGCTCGTGGTTCGCGACCGCGAGGGCAAGCCGATCGAGCGCAAGGCCGACTGGCGCGAGCAGCCGGTGGCCGTGGAGGCCAAGGGACTGACCATCACGTACCCCGGCCACCTCATGCAGCCCGACTTCAAGGCCGTGGACGGCATCGACTTCACCATCCACCGCTCCGAAGTGCTGGGACTCGTGGGCGAGTCCGGTTCCGGCAAGTCCACCACGGGCCGTGCCATCGCCGGTCTGCAGAAGGTCTCCGGCGGTTCGCTCAACGTGCTCGGCATCGAGATGAACGGCGTCAAGGAGCGTGATTTCAAGCCCAAGCGCGCGGACATCGGCTTCGTGTTCCAGGATCCGGGATCCTCGTTCAACCCGCTCATGACCATCGCGGAGAACGTGGCCGAGCCGCTGATCGTGCACCGCAAGTACGGTTCCGTGGCCGAGGCCAAGGATTACGTGGGCGACCTGCTGGAGATGGTCCAGCTGCCGCGCGCCTACATGAACCGCTTCCCGCACGAACTCTCCGGCGGTCAGCGACAGCGCGCCTCCCTGGCACGCGGACTCGCGTTGAAGCCCTCGTTGCTCATCGCCGACGAGCCGACGTCGGCCCTGGACGTGTCCGTGCAGGCCAAGGTGCTGGAGCTGTTCAAGCGGCTGCAGGTGGAGATCGGCTTCGCGTGCCTGTTCATCACCCATGACCTTGCTGTGGTGGACATGCTCGCCGACCGCATCATGGTGATGCACAAGGGCAAGATCGTCGAACACGGCGACGCCGACCAGATCATGCAGCGCCCGGAGGATCCGTACACCAAGAAGCTGCTGGCCTCCCTGCCCGTGCCCGACCCGCGCGAACAGCAGATTCACCGTGCCCAGTTGCACGAGCTGCTCGCCGCCGAGGCCTAGACACCTTTCTTGGATCCCCTGACAAGGGAAGCCAAGAAAAACGCTATGCCGTGTGAATCGGCATAGCGTTTTTTCTTTTTGTTTCAGTATTGTTCCCCGTCGAACCGGAAGAACGCATGCGCATCGCCGCGCTTCTTGTTCTCGATGTACCGGCGGAACAGCTCCAACCGTTCCACGGTGCTTGCGGCCAGCGGCTGGGGGAGCGCGTCCAGGTCGAACCAGCCCACGTTGAGGCTCTCCTCGTCGCCCACGAACGGCTCGGCGTTGCCGCCCGGCTTCAGGGCGCACAGGAACGAATGGTCCATGTACATCGTGTTGTCGCCGTTCGCATAGGTGATGACCCTGTCGGACGAGGTGACGGCCACCAGATCGGTGACGATGGCGTCCACGCCTGTCTCCTCCTTGATCTCGCGCACCACCGTGTCCGCGGGCTGCTCGCCCGGCTCGTTGATGCCGTAGACCATCGCCCATTCGCCGGTGTCCGAGCGACGGCCCAGCAGCAACTGGCCGCGGTCATTGAGCACGCAGCCGGTCACGCCGTTGAGCCACAGCAGATCATGGCCGATTTTCTTACGTAGGTCGAGTACAAATTCTGGAGTCGGCATACATGCCTCCTTACAAAGAATGCTTGGCTCCCCTTGTCAGGACATTGCCGTGAAGCAAACAGCAGAGCTGTTTGTAGGCAATGTGCGAGGCGACAGCCGAGCCAATAGGACGCGAACGGAGTTCGTCGTTGGTTACAGGACGAGCTGTCCGCGAAGCGGACTGAGGGGTAGCCAAAGTCGTATCCATCCGCTTGACTACCCCTCAGCCTCACTTCGTTCGGCAGCTCCCCTGACAAGGGGAGCCAAGAAGCATCATCATTTACTTATTGACAGAAGCGCGCTCGGCCATCCACTCTTCGACCTCATCGATCTGCTTCGGGATGCCGGCGGAGATCCATTCGGGTCCGTTCTCGGTCATGAGCACGTCGTCCTCGATGCGGATGCCGATACCGCGGTACTCCGGCGGAATGAGCAGGTCGTCCTCACGGAAGTACAGGCCCGGCTCGATGGTGAAGATCATGCCCGGACGAATCGGCGCGCCCTGATACGCCTCGAAACGAGCCTGCGCGCAATCATGCACGTCCAGGCCCAGATGATGGGCCACGCCGCAGGCCAGCCAACGACGATGCTGCTGGCCCTCGGGGGAGAGGGACTCCTCGACGCTCACCGGCAGCAGGCCCCAGTCGTGCAGACGCTCGGCAATCACGCGCATGCAGGCGTGATGGATGTCGGAATACGTGGCACCCGGCTTGGCTGCCTCGAAACCGGCCTGCTGGGAATCCAGCACGGCCTGGTACAGGCGCTTCTGCAGGTCGGTGAACTTGCCGTTGGTCGGGAAGGTTCGGGTGATGTCCGCCGTGTAGAGGGAATCGACCTCCACGCCGGCGTCCACGAGCAGCATGTCGCCGGTCTTCACCACGCCGGTGTTGCGCATCCAATGCAGGATGGGGGCGTGCGGACCGGAGGCCACGATGGAGTCGTATCCGACGGCGTTGCCCAGCTCGCGGGAGACCGCGTTGAACGCGCCTTCGAGAATGCGCTCGGAACGCGGCTTGTCCAGTGCGGCGGGCAGGGCGGACAGCAGACGGTCGAAGCCCTGCTTGGTGGCGTTCACGGCCTTGCGCATCTCGCCGATTTCATAGGAATCCTTGACCATGCGGGCCTCGGACGTGAACTCGTGCAGCTTGTCGTCCGCGGCGGAGTTCTTGTCGGGATCGGTTGCTCCGTTCGCCTCTCGAATCGACTCGACCAGGGAGGTGATCTGCGGATCGGTCTCGTGCATCACGCGCACACGGACGGCACCGGCCTCGGTGCCGACATCCTTGGATAGAGCATCGGCCAGCTGCGCGATATCGTGCGTTTCGATGCCGGTCATGGCGGTCATTTCCTTGAGTCCGGCGCGCGGGCCGACCCAGTACTCGCCGTAATGCGGGTTCATGAAGAAGTCCGTGGTGGAGTTATCGGCGCGCGGGGCCACGAACAGTTCGGGCGTATGGGTCTGACCGGCCTTGGCCTCGGGGGAGTCCGGGTCGACGGGGTTGAGCACCAGCACGGCACCGGCCTCATAGTCCACGCCGAGACCGGTGTAATAGGCGAAGGCGGTGTCCGGGCGGAACATGTAATCGCAATCGTTGTTGCGTACCTTCGGCTGACCGGCGGGAATCACCAGGCGCTCGCCGGGGAAGGCCTTGCCCAGCGCGGCGATGCGGGCGGGAGTGAACTTGGAGGATTCCAGCGGCGCGATGGCGGGCTCGTCATCGGCCCAGCCGGACTTCATGAACTCCTTGAACGCTTCCGACCTCGGACGCAGCGAACGGTTGTTCACGCGGTCGCTCATGGCCTGATCGCTGCCCGGGGCGCTCGCCTGCTCCTCGGCCTCGTATTCCTTGTCCTTCTCGGTGATGACCTCACCCATTGACACTCCTTGCGAAGAATCCGAAATGTTACCGCTCTCATAGTAGTCCGTCGGGAGGGTTGGGCATACCGTTCTCATGACGGACTGCGACGCGGTGAAGTCTCGATGGAAAGACGGAGGCGGTGGCAGGCCAGACGTCGTAAGAACCGTGGCTTCAACCGAATATGGTGAGGTATACCTCAAAGCCGGCATTTGCGTGGTGGACGGTGACGTTTTTTTCTGCGGGATTTGCGGTATCGGCATCATCCGTGCCATGGGCGGGAACATTGTTGCCATCAAGGAACCTTCGGATCTCGTCTACCGCCACGGCCTGAGCCTCGATCCTCGGATAGCCGTAGATGCCGGCGGAGATGAGCGGGAACGCGATGCTGGCGCAGCCGAGAGATCGCGCGAGTTCCAGCGAATTGCGATAGCAGGCGCGCAGCAGTCGTTCCTCGTCGTGCGAGCCGCCCTGCCAGACGGGTCCGGCGGTATGGATCACATACCTGGCGGACAGGTCGAAGCCTGGCGTGGCCACGGCCTGACCGGTACGAATCGGGGAGAGCCGGTCGCAGGCCTCCTGCATGCGTCGCGCGCCGGCCGCCTGGAAGATCGCTCCGCACACGCCACCGCCCATGAGCAGACGGGTGTTCGCCGCGTTCACGATGACGTCCGTCCTCATCGTGGTGATGTCCCGTCGCACCAATGTCAACGGCATACATGCCTCCCCGGATACGCTGATTGTCCGACATCCTCCACAGTAATCGACGCTGGTCGCGTCATCGGCGCAGTACTCGCTATGAAACGGGATGCGATGTCTCGTCTTCGCCCGATTGACCCTTTCGACTGGCGGTCTGCGGAATTCCCGCACGAAGGAGTTTCATCGTCAACGGAGTGCGTTCCATTGCATCCTCATAAGTGAAATGAACAACTTCGGAAGCGCCGGCACGCTGCAATCCGGCATCCCGTTCGCGTTCCTTGGCGATCATCTCCTGAATGCCGCGGTTGCCGGTCATGGCCGGATCCACATATTTGCGCGTGCCGTCATATTCGGCAACCACGACGCGACCGCCATCGAGTCGCCATACGAAATCGACGCGGTAGTCGGCACCGGTTTGGGGATCCCTGACCGGCACCTGGATACGAGGTGAGGCAAAGCCCTCTTCGATCATCGTTCCCCGTGCGAATGATTCGCCACCGTTCTCGCTTTTCGGGTTGACGTGGCGTAGCAGTCTGAAGATGGGGAGGAAATCGGTACGCATCCGCCCGCATGCGGTGGTTACCTGTTCGACGGTGAGTCCTTTGGCGAACGCCGAATCGAAGATGGGCAATGCGAAGCGAAAATCATATGTTCGCGCGCATTCGATGACCGTGTGCGCCGGGGAGGCCAACAGCAATCCGGTATTCGGATCCTTGGAGGCGGTCGATCGCGCATCCGGCATGTAGATGCGCTTCAGCTGATGGTGCTGTTGTCGTGATCCGTGATTCGTCGTCATGATGGATACCGAGTCATCGTGCAAGCACCATTGATGCTCGAAGCCATAGGCGCACGCCGCCGTAAGGCCGCCGAACACCCATTGCGGATGGGCTAGGCCCAAGGCTTTGGCGATATGCAGGGTGCGTTCGGGAGGTGTCAGATCGTTCCAGTATCCGATTGGCGCATACAGGCTCGGTACGCCCCGATAGGCATGAATGAGTTCGCCTGTTTTGGCTCGACGTTGCATCGCCAACTGTTCGGCGGGAACGCGGGAATAGGCGCATCGTTGTTCGGACTGTGCTTGTTGCAGGAGGGATGCCACGACTTTGTGTGTCTTCATGCCGTCCAGGGTATTGGAGGATTCATCGGGACTGCTTGGCGGACGGAGGTTGTGGTTCCAGCTTATGGGCGATGCCGACTGATACTGGCGAAGACCGGTGATGATGCCGAATCGGCTGGGTCACGCAAAAGGTGGATAGTGATCGTCGTAATCCACAATGGGATGCCGTGTGCGGCCGTTGCGGCACATGATGTCGAACGGATGTCCGACATGGCGATTTGTGTGTTCTGCTATGCGACGTGATTGCGCCGCGGTGTGGTTTTTCGACTGCGCGAGGCAGAGGCCGGGCGTCGGACAGACGTTTGCGACCATAATATGAGCAGGTCGCATCACCGATACGAAGCAGTAGTGCAGGTGACTGGCATGCTGTCTTCGTTGTGCGGATGCCGTTGCCATGAATACGGATCGATGGGATTTGCAGACCGTGATTTGCGGGGCGATTATGCATGCCGCCGATGGAGGAATTTCTCCCCGTGCCCGTATGACTTCGCTGAGTGCGAACCAGGGAAGTCGGGAACAATATAACTGGCTTTGAGACTTCGCTGATGGCGGATGTTGAAGTCGTTCTGCCAGCAGTCCGCGACACGACTTCGCTGGAGCTTGATTCAGCGTGGTTTGCGGTGCAAATGGCGGCAATTCGGCTTCATACAACGCTCTCAGTGAGGCAGGCGAAACAGTTGTTGGTCTTCCGGCTGCGCTCTCGGGAGGTGCGGGGCAATATCCTGCTGAAGGATGCGATATGTCGTTTATGCTAAGCCACGCAATCGCCGTGAGCGAAGCCGTGGAGCCGGTCTTTGGCGGGCTGCCGCCGCGGAGAGGCCTCCGGTGGACCAGCGCAACGGCCGGCTCGGCACCCCGATGGCTAGACTGGTGGAAGTTTGTGTAGAAGCGTATGAGGCCCGCGGAAACCACCGCCGGCCGCGGAGGGAGACAGAGTACATGTCATTCGAGCATCCGAACAGGAACAACGAGACGATCCGGGACGTCGAGCTGGACATCATGAGCCGCCCGCCGGAGCACAACACCACCAACCTCGACCTGGACCGCATGAACCTGATGCTCGACCTGCTGGGCCACCCGGAGCAGTCGTTCCGCGTGATCCACATCACCGGCACCAACGGCAAGGGCTCCACCGCCCGCATGGCCGAGGCCATCTGCCGCGCCTACGGCATGCGCACCGGCCTGTACACCTCGCCGCATCTGGAGAAGGTCAACGAGCGCATCTGCATCGACGGCCAGCAGCTCTCCGACGACGATTTCATCGACATCTGGGACCAGACCAAGGACCTCGTGGCCCTCGTGGACGCCAAGATGGCCGAACAGGGCAAGCCGAAGATGAGCTTCTTCGAGGTCCTCACCGCCATGGCCATCTGGAAGTTCGCCGACGCGCCGGTGGACGTGGCCATCGTGGAGGTCGGTATGGGCGGCGCCTGGGACGCCACCAACGTGCTCAACGCGGACGCCGCCATCATCGGCCCGGTGGACATGGACCACATGCAGTGGCTGGGCGATACGGTCGAGAAGATCGCGGGCGAGAAGGTCGGCATCATCAAGCCCGGCTGCACCGCCGTCATCGGCCCGCAGCCGCATGAGGAGGCCGTGATGCCGATCATCGAGGAGGCTGCTGCACGCAACCACGCCACGCTCGTGCGCGACGGCTACGAGATGACCGTTTCCGACCGCATGGCCGCCGTCGGCGGACAGGTCGCCACGCTCACCACCCCGAACGGCACCTACGAGGGCGTGCCGATCGCCAAGTTCGGCGAACACCAGGCCCACAACGCGCTCGCCGCGCTCGCCGCCGCCGAAGTGGTGATTCCGGTCAACGGTCCGCTGGACGGCGATCTGGTGGCCGAGGCGCTGAGCTCGGTCCGCATCCCCGGCCGCATCGAGCAGATCCGCACCTCGCCTACCATCATCCTGGACGGCGGCCACAACGTGAACGCCGCCGAGGCCCTGTGCAAGGCCATCGAGGAAAGCTACGACTTCAAGCAGCTGGTCGGCGTGGTGGCCATGATGCGCGACAAGCAGGTTGAGGAATACCTCGGTGTGCTGGAGCCGATCCTGAGCTCCGTGGTGGTGACCGAGAATTCCTGGCGCGACCGCGTGATGCCGGCCGACGAGCTGGAGAAGATCGCCGTGGAGGTGTTCGGCCGCGACCGCGTGGTCAAGGAGGCGAATCTGCCGGACGCCATCCAGACCGCCGTCAACATGGTCGACGCCGAGGACGAGCTCGGCGTGGGCTACGGTCACGGCGTGCTCATCTGCGGCAGCTTCGTGACCGCCGGCGACGCGCGCACCATGCTCGCCGAACACGCCAGCCCCACCATGGCGCAGGCCATGAGCATCCACCAGCCCGTGGTCGAACCGGACAACGGCACCCAGGGCGATGCCGATGACAATGCCGATGCAGACGCCGAACAGGACGACGACAAGATCGGCCCCGACGACTTCGACGTGTTCGATGTGCTCGGTCTCGGCAAGCAGAACCAGCGGAACGCCGATTCGGACGACGACCCGTCCGACGAAGGCTCCTCCACGGCCGCATAACCAGCCGACCGCACCGTCCCGACCCCGCACACGATCCGCACGGCCTCCGTCCCGCATCCGCGACGACGGCGGCCACTCCGGTAACGAACGGCCAGACACCCCATGTATCTCAAGGAACTCACCCTCAGAGGCTTCAAATCCTTCGCCTCCGCCACCACGCTGCGCTTTGAGCCGGGCATCACGGCGGTGGTGGGCCCCAACGGTTCGGGCAAGTCGAACATCGTCGACGCCCTGACATGGGTGATGGGCGAGCAGGGCGCCAGGAACCTGCGCGGCTCGTCGATGGAGGACGTGATCTTCGCCGGCACGTCCTCCCGGCCGCCGCTCGGCCGCGCGCAGGTGAGCCTGACCATCGACAACGCCGACCATGCGCTCGACATCGACTACACCGAAGTCACCATCTCCCGCACCATCTTCCGCAACGGCGGCTCGGAATACGCCATCAACGGCAGCCCCTGCCGTCTGCTTGACATCCAGGAACTGCTCAGCGACACAGGCCTCGGCCAGCAGATGCACGTCATCGTGGGACAGGGCAGACTGGACGCCATCCTCCGCGCCGACCCGTCCGGCCACCGCGCGTTCATCGAGGAGGCCGCCGGCATCCTCAAGCATCGCAAGCGCAAGGAACGTGCGCTGCGCAAGCTGGCCAACACCGAATCGAACCTGAACCGGCTGGACGATCTGCTGGGGGAGATCCGCCGTCAGATGGGACCCCTCGGCAGGCAGGCCCGCATCTCCCGCAAGGCGGATGCGATCCAGGTGATCGTCCGCGACGCCCAGGCCCGCCTGTACGCCGAGGACGCGCAACTCTCAATGCGGCGGCGTGAGACGGTCCGTACCGAACTGATCGACGTTCGTACACGACTGGCCGCCGCCCAACGTGAGCTGGCCCGCGTCAAGGTCCGCATCGAACAGGTGGAGTCCATCAACTCCGCATCCAGCCCGGCCATCGCCCGGACCAACCAGCAGTGGCATGATCTCGCCCGGATGCAGGAACGGCTGCGATCGTTGGCACAGCTCGCCGAAGAGCGCGGCAGGTCGCTTGCAAGCCAGATGACGACGAATCTCGGCGAGGATCCGGATGTGCTGCTCGCGCGCGCCGCGGAACTGGACGCCCAGGCCGAAGGCCAGGCCAAGGCCGTGTCCGACGCGCGCCTCGCGTTCGACAAGGCCACCGAGGAGCGAGCCGGCAACGAGAAACAACTGGCCGCCGTACGCCAGACCCTGACCGAACTGCGCCGGACCGTGCAGCAGCGAGACCAGCAAATCGCCCGGTTGCGTGAGCTCATCGCCCGTGAGGAATCGGCCGTCGAACTGGCGGAAAGCCGTCTGAAGGACCATGCCTCGCAGCGAGGAACGCTGATTCGTCAACGCGACGAGGCGCGCGAACAACTGGAGTCGTTGCGCGCCGAAGCCGAATCGCAGGGCGACGATGACGGCGCCGCGCTGGATGACGCCCGCGCGAGGCTTGCCGAATGCCGGGACGCGCTAAACGCGCTCACCGACCGGCAGCGCGACGTGCAATCCCGCATCATCGCCCTCAAGGCCAAGGCCGATGCGCTGAAGGACACATTGGGCAGCCGCAATGCGTCCGGGGCATTGGAGCGTGACCCGGATGTGGACGTGCTGGGTCGTCTCACCGATTTCATCCATGTTGCGGACGGTTGGGAGGAGGCCGTGTCCCACGCGCTCGACCAGTTCGCGGGTGCGATGGTGGTGCCCGGAACCGGCGACATGCTGCATGCGCTGGAACGCGCACGCGAGGACCGGCTCGGCAAGGCTGTGGTGATCACGGTGACGGAGACCGGGGGAGCGGACGATCGGCGGATGAACGATGGTGATTCCGCGGGCTCCGATGCCGCGGCGGCTCCGCTGCGTCCGAACGATGGGGGTTCTTCCACGGCATCGGTCGATGGGTGCCGTCCGTTGACCGAGCTGATCGTCCCCAATCCCGATGCCGCCGATCCCGCGCGGGCCGCGGCGGTCGTGCGCACGGTGCGGCTCCTGCTGTCCGATGTCGCGGCCGCGGATACCGCGGAGGAGGCACAGCGATTGACCGCTTCCGGTCGTGCGGCACGTGCGGTGACCCCGAGCGGGGAGATGTTCGCCTACGGTGTGGCGGCGATGGGCGGCTCCTCGATCGCGCAGTCGGATCTGCTGCTCGCCGCCCGCCGTGACAAGGCGCTGGCCCAGATCAGGCAGCTCAACGCCTCACTCGCCGAACTGGACGCGCAGGTGGTGCCGGCCATGGCCGAATGCGATGAGGCCGCGCGCCTCGTGGATCGGGAATCGGCCAAACGCACCGAAGCCCGGATCCAGGCGCAGCAGGCCGAACGGGCGCTGGCCACGGCGAACGATCGCATGGCCGCCATAGCCAGACAGCTCAAACAGCTGGATGCCGCGGCCGCCTCCCTCGAAGACGATAGGGATTCGCACCGGCTCAAACTCGCCGATCTCAATCAGGCATTGGCGGACACGCGGTCGTCCACCGCGGATCATGCCGACTTCGACACGCTGGACGAGCGTGAGCGTTCGCTGGAACAGGCGCTGAACCGGACCCGTGAACGCGAGGTCGCGGCGAAAATCGCCTGGAACGACGCCAATCGCAAGGCCAATTCGCTGAACCGGCAGGCCGGATTGCTCCGGGACAACGCCAAGGAGGCGTCCGCAAGGCGGGCCCGTCTTGAAGCGGCGAACGAACGGCGCCGTGCCGAAGCCGCCCGTCTGCAGGGCGTGGCCGATGACGCGCGCGCGGTGGCCGCGCTGGTCGCCCGCTCGTTGGAGGCGGTGGCCGCGGAACGCGATCGTTTGCAGTCGGAAGTGTCAGGGCATGACGCGGAACTGAAGACCTTGCGCGCACGCCGGGATGCCATCGAACCGGATGTCACCGATCTGACCGCGCGCGAACACGCCTTGGACGTCAACCGCGAGAGGCTGGCCTCCGAAGCCGGTCAGCTCACCCAGAAGATCGCCGACGAGCTTGGCCTCGGCTTGGAGGAGCTGGTACGTGACTACGGGCCGGACCAGCCGGTGCCGGTGCTGGACGACAACGGCGAACCCATGCCGTTGGACGACGGGGAGGAGGCCCCTGCCGAACCGGATGCCGTTGAAACCGCCGTCGATTCGGGCCGGGGAATCGTTTCACAGTACCGGACCGTGCCGTACGACCGTGCGGAGCAGCGCAGGCGGCTGGACAAGGCCCGCCACGACCTTGCGGCGCTGGGCAAGGTCAACCCGCTGGCCACCGAGGAATTCGAGGCGTTGCAGGAACGCAACAAATATCTCAACGACCAGCGCGACGACGTGGCCAAATCGCGTGACGATCTGATGACGCTGATCCGTGACCTCGATTCCACGATGGTCGAGGTGTTCCGCTCCGCGTTCGAGGACACGGCCAAGGCCTTCGAGCAGGTGTTCGCCACATTGTTCCCCGGCGGCACGGGACGGTTGCGTCTGGAACGCCCGGATGATCTGCTCACCACCGGCGTGCTGGTGGAGGCGAGCCCCGCGGGCAAGCGTGTCAAACAGCTGAGCCTGCTGTCCGGCGGCGAACGTTCGCTGACCGCGTTGGCGTTGCTGTTCGCGATCTTCACGGCGCGACCGAGCCCGTTCTACGTGATGGACGAGGTCGAGGCCGCGCTGGACGACGTGAACCTGACACGCCTGATCAATGCGCTCGAGGAACTGCGCGAGCACGCCCAGCTCATCATCATCACCCACCAGCAACGCACGATGTCCATCGCCGACGCGCTCTACGGCGTCACGATGCGCGCCGACGGCGTGACCGCGGTGATCAGCCAGAAGCTCAGGGAAAAGCAAAAGGCTCTGTTAAACCAAGATTGACATGAATCCATGTCTGACTACCCCTCAGTCGGCTTCGCCGACAGCTCGTCCTGCAACCAACGACGAACTCCGTTCGCGTCCTATTGGCTCGGCTGTCGCCTCGCACATTGCCTACAAACAGCTCTGCTGTTTGCTTCACGGCGATGTCCTGACAAGGGGAGCCGAGAATAAGGGCCATGTCAATCTTGGTTTAACAGGGCCATAGCAAAAGGGAACCGGCCGAAAGCCGATTCCCTTTTTGTCGAATTAGCGGGCTAAATGCGCAACGCCCTACTTCCGCAGCGCCTTGCGCACGCTCTGCAGGGTCTGCAACGCCCAGTAGAACGCCTTCTTGACCGGCACGTCGCGGGCCGGGGCCACGGGCGTCACCTCTTCGGTGAACTTGGTCTTGAACTCGTTGAGGCCCTTGAGGGACGGCGCGAAACCGGAACCGATGCCCATGAGGTCGTAGTCGGTGATGCCCTGGGCGCCCAGAATGCAGCACTCGGAGTAGAGCAGCTTGTCCGTCACATGCAAACGCATGACCTCGTTGCGCATGCCGGCGTAGTAGCGCACGGCGCGCGTGCCGTTCACGGTCACGATGGACCATGCCACCACGCGGCCCTCGATACGCGCGGCGAACACGCGGCAATGATCCGCGCCCAGCGCCTTGATCATGTCGGAGTAGTCGCTCATCGGGGCCGGACGGAAGCCGTCGCGCTTGCCGGTCTCGACCATCACATCGTAGTATTCGGCGAAATCGGCAAGCGCCTGCTGTGTCTCGTCCGCCACCTCGGCCGGGCACTCGCGCAGCGACTTGCGCACGTCGCGACGGCCGCGGCGCTTCATACGGCCCATGATCGCATCGTCGCCGCCGGTCACGTCGATGACCACGGTGAAATCGTACGGCACGGTGGACAGCACCTTGTGCGTGCCGCCGGTGTACCAGGTGTCGATGCGCAGGAACGCCACCTTCGTGTCGGTCTTCCTGACCATGGCCACGATGGCGTCGATCACCTCGCGCTCCTCGGCCTCGCTCGGCTTGGACACCCACGCCGGGCCGTGCATCGAACGCAGGTAATGGTAGCCATGCGTCTCGAAGTCGATGAACGAGATCACGGCGATGAGCTTGCCGTCGCGCTTGACGAGGTAGTCGCCCCACGGCGTGCGCCCCTCGATGTCCGCCTGGAACGCCGACCACACCTTGGTCTGTTCGATCGGCAGCGCGATGCTCGCCTTCGCCGCCTCGGCCTCCAGCGTCTGTCCGTCAACCTTCTCCAACGTAATCATTGAACTGTATGCCTTTTCCTTCTGACTTGCCTGATTACTCGAATCGTCGTCGCCTGAATCGTCCGTTATCGGGCCTCACAGGCCGAACATGCGCTCGACCACGCGGTCGTCGCCCTCGAACGGTACATGCTTGTTGTGCTCCTTGATCCAACGCTCGTCGCCCTTGCCGATGATGAGCAGGATGTTGAAGCGGCCGGCGTGGGCGCGCGCGTCGTACACGGCGTTCATGATGGCCGTCGGACGGTCGGAGATCACCGTGGAGGCCACGTCCTTGTTCGTGATGTAGCCCTGCATCTCCATGCAGATGTCGATGAACGGTTCGGTGTCCGTATCCTCGGCCGTGAAGATGAAGTTCGCGATGCGGTCCTGCGCCGCCTCGACGATCTCCTTGCGGCGGTCGTACGCCTTGTTGCCGGCCGAACCGGTGACCAGCGTGATGTGCGGGTGCTCATCGCCCCAACGTTCGTACACGAAATCAAGCAGCGCGGTCACGGACGCGAAGTTGTGCGCGTAGTCCACGATCGCCAGCGTGTTCGACTGCGGGTCGCGGAACTGCTCCATACGGCCGGCGATGCGCACCGGCTCGATGGCATGCAACGGCTTGGTGTCCTCCAGGGACACGCCGGCCGCATGCGCGATGGCGATGGCCGCCGCGGCGTTGAGATAGTTGAAGTCGCCATCGATGGACAGGTGGAAGTCGCCCAGCTCGACGTCGTTCGCGGTGATGCGGAACGTGGAGTGCGTGGCGTCCATAGGACGGGCGGTCACGTTCGCCCCGGTACCCTGGTCGTCCGCGTCATGCAGGGCGAACGTGGTGACCGGAATGCTGGCGAGGGCCGCATCCTGGCGAATCAGGTCCGCGTGCATGCTGTCCGCGCCCAGGACCAGCGTCTTCGCGTTGGCCACGATCTGGCGCTTGCAGTACAGGTAGTCCTCGAACGTGGGGTGTTCGATGGGGCTGATGTGGTCGGGGGAGATGTTGAGGAACGCCGCCACGTCGAAGGTGAGCCCGTAGACGCGGTCCACCTTGTACGCCTGGGAGGAGACCTCCATGACCAGGTACTTCATGCCGTTATCCGCGGCCTCGCGCATCATGCGGAAGGCGTCCATCGATTCGGGCGTGGTCAGGTCGGACTCCACGTAGGTGTGGCCGTCGAGACAGTTGTCCACGGAGGAGAACAGCGCCGCCTTGCCGCCGGACACCGCGTTGAGCAGCGCCTGCGTGAAATACGTGGTGGTGGTCTTGCCCTTGGTGCCGGTGATGCCGATCACCGTCAGCTCGTCCTGCGGGCGGCCGTAGAACGCCGCGGACAGCAGGCTCATCGCCTTGCGCGAGTCGGTGACGATGAGGCCGGGGGCGTCGGTCACCGAGGAATAGTCGGTCTCGGCCATGTACGCCTGGAGACCCTTGGCGTCGATGCCCTCCAGGTATTCGGCCTTGAAGCGGCCCTTGCAGCACAGAAGCGTGCCGGGCGTCACCTTGCGGGTATCGTACGTGATCGCCGCGAACGGGTTGTCGGCGGCGTCAATCCGCGTGGCGTCATCGGTCCATACATCGTTCTTGATGATCTCGCGCAGCAGATGGTGTTCCCTGAGCAGTGCGGCGGCGGAAGCCAAAGTCAAAGCCATAAATCGTTCTCCCTGTTGTTAGCCGATTAGCCATTCTACAAGGAGGCTGTATCGTGGCGTGGCTCACACGTCATCGGCCACGATATGGGCACATGATTTGGCTAGAATGGGCAACCGTGACGACAAGCGAAGCGATCGAGCAGTCCGGTGCAACCGGCGGATTGGGGCAGGAAACGGCATCTGCGGCGGAGGGCGTGGACCCTCGGACCGCGGGACCGGCGGCGGGCGAATCCGTGGCCGCCAAGCGCGCCCGGTTCGAACGGCTCGCCATGCCCGCCGTCAATGCGCTGTACCGTCAGGCGATGAAGCTGACGAACAACCCCGACGACGCTCAGGATCTGGTGCAGGACACGTTCGAACGCGGGTTCAAGGCCTTCGACTCCTTCCAGGAGGGATCCAACTTCGAGGCGTGGATGACCACCATCGAACGCAACGCCTATTTCAACCAGTACGCCAAAGCCAAGCGTCGTCCGCAGCGCGCCAACGACTCGACTGGCGAATACGACGACTGGGATATCTACGATGCCGCCGAGCACACGTCGGACGGTCTCAAATCCGCGGAGGAGGAGTATCTGGACGCCTTCGCCCCCGAGGAGATCATGGCCGCGCTCGCCAAGCTTTCCCCGGAACGCCGCCAGGTGTTCATCGACGCGGCGATCGACGGCAAGTCATACCAGCAGGTGGCGGACGAGCAGGGCGTGAAGATCGGCACGGTGATGAGCCGGCTGAACCGCGCGCGCACGCAGCTGAAGCGTGAGCTGGCGTCCTATGCGCGCGAACGCGGGTACCTGCCGGCCGTGGACAAAGACAAGGGCGTGGACGATTCCGGCCGACCGGCCTCGCGGGTGGGTTCACCATCCGCGAAGTCCGGCGAAACCGGGCGTGGAACGGCCGAACGAGTCCATAATGGAAATGGTAATGATGAGGCGGCTTCCGGCAGGGGAGTCGCGTATACCCGTATGGGGGAGGAGAGGCGATGAACAATCAGATCGAGCGGACTCGTCATATCTCCATCACCCGTACCGGGGCGGACGGTTCGGTCAGCCAGACCGAAGTGCATATCACGGAGATTTCCGGCATGTCCGATGTCGCCGATGCGGCAGTCTCCGGTGATGGCTGTTTCGATCCGTCCAGCTGTTGCAGCGCGCGCGAACAGGCGATGATCGCCTCGTTGCGTGCCTATCTGCGGCCTGATGTGGCACCGGAGTGCTTGATGGCCAAGCTCAAGGCCACGCTGGACCACTGTTGCGGCGACGGCAAGTAGGTCTCTTTCTATGGCTTAGCGGTTGACCGCTGGCTGGCCGGGGTATGCGGTTCCCGACACACTCAAGGCCGTTCGGCCAAGCCTACGGTCTGGAACCGCATACCCCGGCCAGCCACCTCCGTTCCGTTGGATGGTTCCGCTTGTGAACCGGCCCGTAGAAGTCGATGTCAGGCGGTGTTGCGGAATGGGCCGAATACGAAGAAACCCACCTGATTGCTCAGGTGGGTTTTCACGTTTTGTCAAACGCTGCCAGGATCAGGCGTTCGGGCGCTTGCCGTGGTTGGCGGCCTTCTTACGACGATCCTTGCGCTTACGTCCGCGCATGCCCATGATGGACTCCTTTGCTAAGTAAAAAATAAGCCTTCGGAATTATGCCACATTCTCCGGACCGGATGCAACACGGCAGTCGGAAAGCCGGCCCGCCCGGCGATTCGTGACCATCCCGAAGGCTTCGTCGGCCCCGAAAGCGGCTCCTCTGCAATCGCGTGAGAGGAGTCGGGGAGCAAGGAACCGGACTCAGTGCTGCTCGGCCTTGATGAACAGCTTGGTGGTGCTGGAGGCGCCGGGCTTGAGCACGATGAGGTCGTTGCCGGTGTTGAAGGCGTTGGCGTACGCGGTCTGCGGCTCCACAGCGGTGCCGGCCGGGTGCTGGAATGCCGGGAAGCCGGTGCCGGTGCACACCTGGAAGGAGGTGATGGTCTCGTCGCCGCCGACCTTGATGACCAGGCCATCGGGGCGCGTGAACGTGGCGGTCACGCTGCCGTCCTCGTCGTGGCGGAGGTCGGTCCAGGCGTCGTCGAACGGCTGGTTGACCAGCAGCGGATTGTCGTTGAGGTCGTACTTGGTGCCGGCGACCGGCTCGGTGCCGGTGGGGATGAGGTTCTCGTCCACGGTCACGTGCGTGTCGGCCGGCACGGTCAGATGGCACTGGGCGTTGTGGCCGTCGATCTCGTCGCCGTAGCCGTTGAAGCCGTTGTCGAGCCACGGGTGGATGGCCAGGGCCCACGGGGCGTCCACGTCGCCGTCGTTCTGGGCGGTCACGGTGATGTGCAGGCCGTCCTCAGCCAGCTCGTGGATGGCGGTCACGGTCACGTCGAACGGGTAGCCCAGCAGGAACGGGGCGCGCCAGGACTGCGTCACGGAGGTCTCGGTCAGGGATTCCAGCTTCCAGAAGGAGCGGTAGCCGTAGCCGTGGATGGCGGTGTTGCGGTCGTGCTCGTCGATGGGCAGCGTGTAGGTCTTGCCCTCGAACTCGTAGGTGCCGCCGGCGATGCGGTTGGGGAACGGCACCAGCAGCTGGCCATGGCAGCAGGTCACCGGGTCGTCTGGGCCCAGCGGCACGATCACGTTCTTGCCCTGGTAGGTCACCTTGCGCATGGTGGCGCCCAGTTCGGTGATCACGGCGGCGTAATCACCATAGGAAATGCTGTACTGCTGACCGGTGCGCGGCGTCTTGTTCGTCATAGAATCACTCCCGTAGTGAGATGTGTGTGGACCGGTAACCGATTGTTACCGCTAACGGACAAGTCTAGCGTGTCCGCGGCGCGACCGTGCGGTGCGTTCATTCCGTTTCGGCAACAATCCCGGCACCGCCGGACCATGCCTTACACTGGAGGTCGATATGCAAGCCAAGGAGGTTCCGATGACCAAGTCCGTCGTGCTGGCCGATCCGCGCGGATTCTGCGCGGGCGTGGATCGTGCGATCCTGACAGTCCAGACGATTCTCAAGGCCGCGGAATCATCCGGCGAACCCCGCGCGGACGGACTGCCGCCGGTGTACGTGCGTCGTCAGATCGTGCACAACAAGCATGTGGTGGAGGAGTTGGCGTCGCAGGGCGCGGTGTTCGTGCAGGAACTCGCCGAAATCCCCGACGAGGCCGCCGCCGCGGGCATCCCCGTGGTGTTCTCCGCCCATGGCGTCTCCCCGGAAGTCAAGCACGAGGCCGAACGCCGCGGCATGCATGTGGTGGACGCCACCTGCCCTCTTGTGGGCAAGGTGCACCGTGAGGTGCTGCGGTTCGTGCGCGAAGGCTATGAGATTGTCTACATCGGCCACAAGGGACACGACGAGGCGGTAGGCGTGGTGGGGGAGAGCCCCGAGCACGTGCACCTCATCGAGCACGAATCGGACGTGAACTCGCTGGACTTCACCCCGGACGTGAAGCTCGTGCTGCTCTCGCAGACCACGTTGAGCGTGGACGAGACGGCCGGCACCATCGCCGCGCTCAAGGCCCGGTTCCCGTGGATCGAGGAGCCGCCGAGCTCCGACATCTGTTATGCCACCTCGAACCGTCAGGCCGCGGTCAAACTGGTGGCGCAGCAGTCCGACTGCGTGGTCATCGTGGGATCGGCGAACTCCTCGAACTCCGTGCGGCTCATGGAGGTGGCCCAGGAGGGGCTTGGGGAGCGAGGCCACGCCTACCGCGTGGACGACGCCGGCGAGCTCGACCCCTCATGGTTCGAGGGCGTGGCATCCGTGGGCGTGTCCTCCGGAGCCTCCGTGCCGGACGAGCTGGTCTCGGGCGTGATCGAGGCGTTGCGCGGATGGGGTTTCACCGGCATCAAGTCGGTGGAGACCATCAAGGAGAACATGCATTTCGTGCTGCCTCCGCAGGTGCGCGCGCTCGCCCGATAGCCGTTCGTTCGGTGGCATGGAAGGCCCTATCGGCCGTAAACGATCCGGGCGTGTGCTCTGTCATCTCCTCCGTCTCCGTAAAACCTCCCGAAACCCGTAAAACATGATCGCCGAAACGCGCCGATGCGGCTGCGGGCCTACTATGACGGTGTAGAGAGAAGTCCTGAGAGACAGGGAGGGACCATGCGGTTCTGCACCAACTGCGGCGCGAAGCTCGGCGAGAACGATCGATTCTGTGTGCAATGCGGTCAGGAACGTGACGACTGGCCTGTACAAGGTGCCACGCCGTCGAATGACGCGGCGTCCGGCCCCGCGCAATCCGACCAGTCCGCCGATCTGGCGTCGCAGCCCACGATGGTCGACCCGTCCATGCAGCAGCCCGTCTCGCCGCAGGTGCCGCAAGCGGCCCAATCCGCCGTTCCCGCCCCGACGGTGCCGTTGCCGTACACGGCCCAGCCCGCGACCGGTGCCACCGCGATTCCGGTGCCGGGGACTCCGGTCGGCACGACTCAGGCTCCGACCGCACCTCAGTCTCAGTCGCAGCCCAAGTCCAGGCAGAACAAGGGGCTGATCGCCGCCATCATCGTGGCCGCGGTGGTGGCTGTGGCATTGGTCGGCGCGTTGCTGTGGGTGCTGGTGATCCATCCGAGGATGTCCGGTTCGCCGAGCCAGGCCTCGTCTTCCCAGAGCACTGGCACGTCTGGCAAATCCGGTTCCGGCACGTCCGGCGAATCCGCCGACACCAAGGCCAAGGCCTGCGCCGACGCCCCGGATTTCAATATCGACTCCCACGACATGCACGGCAAGGATCTCGTGGTGCGTTTGAAGGTCACGGCCTCCTGCGGCAGTGGCAGCACCCTGAATCTCGATGACGACGCCGTGCGCATCACCCTCAAGGACGGCGACGCCACGCTCGCCGACGCCGTCTACGGCTTCTCCGACGACCCGCTGACCGCCAAGGCCGGCGAGGACGCCGAAACCTCCGTGGCCTTCGCGCAGTCCCAGTACTGGTTCGTGCCCGGCGAGGCCGATTGGGACAACCTGGAGATCACGGGCGAGCTGGGTGCCGACGCCCAGGGAGACAAGGCCAAGCTTGACAACTCCAAGGACTTCGCCGGCGCGGACGCGCTCGACAAGGACGGCCGGGAGAAGGTCGCCAAGGCCGCCATCGACCGGCAGATCAGCCATGACAAGTCCGCAGTCGACGACCTGACCGGCGACTACACCACGCAGCTGTCCAGCAAGCAGCTCAACATGCAGGCGGACGGCAAGACCTGGACCTATCAGGACATCTGGCAGCAGTACGTCGATCTCAAGAACGACTGGCCGAATACGGTGCTGCTGTGGTCCGGCGACTGGCCGAAGTACCAGCGCAGCGGCACCACCGAATACTACGTGATGCTCTCCGGCGAGACCTTCGGCAGCATCGACGATGGCTGGGATTGGTGTAGCGCCAACGGCTTCGGCCAGAACGACTGCATGCCCATCAGTTTCGAATAGCCGTCACCACGTGCCGATCGGTGCGGCCACAGCGTCCAGCACCTTCAGCAGGTCGTTCGGATTGACGCCCACGGACAGGCCGCGCTTGCCGCCCGAGACCAGGATCTCGTCGAACTGCAGCGCGCTCTCGTCCAACACGGTCTTGTGCCGGGTTTTCTGGCCCAGCGGCGAGATGCCGCCCACCACATAGCCGGATTCGCGCATGGCCACCTTCGGATCGGCCATGGCGGCCCTCTTGGCGCCCACGGCGGCCGCCAGTGCCTTCAGGTCCATGTGGCCGCTGACCGGCACCACGCCGACCACGCGCTCCGAGCCGGTGTCCGCCATGAGGGTCTTGAACACCTGATGCTCGTCAAGACCGAGCTTGGTGGCCGCCTCCACGCCGTAGCCGTCGTCCATATGGTCGTTCGAATGCTCGTATTCGTATACATGGAACGCCACGCCGGCCCTCTCCAGCTGGACGGTCGCCGGCGTGGATCCCGCGCCCTTGTCATGCTTGCTTTTCTTAGCCATGATTCCCGTTCTACTACGAAGAAACCCCCGCACGGGGCGGGGGTTTCATCAAATGCCTATGGATTCGCGCAACCGCGAACCCATCCGTCTACCGGTCTTGCGGCCGGGCCGACTTCAGGCGAGACTCACTCGGAGATCTCGGCGAAGTACAGCAGGGTACGGATCATGTTGGAGGTGAAGCCGTACTCGTTGTCGTAGAAGGAGACGGTGCGAGCCAGGGTCACGCCGTCAACGGTGTTGACGTCGGTCTGGGTCGGGTCGAACACGCCACCGTGGGTGTCGCCGAGGATATCGGAGGAGACGATGCCCTCATCGTTGTAGCCGTAGAACTCGCAGTTCTCGAAGGCTTCCTTGAAGGCGGCGTTGATCTCGTCGGCGGTGGTCTCGGTGTTCAGAACGGTGGTCAGCTCGGTGACGGAGCCGTCCGGGACCTGGACGCGCTGGGCGTGGCCCTGCAGCTTGCCGTTCACGGACGGAACGACCTTGCCGATGGCCTTGGCGGCGCCGGTGGAGTGGGCGATGGTGTTGATGGCGGCGGCGCGCAGGTTGCGACCGGTCTTGGTGCCACGCGGGCCGTCCAGCAGCATCTGGGTGCCGGTGTAGGCGTGGATGGTGGTCATGAAGCCGGCCTTGATGCCGAACTTCTCGTCCAGCAGCTTGACCATGGCGGCCATGGAGTTGGTGGTGCAGGAACCGGCGGACACGATCACGTCGGAAGCCTTGAGGATGTCGTGGTTCACGCCGAACACGACGGTCGGGGTGACGTCATCCTTGGCCGGGGCGGAGATCAGGACCTTCTTGGCGCCGGCGTTGATGTGGGCCTGGGACTTCTCGGCGGAGGTGTAGAAGCCGGTGCACTCGAGCACGTACTCGACACCGTCGTTCTTGACCCACGGAATGTTGTTGGCGTCCTTCTCGGCGTAGACCTTGTACTCCTTGCCGTCCACCACGATGGAGTCCTCGGTGGCCTTGACGTCGACCGGGGTGCCGTCGTCGTGACGGAAGGTGCCGTGGGTGGAATCGTACTTCAGCAGGTAAGCCAGGGTGGCCGGGGTGGTCAGATCGTTGATGGCGGCAACTTCGATGTCACCAGCCTGGCCGCCGCGAGCCTGCAGCTCGAAGATGCGACGGAAGGCGAGACGACCAATGCGACCGAAGCCGTTGATACCAATCTTAACTGTCATGTAATTCTCCCTTGTAGGGTGGCCATGGTGGGCATGCGCACACCGGGCCATTGTTTACCAACGCTTGTTACTTTAATGCCTTGTCTGTACACAAGGCAATGTTGCAGCATGCGTTTTGGGTAAAATCGCCCGTTTTTTTGTGAGCGTTCACATTCCGTTCGCCGCATGACCGTATGCCGGGCGCCGGCAGGGGAAAGCACCGATTCGCGGATGGTTCAGCGAACCAGCAGTTTGGACACCTCGGTGTCCAGTTCGCCGATGCCGCCGTCGAATGCGCGGAACCGGCTCACCTCGGGCAGCGCCACCTCGATGGGGAAGGTGACGATCAGCGTGCCATGCTCCACGCTGACGTCCGCGTCCACCTGGTCGCGGAACTCGTTGCTGACCCCCTGCACCACCGTGTTGGTCAGCGTGCCGTCCCTCAGCTCGTATTTGAGCCCCGGCTCGTTCACGCCAAGCGAAACGTCTGAGTGGGAGAACACCGATACCATGCGGCCGTCCTCGGGCACCGGATGCGCGGGGAAGGAGAGCCTGCCGTCGGTGATGGCCGTGACGATCAGCCCGTCGCCGTACAGGTAGCCGCTTGCGCCGTGGTGCGACAGCAGCGCCATCAGCTGGATGCAGGAGATGGAATGGTCGATGCGTCCTCCGAGCCCGCCGTAGACGCGGAACTCGCGGCAGCCCGCCGCCCAGCCGACCTTCAGTGCGGACAGCATGTCCGGATCGTCCTTCAGCGGCGGCAGCGCGATCGTATGCGTGCCGGCTGCCGGTTGGCGCCCCTCCAGCGAATCGAAGTCGCCCACCACCACGTCCGGGGCGATGCCCAGCTCGCGCGTATGGTCGAGCCCTCCGTCGGCCGCCACCACATACGCGCCGGACGGCACCACGGGATCGCCGGCGTAGTATTCGCCGGCGCCGAAAATCACGCACACCTTGCTCATGCGTCCAACTGTAGCCCTCCATGCCGCTCGTCGCCGTCCATCGCTGCTAGGCTGGGCGAAACGGGACATCATCCGGATGGAGAGAACGGGGGAGCGGCATGGCGCACATCACCGAAGCGAGCGAGAGGCCCATCCTCAAATCGAAGGTGTTCCTCTACGTCACCGAATTCTTCTCCGGCATGTCCGTGATGGCCGCCGAACTGGGCGCATCCAGGCTGCTGGCGCCCTACTTCTCCAGCTCGCAGATCGTGTGGACCATCATCATCGGCACCATCATGATCGCCCTCGCCCTGGGTGCGGTGTTCGGCGGCCGCTGGGCGGACAAGGACCCGAACCCGGACAAGCTGTACCTGCGCATCATGGTGGCCGCCGTGTGGATCGCGCTCATCCCGCTGGTCGGCAAGTACCTCATCCTCATCATCTCCGGCCTGCTCATCGTCACCGTCTCCACGAACTTCCTCGTCATCGCGGCGTTCATCTGCTGCGCCATCATCTTCGTGCCGCCGCTGTTCCTGCTGGGCACCGTGACCGCCGGACTCAACAAGTTCGCCACCACCTCGTTGGAGGACAACGCCTCCGTGGTGGGACGGCTGTCCGCATGCAACACCGTCGGCTCGATCCTGGGCACTTTCCTGCCCACGTTCGTCACGATCCCGGCCGTGGGCACGTTCGTGAGCTTCCTCATCTTCTCCGGCGTGCTGCTGCTCATCCCGCTCGCCTACTTCATCTCCATCAGGGCCAGGCGCGTGGCCTGCGTGGTCTCCGCCGTGATCTTCGTGATCACCGGCTGCGTTTCGCCGCTCACCGGCTTCGCGTTTTGGGAGACCAACCTCGCCTACGAGGGGGAGTCCATATACAACTACCTGCAGGTCAAGAACCTGTCCGACCGCACGATCCTGTCCACCAACGTGCTCTTCGGCGTCCAGTCCGTCACGATGAAGGACAAGGGACTGACCGGCATGTACTACGACACCGCCCTCGCCGCGCCTGCGCTCGCCGACAAGGCGGAGTCCGCGCTGATCCTGGGCATGGGCACCGGCACGTACGCCCGTCAGCTCAGGCAGTACTATCCGGACATGGCGATCACCGGCGTGGAGATCGACCGGAAGATCACCGATCTGGCCGGCACCTACTTCGACGAGCCGGCCGACGTGCCCGTCTCCACCTATGACGGCCGCGCCTGGCTGGCCGCCTCGCATGACACGTACGACGTGATTATGGTCGATGCATATCAGGACATCACCATCCCGTTCCAGATGAGCTCGGACGAGTTCTTCTCCATGGTGCGCGAGCATCTCAATCCGGGCGGCGTGATGGTGGTCAACATGAACATGGTCTCGGACGGCGCCGGCTCGATCAACGAGGCGCTGCAGGCCACCATCGCCAACACGTTCGACGGGGCATGCCGCGTCGGCACGACCTTTACGGCGGACGTGCCGAACACCACCAACCGGGAGCTGTTCGCCAAGGCCCCCACCAAGGACGAGCTGTCGCGGTACGACGGCTGCAGCGATTCCTGGCGCGGGACCGGCGAGATCGGCACCGTCTCGGAGCCGATCACCAGTGGCATGGCGAAGGACGTCAGCGCCGGGTCGCTGCGGGCCGCCACATGGGACCGCACGCATGACGGCGAACTCGCGGCGTACATGAGCGAGGTCGCCGGACGTATGACGCCGGTGGCGGATCCGGTGGCCGGCTCCACCGATTCCTCGCTGATCCTGACGGACGACAAGGCGCCGGTGGAGGTGCTCGGCATGCGTGCCATCGACCAACTCATCGCCGAGGAGGCCGGACCGTACCGCGAGATCCTGAAAACCGAGGGCATCGGTGGACTGCTGCGCGCCGTGCAGTGATGTCCCGACACGCGGGGCGGTGATGTCCGGGCGTGTGGTAGACTTTCCATTTGGCTTGAGAAATCAAGAAAGCGGGGCAACCCCACCTGGAAGCCTTTCAAGGCCTCGGGTTCAAGGCATAAGCCTTCAGATTGCCGTCTGTTTCCATACACGGCGATTGTGATGATTCGTGAATGCATATCACGGATTGCGAAACGTGCGCATTGCGCCGGCTTCGGCTTGCCATGAACCTGTCGCGTTGAATCGACTGCCAGATGAGCCTCGCGAGGAACAGCAGAGGATTGGAGTCATCATCAGCGACGAACCACGCATTAACGACGAGATTCGCGTCCCGCAGGTACGCCTGATCGGCCCGAAGGGCGAGCAGGTGGGCGTCATCGCGACCTCCGTCGCGTTGAACCTGGCCAAGGAGGCAAACCTCGATCTCGTCGAGGTGGCCCCGAACGCGAAGCCTCCGGTCGCCAAGCTCATCGATTACGGCAAGTTCAAGTACAACGAGAAGATCAAGGCTCGTGAAGCCCGCCGCAACCAGAGCACCGCGGAAATCAAGGAGATTCGTTTCCGCCTCAAGATCGACGACCATGATTTCGACGTGAAGAAGGGTCATGTGACCCGCTTCCTCAACGGCGGCGACAAGGTCAAGGTCACCATCATGCTGCGTGGCCGCGAGATCTCCCGCCCGATCGGCGGTGTGGAACTGCTGCAGCGTCTGGCCGACGACGTGGCGGAGTACGGCACCATCGAGTCCAAGCCGAAGCAGGAGGGTCGCAACATCATCATGACCCTCGCTCCGAAGGGCAAGAAGGTGCACACCCAGTCCGAGCAGCGCCGTCGCGGTGCGGAATCCCGCGCCGAACGCCAGGCACGCCAGGCCGCCCGCCTGGCCGCCAAGCAGGAGGCGCAGGCCCAGGCCGTGGCCGAAGCCAAGGCCTCGGTTTCCCCGCAGACTTCCGATATGAAGAAGCAAACCAGCAAGGAGGGCAGCAATGCCGAAGATGAAAACTAATTCCGCCGCTTCCAAGCGCGCCAAGATCACCGGCTCCGGCAAGGTGAAGCACGTCGGTTCCGCCATGCGCCACAACCTCGAGCACAAGTCCGCTCGCAAGCGTCGCGCCCTGTCTGCCGACGACGTCCTGCGCGGCGGCCAGGCCAAGAAGATCAAGCAGCTTCTGGTGAAGTGAGCTTAGGGCCCACCCGGAAATAACAAGACTTTAGAAAGCTGAGGAAATAGATTATGGCACGTGTCAAGCGCGCAGTGAACGCCCACAAGAAGCGTCGCGTCGTTCTCGAGAGGGCTTCCGGCTACCGCGGCCAGCGCTCCCGCCTGTACCGCAAGGCCAAGGAACAGCTGCTGCACTCCTTTAACTACAACTTCCGCGACCGCAAGGCTCGCAAGGGCGACTTCCGCAAGCTGTGGATCCAGCGCATCAACGCCGCTGTCCGCGCTGAGGGTATCACCTACAACCGCTTCATCCAGGGCCTGAAGCTGGCCGGCATCGAGCTGGACCGCCGCGCCCTCGCCGAGCTGGCCGTCTCCGATCCGGAGACCTTCAAGACCATCGTCGACGCCGCCAAGGCCGCTCTGCCCGAGGACGTCAACGCTCCCGCCGAGGCGTGAAACAGACAGTCCGGTGGACTGTCTGTAGCCGAGGTGAGCAGCTGTGCTGCGAAGGACGCGCGTCAAGCGCGTCAGGCCTGAAACAGACAGTCCAGTGGACTGATGTGATTTTCTGACAGAAACCCCGCTCGCCGAGCGGGGTTTCGTCATATTTCCAGCTCCCCTCAGAGAGGGAAGCCAGAAAAACGACAATTCCGATTACCATAGGACTCCATGACCGACTCATTCGCCAGACTCACCGAACAGTTCCTCGTCCACATCGGAGTGGAGCGGGGGCTCGCCACGGCCACGGTGAAGGCGTACGAATCGGACATCGCCAAATACGTGGATTGGCTGGAGTCCCGTGGCATCGGGGAACCCGACGCCATCCGCACCCAGGACGTGGAGGATTACGTCGCCGCATTGGACGCGGCGGGGGAGTCCCCGCGATCCAAGGCCCGCAGGCTCGCGTCCCTGCACGAATTCCACCGTTTCGCCCTCGCGCAGCACATCGTCTCCGACGACGTCTCCGCCTCCGTCAAAGCTCCCAAAGGAGCCTCCACATTGCCCGACGTGCTGAACATCGACGAGGTGGCACGTCTGCTGGACGCCGTCGCCCCGCCCGAAACCGCCGCCGGCACGGATGCGGGCGCCGTGGATCCGATCCAGCTGCGAGACAAAGCACTCCTCGAATTCATGTACGCCACCGGCTGCCGCGTCTCCGAAGCCGCCGGCGCGAACCTCGACGACATCGACCTGGACGAACACGTCGCCCGACTCATGGGCAAAGGCTCCAAACAACGGCTCGTACCCGTCGGCGGATACGCCTGCGAGGCCCTGACCCGGTACCTCAACATGGGCCGTGGCGAGCTGGAACGTCGAACCACCGCCAAAACGCCCGAAAGACGGGCGCTGTTCCTCAACAAACGCGGCCGTCGCATCTCCCGTCAGTCCATCTGGGAGGTGGTCCGCCAGGCGGGGGAGAAGGCCGGCATCACCCGTCCGCTCCACCCGCACACCCTGCGCCACTCCTTCGCCACCCATCTCATCCAGGGCGGTGCGGACGTGCGTACCGTGCAGGAACTGCTCGGCCACGCCAGCGTGACCACCACGCAGATCTACACGCATGTGAGCCCCGAACACCTCATCGAGGCCTACCTTATGGCCCATCCGCGCGCGAAGTGAACCATCCGATGAATCTCCCGTAACCCATGGCCCCGGCCGGAAACCCGGTTTGCGCGGAGAACCGCGCCGGACGGCATCGGGCGCCGCGGACCGGCTCCGTACGGCACGATTCGTTCCATTGCCGCGCCATCGCACTGGCCGAGCCCCGCGAGTAGGCTGTGAGGAAGGAGAACATACGGAGGCTGACATGGGCGATTGGCGCGACGATCGGGGCGAGGATTTCCGTCAGGGGACTTTGCCTATGGTGGGAACGTATGTCGTTGCCCGGCAAGACGAGGAGGATATTGATAAGGTGGACGGTATGCCTACCGATCTGCTTGGACGTGAATACGAAACCTTCCCCGCCCCCGAACCGCTGCAGCAGCATGGCCCGGCCAGGGTCATCGCCATGTGCAACCAGAAGGGCGGCGTAGGCAAGACCACCAGTTCCATCAACATCGCCGGCGCGCTGGCCCAATACGGCCGCCGCGTGCTCATCGTGGACTTCGACCCGCAGGGCGCCGCCACCGTGGGACTGGGCATCAACGCGAACACCGTGGAGAACACCATCTACACCGCGCTGTTCGACATCTCCGTGGACCCGCACGACGTGGTCCAGCACACCACGTTCGAGAACATCGACATCATCCCCGCGAACATCGATCTGTCCGCAGCCGAAGTGCAGCTCGTGACCGAAGTGGGCCGCGAACAGATCCTCAACGGCGTGCTGCGCAAGGTCAAGAACGAATACGACCTCATCATCGTCGACTGCCAGCCCTCCCTCGGCCTGCTCACGGTGAACGCGCTGACCGCCGCGGACGGCGTGATCATCCCCGTGGCCGCCGAGTTCTTCGCCCTGCGCGGCGTGGCGCTGCTCATGCAGTCCATCGAGAAGGTGCAGTCCCGCATCAACCCGGCGCTGGAGGTCAGCGGCGTGCTGGTGACCATGTACACCAAGACCCTCCACTGCGAGGAGGTCTGCCAGCGCATCTACGAGGCGTTCCAGGACAAGGTCTTCCACACCGTGATCTCCCGCTCCATCAAGCTGCCGGATTCCAGCGTGGCCGCCGCGCCCGTGACGGTGTACGCCCCCGAGCACAAGACCGCCAAGGAGTACCGGGCCGTGGCCCGCGAGCTCATCGCCCGCGGCATCGTGGCGTGACCGGCGTGCCCGATTCCCGTCCGGACGGGCCGGGAAGCCAGCCCGTCACCGGCTTCCGGGTGAACCTTGAGGTCTACTCGGGGCCGTTCGACGTGCTGCTCGGCATGATCGCCAACAACCGCCTCGAACTGACGGAGGTCTCGCTCTCCGCGATCACCGAGGAGTTCCTCGCCTATGTGCGCGGACTCGACTTCGTGCGCAACATGGACGAGGCCAGCGCCTTCCTCGACGTGGCCTCGATTCTGGTGGAGGCCAAAAGCGCCGCCTTACTGCCCGCCGACGAGGAGGGGCAGCGCGATGAGCAAAGCCTCGCGGCCCTGCGTGAACGCGACCTGCTGTTCGCGCGCCTCCTGCAATACCGGGCCTACAAACAGGCCTCCGCCGACTTCCGCGCACGCATGACGCTCAACGCCGGCCGATTCCCGCATCCCGCCATGGTGGACGAGTCGGTGGCCTCGCTCCTGCCCGAACTCGTCTGGACGCTGACGCCGGACGACCTGGCCCGTCTCGCCGCCCGCGTGATCGCCAACGCTCCCGCCTCGGAAGTGTCCGTCCATCAGTTGCACGTGCCGTTGGTCGATCTGCGGGCCCAATCCCTGCTGGTGCGCGAACGGCTCAGGGCCGCGCTGGAGCGGGGGAGTACGGAACCCGATAAGTCCGATGGGGATGCCGGATCGCTGTCCTTCCGGGAGCTCACCGCCGACTGCGTAACCCGCATCGAAGTGGTGGCCCGGTTCATGGCCATCCTCATGTTCTTCAAACAGGGCTCGCTGCAGTACCGCCAGGAGGGGCCGTTCGAGGACCTGCGCCTGCGCTGGGTCCCCGGCCCGGACGACGACTCCCCGGCCGCGGACGGGAACGGCGACGATGACGATGTGACGATTTCGGAAGGTGACTTCGCATGACGGGAACTCAGGAAACGCAGACCAACGCCGCTGCGCGATCCGCGGGCGATGGCGTGACGCCGGACGGCGGGGGAGTCGCATCCATGCCGCCTCAGTCCGGCCGGCCGATGACGTTCGCCGTGTCCGGACCGGCGGGCGATTATCCCGGCGGTCTGCCCGCCTGCCTCGAGGCGGTGCTGATGGCCGCCGACCAGCCGCAGACGCCCGCCGACCTGGCCCGCGTGCTCGGTTGCGGTGCGCGGACCGTGGAACTGGCATTGGCATCCCTGCGGGAGGAATACGAGGGTGATCCGGACGCGGGTGTCCGTCCGCGCGGCTTCGAGCTGCGTGAGACCGCAAGCGGCTGGCAGTTCGCAAGCCGGGCCGTCTACGAGCCGGTCGTTTCCGCGTTCGTGACCGACGGGCAGACTGCCCGGCTGAGCCAGGCGGCACTGGAGGCGCTCGCCATCGTGGCGTACCGCCAGCCGGTCACGCGCGCGCAGGTGGCCGCCATCCGCGGCGTCAACTCCGACGGTGTGATCCGCTCGCTCGCCGTGCGCGGTCTGGTGCGCGAGGAGGGCGTCGATCCCGATTCCCGTGCGGCGCTGCTCGTCACATCCGCCCTGTTCCTGGACATGATGGGACTCGACTCCCTCGACGACCTGCCCTCGCTGGCCCCGTTCCTGCCGCCAGTGGACGATGTGACCGGCGAGGACGCCGTGTGATCCACGTCCCGAACAGTTATAGTCACAGTGACTATAACTAGTGCTATGCTGTGAACCCGAGGGGACGCTCCGCACAGAGAAAGAGGCATGGCATGGGATTCGGCAACGTATCCGAGCGCCGCAGCGCACCGCCGCAGGTCGGCGTATCCGTGGTGATCCTGACGCTCGGCCCGCAGTCGGACGGCATCCGCGACGCCGCCGATTCGAGCCATGCCTCCGGGGATGGGGCATCCGGGACATCCGCGAGGCCTGCGGCCCGCGGTGCCTCGGCCGCCCACTCAAGACTCTGGCTGCCGCTCGTCAGGCGCGTCCGTCAGCCGTTCCTGGGCTTCTGGGCGCTGCCGGGCGGCGATTTGAGGGCCGACCGTTCGCTGGAGCAATCGGCCTACTCGGCGCTCGAATCGACCACGTCCCTGCATCCCCGCTATCTCGAACAGCTCTACACCTTCGGCGACCCCGCCCGTTCGCGCGGCGGACTGCCGATGGTCTCCATCGTCTACTGGGCGTTGGTGGAACAGCGCGAGGCCGCGGATTTCGAGGACGGCGACAACGTGCGCTGGTTCCCGGATGACGATCTGCCGCCGCTGGCCTTCGACCACCGCGAGATCATCGACTACGCGCTGGCCCGGCTGCGCTCCAAGATCGAATACTCGGACGTGGCCACCCGGCTGCTCGGCCCCACTTTCACGCTGCGTCAGCTGCATGGCGTGTACGAGGCCATCGCCGGCCAAAGCCTCGATCTGGCGAACTTCCGCCGCAAGATGCTCGCCTCCGGCGACCTTGAGGACACCGGCGAGAAGGTGCGCGAGGGGCGTCAGCGCCCCGCAGCCGTCTACCGGTACGTGCCCCCGGATCCGGGAGACGTCGCCGTGCCGGGACAGGGGAGCGGGGCGCTGCCCGCCGTGGGAGTCACGGCCGATCATGACAGGGCGACCGGGGCGTCGACCGATTCCGACGAGTCCGGCCGTGCATCGACCCGTGCGGACGACGCGCTTTCCCCATTGATTCCATCCGCCCACGGGTGAGTCCATTACATCGGCTCCCCTCTCCGAGGGGAGCTGTCCGCGACGCGGACTGAGGGGAGTGCCGGGCTAACCGCAGCCCTCCCCTCGGTCTCACTATGTTCGACAGCTCCCCTCAGAGAGGGAGCCAGAACAAACGCAATCCGTTCAACGAAACAACCAACCAACACCAACAAGAAGAAGGTTCACTATGAGTGACACCAAGGAGAAGAGCTCCGCGCTCTCCGTGGAGGAGCAGGGCATCGACACCATCGCCGAGTCCGACCGCCACGGCAGCCCGAAGGACCTGTTCTGGCCCTGGTTCGCCGCCAATATCTCCGTGCTCGCCATGTCCTACGGCGCCTGGTCGCTCGGCTTCGGCATCTCGTTCTGGCAGGCGACCCTCGCCTCCATCATCGGCATCGTCGTCTCGTTCCTGCTCGTGGGCGTCGTCTCCATCGCCGGCAAGCGCGCCAACGCGCCGACCATGGTCATCACCCGCGCCACCTTTGGCGTCGAAGGCGCCAAGGTGCCGTCCGTGCTGAGCTGGATCGCCACGCTCGGCTGGGAGATCTCCCTGACCACAACCGCCGTGCTCGCCCTCGCCTCCACCTTCCAGCGTCTGGGCTGGGGATCCGGCGCGGCTCCGAAGATCATCTCCACCGTCATCGTGGTGGGCCTCGTGGTGGTCGCCGGCATCTTCGGCTACGACCTCATCATGAAGGCCCAGCAGGCCATCACCGTCATCAGCGGCGTGGTGACCATCGGCTTCCTGATCCTCGGCTGGTCGCACATCGACTTCGCCGCCGTGGGCGCTTCCCAGGGAGGCTCGGCGCCTGCCGTGCTCGGCGCCTGCCTGTTCGTCATGACCGGCTTCGGCCTGGGCTGGGTGAACGTGGCCGCCGACTACTCGCGCTACCTGCCGCGCAAGTCCTCCAACACCGGCATCGTGTTCTGGTCCACGTTCGGCGCCTCCCTGGCCCCCGTGCTGCTCGTCATCTACGGCGGCCTGCTCGCCGTGTCCAACAAGGACCTCGCCGACGCCGTGGGCAACGACCCGATCGGCGCCATGGCCTCCATCCTGCCCACCTGGTACCTCGTGCCCTTCACCATCGTGGCCGTGCTCGGCCTCATGTCCGGCGCCATCATGGACAACTACTCAAACGGCCTGGCACTGCTGAGCTTCGGCATCAAGCTGCCGCGCGTGGCCGCCGCCGGTCTGACCGCCGCGCTGACCGTGCTCGGCGTGGTGTACGTCACCTTCTTCTCCGACACCTTCATCGGCCCGTTCCAGGGCTTCCTCATCACCCTCGGAGTGCCGATGGCCGTGTGGACCGGCCTGTTCATCGCCGACGTGCTCCTGCGCCGCAAGGACTACGCCACCGACGACCTCTACAAGCCGTCCGGCCGCTACGGCGCCTGGAACGTCAAGTCGCTCGTGATCCTCGTGGTCGGCACCCTGCTCGGCTGGGGCCTCGTAGTCAACACCTCCGCCAGCTGGCTCGAATGGCAGGGCTACTTCCTCGGCTTCTTCGGCGGCAAGGACGGTGCATGGGCGTCCGCCAACCTCGGCGTGATCGTGGCACTGCTCGTCGGCCTGCTCGGCGCGCTCATCTTCCAGCGCGGCGACATCGCGGCTCAGGAAAAGGAGAACTGACATGGCAATCCCATCAGATGAATGGCTGGTCGTCATCGACCGCCAGAAGGTGTTCGCCGAATCCGACTGGTCCGACTGGGCCTGCCCGGACGGCTCCTTCCACACCACCGACGCGCCGTTCGCCGCGCTCGCCAAGGCCTACGGCGACCGCGTGGCCTACACCCGCTACGTGGCACCGACTCCCGCCCAGGACGCCTGGGTGGACTACTTCAAGGACTGGCCGCAGTTCCTCGTGCCCCCGGACGACCCGATGTACAGGCTGACCGCCGACACCGCCGCGCTCGCCGCCGGGCGCCCGGTCGTGAGCCGCGACACCTTCGGCAAGTGGGGCGACGAGCTTGCCGCGGCGATCGGCGGGGCCAAGAAGATCGCCCTGTGCGGTGTGGCCACCGACTGCTGCGTGATCACCACCGCCCTGGCCGCGGCGGACGCAGGCGTCGCCGTGCGTGTGATCGCCGACGCCTGCGCCGGCTCCAGCCCGGAGAACCACCAGCGCGCCCTCGACACGATGGCCCTGTTCGCCCCGCTCATCACCATCACCGATTCCGCCGCCGTCCTCGGCTGATCGGATTTCCGCGCACGATGGCCCGCACCCGAACGAGTGCGGGCCATTCGCGTATCACGTGCTGGTCAAGCCGTGCCGGTACACTCGTGACGGTTTGTGTGTAAGTACAGGGAAGCAAAACCCAACAGATAAGTACATAAGTACGCAAGTACCGAACGATTACGCAAAAGAATCAGTATTAAGAGAGGTTTCGATGGCGGTTCGTGGAGATATCCGTAATGTGGCGATCGTGGCTCACGTCGATCACGGCAAGACCACGCTGGTCAATGCCATGCTTCAGCAGTCCCATGTGTTCTCCGAGCGTGAGGAAGTGCCGGATCGTGTGATGGACTCCAACGATCTGGAGCGCGAGAAGGGCATCACCATCCTCGCCAAGAACACGGCCGTGGAATACACCGGCCCGCTGGCCGCCAAGTACGGCCACCCGGAGGGCATCACCCTCAACATCATCGACACCCCCGGCCACGCCGACTTCGGCGGCGAGGTGGAGCGCGGCATCTCCATGGTCGACGGCGTCGTCCTGCTCGTGGACGCCTCCGAAGGGCCGCTGCCGCAGACCCGCTTCGTGCTGCGCAAGGCCCTCGAGGCCAAGCTGCCGGTCATCCTGTGCGTGAACAAGGTGGACCGTCCGGACGCCCGCATCTCCGAGGTCGTGGGCGAGACTTCCGACCTGCTGCTCGGCCTGGCCGACGACGTGCAGCACGAGGGCATCGACCTGAACCTCGACCAGCTGCTCGAAATGCCGGTCATCTACTGCGCCGCCAAGGCCGGTTACGCCTCCGTGAACCAGCCGGCGGACGGCGGCATGCCGGACAACGACAACCTCGAGCCGCTGTTCGAGGCCATCATCTCCAACATCCCCGCCCCCGAATACGAGGAGGGCGCCCCGCTGCAGGCCCACGTGGCCAACATCGACTCCTCCGACTTCCTCGGTCGACTCGGTCTGGTCCGCATCTACAACGGCACCCTCGAGAAGGGCAAGACCTACGGCCTGTCCCGTGTGGACGGCTCCCTGGAGAACTTCCGCGTCTCCGAGCTGCTGCGCACCCAGGGCCTCGACCGCATCCCGGTCGCCTCCGCGGGCCCCGGCGACATCGTGGCCGTCGCCGGCGTGAACGACATCATGATCGGCGAGACCATCGTCGACCCGAACGACCCGAAGCCGCTGCCGCTCATCCACGTGGACGAGCCGGCCATCTCCATGACCTTCGGCGTCAACGACTCCCCGCTGGCCGGCACCGAGGGCAAGGACCACAAGCTCACCGCCCGCATGATCAAGGACCGTCTGGACCGCGAGCTCATCGGCAACGTGTCCATCAGGGTGCTGCCCACCGACCGCCCGGACGCCTGGGAGGTCCAGGGCCGTGGCGAGCTGGCCCTGGCCGTGCTGGCCGAGCAGATGCGCCGCGAAGGCTACGAGCTGACCGTCGGCCGCCCGCAGGTGGTCACCAAGAAGATCGACGGCGTGATCAACGAGCCGATGGAGAACACCACCATCGACGTGCCGGAAGAGTACATGGGTACCGTCACCCAGCTCATGGCCGACCGCAAGGGCCGCATGGACGGCATGACCAACCACGGCTCCGGCTGGGTGCGTCTGCAGTTCACCGTGCCGTCCCGCGGCCTGATCGGCTTCCGCACCGCCCTGCTGTCCGCCACGCGCGGCACCGGCATCTCCTCCTCCATCTCCGCCGGCTACGCGCCGTGGGCCGGTGAGATCACCATCCGCCAGAACGGCTCCATGGTCTCCGACCGCAAGGGCGTGGCCACCCCGTACGCCATGCAGCGCCTGCAGGCCCGTGGCAACTTCTTCGTCGAGCCGCAGTCCCCGGTGTACGAGGGCCAGGTCGTGGGCGTGAACAACAAGCCCGACGAGCTGGACGTGAACATCACGCTGGCCAAGCACATGACCAACATGCGTTCCTCCACCGCCGACGTGCTGGAGACCCTGACCCCGCCGATCAAGATGAGCCTCGAGGAGTCCCTGGACTTCGCCAACGAGGACGAGTGCGTGGAGGTGACCCCCGAGTCCATCCGCGTGCGCAAGATCATCCTCGGCCGCGAGGACTGGTACAAGTGGCGCGCCAAGCAGCGTCGTCAGAACAACCAGTCTAAGTAGTCTGATTGTTCTGACGACGCTGCCTTCGCGGATGCCCTATGGTGGCATCCGCTCACCTCGGCTACGGAAAGCCCACTGGGCTTTCCGCTTAACGCCTCGGCATCGTCAGAACAACCAGACCAAGCAGTCTGATTGGGTATATTCTGGCTCCCCTCGCTGAGGGGAGCTGTCAGCGAAGCTGACTGAGGGGAGCCATCTCGAAGGAACTTCCCTCAGTCTCACTACGTTCGACAGCTCCCCTCAGCGAGGGGAGCCAGTGTGTTTGTGACATAGTATGGGACATATGGGTATCAACAGCGTGGAATCATTGCCTTGGTCGCATCGGCGGAACGCGCTGGTCAGATCGTTGATTACGATGCTGGCCGGCGCGTTCGCCGCATTCATCGGCACCTTCGCGCACCGCATGGGCGCTTCGGCCGACATCCCGTACGGACTGGCGCTGGCGTTCCTGCTCATCATCCTGTCCACATGGTGCGCCCGCGCGCGGCTCGGTGCGGTGGGCCTCGCCCTGCACCTGATCACCTCGTCCGCCACGGCATGGGGACTGGCCCTCGCCACCACTTCCGGCAACGCGCTGATCGTGGCCGGATTCCAAGGTGATATGCCGTTCTTCTCCCAGCACGCCGGATACATCTGGCTGTACGGCATCGTGCTCGTGCAGGTGGTCATGCTCGTCCTGCCCGCCCGCTGGTTCACGATCCCGCCCCGCGACACCACGCCACAGGCGTAAACCGAGGATTCGCACAGCTTTGACCGCGCGTGTCGTGGGCATCTCACACGCAACCACTCCAAGCCCCGCTACCATAGAACGATATGGCACGCATGAAACTCTTCTATCTGGGCCCCGAGGGCACCTTCACCCATCAGGCGGCAATGACTGCCGCCGAACAGTTCGCCCCTATGGGAGATTTTGACCTCATTCCGCTTCCCGATGTGCCGGCGATCATGAACGCCGTGCAATTCCGCCAAGGCTGGGGCGTCATCGCCTGGGAGAACAACGTCGAAGGCTACGTGGTCCCGAACCTGGACGCGCTCATCGACTCCACCGACGTGGCAGGTTTCGCCCGCGTGAGCGTGGACGTGGCGTTCAACGCCTTCACCGTGCGTGGCCACGGCATCTACGACTGCACCGGCCAACTCGTCAGTGCCCACCCGCACGGGCTCGCCCAATGCACCAGATTCATCGCCGAATACCGGCTCAAACCCGAGCCGGCCTCATCCAACGCCGCCGCCTGCCGTGATCTGAAGCCCGGCCAGGTGGCGCTCGGCCCCAGCATCTGCGGCACGCTCTACGACCTCGACGTGCTCGGCGAACATGTGCAGGATTTCGACGGCGCCAGAACTGACTTCCTGGTCATCGCGCCGCGCGACGTCGTCCAGGAACTCAACGTCCGCGCCCAGCATGGCGATGCCAGTGATTTCGAGACGATCATCACGTTCATCCCGCTTGCCACGGGTCCGGGAGTCGTGGCGAACATCCTCGACATCCTGCGCGTCGCGGGACTGAACATGACCAGTTTCATCTCCCGCCCCATCAAGGGGCACGACGGCACCTACAGCTTCATCGACACGCTGGACGCCGCGCCCTGGGAGCCACGGTTCCAGAAAGTGCTGGAAATACTGGCCATGAAGGGCATCTGGATGAAGACGCTGGCCGTCTATCCACGCCGCGAACGCCCCAACCCCCCGGTCGATGCGTGGATGTTGCCCCAGGGCGGCATCCATATCGATGAGGAGCGTATGCCGGAAGGATGGCAGCACACCGAGATCGTGAGAAAGGAACTGTTGTGGTAGATACGGTCGGCATCGTAGGACTTGGCCTCATCGGCGGCTCATTGGCCAGGCGATTGGCTCGACGCGGCATCCGGGTCGTGGCGTGGAACCATCGCCCGCATCCGTACGCGCAGGCGGAAGCCGACGGCATCTACTGCAAAAGCACGCTCGCCGAACTCATGACCGCCGAACCGGACGTGCTGGTCCTATGCAACCCGCTCAAGGCCATGCCCGCTATTCTGGCCGAATTGAAGCCCCTGTTCGACGAGCATCCCGACACCACGCTCACCGACGTCGGTTCCGTCAAGGGCATGGTCCGCGATCAGGTCAAGGCTGCGGGACTCGCGAACCGGTACGTGGGCGCGCATCCGATGGCCGGCAACGAACTGTCCGGCTGGCAGGCCGCCGACCCAAGCCTGTATGACGACGCCCTGTGGGCCGTGACCGTGGACGAGCCGACGGACTACCGCCGGTTCTTCGCCGTGGCCTCGCTGATCACCGAAGACGTGGGCAACCGCATCATCGTGCTGGACGACGAGACCCACGACAAGGCCGCCGCCATGATCTCCCATATGCCGCATGTGGTCTCCACCGCGCTCATCAACGAGCTGACGGCCAATCCGGACCGGAATGTGGCGGCCGCATTGGCGGCGGGCTGCTGGCGCGACATGACCCGCGTGGCCCTGACCGATCCCGACCGCACCCGTGCGATGGTCGAGGAGGACGCGCTCAACGTGGAAGTGCTGCTGCGCCGCATGGCCGCACGCCTGACCGATATGGCCGACCAGCTGCATGCCGAGCAGGAGCAGGGCGCCGGTGCGCAGGGGGTTCTGCAGCAGAGCAGGGCCGCGGCGGATGTCAGAAGGTTCTTCGCCGCAGGCGACCCGTTCCGCAAATACAAGGCGGCACTGGCCTCGACGGCCGATTTTCCCGCACGCGAGTTGGAGATTCCTGAGGTCGGCTGGCAGCAGACGCTCCTGTTCTCCGCCCGCAGGGGAGAGGCGATCACCAGCTTCATCCACCCCCATCAGGCCGTGATCCAGCTTCGCCCCGCGATATAGGAATCGGCCTGCGGCCGATGCTGTGTCTCCCGCGTCCTTGACAGGACGCTCTTCTACTACCCTTCAGTCAACCTGCGGTTGACGGCTCCCCTGACAAGGGGAGCCTAGCCTATATAAAATCGCGGCTCCCCTTGTCAGAGGAGCTGGCTCGCGAAGCGTGTCTGAGGGGTAGTAGAAAAGCAGACAAAGCCTGCGAAACAAATCTATCGGCCTGTGGCCGATGCCTCACGGACGCGGTTTCACGTGCGGCCGTTCGGGTACCGGCTTCAGCGTGGCGATCTGCTCCTGGTGGATGGTCACGTTCTGGGCCGGGCGGGAGCCGTTGGCGGCCGCATCACGCACCATCTCCAACGTGTAGCCGTCCCAGGACACCACATGCCCCACGAAATCACGGAACTTCATGCGCCCGTCCGCAGGGTCCACGCCATCGGTGATACGCACCACGATGCGTGCGCCCACCGGAATCTGCCTCGGCAACGTCATCGGAATCATCCCCCTTATGAATCACGCGGGATGTCGGCCCTGACACCCCGATATCGGTAGTTCCACCTTACTCCGAACACGTTGCGACGCACGGAACTGGCAATCATTCCGCCGCCACCGCATCGAGCACCGGCTGCCGCAACGCGCGTGAGGCGGGGGAGACCGAGGCCACCAGACCCACCACGATCGAAAGCGCCAGGAACACGCCCAATTGCCCCCACGGCACACTCAGCGAACTCAATCCGTTCGCCTCGTACACCGCGCGGATCACCACACCGGCCGCGACGCCCGTCACCATGCCCATCACCGTGCCGAACACGGCGATGATGGCCGCCTCGATGCCGAGCATGCCGCGTACCTGGGCGCGCGAGGTGCCAATCGCCCGCAACAGGCCGATCTCCTTGGTGCGTTCGGACACGGACAGCGCCAGCGTGTTCACGATGCCGAACACCGCGATCACGATGGACAGGGCCAGCAGCGCATAGAGCACCAGCAGGATCTGGTCGACCATCGTGCTCATCGTGGACTTGAATTCCTCGCGATCCTGCACGTTCACCACGTAATACGGCTTGACCGCCTTGATGAGCCGCGCTTTCAACGCCCCCAGATCCTCGCCGCGCGCCGCGTTGACGAACAGCATGATGGTGAACATCGTGTACTCGTTGGTGACCTTGCCGGCCGTCTCATCGTTCATGAGCACCATCGACCGATACACCGAATTCTCGATGATCGCGCCGATCCGCACCTTCACATGCGTGAGGGTGGTCTTCGTCTTCACCAGCGTGCTCGGATCCACGTTCTTCGCATCCTCGGCGGCCTGCCGCGCCTTGGACGCCTTGGCCTGCGCGCCGGCCGCATCCCCGGAGGCGAGCAGCTGCTGGGCCTCGGCCTGCAATCCGGAGACCTTCGCCTCCACCTGCGCCTGGTATTCGGCCTGCGCCTTGGCGGTGGCCTCCTTGTCGACCACCACCTGCCGGCCGTTGACCCGCACCGTGTCGCCGACCTTCCAGCCGTTGTCCTTCGCCACCGCGATGCCCACCACCAGCTCGCCATCGCGCAGTGCCTTGTCCGCGTCTCCCGCATGGGTGACCGGCGCGAACACCTTGGTGAACAGCGACGGCTGCTCGGCGAACGTCATGGCCTGCGTCCGATCGTCGCCCGAACCGTACGTGACGCCCATGAGCATGCGCGACTGCGAGACCGAACCCACGCCGTCGGTCTTACGGATCGCCTCGATGGCATCGTCCGGAATACGGCCATCGGATGCGGACATGGCCGAGAAATCGGACTTCAGCCCGGAATCCACGATGCCCGCCACCGAGGCCTTCGCCGAGGAGGCCACCACGCCCAGACAGCTCACGATCGCGACGCCCACGAACAACGCGGCCGCCGTATTCGCGGTCCTGCGCTTGCCACGCGCCAGATTACGGGTGGCAAGCCGGCCCGTCACCGTGAACACATGCGCCGGAATCCAACCCAGCACCACGCTCGTGGGCCCCACCAGCGCCGGGGCGAGCACGATCACGCCGATGACCACCAGCCCGGCGCCCACACCGAGCGGCCAGCCGGTGCCCATCGCGGAGGCCGCGTCATTGAGCCATCCCCAAGGCGAGACGGCCACGCCGTCGTTGTTCGCCGCGGCGATACGCCAGCACAGCACCCAGGACGCCGCGCCGCACACGATCATCGCCGTGCCGGCCACGCCTCGCGGCCACACGGGCTTCTCCGGGTTCACCGTCTCGTTCATCGCCTGGATCGGCGGGGCCATCGCCGCCCGCCGTGCCGGCAGGGAAGCGCCGATGAGCGTGACCAGCACGCCCACCACAAGACCCACGAGCATATCCGACACACTCGGGTTCGAGGATCCGGTCATCGGCGTGCCCATATGCGCCATCAGCGCCACGATGCCCTTGACCATGATCCAACCCAGCCCGATGCCGATCAGCGAGCCCATAAGACCCAGCACGATCGCCTGCACCACCACCGTCACGAACACCTGGGCGGGGGAGGCTCCGATCGACCGCAGCAGCGCATAGCCGCGCATCGACTCGCGCACGATCATCGAGAACGTGTTCGCGATGATGAACGAGCCCACGAACAGCGCGATCACCGCGAAGATCAGGATCAGCGGCTGCACGAAGCCGAGCGCCTTCTTGGTGGCTTCGGCGTTGCTGTCGCGTACATGCTGGCCGGTGATGGCCACGGCCTTCGAGCCGGCCGGCAGCGCCTCGTTGATGCGGTCCGCGAGCCTCTGCTGCTGCGCCTCGCTGAGCGGCTGCCCGCCGTTCGCCGAACCGTAGACGGCGAGATAGCGGGCGGTGCCGACCTGTCCGGACTGCTGCTGGAAATAATCCTTGGCCACTTCCGGCGCAAGCCCGATGATGATCGCGCCGGCCTGCGACGACGTGGTGGAGAACAGTCCCACGACCTTCACGTCCACCGCGCCGTCCGGATACACAAGCTTGGTGGTGTCGCCGACCTCGAGCCCCGCGGTTTCCGCGGCGAACGTATGCAACGCGATTTCGTGCTTGGTCCTCGCCCACCGGCCCTTGACCAGCGATGCCGAGCGCCAGGTGCCGTCCTTGAGCCCCAGGCTGCTGGTCACGCCGCCCATCGTGGAAACGGCGTTGCCGCTTTTGTCCACCAGCACCAGACCCGAGACTTGGTAGACGGCCTCGGCGCGCGCCACGCCCTCGACCTTGGCGATGGTGTCCGTCAGGGAGATGTCGATGCGGTTGTAGGTCTTCGTCTCGGAGGAACCGCCGGAATCAGAGCCGGAGGATGAGCCGGACGAGCCCATGGCATCCGTCGCCGCCGCGCCCTTCTGCTCCTTGCTGCCTCGCACATACACGTCGGCATCCGAGTTCGAGGCCATCATCTGGTCCACCTGGTTGTTCATCATCTCGCGGAAGCAGAACGAGCCGACCACGAAACTCACGCCCAACGCGATGGCGATGATGGACATGACGAACCGCCCGAGATGCGCGCGGGCGTCGCGCAGGCCGATGCGGATCATGCGTCCGCCCCGTCGTCGCCGGTGCCGTCCGCAAACACCTCGAGGATGCGCTCGTAGGTGGGGTGGTCCAGATCCTGCGTGATATGCCCGTCCGCCAGCACCAGCACGCGGTCGGCATAGGAGGCGGCGCGCGGATCGTGCGTCACCATCACGATCGACTGGCCGTAATCCGCCACGGACTGCTTGAGGAAGCCCAGCACCTCACGGCTGGAACGGGAGTCGAGATTGCCGGTGGGTTCGTCCGCGAAGATCACCGAAGGACGCGCCATCATCGCACGCGCGCAGGCCACGCGCTGCTGCTGTCCACCCGAAAGCTGGCTTGGCCGGTGCGTGAGCCGCTGCTCCAGGCCCACCACCCTGACCACCTGATCGAACCAGTCACGGTCGATGGGTTTTCTGGCTATCTGCAGCGGCAACAGGATGTTCTCCTCGGCCGAAAGCGTGGGCACCAGATTGAACGATTGGAAGATGAAGCCGATCTGCTGGCGGCGCAACCGGGTCAGCTGCCGCTGGTTCATGGCCGAGACCTCCAGCCCCTCCACGAACACCTGACCCGAAGTGGGCTGGTCAAGACCGGCCATGCAGTGCATCAGCGTGGACTTGCCCGAGCCGGACGGTCCCATGATCGCCGTCATCCTGCCGCGCTCGAACTCCACATTCACATGGTCCAGCGCGGTGACGAGATTGTCCGCATCCCCGTAGGTCTTGACCAGATCCACGGCGCGGGCCACCACATGATCGCGTTCCTCGCGTTCGGTCTCGTTCCCGACCGTCTCCGTATTCCGTCCACCTCGCCGTACGTTATGCTGTGCGTTGTGCCGTGCCATGCTGCCCCAATCCCATCGAATGCGTGCCTATAGTCTATCGGAGGGCAGGTGCGGGACGGTCGGATGGAAAGGCGGTGCGATATGCGGTTCGAAGAGACGATCGGCGCGTTCGTCGCCTATCTGAAAGCCAATCGCGGACTGTCCGAAAATACGCTGAAAGCGTATCGCTCCGACCTTGAATCCTGCCTGGCATTGTTCGGACGGCGCGGGGTGGGGGACCTGAATGAGATCACGCTCGACGATCTGCGCTCCTGGATGGCCGTCGAATCCAGGAACCACGCCAGAAGCAGCATGGCCCGCAAGACCGTCGCCGTTCGCGCGTTCTTCTCATGGGCGCATGACCACGGGGTGACGCGCACCGATCCCGCCGCCACGCTGATGACGCCCTCCATCCCCGATTCGCTGCCCGCCGTGCTCACCGAAGCGCAGGCCGAACAGCTGATGCGACGGGCCGATGCCGATGCTCGCTCTGCGCCCGCCGATTCCGCTGCGCATGATTCCGGGTGCGACGGGGAATCCAGAGCAACGGCGGACAGACGGGCCGAAGCCCTGCGTGACGCCGCGATACTCGAGCTGCTGTACGCCACCGGCATTCGCGTGGCCGAGCTGGCCGCATTGGACGTCGCCGATATTGATGCGCTCAATCGCACCATCAGAGTCACCGGCAAGGGAAATAAACAACGTGTCGTTCCTTTTGGAGTGCCGGCCATGCGCGCGCTTGACGCCTGGCTTGCGCAGGGCAGGCCCCGTCTCGCGAATGCCGGTTCGGGCAGCGCCCTGTTCCTCGGGGCCAGGGGAGGGCGGCTCAACCAGCGCATCGCCCGCGAGGTGGTCCATCGCGAGGCCCGCGCGGCCGGCGTGCCGGACATCAGCCCGCACGCCCTGCGCCATTCCGCGGCCACACATATGCTCGACGGCGGCGCCGATCTGAGGGAGGTCCAGGAGATGCTGGGCCATTCCTCCTTGAAAACTACACAACGCTATACGCACGTCTCCGTCGAACAGCTCAAAACCCGCTACATGCAGGCGTTCCCCCGGGCCTGACCAACATGCGGACACTACCCGACGCGGCTGCGTAAACGCTGTATGAAGCCGAAAAACAGGCATGGATTTTACATGGACGTAACAAAAAGTTTCCTCCTTGTCTGCAAATTGAGCGACAATACAAGTAATCAGCAACGGGGTTGGTCCTCCTGCGTGCCGCAGTGGATGCGGCCGTGGGGAACTGACCCCGTTCGCATGAGGCGGGACATAACGTTCCGCACGTCAAGGAAAATAGGAGAAATCAATGAAGAAGAAAGCTCTTGCTTTCGCCGCCATGGCCTGCTCCATGGCCATGCTGCTGAGCGCCTGCGGCGGCTCCAACGGCAGCACCGCCTCCGGCGACACCGCTGGCTCCAACATCATCTACGCCTACAACTCCGAGCCGCAGAACCCGCTGATCCCGGGCAACACCAACGAGACCGGCGGCGGCAAGCCGGGCGACCTGCTGTTCTCCCGTCTGGTTTCCTTCGACAAGGACGGCAACGCCTCCAACGAAGTGGCCGAGTCCATCACCCCGAACGATGACGCCACCCAGTACACCATCAAGCTGAAGTCCGGCTGGAAGTTCACGGACGGCACCCCGGTGACCGCCGAGTCCTTCACCAAGTCCTGGTCCTACACGGCCAACGCCAAGAACGCCCAGAAGTGCTCCTCCTTCTTCTCCACCATCAAGGGTTACGACGACCTGCAGAAGGATGGCCTGAAGGGTGACGAGCAGCTCTCCGGCCTCAAGGTCGTGGACGACACCACCTTCACCGTGGATCTGAACCAGTCCGATTCCGTGTTCCCGATCAAGGTCGGCTACCTGGCCTTCGCCCCGCTGCCGGAGTCCTTCTACAAGGATCCGAAGGCCTTCGGCGAGGCCCCGGTCGGCAACGGTCCGTACAAGTTCAAGTCCTGGGACCACAACAAGCAGATCGAGCTCGTCAAGAACACCGATTACAAGGGCAACGAGGATGTCAAGAACGACGGCGTGACCTTCAAGGTCTACACCGATGACACCGCCGCTTACCGTGACATCCAGTCCAACAACGGCTCCCTCGACGTGATGGAGTCCGTCCCGGCCGCCTTCACCAAGACCTTCAAGACCGACAAGAAGATCCAGCCGTACTCCGAGGCCGGCTCCGTGATCCAGACCTTCACCATCCCGTCCACCCTTGACCACTTCAAGAACGACGAGGAAGGCCAGCTGCGCCGCGAGGCCATCTCCATGGCCATCGACCGTGACCAGATCATCGATAAGGTGCTCAACGGCAACGCCACCGCCGCCACCGACTTCACCTCCCCGAAGACCCCTGGCTACTCCGACTCTCTGACCGGCTCCGACAACCTGAAGTTCAACGCCAAGAAGGCCAAGGAACTGTGGGCCAAGGCCGACGCCATCTCCAAGTACACCGGCACCCTCACCTTCTCCTACAACGCCGATGGTGGCGCTAAGCCGATCTACGACGCCGTCGTGAACCAGCTCAAGAAGAACCTGGGCATCGACGCCGCCACCAACCCGATCCCGACCTTCCAGGAGTTCCGCGACGCGGTGACCAACCGTCAGATGACCGGCGCCTTCCGTACCGGCTGGCAGCCTGATTACCCGTCCGCCGAGAACTACCTGTGGCAGCTGTACTCCACCGCCGCCGCCGACGGCAAGGGCTCCAACGATGGCGACTACAAGAACTCCGCCTTCGACCAGCTGTGCCTGCAGGCCGCCGCCGCCAAGACCACCGACGAGGCCAACAAGCTGTACCAGCAGGCCCAGGAGATCCTCCTCAAGGATCTGCCGGCCATCCCGCTGTACTACTCCAACGCCAACGGCGTGGCTTCCCTGTCCGTCAAGTCCGGCTTCGGCTTCGACTGGCAGAACCTCCCGACCTACACCGAGATGTCCAAGAAGTGAGTCGAGACTCATCTGAGCATCGGACGGTAGTTCGGTAATTCCAAGGGGCGAGGATCATATGATCCCCGCCCCTTTTTCATGGGCTCTGTTACACCATTCTTGGCTCCCCTTGTCAGGGGAGCTGTCGGCGAAGCCGACTGAGGGGTAGTCCGGCGGAATTCATGTCAATCTTGGTTTAACAGAGCCTTTTCATATGCTTATATGCTCTGCCGAAACCGGCCAAACAACGTCGCTTACGCCTAATAATCGGCCGAGTTAACGGGAGTTTACACACCTCCGTCAGGGCATGGGGTAGACTATCGGAGTATTTGTCGACCGGCAAGGGTGCACTGTGTCCTGACGGCCGGTTCATGAAATAAGGAGCAACCGTTATGGGTAAGTATCTTCTGCGACGCATTCTGCAGATGATCCCCGTGGTTCTCGGCACGACGCTTCTGGTGTATGCGCTTGTCTTCCTGCTGCCTGGCGACCCCGTCAAGGCCATGTTCGGAGACAAGCCCGTCAACGAAGCCGTCGCGGCCCAGATCCGCGCAGAGTACCACCTCGATCAGCCGTTCATCATTCAGTACTTCATCTACCTGAAGAACGCGCTGACCCTTGACTTCGGCAACACCTTCGCCGGCCAGCCCGTCCTCGACGAGATCACCCGTGCCTTCCCGGTCACCATCAAGCTCGGCCTGATGGCGTTCGTGTTCGAGGCCATCTTCGGTGTGACCTTCGGCATCATCTCGGGCCTCAAGAAGGGCAAGTGGTACGACACGGTCATCCTGATCGTCTCCCTGCTCCTCATCTCCGTGCCGACCTTCGTCACCGGCTTCGTCCTGCAGTACCTGCTCGGCATCCAGTGGTCCATCCTGCCGGTGACCGCCGGCGCCGACCCGACGGTCCTCGACCTGCTCATGCCGGCCATGGTGCTCGGCTCGGTCTCGATGGCGTACATCATCCGACTGACCCGCGCCGAGATCTCCTCCAACATCGCCGAGGACTACGTGCGCACCGCCCGCGCCAAGGGCATGTCCAACGGACAGGTCATGCTGCGCCACGTGCTGCGCAACTCCCTGATCCCGGTCGTCACCTACCTGGGCCAGGACATCGGCGGTCTGATGGGCGGCGCCATGATCACCGAACAGATCTTCAACATCCACGGCATCGGCTTCCTGACCTACCAGTCCATCCTGAAGGGCGAGGCCAACCTCGTGGTGTCCATCGTCACGCTGCTCATGCTGATCTTCGTGGTGTGCAACCTCGTCGTCGACCTGCTGTACGCGGCCCTCGATCCGCGTATCCGTTACGCATGAGAAGGGGAGGAGTGAACGAAATGGCAAACAACACCACCGAAAACGAACTCAACGAGTCCGGCGAGCCCGGCACCGAGTACTTCATGGAAACCCTGCCCGGCCAGGACCGTTACGTGGCCCCCATCGAGGAGACCCCGCTTCAGGACGTCGACTCCGTGGACGAATCCGCCCCGGCCACCAGCATGTGGGCCGACGCATGGCGAACCCTGCGCCGCAACCCGCTGTTCATCATCTCCGGCCTGGTCATCGTCTTCATCATCATCGTGGCCATCGCCCCCGGCCTGTTCACCAAGCAGGACCCGAACGCCTGCGATCTGGCGAACTCGCTGAGCCCGTCCGAGCCCGGACATCCCTTCGGCTTCGACCTGCAGGGCTGCGACGTGTACACCCGCGTGGTCTACGGCACCCGCACCTCCCTGTCCGTCGGCGTACTCTCCACGCTGATGGTCGTGCTCATCGGCACCCTGATCGGTGCCATCGCCGGCTTCTGCGGCGGATGGATCGACGCGGTCCTGAGCCGCGTCACCGACATCTTCTTCGCCCTGCCGATGCTGCTCGGCGCCATCGTAGTCCTCCAGATGTTCAAGTCCTCCAAGTCCATCTGGAAGATCGTGCTCGTGCTGGCCCTCTTCGGCTGGGTGGGCGTCTGCCGCATCGCGCGAAGCGCCGTGCTCGAGGCCAAGAACCTCGAGTTCAACACGGCCTCCACGGCCCTCGGCTCCACCCCGATGCGCAACCTGTTCCGCCACATCCTGCCGAACTCGCTGGCCCCGATCATCGTGATCGGCACCACGTCGCTCGCCTCCTACATCGTGGCCGAGGCCACGCTGAGCTTCCTTGGCGTGGGCCTGCCCACCACCACCGTGAGCTGGGGCGGCGATATCTCCAGCGCCCAGACCAACCTGCAGACCGACCCGCTCGTGCTGTTCTACCCGTCCGCCGCACTGGCCATCACCGTGCTTGCGTTCATCATGATGGGCGACGCCGTCAAGGACGCCCTTGACCCGAAGAGCCGTACGGCCTGAGCAAGGGAGTAGAGGAAACATTATGACTGACAACTCCAAGGCACAGATGCTGGCCATGCAGAAGGAGCACGGCCCGCTGCTCGAGGTCAAGGACCTCGCCGTCGACTTCACCACGGACACCGGCAAGCCGGTGCACGCCGTGCGCAGCTCCTCCTTCACCGTCTACCCCGGCCAGTGGGTGGCCATCGTGGGCGAATCCGGCTCCGGCAAGTCCACCTCCGCCATGGCCGTCCTGGGCCTGCTGCCCGGAACCGGCCATGTGGTGGGCGGCTCCATCAAGCTCGACGGCGAGGAGATCGCCGGCGCCAAGCAGTCCGAGTTCGACAAGCTGCGCGGCACCAAGATGGGCCTCGTGCCCCAGGACCCGATGAGCAACCTCAACCCGGTGTGGCGCATCGGCACCCAGGTCAAGGAGGCCCTCAAGGCCAACAACATGGACGTGGCCCACGAGAAGCGTTCCGCCCTCGCCAAGGCCCTGGCCGGCGAGGACGCCGCCGTCGAGCTCAAGGGCAACGACGACGAGACCTTCCTCGGCTCCAAGGACCTGCCCGCCCTGATGGACGAGGCCAAGAAGGCCCTCACCGCCGCAGGCGTGTCCGGTGAGGCGTTCGACAAGGCCGTGGCCCGCTTCGAAAGCGAGTGGGTGCCGGGCTCCGAGACCCGCTGGCGCGTGGCCGACGACCTCATCAAGGCCGGCGTGGCCGACGATCAGGCCTGGTACCTGGCCAAGAAGTACGTGACCGGCTCCACCATGGAGGACCGCATCGCCGGCCTGCTCTCCGAGGCCGGTCTGCCGGACGCCGCGACCCGTGCCCGCCAGTTCCCGCACGAGTTCTCCGGTGGCATGCGCCAGCGCGCTCTCATCGCCATCGGCCTGGCCTGCCGTCCTGATCTGCTGATCGCCGACGAGCCGACCTCCGCCCTCGACGTGACCGTGCAGAAGAAGATCCTCGACCACCTGCACATGCTCACCGACTCGCTGGGCACCGCCGTGCTGTTCATCACCCACGACCTGGGTCTCGCCGCCGAGCGCGCCCAGCACATCGTGGTGATGTACAAGGGTCAGGTCGTCGAATCCGGCCCGAGCCTCGAGGTGCTCCAGCACCCGCAGCACCCGTACACCAAGCGACTGGTGGCCGCGGCCCCGTCCCTGGCCTCCCAGCGCATCATCTCCGCCAAGGAGCGCGGCGAGAACGCCGACGCCCTGCTGGATCACAAGGTGGCCGATGAGAACGAGCTCGAGAAGAGCGAGCACATCATCACCGTGGACCACCTGACCAAGGAGTTCAAGCTCCCGCGCAAGAAGGAGATGTTCAAGGCCGTCGATGACGTGTCCTTCTCCGTCAAGCGCGGCACCACGCTGGCCATCGTGGGCGAATCCGGCTCCGGCAAGTCCACCGTGGCGAACATGGTGCTCCACCTGCTCGAGCCCACCTCCGGCAAGGTCTTCTACGAGGGCCGCGACACCTCCACGTTCAAGTCCAAGGACCTGCTGGACTTCCGCCGCCATGTGCAGCCGGTGTTCCAGAATCCGTACGGCTCGCTGGACCCGATGTACTCCATCTTCCGTTCCATCGAGGAGCCGCTGCGCATCCACCGGATCGGCGATTCCAAGTGGCGCGCCAACCGCGTCAAGGAGCTCCTCGACATGGTCGAGATGCCGCAGTCGGTCATGGGCCGCTACCCGAACGAGCTGTCCGGCGGCCAGCGCCAGCGCATCGCCATCGCGCGAGCCATGGCCCTCGACCCGGACGTCATCGTGTGCGATGAGGCCGTCTCCGCCCTCGACGTGCTGGTCCAGGATCAGGTGCTCCACCTGCTCAACGACCTGCAGGCCGAAAAGGGCCTGAGCTACCTGTTCATCACCCACGATCTGGCCGTGGTCCGCCAGATCGCCGACGAGGTCGTGGTGATGCAGCACGGCAAGCTCGTGGAGCACGCCACCACCGACGAGGTGTTCGACCACCCGCAGAAGCAGTACACGCGCGACCTGCTCGACGCCATCCCCGGCGGCAAGCTCCAGCTCGGCCTGGACTGATTGCGCGATTAACACATGACGAGTGAGGCCTCTTCCCGACACCGGGAAGAGGCCTCACTCGTCATTCTGGCTCCCCTCTCCGAGGGGAGCTGTCAGCGAAGCTGACTGAGGGGAGTAGCGATTCAACTGTAGACTGTAGCTCCCCTCAGTCTCACTCCGTTCGACAGCTCCCCTCAGCGAGGGGAGCCTTTGCGGTATGGCCGCTCACTATGGCTGCCGGGCTTCACCTTTCCTGTATGTGTTCGGTATGAATGCCGGTTGTTATTACCCATATGGAAGGTTATGGCTGGGGTATGTGTTGCCGGACCGTAGGCTTGGCCGAACGGCCTTGAGTGTGTCCGGCAACACATACCCCAGCCATAACCGGCCGCTGCATCTACCGCATCCAGAAATCACACGTCATACGTGATGGTCAGCGGGGCATGGTCGGACCAGCGTATCTCGTACGTCGGCGCCTTGTCGATCACGAAGCCGCGCGCGGTCTCCGCCAGTTCCGGCGTCGCGAACTGGTAGTCGATCCTCCAGCCCACATTGTTGTCGAACGCGCGCCCGCGCTGGCTCCACCAGGTGTACGGACCCTGGATGTCCCCGGCCAGATCGCGCATCACATCCACGAACTCGTATTCGTCCAGCCACCGGTCCACATAGGCGCGCTCCTCTGGGAGGAAGCCCGCGTGCTTCTCGTTGGCCTTGGCATTCTTGATGTCCAACGGCGTATGCGCGATGTTGAAGTCGCCGCACAGCACGGCCTGCCTGCCGCCGTGGGCCGCCTCGTCGCGCAGCTCGCCCATGCGCACCAGCATCGTGTCGAGGAAGCGGTACTTCTGCTCCATCTTCAGCGGATCATCGGTGTTGCCGGCATGCACGTAGACGCACACCACGGTGATCACATAGCCCTGCGGCGTGCGGACGTCGGTTTCGACCCAACGGCCGGAATCCACATCCTCGGTGAGTCCCGGCAGACCGTATCGTTGCTCGACCACCGGCAGGTCGCTGAGCAGGGCCACGCCGGCGCGCCCCTTCACACGGCAGACCTCATTGGTCAGCGTGAAATCCTCGGCCGAATCGATGGCGCCGGCCTGCGCGTATTCGAAGGCGAACTTGCCGAAGATCCTATCGATGTCCGGCTGGGGCGCGCGTACCTCCTGCATGCACCAGATGTTCGGCGTGTTCCTGCCGGCCCATGTGGTGATGCCCTTGCGGTCGGCCGCCCGCAATCCGTTGACGTTGGAAGTGGTAATGGTGATCATGCGGCCATAGTATGGTGGCCTCCCTACGAAACCCCGGCGCGAACGAGGCGTGCAATCAGCTTTCTCTAAGCATGGGTGCTAGTGTTAGCAAGGTTGCAACCGTCATACGAAATGAGGAATCATGGGACTGTTCGGATTCGGCAAGAAGAAGGCCAAGAAGGAAGCCGAAGAGGCAGCGGAGCCGATCGACGAGGATAAGGTGGCCGCCGAGGCCGCCAACGCCGCCGCCAAGGCCGAGAGCGCGGAGAGCGTGCTGGCCGAGCCGTCGAACGAATACGCCGGCCGCGGCGAGGAGCGCGGTCCGTGGGACGTCAATGACGAGGACGTGCCCGACTACGACGACTACCTGGATCTCGGCGCCTACTACCTGCCGTTCCTGCGCGGCATCGAACTGCGCATCAAGGCCAACCGCGCCACCCAGCAGATCCTGGGCTCCACCATCACCTACGGCGCCTCCAGCCTGGAGATCGAGGCCTTCGCCGCCCCCAAGACCATGGGCCTGTGGGACGACGTGCGCGCCGACCTGCTGGAAGCCAACAAGGCCGCCTCCGAGGCCGAGGGCGTGTTCGGCACCGAGCTCAAGCTGCCGGTGAACGTCAAGGGCGGCAAGACCGTCGAGACCCGCATCGTGGGCGTGGACGGCCCGCGCTGGATGCTGCGCGGCATCTTCTCCGGCAAGGCTGCCACCGATCCGGACAGCCCGGAGACCGAGGCCCTCAACAAGTTCTTCGCGGACATCGTGGTGGAGCGCGGCGAGGAGCCGCTGGCCCCGCGCGATCTCATCCCGATGCACCCGCCCGTCGCCCCGGCCGAGCGCAAGGCCGCCAAGGCCGCCGCCGAAGCGGAGGAGAACGGCAAGGAGCACTTCAAGGACATCCCGGACAACAAGCCGAAGGGCCCGCTGAGCCAGGACCAGACCACCGAGGTCAAGACCACCCTGTCCCGCGGCCCGATGTTCTCCGAGGTCCGCTAAGCGTCCATGGCAGACAAGGCAGACAAGAAACGCACCGGCCTGGGGGCACTGGCGGACGCCGGCGAGGGGGACGACTTCTCCATCATCGACGCCATCGGCGGCCCCCGCGGCGTGGTGGAGTCCATGCTTCCGGGCGTGGTGTTCGTGGTCCTGTTCGTGGCCACGAACAACCTGAACCTCACCATCGGCGTCTCCGCCGTGCTCGCCATCGTGCAGGTGGTCGCGCGCCTCATCCAGCGCCAGTCGCTGATGGGCGCGCTCTCCGGCCTGGTGGCCGTGGGCATCTGCCTGATCTGGGCATGGAAAAGCCATGAGGCCCGCAACTACTACATGCTGGGCTTCCTGACCAACGCCATCTACGCCGTGCTGCTGTCCGTCACGCTGCTGATCCGCGTGCCCGGACTGGGCTTCGTGGTGGAGTTCATCCGCCAGATGCCCACCGAACGGTTCAAGGCGTGGTTCCACGATTGGATGGACGACGCCGAGCTCAAGCGCGCGTACATGATCGTCACCGCATTGTGGGTGGGCCTGTTCGGTCTGCGCCTGCTGGTGCAGGTGCCGCTGTACCTGACCGACCATGTGGCCGCGCTCGGTGTGGCCCGCCTGCTCATGGGCATCCCGTTCTGGGCGCTGGCGATCTGGGTGAGCTATCTCATCATCGCCACCCCGCTCCACCGTCACAAGGCCGCCTACCGAAAGGACAACGATGCAAGCTGAGGTCCGCATCGAACGATACGCCGACCAGGGCCGTTGCGTGGCCCATATCGACGGTCGCGTGGTGTTCGTCCGATTCGCCCTGCCCGGCGAACTCGACCGGATCGAACTCGATGAGCCGCACGACCGCGACGACCGGTTCTGGACCGGCGAGGTGGTCGAGGTCATCGAGCCGTCCGAGGATCGCGTGGCCCCGGCATGGCCGCTCGCCGGACCGCTCGCCATGGGCGGGGGAGTGGGCGGCGCCGATCTGGTGCATGTCTCGCTTGCCGGCCAGCTCAGGTGGAAGGCCGTCACCGTCTCCGAACAGATGAGCCGCCTCGGTCATATCGACGTGGCCGTGCCCATCGACCGCATGCCCGGCGACGAGGAGCTCGGCGGACTCAACTGGCGCACCCGCATCGAGATGATCGCCGACGAGGAGGGCCGTCCCTCCATGCGTCGGCGCGGCACCCACAACCGCGTGGCCATCGACACCATGCCGCTCGCCACCCGCGCGCTGCTGGACGTGGCCGAACGCGAACACGTCTGGGACGGCGGTTACGAGCCCGGTTCGCAGATCCGCTTGTCCGTACCCGAACCGCGCGGCGATGCCGGAACCATGCAGGACAACTACGCCGTGCTCGTGGACGGCGAGCTGACCGCCGGCGAGCAGCTGCTCACCGAACAGGTGACCATCAACGGCACCACGTTCACCTACCAGGTGGACGCCAACGGCTTCTGGCAGGTGCATCGCCAGGCCCCCATCGCCCTGGGCTCTCATGTGATCGGCCTGGTCAACGACCAGCTGCAGGGAGCCGTGGCCCCCGTCATCTGGGACCTCTACTCGGGTTCGGGCCTGTTCACGCTGCCGCTGGCCACGCTGACCGGCGAACGCACCCGCATGCTCAGCGTGGAGGGCGCGCGCGTGGCCGTCAGGAACGCCCAGCGCAACCTGCGCGCCATGAACCTCAACGACGTGGACGCCCGCGCCGGAGACGTCTCCCAGACGCTGTCCCATGTGCCGGCCCACCTCGCCAAGCCGGATGTGGTGGTCCTCGACCCGCCGCGCGCCGGTGCCCGTGCCAAGGTATGCCGCCAGATCGCCGCGGCCGGTGCCAAGTCCGTGGTGTACATCGCCTGCGATCCCACGTCCCTGGCCCGCGACACCGCCACCCTGATCGGCGAGGGCTACCAGCTCAAGGACATCCGCGCCTTTGACATCTATCCGATGACCCATCACGTCGAAACCGTCGCCCTGTTCGTCCGCTGATCGCGTGCGATTACGTTGTGTATTGGGTCTGTCCTGAATCGGTTTCCTGCTCGGCTCCTCTCAGAGAGGGGAGCCGTCGGCAGAGCCGCCCGAGGGGAGCCCACCACCATTCGTGCCGATTGAGTCTGAGCGGAGACCGAACGTAACCGAAAGCGAACCCATGAAACCGCGCATCCCAACCCTGATCGCCGCCGCGGCCGCGGTAGCCGCCGTGCTGTCGCTGACGGCGTGCGCACCCGCCGGCCGGGCCGTCGGAGACACGCAGGATGAGATGCCCGCGGTCGCCCACGACTCGGTCCACATCACGGACGTCACCGTAGGGTTCGTGGGTTCCGAGGATCCGGCCGCGGACAAGCTCGCCATCGACGCCCTCTCCGAATCCGGCATGAACGTCTTCTATGCCTCGCTCGCCGGCCAGACCAGTCCCAAGGCCGATAAGACAGGGAAGGACGCCGACGACCCCGCTGGCTCGGCCGGGGGAGCCTCGACCGGATCCGAGACGGAGCCGTCCGTGACGGTGGATTCCGCCGCCGTCACCGCCCAGCAGGGCGTAAACGACTTCGTGGCGCGCGCGGTCAAACTCGTGGTGGTCAGCGGCATCACCGTGACCGACGTCAACGGCCAGGGCTGGAACGACGCCCTCACCAACGCGCGCAACGCCGGCATTCCCGTGGTGCTGCTCAACCCCGTCGCCGTGCCGGAGAACGACCTGCTCTACGCGGCCACCTTCGCCGTCAACGACCGCGACGCCGAGGCCACCCCCATCAGTGACGCGGCCATGACCATCATCCGTGACGAGCCCCACGACCGCACCCTCGCCGTCACCACCAACACCGGCAAGTAACATTTCTCGGCTCCCCTTGTCAGGGGAACTGTCGGCGAAGCCGACTGAGGGGTAGTCCGGCAGGATTCATGTCAGTCTTGGTATGACGAAGACAGCACTATTTTTGGCTCCCAACCCCAATGCGAACGGACCCGCGGTAGGCTTAAGGCCATGAGCGCAACAGCAACCGTCACCATGCCCCACGTGCCTGAACAGGGTCTGACCGCCGCGGAGGCGGCCCAACGGGTCGCGGACGGGCGGTCGAACGCGGTGAAGACCTCCACATCCCGTTCGCTCGCGGACATCGTGCGCGCCAACGTGTTCACCCTCTTCAACGGCATCATCTTCGCCGCCATGGTGCTCGTGCTCATCACCGGTTCATGGAAGGACTCGGTGTTCGGCTTCGTCATCATCATCAACACCGGCATCGGCATCGTCACCGAGCTCAAGGCCAAACGCACGCTGGACAGGCTCTCCATCCTGGTCGCATCCGACTTCCTGGTACGCCGCGACGGCGAGAATGTGGCCGTCCCGCATAGCGGCATCGTCATGGACGACCTGCTCTGGATCCGTTCGGGCGAACAGGTGCCCGCGGACGGTCTGATCGTGCGCACCTGGGGGCTGGAACTGGACGAATCCATGCTCACCGGCGAATCGCGCACCGTACGTCACGGCGTGGGCGAGCAGATCTGTTCCGGGGCCACCGCGGTCTCCGGCATGGCGCTGGTCAGGGTCAACGCGGTCGGCGCGCACTCGTACGCCGCCACGCTGACCGCGCAGGCCAAGGTCTACAAGAAGACCGTCTCCGACCTCAACAAGGGCATCAACACGATCCTCAAGTTCATGACCTTTCTCGTGGTGCCATTGTGCGTGCTGCTCATCCTCTCTCAGATCCACACGGTGGGCGGCTGGCATGCGGCACTGACCACCGGCGAATGGCGACAGGCCGTGGTCTCCGCCGTGGCCGGCGTGGTGGGCATGATCCCCGAAGGCCTCGTGCTGCTGACCTCCCTGAACTTCGCGCTCGCCGCGATCAGGCTCGCTCGGAAGAACACGCTGGTCCAGGAACTCGAATCCGTGGAGACGCTGGCCCGCGTGGACGCGCTCAATCTTGATAAGACCGGCACCATAACCGACGGCGGCATCGCTTTCGACCGCATCATCCCGCTTGGCGGCGCAGGCCTTGGCGCCGGCGACGCGCACGCATCCGACAGTCAGTCCGACGGCCTGCCCGACGGCCGAATCGACAGCCGGCCGGACGCGGATGCGGAGTCCGGCAAGGTACCGGAATCCCTGCGAGCCGCCGCCCAAGCGCTGTACGACTGCTGCAACGAGGAACAGCCCAACGGCACCGGCCAGGCCGTGCTCGCCGGACTGGGGGAGCGGGGCTATGCGCCCGGCGAGGTGATTTCGCGCGTGCCGTTCTCGTCCTCCCGCAAATGGAGCGCCGTCGCCAAATCGGACGGCATCTGGATCATGGGCGCGCCGGAAGTCATCCTGTCCGCACTCGACGGCGATTACGCGGATATCCTGCGTGAGGTCAACGCCTACGCCGACGACGGCAACCGCGTGCTCCTGCTCGCCCGAAGTGCGTCGGGCCCGCACTCGTTGCGCGGCGGACTGAGGAAAGGGGCCGAATCCGTTGACGAAGCCGAGCAGGACTCGGCTCCCTTCCCTGAGGGGAGCTGTCGCCACAGGCGACTGAGGGGAGCAGCCGAAGAGGACGAATCCTCCACTGACACCCCGCGACTCGACCCCACCGCGACACCGGTCGCCTTGGTCCTGTGCGCCGAACGCATCCGCCCCGACGCCGAGGCCACCCTCGCGTGGTTCCGCGAACAGGGCGTGCGCTGCCGCGTCATCTCCGGCGACAACCCGGTCACGGTCGGCGCCATCGCGCGCAAGGTGCGACTCGCCGGCGACCGCGAACCCGTGGCGATGGACGCCCGTGAGCTGCCGGGCGACATCGACGAGCTCGCACGGGCCCTCGAACACGTGGACGTGCTCGGCCGCGTGCTGCCCGACCAGAAGAAGGCCATCGTCCAGGCCCTGCATGCACGGCATCACGTGGTGGCCATGACCGGCGACGGCGTCAACGACGCGCTGGCCTTGAAGGAGGCCGACCTCGGCATCGCGATGGGCAACGCCGCGCCCGCCACCAAGGCCGTGGCGCAGGTGGTGCTCGTCGACTCGAAGTTCTCCCACCTGCCGGACGTGGTGGCCCGGGGCCGTCAGGTCATGGCCAACATGGAGCGCGTGGCCAGCCTGTTCCTCGTCAAGACCGTGTATTCCGCGCTCATCTCGCTTGGCGTGGTCCTGACGCAGATTCCGTACCCGTACCTGCCCCGGCACATCACGTACATCGGCGCGCTCACCATCGGCATGCCTGCGTTCATCCTGGCGCTCGCGCCGAACACGCGGCGCTACATCCCCGGCTTCCTCAAGCGCGTGGTGAGCTTCGCGTTGCCCGGCGGCGTGGCCACCGCGCTCTCCGTGCTGCTGGCCGCCTGGTTCCTGCCCGGCATCATGGGTTGGAATGTGGTCGATTCCCCGGCCGACCTGTCCGCCCTGCGCGCCACCAGCGCCATCATCCTGTTCGTGATGGGCGTGTTCGTGCTCGCCCGTGTGGCCCGCCCCCTCAACGGCTGGCGCGGCGCGTTGGTCGCCGTGTTCGCGGCGGCCGGCGTGATCGGCATGTTCATCCCGTTCGTGGCCCGGTTCTTCGCGCTGATCCTGCCCACCGGGACCATGCTCGTCGCCACGCTCATCGCACTCGCCGGTTCGGCCGTGATCTTCGTGCTGTGCCTGTGGCTCGTGCCATTGGCCGGCCGTGTGGCGTCGCGCCTCCTGCGTCAATAAGGCGTCGATATCTGACTATTGTGGCTCCCCTCTCCGAGGGGAGCTGGCGGCGTAGCTGACTGAGGGGAGTCCTTCGAGCATGGCTTCCTCCGCCTTCCTCCTACTTGGTGGTCTTCCCCGAAGTCAGCCGAAACGGGCCGCGTATTGTCTCACGTTTCAAGCCGACACGCCAGAGGCAAAGTAACGTACCCGTACCATTTGAAGCGGATAATCAACGGCATCAACAGCCGATTCATGATTTCGGAGGAAGCATGTCCTTACGCGACGATCAACTGGCCACCCTCACCGCGGCCGGCAAGGACTTCGATTACTACAACATCGCCGATCTCGACGGCATCGACCATCTGCCCTATTCGCTGAAGGTCCTCGTCGAGAACCTGGTACGCAACATCGACGGCGCGAACATCACCGACGAGCACGTCAAGGCGCTGCTCGGCTGGGATCCCGCCGCACAGCCGAGCCATGAGATCCAGTTCACCCCGAGTCGCGTGGTCATGCAGGACTTCACCGGCGTGCCGTGCATCGTGGACCTCGCCACCATGCGCGACGCGGTCAAGGACCTCGGCGGCGACCCGGAGGTCATCAACCCTCAGGTCCAGTCGGACATGGTCATCGACCATTCCGTGCAGATCGACAAGTACGGCATCGCGGACGCCGTCGAGCGCAACATGGACATCGAATACCAGCGCAACGGCGAACGTTACCAGTTCCTGCGCTGGGGCCAGCAGGCGTTCCGCAACTTCCGCGTGGTGCCGCCGGGAACCGGCATCATCCACCAGGTCAACATCGAGTACCTCGCCAAGGTCATCATGACCAAGGCGGGGGAGCGTGGCCGCCAACTCGCCTATCTCGACTCGTGCGTCGGCACCGACTCGCACACCACCACCGAAAACGGCCTCGGCGTGCTCGGCTGGGGCGTCGGCGGCATCGAGGCCGAGGCCGCCATGCTCGGCCAGCCCATCTCCATGCTCGTGCCGCGCGTGGTGGGCTTCAAGCTCACCGGCTCCATCCCCGAAGGCGTCACCGCCACGGACGTGGTCCTGACCATCACCGACATGCTGCGCAAGCACGGCGTGGTCGGCAAGTTCGTGGAGTTCTACGGCGAGGGCATCGCCTCCGTGCCGCTCGCCAACCGCGCCACCATCGGCAACATGAGCCCCGAATTCGGCTCCACCTGCGGCATCTTCCCGATCGACGACGTCACGCTCGACTATCTGCGCCTGACCGGCCGCTCCGACGAGCAGGTCGCCCTGGTCGAGGCCTACGCCAAGGCCAACAAGCTGTGGGGCGACGCCAAGGACCCGGACTACGTGGAGCCCGAATACTCCGAATACATGGAGCTCGACCTCGGAACCGTGGTGCCGTCCATCGCCGGCCCGAAGCGCCCGCAGGACCGCATCGTCCTGTCCGAATCCAAGAAGACGTTCGAGGACACGCTGCCCGCCTACGAGACCGAGAAGACCGTCAAGGAACCGGTGGCCGTGTCCACCGACTTCCGCGGCGACTTCGACCTGACCAACGGCGACGTGGCCATCGCCTCGATCACCTCCTGCACCAACACCTCCAACCCGTCCGTCATGATCGCCGCCGGCCTCATCGCCCGCAACGCGCATGCCAAGGGCCTTAAGCCCAAGCCGTGGGTCAAGACCTCGCTGGCACCGGGCTCCCAGGTGGTGGCCGACTATCTCAAGGCCGCCGGCCTCCAGGACGACCTCGACGCGCTCGGCTACCAGCTCGTCGGCTTCGGCTGCGCCACCTGCATCGGCAACTCCGGCCCGCTGCTGCCGGAGATCAGCGAGGCCATCAACGCCAACGACCTGACCGTCACCGCCGTACTGAGCGGCAACCGCAACTTCGAGGGCCGCATCAGCCCGGACGTCAAGATGAACTACCTGGCCTCCCCGCCGCTCGTCATCGCCTACGCGCTCGCCGGCACCATGGACTTCGACTTCGAAACCCAGCCGCTGGGCAAGGACCAGGACGGCAACGATGTCTACCTCAAGGACATCTGGCCCACCAACGAGGAGGTCGCCGCCGTGGTGGACGGCACCGTCAGCCGCGAGATGTTCCTCAAGGACTACGCCTCCGTATTCGAGGGCGACCGCCGCTGGAAGGGCCTCGACGTGCCCGAAGGCGAGCTGTTCGCCTGGAACCCGAAGTCCACGTACGTGCGCAAGCAGACGTTCTTCGACGGCATGAAGGCCATGCCGGACCCTGTCGCGGACATCCACGGCGCGCGCGTGCTCGCCCTGCTCGGCGACTCCGTGACCACCGACCACATCTCCCCGGCGGGCGCGTTCAAGGCGTCCAGCCCGGCCGGCAAGTACCTGACCGAACGCGGCGTGGAACCGAAGAACTTCAACTCCTACGGCTCCCGTCGAGGCAACCACGAGGTCATGGTGCGCGGCACGTTCGGCAACATCCGACTGCGCAACCAGCTGCTCGCCTCCACCGGCAACGAGGTCACGCCCGGCGGTTTCACCTACGACTTCACCACCGGCGAACCGTCCACGATCTTCGACGCCTCCCTGAACTACAAGGCCGCGGGCACGCCGCTCGTGGTGCTGGCCGGCAAGGAATACGGCACCGGCTCCTCGCGCGACTGGGCCGCCAAGGGCACGGTCATGCTCGGCGTCAAGGCCGTCATCACCGAGAGCTTCGAGCGCATCCACCGCTCCAACCTCATCGGCATGGGCGTGCTGCCGCTGCAGTTCCCCGAAGGCGAGTCCTACACGTCCCTGGGCCTCAATGGCACCGAGACCTACGACATCGCCGGCGTGGAGGAGCTCAACAACGGCATGACCCCGAAGACGGTCCACGTCACCGCCACGCACGCGGACGGCTCCAAGACCGAGTTCGACGCGGTGGTCCGCATCGACACCCCCGGCGAGGCCGACTACTACCGCAACGGCGGCATCCTCCAGTACGTCCTGCGCAACCTCATGAAGTAGGTTCGCCGAGGGCGAGATCGTACGAGGGCCGGCATCCGATCCGATTCGGGTGCCGGCCCTCGCCGTATTTGCGGAGCATTTGCCATGGCTCTGGTAAAACCAAAACCGGCAGGGCCCCATCCTCGGGCTCCCCTTGTCAGGACATTGCCGTGAAGCAAACAGCAGAGCTGTTTGTAGGCAATGTGCGAGGCGACAGCCGAGCCAATAGGACGCGAACGGAGTTCGTCGTTGGTTGCAGGACGAGCTGGCGGCGTGGCCGACTGAGGGGTAGGTATACATAAGGATGCATTCCGTTATTGGCATGAAACAACGTATTCCGCAACAGAATCGGTATGTAATTCCGTTTTCCGACACTCCGACGTAACATTTCCAGTGATTTCGCAACATAGTCGCACTACAGTAGGAAATCGTTGGTCGGCCCGCAATGACGGGGCCGACGCAACTGTTCCAGCAACGACGCAAAGGAGTATGCGGTATGCAACCAATCAAGGCCATTCAGTACGGCTGCGGCAAGATGTCCAAGTACACGATCCGTTACATGCATGAGAAGGGCATCCAGATCGTCGGCGCCATCGACGTGAACCCTGCGGTCGTGGGCATGGACGCCGGCGAATGGGCCGGCATCGGCCCGATCAACGTGCCGATCCGCTCCGACGCCGAGGCCGTGCTGGACGAGTGCGACGCGGACATCGCGGTCGTCACGCTCTTCAGCTTCGAGGACGAGATCGCCAAGATGTGTGAGCAGTGTCTGTCCCGCGGCATCAGCGTGATCACCACCTGCGAGGAATGCATCTACCCGTGGACCACCAGCCCCGCCGTCACCAACCGTCTGGACCGCATCGCCAAGGAGACCGGCGCCACCATGCTCGGCTCCGGCATGCAGGACATCTTCTGGGTGAACATGGTGGCGCAGGTGGCCGCCGGCTGCCACACCATCAAGAAGATCACCGGCGCGGTGAGCTACAACGTCGAGGACTACGGTCTGGCGCTCGCCAAGGCGCACGGCTGCGGCCTGACCCCGGAGGAGTTCGAGGCCGAACTGGCCCACCCGGAGACCGTGGTGCCGTCCTACGTGTGGAACTCCAACGAGTCACTGGCGCAGAAGCTCGGCCTGACGATCCGCTCCCAGAGCCAGAAGTCCGTGCCCTACATCCTGGACGAGGACGTTTACTCCGCCACGATGGGCGAGACGATCCCGGCCGGCAAGTGCGTGGGCATGTCCGCCGTGGTGACCACGGAAACCAACCAGGGCATCACGCTGGAAACCGCCTGCATCGGCAAGGTCTACGGCCCGGACGACGGCGACATGTGCGACTGGACCATCGCCGGCGAGCCCGACGTGGAATTCCACGTGGTCAAGCCCGCCACCGTGGAGCACACCTGCGCCACCATCGTCAACCGCATCCCGGACGTGCTCAACGCCCCCGCCGGCTACGTGACCGCCGACCAGCTCGACGAGATCTCCTACCTCACCTACCCCGCCTCCCTCTACGTGGCGTGATTGTGCTGGGCCGATAACCCGGTGGGTTCGGACGCCTGTTCGAGCCCACCGAAAACCCACACTGAGATAGTCACATTGTCATGATGCCGATAGGTGTCAGGGAAACATAATTCCTCGTCCATATCGGCATCATTGTGCGTCATAACGCCAACCGTGGCGCAAGATGGAGCCACATAAGCCGTACTGCGCACGAGTTCCCGTACGCCGTGGCTACGGTTGCCTCCATGAACGTCAATGCATCTTCATTCGAATCGAATCCGATCTTTCGATCCGACTACGAAACGCCTTCCGCGGGTGGCGCATCCATCCCATCCCTGTCCATGAAGGACGATCTTGCCCGGCAAAAGTCCGCAATGCTGTCGCGCTGCTCGGAGGCGGCCCGGCGATGCGGCCGGACATTGCTGTTCGGCATGACCACATCGCTGATTCTCCAATCCGTACCCGTCCCGTCGGAGTGCGGCATCAATGCCGATGATTTGCATGTCACTTCCAGCAGCAAGGATCGCCGGATACGGGTCAATCATTCGGACCTGCGGGCGCATGCATGGAAACCGTTGCCTTCCGCCAGCAATGTGCGTATCGGATCTCGCGTATATGCGCTTGAGCTGGCGCATACGTGGGCTCAGCTCGCCCCGTACCTGACGTTGGAATCACTGATTGTGCTTGGCGATTCGATACTGCACGCCATCACGAGCCAACCGGCATTGGCCCGCGGCCGCGATGCGTCGGAGATCAGGCGCGATTTCGTCGAGACCGTTACCGGGCTGCCGCCGTTCAAGGGAAAACCCCGATGTATGCGTGTGATGACGATCCTTGAGGAACGTGCGGCGTCTCCCAAGGAGAGCGAAAGCAGACTCATCCTATTGCGGCATGGCATTCCGATGCCGCGTACGGGATATGCGGTTCCCGATGCGCGGTTCGCCTCGGGTGCGGCGATGACGCTTGATCTGGCTTGGCCGCAATATCGCATCGGTGTCGAATACGATGGCGACCAGCATCGTACCGACAAGATGCAGTGGAGGCGTGATCAGGAGAAACGGGAGTGGCTGCGCAACCGTGGATGGGTCGTCATCACGCTCACCGGAGCCAACCTCGCCGATGAGGTGTCCAAGGCGGAATACGCTTTCAACGTTGCGCGACATCTGACTCTGGCCGGGGCGCGGTTCGTCTTTTCGGTCGTCCCCATGCCCTTGGAAAAGGCGATAGGGCGTTGCCGCGAATCCAAGGAAGCCGAATCGGTGATGGCCGGGGGATAGGAGCGCCTTGCTCCGTGGGCGACGCTGGGGCATCCGCCGTAATTCCGGCTTATGCGGCTCGTGTTCCGCCCCGATGAGGGGATTGCGTCGATTCGTGGGGTGTCGTGGCACGATATCCCGCCCCGGCGGAGGTTTTTCTCGGCAATATGACATGGCGGGGCAGCAGCATTGCCACACGGGGCTGTTTCGGAGCGAAAAGACCCCGTCGGGGCAATTGGCGGATTCGGATAAACCGCGTCATTCCAACGTTTTTCGAGAATCCGGCGAATACCCTCTCATTAGGGCGCTGCCCCGCGGATTGAATTATGGGCGAAAAACGTCCGCTGGGGCAGCCGGCAATGTCTTTTTCCGTGGACGGAGACCTGAACATAGTGTTTCTGTCCGACCGTTGGCGATTGAGTGGGGCTTCCGAGGGACTTCGAGTGAGTGTGCTCTGTGCCGGGGCATTGCTGTCGTACGGGGAACTTCGCGTGGTATGCCGATGTCGGGTGCTGATGCTCATAATTGAGCATCATGACTTCACGTACTACGAATATCGCAGCACAATCAATTCAAACCTACGATTCCATTACCATTCGCACGTTGCGTCGTGACGATTATCCGGCGCTTGTCGAACTGGTGCGGCACGCCTGGTACGTCGATGAAGACGAACGGGCGAGCCGACTCGGCGCGCAGGCGGACTGGGAATACTGTCTGTCCCGCGCCACTGCCGCATTCGTGGCGGAAGCGGACGGCGAACCGGTGGGCATGATCCTCGGGCGCGTGGACGCTCGAGACACCCGCGGCCCATGGAACGCGCACTACCGCCGGTACCTGGGCCTGTTGCCGGCGCAGCTCCTGTCCGCCGACGGGCGTGAGAACGTGGCCTATCTGCTGGGCATCCACGCCATCGAACGCCGTCTCATCCGCATGTCCGGCCATCACCTGCCCGCCGAAGTGGTCCTGTTCGTCACCGCCCCGCAGACCCGCGGGCTCGGCCTCGGCGCGCGCCTGTTCGACACCCTGTTGCAATCCTTCCGCGAACAGGGCATCCATGACTACTTCCTGTTCACCGACACCACCTGCAACTTCGGCTTCTACGAGCATCGCGGACTCACTCGCGCGGCCGAAATCACGCGCCGCCGGAACAACGCGGCCCCTGGCGAGCCGAACACCGAATCCTTCTATCTCTACGAAGGCCGGGCATAACTGGCCCGACCAATCCAATCCGAGATCGACCGCTCCGGCTCCCCTCTTCTGAGGAGAACTGCCGCCGAAAGCGACTGAGGGGGGAGCCCGAGACGAGTCCTTTCCGTGCCTTCACCCGCCGCACCCGGCACGTCGCACCGAACGCTGGTAGGCTGGAGAAGCCGGGGCGAGGACGAACGGACGAGCAAGACACCCGGCGACGAAGGGGCGATCAATATGGCGATCAAAGCGAACGAACTGCCGCTGGGGAAGGTGTTCACCCCCGATTTCCGGTTCACCATCCCGTCCTTCCAGCGGGCGTACATCTGGAAGCCGGAGAACATCCTGCAACTGGTGGGAGATCTCAAGGACGCCTCAGCCACGCCCGGCACGCCGTACTTCCTCGGCTCGCTGATCCTGGTGCGTGAGTCGGAGAACCGGTATATGGTCATCGACGGCCAACAGCGCCTGGTCTCCCTGTCCATCATCATCGCCGTGCTGCGCGATCTGGAACAGGATCCGGACCTCATGCGCCAGCTCGACGCGCTGCTGGTCGAACCCGGCGACAAACTGCGCGGCATCATCAACGAACCCCGTCTCACCCTGCGCGAGCGTGACGCCGCGTTCTTCCGCGAGCACGTGCAGGAGGACAACCTCGAATCCGTGTTCGACATGAATGACGACGACCTGGCCACGGCGGCCCAGCGCAACATCGTCCACAACATCAAGAAGACATACGACGAGATCTCCAACTGGCGCCCGTCCGAACGCCAGCGCTTCGCCCAGTACCTGGTCAACGAGGTCACGCTCGTCATCGTCACCACGGACGACCTGGACGGCGCGCACCGCATCTTCGACGTGATGAACATGCGCGGTCTGCCGCTCACCCCGTCTGACGTGTTCAAGGCGCGCGCCACCTCCGGCCTCGCCGCCGCCGAACTCGATGCCTACGCCGCCCGCTGGGACGACATCGTGGACCCGCTCGGCGACGACCCTCAGACCATCGAGGAGTTCTTCTCATACCTGCATCTCATCCTCACCCATCAGCCCGCCACGGACAAGCTCATCGAGGACTTCCTGGCCGATGTGCTCCAGCCGTACCTCAACACCGGCACCACCGCCTCGTTCATCAACGATGTGCTGGCCCCCTACGCCATGGCCTGGCGCATCATCGACCGTCCGGGCGAGACCATCCTGCCGCCTGAGGTGCGCCACGGTCTGGAGGCGCTCAACGACTACCGCATCCACGAATGGAAGCCCGTGGCCATGTGGGCGCTGGTCCATTCGTACCGCGAACTCGGCAACCCGGACGTCTCGCCGTTCGTGCAGCGCGGCGCGCGCTCGGCCCGTCGCACCATGACGCTCGAGGCGCTCGGCGCGCATGACGGCCAACGTCTGCTGGACATCCTCAAGGCCTTGGAACAAGTGACCGGCATCCGCACGCTGAACCGCACCGGCACGCTGGAACGCCGCGGTTTCGCGAACGCCGCCGTGCGTGATCTGGACAAGGGCTACCTGGTGGAGCGCATCAACGGTCTGCGCGTGGGCGACGCCGATCGCGAGGGTGCGCTGGTCCGTCTCCACGGCGAGATGCAGGGCGACGGCGATCTGGTCCGTCTGCTGCTCATTCGCGCCAACGAACAGCTGGCCGGGGCCCCGCTGCCGCGCCCGCGACGGTTCAGCGCGTTGCCGATCATGCCGCTGGACATCGAACGCGCCGCATCGTTCGCCGATTGGACGCAGGACAACCACGATTTCTGGATGTACCGTCTCGGCAACATGGCGCTCGTCCAGGGACCCGGCGACCAGTTGGACAGGCTCGGCGAATACCTGCCGCGTCGCGACCGCATGCTGCTGCGCGCCGACTCCCAGCGCTTCCCCCTCACCAAGGAGCTCGAGCATTTCGACGCCTGCACTCCCACCATGCTGGAGCGGCGGCAGGAGGAGACCATCCGGCTCATCGTCGAATACTGGGGCATCCGGTACGACGCGAACAACAAGGACCTGACCGCGCAGCCGCTCGCCGAGCTGCAGCAGGGTACGTCCAAGGCCGTGCGGGGTTCTCGCCGCGTGACCATCCGCCAGGTGATCCAGGCCGGGCTCCTGACTCCGGGCGAGCGTCTGGTCTGGGACCGCCCGCGCAAGGGCGAGCGCTGGTACGCCACCGTCACCGAGAACGGACGGCTTCGTCTGGACGACGGCTCCGAATACCCCACGCCCACCGCCGCGGCCCGTGCCGCAGCCGGCGGACGTCGCGGCGGGGGACTGGACGTGTGGAAGCGCGCCTCCAACGGTCAGAAGCTCAGCGACATCTGGAAGCAGTTCCGCTTAAAGGCCCAGTGATACGGAGCCGTATCGTCTAGTCGTCTGGCTCAGACTGATAACGACAACGGCTTCGTCCAACCGGAACCGGTTGCTTTTTGCTCACCGTCTCAGAGGAGCAGACGACAAAGATGGCTGAGAGCAGTCTCAGCGCCGTTACAGCCGCGCCGGCAGATCGGCCCGCTCCACGAGCCGTGCCATCTGCACGCGGCCCATACTGAGCCGATCCGCCGCCGAGGACAGGTGCGCCTTCGCGGTCCGCTCGGAAATGAACATCCGCGAGGCGATCTCCGCGTTCGTGTAGCCTTCGGCGGCCAGCATCACCGCCTCGCGCTCACGTTCCGGCAACGAATCCAGCAGGGCGCGCGCCTCATCCCGACGCATGCGCGATCGTGTCCGGCTCAATTCGTCGATGAGCTGACGCTGGCTCGCCGTGTTGAACTGCGGCGCGCCCTCCGTGACCCCGATGATGCGGCGGATGATCTCGTCCGGCGCATCCGTTTTCGAAACGAATCCCTCGGCTCCCGCCTCGATGGCCCGTTCCACCGTGCCCGAAGGACTCAGCGAGGTCAGGATCAGCACATGCGGCGCATGGGGGAGCGCCCGCAGCCGCCGCGTGGCCTCGATGCCGTCCACGCCCGGCATGGCGATGTCCATCAGCACCACGTCCGGCCGTTCCTCGGCCGCCCGGCGCACGCACGTTTCGCCGTCCGTGGACGTGGAGGCCACGACTAGTCTGCCGTTCGAATAGTCGGTGAGAATCAGGCTCATCGCCTGGCAGATCATCGGGTCGTCATCGATGACGCTGACGCGGATCGGCCCTGTAGCCCCGGACTGCCCGCCCGGCCCTGCCGCATGGCCGGTGCCATGCCCGGAACCTGCGGAACGATCATCGGAACTGTGCGCGACTCCGACTCCGACGGCCTGTGCCGTATCCGTAACCGTCTTCGATGCCTCGCTCTGCTCTTTCACTCTAGCCATCTTAGCCACGCCAGGGCAGCCGCACGTCCACATGGAACAGGTGCCGCTCGTCCACGCCGTACCGGCACTGGCCGCCCACCGACTGCGCGCGTGCGGCAAGCCCCGGCAGTCCGGCGCCATGCGTGGAGCCCGTCTGCGTCATCGGATTGCTGATATGCAGATGCACGCCCGCGGCCGGTCCCGCCGTGATCTCCAGGGACACCGGGGCTCCCGGCGCATGGCGGCGCGCGTTGGTCAGTCCCTCCTGCACGGCCCGGTACGCCACCTTGCCGATGGTTTCGTCCAGGCCGCTCAGCTGCTGGATGTCGATCCATGTGTTGAGTTGCGTGCCGGAGTTGCGTGCGTCGGCGATGAGCGTATCCAGCGATTCGCGTGTCAGCGAGGTGTCGTCGCTCGGAGCCAGCTGCTCCCACGCCTGCTGCGGGTTGCGCAGCATGTCGATGATCGCGTGCGCCTCGTCCAACGCGCCCGCCGACTGCCTGCGGATGTCCTCCGCCTTGCCGGCCAGGGCGCGCGCCTCGGGGGAGTCGCCCAGCTTGTCCGCCTCGGCCTTGAGCGCACTGGCGTTCAACGCCATCAGCGATAGCGAATGGGCGAGCGTGTCATGGGCCTCGGCGGCGATGGCGTCCGCCAGCTGCTGGTTGTTGAGGTCGGACTGCAGCGTTGCCGCATGGTCGGTGGCCGCGCTCGCCACCGCGTTCGCCGTGCGCAGCCGGGCCCGCGAGCGGATATGCAGACCGGTCAGGATGGCGATGGCCGCGGCCACCAGGGCCGTGACGACGGCTGTGATGATGATGGTCGGTTCCTGCGCCAGCATGACCATGGGCTCGCCCGTGGCCCCACCCGTATTCGGCTTGGCGAAGATGACATGCCAGATCGACGCCTCCGGCTGCTGCAGGGCATCGCGTACCTGCGACCACACCGTCACCAGCGTGCCTGCGATTGCCGAGCGCACGGCGACCTTCCGGTCCGAACGCCTGGCCAGCAACGCGGTCAGGGCCATCAGCACGATCAGCGAATCGAACGGGAAGACCGTCACCAGCGCGCAGGCGATCCAGAACGTCGGTTCCGGATATTCGGCCCGGGCCAGCAGCAGGAAGCCGGACGGCAGCGCCACCAGCGAGCACAGCACCATGAGCACGAAGCCCGCGGAGTTCTGCTCGAAGTTCTGCGCGAAGAACGAGGTCTGCGCCAGGCACATGAAGCTTGCCAGCGGCACCATGACCGCCGTGCACCAGGATTGGGTCTTCACCGGCACATCGTCCATGTCCGCGGCCCTGCCACGGACCGTGTCGCCGTCAGTGCCGTCGCCGTCGCGGAACGTGCGGCCGTGCCGTCCGGCCCCGCCGGGCGCGGGCATGGGGGAGCGTTGCGGATTCGTCATGCCTTCCACTGTATGGCGGCCCGCATCCGGGCGCCACTGGACATGCGGGCACCCTATGCCGTCCGTCCCTGCCCGAAAGGGCAACGGGGAATGGCCGTTCGTCCACTGACGGTACGGTCCGCGATTCGGTAGCGTCACAAGGGACACCTGACATCGTCCCAAGCCCGTGCCGATTCCGTGGCATGCGGCTGATCTCGGGGACCATCGAAGAAGGAAGAAGCCATGACAGCGCCAACCACCCAACAACCCGTTCAACAGCCCCGGCAACAGCCCCAACCCGTCCCCGCCAAAGCCAAGAAGCCGATATGGAAACGATGGTGGTTCTGGGTGATCGTCGTCGTCCTGCTCGCCGCCATCGGCAGCCAGATGGGCGGCACCTCCGGCCAGACCAGTAGCCAGTCCGCGCAGAACACCACCAGCCAGAGTCCCAAGTCCGACGCCGAAGGCGACAAGTCCGCCACCGACAACGGTCAATCCGACACCGGCGCCGACACCGAAACCGGGCAGAACGACGCCCAGCAGACCCCGCAGGTCCCCGCCGACTACCAGTCCGCCCTACGCCAGGCGAAGTCCTACTCCGACACCATGCACATGTCGAAGCAGGGCATCTACGACCAGCTCACCAGCGAGTACGGCGGCAAATTCTCCGCCGAGGCCGCCCAGTACGCCGTCGACAACGTCAAGGCCGACTGGAACGCGAACGCGCTGGCGAAGGCGAAGAGCTACCAGGAGACCATGGCCATGTCCCCCGAGGCGATCCGCGACCAGCTCACCAGCGAGTACGGCGAGAAGTTCACCGCCGAGGAAGCCGACTACGCCATCCAGCATCTCAACGACTGACCTATTGTGCTATCGGTTTCTCCCATGTGAGAAGCCTCGGGATTGCCGGTATCGGCTTGTCCCGCAGCGAAGTAACGGGCTCCACGTTTCCAGAAGGTATTCAGGAAACGTGGAGCCCGTTTTTCCGTGACTGCCCGAAAAGCTTCACGTACGGCTAAGACGGCGCTAGGAAACCGGCGGTTTCATAAGAGTCATGAACACCGCAACCGCAACGCCCGCTGCCGCGACATCGCAGCCCCTGGCCACGAACGGCCACGACAAGCTCCTTTCCACCGCACACCCCACCCCGGCACCCGCCTCCACGATCACCGGAGGTCCGGCCTCCGCCATCGCGGAGCGCGTCGGCCAGCCCCGCACCGTGGACGCGGACATCGTGATCCCCGTCTACAACGAACAGGAACAGCTCGCCGATTCCGTGCTCGCCCTCATGAACCACTTGGCCGCCAGCCAGATCGAAGGATGGGCCTACACCTGGCAGATCGTCATCGCGGACAATGCCAGCACGGACGACACCTGGTCCATCGCCTCCCGGCTCTCCGCCCAATACCCGGACCGCGTACGCGCCATCCGCATCGCCGCCAAGGGCCGCGGCCGCGCTCTGAAGCTCGCCTGGGGCGAATCGCAAGCCCGCACCGTGGCCTACATGGACGTGGACCTCTCCACGGACATCGCACAGACCGGCGTGCTCATCGGCTCCCTGCTCTACGGCGGCGCCGACGTGTCCTTCGGCTGCCGCCTGTTCGACGAATCGCAGGTCGTCCGCTCCGCCAAACGCGAATTCATCTCCCGCACCTACAACGGCATGCTGCGCGTCCTGCTCGGCGCGGCCTTCCATGACGCGCAATGCGGATTCAAGGCCATGACCTCGGACGCCGCCCGCCACCTGCTGCCCTACATCCAGGACAACGAATGGTTCTTCGACACCGAAATGCTGCTGCTGGCCCAGGCCACCAACATGCGCATGTACGAATTCCCCGTCCACTGGATCGAGGATCCGGGCACCACCGTCAACATCCCGGACACAGTCAAGAAGGATTTGAAGGGCATGTGGCGCATGAACGGCACCCTGAACCGCATGCGCCTGGCCGCCGCGGCCTGAGACCCCGCTGCGCGAACAGCGCGAATAGTGCGAACAGCCTGAACAATCGAAAGGACATCGTCACCCCTTATGAGCACCGCAAGCATACCGACCTCGACCCCACGGGCCCACGGCCGGTTCAGACTTCCCGCCTTCTCCTCCATGCCGGGCGGCCGGTTCGTGGACACGCACGCCGTGCGCACCGTCCGAGCCAACGTCGCCGAACGCCGCACCGCGGTCGACTGGATCGGATTCGGCGGCATGATGGGCCTGACCGCCATCATCATGTTCGTCAACCTCACCGCCTCCGGATACGCCAACGAGTTCTACTCGGCCGCGGCCCAGGCAGGCTCCAAGGACTGGTGGGCGTTCCTGTGGGGATCGCTGGACTCCGGCAACGCCATCACCGTGGACAAGCCGCCGGCATCCATCTGGCTCATGGCACTTTCCGTGCGCATCTTCGGCCTGAGTTCCTTCGCGATCCTGCTGCCTGAGGCACTGTGCGGCATGGCCAGCGTCTGGGTGCTCTACGCCACCATCCGACGCCAGTGGGGCAACTGGGCCGGCATCATCGCCGGACTCACCCTGGCCACCACGCCCGTGGCCGCGCTCATGTTCCGCTTCAATAACCCGGACGCCCTGCTCGTGCTCCTCATGACCAGTGCCACCGCCGCCGTGATGCGCTCGCTCGAATACCCGGACACCCGCGCCGGCAACCGCAAACGCACCCTATGGATGGCGCTCGCCGGCGTATGCATCGGTTTCGGCTTCCTGACGAAGCAGATGCAGGTGTTCCTGGTGGTCCCCGGATTCGCGTTCGCCTTCCTCGTGGCCTCGCCCACCAAGTTCCTCCGCCGCATCGTGGATGGACTCGTCGCCGTGCTCGCGCTGGTCGTCTCCGCCGGCTGGTGGGTCGCCCTGACGGTCATCGTGCCCTCCGGCTCCCGTCCCTACATCGGAGGCTCCCAGACCGACTCCTTCCTCGAACTGACGTTCAGCTACAACGGCCTCGGCCGCATCACCGGCAACGAGGACGGCGCCGTGGTGCCCGGCGGCTCGGGTGGCGGCAACGGCGGCGGCATGTGGGGGCAGACCGGCATCAGCCGACTGTTCGACGGCGAGTACGGCGGCCAGATCGCCTGGCTCGCGCCGCTGGCCTTCGCCGGCATCGTCATCGGCCTCATCGTGGCCCGTCACAGCCGCCGCACCGACCTGCGTCGCACCAGTGTGCTCGCCTGGGGCTCTTGGCTCGTGGTCACCTGGCTCACGTTCAGCTTCATGGCCGGCATCTTCCACCAGTACTACACCGTGGCGCTCGCCCCCGCAGTGGCCGCGCTCGTGGCCATCTCCATTATGGGGCTGTGGTCCAAGAGGGACACGTTCTGGGCCCGTGCCGTTGCCGCGGCGCTGGTCTTCGTGAACACGTTCTGGGCCGTGGAGCTGCTCGGCCGGTCCACTTGGCTGCCGTGGCTCAAGGTGGCGGTGCTGTTCGTCGGCTTCATCGCCGGACTGCTGCTCGCCTGCACGGCCGTGGCCGCGGTGCCGATGCGTGACTTCCGCTTCCTGCGCACCGCCGGCGTGAACCGCGTGATCGGCGTCATGGGCGTGGTCGGCATCGTGATGGCCGCCGTGGCGCTGTACGCCGGGCCGCTGGCCTGGACCGTGTACACCGTGTCCACCGGGCACACCGGTTCCATCGTCACGGCCGGCCCGAACGTCACCAGCTCCACCGGCATGGGTGGTGGCCCCGGCGGCGGTGGCATGGGTGGCGGCCCGAATGGCCAGGGCGGTCCCGGAGGCATGGGCATGCCGGGGCAGTCCGATGGTCAGTCTTCCGATGGCCAGGCTGACGGCTCTGACAGCCAGGGCGACGGACAGACGCCACCGAGCATGCAGGGTCAGTCGGACGGTTCGGACAGCGGCCAGTCCCAGCAGAACGGCTCCGGTGACGGTCAGTCCCAGTCCGATGGCCAAGGCAACGGTCAGTCGGACGGTTCGGACGACTCCGACGGCACCCAGTCGGATGGCAACGGTTCAAGCTCCGGCTCCACCGGACGGCCGCAGGGCGGTCCTGGCGGCGTCATGGGCGGTGGTCTGCTCGGCGGCGGCACCGCCAGCAGCGAGATCGTCTCCATGCTCCAGAAGAACGCCGGCAAATACCGCTGGGCCGCGGCCACCACCGGATCGCAGAACGCGGCCAGCTACCAGCTCGCCAGCGAGGAGGCGGTCATGGCTATCGGCGGTTTCAACGGCTCCGATCCCGCGCCCACCCTGGAGCAGTTCAAGAGCTACGTCAAGCAGGGGCTCATCCACTACTACATCTCCGGTGGTGGCATGGGCGGCAACCAGATGGGCGGCTCGGACGCCGCCAGCGAGATCGCCTCCTGGGTGGCCGAGAACTTCGAGGCCCAGACCGTGGACGGCGTCACCATCTACGACCTGACCAAGTAGCCCACCCGCTTCCCTCATCGGTACATCCGTACGGGGGAGCCCTTCATCCACATGACAACGGCAGTCGCCCACCGTCAGACCGGCGACTGCCGTTGCCATTGTTTATGCCCCGCCATGTGTCGGACGTTGCCGTGGAGCAAAACAGCAGGGCTGTGCGTAGGCAATGCACAAGACGGCAGTCGATGGACTGCGAACGGAAGTCCGTTCTTTCGCAAGGTGAACTGTCTGCGAAACCGACTTGGAGCATCCGGACATGGATTCATGCCGATCTTGGTTGAACAGGGCCTTCCGTTATCCGGCAAAAGGCCGCCGATCGTCTCTGTCAACCGGCGTTTTACGCTCTCGGAAGATGCTTTCATGAAATCGTAAGCTTTGTTCCCTTACTATGGTCGGGAACGAATCAAAGGAGCGATCATGACATTCGGTCAGCAGCCCCGCAATAACGGGCAATACAACCCGCAATACAACACCCCCGACTACAACGCTGCGCAGCAGGCGGGATACGGCCAGCAGTACGCGCAGGCCGATTACGGCCAGTACGGCCAGCAGAACTACCAGTACGCCCCGCAGAACGCCGGCTACCAGTACGCGCCCGCCGGCGGCGGCACCGCCGCCATGGACACCACCATGACCTACAACTACGAGCAGGCCCGCCGAGTCTCCGTGACCAAGGTCTACGGCGAGATGACCATCGGCCTGATCGTCACCGCCGTGGTGGCCGTGCTCGGCCAGATCACCGGCGCCTACTACGCCTTCCTCATGACCACCGGCATGGTCGGCCTCGTCGGCCTGTGCATCGCGCAGGTGGCGCTCGCCGTGGTGCTCGGCATGCGCGTGACGAAGATGAAGTCCTCCACCGCCCGTGTGATGTTCTACGTCTACGCTGCGCTGATGGGCTTCACGCTGAGCTCCATCTTCATGGTCTACGACCTCGGCTCCATCGGCGTCGCGCTCGGCATCACCGCCGCGTTCTTCTTCGCGCTCACCATGTTCGGTCTGACCACCAAGTTCAACATGCTCAAGGCCGGCCCGATCCTCATGGTCGCGCTGTTGGTGCTCATCGTCTCCCAGCTCGTGCTCATGTTCCTGCCGGTAAGCGGCATGACCCGCATCGTGTGCGCCATCGGTCTGGTCATCTTCGCCGGCATGACCATCTACGACGCGCAGTCCACGCGCGCTCTGCTCACCGAGTACGAGTCGCACGGCCCGGAGATGGTCAAGAAGGTGTCCATCCTGTGCGCCCTCAACCTGTACCTCGACTTCGTGAACATGTTCCTGTATATCCTCCAGTTGCTCGGCAGCAGGGACTGACGATTGTCCGGCTCCCTTCTTTGATGGGAGCCGTCAGCGAAGCTGACTGAGGGGAGTTCCAGAGGTTGCCTTCGTGGCATCACGGTTTCTCAACGGGATTTGACAACGATGGCCCGACCACAATGTGGCCGGGCTTTTTCATGCCCGTCACACGGGCGGGTTAGGTTGGGACACCATGAGAAGACAAGAGTTCGTGGGGATGTTCTGCCTGCTGCTGACCGCGCTGATCTGGGGATTCGCGTTCGTGGCGCAGGTCCAGGGCATGGATTCGATGTCGCCGCTGTTCTTCAACGCCACCCGATTCACACTGGGCGCGGTTTCGCTGGTGCCGATCCTGCTGTGGCAGCGGGGGAGGAGTAGTGCGGAGCCAGCGGAACCGTCCGCTGCCGACGTCTCCGCCGCGAATGACCTGACTCCGGGCGATGCCGCCGGTACTGTCCCGCAGTGGAAGGCATGGCTCGCCAATCCCGTCGTCGTCTCCGTGGTCTGCGGCGTGGTGCTGTTCACCGCAAGCACCCTGCAGCAGTACGGCATCCTCTATGGCAAATCGGCCGGACGCGCCGGGTTCCTGACCGCCCTGTACATCGTGATGGTGCCGCTGCTGGCGTTCGTGTTCCTGCGCCGCCGCATCGGTGTGCTGGTGGGGGTGGCCGTGGTGATGTCCATCGCAGGTTTCTACCTGCTGTGCATTACGGACGGATTCGGCTCGCTGGGACTTGCGGACATCCTGCTCGTGTTCACTGCCGTGCTGTTCGCCGCGCACATCCTCATCATCGACGAACTGGGCGCCAAGGTGGACGCCATCAAGCTCTCGTTCGGCCAGTTCTGCACCACCGCCGTGCTGAGCTGGGCGGGTTCGCTCATCGAGGGTTCGGTCGACTGGGCGGGCGCCGCGCACTCGTGGATGCCGATTCTCTACGCCGGCATCGGTTCGGTGGGCATCGCCTACACGCTGCAGGTGGTGGGTCAGCAGTGGGTGCCGCCCACCCGCGCCAGCCTTCTGATGAGTCTCGAATCGTTCTTCTCCGCGGTCGGTGGCGCGATCTTCCTTGGCGAGATCATGACCCCGCGCGGCTACGCAGGCTGCGCCCTCATCTTCATCGGCACCCTGCTCGCCCAGGCGCCGTCCAAGCTTCCGGAATTCATGAAGCGGGATTGAAAAGGCTCTGCTTAACCAGGATTGACCTGAATCCGATAGGACTACCCCTCAGTCGGCTATGCCGACAGCTCCCCTGACAAGGGGAGCCGAGCATAGGGCACATCAATCTTGGCTTAATAATGAAAAGGCCGACCATGAGGCCGGCCTTGCATATATGGAACTTGCGTATCAGTCCGAGGTCTTCGGCGCCTCGCCCACCTGCGGCGCGCCGTTGATGTCGCGGTGGATGTTCTGCATCTGCACCTCGATGTTCTGCAGCGAACGCGCGCAGTCGAGCAGCGTCTGCGAATGCTCGTTGAGCTTGTTGTCCGGCAGATCCGCCTTGTAACGCAGCGCATGCTCCAGGGACGCCCAGTAATCCATGGCGATGGTGCGGAACTGCACCTCCACCGGCGTGTAATGCGCGCCCGAGGAAAGGAACACCGGCACCGCGTAGATCACGTGCAGCGAACGGTAGCCGTTCTGCTTGGGGTTCTTGATGTAGTCCTTGACGCGCAGCACCTGAATGTCGGACTGCGAGGACAGGTAGTTGGACACGGAGTACACGTCGTCCCGATAATTGCAGATCACGCGGATGCCGGCCACGTCGAACAGGTTGTCCTTGATGGCGTTCACCGTGACGGGCAGGCCCTTGCGTTCGAGCTTGCCGATGATGGAATTCACCGACTTCAGGCGGCGCTCCATGTGATGGATGGGATCGTGGCTGAACCGCACCTGGAACTCGTCGTCGAGAATCTCCAGCTTGGTGCTGATTTCGTACATCGCGCCCTCATAGACCTGCATGATGTCGATGAACTCGGTGATGTCGTCTGCGTTGAACCGTCCGCCCGGCAGATCCAGCATCTTCAGACGTGCGTTCATGTCGGCGGTGTTGAGTCGATTATGTCGGTCAAGTATCACGGCCACCAATATTACCCGGCCCACGCACGCGAACCTGAACGTAGCCGGACAATCTCCTCAAGATGTACGGACTCTGGCCACGGCGGCGCGTGACTCGCGGTATTGCTTTGGCGTCAGGCCGGTTTCGGCCTTGAAGACGGCGATGAAATGGCTGGGGGAGGAGAAGCCGAGTGATTCGCCGATATCGTTGATGCCACGTTGTGTGTCGGTGAGCAGGAACTGTGCGTACTCCACTTTGGCGCGACGCATGAATTCGCCGATGCCCGTGCCGGTCTCCTTCTTGAATCGCGTGGACAGGTAGTACGGCGAATACCCCACCTCGGCGGCGAGCTGTCGGAGTGTGTACCGTTCGGTGGAGTGCATGCGAATCATCGATATGCAACGGTTGATGGTTTCCGAATACCGGTTGTCCTGTTTCATCTTCCACACGGCCCGTACGTAGTCGTCATACATCGTCAGGCCGATGGCCTGTACCTCCACCGTGGTGTGCGCCGCTTCCACGCTCTGGATGTATGAGTCGGACATGCTGAACGAGATCTCCGAGGGCAGCCCGCCCTTGATCGCCGCGCGTGAGCAGGTGGCGATCTGCACGATGATCATGTTCTTCGTCTGGCGCAGCGGGTCGCCGGCGCTCAACTTGCCCACTGTGGGCACCATGGGGGCCATGCGGTTGCGGCTGGCACGATAGTTGATGTTGCCGTCTTCGATGTCCTTGAGCATGATCCGCTCGTATTCATACGAACCCTGATGGGTGCCCACCGCCTCCTGGCGGGCCTTCGCCGTTCGGCCCTCGTCGAATGGTTTGAGCTCTATGTCCTCGAAGCTGATGCGTTCGCCGCGGATGGCGAACACCAGCAGCATCGAGTATTCCTCGAACCGTACCGCGTTGACTGTGGGCAGCGAGGTGCGTGCCTCCGAGATGAGCGCCAACGTCGAATCCGGCACGTCGAGCCGTTGCGCCGCGCGGTTGAAGTCCACGGCCGAGGTCTGTGAGATGAACACTGGTCCCATCGTGTAGATGCAACGGCCGGCCGGACCACTTCCCGGCCCCTTGATTTCCGTGGTGTTTTCGATGCTCTCCGTATGAGGGATGTCTGTCGTGCCTGAGTTGCCCAGACCGACGCGGTCCCCGGCGAACGCAATCCAGAAGAGACTTAGTGACGTCTCGAACAACATCGGGCGGTCCGATTGGCTGCAATGCAGCCGGACCTGTTCCGCGCATCCGGTGGCCCGGAACGCCGAATCCCAACACAGGGAACCGCAGTTGGTGTATTCCAGATTCATGCCCATGTCGTACCGCCACAGGCTGATGCCGGTGGCCGCGCAGAGCACCTCCTCGAAACCCTGTGCCGCAGTGCCCATTCGAAGCTCCTCGTTGCCGTGGAAGGTCGCCGTCTTTCGATTGACGGTTGATATCAGGTTTTCATGATACGTATCTGACACTCGGCATGTGCCCTGACCCACGCATCTGAACGAAAATCTGCCATGTATCGCATAAATTCGACATCAAACGGGCCGTAGCGTGGGACTACCGACGATTCAAGGAGGAATTGTTATGACGCAGATTGCAGATATGGTGCCATCGACGGCATTGGGGGAGCGTGCCGACGCGGCCGGTGCGACGATGGCTGCTCCCGTGGAGGCGAAGGATGTGCGCGAGGCCAAGGCCAGGCGCAAGGAGTACCCATACGACGGCAAAACACTGTTCGGCATGGCCGTCAACGGTCTGGTGGGATACGCGAGCCTCGCCCTGATGTCCTCGATCTTCATGACCTACCTGACCGATTACGCCGGCATCGGGCCGTGGGGAGCCACGCTCGCCACCGTGGTGCTGTTCGTGGGACGCATCTTCGATGCCGTCAACGATCCGGTCGAGGGCTGGATCATGGACAGCGCCAAGGTCACCCGGCATGGCAAATACCGCAAGTTCATCATCGCCAGCATCATCATCGTGACCGTCTCCTCGATTCTGCTGTACAACATCCCGGACGGGCTCGTGTCCAACCCGGTTCTGGTCGGCATCTGGGTGTTCTTCTTCTACTTCGCCTACGACGTGGGCTCCACGTTCGCCGCCTTCGTGCCGCTCGTGCAGTCCGTGACCAAGGACGATGAGCTGCGCGCCCGGTTCTTCACCGTCAACCGTCTGGTGAGCACCGCAGGCGCCCTGCCGGCCGGCATGATCATGACGTTCGCGCTCGCCCTCGGCCAGCAGATGGGCGGCATCAAGACCGCCATCGGCATCCTGGTGACCGTGATGGTGGTGGTGTTCGGCGCGATCTCCCTGATCGGCATCCTCATGATCAGGGAGGGCAACGTCTCCGACGAGGAGGTTGCCGAAGCCAACAACAGGCACGCCGAACGCATCCGTTTCCACGACATCATCGCCATGGTCAAACTCAACCGTGCGATGGCCGTGCAGATCGTCTCCTCACTGTTCTCCGGATTCATGTGGACCACCACCTCGGCGGTGGTGATGTACTACGTCAAATGGGCGTACAACGCCGACATGGCCGCCGGCGTGGTGAACAACTCGCAGCTGGCGTTCCAGTCCCTGCTCCTGCAACTGGTCTCGCTGGGGCCGATCTTCCTGATGACCGGGTTCTCGCCGTTGCTGGTCCGGAAGATGGGCTCCAACCTCGCCGTGCAGCGACTGAGCCTGGCGCTGATGTCTCTCTTCAGCCTGATGCTGTTCGTCTGCGAACTGGCCGGGGTGCTGCGCACCAACTTCTGGGTACTGTTCATCATTCTGATGCTCATCAACTGCGCGTCCGGCTTCGGTTTCGTGCCCTCGATAGGTCTGTGGGCGGAATCCATCGACTACAACCGCTACATGGTGGGCAAGGAGATGGGCGCGCTCGTCACCGCGTTGCGCAGCCTGCTCGAAAAGGCGCAGAACGCACTTGCCGGCGGCATAGTGGGTGTGCTGCTCATCATGATCGGATACAACGTGGATTCCGAGACGGGCAATTACCTGGGCGACGTCTCCCAGCTGCCCGCCCTGCTCGACCGATTCACGATTCTCATGGGCGTGGTGCCGGCCATCCTCGGTGCGATAGCGTTCATCATCTACCGGTGGTGGCCGATCACGCCCGAGATTCGTGCCAGCATGCAGGCGAAGTTCGCCGCCGATGAGGTGGTCGCCAAGGCTTGAGCCTGGTTTTGCCTTCTTCGGGTGGCCTTCCGTGACGCATACGGAAGGCCACCCTTGTCTGTATTGCGGAAAGATATCGAAAGTTGTGTCATTTGCGCTTGACGGAATGAACAGCATCAATTTTTGATATAAAAAACGAAAACAGGACATCATCGTGTTCTTATGCTGAAGCCATCGACGGCGGTTCGCAGCAGAACCCGCCGCAATGACAACGACAACGCATCGGCACCATGGCGGTGCCGGGCAGACAAGGTGAGACACAATGACTACCACTACGGTGCGGGAAACCCCGGAACAGACGTCCCCGGCCCCGAACCTTTCCCCGTCGGCGAACAGGGCTTCGGACAAGCTCACGTTCGGCACGCTGCTGGCCTGAACCAGCCGCATCATCAGCACGTCGATGAACTACATCGTCATCGGCTTCCTGACCATCTACTGCTCGGATATCCTGGGCCTCAACGTTGGCGTGGTCGGCACGCTGATGCTGGTCACCAAGATTTTCGACGCGGTGCTCAGCATCCCGATCGGCTACATCGTGGACCGCACCAACACCCGTTGGGGACGCGGACGCCCGTACGAGTGGGGCATCGTCGGCGTGTGGGTGGCCACCATTCTGATGTTCGCCACGCCGAATGGCTGGGGTGACACCGTCAAGTACATCTGGGTGTTCGTCATGTACGTGATGAACCAGGGCGTGTTCGGTGCGTTCCTCGGCGCCGGCACCAACCCGTACATGGTGCGCGCCTTCAACAACGAGAAGCTGTACATCAAATTCGGCTCCTATGGCGGCCTGCTCTCCGCCATGGGCGCGCTGCTGGTCAACGTGCTCTTCCCGATCATGATGGCCAAGCTCGGCACCTCGCATCAGGGGTGGATCGTGATGATGCTCATCATCGGCGTACCCGCCATGGTCATCGGCATCATGCGCTTCTTCTTCATCCCGGAGCGCTATGACGTGGACGTGACCACCGACAAGGTCGACGTCAAAGCCGTGTTCGACGTGCTCAAGGCCAACAAGTACATTTGGCCGGTCACCATCATGATGCTGATTAATGCGATGGTCGCGAATATGGGCATCCAAGTCTACTACTACACGTACGTGGTCGGCAACGTTTCGCTGATGAGCGCGGCAACGGCCATCGGCGGCATCATGATGCCTGCGCTGCTCGTCATGCCGATGATCCTGAGGAAGCTGTCCATCAACCAGGCCTGCTTCTGGGGCTTCGTGATGTGCATTCTGGGCTATGTGACTAACTGGTTCGCCGGTGCCAACTTCGCGATGCTGCTGTGCGCTGCCGTGTTCTTCGGTCTCGGACAGGTGCCGATCAACATGTTCGGTACTCTGATGGCCCTCGAATGCGCGGAATACAACGAATACATCGGCAAACCCCGCATGGAGGCCACACTTGGCGTGATCTCCGGCCTCGGCAGCACCATCGGCGGCGCGTTCGGCGCCTTCATCTTGGGCCAGCTGCTCAACCTCGGCGGGTATGTGAGTTCCGCCGGCAATAACGCCACACAGCCCGACTCCGCCATCCTGATGATTCGCCTGCTCTTCAGCTTCATCCCGGCCGCGCTGTACCTCATCGCCGCCATCGCCTCGAAGCTGTACGGACTGGATAAGCGGCTGCCCGAGATTCGCAAGGCCAACGAGGAGCGTCGTGCTGCCGCCGAAGCCGGGCTCGCCGAGCCGCACGCCGAGGCCAAGGCCGCGGATGGCCCAGTCGCCGACGAATCCGACGACGAACTCACCGCTCGGGAACTTGCACAGGTGGCCGCCAATCTCTCGTCCATTCCCGAAACCGAACAAGTGACGGACGACGGACGGGTAACGGGCCCCAAGGAAGCCGTCTCGCCCACGGAGACGGCCGCATGAACAGGACACGCAGGACAAGGAAGGAACGGATATGCTGAGCCAGGATTTCAACACCGATTGGCGATTCCGCGCCAAGACGACCGGTGACGGCCAACCCGGCGTATGGCGGGACGTGACCCTGCCCCACGATGCGATGCTGGACGCGCCGCGCCGCGCCGACTCGCCATCCGGCACCGGCAACGCCTTCTTCGACGGCGGCATCTACGAATACGCGAGGACGCTCCACGCGCCGGCCGCATGGCAAGGCAAGACAGTGGAACTCGAGTTCGAAGCCGTCTACCGCAACGCCACAGTGCGCGTCAATGGTCGTCAGGCCGCGCGTCATGCCTACGGATACAGCCCATTCACCGTGGATATCACCGATTTGCTCTCCTACGGGGATGGTCCGGAAGGCGACAACGAGATCACCGTGACCGCGGACAACTCCGCCACCCCGAACACCCGCTGGTACTCGGGTGGCGGCATCATCCGCCCGGTGAGGCTTAGGGTGGCCGGACCGGTGCATGTCGCCGCCCACGGGGTGCGCGTGACCACCATCTCATACGAGCCGGCCGTCATCGACGTGCATACGGACATCATCGGGGCATCCGGTAACAAGCCGGACGAACCGGCCTCCGCCGTCGCCGTCGAGATCGTGCGCGACGGCCGTATCGTGGCCCATGGCGAGGGCTGGGACACGCGCATCGCCATCGGGGACGCGGTCCTGTGGAGCGCGGACGAGCCGAACCTGTACGAGGCCCGCGTGACACTCACCGACGACGCCGGCAACGTGCTGGACGAGGCCTATGAGACCTTTGGCATCCGCCTGATCGAACACAACCCGCACGGCCTGTTCATCAACGGCCGAAGCGTCAAACTGCGCGGCGGCTGCGTGCACCACGACAACGGCGTGCTCGGCGCCCGCACCTACGGGACCGCCGAACTGCGCCGCGTGCGCATCCTCAAGGAGAACGGCTACAACGCCATCCGTTGCGCCCACAACCCCGCCTCCGAGGCCTTGCTCCGGGCCTGCGACCGCCTGGGCATGTTCGTGATCGACGAGATGTGGGACATGTGGTACGAGCGCAAGAACAAGAACGACTACGCGCTCGACTTCGAATCCAATTGGAAGGACGACGCCGTGGCTACCACCGCGCGCGACTTCAACCACCCCTGCGTGATCATGTACTCCATCGGCAACGAGAATCTCGAACCGTACGGCAAACGCGGACTTGACCTCGAACAGCGAATCGTGGACGAGTTCCACCGCCTCGATCCCACCCGGCCGGTCACGATGGGCCTGAACCTCACGCTCCTGTACGGCGCGTCCAAAGGCAAGGGCCTGTACCGGGAGGACCCCAACGGCAAGCAGAAGGCCGGCGGCAGCATGCTGTTCAACATGATCATGGCCATCGGCGGCGCGCTCGTACAGAAGGCCGCCGGATTCGGAGCGGTGGACCACGTGGTCTCCCCGGCACTCGACAAACTTGACATCGCCGGCTACAACTACGCCTCCGACCGGTACCGCAAGGACGCACAGGTCCATCCGAACCGTCTGATCTACGGCAGCGAGACCATGCCGTTCCAACTGGCCGCCAACTGGCGCAAAGTCACGTCCATGGACCATGTGATCGGCGACTTCATGTGGTCCGCCTGGGATTACATCGGCGAGGCCGGCCTGGGCTCCTGGACCACACGCCCCGAAGGGCTCGGCTTCAACAAGGCCTATCCCTGGCTCCTCGCCGAAGCTGGAGCCATCGACATCCTCGGCGTTCCCGGAGCCGAAGCGGCCCATGCCGCGGTCATCTGGGGCGCGCGCAAAGCCATATACCTCGGCGTGCGCCCACCGGTCGGCCCCGGCCAGCGGCTTGGCAAAGGTATGTGGCGCGGCACCAACGCCATCGACAGCTGGAGCTGGAAAGACCGCGACGGATGGAAGACCACCATCGAGGTGATGGCGCCAGCCCCGGCAGCCAGCGCCGAGGTGCTCATCAACGGCAAGTCGATCGGGCGGAAAAAACTCAAGGACATGCGCGCGCTGTTCCCGGCCACCTACCAGCCCGGCCGCGTGACCGCCGTGACGTTCGCAGCCGACGGCTCCCAGCTCGGCAGTACCAGCCTGTCCTCGGCGAAAGGCGATGTCAGGCCCACGCTTCACGCCGAACCAGCCGAACCGGGCGCGCACGACAGGCTGGTCTACGTGGACCTCGCCCTGCGGGACGCGGAAGGCGTCATCGAATCCGGTGACGACCGCTCCATAACGCTCACCGTCGAAGGCGGGGAACTGCTCGGCTTCGGCAGCGCCGACCCATGCACCACCGACCGGTTCACCAGCGGGACCTACACCACCTACCAGGGGCGCGCGCTGGCCGTCGTATGCCGTGCCGACTCCGGGACGCCGCTGCGACTGACCGCCGGCGATGGCCACGATACCGCGGAACTAACGCTTTGAGACACCAAATCCGCCCATAGACACACGATTCGAAATCCAACCATCAACCCAAAGAAGGGATAACCACCATGAACATCGAAGCAACGCTCAAGAGCCTGAGCCTTGAAGAGAAGGCTCGCCTGTGCTCGGGCAAGTCGTTCTCCAACACCAACGACCTCGACGGCAAACTGCCGTCCATCGAACTTGTGGACGGGCCGCACGGCCTGCGTAAGCAGGGCGGCGACCAGGACATGCTCGGCGTATTCGGCTCCCACCCGGCCACCTGTTTCCCGTCCGGCGCCACCACCGCCAACAGCTGGGATCCCGAGCTCATGCGCGAGATCGGCACGGCGCTCGGCGAGGAGTGCCGGGACCAGGGGTCAGCGTGATTCTCGGCCCCGCCGTCAACATGAAGCGCAGCCCGCTGTGCGGCCGCAACTTCGAATACATCTCCGAGGACCCGTATCTGGCCGGACGTATGGCCGCGGGCCACATCAACGGCGTGCAGTCCCAAGGCGTGGGCACCTGCATCAAGCATTTCGCCGTGAACAACCAGGAGACCAACCGCTTCACCGTGAACGCGGACCTCAGCGAACGCGCCCTGCGCGAAATCTATCTGCCGGCCTTCGAGACCGCAGTGCGCGAGGCCGGGCCATGGTCCATCATGGGATCCTACAACAAGATCAACGGCACGCCGGCCTGCCAGAACAAGCACCTGCTGGACGACATCCTGCGCAAGGACTGGGGTTACGAGGGCGTCACCGTGACCGATTGGGGTGCCATCTGGGATCGTGTGGAAGGCATCAGGTCCGGCCTCGACCTGCAGATGCCGTACTGTGGCGAGGACTACATCAGCGCCGTGGTCAAGGCCGTCAAGGACGGCACGCTGGACGAGGCTCGCCTCGACGAATGCGCCCGTCGCGTGCTCGAGCTCATCGACAAGGCGGTCACCTCTCGCGAGGCCATCCCCTCCTCCTGCGATTACGGTGCGCATCGCGAACTGGCCCGCCGGGCCGCCGACGAAAGCGCCGTGCTGCTCAGGAACGATGGTCTCCTGCCGCTCGGTGCCGGCCAGCGAATCGCACTCATCGGCGGACTCGCCAAGCACCTGCGCTACCAGGGCGGCGGCTCCAGCAACGTGCACCCCACCAGCCAACCCTCCCTGCTTGACTCGCTCGATGCGGCCGGCATCGACTACACGTTCGCGCGAGGCTACCGCGTCAAGAAGGACGTCATCGACGCCGAATACGAGGCCGAAGCCTTGAAGGCCGCCGCCGACGCGGACGTGATCGTCTACGCCATGGGCCTGTCCACCTTCTCCGAATCCGAGGGATACGACCGCACCACGCTCGCTCTGCCGAACAACCAGACCGATCTGCTGCACAAGCTCGCCGCCTTCGACAAGCCGATCGTCGTGTTGTTGTTCCAGGGCTCCCCGGTCGAACTGCCGTGGATCGATGAGACGAATGCCGTGCTCGCGTTCTACTGCGGTGGCCAGTCGCTCGGCGACGCCATAGTGGATCTGCTCTACGGCAAGGCGAACCCCAGCGGCAAGCTCGCCGAGACTTTCCCAATCAAGCTCTCCGACACCCCGGCCTCCCTCGTCTACCCGCAGAAGAAGAACGACCCATACGCGGAAGGCGTGTTCATCGGCTACCGCTACTACGACAAGAAGCAGATGGACGTGCGCTTCCCGTTCGGGTTCGGTCTGAGCTACACCACATTCGAATACACGAACCTGACCGTCTCCTCCGACGAATTCGCCGACGGCGACACCCTGACCGTGACCGTGGACGTGACCAATACGGGCAAGGTCTTCGGCAAGGAGATCGTGGAACTGTACATCGGCGACGCGGGCACCGCACCGGTGCCGCGCCCGGACAAGGAACTCAAGGGCTTCGCCAAGGTGGCGCTCGAACCGGGGGAGACCCGAACGGTCTCCATGACGCTGGACAAGCGCAGCTTCTCCTACTACAACGAGGACATCGACGACTGGGTCGTGGCTCCCGGCACGTACCGCGTGCTGATCGGTGCCTCCTCGCGAGACATCCGCCTGAGTGCCGAAGTCAAAGCCGAAGGCACGCCATTGCCGCGCAGGCCGTTCACCGCGGCCAGCACGATCCGCGAAATCCAAGCCGATTCCAAGGGCGCCGCGGTAATGCAGGCCATGATGGCCCGCGCCGCGGCCGCCACCCCCGGCGGCGGTGATCCGGCCGAACAGGCAGCCCAGCGCCAGGCATTCCTGGACGACGAGGACGACGTCTCCTCCGACCCGTTCGACGCGATGGCCATGAGCATGGACATGCCGTTGCAGAAGACCGCCGACATGTCCGGCGGGCTCATGACCCCCGAGGCGATTGCCCGGCTGCTCGCCGCCGTCAACGCCTGATGGCCGTCAGACGTATATCGAGAAGGGAACGATCATGACCCTGACCCGTCAAGACCTCAAAGCCGACAGCCCGCAAATGCGCGGAGCGGTCGCTTTCCTCGCCAAGATCCGCGATCTCGGCGGCATGATGAACATGCGGGAGATCTTCCCCAAGCTCACCGACGCCGAACGCGCCTACCTGGCCCCATCGCAAGCCGATGAGAGCGCTGTCGATATCACATCCGACACCGTGGACGGCATCGGCGTGGAACTGCTCGAGCCCAAGACGGGCAAACGCCCTGGCATCCTGTACTACATCCACGGCGGCGCGTTCATGTACGGCGACGCCGAACTCAGCCGACCCATCGCCATCGACCTGGCCAAGGTCACCGGCCTGACCGTCTGCACGATCAGCTACCGGCTCATGCCCAAAGACCCGTTCCCGGCCGCCGTGGACGACTGCACTGCCGTCTACCGCTGGCTGGCTGACCGTTTCGCCGGCGAGCCCATCGTCATCGCCGGCGACAGCGCGGGCGGCAACCTGACCATGGTGATGGCGCTCGAAGGCAAACGCCTGGGACTTCCCAGGCCCGCGGCCCTGGTCACGTACTCGTTGGTCGGCGACTTCACCGGATTGCCCAGCTGGACGGAGAACGAGAGCAGTGACGTTGCGCTCGGCGGCCAGAACGCCGGCACCGCGGTCGCGCGGATGTACTGCAACGGGCATGACCCGTCCGACCCGCGCATCTCCCCGAACCTGGGAGACCTGACCGGCCTGCCGCCACTGAAGATCGTGGTCACCACCAACGAGCTGCTACGTGACGATTCCCTCGAACTGGCCGACAAGGCCTCGGCCGCCGGCGTGGACGTCGACCTGCAGGTCTGGGACGGCGGATTCCACGCCTTCCCGACTTATCCCACGGTCGCACGCCTGACCCCGGAGACCGACCGGGTCATTCGGGAGACCGGAGCGTTCATCAGGGACATCCTCGCCTGACATGCCTGCACGCGGCCCGGCCCCACTGTGACGGGCCGCATGTACGGCATGGACACCCTGATTCATTTCCCAAGCAAAAGGACCACCAATGGCTTACTACTGCAATCCGCTCAATTTCGACTACCGTTACCAATTCCTCAAGGCCGTCAACCCGCAGGGCGCCCCGGCCGACCACTGGAGCGTCTACCGCGAGGCCGCCGATCCCTCGCTCATCGAATTCAAGGGGCTGTACTATCTGTTCCCCTCGATGACGAACGGCTTCCTGACCAGCCCCGATCTGATCAACTGGACCCGACATCCGTTCCTGACCACCATGCCGGCCTGCGACTACGCTCCCGACGTGCGCCGGATCGGCGACTGGATGTACTTCTGCGCCTCCAGAATGGGTGAGAACAGCGCGTTCTACCGTTCCAAGGACCCGCTGCACGAGCCGTTCGAGAAGATCGAGGGCACCTTCCAATTCTGGGACCCGGACATGTTCCTGGACGACGACGGCCGCCTCTATTTCTATTGGGGATGCTCGAACGTGACCCCCATCTACGGCGTGGAGCTCGACCCCGACACCATGGAACGCAAGGGCGAGCCGGTGCCACTGATCTTCGGCAACACCGCCGAGCACGGCTTTGAGCGCACCGGCGACGAGCACGTGCCGCCCAAGAGCCCCGAACAGGTGCAGGCCGAGGTCGAGGCAATGGTCTCGCGCATGATGCAGGCCCCGGCCGAGCAGCGCGCCGCCATGGGATTCGATTCCGAGGAAAAGATTCGCGCCACCGCCCAGGCCTTCCTCGGCACAGACCCATACATCGAGGGCGCATGGATGACCAAGGTCGGCGACCGCTACCTGCTGCAATACGCCGAACCCGGCACCGAATTCAACATCTACGGCGACGGCGTCTACGAGTCCTTCTCCCCACTGGGCCCGTTCACCCTGGCTGTCAACAACCCGTATTCCTACAAGCCGGGCGGATTCGCCACCGGTGCCGGCCATGGCTCCACCCTGCTCGACCAGGACGGGCGCTACTGGCATGCTTCCACGATGCGCATCAGCCGTACCAACAACATGGAACGGCGTCTGGGGTTGTGGAAAGCCGGTGTGGACACGGACGGCGAACTGTTCTGCGACCAGCGCTACGGCGACTGGCCGGTGAATCCCGAGACCCCGGCGTTCGCCAAGCCCGACTGGATGCTGCTGTCCTACGGCGTGGCCGCCAAGGCGTCATCCGAGGAAACAGGCAAAGAGGCGAGCCATGTCGCCGACGAGGACATCCGCTCCTGGTGGCGTGCAGCCTCGGCCGAACCCGGCGAATGGGTCGAGATCGACCTGGGCGCCGTGCGGGACGTGCACGCCGTGCAGGTGAACTTCGCCGACGACGGTATCGTGGCAGAACCCCCGGCCGACGGCCCAACCAAGTCGGACATGAGCGGTCTGCGCGTGATCGACACCGCCGAGCACCGCACCCGCTGGCTGCTGCAGGGCAGCGAGGACGGCACCCAATGGTCGGCATTGACCGACCGCAGCGATGCCGACACCAACCTGCCGCATGACTTCATCGTCCTCGGGGAAGGCCGCGCGCTCCGCCACCTGCGGCTCACGGTCCTCGAAACGCCGTTCGGCCAGCCGGCCGCGGTCAGTGGCCTGCGTGTGTTCGGCATTGCTTCCGGGCCGGTCCCGGCCGCGCCCGCCGACGTCACGGCCACTCGCGAAGGAAACCTCGACATGACCGTCTCCTGGAAGGCCGCCGACGACGCCACCGGCCACAACGTCCTCTGGGGCCACGCGCCGGACAAGCTCTACCACAGCTACATGGTCTTCGGCCCCGAACGCTGCTCCCAGCGCATCGGCGCCCTGATCGCCGGCCAGCCGGTGTACGTGCGTGTGGATGCTTTCAACACCGCCGGTATCACCGAGGGCGAGGTTCTGCAGGTGCGTTGACCATGCACCCGCATGATGGGGCCCGGCCGGGATAGGTGCGTTTCATGCCGCGTCAATCCCAGCCGGGTCCCATCATGCTCGGGCGGTTCACGGTCCGCCACCATCCATGACGAACCCCGCCTATACAATGCCGCCTTATGAACGAAGACATGATGACCGAGGCGGAGCGCGCCTCGATTACCGCCGATGGCACCGAGCCAATGCCGATCGTGGCGGACCGCGGCAAGGGCGTGTTCCACATCCACACGCTCGGATGCCAGATGAACGTGCACGATTCCGAGCGCATCGCCGGCGTGCTTGAGGCCAACGGATACGTGCCGGCCACCCAGGAGCAGATCGACAGCCACGATTTCGACGTCATCGTGCTCAATACCTGCGCGGTGCGCGAGAACGCCGCCGAACGCATGTACGGCACCATCGGCCTGTTCAACCGCATCAAGCTGCAGCGCCCGAACCTGCAGATCGCCGTGGGCGGCTGCATGGCCCAGCTCGACCGCGAGACCATCGCCAAGCGCAAGCCGTGGGTGGCGGCCGTGTTCGGCACCAAGAACATCGAGGACCTGCCCAAGCTTCTCGAACAGAACCGCCTGACCAACAAGCCGCAGGTGCGCGTGGCCGACCAGCTGGAGGAGTTCCCGAGCCAGCTGCCCGCCGCCCGTGCCTCCCGCGTGAGCTCCTGGGTGGCCATCTCCGTGGGCTGCAACAACACGTGCACGTTCTGCATCGTGCCCACCACGCGCGGCAAGGAGAAGGACCGCCGTCCCGGCGACATCCTCGCCGAGATCCGCCAGTGCGTGGCGGACGGCGCCAAGGAGGTCACGTTGCTCGGTCAGAACGTGAATTCGTTCGGCTATGGCATCGGCGACCGGTACGCCTTCAGCAAGCTGCTGCGCGCCTGCGGCGAGATCGAGGGACTGGAGCGCGTGCGCTTCACCTCGCCGCACCCGGCCGCCTTCACCGACGACGTGATCGCCGCGATGGCCGAGACGCCGAACATCATGCACCAGCTGCACTTCCCGCTGCAGTCCGGCTCCGACCGCATCCTCAGGGCGATGCGCCGCTCCTACCGTTCGGCCAAGTTCCTCGACATCCTCGGCCGCATCCGCAAGGCCATGCCGGACGCGCAGATCTCCACGGACATCATCGTGGGCTTCCCGGGCGAGACCGAGGAGGACTTCCAGGCCACTCTTGACGTGGTGCGCCAGGCCCGCTTCTCCTCGGCGTTCATGTTCATCTATTCGCCGCGCCCCGGCACCCCGGCCGCATCCATGCCGCAGATCCCGCGCGACATCGTGCAGGAGCGGTTCGACCGTCTGGTGGCCCTGCAGGAGCAGATCACCGAGGAGAATCTCGCCACGTTCGAAGGCCGTGACGTCGAAGTGATGATCACCGGCAAGATCGGCAAGAAGGACGGCGACACGCACCGTGTGACCGGCCGCGAGAAGACCGGCGTGCTGGTGCACATCGGCGTGCCGGAAGGCTATCCGGTGCCGGAGATCGGCGACTTCGTGACCGTGACCGTGACCCACGCCGGCCGCCACAACCTGCTCGCCGACCCCGACCCCGCCGCCGGGCAGACCTACTCCGTGCGTCACTGAATGTATTTCGGTTCCCTTCTCCAAGCTCTGAGAAGGGAACCGACCGCCGTATGGCGGATCGAGGGGAGTCATGTTGGGAGGAATATTGTGACTCAGCGCGTCGTATCCATCGTCGGCCCCACCGCATCCGGCAAGACCGGACTGGGCATCGCCATCGCCCGCCGCCTGGCCGAACAGGGGGAGCGGGCCGAAATCGTCAACGCGGACGCCTACCAGATGTACCGCGGCATGGACATCGGCACCGCCAAGCCCACCGCTGAGGAACAGGCCGCCGTGCCCCATCACCTCATCGACATCATCGACCCCGAGGACACGATGAGCGTGGCGCGCTTCCAGCAGCTCGCGCGCGAGACCATCGCCGACCTGCAGTCGCGCGGCATCCGCCCGATCCTGGTGGGCGGCTCCGGCCTCTACGCCCGCGCGGCCATCGACGACATCACCTTCCCCGGCACCGACCCCGAAGTACGGGCCCGCTTGGAGGAACGCGAGAAAGCCGAAGGCGCCGGTGCCCTGTTCGACGAGCTGAGGGCCAAGGACCCGGAGGCCGCCGCCCGCATGGACCCGCGCAACCCACGCCGCACCATCCGCGCGCTCGAGGTCATCGAACTGACCGGCAAACCATATTCCGCGAGTTTGCCGCGCTACCGTTATGTGATTCCCTCCGTCCAGATCGGCCTCGACCTGGACCGAGCCGACCTGGACCGTCGCATCGACATCCGTACCAAGCAGATGATGACCAACGGTTTCGTCGAGGAGGTCGAACGCCTGCGCCCGCATCTGGGCGCCACGGCCGTCCGCGCGCTCGGCTACCAGCAGATCATCGACCTGCTGGACGGCATCTGGGACGAATACGACGCCTTCGCGGACATCGCGCAGAAGACCAAACGACTGGCCCGCAAGCAGATGGGCTGGTTCGGCCGTGACCCGCGCATCCACTGGCTGCAGGCCCTCAACCCGAAACTGGTGGACAACGCCATGGCCATCATCGCCCACGCGGACGCCGGCGACTACGACCCCATCGATGCCCACGCCGACGAATACGTGCAGCACCACCTCGGCGACATCGAAGCGTAAGCGCCAATAAACATTGGCTCCTCTCCCTGAAGGGAACAGACGAACTTTTGCGCCGATGCAGGATCGTTTGTGTCATGGCTCCCCTCCCTGAGGGGAGCCGGCGGCGAAAGCCGACTGAGGGGAGCCCTCAGCAGACCTCGAAGAGGGACTCAGTGCGCCGGCCCCTGATCCCAACCGGCGATGAGGAACACGCGCGTCGGGTTCGCCGGCCGCAGCATCGAATCGAACAGGCGCTCGAACGCACTCAGGTCACCACGGTACGCCGTGTGCTTGGCCGTGCGGTACGCCTCGCGCGTCACCTCGCCCCAGTCGAGATCCCAGCCGGCGTCATGCGCCAGCCGCGACCCGAAGATGCGCAGCACCATCGCGTTGCCGCCGCGGAACGGATGCAGGTATCCCAATTCGTCGTAGATCACGGCGAACGCATGCACGAACACGTTGCGGTCCATCGCGTGCAGGTTGCGCTTGTCCGCCAGCTCGGTGGCGATGTTCAACGCCCCGGTCTCGATGAGCGCCGCAGGGAAGAACGCCTCCGGATTGGCCGCCAGCGCATGGTCGTTCGTCACCTCGCGCGTGGTGTTCGCGGTGCGCAGCTTGCCCGCGTCGTCGAACACGCCCTCGAACAGACCCTTGTGGATGGCCACCAGCTCATCCAGATCGCCCGACGGGTTCCACCGGCGTTCGGCCAGCAGCACCGTGCGCGCGAACACCGCATCCGCCCGGTCCGTGGCGTGATCGTCCAAGCTGCCGTCCGCCAGACGATCGCCGCCCTTGCCCTCCGCCACGTGCAACCTCATGGCGGTCTGCTCGTCGGCCATGTCGATGAGATGGCTTACATCTTCAATGCCCTGTTCGTAGGCCACCGCGGCGCGCATCGTCGCCTCGCCGGGCATCATCGCCTCCAATGCGCAGTTCTTGAGTGCAAATGCGACTGCGCTCGCACGCTCTGCGGGTGTCATGCAACCCATGATAAGGCATGACGGCGGGCGATCGGCCCATATCCGGCTCATGCGCGTGCAAACGGACGCCGCCGCGCCCGTGCCCGGACAAACGGCGCCATGAACGCCCGTCCTAGTAGAATCGGATGCGCTATGGCACGAACAGCATCCTCAGACGACACCAAATCCCGCAAAACACGTGGCGGCGACGACCTTCACGACGGCGAAACCAAAGTCCAGTCCGACCTTGACTCCGAACCCGTATGGAAGAAGGTCCTCCTCGCCGTGCCACGCGCCCTCGGCTCGGGCGTACGGGCGGTCTCCGGCGTGGGCGAATACGATCCCGTCTACCGCCGTGACGGCCTGTGCTTCGTGATGCTCGTGCTCGCCGTGCTCTTCTGCGCCTCCGAATGGTTCCGCGTGCACGGCGCCTTCGGCCAGCTCCTGCACGCCATCGCCTCCGGCATCCTCGGCGTGATGAGCGTGATCCTGCCGGTCCTGCTCGCGGGCGTGGCCATCCGCCTCATGCGCAACTCCGGCCGCGGCTCCAACAACCCCCGCGTGGTCACCGGCTGGGTGCTGCTGCTGTGGTCCATCTGCTCGATCATCGACGTGGCGCTCGCCGCCGACCACACCCAATTCGACATCACCGTGCTGCAGTCCGCCGGCGGCCTGTTCGGCTTCTTCCTCGGCTCGCCGCTCGCCTGGGGCCTCTCCAATGCGTTCGCGATCATCGTGTTCGTCATCGTGGCGCTGTTCTCGCTGCTCATGATCACCGGCACCCACGTCACCGACCTGCCGGACAACGCCCGCGCGCTCGTCGCCAAGGTCCAGGGCAAGCCGTTCTCCCCGAAGTCCAAGGAAACGGACGGGGACGACGCACAGCACAGCCAGTTCCCGAACGAGGTGCGCGTGGGGGATGGCACGCTCGCCTTCGCCGACGGCGTGCCCGCACACGACGGCACCGACGAGGAGGCCGACGACGGCCAGCAGTCCGAAGGCATGTTCGGCTTCCTTACCAAGCTGTTCGGCCGCAAGGCCAAGGACGACGGCGACTCCCGCCTCGACCGGTACGCCGCCGACGATCCGTTCGACACGGCCGCCAGCCGCCACGGCGCCACCGCCGAAACCCCGGTGGTCGACGGCGTGGCCCGTACGGTCTCCAGCGGCGACGGCCCGTCGGTCGGCCGCACCATCGCGTCCTCCGCCTACGACGGACGTCCCCATGTGGGCGAGCCCGCCCCTGTGTCACCCGTGGCCCGTCCGCGCGTCGTCTCCGGCGGCTCGACGGTCGCCATGCCGTCCGATGCGATGCCGGACGATCCGTGGGCGCCCAGCGCCGTCCAGGCTGCGGGCGCCGTCGTGCCATCCGTCGTAAGCGGCGGAACGACCGCCGTTCCGAGCGCTACGGGCGATGACGACGATGCCACGCGCGTCACCGTCGTCGGCGGCGCCACGGGCGCCTATGCCGGTGCGGACGCCGACGGCAGCGGAGTCGGCCAGGGCGTGCCCCGCGCCGATGCCCCGGCCGGAGTGGATGCGGGGGAGGGTGATCCGGACGACGACGCCAACCGTCCCTACCAGCTGCCGGACCTGAACCTCCTGGCCAAGGGTCAGCCGCACGCCATGCGCACACCGGCCAACGACCGCGTGATCCGGGCGCTCACCTCCACGTTCGAACAGTTCAACGTGGACGCCAAGGTGGTCGGCTTCCTGCGCGGCCCCTCCGTGACCCAGTACGAGGTGGAGCTCGGCCCCGGCGTCAAGGTGGAGAAGGTCACCAACCTGCAGCGCAACATCGCCTACGCCGTGGCCAGCTCGGACGTGCGCATCCTCTCGCCGATCCCCGGCAAATCCGCCATCGGCATCGAGATCCCGAACGAGGACCGCGAGATCGTGCATCTGGGCGACGTGCTGCGTTCCGACAAGGCCATGAACGACCCGAACCCGATGCTCAGCGGCATCGGCAAGGACGTGGAGGGCCACTTCGTGACCGCCGACCTGACCAAGATGCCGCACCTGCTGGTGGCCGGCGCCACCGGTTCCGGCAAGTCCAGCTTCATCAACTCGATGCTCACCTCGATCATCATGCGCGCCACGCCCGAACAGGTGCGCCTGATCATGGTGGACCCCAAGCGCGTGGAACTGTCCGCGTACGCCGGCATCCCGCACCTGCTGACCCCGATCATCACCGACCCGAAGAAAGCCGCGCAGGCCCTCGAATGGGTGGTCAAGGAGATGGACGCGCGCTACTCCGACCTCGAATACTTCGGATTCCGCCACGTCAAGGACTTCAACGAGGCCGTGCGCGCCGGCAAGGTGCACGCCCCGCTCGGCTCCAAGCGCAAGGTGGCTCCCTACCCGTACATCCTCGTGGTGGTCGACGAGATGGCCGACCTCATGATGGTGGCCAAGAACGACGTGGAAAGCTCCATCCAGCGCATCACCCAGCTCGCTCGAGCCGCCGGCGTGCATCTCGTGCTCGCCACCCAGCGCCCGTCCGTGGACGTGGTGACGGGTCTGATCAAGGCGAACATCCCGTCCCGCCTGGCGTTCGCCACCTCCTCGGCCACCGACTCCCGAGTCATCCTCGACACCACCGGCGCCGAGACGCTGATCGGCCAGGGCGACGCCCTGTTCCTGCCGATGGGCTCCGCCAAGCCGATCCGCGTGCAGGGCTCGTGGGTCTCCGAATCCGAGATCCGCAAGGCCGTGGAGTTCGTGCGTACCCAGCGCAAGCCCAAGTACCGCGAGGACATCGAGCAGATGGCCAAGGACGCCGAAAAGAAGGACAGCCAGGACATCGACGAGGAGATCGGCGACGACATGGATGTGCTGCTGCAGGCCGCCGAGCTCGTGGTCACCTCGCAGTTCGGTTCCACCTCCATGCTGCAGCGCAAGCTCAGGGTCGGCTTCGCCAAGGCCGGCCGCCTCATGGACCTGCTCGAGACGCGCGGCGTGGTGGGTCCGTCCGAAGGCTCCAAGGCCCGCGAGGTGCTCGTCCAGCCGCAGGACCTGCCGCAGGTGCTCGCCTTCATCCGCGGCGAGACCAGCTCGCTCGAACCCTCCGCTCCCAGCCAGGGCGAACTCGGCGGGGAGTGATTTTTCCTTGGTTCCCAAGCCGATTCCCAGCGTGCGTTCACCCAAGGTAGAAGTGTGGGGGTAACGTGAACACTATGAGTGAAAACACCGTGGATAAGCAGTCATCATCCAAGCCGTCGATTTTCGACGGGTGGAACGCTCCGCCGAACCTCGTCACCTACTCGCGCATCGTGCTGGTGATCATCTTCCTGGTTCTCGACATCATGGCCGGCGCGTGGGGTGCCGAAAACCTCACCCTGCGCTGGGTGGCCGGCGTGCTGTTCATCATCGCCGCCTGCACCGATAAGATCGACGGCTGGATGGCCCGCAAATACAACCAGGTCACGGAAATGGGCAAGCTCATGGATCCGATCGCGGACAAGCTGCTCACCTGCGGTGCATTGATCGTGGCCGCGGCCTTCCATGAGTTCGGCAACGTCATCTGGGGCTGGGTCGTGGTGGCCCTGTTCCTCGTGCGCGAGATCGGCATCACCGTGATGCGCTTCTTCGTCATGGAACGCCCGGGCGGCAAGGTCATCGCCGCCGCCTGGCCCGGCAAGCTCAAGACCGTGTTCCAGTGCGTGGGCCTGTCCATGCTGCTGCTGCCGTTCTGGTCCCTGGAGACCGGCCAGACCACGCCGTTCTGGCTCACCGCCTACTATTTCCTGACCTACGCCGTGATCTACGTGGCGCTCGTGCTGTGCCTCTACTCCGGCGGCGTGTACCTGTACAACACGTTCATCGGCTCCAAGAAGACCGCCTGACGGCCGAGGTTTTCCTGGCTCCCCTTGCCAGGGGAGCTGGCGGCGAAGCCGACTGAGGGGTAGTCCAACAGGATTCATGTTGAATTTGGTTTAAGAAACTATGATTGATGGGGCGCGGCGCGTTGTTGCCGCGCCCCATCTGCGTATATTCACATATTCCTGCAGTTAGGGCCAAGGAGCCATGCCATGACCATTCCCGATACCGAAACCTCCGACCTGCGCGAATCCTGCGACGCGCTGGCCGCTTCCATCCTGAAAACCTGCGAGGCGCGCGGCGTGAAGATCGCCTGCGCCGAATCCCTGACCGGCGGCCTGCTCGCCGACGCCTTCGTGCGCATCCCCGGAGCCTCCAACGTGTTCCTTGGCTCGGCCGTCACCTATGACATCAAAGCCAAGGCCTCCGTCCTCGGCGTTGACCGCGAGCTGCTGGCCCGCGAAGGCGCCGTGCACCCCGAAGTCGCCCGCCAGATGGCAGCCGCCACCGCGCGACTCTACGACCAGCCGGAATACGCGGGCAACGTCATCGGCCTGTCCACCACCGGAGTCGCCGGCCCCGGACCGGACGGCGACAAGCCCGCCGGACTCGTGTACATCGGCCTGCGGGTTCCTTCCGCTCTGACCGATGACGGCCGGGAATCCGTGAAGGCCGTCGAGCTGCATTTGACCGGCACCCGCGAGGAGGTCCGTCTTCTGACCGTTTTCCGCGTTCTGCAAAACTTGAGTCTATTCACAGCAAGTTTTCAGGAATAAAACCGGGTGCGGGTGGTGTTGTATCCAGTAGGACATAACGAACCGACTATTGGAGGGGCTATGACAGTCGAAACGATGACCCGTATGAACGAGCAGATGGAAACGGCCGCCAGGAAGCCTATGGCCGTGCAGCCGGGCGTGGCCCGTATGCGCGAGCTGACACCGGCGCAGCGCCGCGCGGTGATGTTCGCCCAGCAGCAGGTGCTCAAGGCGCAGGCCGCCAAGAAGGCCAAGGACGAGCGTCAGGCCGCGCGTGACCGCATGTGGCAGGAGGAGGACGCCTCATACAAGCCGCAGCACGCGGCCGTCGCGGCCGCCCCTGTGGCCGAGGAGCCGCGCGAGGTGTCGCTTCGTGGCGCGATCGGCCATGTGCTGCGCGATCTGCGCACGCGCGACCATCGCACGCTGCGCGAGGTGTCCGAGAAGGCCGGTGTGTCGCTCGGCTATCTGTCCGAGGTTGAGCGCGGGCAGAAGGAGGCCAGCTCCGAACTGCTGAGCTCCATCGCCGACTCGCTCGGCGTGTCCACCGCGCAGATGCTGCGCATGGTGGCCGACTACCTCGACTCCGTGCAGGCCGCCTGATTGGTGCATACGGCATAGTGATGATCGTCAAGCCCGCTTCGCCCTTGTGGCGCGGCGGGCTTTCCTATGCCGTTTGTGATCGAAGGGCCTGTCCGCCGGGTGGTGGCAGACTGGCGGGTATGCGTGAACGGGAATTCTGGCAACTGCTTGAGGAGGTGTTCGGCCGCACCTACGGGCGGTCGATCGCGCACGACCAGCGTATGCCCAAGTTGGCGAACATGACCGTGGTCGAGGCGCTGGATGCGGGGGAGGAGCCCCGTGTGGTGTGGAATGTGCTGTGCGACCAGATGGAGATTCCGGATTCCAGGCGATGGGGCAGCGATCACAACGCGCCGCCCATGCCCGCGGCCTGAGCTACGCGGTGCGCGGGGTGCCGAGTGCCGTAATCAACCGAAGCCGTACGGATTCGTCAGCGTGTCGGTTGTGATTCCGGTGTTTGCGGGCATCGATTCACCGCGACATCCGCAACAATCGAACAAATGTTCGCCTATGGGGCTATAGTTGTCCCCAGTGACAGGCAGCCACGCCGGTGTGCGGTGGGATGCCTCACTGACACCGCAATGGCACGGCTCGCGCGGTTCCGGCCGGATCCACGTGACGCCGCCGGGCAAGCTGGAACCACCGGACCGTATTCGGCGTCCGGTCTCCGGCATGCGGCCATACGGTGAAGGTGACCTGTCCGCACACGACTTCGACAAGGAGAAATCATGGCAGTTGAGACCAAGACGGCCAAGGAGCCGGCAGCCCCCGCCAAGCACGAGATCGATCCCAAGCGCAAGGCCGCGCTGGATACCGCGCTGGCGCAGGTGGAGAAAAGCTTCGGCAAAGGCTCCGCGATGAGGCTGGGCGACCGGCCCGAACAAAACGTGGAGGTGATCTCCACCGGCTCGCTCGCCCTTGATATGGCGCTCGGCATCGGCGGTCTGCCCAAGGGGCGCATCGTGGAGATCTATGGCCCCGAATCCTCCGGCAAGACCACGCTGGCCCTGCATGTGGTGGCCAACGCCCAAAGAAAGGGCGGCGTGGCCGCGTACATCGACGCCGAGCACGCCTTGGATCCGGCCTACGCCCGTAAGCTCGGCGTGGACACCGATTCGCTCATCGTCTCCCAGCCGGACAACGGTGAACAGGCGCTGGAGATCGCCGATATGCTCATTCGTTCCGGCGCGCTGGACGTCATCGTCATCGACTCGGTGGCCGCCCTGGTGCCCAAGGCCGAAATCGAAGGCGACATGGGGGACAGCCACGTGGGTCTGCAGGCCCGACTCATGAGCCAGGCCCTGCGCAAGATGACCGGTGCCCTGGCCCAGGCCGGCACCACCGCCATCTTCATCAACCAGCTGCGCGAGAAGATCGGCGTGTTCTTCGGCAGCCCGGAAACCACCACTGGTGGCAAGGCCCTGAAGTTCTACGCCTCCGTGCGCATGGACATCCGCCGCATCCAGACCATCAAGAACGGCGACGAGGCGGTGGGCAACCGCACCCGCGTCAAGGTGGTCAAGAACAAGATGGCCCCGCCTTTCAAGTCCGCCGAATTCGACATGCTCTACGGCGAGGGCATCTCCCGCGAAGGTTCCGTCATCGACATGGCCCAGCAGGTCGGCGTGGTCAAGAAGTCCGGTTCCTGGTTCACCTACGAGGGCGACCAGCTCGGCCAGGGCCGTGAGAAGGTGCGTCAGTTCCTCAAGGACAACCCGGCCATCACCGAGGAGATCGAGAACAAGGTCAAGGCCGAATTCGGTCTCATCGCCCCCTCCGACCAGTTCGCCGAGGACGAGGAGGCCACCGCGGCGGCAGCCGCCAGCGAGGCCGCGGCCGCAGACATCGCCAAGGACAGCAAGGCTGCGGCAGCCAAGCAGCAGGCCAAGGCCGCGAAGACCACGCCCGCCAAGGACTCCGCGGACCAGGCCTGACGATGATCGACGCCGAAGCGTTCCTGCGGGACAATCCGGTCGCGATTGCCCCGCAGGATTATGTCGATGATCAAGCGGATGCGCGTCCCCGTGCACATATGTCCGGGGACACGACCGTCGAGGCTGGCGGGGGACGACGGTTCGGATCCGCCGGTCATGGATCGTTTGTCAGTCGCGGGACAGGTGGTCGATGGCCTGTGACCGGTGTCTCCGGCGGCTCCGATGATGCGGAAGACGCCGACGACGAGGACGCCTGCCGCGAGGCGGCATTGAGGCTGCTGGACGCCGCGCCGCGTTCGTCGGGCGCGTTGCGTGACCGATTGCTGGGCAAAGGCTATGACGAGGCCACGGTGGAGCAGGTCATCGAACGTCTGATCGCGGTGCGGCTGCTGGACGACGAAGACTACGCCGAATCGGTGGTACGGGTTTGCGCTGGTCGTATGATGGGCCGGCGCGGTGCCATAATGGAGCTTTCCCGCAAGGGTGTGGACCGTGCGCTGGCGCAGCAGGTGGCCGACGAAGCCGAACGACGGGGCGTGTTTGAGGAAGCGGCATGGGAACTCGGCCGCCGTGTGGCGAGCAAGACGCAAGGGCTTGACCGGCAGGTGCGCCAGCGCCGTTTCTGGTCGGCCGGCGGACGGAAAGGGCATAGTCCCGAAACCCTCCGTCGCGTGGCCGCGGAACTCCTCAACTGAACGCTGTGGCTGCTACTGGCCGTCCCGTCGTCTATGTGTCCTGCGGAGGTGCGGCTTCCGTTTTCCACGCCCTATGTATAATTGTCCGCTTGAGACCTCTTGATGGCCGCGGCCGTGATCTTCATTGGGATCGGCTGAGGAACTTCCGGGCTCCGCAGAGCACGATGGCGGATAACGTCCGCCCAGGGTGACCTGAGAGATAGCGCAGCAGAGAACAGACCGCCCGTCCTCGACGGGTAAGGGTGAAACGGCGGTGTAAGAGACCACCGGGCCCCTGGCAACAGTGGGCCGCATGGCAAGCCTCATCGGGAGCAAGGCCAAGCAGATGGCGGTAAGGGCTGCTCGCCCGTGCCATCGGGTAGGCTGCTAGAGCCTGGCGGCGACGTCAGGTCGAGATGGATGGCCATCCGTCTCACGGCGTTCGCGCCGAAGACGACAGAACCCGGGGTATAAGAGGTCTCACTTTCTTTTCTTTCTCCCTGTTGTCGTGAAGTACGTTTTTCTGTTGTCGTGAAGTACGTTTTTTCGCATCGGCTAGTCGACGATGCCGGCGGCGATGCGTTTGATCTCGGCGAGATGGGCCTCAAACGCCGTGCGTCCGGTCGGCGTCATCGCATACCACCGCACCATGTGGCGACTGTCGTCCGCCTCACGCTTGGACACGGACACGTATCCGCAATCGGCGAGCGTCTTCAGATGCTTGGAACAGGCGGCGTCGTTCATGCCCAGCGTGTCCCTGATCGCGGCGAACTGCAACTCATCCACCGTGGCGAGGATGCCGCAGATGCGCAGCCGCATCGGTTCGTGAATCACCGGGTCGAAGCGCGGTTCGACCGGCGCGTGTCTTGACTTCCTCGGCGGCATGGCTATATCTTCGCCAACGCTTCGGACGCCAGACGGTCGTAACGGGTCTCGCTCGCCACGAAGAACACCGACCATAGCGCGGTCGACACCATGGTCCAGCATGCGATGCGGAACGGGTCGTCGCCGCTCCAGTCCAGATACGCGAGCGAACCCATATAGGCGATGAGCGCCGCATACATCGCGGCATGCAGCACATGCATCCGCGCATTCATCGGCCGCACCCCGAAGGTGAGGAACCAGGGCCACAGCAGAGGAACGCCGACGCCACGTCGGTCGGTCGCCCCCTGCGTGTTGGCCAGCCAGCGCATCATCTGATAGGCCACGACGATGCAGGCCAGATCAATGGCCAGGCACAGCCATACGCACCATTGGCTGTATGTGCCGTACCTGAGCATCTCGTTGATCAGCGGCTGGAAATAGTCGTCGATCTCCCCGGCCGGGATGTTCCGGTATGAGGCCTGGCTGATCGCCGCATCGTATGCATCCCGGAGCGTCGCAAGGCGGTCGCCGGTCCAGGAATCGAACGCGCTGCTGATCTGGATGCCCAGCACGTCGAAGGCAACAAGCAACGCGATCGTCGGGTACAGCCATCTCGGCGGGGACAGGCGTGCCGCCAACGCCGTGCGGTCGCGTGCGATGCCGTTCAGAATCAGCCGCGCGTCGTCGGCCGTCGTCGGGGGAGTCTCGCCGGGGAACGGCTCGGGCGTGTCGTTCCCGCGCGGTGCATGGGCGAAGTCATGTGTGTCATTTCGGGTGGAGCGCTTCATCGCGGTTTCCTTTCCACAAGCTGTTGTGCCTCGTCATCATTGACATCGGGCCGGTCAGGAGTGGTTTGTTTTCCTTACAGGAAAGTATAAGACTTTCCTGTAAGGAAAACAAACCGACCAATCAGACTACGTTGTGGCATGTTTCGGAACCATGTCGGGAAAGAAAGAGTTTTCTCTTGGCGAGTTGCCGAGGATTCACGCATTGTTCGTCTACAATGAAACTTACCCGCACGGTAATGATGCTGTACGGGACGCATATAGCGGGCCAAACCGCTTGAGTCATATAGGAGGTCAACATGGAAATCGTCGTTACCGGACGCCACACGCAGGTCAAGCAGAGGTTCCGTGATGTCGTCGAGACCAAGATGAATCGTGTGACCGCTATCGCCCCGGACGCACAGCGCGCGCAGATCGTGCTGACGCATGAGGGCAACCCGCGCCAGGCCGATACCGCCAAGCGCGTGGAAATCACCGTTATCGCCGGCCGCACCGTGGTGCGCGCCGAGGCCTCCAGCACGGACGAATTCAGCGCGCTGGACATGGCGCTGGACAAGCTGACCCTGCGCCTGCGCCGCACCCGCGATCGCCGCAAGGATCACCGCCGCGGCTACACGAACCCGGTGCCGGTGGATCTGGGCGTGGCCGCTCCGGAACCCGAGGTCGAAGAGGTCGAGGAAGAGCCGAACAACAGCCCGGAGGCCGCCGTGGCTTCCGATCTCGGCCCCGGCGAGTCCGTGGAGGTCCAGGTTGGGGACACCCCGATCGTCATCCGCCGCAAGCTGCACATCGCCGAGCCCATGAGCATCGACGAGGCGCTGTACGAGATGGAGCTGATCGGACACGACTTCTTCCTGTTCGTCAACAAGGAGACCGGCCGTCCGTCCGTGGTCTACCACCGTCACGGCTGGAGCTACGGCGTCTTCGAGATCGATACCCCGGAGAACGTCAAGAAAGACTGATGCCCGCGGCCGCAAAAGGCCGAACGAATGACCAGTGAATGATGACGGGTCGCTTCCCGAACGAGGGGAGCGACCCGTTTTTCGTAATATGGTCGAAAAACGTGACGACTGACGCTCCCGGACGGTATCGTGGTACGCGGACACCACCGAAACCAATCAAGGGAGAAACCCAGTGGTCGATATTATTGACAAAGCCCTGCGTATGGGCGAAGGCCACCAGCTCAAGAAGCTGGAGAACGTGGCCAAGGCCGTGAACGCGCTCGAGGACGAGATCTCCGCCCTCTCCGACGAGGAGCTCAAGGCGCAGACCCCGAAGTTCAAGCAGCAGCTCGAGAACGGCAAGAGCCTGGACGACATCATGCCGGAGGCGTTCGCCACCGTTCGCGAGGTCTCCAAGCGCACCCTCGGCCAGCGCCACTTCGATGTGCAGCTCATGGGCGGCGCCGCCCTGCACTGGGGCAACATCGCCGAGATGAAGACCGGTGAAGGCAAGACCCTCGTGGCCACCCTGCCGAGCTACCTCAATGCCCTCGAAGGCAAGGGTGTGCACGTGGTCACCGTCAACGACTACCTGGCCAGCTACCAGAGCGAGCTCATGGGCCGCATCTACCGCTTCCTGGGCATGTCCGTCGGCTGCATCATCACCGAGCAGAAGCCGCCGGAGCGCCGCAAGCAGTACAACGCGGACATCACCTACGGCACCAACAACGAGTTCGGCTTCGACTACCTGCGCGACAACATGGCTTGGGAGAAGGCCGACCTGGTGCAGCGCGGCCACCACTACGCCATCGTCGATGAGGTCGACTCCATCCTCATCGATGAGGCCCGTACCCCGCTTATCATTTCCGGCCCGGCTGAGGGCGACGTGACCCGCTGGTACCGCCAGTTCGCCAAGCTGGTCCTCAAGCTCACCCGCGACGAGGACTACGAGGTCGACGAGAAGAAGAAGGTCGTCGGCATCCTAGATCCGGGCATCACCAAGGTCGAGGACTTCCTGGGCATCGACAACCTGTACGAGCCGGCCAACACCGCCCTGATCGGCTACCTCAACAACGCCATCAAGGCCAAGGAACTGTTCCTGCGCGACAAGGACTACGTCGTTACCCACGGCGAGGTCCTCATCGTCGACGAGCACACCGGCCGTATCCTGCCGGGCCGCCGTTACAACGAGGGCCTGCACCAGGCCATCGAGGCCAAGGAAGGCGTGGAGGTCAAGGCCGAGAACCAGACCTTCGCCACCATCACCCTGCAGAACTACTTCCGCATGTACGACAAGCTCGCCGGCATGACCGGTACGGCCGAGACCGAGGCCGCCGAGTTCATGAACACCTACAAGCTGGGCGTGCTGCCGATCCCGACCAACCGCCCGATGATCCGCAAGGACCAGGACGACCTCATCTTCCGCACCAAGAAGGAGAAGCTGGCCGCCATCGTCAAGGACGTGGCCAAGCGCCACGCCAAGGGCCAGCCGGTGCTGCTGGGCACCGCCTCCGTGGAAAGCTCCGAAGTGGTCTCCACCCTGCTCGACGTGGCCAAGATCCCGCACCAGGTCCTCAACGCCAAGCAGCATGAGAAGGAAGCCGCCGTCGTGGCCGTCGCCGGCCGCAAGGGCGCCGTGACCGTGGCCACCAACATGGCCGGCCGTGGTACCGACATCATGCTCGGCGGCAACGTCGAGTTCCTGGCGGACGCCAAGCTCAAGTCCGAGGGCTACTCCCCGGAGGACACCCCGGAGGAGTACGAGAAGCGCTGGCCGGGCACCCTGAACGAGATCAAGGCCCAGGTCAAGGACGAGCACGAGGAAGTCAAGGAGCTCGGCGGCCTGTACGTGCTCGGCACCGAGCGCCACGAGTCCCGTCGTATCGACAACCAGCTGCGCGGCCGTTCCGGCCGTCAGGGCGATCCGGGCGAGTCCCGCTTCTACCTGTCCCTCGAGGACGACCTGATGCGTCTGTTCAACACCCAGCTCGTGGCCCAGGTCATGGCCAAGGGCATGGAGGAGGGCCAGCCCATCGAGGCCAAGTCCGTGACCAAGGGCGTGCGCACCGCACAGAAGGCCGTCGAATCCCGCAACTACGAGATCCGTAAGAACGTGCTCAAGTACGACGACGTGATGAACAAGCAGCGTACCGTCATCTACTCCGAGCGTCAGGCCGTCCTGAAGGGCGAGGACATCCACGAGGACATCGAGCGCTTCATCGCCGACACCGTGGAGTCCTACATCAAGGGTGCCAACAACGGCTCCGACAAGCCGAAGGACTGGGATTGGGAAGGCCTGTTCAAGGCCCTCAACGCCGTGGTGCCCACTAAGGTCACCGAGGAGGACGCCCAGAAGGCCGCCGAGGGTCTCAAGGCCGAGAAGGCCGTCGAGGCCGTGCGCGACCTGATCGTCACGGATGCCAAGGAGAAGTACGCCGAGCTCGAGAAGACCATCGGCGAGGCCGGTCTGCGCGATCTGGAGCGTCGCGTGGTGCTCGCCGTGCTCGACCGCAAGTGGCGTGAGCACCTCTACGAGATGGACTACCTCAAGGACGGCATCGGCCTGCGCGGCATGGGCCAGCGCGACCCGCTGGTCGAGTACCAGCGCGAGGGCTACCAGATGTACAACTCCATGATCGAGGCCATCAAGGAGGAGTCCGTCCAGCTGCTGTTCCACATCGACGTCAAGCAGGTGGCCGCCACCCAGGACGCCGCCTCCACCGCCGATGAGGATGCCGCGGTCGACGCCGCCGAATCCGCCACCGGCATCACCGCCACCTCCGAGGGCGCCGATTCCGCCGCCACCGTGGCCGCCGGCCCGGACGAGGACGGCGAGTCCGAGTCCGAAGCCGCCTCCGGCGAGGTCGAGGAAGAGGACGAGGAGGAGAAGCAGGCCATCGCCGAATCCGCCAAGGCCTCCGAGGCCGGCGAGGTGACCTCCGCCATCTCCGGCCCGGCCCCGATCAGCCACGCCGAAGGCAAGGTCCCGGCCAACAAGCGTCCGAAGAGCGAGGAGCTCCGCGTGCCGTGGGCCGATGGCCGCACCTTCCCGGGTACCGGCAAGAACGCTCCGTGCCCGTGCGGTTCCGGTCGCAAGTACAAGATGTGCCACGGTCAGAACGAGAAGTGACGCATCGCTAGGCGCGTGAGCGCGTGACAACAAATTGGCTCCCCTTGAGAGGGGAGCCAATTTCGTTCCTATGCAAGATTTCACCGCACGGTGAAGCCCTGCGAGACGGCGTAGATCTTGAGGCGTCGCTCCCATTCGTCGAACAGGTCCGCGCTCCGGCCGCCGGGGCGCAGCGCGGGGACGATCAGACGGGCGAATTCGGCGTCGAGCTGGCTGAAGAACGGCAGATTGTCCCAATCGCGATTCACCAGTGCCGCGGATTTGGCATACACGTCGTAGATCGGCTGGTCGAAGTACGGATCCACCGTGCCACGTCGGGTCAGATCCTCCACATAGCCGGCCGCCGCGGACACGCCGCCCGGCGCGCGCAGCTCGACGGAGACCGGATCGAGCTGGAACCAGCGGAGGAACGTCATCGCGGCCTGCAGACGCACGGGCGGGAGCCCTGCGCTGACCGCCAGCGTGGATCCACCGATCTCGGCCGTGGACACCCGGCTCGGATCGGAGAACGCCGGAGGCAGCGTCACCTTCCACAGTCCCTTGTCCGCCGGATAGGAGGCGGCGAGGATCTTGCCCAGCCAGTTCGCGTACGTCACCGTCAGGTATGTGCCGGACTCGGCGCGCATGTACCGGTTGTCCCACATCGGCTCCGCCCTGAGCGCGCCATCATCGATGCACTGCTGGATGAACTCGGCCACGGAACGTACCAGATCGTCACGCATATGGAAGGTGATGGTCGAGTCGTCCTCCACCGTCCACGGCCTCACGCAGGCCGAACGGAAGAACGACAGGTAATGCTGCACGTCCGTGGTGTCGAGGACGCCCATGTATCGTTGCGGGTTGCGCGCGTGCAGCGCCACGCCCTCCTCATAGAACTCGTCCCAGGTCTGTGGCACTTCGAGTTCGTAATGGCGGAACAGGTCGGCCCGGTAGAACATGGCGGTCTGCGACTGGTCGCCGGGAATGCCGTACAGGCGGCCGGCATAGTGGGCCGACTGCCAGGCCGCGCGGTCCACCTTCGAGCCGAGCTCCCGTTCGATGTCCGGTCCCGACAGATCCTGCAGGGCGCCCGAGGCCGCCAGCTGGGGGAGCGCGGTACGCTCCACGTTGATGATGTCCGGCACGGAACGGTGGTTGATCACACGCTCCCAGTACAGGGACAAGGTGTTCTCCTGCGTGCGCCCCTCAATGGGATCGATGATGATATGCGGATGCGTGCGCATGAACTCGTTGATGCGCGGCATCGTCTCGTTGAAGGCGTTGGACAGCATGGTGAGCACGATGCTGTCGCTCGAGCGCCTGATTTCCGCGTACGGCCCGAGCTTCATCGTGGATCGCTTGTGGCCGTTCACCGAATCGCGCTGCACGAATTCGGCGGTCAGCGTGATGGGTTCGGGACGGTTGCCCTCCGGATTGCGCACGGCGGCGACCAGCGCGTCCGCGGCGCGCACCGCCATCTGTGAGGCCTTCATGTCGATGGTGCTCAGGGCGGGGGAGAGCAGCGACGACATCTCCGTGTTGTCGAATCCTATGACCGAGACGTCCTCGGGCACGCGCAGCCCGTTGCGTCTGGCCGCGGCGATGAAGCCGGCCGCCACCGAATCATTGAAGGCGAACACGGCGTCCGTGGGGCGGATGAGATACTGTTCGGCGGCCTTGCCGCCGCCGGCGACGCTCAGCTCGCATTCGCGCACCACGCGGTAGGTCATGTCGTAGCGGAACGCGGCGGCGCGGATGCATCGGCGACGGTACTCGTTCGACCATGAGCTGGCCGGGCCTGCCAGATAGGTGATGGAGGAGTGTCCACTCCGCTTGAGCGTGCGGACCGCCTCATCGATGGCGTGCGCCACATCCACCGTGACGCTGGAAAGCCCGGGGATGGCACGGTTGAGCAGGATGACCGGCCGCACCAGCGTGATGCGACGGATGTCCGGCTCGCTCAGCCGCGAGGAGATGAGGGCCACACCGTCCACGTTGCGCATCACGTAGGACATGGCCTTGCGCTCGACCGCCGGCTTCTGGTCGGTGTCCAGGGTGATCAGGCCGTAGCCCTTGGATTCGAGCCGTCGCTGCATGGCGTTGATGGCGGTGGCATACAGGACGTTGGTCAGCGTGGGCACGATGGCCGCGATCATACCGGTGGCCGGCAGCGGCCCGTCCGACGCATCGTCGCCCGGAGCCAGATAGCCGAGCTGCCCGGCGATGCGCCGGATGCGGAACTCGGTTTTGGCCGCAATCCTGCCCGGCTGGCTCAGCGCGCGGGAGACCGTCGAGGGGCTGACGCCCGCTTCCTTGGCTATGTCGTAGATGGTCGCCTTGTGTTTGGCCTGTGCCATGGCGGTCGCCTCCTCAGGGTGCTTCGCCGGTCGCCGGGTAGGGTCAACGGGACGCGAATCGGTGGAGCTGACAACATTATGGCAACCTTTGGCAACAACCGCAACGGGCATGCCGGACCGGACGATTATTAATCATGTCAGCGATGCGGGGAGCGTGGAAGCGCCCGGAATCGCGAAACCAAGCAACAGACAAGTTCACCCTGGAGGAACCATGTCTATTTCCATCACAGCCGCCACCAAGGTCACGGGCGTGGCGCCGTCCAAGGCCGTCTCGTACGCGGTCGAGGACATCGAGCGCGATCTCAAGGCCACGGTCGCGCCGTCCGACGAGCCCGGCGCGGACATCGTGCTCGTCGAGGGCCCGCACAACCCCGAAACCTGGGAGGTGCGCGTCTCCGACGGCAACCTCGAGATCCACGCCGGCGACGATTTCGGCTTCATCTACGGCCTGTACGCCGTCAGCCGCGAGGTGCTCGGCGTCAAGGACTTCTGGTTCTGGAACGACCAGCACTTCGAGCCGGTACCCGCCATCGAGGTGGCCGACGACTTCGCGCTGACCAGCAAACCCACCGCCGTCAAGTACAAGGGCTTCTTCGTCAACGACGAGGTGCTGCTCGAGGACTGGCAGGTCGACAACGACAAGGACAAGCCGTGGCGCCTCGCCTTCGAGACCGTGTACCGCCTCGGCGGCAACATGGTGATCCCCGGTTCCGGCCAGCGCGGCGAGCCGCATCTGAAGCTCGCGCAGGACATGGGCTTCTACATCAACCAGCACCACGCCTGCCCGCTCGGCGCGCGCATGTTCGCCGCCGCCTACCCGGGCGTGCAGCCCAAGTGGCCCGAGGAGGAGCCGAGGTTCGAGGCGCTGTGGCGCGAGGCCATCGAGGCCCAGAAGGGCAAGCGCACCGTATGGACCCTTGGCTTCCGCGGCCAGGGCGACCAGCCGTTCTGGAACGCCGACCCGCGTTACGCCACCGACGAGGCCCGCGGCAAGCTCCTCTCCGAGATCATCCAGCGCCAGTACGACCTGGTGCAGGAATCCGACCCGGGCGCCCAGTGCGTGATCTACCTGTATGGCGAGGCCATGGAGCTCTACCGCGCGGGCGTGCTGACCTACCCCAAGCAGGTGGCCAAGATCTGGGCCGACAACGGCTTCGGCCGCATGGTCTCCCGCCGTCAGGAGAACAACAACCCGCGCGTGCCCGCCATGCCCACCAACGACGGCGACAACGGCATCTACTACCACGCCAGCTTCTACGACCTGCAGGCCGCCAACCACACCACCGACATCACCAACGACCCGAGGCTCGTGGCCAAGGAGCTGGAGGATGTGATCGTCAACGGCGGCGACGACGTGTGGATCGTCAACGCCTCCAACATCAAGCCGCACGTCTACTTCCTCAACTTCATCGCCGCGATCTGGCGCGAAGGCAGGATCGACTTCGAGAAGGTGGCCAAGCAGTACATCGCCGACTACTACGGCAAGGACAACGTGGACGCCGTGTTCGACCTGTACGAGGAGTACTGGAAGGACGCCGTGCAGTACGGCCCCAACTGGGACGACCACGCCGGCGAACAGTACTTCAACCACGTGCCGCGCATGCTCATCACCCAGTGGCTGCGCGACAACAAGGCTCCGGCCGAGGACCTGCGCTGGATGCACGACGGCAGGAACCTCAAGGAGCAGATCGACTTCTACCGCGGACTCATCGCCCCGGCCGTCGACCGGTACGCCGATCTCGCCGACAAGGTGGAGCTCGCCGCCATCTCCGCCGAACTGCGCGGCCAGGAGGACGCCGCCGAACTCATCCGCGACTCCATCGGCGTGGAGGTGGGCATCTACGAGCACTGCGTGGCCGCCTCCGTGCACGTGTGCGACGCCCTGCTCGCCGGATACGACGAGGACTGGCAGCACGCCTTCTACGACGCGGGCCTGGCCTCCGACGAGTTCACCGCCGGCGACCATGCGATGCGCGACCGCGAACACGGCAAGTGGGCCGGCTTCTGGCGCAACGACTGCCTGACGGATATCAAGCAGTCCGCCTGGGTCGCCGAACAGCTCATGGGCTACCTGCGCTGCGTGGGCGACGGCCCGCACTACTTCCAGTGGCTGCGCGACTTCACCTACCCCGAGTGGGAGAAGGACGTGTACGTCATCATGAACATGGAGAACCACCCGACCGACCGCGAGATCTTCGAGGCCATGAAGGCCAAGTGGGGCAAGTGATTCCCTGATCACTGGCTCCCCTCAGAGAGGGGAGCCGAAGAAGAAAGAACAAGAAAAACCCTGCTGCGGGTGCCTCCCGCAGCAGGACATGGAAAGGAAATGCTGCAATGACACAGCAGACAGCGGTTCCCGAGGCTAAGGCGCCTCAGGGACGCAAGATCAAGCTCATCAACGCGATCGGATATGCGTTCGGTGATTTCTACGGTGGCGGCTTCGGCCAGATCGCCACCTATCTCACCCTCTTCTGGACCACGTTCGCGGGCCTCAAGGTGGCGCAGGCCGGCTCCATCGTCGGCATCGCCACCATGCTCGCCGCGTTCTCCGCACTGGTGTTCGGCACCCTGTCCGACAACCTGTACAAGTACAAGATCGGTCGCAAGTTCGGCCGCCGCCGCTTCCTGATCCTCCTCGGCGTGCCGACCCTCCTGGTCACCATCCTCATGTTCGTGCCGGGCCTGCCGGTGTGGGCCTACTTCGTGGTCTACGCGCTGTGGATCATCGCCAACCAGCTCATCATGACCCCGTACTCGGTGCTCCCGAACGAGATGACCACCGACTTCAACGGCCGCACGATGCTGTCCACCACCCGCATGCTGTTCTCCGGCATCTCCACCGCCGTGATCCCGCTGGGCATGGCCGCCTTCCTCAAGGCCCTCGGCGACAAGCAGAGCTCCTCCTACACCATCTCGATGGGCTTCTTCATCGTGCTGTTCGCCGTGTTCGTGTTCATCGCCTACAAGTCCACCTGGGAGCTGACCCCGGAGGAGGCCGGCTTCGACGAGGCCGCCATCGAGGCCGAGAAGAAGGAACCGTTCAACTTCGGCAAGTGGCTCAAGGGCGTGGGCGACATCTTCGTCGGATACTTCTCCACCCTGCGCAACAAGACCTTCCGCAAGCACATCCTCATCTACCTGCTTGGCCAGTCCTTCCTGGACATCTTCGGCCAGGTGTGGCTGTTCTTCGTGCTCTACAACCTCAACAAGCCGGTCGCCTTCGGTTCCGCCCTGCTCGGCATGGCCCTGATCGGCGAACCGCTCAAGCCCGTGTTCGGCTGGATCTTCTCCAAGCTCGGTCCGCGCAAGATGTTCTCTCTGAACTTCGCCGGCGCCATCCTCGGCCTGCTCGGCCTGTGGGGCCTGTGGCAGACCGCCTCCCAGAACAACACCGCCGCCTGGAACACCGCGCTGTACGTGGTCATGGTCTGGTGGCTCATCTTCCGCGCCATGACCTGGTTCATCCCGTGGAACGTGTTCCCGTTCATCCCGGACGTCGACATGATCATGGCCGGCGAGAACCGCGGCGGCCTGTACATCGGCTTCCAGCAGTTCGCCCGCAAGATCACCGCAGGCCTGTCCGCCATGGCCTGGGGCTGGTTCCTCGGCGCCAACGGATTCGTCGAAGAGGCCTTCAAGGCCGGCAAGCCGCAGCCCGAGCAGGCCGTGAACGCCATCGGCACCGTGCTGGTGTGGTGGATCATCGCCGGTCTCGCCGTGGCCTGGATCATCTCCTTCACGATGAAGCTCGACAAGAAAACCGACGCTGTCCTGCTCGCCGAAATCGACCGTCTCAAGGCCGGCGGCAAGAAGAAGGACGTCGACCCCGAGACCAAGAAGGTCGTCGAGCAGCTCACCGGCATCAAGTACGAGCAGTGCTGGCCGCAGACCACCGAGTGATTCGGCTCTGACTGACGAACATCGCTGATTGAGGGTGATCTCCTATCGATGACCACCCTCGGTCCGGTTCATCTGGTTCCATTTGACGGCTCCCGCCATGGGAGCCGTTTTTTCATGCTCGTAGTATTTGGCTCTGTTAAACCAAGATTGATATGAATTCCATCGGACTACCCCTCAGTCGGCTTCGCCGCCAGCTCGTCCTGCAATCAACGACGAACTCCGTTCGCGGTCTATTGGCTCGGCTGTCGCCTCGCACATTGTCTACAAACGGCCCTGCCGTTTGCTTCACGGCAATGTCCTGACAAGGGGAGCCAAGAATAGGAACATGTCAATTTTGGTTTAACAGAGCCTAGTATTTTCCAAACCATGTCGTGCGGGACGTCTGTCCGTCTGCTGCGGTTCCTGTCCGATGACGGTCGGAGTCCGATTCTCACGACTCCACGCGAACCTGGAACCCCTGCCCGGCGGCATAGCGCGCCAAATCGAGCAGCCACGCACGGAACGCCGCCGGCAGATCGCCGCCCGCGACGAGCGAGGGGACCACCATGGAGGCGAACGTCGATTCCATATGAGCGTCGAACGGCAGCACGCTCCACCGGCGATTGACCAGTCGAGCCGACTGCGCGTACACCGCGTTGATGTCCTGCCCGAAGAACGGGTCCGGTTCGGCCGCCCCCGACGGCTTGTCCTGGAAATACCGGGTGGCCGAGAACCCGCCCCCGGCACGCAGATCGATGGAGGCCGGGGCCGTGTTGAACCACGAGACGAAATCCAACGCGGCCTGCCGCTTGCCCGCCGGTATGGAGGCGCTGATGGTAAGCATCGAGCCTCCGATCTCCGCCGTCAACGGCTGGTCGTTCTCCGCGTTCGCGGGCGGCAACGCCACCTTCCACAAACCCCGGTCCCTCGGATATGAGGCCGCCAGGATCTTGCCCATCCAATTGGCGTGGACCAGCGTAAGGAAGGACCCGTCCTCGGCCGTCAGGGTCGGGATGCCGGCGATGGGCGAGGCGGCGAGCGCCCCGCTGTCCAGACAGCGGCGCAGGAAGTCCAACGCCGCGCCACCCGCCGGATCGTCCGGGCATACGGTGATGCGGCCGGCATCGTCCACAATCCACGGGCGGGCGCCCATCATACGCAGCATCGCCATGAGATGCTGCACGCTGTTCGTGTCCAGCAAGCCCATGGCCCGGCCATGGTTGCGCCGATGGAGCGCCGCGCCGTCCTCGGCCCACTGCTCCCAGGTACGCGGCACCTCCAGCCCATAGCGGCGCAGCAGGTCCTCACGGTAGAACATCACGGTCTGCGACTGGTCGCCGGGAACGCCGTAGAGCCTGCCGGCGTAATGGGCGGCCTGCCATGCGGGCGGGCTGAACAGGGATTCCCATCCGCGCTCACGGGCCGGCTCCGTGAGATCCAGAAGGCAGGAACTCGCCGCGAATAGGGGCATTGTGGAATACTCCACGTTGAACAGGTCGGGGATCGGCTGGCCCTGCACGTGACGGTTCCAGTAGAATTCCGTGGTCGCCTTCTGCGTGCGTCCCTCGATCGGGTCGATGAGGATGCCGGGATGCGTGCGTTCGAATTCCTCGATGCGCGGCATGATCTCGTTGAAGTTCGCGGACAGCATGGTCAGCGTGACGGTGCCGTCATGCCGTTGCGGCTCCGTGTAGGGGGAGCGGCGCATGAGCGGGCGCCGGCGCGCGGCCACGGATTCGCGGGCGACGAACCGTGCGACCGTCGTGCCGCACGGGACCTCGGACGATTCGGGCGAACGGAGCCGTGCCGTCATGGCGTCGGCCACGTCGCCTGCCATCGCGTCGATGTCGGCGCCGATGGACGAGAGCGTGGGGGAGCAGGCGATGTCGTCGACGAGATCGTCGAACCCGACCACCACCACATCCTCAGGCACCCGCATGCCGGCGTTGCGGACGCCCGCGATGAACCCCAGCGCCATACGGTCGTTGAACGCGATGACGGCATCGGTCGGGGCGTCGCCGAACGCGGCAGCCGCCCGCAACCCTCCGTCGATGGTGGCCGGCAGGCCGCGGATGATGCGATAGCCCATGTCATGGGCGTAGGCGAGTGAGCGGATCAGTCGCCTGCGCCGTTCGCTGGACCATGAACCGGTCGGGCCGGCAAGGAAACAGACGCTGGCGTGCCCGTCGGCCTTGAGCCGCGTGAGCGCGTCGTCGATGGCCTGCTCCTCGTCCAGTGTCGCGGACGGCAGGCCCGGTATGTTCCGGTTGACCAGCACCACCGGCCGGGACAGGGCGAAGCTGCGGATGTCGCGCTCGTTGAGCTGCACCGAGACCAGCACCGCGCCGATGCAGGTGCGCATGGCCTGCCGGAGCGCCCGGCGCTCGCCGAACGGTTCGCCCGAGGTGACGATGATGCCGGTGCCGTATCCCTGCCGCGCGAACCGGGCGCACAGGCTTTCGGTCAGGTGCGCGTAGAAGGGGTTGGTGACGTTCGGCACCACGATGGCGATGACGTTATCGTCCCCGTTCGTGCGGGCGTCGCCGTCCGAGCCGATGCCGGGTCGGGGAAGTTCGGGCCGTGGCTCGGCGGCGTGGTCCTCCCGTTCGTAATAACCCATGCGTTGCGCGATGCGGCGGATTCGGAATTCGGTCTTCGGCGATACGCGGTGCGACCCGGACAGGGCGCGCGAGACCGTGGAGGCGCTGACGCCGACCTCCCGTGCGATGTCGTAGATGGTCGTGCGCGTCATGGGCGTCTCCCTTCCCGAGAATGTCAGTGCAATTATTGCAACCGGACGGTCCTGCGTCCACCCGCGTCGCACCCTAGTGGGGACATTGTCGTTGCGGTCCGTCACATTGCGATGCCGGGCCGCCTGATAAGGAGCATTCATGACAGAGAGGCAAAGTCGGGACGACGAGGCTCCCGACAAGGGCGAAGGCGCGCGCAGGATCACCGTATGGAACGGCATCGGCTTCGGCATCGGCGACTTCTACGGCGGTGGCCAGGGCGCCATCGTCTCGATGTACCTGTCGCTGTTCTGGACCACGTTCGCCGGACTGGACATCGCCCAGGCCCAGGGCATCCAGGGCATGGCCACGATGATCAGCGCCGTCACCGCCGTGGCGATCGGCGCCCTATCCGACAACCTGTACCAGTACGGGTTCGGCCGGCGCATGGGCCGCCGCCACTTCTTCTTCAAGGTCGGCGCCCCGCTGCTGCTCGTGACCGCGCTCATGTGGGTGCCGGGCCTGGGCTACTGGATCTACTTCCTCGCGTTCCTGCTGTGGACGGTGCTCAGCCAGTGGATCATGATCCCCTACGGCACGCTGCCCTCCGAGATGACCCGCGACTACACCGGCCGCACTGTGCTGTCCACCGTGCGCATGTGGATCTCGAACATCGCCACGGTGGTCATCCCGTTCGCCTGCGCCGGCTTCCTCAAGTTCCTCGGCGAGGACAAGGGCAGCACCTTCACCCTCATGGGCGTCATCTGGACCGTGGTGTTCGCCGTGTGCGTCGCCCTCATGTCCCACTTCACCTGGGAGCGCACCCCCGAGGAGGTGGGCGTCATCGAGGAGGACTCCACCGACGGGCTCGCCTGGCTGAAGTCGCTGGGCAAGCAGTTCCTCGGCTACTTCACCACGCTGCGCATCCGCATCTTCCAGAAGCACATGGTGATCTACCTGCTCGCGCAGACCTTCATCGACGTGTTCGGCACGGTCTACACGTTCTTCGTGATCTACAACTGGTCCAAGTCCGCCGCGTTCGCCTCCGCGCTGTCCGGCATCGGGTTCATCACCGCCATCGTCTACCCGATCAACGGCGTGCTGTTCAAGAAGGTGGGCGCCCGCGTGCAGTACTCCATCGCGTTCCTGAGCTTCATCGCCTCGCTGCTGGCTTTCTACTGGCTGTACAAGAGCACCGGCGCCGTGTCCGGCGGCCTGTGGATGGCCGTCATGATCGTGGCCTACGTGCTGTTCCTGCTCAGCCGTTCGATGATCTGGTACCTGTTGTGGGCCGTCTACCCGTTCATTCCGGACGTGGACGAGATCGTCACGCACGAACGCCGCGAAGGCCTGTTCACCGCCACCGTGTACTTCTTCCGCCGCATCACCGCGGGCCTCGGCTCCATCGGCGTGGGCGCGTACCTCGCCTCGCAGGGCTTCATGTCCGGCAGCAAGACGCAGACGCCGCAGGCCGTGCAGGCCATCGCCAACGTCGGCATCATCGTGGTGGTGATCGCCATCACCGTGGCATGGCTCGTCTCCCTGACCTTCAACCTCAACGAGAAGACCCACGGCGTGCTGACCGCCGAGATCGAACGGCTGCGCGCCGGCGGCTCGAAGGAGGACGTCAAGCCCGAGGTGAAGAAGCTCGTCGAATCCATGACCGGCGTGCGGTACGAGCAGTGCTGGCCCGACATCGCCGAGTGATCCGGCGGGTCCGCGAAGGCTCCCCTCGCTGAGGGGCTGTCGGACGCAGCGATACTGAGGGGAGTGGCAGCTCTAGCCCTGGAACTCCCCTCAGTCGGCTGCGCCGGCAGTTCTCCTCAGCGAGGGGAGCCTTTCGCGTCTCGTTCTGCAATATGGAAGTTTGCGTCTCGCGAAACCCGCGGCCATTACAATGAGCGGCGTTACTGGCTATCGGACGCGGATATGCGTCAAGGAGGAACAATGGCAGAGATCACATGGAAGTCGATTCTCACCAAGCTGGTCGGGGGAGACCACCTGAGCGCCGAGGAATCCGAATGGTTCGTGGATGATCTGATGAAGGGCAACGCGAACCCGGCCGCCGTGGGTGCCGCGCTCGCCATGCAGCAGCAGCTGGGCCTGACCGCCGAGGAGGTGTCCGGCGCCGCCAAGGCCATGGTCTCGCACGCCATCCCGCTCAAGGTCTCCGGTGAGACCACGGACATCGTGGGCACCGGCGGCGACGGCTTCGCCACCGTGAACCTGTCCACCATGGGTGCCGTGGTGGCCGCCGCGGCCGGTGTGAAGATCGTCAAGCACGGCAACCGCGCCGCATCCTCGAAGTGCGGCGCCGCCGACGTGCTCGAGGCCCTCGGTCTGCCGCTGGACCTCAAGCCCGAGGCCGTGGGCGAGGTCGGCGACGAGGTGGGCATCACCTTCGCGTTCGCCCGCACCTTCCACCCGGCCATGCGCTTCGTGGGACCCGTGCGTGCCGCGCTCGGCATCCCGTGCGTGTTCAACGTGCTGGGGCCACTGACCAACCCGGCCAAGCCGGCTCATGTGGCCATCGGCTGCGCCAATCGCGCCATGAGCCCGATCATGGCCGCCGCCTACGCCGCGGCCGGCCAGTCCGGCATGGTCTACACCTCGCACGAGGGCATGGACGAGCTCGCGCCCACCGGTCCGGTCTCCGTCTGGGAGATCCGCGACGGCAAGGTCACCGAGACCGACTTCGACCCGACCGTGGACCTGGGCCTGAAGAAAATCGACGTCGCCGACCTCAAGGGCGGCGAGCCCGAGGTCAACGCGGCCGCCTTCCGCGACTTCCTGGCCGGCAAGGACGTGCCGTCCCGCTCCACCGCACTGCTCAACGCCGCCTCCGCCATCGTGGCCGACGGCCATCTGGTCGGCGACGGCTCCCTGGCCGAGCGCTTCCGCGAGGCGTACAAGATCGCCGAGGACGCGGTCGACTCCGGCAAGGCGGCCGCCCTGCTCGACAAGTGGATCGCAACCGCCAAGTCCAAGGAAGCCTGATTCGCCGCCACTGTAATGGCGCCCGCTGAAGGACGATGACATAACCCGGCTCGCAAACCAGCGCGAGCCGGGTTTTTCGTTAATGCTCACGTTTGGCGCTGCACGTTTTGGCAACAATGGCAACAAGCGGCGTTGCCGTAGGTCGCGACGATACCCTTGAATCACATCGGGCCGATGAGGGCCGTGCATCATGGGAGGAACATCGTGAGTTCGTTTTCGGAATTCGGATCGCTGGTCAAAAACCGGCACAAGCCGAAAGACAAGCCGACCGACACGAAAGTGGCCTTGGGCTTCCTAGCGCCATGGCTCATCGGAGCGGTGTGCCTGAGCCTCATCCCCATGCTGTATTCGCTGGTGATCTCCTTCACCAAATACAACATGATCAAGCCCCCGCAGTTCGTCGGGCTCATGAACTACCGACACATGCTCGCCGACCCGCGTTTCCTGAACTCGCTTGCGGTCACGCTCACCTATGTGATTATTTCCGTACCACTGCAGTTGGTGGCGGCCCTCGCCCTGGCCGTGCTGCTCGACCGGGGCATGCGCGGGCTCTCGTTCTACCGCTCCGCGTTCTACCTGCCCTCCATGCTGGGCGGCTCGGTGGCCGTGGCGGTGCTCTGGAAGATGGTGTTCGGCTCGGACGGCCTGTTCAACGCATTCCTTGGCCTGTTCGGCATCGACACCTCGATGAGCTGGATCGCCAACCCGGACACCGCCAACTGGACGCTCATCGCCCTGCATATCTGGCAGTTCGGCTCGCCGATGGTCATCTTCCTGGCCGGCCTGCGTCAGATCCCGCGTGAACTCTACGAGGCGGCCAGTGTGGACGGCGCCGGCACATGGCGGCAATTCCGCTCCATCACCCTGCCGATGCTCTCGCCGATCATCTTCTTCAACCTCGTGATGAGCGTAATCAACTCCTTCCAGACGTTCACACAGGCATACGTGGTCTCCGGCGGCACCGGCGGTCCCTCGGACTCCACGCTCTTCTACACGCTGTACCTCTACCAGCAGGGCTTCGCCTCGCTGCGCATGGGATACGCCTCCGCGCTGGCATGGATCATGGTGGTGATCGTGGCCGTGCTCACCGGTATCAATTTCGCTCTCTCCAAGTTCTGGGTGCATTACGATGACTGACGTACGAGCATTGGTTATGAAACGTCGCGCACGGCTCCGCTCCGGCGCGAAGCGGACAAGGACACAGTCCGGTCCGCGATCCGCGGTCGATCTGGGATCCGGTGCCGGCATGAACGGCAACCGCAGCCGCGCGATCGCCCGCACGGTGGGTTCCGTCATCAAGCAGATCGTGGTGCTGCTGCTCGCCATCGTCATGCTCTACCCGATCCTGTGGATGATCGCGAGCTCCCTGCGTCCGCAAAGCGAGATCTTCACCAACATGGGACTCGTGGTCACCCATCCGGTCTGGCAGAACTACGTGGCCGGCTGGAACGCGCTGAGCTACCCGTTCGGCCGGTACATCCTCAACTCGCTGATCATCGTGGTGTTCGCCATCATCGGCAACATCCTGACCTGCTCGATGGCCGCCTACGCCTTCGCACGGCTCAACTTCAGGTTCCGCGGCGTGCTGTTCGGCTTCATGCTGCTCATGCTCATGGTGCCGATTCACGTGATCGTGATACCGCAGTACATCATGTGGAACTCGCTGCATCTCATCAACACGTTCGTACCGCTGATCCTGCCGAAGTTCCTCGCCATGGACGGGTTCTTCACCTTCCTGTTCTACCAGTTCCTGCGCGGCCTGCCGCATGACCTGGATGAGGCGGCCAAACTGGACGGCGCCGGACATATCCGCATCTTCTTCCAGATCCTGCTGCCCCTGATGAAGCCGGCCATCGGCACCTGCGCGGTGTTCACCTTCATCTGGACATGGAACGACTTCTTCAGCCAGCTGCTCTATCTGACCAAGCCGGACATGTACACCGTGCCGATCGCCCTGCGCACCTTCATCGACGCGCAGTCCCAGTCCAGCTACGGCCCGATGTTCGCCATGAGCGTGGTCTCCCTGATTCCGCTGTTCCTGGTGTTCACGTTCGGACAGAAGTATCTGGTTCAGGGCATCGCCACGACCGGAGGCAAGTGATGGCAGAAAACATGGATGGAGCGTCATCTGCGTTGCCGTCTCTTCGACGTACCTTCGTACGCCTTCGTCGACGCGCCTTGATGCCGCACGCATCCATGTTCCCTGCCTCCGTATAGAGGAGGAGTTGACAATGAAGCGTATGTGGAAGAAGTACATGGCCGCACTGATGGCGGCCGTGACCCTGAGCGTCACCGCCGCATGCGGTAGCTCGGTCGGAGCCTCCGACGTGCCGGTGGTGCCATCGGACGGCGACGTGACCATCCGGCTCAACTGGTGGGGCGGAGACGCCCGCATCAAGGCCACGGAGGAAGCGGTCAAGGGCTTCGAGAAGGAGCATCCGAACATCCATGTGGAGACCGAATACTCCGACTGGACCGGCTACTGGGACAAGCTCGCCGTGCAATCAGCCGGCGGCAACGCACCCGACGTGATGCAGATGGACGAACTCTATCTGGCGTTCTACGGTTCCATGGGCTCCTTGCTTGACCTGGACAAGGCTTCGAAATATCTCGACCTAAGCGGCATGGACGCCGCCACGCGCGCGATGGGCAAGGTGGAAGGCAAGCAGGTGGCAGCCCCGGCCACCACCGCACAGTACGGCGTCATCGTCAACAACGACATCCTGGACGAGCTTGGCATCACCCTGCCGGACACCAGCCGATGGACGTGGGACGATTTCGAACGGGTCGCCGAACAGGTCACCGAACGTTCGGGCGGCAAATACATCGGCTCCATCGCCCCGAACAACGGATACGGCCTGCAACTGTGGGCACGTCAGCACGGCGACGCCCTGTTCAAGGGCAACGCCATCGCCATCAAGCCGGAGAACCTCGCATCGTTCCTGAACCTGCCGGCGCGGTGGGCGAAGAACGGCATCGAAGGCAGCGCCGAACGATGGAGCGAGAACACCGCCGCGGCATTGAACGACAGCGACTTCGGCAAGGGGACCCAGGCCATGATGATCACGCAGGCCACCATGATCACCCCGTACGCGCAGGCCGCCGGCACGGACAACATGTCCCTGGTGCCGATGCCTCAGACCGAACCGGGTGCCAAGACCATGTACTTCAAGCCCGGCATGTACTGGGCGATCTCCTCGGGATCACAGCATCCGGCCGAGGCGGCCATGCTGGTCGACTACCTCATCAACGACAAGAACGCCGGTACCATCCTCGGCACCGAACGCGGCATTCCGGCCAACAACGACATCCGCACCATGCTCGCCGGACAGGCCACGGGCACGGACCGCAAGGCACTGGATTTCGTGGACGAGATACGATCCACCGTGGGCAAGGCCCCGGCCGTCACACCCAACGGCGCCTCGGAACTGGACAAGACCATCGTGCGCTACCAGCAGGATGTGGTCTTCGGCAAGCGCAAGCCGCTGGACGCCGCCAAAGCCATGATCGCCGAACTCCAGGAATCCATCGATTTCAATTCGTGAGTTTCTAGGGGCTTCCTCGTGGGACATTGCCTACAAACAGCTCTGCTGTTTGTAGGCAATGTGCGAGACGACAGTCGGGCCGAATACAACGCGAACGAAGTTCGTCCGTAATTGCAGGACGAACCAAGGTATTTACACCCGTGCGCCGTCGTCGAAATAGCCGCCCTTGTCCCCGGGGCGGTTCTTTCGATTAAGCACCTTGACGATGAGCCCTCCCAGACCGAGCACCGTGCAGATGCCGAACGCGATGTTGAGCAGCGCGCTGATCACGGGAATGCCATAGAGCGAGGGAACCAGCACCATCACCACCGTGCCCGCCACGCCGATGACGAGCAACGCCAGCAACAGCACCGTCGAGGCATGCACCGGACCGATTTCCGGGTTCGGGGGAGTGAAGCCGCCATCGTCCTGCTCGTCCATCACATCGTCGGTATCCAGCCAGCTGCGGCCGGTGAAATCACGCGGACCCGAACGACCGGCGTCGCCGTCGCCCCACGTGCTGCCGGCGTCCTTCGGATCATTGGGAATCTCATGATGGTTGCGGGACGTGCGCTTGCCGCTGCGCAACCGGTCGCGCAACCCGCCGCCCAACGGCCGGGCGTCATCGGTGAACGTGCCCAGGTCCAGGTCGTTGACGGACAGCAGCGCCTCCTTCTCACGGCGCTGCGCCTGCTTCTCGAACTTCCTGGCCTGACGCGAGGAGGCCACATCATTGAGGTCGGCCTCATGCTCGGCCTGGAACGCCGCCCATGCCGCATCAAGATTGCCCAGGTCGGCGGGGGAGGACGTCTGGTCGGACGAAGGCTTGCCGGAGGACTTGCCGTCGGGGGAGCCCGTCGAATCGGCGTTCTTCGCTCCATCATCCGGCGTGGGGACTGTCGGCTCGTCTGCCGCATTGGTATTGTTGAGGTCAGTCATACATACCACTGTAATCTGTCGCCCCAAACCGCGCAGGGAGGGAAACGCCAAGTGCTGTACTGGTTCTTCGTCAAGGTCTTCGGTCCCATCGCCCGTCACCGTCTCGGCCCCACCGCCACCGGTCTCAACAACGTGCCGCGTACGGGCGGCGGCATCATCGCCGCCAACCATCTGGCCGTGATCGACGACGCGCTCATCCCGATCACCTGCCCGCGCATGGTGCACTTCATGGGCAAGGCCGAGTACTTCGAAGGCAAGGGCCTGAAGGGCAAGTTCAAGAAGTGGTGGTTCACGTCCGTGGGCGTGTTCCCGGTGGATCGCTCCGGCGGCTCCAAGTCCCTCGGCGCGCTCGAGCACGCACGTGAGATCATCGAGGACGGCCACCTGTTCGGCATCCACATCGAAGGCACGCGCAGCCCCGATGGCCGTATGTACAAGGGACACACCGGCGTGGCGCGTCTGGCGCTGGAAACCGGGTGCCCGATCATCCCCACCGCCATCATCGGCACGGACAAGCTGCAGCCCATCGGTACGTCCATCCCGAAGAAGGGCCGCACGCAGGTGATGTACGGCAAGCCCATCGAGGTGCAGAAGAAAGCCGCCGACGAAATCACGCATGAGGATCTGCGCTCGCTGACCGACCGCGTGTCCGCCGCGATCCAGGCCATGAGCGGCCAGGAATACGTGGATGAATACGCCCAGAAGGTCAAGGAACAGCTCAAGGCCGCCAAGGCCGCGGAGGAAGCGGAAACCGCGGCCAAGGCCGAGTAAGGCATACGAAGGCAAGTGGCTCCCCTCTTTGAGGGGAGCTGTCAGCGAAGCTGACTGAGGGGAGCCCCGGTTGTAGCGGTACTCCCCTCAGTCTCACTGCGTTCGACAGCTCCCCTCAGCGAGGGGAGCCACTTTTTGTATTTGCTGTTTGCTCCGATTCACACCACGGTCAGGGTGATGACGGTCGGGGTGCCGTTCTCGTCGCGGATGCGCACGGTCTCGCCGGCCTTGGGGCTCTGGACGCGCACCTCGTGGGTGATGTCGCCCAGCGGCGCGGACTTCTTCACCGTGAAGCCGAGCTTCTCCAGCTGGGCGGCGGCCGCATCGTACTTCATGCCCACCACGTTCGGCAGCACCGTGGTCTCCGGACCCTTGGAAATCACCACATCCACGCTGTCGCCCCACTTGAGTTGCGCGCCGGCCTCCTGTGAAGCGGAGATCACATCGCCCGCGGCCACCTTGTCGTCATACTGTTCGGTGATGTTGGCGGTGAGTTTCAGCTCGTCGAACGCCGCCTGCATCTCGTCCTTGGTCTTGCCGACGATGTCCGGCATGCTCACCGGCATCGGGCCCTTGCTCAGGGTCACGGTCACTTCGGCATTGTGCTTGGTCGTGGTGCCGGGGTCGGGGGAAATGGTCAGCAGCGTGCCCTCGGGCTTGTCCAGCGAATACTCGTCCTTGGACGAATCATGCTTGATGTTGGTGAACCCGGCCTTCTTCAACGCGGTGAGCGGGCTCTTACCGTTGTCCGAGTTCGCGTCCGTGATGTCGGTCGGGATGGTGGCCATCCTCACGCCGCGGGAGATCGTGACCGTGAGCTTCTGATTCTGCCGTTTGCTGATGCGGCTGTTGACGAACGCATCGGAACCGTTCACGGACGTGGCGATGATCTTGCCTTCGGCCACGTCGTCGCTGTACTGCTTCTTGGTCTCATAGGGGATGCCGAGCGCCTTCAGCGTGCTTTCGTACGTGGACCAGTCGGCGCCGGTGAGCGAGCATTGCGACTCGTCCGCCGCGCAGGTCACGTCCTCGGCCTGGGGCACGCTCCAATAGCTGCCGGGACCGGCGAACCACCACCAGCCCGCAGTGGAGCCGATGAGGGAGAGCACCACCAGCACCACGATGGTGACGATGAACGGCGGACGCTTCCACCACGGTTTCCTGGCGGGCGTCGTGCCGTCCGTATGCTGGGCGGCGCCGTCCGTATCCTGCACGTCGTCCAGCATGGCGATGGCCTGTGTGAACTGATCGTCGATGGGGGAGAGCACCTGGGTCTCGCCGCCCGGTTGCGGCATGGCCTGCGTCATGCTCGGATCGATGGCCGTGGTGCGCGCCACGGGCGGCGCCGGGGGCGCGGGAATGGCCGGTTGCGGCACGTCGGGCGACGACATCGGCACGGTGGCCGTGCCGGAACCTGCATCGACCGGCATCGCGGTGGTCGGCGTTGCCGAGGTCGCGGATGCGCCGGCGGAAGTGACACCGCTACCGGCGGCGGACGGTCGTGTGCCGGGAACGGCCGGCTCGGCCACGGTACCCACCAAAGCCGGGGCGGTGGGATCGGTGTGGTTGCCGTCCGCCGGCTCGGCGTGCAGGCGATACTGCCACGCCTCCAACGGCAGCTGGGCCGCCATCCTGCGCAGCTCCTCCGCGGCGGCCATGCCGTCGGACGGACGCGCATCCACCGCGCGGGCGGTCAGGTGGGAGATGAATGCAGCCACGGCGGGGTCGATGCCGGGGCACATGGTGGCGATGGACGGCACATCCTCATGGACGTGCTTGAAGACGAGGGTCACGGGATTGTCGGAATCGAACGGCACCTTGCCGGCGAGCATCTCCCATGCCATGATGCCCACGGAATACAGGTCGCCCTGCGCGGTGGCCTGGTTCTTCTCGATCATCTCCGGCGCCAGATAGGCGGCCGTGCCGAGCAGCATGCCGGTGGAGCTCAGCGTGGCCTGGCTGGCGGCCTTGGCCAGGCCGAAATCGGTGATCTGCACATGACCGCGGTCGTTGAGCAGGATGTTCTCCGGCTTGATGTCCCGATGCACCACGCCGATGCGATGCGCCGCGGCCAGGCCATCCAGCGTCTCGGCCACCACGCGCAGCGTCTCGCGCACGGAGAAGGTGCCCTGCGTGTTCATCTCATGGCGCAGGTTCACGCCATGCACGTATTCCATGACCAGGAAATCAAGACCGTTGTATTCGCCGGTGTCGTACACCTGCACCACATGCGGGTTGGCGATGGCGGCGGCCGAATTGGCCTCACGGCGGAACCGCTCCACGAACTGGTCTCGGTGGGGGCCCTTGGCGAGCTGCATATGCATGACCTTGATCGCCACGGTGCGCCCCAGACGCTCATCGACGGCTTCGTAGACGGTCGCCATACCGCCCTCGGCGATGTTGCGCACGATGCGGTAGCGTCCCTCGATCATCTGTACGGGCTCGTTCTCACTCATATTGTGCTGCACGGTTCCTTCGGTCACTGCTGAACACCGTTCAGTCTACATGGGCAGGGCTACGCGGGACGATTGCGGTTGCAAAGAATTCACGCGGATTCGGGCGAGGGGGGACCGGGCGTGCCCGGGCGACTTCGCCGTGCGGCGGGATGGTGTCAGCGCAGCTGTTCGGGGATGAACCTGGCGCAGGCCTCGGCCAGCCGGCGCTCGCGTTCGTCGAGACCCAGCTCGGCGATGGCCTCGCGCGAGGCGAGCCAAAGTGCATGGATGCGTTCGCGCGAACGGTCGATGGCGCCGGTGGAACCGAACAATTCGATGGCACGGGCCACCTGCGTCTCGTCTCGACGATCGGCCGAGAACATGGCGATGAGTTCGCCGCGCTCGTCCGTCCTGGCGGCGCCCAACGCATCCGCCAACAGCACCGTGCGCTTGCCCTCGCGGATGTCGCCGCCCACCGGCTTACCGGTATTGCGGCTGGAACCGATGACGTCCAGCAGATCGTCCGCCAGCTGGAAGGCCACGCCAAGCGGACGGCCGATGGCCAGCGCATGACCGCGCGCCTCGTCCGGCCCGTACCCCGCGGCGAGGAAGGCGAACAGCAGCGGCGCGATGGTGGTGTAGCTGGCGGTCTTCCAACGGAACACGTTCAGCGAGGCGTCCGCAAGGGCGTCCGGATCGTCCAGCGGCGTCATCTCGACGCCCAAATCCAGCACCTGCCCGATCTCGACCTCGCGCTGCATGGTGAGGAAGGCCTCGTCGATGGCATCCGTGTTGGCAAGGCCCCGCGAGGCGCGGCGCGCGATCTCGATGCACGCGGTGGCCAGGATGTCGCCGAGCATCAGACCGAGACCGCGGCCGATGACCCCGCTGTGCACGGCCTGTTCGAGCGCACGGTGGGCTGAGGGCTTGCCGCGGCGCAGGTCGGACTCGTCGATGATGTCGTCATGCACCAGCGCGGCCGTCTGAAACACCTCGATGGCGCAGGCGAGGTCCACCATCGAACGGCGTGCGTCGTCGTCGGTTCCGGAGACGGATGAACCGGGGAAGTCGGTGCGCAGCGCGTCGAACGCGGCGAGCGTAAGCAGCGCGCGCAGTCGTTTGCCTCCCTCGCTGGAGGACACGGCCTGATCGATGACCTGCCCCATCACCGGTCGCAATGCGCCGGCCACTTCGCCGGTGGCGGGCGCGTCCGTCAGTTCGCGCACCAGTTCGGCGATGCGCGGTTCGATGATGGCAAGGTCATGATCGGTTGTCCACATGCCTCTAACTTATCCACAGGGTATGGAGAACACAAGAACCGCCGAAAACCGGGGGAGCGGGAGCTGGAACCACATGCCCAGTTTTTCACGGGTACCGCGCCTCTCCTCCCGCATAGTGGAGGTCACGCCCATCCGGGCGGGCGGATGCGCGTTTCACCGGCGAATCGCGAACGAATCATCGGCGACCGGCCGCATCCGCGTAACCATCCATCGCACATCGCGGCCGCCGAAGGCCGCCATAGTCAAGGAGGACGAACCATCATGCCCACACATGCAGCACGAACACGACGACGGACGCACCCGCCCGAGACACACGATCCGCACGATCCGCGCGCCTGCGAATGCCCTGCGGCGGCGATACGGGAGGAACGATACGACGACGAATACGACGGGCGGTATCACGAACCATGCGGCGCGGGATTCGTCCTGGAGCACGACGAAGGCGACGGCATACCGCCGTTCGACTACGACGAACTGGAGGAACTCGCCCTCCGCTTCCGTGAAGACCGTAGGACGCGCGGCATCCAGGAGGCCAACACCGATTGGGTGTCCGGCCCGCTGGACGAATGGCTCGACGGGCTCGACGGCGACCGGTGCCCGGATCGCGCCACGCTGATGGCCTTTGCGGCAGGCATGCACGAGACGCTGGCGATCCGGGACGCGCTCATCCTTTCGCTCGTGGTGGATGAGCGGCATTGTCCCAAGAGCCAGCTCATGGAATTCGCCGCCAGACCGCACCGGGCGCGCACCAAGAAGGCGATGGGCCGCCTGCTGACCTGGGCGTTCGAGGACGAGGGGCTGGTGCCGGACGAGGACCGATGCCGCATAGGGGTGGACATCCTGCTCGAGATGGCCGTGGCCTCGCCCGTGCCGTACTGCATCCAGCCGCTGGCCGTGGTGTCGTACGTGCTGTGGTGGCTCGGGGACCCCAAGGCGGCGGTGTTCGCGCTGCAGTGCCTGCTCTTGGATGAGGATTGTTCGCTCGCGGCGATGATCTTCTCCGCATCCGACCGGGGCATCGCGCCCGCGTGGTGCAAGGCGCGAACCCTTGCCGCAGGCCGTTAGGAACGTTCCGAACGGCCTGTGACGGGCGTGTGCGTGCGGTGGGGATAACACGTCGTGAAACGTGTCGGCGGGAATAATCGTCCGTGGAAGGTGGTTTACTCACATAGTTGACGATTTGCCCTTGCCAGAAGTGTGCCCATGTGGTATATGCGCTTCACGGCGAGAGATCAGGAGGAGCAAGTTTTGGCCACGAAGGAAACGACGGCAACCAAGCAGGCAACCGAATCCAGCGAAGATACCGGAAAGAAGGCCAGCTCCAAGACCGCCGCGCGCAAGCCCTCCACCAGGAGGAAGTCCACCAAGACCGAGGCCGCCAACGGCCCGGCCAAGAAGACCACGCGCAAGTCCACCGCCAAGAAGGCGAAGGACGAGGACATCATCAAGGACGAGGACACCCAGGCCGACGACGAGCTTGACGCCGACGCCGACGTGGATGACGCCGACCTTGACGTGGACGATCTGGACGAGGATCTGGACGACGTCGACGCCGATGACGACGACCTCGATGAGGACGGCGACGACGCGGACGAGGATCTTGAGGACGAGGAAGACGAGGACGAAGAGGAGTCCCAGCCCAAGGCCCCCGAGGCACCCAAGGAAAAGGGCGCCTACGTGGTCTCCGACACGGACGACGATGACGAGAACATCATCCCCGCGGGCAACCCGAAGCGCCGTGTGATCGCCGCCGGTGCCACGGCCGACCCGGTCAAGGACTACCTGAAGCAGATCGGCCGCGTGAGCCTGCTGAACGCCGAGCAGGAGGTGGACCTCTCCGAACGCATCGAGGCCGGTCTGTACGCCCAGCACCTGCTGGACACCCAGTCCGAGGGCATGGAATTCAAGCGCAAGCGCGAGCTCAAGTGGGCCGCCGCCGACGGTAAGAAGGCCAAGGACCACCTGCTGGAGGCCAACCTGCGACTCGTGGTCTCCCTCGCCAAGCGCTACACCGGCCGTGGCATGCTGTTCCTCGATCTGATTCAGGAAGGCAACCTGGGCCTCATCCGTGCCGTCGAGAAGTTCGACTGGAAGAAGGGCTTCAAGTTCTCCACCTACGCCACCTGGTGGATCCGCCAGGCCATCACCCGAGCCATGGCCGACCAGGCCCGCACCATCCGCGTGCCCGTGCACATGGTGGAGGTCATCAACAAGCTTTCCCGCGTCCAGCGCCAGATGTTGCAGGATCTCGGCCGCGAACCCACGCCGGACGAGCTGGCGCGCGAGCTCGACATGCCGGTCGAGAAGGTGCAGGAAGTGCAGAAGTACGGCCGCGAGCCGATCTCCCTGCACACCCCGCTCGGCGAGGACGGCGATTCCGAGTTCGGCGACCTCATCGAGGACACCGACGCCATCGCCCCGTCCGACGCGGTCGCCTTCTCCCTGCTGCAGGAGCAGTTCAAGCAGGTGCTGGAGACCCTGTCGCCGCGTGAGGCCGGCGTCATCAAGATGCGTTACGGCCTTGAGGACGGCCAGCCCAAGACCCTGGACGACATCGGCCGCGTGTACGGCGTGACCCGTGAGCGCATCCGTCAGATCGAATCCAAGACCATGTCCAAGCTGCGCCACCCGTCCCGTTCGCAGACGCTGCGCGACTTCCTGGATCAGTGACCGTGAGCTGTGGCTTCCCCTTCGGCGGGAAGCCACAGCCATATAGAACTCAGAAACAAAAGGACCTATGGCCACAGAAGAATACGGCGCGAAGGATCTTGCCGTCCTCGAAGGCCTCGACGCGGTACGCAAGCGTCCTGGCATGTACATCGGCACCACCGACTCGCAGGGCCTCATGCACTGCCTGTGGGAGATCATCGACAACTCGGTCGATGAGGCTCTGGCGGGCTTCTGCACGGACATCACCGTTACCCTGCACACCGACGGCTCGGTGGAAGTGGCGGACAACGGCCGTGGCATCCCGGTGGACAAGGAGCCGAAGACCGGCCTGTCCGGCGTGGAGGTGGTGCTCACCAAGCTGCACGCCGGCGCCAAGTTCGGCAACTCGTCATACAACGCGGTCGGCGGCCTGCACGGCGTGGGCTCCTCGGTGGTCAACGCCCTGAGCTCGCGACTCGACGTCGAGGTGGACCGTGACGGCAAGACCCACCACATGGCCTTCCATCAGGGTCATCCCGGCGTCTACACGGACGCCGACCCGGCCAACCCGTCGCCGGATTCGCCGTTCAAGCGCACCCGCAAGAACCGGCCCACCGAACTGGAGATCATCGGCAAGGTCTCCCCGAAGACCACCGGCACGCGCATCCGCTACTGGGCCGATCCCGAGATCTTCAACAAGACCGCCGAATTCTCCTACGAGCAGCTCGTGGACCGCGTGCGCCAGACCAGCTTCCTGGTGCCGGGGCTGAAGATCACCATCGTGGACGAGAACGTGCCGGAGACGGCTGCGGTCGAGTCTGCGGGCGCTACCGGTACGACGGCACCCGCTACTGTGGACGACGGTACGGATGCCGTGGCGGCCGCGTTCGGCGGCGTTGCCGAAACCGATGATGCAACCGGCGATATCGAAACCGATACCATCGAAAACGACGCCGCCGAGAACGGCATCGCCGCAAACGGCGACGAGGACTTCTCCTTCGGCCCGGCCGGTGAGGTCGCGGACGGCGCGTTCGGCGAACAGCCGGCGCACCCGCGCGTCGTGGAATTCCGCCACACCGGCGGCGTCAAGGACTTCGTCGACTTCCTGTCCAAGGGCGAACCCATCTCGGACATCTGGCGCATCCAGGGCGAGGGCACCTACAAGGAGGAGACCCAGGCCGTGGGTGAGGGCGGCGAACTGCACGCCCAGGAGATCGAGCGCACCTGCGGCATCGACATCGCCCTGCGATGGGTCAACGGCTACGACACCACCATCCGCAGCTTTGTGAACATCGTGGAGACGCCCGGCGGCGGCACGCACGTGGACGGCTTCATGAACGCCATCACCAAGCAGATCCGCAAGGCCGTGGAGGACAACGCGCGCAAGCTCAAGGTGAACCTCAAGGACAACGCCATGAGGGTCGAGCGCGACGACATCCAGGCCGGTCTCGTGGCCGTGGTGACCGCCCGCGTGGCCGAACCGCAGTTCCAGGGGCAGACCAAGGACGTGCTCGGCACCGCGCAGGTCAAGCCGATCGTCACCAGGCTCACGGACAAGCAGTTCGGCGAGATGATCACCGGCTCCAAGCGCGGCTACAAGGAGCAGTCCGGCCGCGTGCTGGAGAAGATCGTTGGCGAGATGCACGCCCGCATCCAGTCGCGCAAGGCCAAGGAGGTCACGCGCCGCAAGAACGCGCTCGAATCCGCCTCGATGCCGGCCAAGCTGTCCGATTGCCAGCCCGGCAACGACGACATCGCCGAATTGTTCATCGTGGAGGGCGACTCCGCACTCGGCACCGCCAAGGCCGCGCGCAACGCCGGCTTCCAGGCGCTGCTGCCGATCCGAGGCAAGATCCTCAACGTGCAGAAGGCCTCCATCACGCAGATGCTCTCCAACAAGGAATGCGCGGCCATCATCCAGGTGGTGGGCGCCGGTTCCGGTCAGAGCTTCGACATCGAACAGTCGCGCTACCACAAGATCATCATGATGACCGATGCCGATGTGGACGGCGCGCACATCCGCATCCTGCTGCTCACGCTGTTCTACCGGTACATGCGCCCGCTCATCGAGCACGGGTACGTGTACGCGGCCGTGCCGCCGCTGCACCGCATCGCGCTGACCGGCTCGCACAAGGGCGAATACCTGTACACGTATTCGGACGACGAACTGGCCACCAAGCTTGCGGACCTCGACCGCAGGCACATCGGCTACGCGGATGACATCCAGCGGTACAAGGGTCTGGGCGAGATGGACGCCGACCAGCTGGCGGACACCACCATGGATCCGCGCACGCGCATGCTGCGCCGCATCCGCATGGAGGACGCCGCCCAGGCCTCCGAGATCTTCAGCCTGCTCATGGGCGATGACGTGCCGCCGCGCAAGCAGTTCATCGTGGACAACGCGGACGACTTCGACCGCTCCAAGATCGATACGTGATATCCGCAGTGCGAAGGAATCGGGCCGTGCATGAGCGCGGCCCGATTTGTTAGGCTCTGTTAACCAAGATTGACATTGGCTCTTATATTCTCGGCTCCCCTTGTCAGGGGAGCTGTCGGCGAAGCCGACTGAGGGGTAGTCGGACATGGATTCATGTCAATCTTGGTTTAACAGAGCCATTTGTTACCCGCACGTCACGTCGCCGTTCGGTACCTTGCCGTCGGTGAGGAAATCATCCACGGTCTCGGCCACGCAGGAGTTCGTGTACGTGTACGCGGTGTGCCCTTCTCCCTTATAGGTCAGCAGCACGCCGGATTGAAGCAGTTTCGCCAGATTCACCGCCGACTGGTATGGCGTCGCGGGGTCGCCCGTGGTGCCCACCACGAGGATCGGGGAGGCGCCGGGAGCGGAGTAGTCGAGCTTCTCGATTCCCGAACGGTCCTGCTTCAGGGCCTCGCACCCGATGTTCCCGTATGTCATGAACCGGCCGAACGTGGGCGCCTTCTCGTCCAGCTCTTTGGCGATCCGCGCCTGCTCGGCCATATCCGACGTGGGCGGGTCGTCCAGGCAGTTGACGGCCAGATTGGCCTCCATCGAATTGTCGGTGTACTTGCCGCTCTCCGACCGTCCCAGATACGTGTCCGCGAGGAACAGCAGGGTATCCGCCTTGCCGGTGTCCTTGAGCTCCTTGAACGCCTGGGTCAGGTACGTCCAATTGTCCTCGGAGTAGAGCGGCATGATGACGCCGTACATCATCGTGATGCCGTTCACCTTCTTCCCGTCCGATGTGGGCCAGGGGCTCGTATCCGCCTTCGCGAGCCACGATTGGATCTCCTTGGTCGCCTGGTCCGTATCCATGCCCTTGAACGGACAGGAATCGTCGTTCCCGATGCAGTCGGTGAGGTAGGAGGCGAGCGCCTTCTCGAATCCCACGGCCTGCTCGATGGTGGAGGTGGCCGAGTCCTCGGTGGGGTTGATGGCGCCGTCGAGCACGAGCCGGCCCGTCTGCTTGGGGAACAGGGCCGCATAGGTGGAGCCGATGTACGTGCCGTATGAGAACCCGAGGTAGTCGAGTTTGGACCGGCCCGCCAGGGCGCGCAGCATGTCGAGATCGCGGGCCACCGACTGCGTGTCCACATGATCGATGATGTCGCCGCTCGACGTGCGGCAGGCGTCGGCGAACCGTTGCGCGAGCGTGCGGCTCTGGTCGATGTTGTCCGCGGTGATCGGGTCGGCAAGGAAGTAATCGTCCAGCAACGTCGTATCGGTGCCGCAGGTGATGGGGGTGGAGTCGGCCACGCCGCGCGGGTCGAAGCCGATGATGTCGTAATGTTCGCGCAGATCGTCGGTGGCCGTGTATTCGACGAAGTCGTTCAGCCAGTCCGCGCCCGAGGCGCCGGGGCCGCCCGGATTGACGAACAGTGTGCCGGTCGCGTAGTCCTCGGCGAAACGGATGGCGGCATGCAGTTCGATGGGCTTCGAATCCGGATCGGACCAGTCGGACGGCGCCTGGAACGTGGCGCAGCCGTCGCCCTGATCGCAGGATTTCCACACGTACTGCTGCGTGTAGTACTTGTCGAACGCGGCGCTTACGGAATCGGGGCGGGCCGCTGGTTCCGGCGGCGGCGTGGCGCTGTGCACGGTGTAGCCGTCAGTGGTGGAACCGTATTCGCCGGCCGAACGGATGAGCTGCGCCACGCCTTTGGCGATGCCGAAGATGATGGCGATGTTGAGCGCGACAGCCACCAGCAGCGCGATCGTGATGACCAGCCATGTGGGCATCCTCCTGCGTGGTCGGTTCGGCGGCATCCCCTGCATCGGCGGCAGTTGCGGGCCATAGCCCGGGGGAGTGCCGTACGGCGTGCCCGGCCGGGCCTGGTACCGTTGCCGGGGCCGCGCAGGCCGCCCTGGATCATATGGGGAATATTGCGGCTGCTGTGGGGTGCTCATACATCCAGTCTAGCCTTGCGATCGGGATTGCCCTGGTTCCCGGAGTGATCGCACCTGACGTGCGCTTAGGGCCGTCGTGAAACGGGCCGGATCGGCACGGGGGTATGCGCTCGCGAAAAGGGGATGTGTACGTTCGTCCGCGTGTTGCTAATGACCGTTTGGTAATCTGGTGACATCGTTATCACAACGTCGTTTGCGATTGTCTGCATCACCGTCGGAATCGGAGGAATCGAACCATGGCCAGTCTGCTGCTTGCCGTGATCTACGTGGCGTTCATCAGTTTGGGATTGCCTGACGCCTTGCTCGGCGCGGCATGGCCCACCATGAGCCAGGACCTGTCCGTGCCGGTCTCCTGGGCGGGCGGCATCTCCGCGGTGATCTCCATGTTCACCATCGTTTCGGCCTTGCTGTCCGACCGCATGACCCTGCGGTTCGGCGCGGGCCGCGTCACGGCCGTTTCGGTGGCGCTGACCGCCATGGCGCTGGCCGGATTCTCCGTGGCCCCGAACTACTGGGTGCTGATCCTCATCGCCGTGCCCTACGGCCTCGGCGCGGGCGGCGTGGATGCGGCGCTCAACAACTACGTGGCCGTGCACTACGAAAGCCGCCACATGAGCTGGCTGCACTGCATGTGGGGCGTCGGCGCCTCCATCGGCCCCTACATCATGGGCTTCGCGCTCTCGGGCGGTCAGGGCTGGCCGTGGGGCTACCGGTACATCGCCATCCTGCAGGTGATTCTGACCGTGGTCCTGGTGCTGAGCCTGCCGCTGTGGAAGTCCCGCAAACGCACGGCTGCGGAGGTCACGACCGATGAGACGAAGGGGGCCGGTGTGGGGGGTGCCGCCGGAGCCGAGCGCAAGCCCCTGGGCGTGGCTGGCGTGCTCGCCATCCGCGGCGCCAAGGAGATCCTCATCATGTTCTTCTGCTACTGCGCCATCGAAACCACCGCAGGTCTGTGGGCCTCGAGCTACATGGTGCTCCACGGCGGCGTGGACAAGATCACCGCCGCCAGCTGGGCCAGCCTGTTCTACGTGGGCATCACCGTGGGACGCGCGCTCTCCGGATTCCTGACCATGAAACTCGCCGATCCGGCGATGATCCGACTCGGCCAGGTGCTGGTGCTCGCCGGCATCGTCACCATGCTCATCCCGCTGCCGCACCACCTCGGCATCGTGGTCGGTCTGGTGGTGGTGGGACTCGGCTGCGCGCCGATCTACCCGTGCGTCATCCACTCCACGCCCACATACTTCGGCGAGGAGAACTCGCAGGCCATCGTGGGCGTGCAGATGGCCTGCGCCTACATGGGTTCGCTCGTCATGCCGCCCGTGTTCGGCCTCATCGCGCAGTACGTCACCATCGCGCTCTACCCGTGGTACCTGCTGCTGTTCCTGGTGCTCATGACGGTCATGCACGAGCGGCTGCGCAAGCTGCGCGGCTGATTCCCCGCGTGCGTTTCCGGCCGGCTTTCAACAGGCTTTCGACCGATTTCGCGGACCGGTCGAAAGCCTTGCAATTCCAAGTGGATTCGGCCTTTGGCCCATCCGCCGACTATGCTGGGCAACCATGGAGAACAGTGAAGAGCATGAACAGATGCCCGAACCGGTGCGCGATCGATTGGAAGCACTGAAGAAGGCAACCGGTTCCGTGATCGTGGTCGGATCGATGAATGCCGACTACACCGTGACCACCAAACGACTGCCCGGTCCGGGCGAAACCGTCAACGGCGGCGCACTGAAGGTGCTGCCCGGCGGCAAGGGCGCCAACCAGGCTTCCGCCGCCGCAAGGCTCGGCGCGAACGTCCAGCTGCTGGGCGCGGTGGGCGATGACGCGAACGCGGACTTCCTGCTGAGCAAGCTGGACGAGGCCGGCGTGGACACGGCGGACATCCTGCATGTGGAAGGCCCCAGCGGCACCACGCTCATCACCGTCAGCGCCGAAGGTGAGAACACCATCGTCTACTCGCCCGGCTCCAACGCCAAGGCCTCCGCGGGCTACGTGCAGTCCCACCGCACCACCATCGCCGAATGCTCGGTGCTGGGCCTGTGCCTCGAAAGCCCGATCTCGACCGTCATCGCCGCCGCGCAGACCGCGCACGACGCCGGCGTGACCGTGCTGCTCAACGATTCGCCGTTCATGGACGAACTGCCGCACGAACTGGTCGAGGCCACGGATATCCTGCTCGTCAACCAGCATGAGGTGGCCCAACTGCTCGGCCTGCCGGACGAGAACGTCGACGAATTCGACTGGTACGAGATCGTCTCCCGATTCGCCGACTACGGTTTCGGCCGCGCCATCGTGACGCTCGGCGCCTCCGGATCCATCGTGATCGAGGACGGCCGCTGGCACCGCGTCTCCGCCGTGCAGGTGGACGCCGTGGACACCACCGGCTGCGGCGACTCGTTCATGGGCACCGTGCTCGCCAGTCTCGCCGCCGGCTACACGCTGTTGCAGTCCGCGCAGATCGGCTCCTACGTTTCCGCGTATGCCGCCACCAAGCTCGGCGCGCAGTCCGCGTACGGCACCGCCGATGAGGTCATCGCCTACTTCAGCTGAGTCGTTCTGATTCGCCGGCTTCGTTTATCGATTCCAAGGCCTTGGCTTGCATTCGCGAGCCGGGCCTTTTCTTTTGGCTCTGTTAAACCAAGATTGACATGTCCCTTATTCTTGGCTCCCCTTGTCAGGACATTGCCGTGAAGCAAACGGCAGAGCCGTTTGTAGGCGATGTGTGAGGCGGCAGCCGAGCCGGTAGGCTGCGAACGGAGTTCGTCGTTGATTGCAAGGACGAGCTGTCGGCGAAGCCGACTGAGGGGTAGTCCGGCGGAATTCATGTCAATCTTGGTTTAACAGAGCCTTTCCTTTTGTTCGCACGTTTCGCTATAATCGAACATATGTACGAAAGCTTGCGTCTGTTCGCCGAACCCACCCGCACGTGGTTCGAGCACGCCTTCGGTGGGCCCACCGAAGCGCAGACGCAGGCTTGGCCGGCAATCCGCTCCGGCGGCAACGTGCTCGTCATCGCGCCGACCGGCTCCGGCAAGACGCTCGCGGCGTTCCTCTCCGCCATCGACCGTCTGATGACCGCACCGCAGCCGGAGCATAGCCGCAAGGGCGTAAGGGTGCTGTACATCTCGCCGTTGAAGGCCCTGGCCGTGGACGTGGCCAAGAACCTCGAACGGCCATTGGCGGGTATCGCCGCGGAATGTGGGGCGAGAGGGCTGGCGGCCCCGAACATCACCATCGCCACCCGGTCGGGGGACACCACCGCGCAGGAGCGGCGGCGCATCGCCTCGCATCCGCCGGACATCCTCGTCACCACGCCCGAATCGCTGTACCTGCTGCTCACCTCGAAGGCCGGGCGGATCCTCTCCACCGTGGACACGGTCATCGTGGACGAAATCCACGCCGTTGCAGGCACGAAGCGTGGCGCGCATCTGGCGCTGAGCCTCGAACGTCTGGAGGAGCTGATCGCCGAAGCCCATCGGAAGGCCTCTGTGGACCGGGAGGAAGCGGGGGATACCGCCGCCTTCCATCTGCAGCGCATCGGCCTGTCCGCCACGGTGAATCCGCCCGAGGAAGCCGCCCGCTTTCTGGGCGGAGGCCGGCCCGTCACCATCGTCAATCCGGGAGGACGCCCGGCGATGGACCTGCGCATGATCGAACCACTGGAGAACATGCGGGACCTGCAATCCGTCAACGCCAAACAGCGTGCCGGCGGAACGGACGCCGAATCGCGTGCCCTGCCGCATATCAGCGGCGTCACCCCGGCCATGCAACGGCTCGCCGAGCGCAAGGGCATCGTGCCCTCCGGCGATCGATCTGATGCAGGCATGACCGTCAAGGCCGGTTTCCTGGGGGATTCGTCTCCGGATTCCGCCGGTGTGCCTGCACATGGGGGCATCGATGATGGCGGTTCCTCCGCGATTGTCGGCGCGCGCGGCGACCGTACGTCGGGCTCCATCTGGCCCGTGGTGGAGCGCAGCATACTGGACGAGATCCTGGCCCACCACACCACGCTGGTATTCGTGAATTCACGCGGTGTGGCCGAGAAACTCACCGCACGATTGAACGACATGTACGCCGAAAGCGTGCATGGGGACGCGGGGGAGCGGATGGTGGGCAACGGTGCGAAAGATTCCGTCGGCGATGCGTGGGGCATTGCCTCTCCCGAAGGGAGAGAGGGATTCGCCGCGCATTACGACGCCGTGGTGGGATCCACCACCATGCTGGTCGGCTCCCATACGGGCGACGACGTCATCGCCATGGCACATCACGGTTCGGTCTCCAAGGATCGTCGCAAGATGATCGAGGAACGGCTCAAACGTGGCGAACTGCGCTGCGTGGTAGCCACATCCAGCCTTGAACTCGGCATCGATATGGGGTCGGTCGATCTGGTGATCCAAGTGGATACGCCGTTGTCCGTGTCCTCCGGATTGCAGCGCGTGGGACGTGCCGACCATCAGGTGGGCGGCGTCTCGCACGCCCTGTTCTACCCATTGACCCGAATGCAGATCGTCACCGGCGCGGCAAGCCTGGAATCGATGATCGCCGGGGATATCGAACCGCTCGCCATCCCGCGCAACCCATTGGACATCCTGGCCCAGCAGACCGTGGCGGCCGCGTCCATGCACAACCTCGACGCGGACGAATGGTATGCCACCGTCCGCCGTTCAGCGCCATTCGCCGCACTGCCACGCGACATGTTCGACGCGGTGATCGGCATGATGTCCGGCGCGTACAACACCGAGGACTTCTCTGCGTTCCGGCCGCGGCTCATGTGGGATCGTCAGGAGGGCGTCATTTCCGCGCGTCCCGGTGCGCAGAAGATCGCGGTGACCTCGGGAGGTACGATTCCCGACCGCGGGCTGTACACCGTGGTGCTCCCCGAAGCCGACGCCGGTAAAGGGCAGCGGCGCGTGGGCGAACTGGACGAGGAGATGGTCTACGAGTCGCGCGTGGGGGATGTGATCACGCTCGGCACCTCCACCTGGCAGATCCAGGAGATCACCCGCGACCGCGTGGTGGTGACCCCGGCCCCCGGCCGTACCGCGCGACTGCCCTTCTGGCATGGCGAAGGCGCCGGCCGCGACTACGGTTTCAGCCGCACCATAGGCCGTTTCCTGAGAGAGACCACCGCGGGCCTTGTTCCCGTCTCCGGCTCCTCGGAAACTGTGCACTCATTGGCTCGTTCCTCTTTTGTTTTCCCTCTGGAGGATCGAACCGTGGAGTCGTCCACTCCTTCTTCATCTGACTCCCCGCGGGAGGATCGAGCCGTGAAGCCATCGGTCCAGTGGACTGATAGTAGGCGAGGACGAGACGATAGTCGAGCCAGGAATGTGCAGGCGCAGCCTGTCGATATTCGACGAATGACGACTGAGGGGAGGTTTACTGGCTTCACCGCAACGATCGAACATCGCCTCCGTCACGATGGCCTTGACGACAACGCCATCGCCAATCTCGCCCACCTTCTCTCCGAACAGCAAGCCGCCACCGGCGTGGTGCCGGATGACCGCACCCTCGTGGTGGAACGCACGCGAGACGAGGACGGCGGCTGGCGCATCGTGCTCCTGAGTCCCTTCGGCCGTCGCGTGCACGAGCCGTGGGCCATGGCCATCAGTCGCCGACTCAATACCCGATACGGTTTCGACGGCCAGGCCTACGCCGCTGACGACGGCATCGTGATCCAGCTGCCGGACGGCGAAGGACATATCCCCGCCGCCGACCTGTTCCTCTTCGACCCCGAGGACCTCAGGGCGGACGTGGAACGGCAAGTCGGCGAATCCGTACTGTTCGCCGCCCGATTCCGCGAATGCGCCGCACGATCCCTGTTCATGCCGCGCTCCGACCCCGGCCGCCGCGTACCTCTCTGGCAGCAGCGACTTCGTGCCGCGCAACTGTTGCAGTCCGCCCGCACGGCCAGGAACTTCCCGTTGCTGCTGGAAACCGCGCGCGAATGTCTCCAGGACGTCTATGACATGCCTGCCCTGAACGAGGTGATGACCGGCCTGGAAGCCGGAACCATCGCGGTCAGGGACGTGGAGACCGAATCGCCTTCGCCGTTCGCCGAGAACATCCTCTTCGGATTCGTAGGCGCGGTCATGTATCAGTACGACCAGCCGCAGGCCGAACGCAGCGCGCAACTGCTTTCACTCGACCCGCAGGTGCTCGAACGATTGCTCGGCACTACGGACATGGCCCAGGTGCTGGATCCCGACGTCATCCGTGACGTCGAACGGGAACTGGGGGAGCGCACCTTCTGGAACGAACTCGCCTCCGACGACGTGACCGGCCGTGTGACCCGATACGCCAAAACCCATGGTCCCTTCACCGCCGAACGGCTCATCGCGGACCTTGGCATCAACGTCACGGACGCCGTGCACACTCTGGATACGCTTGCCGCACAAGGCGAACTGCTCCACGGCCATTTCATCGATGCCGCCGAATCCGCTGATGGGAGGTCCGGTGGGCTGCCCGCCGAACAGTCCGCCGAACAGTGGCTGCACAAAGATGTGTTCCGGCGTATCCGCTCGCGCTCGCTGGCCAAGGCCCGCAAGGCCGTCAAACCGGTGGAACCGAATGCCTACCAGATGTTCCTGCTCGATCGGCAGGGCGTGGGGCCGGTAGGCGGCGAACGATATGAGGGCGGGGACGGTCTCATGCGCGTCATCGAACAGCTGGAAGGCGTGGCATTGCCGGCCGCACTCTGGGAATCGGCCGTATTCCCGGCCCGCGTGCGCGACTACCAGCCTGCATTGCTGGATGAACTGCTCACCTCGGGCGACGTGATATGGGTCGGGTCCAAAACCGGGGCCACCGGTGCGTTGGAGGCCGGGGAAGTGTCATTCCATCCTGTCGATTCGGTGTTGATCGCCGGGGCGGATGATTCGGTCAACGGCCCGGCATCCCCGATGCCTTCCACCACCATGCCCGAGGCGATTCTCACGGCCCTGCAATCCGGCGGCGCATTCCATGCACGTCAGCTCATGGATGCGGCTAAACGCATCTGGAACGAGACCGCCGAGCCGGACATCAACCCGGACACGGGCGAGATCATCCCGCAGGAGTGGAGCGAGCGGCAGTTCAAGGACGCCCTCTGGAGCCTGGTCTGGCAAGGCAAGGTCACCAACTCCGGTTTCGCGCCCGTTCGTTCGTTGGCGATGACGGGGCAGGGGAGCCGCCGGAAAACTACGGTCTCCCGCAGACGCGGACGAGTAGCGCCGATTCGTCGCGCAACCACGGATGCGGCGTTGTCCGGTCTGTGGTCACTGGTGGCTGCGGATGCCGGCGACGCCGTCTACGACGTTGATGGTGTGGACGGTACCGATACGTATGCCGGCAACGAATCGCATGGCATCGAGCGTGACGGCGCTGATACGAAACGTGACGTTGCCGGGGCGGAATCACCGGCAACCGTGCAATCGGTACGCGCACAAGCACAAGCGGAAGCGCAAACCGAACGTGCCCTGGCTCTGGTCGAGGTATTGCTGGACCGTTACGGCATCGTCGCCCAGCCGCTAATTGACCGGGAGAGCGTGCCGGGAGGTTATTCGGCGTTGTATCCCGTACTCAAGCGCATGGAGGAACACGGCAGGCTGGTCCGTGGCATGTTCGTGCGTGGATTTGGCGCAGCCCAGTTCGCCGAGCGTGAGACCGTGGACGCCCTGCGTCATCCGTTGGAGCATCACGGCCGATCGGCCGTGGCATTGAGCGTGCTCGACCCGGCGAATCTCTTCGGTTCGGCGATTGACTGGCCATCGGTTCCGGGCGGTGCCACCAAACCGGTCAGACGTGCCGGGGCCTTGGTGGTGTTGGATGCTCAAGGCCCGATGATGTACGCGGCCGTCAAATCCAAGCATCTGACCGTGTTCAGCCATTCCCCGCATCAGGCTGAATCGAACGTGAACGGGCCCGTCGAGAATGCGGGCGAAACCGGAAGGAAACTGACCGCGTCGCCGCGCACGACTGACGTGCGCCCGCCCATCGCAGGCGTTATGGAGCCTGAGACCGGTTCCGACGACATGGACGGGTCTCTGCGCAAGGCTGCTACCGAACTGGCCTATGCATTGAAACGTGACAGCACCGGCTCGGTCACCTTCTCCGACGTGAACGGCGAACCCCTGAACGCCCGCCATCCCTTCGCCCGCATCCTCCATCAAGCCGGCTTCGTCCCTGTTCCTCAGGGCATGCGCCTGTACTGACGTCGCCGCATAAAACAAAGGCTTTGTTAAACCAAGATTGACATGTTCCTTATTCTTGGCTCCCCTTGTCAGGACATCGCCGTGATGCAAACAGCAGAGCTGTTTGTAGGCGATGTGCGAGACGACAGTCGAGCCAGTGGACTGCGAATGAAGTTCGTCCCTAATTGCAGGACGAGCTGTCGGCGAAGCCGACTGAGGGGTAGTCCACCAGGTTCACACCGTTTTTGCTTGAATGAAACTCAATCAAAAGGTCCTCCTCCCAAAAAGATTCAGGAGGAAGACCTATCTAACGTGTAGCGGGATTCCCGATCAGTACAGCTCCTCGAAGATCTTGCGCACGCGGGCGGCGTCGAGCGGCACGAAATTGTTGCGCATCAGTCGCGCCTGCGTGGTCATCACACGCTCCGTGAACTCCGGCAGATCCTCGCGCGTCACGCCGTACTCGTGCAGCGCCTTCTTCGGCAGCAGCTGGTTGATGAGCGCCTCCAGCTCGTCGTACACGTCGGCCACATCGCAATCGAGCAGGTCGGCGAGCACGGCGTTGAGCTTGGCGATCTCGCCGTCGGACTTGATCTCCATGTAATTGCGCAGCACACCGGTGAACATCGCATAGTTCGATTCACCGTGCGGCACATGATACTTGCCGCCCAACTGGTAGCTCAGCGCGTGCACGGCGGCGCAACCGCCCGTATCGAAGCTGATGCCCGCGTAATCGGAGGCGATGAGGAAGTCGTTCATCAGTTCGTTGCGCTTGGCGCGGCGTTCGCTGCTGCCGGCCGGGCCCGCGGCGACGATCGCCTTGTATCCGTTGACGATCATCTTCATGGCCTCATAGCCGAACAGGCGTGTGTACGGGGTGGAGTTGGGGGAGAGTGTGGATTCGACCGAATGCACGAGCGCATCCAGCGAGCTGGTCATGAACACGTGATCGGGCAGACCGTACAGCAGTTCGGGGATGAGCACCGCGTGGTCGGCGAACATCTCCGGGCCGGCGATGCCCGCCTTGCAGCCGAGGCGCGTGCGGTTGATGGCCGCGATCTCGGTGACTTCGCTGCCGGTGCCGCAGGTGGTGGGCACCAGCACCAGCCCGACGTTGCGCTTGAAGTCCGGCAGGTGGTCGATGACGTCATCGATGCTGGCGCCGCCGGCCACTGCCACGATCTTCGACATGTCCATCACCGCGCCGCCGCCGATGGCAACGATACGGTCGTAATCGAACTGTCCGGCGTCCTGGATGATGGCGTCGATCATCACGTCGGTCGGCTCCTGATTGCCGTACTTGTCCACCAGCAGCACGTTCGCGCCGTTGAGATACGGCTTCAGGAAAGCGTCATGGATCATGCCGATGCTGACCACCAGGTCCGTGGGGCCAAGCTTGAACGCTTCGGCGAATTCCCTGACCGTGGCGAACTGGTAGATGTCCTTCGGTCCTACGGTGAGCATCTTCATGGTGCGATTCCTCCGTTGTGTTGTTGGTCTGTGTCCGGCCTTGGCCGCGCTTGCAATGCCGCGCCTGCTGCGTTGTCGTGCTGTGCCGTGGTACCAGGCGATGTTTGGATATCGCGCCCGATGCTAACCCCGTTTCATGTCCGCGATGTTGCGGTGCCGGGATGCTTGTTGTCTTGTCGCCGCTGTGTCGTTGGAGAGTATCCTTAATGACTGTTGTATGTACAAGTTCAGAGAGGAGCCGCCTATGAACAATAAGCACAGTAACGGGAATAGCGAGCTGACGAAGATGTTGCGAACTGTTCCGAGACCAATTGGAAAAGCGGTGTGGAAAGCGACCGATGCGGTTGGAATCGTTGCTGATCCCATGATGAGGCGATATCGCAATATCCGTGCGGAGTTGCGTCGCATGCAGCAGTTGCGGACTGATGGATTTACCGACGAGGATGTGTGGGGTCTGGGACGCAAAGAGAGCCTGCGTATGTCGAAGATGCTCGCGGCAATGGAGGATCGATGCATGGGCAGTCCGCAAGGATATGAAGATAGGTCTCGCTGGCTGAAGAAGCGTGATGACGCTGATTTGGAGCGGTGGTTGGATTCCGAACCAAAGTGGGTGCTATGGGAACAGATCGAACATAAAAGGCGCTTGTGTTGTTTTCGTGGGTGTGGGTTCGTCGTTGAGCCGTTGAGGGAGTAAGAGAAGAGCGCTTCCTGGGTAGGATGTTTTCGACCAAGATAAACAAGCAACCAGCAAGCGCCTGATGAACA
>NZ_JAHBBJ010000005.1 GCF_019331675.1 Bifidobacterium miconisargentati
CCCGCGCCCTATGCGATGCGATCATCGGCGTCAGCGAGACCCATAAAATCGACGAACACCGCCCCCGTCACGCGAAGACCCGACCATTCTGACCGGTCTAAAACACCACGTTTGGTTCCTATAGCCCGGAACGACTTCCGCGCCCACGTCGAATGGAGCCAAACCAACTAGAAACCGGAATCTAAAACACCACGTTTAGTTCCTATAGCCCCGACTTATCTGTTTGATAAAGCAAAAGGGCTGGAACCTTTCGGTTCCAGCCCTTTCTTGCTGGTGCGAGTGGGGGGAGTTGAACCCCCACGAGCATACACTCACTGCCACCTGAAGACAGCGCGTCTACCATTCCGCCACACTCGCAGACAATCGACTAACTTACACCCTCATCGCGGATTGTACAATCCTCGGCGTGTCGCGCCGGAATCCCAGTATTTCCAAGGCATCGCTAACACATGTCCGGAATGCTGCAGTCTGACCGTCTTGTGCGATGCGGTCATATTGCGGAGAACATACGAAGACTCCCCTCAGCCGGCCGCATGCAGGATGAGGGGAGTCATCAGTCGAATCCGATGCCGCCATACGCGGCCGCTTACAGGATCACAGCCCCGGCTTGCGCTCGCCGTTGCCGTAGAAGCGGGTCAGCGTTTCGTCGCGGAACTCGTCGAAGTAGCCGCCGTCGATGGAGGCGCGGATGTCGTTCAGCAGCTTCACGAAGAAGTGCTCGTTGTGGATGGTGGCCAGCGTGAACCCGTTGAACTCGCGGGCGCGCAGCAGATGATCCACATACGCGCGCGAATAGTGCTGGCAGGTGTAGCAGTCGCAGCCCTCCTCGAGCGGCCCGAAATCGAACTTGTGCTGCGCGCGCTTGATGTTGTACCGGCCGGCGCGTGTGTAGATGGCGCCGTTGCGGGCGCAGCGGGCGGGGGCCACGCAGTCGAACGTGTCGCCGCCGTTCTCCACGCATGCGAAGATGTCGTCCACGGAGGCGATGCCGAGCACGTGGCGCGGGCGGCTCTCCGGCATCGCGTCGCAGATCCACGCGCATGTGTTGCCGATGATGCGCTTCTCGATGGCGCCGCCGATGCCCACGCCGTCGAAGTCCAGCGAGGCGATCTGTTCGGCCGCGTGACGGCGCAGGTCCTCGTAGTTCGCGCCCTGCACCACGCCGTACAGCGCCTGGTACGGCTTGCCCAGTCGTTCGGCGGTCAGCCGCTCGTGCTCGGCCACGCAGCGCTTGGCCCAGCGGAAGGTGCGCTCCACCGAATCCTCCTGGTAGGAGCGCGTGTTCATCAGCGTGGTGAGCTCGTCGAACGCGAACATGATGTCCGCGCCGAGCTTGTGCTGGATGCCCATCGAGATCTCGGCGGAGAAGCGGTGCTCGTCGCCGTTCAGTGGCGACTTGAACGTCACGCCGTCCTCGTCCACCCAGGCCATGCGTTCCTTGCCCTTGGCGATGATGTCGTCCGACTTCATGCCGGTCACGTCCATCGCCAGCGTCTTCTTGAAGCCCACGCCCAGCGACATCACCTGGAAGCCGCCCGAATCGGTGAAGGTCGGACCGTCCCAGTTCATGAAGCGCGCGAGACCGCCGGCGGCGTCCAGTACGTCCTCGCCGGGGCGCTCGAACAGGTGGAAGGCGTTGGCGAGCAGGCACTGCGCGCCCAGATCCTTCATCTGCTCGGGCAGCACGGCCTTCATGGCGGCCTGCGTGCCCACCGGCACGAATGCGGGGGTCTTGATATCGCCGTGGGGCGTGTGGATGATGCCGGTGCGGCCGTACCGGGCGCCGTCGCGGCCCAGTCCCTCGGCCGAGGAGGGCAGACGGGTGATGGTCTCGAAATGGAAGGCGCTGCGATCGCCGGGCTTGCCGGCTTCCGCGCCGCGCGGATGGTCAAGAAGGCCTGTCGCTGTAGGTTCGCTCATACGTTTCACTTTAGGCAGAAGGGCCAGAAAATGTGAAGATGTTCGGGCTTTCCGAGTTACGAAGGGCGGTTGAGTGGTGTTCGGAACATCCATCCGCGTTGCGAGGGGATTCGCTTCTCCTCAACCAACCCGAAATCCGCCGTTTCAAGCCCTTATAAGGCTTTTTGGCAAGGGTGGGGCAGCCCTTCGTGGCGCAGGTGGATCTCCGGAAAATCCCGAATCGGCCCCTCATAAGCGGGATGCTCATCAGACTCTGCGATGATTACTCATAGACTCCCAACCAACGTTCAGAAAACCTCCAGATTGACTGCCTTTACTACAGAGGTAGCGAACGAGAGGCGCGCAGCCCAACGGATTCCGGCAGTGAACGATCCGCAGCCGCGCGCCGATGAACGTGATTGGAATGTAGACAAAGGAGCAGCAATGGCTGACGAATTCAACCCGCAGGGCGTCGACCAGACCCCGCAGAGCAGCAATACCAATGAGGCCGCGCAGGCCCCGGCCGGGGAGCAGGCAGCCCCCGCCGCCAACGAGGCGTCTGCCCAGCCGCAGACCGAACAGACCGCCGTCACCGAGCCGATTCCGGACTACGCCTCCGCCAAGGGCGAGAACACCGTGGTTTCCAGCGCCCCGTCAACGCCGACCACCGCGCTGCCGCACGATTCCGCCGCTCAGGCATCCCAGACCGCTCCCACGGCCCCGCTCTACCGTCCGGCCCCGGAATACGGCGCCTACGGCCCGGTGCCCACCCAGAACCAGCCGGCCGGCACCCCGAACGCCAACAACTACCCGTTCGGCGCCCCCGCCGCGCAGAACCAGGCCCCCCAGGGCCAGTCGGGCAACCGCAACCCGTACTTCACCAACAACCCGCAGCCCACCGGCAACGGCAACCCGTTCGCACCGGCCGGCTCCAACCCCGCCAACGGTCCGCAGAACGGCCAGAACCCCGCCAACAACGGCAACCCGTTCACGAACCCGGCCCAGGGCGGCATGTTCGTGGGCAACGGCACACCCGGCACCCCGAACGGCAACGGCCCGTTGCCGGGTCAGCCCGGTCAGCCCGGTGTCGGCAAGCCCGTCTCCAAGACGTTCGGCTACGTGCTCACCGCCGTCATCGCGGCCGTGGTCGCCGCGGCCCTGTGCCTCGGCCTCGGCTTCGCGGCCATCACCAACGGCTGGGTCTCCGTGCCCAGCACCAGCTCGCTGTCCAGCATCACCTCGAATAAGTCCGGCTCCGGCACGGCCACCGCCAAGAGCGGCGAGGCCGTCGACTGGACCTCCGTGGCCTCCGACGTGTCCAACTCCGTGGTCTCCATCCAGACCACGCTCTCCAACGGCACGGCCAAGGGCTCCGGCGCCATCCTCGACACCGAGGGCCACATCGTGACCAACAACCACGTGATCTCCGGTGCACAGCAGATCCAGGTGACGCTCGCCAACGGCAACATCTACAGCGCCACCCTCGTCGGCACCGACACCACCACCGATCTGGCCGTCATCAAGCTCGACAACCCGCCGAGCGACCTCAAGGCCGTTGAGTTCGCTGATTCCGACAAGCTTGCGGTGGGTGAGAACGTGATGGCCATCGGCAACCCGCTCGGCTACGACGACACCGCCACCACCGGCATCGTCTCCGCCCTCAACCGCCCGGTGACCGTGACCGACGACAACAACAACGAGATCGTGACCAACGCCGTGCAGATCGACGCCGCCATCAACCCCGGCAACTCCGGCGGCCCGACCTTCAACGCGGCCGGCCAGGTGATCGGCATCAACTCGTCCATCGCCTCCACCGCCACCTCCTCCGACTCCGCCGGCTCCATCGGCATCGGCTTCGCCATCCCGTCCAACCTGGTCAAGCGCGTGGCCAACGAGATCATCAAGGACGGCAAGGTCAAGCACGTCGCCCTCGGCGTGACCATCTCCTCCGCCACCGTCGAGGCGGACGGCGTGACCCGCGGCGGCGCCAAGATCACCACCCCGTCCACCGGCGGTTCCGCGGTCGTCTCCGGCGGTCCGGCCGACAAGGCCGGTCTCAAGGCCGACGACACGATCGTGGCCTTCAACGGCAACGCCGTGAACAACAACTACTCCCTGCTCGGCTACGTCCGCGCCGCCGCCCTCGGCGATAAGGTGACCCTCACCATCGTGCGCAACGGCAAGACCATGGACGTGGACGTCACGCTGGATCAGGAGGAATCGTCCGTGAACGGTTCGTCCAGCTCCAACTCGAACGGCAACAGCCAGAACAATAACAACAACCAGAACAACCAGAACGGCAACGGCAACAACGGCTACGGCAACGGCTCCGACGGCAACAGCGACGGCGGCACCGGTGACGGCGGCGGCTTCTCCGACCCGTTCGGCCTCTGGTAAACCCAGACGTCGCATGACGCTGGGCGGCCAACGCTGAGCGCCATGCCGGACAACCAAAGGACCGTGGAGGGCCTGACCCCCACGGTCCTTTTGCGTCTGCGCGTCGAAAGTCCGGCGTCTCGGGCACCATGGCAGGTGCAACGAACTTGCGATAACTGAATACTTGAGGCTTTGTCCAACCGAGATCGACATGAATCCGATTGAACTACCCCTCAGTCGGCTTTGCCGACAGCTCCCCTGACAAGGGGAGCCGAGAATAGGGGCGGTTTTGACAGAGCCATTCTTTACGCCGTGTATCGGAAGGTCGCGCGGGAGCAGCTTGGGCTTGACAATGGTCCGCTGCCCGGCACAGACGCCGGTGGGTTAACAAGGCGTGACCACAGTGCCGATTCCGGCCGGGCCACGCATACGCATACCCCGCACCGCCCGGAAACGGCCCCGTATACGAGTGTAAGGAGCAATGATGAGTGGTCTCATCCGATTCTTCCGACGATTGTTCGCCGCGGCCGTGCGCGTCTGCCGTCTGGTGCCCATGCTGCCCGTGGTGGTACTCGCCTCGATTCCGCTGGCCTTACTGGGCGACTGGCGGCCGTGGGATGCCGTCGTCGCTGGCCAGCCCGGTTCGTCCGGCGCGTCTGTGACCTCCCCGATTGCGATTCCCATCCTCGGCGACCCCGGCGTGGGCCAGTGGCTGGTCATCGTACTGGTGCTGGTCATCGTGGCCGATACCGTGCGCGGCATGATCGACGACCTGCGCCACGGCCAGGTGGGCGTCGACCTGCTGGCCGTGATGGCGATGCTGTCCACCGTGGCCGTCCACGAATACTGGGCCAGCTGGGCCGTGACGCTGATGATCACATCCGGCGAGGCCATCGAGGAATACGCGCAGAACAAGGCCGAACACAGCCTGACCGCCCTGGTCAAGGCAGCCCCGCAGACCGCGCACGTGGTCACGCTGCCCGGCGTGGGCCGCGACGCCACCGGTAACGCTAACAATGCCCGCAAGGGCGGTGCCGTTCCCGCTCCCGTTGACGGTTTCCGTCGCACCTCCACGGGTAATCTCGGCTCCCCTCTCCGAGGGGAGCTGTCGGCAAAGCCGACTGAGGGGAGCCTGCCCGGCGCAACCGCAACGGCTACCGCTGCGTCATCCCCCGCCTGCGTCATCACCGGCCGTGACCCCGAAGCCTGCGACCCGGCCATCGACAAGGCGAAAACCGCCATGCGATCCGCCGCGGCATCGTCCGCCGCACAGCGCTTCACCACGGTCCCGGTGAGCGAGGTGCAGCCGGGCGACGTGCTGATGGTTCTGCCGGGCGAGACCGTGCCGGTGGACGGCGAGCTGCTCTCTGGCACGGCCACGCTGGACCTGAGCGCCATCAACGGCGAACCGGTGCCGCGCGAGGTGTTCGCCGGTGCCCGCGTGATGTCCGGCGCGGTGAACGGCTCCACCACCCTGACCATGCGTGCCACGCAGGCCGCCGCCGACTCGCAGTACCAGCGCATTCTCCAGCTCGTGACCGCCGCGCAGGAATCGCGTCCGGCCGTGGTCAAAACCGCCGACCGGCTGGCCGTGCCGTTCACCATCCTTGCGCTGGTCATCGCCGGCGTGGCTTGGGCCGTCTCCGGCATCCCGACGCGATTCGCGCAGGTGCTGGTGCTGGCCACGCCCTGTCCGCTGCTCATCGCTGCACCCGTGGCCTACGTGGCCGGCACCGGCCGATTGGCCAAGAACGGCGTGCTCATCAAAACGCAGGACGTGCTGGAGAACCTCGGCCGGGTCACGCAGGTGTTCTTCGACAAGACCGGCACGCTCACCGTCAAGCAGCCGCAGGTGGTGCGCGTGGAGATGCTGCCGGGTGTTGAGACCCGGCTCAATGAGGACCATGTACTCATGATGGCTGGCGTGGTCGAGGGCTATTCGGTGCATATCCTGTCCAAAGGCATCGCCAAGGCCGGTGCCGAGGCGATGGGCCGGTTGCGTGCGCGATTCGCGGCCGGGCAGCGCGCATGCCCGGAGCCGGAGGCCAGCTGGCCCGGTCATGGCCGCGACTATCCGGTGGTCCGCCATGTTGAGGAGGAGGCCGGCAAGGGCGTATCCGGCGAGGTCAACGGACATATGGTGCGTGTGGGCAGGCTGTCATTCGCGGCGGCTCGCGATGATGGGTTCCTGACGGCGGAGCGCGTCATGAATGACGCCCGCACGCGGTTCGGGATGCTGGAACCGGATGAGATGGCGTCCTACGTGTCCGTGGACGGTCGTCTGATCGCCCGCATCGTGCTGCGCGACGTGCCGCGCGCCAACGCCAAGGCGGCGCTCGCCGCGTTGCACGGGCTTGGCGTCTCCAAGCTCACGATGCTCACCGGGGACAAGCGCGCCTCGGCTGAGATCATCGCCCGCGAGGTCGGCATCGACGAGGTGCACGCCGAGCTGTTCCCGGAAGACAAGGTGGCCGCCGTCAAGGCCGCGACCGCAGGGGCACCGGGTGCCGGAACGCGGATCCGCGGCGATCGGGCGGACGCAGCGCGCGACGGTGCCGCCGCGGGGAGCCATCGCCATCGCAGGGCCGCCCGTCCGGTCACGATGATGGTGGGCGACGGTGTGAACGACGCCCCGGTGCTCGCCGTGGCGGACCTCGGCGTGGCCATCACGGACGGCACCTCCACCGCCGCATCCGAAAGCGCGCAGGTGGTCATCATGAACGACGACATCGCCGCCGTGCCGCGCGCCATCGCCATCGCCCGCCGCACCAAGCGCGTGATGCTCCAGGCCGTGATCGCGGGACTGGCGCTCGCCGTGATCGGCATGGTGGCCGCCGCCTTCAACCTCATTCCGGTGGTGGTCGGCGCCTTCCTGCAGGAGGCCATCGACGTGGTGAGCATCCTCTGGGCCCTCACCGCCGTTCTCGACCGCGACTGAAGGAGTCACGATAGGTGTGTCATGAACTGAACTTGACTATAGTTCAGTACAGGACCCATGCGACACCGCCAATGAAGGAGCACGTCATGCCTCGCAAGCAGACCGGCAACAAATACCAGCGCATCCCCACGCAGGAGCGACTGCTGCAAATCATCGACGCCGCCACGCTGCTCATCGGCGAATACGGCTTCCACGGCTTCACCCTGCGCGACGTGGCCAACGAATGCGGCATCACCGAAGGCGGCGTGCTCTACCACTTCAAATCCAAGGACGAATTGCTCATCGCGGTGCTCAAACACCGCGATGAAGCCGATCGCATGATGCTGTGCGAGAGCCTCGGGCTGGAGAAGCTGGAGGGCGACCCGTTCCCCGTGGGTCTCAAGGATCTCACCATGGCCACCTGCCGCATGAACATGGAACGTCCGGAGATCGTGCGCCTGTACATGGTGCTGCAGGGGGAGTCCCTGAGCGAGGACCATCCGGCGTGGAAGTACTTCCAGGACCGCGAGCAGTGGGTGCTCAACGAATACCGACAGGCCGCTAAACGGGACAAGGTTGACAACCCCACGGCCGTGGCCATCGAGGCCCTTGCTGCCATGGACGGCCTGCAGTTCCGTTGGCTCAGGAGCGGAAGAACCCTTGATTTGGTTGGGCTTTGGAAGCGGTACATCGACCGGGTGATCCCTGATTCGGCGGCCTGAAAAGCAACTGAGTAAAGACTCAGTTAAATATACGAAAGCACACGGGTGCTGTGGCGATTCCTAGTGAATTCGCCACAGCACCCGTGTTTCGTTTGTGTGGTCATGCCATGATATGGGCAGCATAATCGCTCTGAGGAATAAGCAAAAACCGTTGAAAAATCAGCATTTTGTGCAAAATCATCCTTATGTTTGCCTTAACATTCACGCCGGCGCTCCTCAACTTGACTGAGACACGCCGAAATCTATTTGAACTGAGTACTCACTCAGGATATAGTTAAGCCATCGGTTGAACGAACAGCCGTGGAAACCAACACCATCCACACCAATCAAGCCAAGTCGTTGTTGACGCAGCCAAAGTTCGAGGAGGAACAGATGAAAGGCACATTGAAGACGAAGGCGATCAGGCTCATGGCCGCAGTGGCGGCCGGCGCCACCCTGCTGTCGGTCGCGGCATGCGGCGCGCAGCCGGGCGGCGGCTCCGCCAAGGCCACCGGCGCGAACGCCACCGTATGGAGCCTCACGGACAGCACGTGGGCCTCCGTCCAGCAGACCTTCGAGGACTGGAACAAGGCCAATCCGGACGCGCAGATCAAGAACGAGTCCTTCGCCAACGACTCCTACAAGGAGAAGATCCGCACCGCCATCGGCTCCGGCAACGCGCCCACCCTCGTCCTGAGCTGGGGCGGCTCCCCGGTCACCGACTATTGGACCAACAAGAACATCATCGACCTCACTTCCGATCTGGACTCCGTGGTCAAGGAGAAGGTGCTCGACTCCGTGGCCGCCGAAGGCTACCGCGACGACAAGCTCGTGGCCGTGCCCGTGGGCCAGGTCCAGCCCGCCATCCTGTGGACCAACAAGGCCGTGCTCAAGGAGGCCGGCATCTCCGACGCCCCGCAGACCTGGGACGAACTGCTCGACGACGTGGCCAAGCTCAAGGACGCCGGCAAGACCCCGATCGCCCTGGCCGGCGGCAGCAAGTGGCCCTACCTGATGTGGGCCGCCTACCTCATCGACCGCATCGGCGGCCCGGACGTGATGCAGAACATCCTCGACGGCAAGAAGGACGCCTGGTCCGACCCGGCCGTCATCGAGGCCATGACCAAGATCCAGGACCTCGTGGACGCCGGCGCGTTCGGCGACAGCTACCAGTCCATGTCCGCCGACGACAAGAAGGACACCGCCCTGCTCGCCAACGGCCAGGCCGGCTTCGACCTCATGGGCTCCTGGGTGTATGCCGACTTCGGCACCATCAACGCGGACTTCGCCAAGAACGACCTCGGCTACGCGGCCTTCCCGGCCGTCGAAGGCGGCAAGGGCGACCCGTCCATGCTCACCGGCAACCTCGCCAACTACTGGTCCGTGGCCGCCTCCGCGGGCAAGGAATCCCAGCAGACCGCCATCAAGTACCTCAAGGAGAACACCTACTCCGACGGCATCGTGGACGGCCTGCTCTCCAGCGGCGGCGTGCCCCCGGTCAAGGGCATCGAGGACAAGGTCAAGTCCGCCGATGACGGCACCGGCTTCCTCACCTACGTCTACGACTCCGTGAAGAACGCCTCCAACTACCAGCTCTCCCTCGACGTGGCCCTGCCCGCCGACCAGGGCCAGGCGCTGCTCAACAACCTCGAGCAGGTCTTCCTCAAGCAGATCACCCCGCAGCAGTTCGCGGATGCGATGAACAAGACCCTGTAAATCCGACTGCCGCCGGCGGCCGGGGCGCGGAACGGGGACGATCGATGCGCATCGATTCCCGTCTCCGCTTCCGCCCACGTTCCGGGCCCCGCCCGCCGGCACCTATGGCTTCCTCCCCGCACCGCAGCGGGGGAGCCCAGTGACAAGAGAGGACATCATGTCATTCGTTTCCAAGGCCGTCGCACAGCCCAAGCCCGCCCGCGCGGCCGTTTCATCCAACAAATCCGCCAAAACCGCGGCCAAATCCACCAAGTCCGGCAAGCTCCACAAGGGCCCGTCCCTGTGGTACACGGCCCCGGCCCTCATCTTCTTCGGCATCTTCGCCCTCATCCCACTGGTCGGCGTGCTCGTGCTGTCCTTCATGAACTGGGACGGCCTGGGCGCCATCACCTTCAACGGCCTGGGCAACTGGGCGCGCATGTTCTCCGACCCGCTGGTCATGAACGCCTTCAAACTCACCATCATCCTGACCATCGTGAGCTGGGCCGTCCAGACCCCGATCTGCATCCTGCTCGGCACCTTCATGGCCGGCACGCAGAAGTACCGCGCGTTCCTCGCCGTCTTCTACTTCCTGCCGCTGCTGTTCAGCTCCACCGCCGTGGCCATCACCTGGAAGAACCTTCTGGACCCGAACTTCGGCGTGGGCAAGGCGTTCGGCATCGGCTGGCTGGCCCACAACTGGCTTGGCGACCCGAAGACCGCCCTGTGGACCGTGATCTTCGTGGTCTCCTGGTGCTTCATCCCGCTGCACTCGCTGCTCTACCAGGGCGCCGTCCGCCAGATCCCGCAGACCATGTACGAGGCCGCCACCATCGACGGCGCCGGCCCGATCCGCCAGTTCTTCTCCATCACCCTGCCGCAGCTCAAGTACACCTTCGCCACCGATTCCACGCTGATGATCGTCGGCTCGCTGACCTACTTCGATCTGGTGTACGTGATGACCGGCGGCGGCCCCGGCAACGCCACCCGCATCCTGCCGCTCGACATGTACCTCAAGGGCTTCAAGAGCTACGACATGGGCGGCGCATCCGTGGTGGGCGTGATCATTCTCGCCCTCGGCATCGCGGTGTCGCTGATCCTCAACAAGCTGTCCGGTTCGGACAAGATGGAAAGCCAGATGGAAGGCGCCTGATCAATCATGATTCGCATCAAGAACAAGCAATACAACATCGTCGGCGGATTCCTCGGCTGGTTCTGGTTCGCCCTCATCGTCATCCCGATCTACTACATCGTGGTCACGTCCCTGCGCGACCAGAGCGAGATCTACTCCCAAAACCCGCTCTCCCTACCCGAGCACTTCACGTTCGCCGCGTACGGCCGCGTGTTCGCCAACGATTTCCTGCTGTACATCGGCAACACGCTGTTCGTCACCATCGTGACCGTGGCGCTGATCCTGCTGGTCACCGTGATGGCCGCGTACGCCATCACCCGCCGCGCCGACGCCGGCGCCCGCGCCATCTACAAGGTGATCATCACGGGCCTGGCCATCCCGATGCAGGCCACCATCATCCCGGTGTATTACCTGATCATCCAGATGGGCCTGTACGACACGCTCTGGGCCATCATCCTGCCCTCGGTGGGCTTCGCCATCCCGATCACCGTCATGATCCTGTGCAACTTCCTGCGCGACATCCCGCAGTCGCTGTTCGAGGCGATGGAGGTGGACGGCGCCACCGAATGGAAGATCATGTGGCGGCTCGCCATCCCGATGATCAAGCCGGCCATCATCACCGTCTCCATCTACGACGCGCTGCAGGTCTGGAACGGGTTCCTCTTCCCCCTGATCCTGACCCAAAGCTCCTCGAACCGTGTGATCACCCTGAGCCTGTGGGCGTTCCAGGGCCAGTTCACCGTGGATATCCCCGGCATCCTCGCCGCCGTGGTGGTCTCGGTGATTCCGATCCTGACCGCCTACATCATCGGCCGCAAGCAGATGGTCGCCGGCCTGACCGCCGGATTCAGCAAGTAGATCGCAAACCCCGGGCGCGTAGGCCCCGACCCCGTTCATGGGGAGGGTCCGGGCCAACGCGCCCTTTTCCAAGCTTTTTCAATCCGAAAGGAATGCTGACATGACTCAGCGCACACTTCATGTTTCGGCCTCGGCGGTCGGCGCCGCGGTACAGGACGGCGGTGAGGCCACGCCGTTCGCCACGATATCGGCCGCAGCGGCCGTGGCCCGCCCCGGCGACACCGTGTTGGTGCACGAGGGCGTCTACCGCGAGCAGGTGAGCCCGGCCCTGGGAGGACTCAACGAATTCACACGCATCACCTACGCCGTGGCCCCCGGCGAGCACGCGACTATCAAGGGCTCCGAGGTCGTCTCGGGCTGGGAGCCGGTGGACGGCAAGCCGGGTGTGTGGCATGTGAGCGTGCCGAACACGGTGTTCGGTGGGTTCAACCCGTTCGCCAAGCCGCTCCGCGGTGACTGGCTGGAGCGTCCGAGCGACTGGACGATGAGCCTGGGCGAGGTGTACCTGGACGGCCGCTCGATGTACGAGGCGCCCAGCGTGGAGGCGGTCGCCGCCGCCGAGCCGCGTACGTTCGGCTACGGGCCGGATTGGGTGTCCGTGACCGAACCCATCGACGACCCGTCCAAGACCGTCTGGCAGTGGCATGCCGAGGTGGGCGACGACGTCACGGAGATCTGGGCCAACTTCCATGACGTCGACCCGAACGGGCACCTGACCGAAATCAACGTGCGCGAGACGTGCTTCTACCCGGAGCTTCCGGGCCGCGACTACATCACCGTGCGCGGCTTCGAGCTGGCGCAGGCCGCCTGCGGTTGGGCCCCGCCCACCGGCGACCAGAAGGGGCTCATCGGCACGCACTGGTCGAAGGGCTGGACCATCGAGGACAACGACATCCACGACGCCCGCTGCTCCGGCGTGAGCCTGGGCAAGGACGGCGTGACCGGCGACAACGAGGCGTCCCGCTTCGGCCGCAAGCCCGGCTACCAGATTCAGCAGGAGGTGGTGTTCCGCGCCATCCGCCAGGGCTGGTCACGCGAGACGGTCGGCGGGCACATCGTGCGCCGCAACCACATCCACGACTGCGGCCAGAACGGCATCATGGGCCACATGGGCTGCGCGTTCAGCCTCATCGAGGACAACCACATCCACCACATCGCCACCAAGCGCGAGTTCTTCGGCCATGAGATCGCGGGCATCAAGTTCCACGCCGCCATCGACACGGTCATCCGGCACAACCACATCCACGACTGCACGCTGGGAACCTGGCTGGACTGGGAGCTGCAGGGCACCCGCGTGACCCGCAACATCTACCACGACAACTGGCGCGACTTCATGATCGAGGTCACCTCCGGCCCCTGCCTGTTCGACAACAACGTATTCGGCTCGTTCTACGCCATGGACAACGTGGCGCAGGGCAGCGCGTTCGTGCACAACCTGTTCTGCGGCACCGTGCAGCCGCGCAAGGTGCTCAACCGCTCCACTCCCTACCACCTGCCGCATTCCACCGCCGTGGCCGGATACGCCTGCGTGTACGGCGGCGACGACCGCTTCTACCAGAACGTGTTCGTGGGCGGCCCGGAGTTCAGTGCGGTCACGCATCGCGGCACCGCGTACGCGGACGGCTCGCCGGTCTCCGAGGCCGAATACATGGATCGCGTGCACGTCAACGACCCGGGTGACGTGGAGATGTTCGAGCAGGTGCCGCAGCCGATGTACATCGACGGCAACGCCTACCTGCGCGGCGGCGACGGTCAGGTGGCCCCCTCATTCGACCGCGAGGAGCACAAGTACGTGGCCGAGGCCGGTGCCGGCGCGACCGGTGCGGATGCGGGTGTCCCGTCCGCCGAGCCGGTCGGGCCCGGTGGCGTCGCGGAGGCCAATCGTCTGGCCGCCAAGGCACAGGCCCGCGTGGTCGCCGAAGCGGACGGCTCGGTCTGGCTGGACGTGGACGTGGACCCGGCCATGCTCGGCCTGCCGACCGTGACGGTGGGCACCGAGCTGCTGGGCACTCCGCGTATCGTCACCGAACCCTACGAGAACCCGGACGGCACCGCGCTCGCCGTCGATATGGACCTCACCGGCGCCCCGCGCGGCGAACATCCAACGCCCGGCCCCGTCGAAAGCCTCGTTCCCGGCCGCAACCGCATCCGTCTGGCCTGAAACGGTCCGGCAATACCATTGACGAGCTCTCGATAATCACCTCGTCATTGGGCCGATGCGCCGTCCCGTTGCTTGCCGGTCAGCCAATCGGCGGCTGTGGTGACATGGATGCCTTGCGATACGTAGCTTTGCTCGACCCGGCTGACCACGTACTGCTGTTTTTGTGGCACGTCGAGTACGTCGCCGATCAAGGTCAGGTGCCGGGCGAACCGGTCGTGGTAGGTCTGCCCGGATTTGATTTCGATCATCAGACGGTTGTTCGGGTCGGTGAAGTCCAGCAGATCCACCTCGACCTTGCTGGCGTCGCGGTAGAAGAACAGTTGGGGGTCCCTCCCGGCGTTCAGATGCTGTTTCATGGTTTCGGCGATGATGAGGTTCTCGAAGATGTCGCCGAACTTCGGATGGGCGATCAGCGCCTCGACCGTACGAATGCCAAGGAGATGGCACAGCAGACCGGTGTCGTAGAAATAGAGCTTCGGCGTCTTGACCACCTGCTTGCGGGCATTGGTGTAGAACGGCATGAGGTGGAACGCCAGATAGCTTGATTCCAGAATGGACATCCACGCCTTCACGGTCCGTGGGCTCACGCCAAGCTCGTTGGCGATGTTCGTGTAATTCACCAGCGCGCCGGAACTCAGTGCGCACAGGGTCAGGAATCGGCGGAAATCCGCCAAATTACGTACGTCGAGATATTCGGAGACATCGCGTTCGATATAGGTGTCGATGTAGTTCGAGAAGAACACGGCAAGCGGCATCCCGGTGTCATAAATACGCGGGTATCCGCCTTGCAGCATGAACGCATCCGGCGTAAGTGTCTGATCGGCTTGAACCGCTTCCTGATATGAGAACGGGAGCAGCTTGACCAGGCCGACCCTGCCGGCCAACGACTGTCGGATGCGCTTGAGCAGCAGGAAATTCTGCGAGCCGGACAGCACGTACTGCCCCTGTCCGCCGCGCTCGTCGGACGTCACCTGAATCATGGAAAACAGATCAGGGGCGTACTGTGCCTCATCCACGATCAATTTGGACGGACGCTGCCGAATGAACCCCACCGGGTCATCGATGGCGGCCTTGCGCGTCCCTGGGTTCTCCAGATTCACATAGTCGTAGTCCGGGAACATGGCCTTGGCCAGAGTGGATTTGCCGCTTTGCCGCGGGCCGGTGATGGAGATCACGGGGAACCATTGCGCCAGCTGTTTGGCTTGTTTTCCGAGCAGTCGTGGAATCATCATCGTCTTCCCTCATAATCATGCAGTAGTGATTACCATAATCCTACATTAGAAATCCCCGTAATCCTGCATTAGGAAAAACCATAATCTGACAGTAGCGTGATTCGCGATTCGAGGCGGGGCCGGGTGCGGCTGACACCGTCAAAGCCGCCGATATCGCACCGGAAATCACCCTTCCCCGATTCGGCGGCTTGCGTTAGGCTAGAGCGCGTGACTGAATCTTCGAATACTGAACTCCGCATTGCCGTGATCGGCGCCGGCCCGGCCGGTGTCTACTCCTCCGATATCTTCCTGCGCCAGCTCAAGAAGCTGGGCGAGGAGCTGGGCCTCGGCACCGAAGCCCGCATCGACCTGTTCGAGAAGCTGCCCGTGCCGTTCGGCCTGGTGCGCTACGGCGTGGCCCCCGACCACCCCTCCATCAAGTTCATCGCCTCCGCGCTCGAGAAGACCCTCGACAACCCGGACATCCATCTCTACTGCGACGTGGAGTTCGGCAAGGACGTGACCCTCGAGGACCTCCTCGCCCGTTACGACGCCGTGCTCTTCGCCACCGGCGCGGTCAAGGACAAGCCGCTCGGCCTGCCCGGCGCCGGCCTGGACGGCGTGTACGGCGCCGCCAAGTTCGTCGAATGGTACGACGGCTACCCCACCGGCGCCCGCGAATGGCCGCTGACCGCCGAGAACGTGGCCGTGATCGGCGGCGGCAACGTGGCCATGGACGTGGCCCGCGAGCTCATGCGCAACGCGGACGACCTCAAGGCCAAGACCGACATCCCGGACAACGTCTACGAGGGTATCCAGAACAACAAGGCCAAGGTGCTGCACCTGTTCATCCGCCGCGGCGTGGCCCAGGCCAAGTTCAGCGTGCAGGAGCTGCGCGAGATGGAGAAGCTGCCCGGCGTGCAGCTCATCATCAACGAGGACGACTTCGACCTTGACGACGAGACCATCGAGGTGGCCGGCAAGGACAAGCTCACCCGCCAGATGGTCGAGGAGTTGTTCGCCATCCGCGAGATGGCCGAGGACATGGAAGACGACGGCGATGTGGACTTCGAAGGCAACCCGGCCGACCGCAAGTACTACATCCACTTCAACTCCGCGCCCACCGAGGTGCTCGGCGAGGACGGCAAGGTGACCGCCATCCGCGTGGAACGCACCGAGACCGGCGCCGACGGCAAGATGCACCGCACCGGCGAGTTCACCGACTACCCGGTCGAGGCCGTCTACCACGCCATCGGCTACAAGCCGGCCGAGGCCCCCGGCATCGCCTACGACGAGCATGGCGCCCACCTGGCCAACGCCAACGGCGACGGCCGTATCACCACCGAAGCCGAAGGCGGCGAGGTGCGCGAACGCCTCTACGCCACCGGTTGGGCCAAGCGCGGCCCGGTGGGCCTGATCGGCTCCACCAAGTCCGACGCCCTGGCCATTGTGACCAACATGCTTGAGGACCTGGCCAAGGCCGCCGAGGGCGGTCGCGTGGCCGCCGACCGCGACCCCGAATCCATCGACCGCCTGCTGGCCGAGCGCGGCGTCAAGCCCATCGACTTCGCCGGCTGGAAGAAGGTGGACGCCTTCGAACGCGCCGAGGGCGCCAAGGAAGGCCGCGAGCACAAGAAGGTCATCGAGCCCGCCCAGATGCGCGAGCTCGCCCACGCCTGATATTGAGGGCAAAAGTTGTTGCCGAGCCTGATGGCGCGGCTGATTCCGGCTCCCCTCGCTGAGGGGAGCTGTCGAACGAAGTGAGACTGAGGGGAGGCTGGCGGGTGATTCCCGTGGTGCTCCCCTCAGTCGCTTTCAGCGACAGCTCCCCTCAGGGAGGGGAGCCGGACCATCTCGGCTCTACTGTTGCCTTGCGTATTTCCTGGAAAACGGCTCTTCATGACAAGGTCCCGGCGGGAGCCGCATTTGCGCTGCGGCGCGTCCCTGTTCCGTCAACGGTTTTCCGGGAATTCCCAGTCGGTCGACACCGTGCGGTCAGCATGGAGTCATAGGCTGTGGCGCGGCGAAAACCGATGACCAGACCACCAAACCAGCGCCAAGGAGCGGCATGATGCAGCGAACGAACCAGCCCGGGGAACGCAAATCCGCACGGCGTCGGTCGGCATGGCGTGCCCGACATGGATCTGGGCGCGACGCGGGGGAGGAGCATGGCCGCACCCTGCCGTTGTGGCGCGAGAGCATGCGTGCACGTCGCCGTCGCATCGCGGTGGCCGCCCTGTGCGCCTCCGGCCTGGCCGGACTCTTCGTATTCGGCGCCAACGGTCCGCTGAGCGGTGCTACGGCGCTCGCCGAATCGGCCGTGGCCTCGGTGGAGGGCCAGTCCTCGCAGTCGGAGGCCTCCTCATCGGCCGCCGCCTCGTCCGGCACCGCGACCACCGGCAAGCGGCAGGCCAGTGCGGCCGCCAGCCTCACACCCACGCAGACCGCGCTCAAAGGCATCAGCGGCCTCGACGGTTCGGCCCAGATCTCCGCATCCGGGTTCGTGCTCGGCACTGACCTGCAACTCCAGCTCGAGCAGGAGCTCAACATCTTCGCCTCCTACGGCTACTCCGCCTCGTTCGTGCTGGTGGACACCGCCACCGGCGCGGCGCTCTCCTCCTACGGCGACGCCATCCGCTATTCAGCCTCCGCCATCAAGGGCCCGTACGTGCTCTCGCTCGCGGCCACCGGCACCATCGACCTCGACGGCGTCTATCAGGCTTCGAATGACGCGAACTACTGGACCCAGCAGCTCATCGAACAGACCATCACCGTCTCCGACAACACCGCCTACACCAGCCTGTACGAGACGTACCAGTCCACGCCCCTCACCCAATGGCTCGACGTCATCGGCGTGACCACGGACGTGACGGCCGGCGAGTATCTGGACCTGTCCGCCATCGACATGGCGCGCATGTGGACCCAGGGTTACGGCTACCTGTTCTCGGACGAGACCTCCGGCGAACCCGGCTCGGACGAGGCCCGCACATGGCTCTCCTCCGAATACACCAATACGCTCAACTCCAGCATCAACATGGCGCTGGGCGGGCAGTATTCCGTCTACACCAAGGCCGGGTGGATCGGTGGCGAGGGCGGCCTGTACGCGCTCAACGACGCCGGCATCGTCCGCTCCTCCTCCGGCGACTACGTGCTCGCGGTGATGACGGACGCCTCGGGCGAATACAACCTGCTCACCGAACTCATCACCCTCTTGGACCAGATCCACGGCTCCGTGATGGCCGCCTGACACGTCCGGACATCCCGCGCATATCCAGCAATCATTCAGGCTGCGTCCTTAGGCTGGGCCTCATGGATGCCAAAGTACGGGTGCATGGCCATTTCAACGGCCTGAAGACGACGCTGCTGTTCGCCCTGATGTGGGCCGTCATCATGCTGATCTGGTGGGCCACCGGCGGCACCCGGCAGACGCTCGGCATCTACATCGTCATCGGCCTGGCCACCACGTTCTTCTCCTACTGGTTCTCGGACAAACTCGCCATCGCCTCCATGGGCGCACGCGAGGTCTCCGAGGCCGAGGCCCCCGAGATCTACCAGATCGTGCGCGAGCTGAGCGCCAAGGCGGGCAAGCCGATGCCGCGCATCTACATCGCCCCCACCATGAGCCCCAACGCCTTCGCCACAGGCCGCAACGAACGCCACGCCGCCGTGTGCTGCACCCAGGGTATCCTGCAGATCCTCAACGCCCGCGAACTGCGCGGCGTACTGGGCCACGAACTCATGCACGTCTACAATCACGACATCCTGACCTCCGCCATCGCCTCCGCCATGGCCACCGTGATCACCTACCTCGGCTACTCGCTCATGTACATCGGCGGCGGCAATTCGCGCGACGACCGCGACGGCGGCTCCGGCGGGCTCGGCCTGGTCGGCGTGCTGCTCAGCGTGATCCTGGCGCCGATCGCCGCATCCCTCATCCAGATGGCCATCTCCCGCACCCGTGAATACGACGCCGACGAGGACGGCAGCCTCCTGACCGGCGACCCCGAGGCTCTCGCCTCCGCGCTCAACAAGATCTCCTACGGCGCCCAGACCACGCCGATGCGCAAGACCGCCGGCACCCAGTCCGTCTCCGCCATGATGATCGCCAACCCGTTCTCCGCGGCCGGGTTCTCCAAGCTCTTCTCCACCCATCCGCCGACCGACCAGCGCATCGCCCGCCTCATGGAAATGGCGCGGGAGATGAACGGCACGCCGGTTGCCGCGCCCACGTACTCCACCCGCGTGCTGCGGTAGCGTCACACGGCGTGATACGATAGCTGTTCGTGACGTTGCGGCCCCGGCCGCAGCCGACCGATTCGCGGACATAGTTCATCGGTAGAATGAAAGCTTCCCAAGCTTTAGAGGCGGGTTCGACTCCCGTTGTCCGCTCCATTCTCATCCTGCGCGTATCGTGATGCGCGATGTGTACTTCCAAAACCACCGAACGGCCCGCGGACGTCACCGAATCAGACGTCGCCGAACTAGGCGTCACCGAACCAGGCGAAACCGCGAACGGCAGGCCCACTCCCAGCTTCGAACGCACGCCGCGGGACATCCTCGTCGGCGGCGGGCTCGCGCTTGCCGGCGGCGTGCTGTGGGGCGTCAACGCCACCGTCTCCAAAATCCTCATGGGCTCCTACCATGCGGACCCGCTGTGGATCGCATGCGTGCGCGAACTGCTCGCCGGCGTGATCTTCCTGGTCTGCTCGGGCCTGTTCACGCCGGACAAGCTCACGGGTGCGCTCAAGGACCGCGGCTCGTACCCCAGATTGCTGGTCTGCGCCGTCACCTGCGTGCTCATGGTGCAGGTCTCCTACCTCAAGGCCATCGACTGGACCAATTCGGGCACCGCCACCGTGCTGCAGACGCTCAACCTGCTGGTGGTGCTGGCGTTCGTGTGCGTCATGGGGCGCAGGCTTCCCGGCAAACGGGAGAGCGTGGGTGTGGCGCTCGCGTTCGTGGGCACCGTGCTCATCGCCACCGGAGGCGACCTGACCCAGCTCAGCCTGCCGCTGCCCGGCCTCCTATGGGGTCTCACAGACGCGGTGGGCACGTCGATGATGACCATCCTGCCCATCGCGCTGATGGCCCAATGGGGCAACTTCACGGTCAACGGCATCATGTTCATGATCTCCGGCATCCTGCTCCTGCCATTCGTCAAGCCATGGGCCACCGCGCCCGCGCTGGACTGGGTGGGTGTGGCGCTCATGGCGTTCACGGTGATCGGCGGCACGTTCGGCGCCTTCTGGCTGTTCCTGGCCGGCACGCAGAAGTGCGGGGCCATGCGCGCCACCATGCTCGGCACCAGCGAGCCGGTCACCGCAACCATCTCCGGCGTGCTGTTCGCGGGGGCCGTGTTCACGCCCACCGATCTGGCCGGTTTTGCGATGATCATCATCATGGTGTTCCTGGTGCGGTGAACCTGCGGTGATTTTACGGTAACGGGTGAGCTAGGTCACGTCCGCACCGGCCCGTCCGGCGCGGGCAGCGGGCAGGCCCCGAGCGATAATGAAGCCATGACGATCGCAACACCGGAACGCTATGCCGAAATGCTCGACGCCGCACGCCGCGGCGGATATGCCTACCCTGCCATCAACGTGACCAGCTCCCAGACGCTGAACGCCGCGCTGAAGGGCTTCGCCGACGCCGAATCGGACGGCATCATCCAGATCTCCGTGGGCGGCGCGGCATACGTGTCCGGCATGGGCGTGAACGACCGCGTCACCGGCTCGCTGGCGCTCGCGGCCTTCGCGCACGAGGTGGCCGCGAAGTACCCGAACATCACCGTGGCCCTGCACACCGACCACTGCGCCAAGCAGTACCTGGACGAATGGGTGCGCCCGCTGCTGGCCCACGAGGCCGAGCAGGTGGCCCGCGGCCAGGAGCCCACGTTCCAGTCGCACATGTGGGACGGCTCCACCGTGCCGCTCAAGGAGAACCTCGACATCGCCGAGGAGCTGCTGGACAAGTCGCAGAAGGCCCACACCATTCTGGAGATCGAGATCGGCGCGGTCGGTGGCGAGGAGGACGGCCACTCCGCCGAAATCAACGAGAAGCTGTACTCCACGCCCGCCGACGGCCTGGAGGTGGCCCGCCGACTGGGTCTGGGGGAGCGCGGCCGGTACATGGCCGCCTTCACGTTCGGCAACGTGCATGGCGCGTACAAGCCCGGCGTGGTCAAGCTGCGCCCGGCCCTGCTCGGCGAGATCCAGGCCCGCGTGGCCCAGGCCGTGGTGGACGGCGAGCTGCCCAGCGCCGCCGGCATGGTGGACTTCCCCAACGGCAAGCCGTTCGAGCTGGTCTTCCACGGCGGTTCCGGCTCCACGCCGGAGGAGATCGCCGAGGCCGTGCGCTATGGCGTGGTCAAGATGAACATCGACACCGACACCCAGTACGCCTTCACCCGCCCGATCGCGGACCACGTGTTCGAGAACTACGACAAGGTCTTGAAGATCGACGGCGAGGTGGGCGAGAAGAAGTTCTACGACCCGCGCTCCTGGGGTCGCAAGGCCGAGGACGGCATGTCCGAGCGCGTGGTGGAGGCCTGCCGGCAGCTCGGTTCCGCGGGCAAGGCGCTCAAGTAGCGGCGGGCTGTGTGAAACTTCCCGCAGTCTCGTTATGCTCGACAGCTCCCCTCAACGAGGGGAGCCGAAAAACAGGACCGGCTTCCGGTGACCGGGCTGTTGCGTATGACTCATCCTTGATGAGATGAGGCCTTCCGCGGGTAGAGGGTTTACGGTACTCTAGTCCCCGGCGGAATCGTACTAGCGGGGAGGCTATCATGCCTGGAATTGTTCTTATCGGCGCTCAGTGGGGCGATGAAGGTAAAGGCAAGGCGACCGATCTGATCGGCACCAAGGTCGATTACGTGGCCCGCTTCAACGGCGGCAACAACGCCGGCCATAGCGTGGTGGTGGGCGACGAATCGTACGCCCTGCACCTGCTGCCCTCCGGCATCATCAACCCGCACCTGACCCCCGTGATCGGCAACGGCGTGGTGGTCGATCCCGAAGTGCTCTTCCAGGAGATCGACGGCCTCGAAGCCCGCGGCATCGACTGCTCCCACCTGCTGGTGAGCGAGGCCGCGCACATCATCGCGCCCTACCACCGCACGCTGGACAAGGTCACCGAGCGATTCCTCGGCAAGCACAAGATCGGCACCACCGGCCGCGGCATCGGCCCGGCCTACGCCGACAAGATCAACCGCGTGGGCATCCGCGTGCACGACCTGTTCAACGAGCAGCACCTGCACGACAAGGTCGAGGCCAGCCTCCACCAGAAGAACCAGATGCTCGTCAAGCTGTACAACCGTCGCCCGATCGACGTGGACCAGACCACCGAAGAGCTGTTGAAGCTCGGCGAACGCCTCAAGCCGTACGTGGCCAACACCGGCCTGATCCTCAACAAGGCGCTGGACGAGGGCAAGACCGTCCTGTTCGAGGGTGCCCAGGCCACCATGCTCGACGTGGACCACGGCACCTACCCGTTCGTCACCTCCTCCAACCCGACCGCCGGCGGCGCCTGCACCGGCACCGGCGTGGGCCCCACCAAGATCACCCGCGTGATTGGCGTCTCCAAGGCGTACGTGACCCGCGTGGGCGAGGGCCCGTTCCCCACCGAGCTGTTCGACGAATCCGGCGAGTGGCTGCGCACCCAGGGGCACGAGTTCGGCGTGACCACCGGCCGTCCGCGTCGCTGCGGCTGGTTCGACGCCGTCGTGAACCGTTACGCCTCCCAGGTCAACGGCCTGACGGACATCGTGCTCACCAAGCTCGACGTGCTCACCGGTCTTGAGGAGATTCCGATCTGTGTGGCCTACGACGTGGACGGCGAGCGTTACGACGACATGCCCACCGACCAGGCCGCCTTCGCCGCCGCCAAGCCCATCTACGAGACCATGCCCGGCTGGAGCGAGGACATCTCCAACTGCCACAGCTTCGACGAGCTGCCGGCCACCTGCCAGGCGTACGTCAAGCGTTTGGAGGAGCTCAGCAACTGCCGCATCTCCGCCATCGGCACCGGCCCGCAGCGCGACCACATCATCTCCGTCCACTCGCTGATCGACTGATTCGGCCGATTCGGTTCGTCTGATTCGACTGGTCCGTCCGATGATGGAGTCTCAAGAGCCTTCACCCAGCACCCAGGAGATCTCCGCCGCCCAGGTGCGCGCCCAATCCACGCCTGAACCGCAGGGCGCGGCCGCCGCGGCCAAACCGCCGCAGATTCCGCTCGCGCCCATCAAGCGTGTCCAGGCCCGCTTCAACCCGCTGGCCGACGGCATGCTGTATCTGGTGGTGTTCCTCGGCGGCACGCTGGGCACCGCCATGCGTTACGGGCTGAGCTTCATCCTGCCCGCCACCGCTGGGGCCGAGGGATTCTGGCATGCCTTCCATGTGCCCACGTTCACGGCGAACATGGCGGCCTGCCTCATCTTCGCGTGCCTGACCTCCTACCTGTCTCAGGCGGCGTGGATTCGCAAGCGCGTGCGTGAGCTCACCTCGCGCGGCATCGGCATGGGCATGTGCGGCGGCTTCTCCACGCTCTCCGCGCTGGCCATCGAGGAACTCACCACGATGCAGAGCGACCTCATTGCAGGAGCCGTGTTCTACCTGCTCGTGAGCTTCCTCATGGGCCTGGTCGTGGCGTATTTCGGCGCCCGTCTCGGACTGGCGCTGGCCGCCCGCAAAACCGCCAAGGCCGCCATCGTCGCGGTGCGTCAGCAGCAACCGGAGACTTGGCGTCATGTGACGGCGGGGGAGACGGTGGCCATGCCCGTCGACGACCGGTCCGCCGGAGCCGTTGCGGCCGGCGAGAACGGTGACGGATCCGGCATCTCTGACGGCGACGCCCCCGGACATATCGCCCACATCAACCCGCCCTCCTACGAACCCGCGCCCATCACCGACGAGATTCCGCTGACCGGCGACCCGACCACCGGGGAGGCCCACTGATGCTGTTCCTGTTCGTGTGCATGTGCGGCGGCCTCGGCGCGGTCGCGCGATTCGTACTCAACACCTCCATCCAGCGCTGGTGGAACCGGATGTTCCCGCTCTCCACGTTCGTGATCAATGTGATCGCCACGTTCTGCGCGGGCCTTGCCGCGGCCGCGTGGGCACATCAGGTGGTGCCCGAATCGACGTATCTGCTGTTCGTGACCGGCTTCCTCGGCGGTTTCTCCACGTTCTCCACGGCCATCAACGAGATGGTCTCGCTGGCGCGCAACAAGCATTTCGGCATGGCCGCGTTCTATCTGGCGGCCACCGTCGTAGTGCCGGTCATCTGCGTGTCGCTCGGCTGGCTCGTCGGTAGTTTGGCGCACTGATTCCTTGTTTCTGGCTCCCCTCAGTCAGCTTCGCTGACAGCTCCCCTCAGAGAGGGGAGCCTAAAAGGAATATGGTTATTTCCTTGTAACGAACCGGCGGACCGGTAACGCAAGGGAAACTTGGGCGCAACCGTGCGCGCTGATTGTCCTCCTAGGTTGAAAACCAAATCCAGAGAGGACAGTTATATGACAGCCGTACACATTTCCATACGGCGTCATCGACTGGGATTGTTGCTGTTCACCACAGTTTTCGCCCTATTGATGGCGCTGAGCATCGCCACCCCCGGCCGCACGTTCGCGGCCGAAGCCGTGCCCACGTGCAACCCGACCGCCACGAACGGATGCGTCAACGGCATCCTGCAGGACGCGGACAAGAAACCCATCGCCAACGTGACCCTGAAGCTTTCCGGCAAGGAGGAGGCCACCGCCACCACCGACGCCGAAGGCAAGTGGGCCTTCTCCGTGACCGCGGACGGCGAATACACCGTGACCATGGACGAATCCGTGGCCAAGGAGCACGGCCTCAAGGCCGCCACCGCCACGGTCGAGATCGAGAAGAACAGCTTCGACAAGGCCCGCCAGGTGGTCCGCTTCGACAAGCCCGTGGCCGCCTCCGCGAATGGCTCCGGCAAGTCCGGTTCCGGTTCCACAGCCTCCGGCGCGCAATCCGGTTCATCCGCCTCCTCCGACACCGCCCAGACCGCCAACGGCTCGTCCGCCACCGCCAACATCGGCAAACGCATCTGGCAGCAGTTGTTCTCCGGCGTCATCTTCGGCCTCATGCTGGGCCTGATGAGCGTGGGCATGAACCTCGTCTACGGCACCACCGGCCTGAGCTCCTTCTCCCACGGCGAGCAGGTCACCCTCGGCGGCCTGATGGCGTACGTGGGCACGCAGGTGCTCCACTGGCCGCTGATCCCGGCCGCCGTCTTCGCGGTGGCGATCGGCGCGCTCACCGGTTGGATCCAGAACGAGCTCGTCTGGGCGCCGCTGCGCCGCAAGCGCGTGGGCACCATGCAGCAGATGATCGTGACCATCGGCCTGTCCATGGCGCTGCAATACCTCTTCCAGTTCTTCTTCGGCGGCGACATCAAGGGCATCACCAAGTCCATACCGGCCAGCTTCACCATCGGCCCGGTCACCACGGACGCGCCCACGCTGATCTCGGCGGCCATCGCCATCATCGTGATCGTGGGCGTGACCCTGTTCCTCTACCGGACCAGGCTCGGCCGCGCGACCCGCGCCGTCTCCGACAACGCCGCGCTGGCCTCCGCCTCCGGCATCAACGTGGAACAGGTGGTGCGCATCGTCTGGATTCTATCCTGTGGCATGGCGGCCCTGTCCGGCGTGCTGCTGGGCGTCTACCTCAACGGCATCTCATGGAACACCGGCGCCACCTTGCTGCTGCTCATGTTCGCGGCGGTCACCCTCGGCGGCCTGGGCACCGCGAACGGCGCCCTCGTGGGTTCCCTGATCATCGGCATCGTCGCGGATATGAGCTCGCTCGTCATCCCCAACGACATGCGTTACGCCAGCGCGCTGGCGATTCTCATCATCGTCCTGCTGATCCGTCCGCAGGGCCTCTTCGGCAAGCAGCAAAGGGTGGGCTGAGCCATGGATTTCCTTACCATCATCTCCAATACGCTGGGCGAACTCATCGCCCCGACCACGGCGGCGTACGTGCTGGCCGCCATCGGCCTGAACATCCACTTCGGTATGACGGGACTCATGAACATGGGCCAGGCCGGATTCATGCTACTGGGCGCATACGGCTTCGCCATCACCCAGTCCATGGGCGCGAACCTGTTCGCCTCCGTGTGCGCGGCCGTGGCGCTCGCCGTGATCTACGCGCTGCTGCTGGGCATCCCGACCCTGAAGCTCGGCCCCGACTACCTGGCCATGGTCACGCTGGCGGCCGCCGAGATTATCCGCATCATCGGGCGGTCCACGGCCATGACCAAGATCACCGGCGGCTCGGCCGGCATCTCCCCGCAGGACTTCACCACCCAGTTCGAGGGCACGTCGCCGTTGCCCAACGGCTCCACCACCTTCCTGCTGTGGACGTACAACAACAACATCGCGAACTCCTGGTGGCTGCGACTGGTGGCCTGGGTGCTCGTGGCCATCGCCGCGCTGCTGTGCTGGCGCTGGTTCCACTCGCCGTGGGGCCGTGTGCTCAAGGGCATCCGCGAGGACGAGAACGCCATCCGCTCGCTCGGCAAGAACGTGACCACATACAAGATGCAGGCGCTGATCCTGGGCGGCATCTTCGGCGCGTTCGGCGGCATCATCTTCGTGCTGCCGCGCTCCGTGCAACCCGATTCGCTGGGCCGCGCGGTCACGTTCTACACCTGGACCATCCTGCTGCTGGGCGGCGCGGCCACCATCTTCGGGCCGATCCTGGGATCCTGCCTGCTGTGGGTGCTGCTGACGTTCGTCAAGGAGATCATGCGCGGCGCCATCCCGGACACGCTCATCTCCTCCAATCAGGTCGAGGCGCTCGGCTGGGTGATCGTGGGCGTGGCGCTCATGTGCCTGGTGATATTCAGACCGCAGGGCCTCCTGGGAGACCGAAAGGAGCTGGCGTTCAATGCCTGAGTCAAAGCCATTCCAAGACCTCGCCAAGTGGGCCACCAAGGCCCCGGAAGGCGAGAAGCTGATCTCCACCGCCTACCGCGACAAGGTCTCCGCGGACCTCGAATTCGTGGAGCACACGCCCGGCGTGCACAAGCCGGACCCCATCCTCGTGGCCAACAACGTGACCCGCAAGTTCGGCGGCATGACCGCCGTGGACGTCAAGCACTTCGAGATCGAACGCCACGGCATCACCGCGCTCATCGGCCCGAACGGCGCCGGCAAGACCACGTTCTTCAACCTGATGACCGGATTCGACACCCCGAACACCGGCGACTGGCGCTTCGACGGGCACGACATGGCCCACGTGCAGCCCGAGAAGGTGGCCCGCATGGGCATGGTCCGCACCTTCCAGCTCACCAAGGTGATGAGCCGCCTGACCGTGCTCGACAACATGCTCCTGGGTGCCCCCGTGCAGCCCGGCGAGGGCATGTTCCGCTCGCTGATCCCCGGCCTGTGGCGCAAGCAGGAGAAGGCGAACACCGAGAAGGCCGAGGCCCTGCTCGAACGCTTCCTGCTCATCAAGAAGAAGGACGACTTCGCCGGCTCGCTGTCCGGCGGCCAGCGCAAGCTCCTCGAAATGGCCCGTGCGCTCATGAGCGATCCGCAGCTGGTCATGCTCGACGAGCCGATGGCCGGCGTGAACCCGGCGCTGAAACAGTCGCTGCTCGAGCACATCATGTCGCTGCGCGAGGAAGGCACCACGGTGCTGTTCGTGGAGCACGACATCAACATGGTCCGTCACATCGCCGACTGGGTCACCGTGATGGCCGAAGGCAGGATCGTGGCCGAAGGCCAGCCCAAGTCCGTGATGGAGGATCCGGCCGTGATCGACGCCTACCTCGGCGCCAACGCCAACATCGACCTCGGCGACGACTCCGTGCTGGGCCTCAAGGAAAGCGAGGAGCAACGATGACTGACATCGAAACCACTGCAACCGCCGACACCCGCCCGCGCTCCGAAATCCACGTCGGCGAACCGGAAGGCGAGCCCCTGCTGGACGCCGTGGACCTCGTGGCCGGCTATCTGCCCGGCGTGAACATCCTCAACGGCGCCTCGCTCACCCTGCACGAGGGCGAGATCGTGGGCATCATCGGCCCGAACGGCGCCGGCAAGTCCACGCTGCTCAAGTCCCTGTTCGGATTGGTCCGCATCCACTCCGGCAAGCTCGTCTTCAAAGGCAAGGACATCACCAACCTCAGGGCGGACAAGCTCGTCTCCCTCGGCGTGGGCTTCGTGCCCCAAACCGAGAACGTCTTCCCCTCCCTGACCATCGCCGAGAACCTGCACATGGGTGCCTACCAGGCCCCCAAGAAGTTCAACGAACGGTTCGACTACGTCTGCTCCATCTTCCCCAAGCTGGAGACCCGCAAGGACCAGCTCGCCGGCTCCCTGTCCGGCGGCGAACGCCAGATGGTGGCCATGGCCCGCGCTTTGATGATGAACCCGTCCGTCCTGCTCCTCGACGAGCCGTCCGCCGGTCTTTCCCCGATGCTCCAGGACGAGACCTTCATCCGCGTGCGCCAGGTCAACAAGGCCGGCGTCTCCGTGATCATCGTCGAACAGAACGCCCGCCGTTGCCTGCAGATCTGCGACCGCGGCTACGTGCTCGACCAGGGCCGCAACGCCTACTCCGGCCGCGGGCGCGACCTGCTCGAAGACCCGAAGGTCATATCCCTGTATTTGGGCAACCTAGAAGAAGAAGTGGAAGAGGAAGGCCGGTGACGGAGCGTCCTCGTCGTTGCTCCTCGGTCGACGTACCTTCGTACGCCTTCCCTCGGTGCGCCTAGAGGCCGCACACGTCACCGTCCTTCTTACAGAAGGGCGGTCGTTGTTCTGGCTCCCCTCAATCAGGGCGCGAGCATGCCCGAAAATGGCTGAAAACCGCATGTTTCCAACAGTTTTCGGACTTCATCAGACGGTTACATGCGAACAATCTGCGCGAATCAACACCCGCTTAGGCTCAAAGCCAAGATTCGGGCGATCAACCGCTCGCATCGGCACCATTGCCCGCAAGGGCTTGAGAGGAAGTGGTGATTCAAATGTTGAATACCAAGAAGTACATGATCACGGCCACGGCGGCCATCGCCGCCGCCATTATGGCGCTCGCCGGCTGCGGCTCCGGCTCCACCGGCGCCGCCGATTCCAGCACTGCCTCGGCCAAGAAGACCGACACCTTCGTGCTCGGCGGCCTGTGGCCCGAAACCGGTTCGCTGGCCTATCTGGCCCCGCCGGAACTCGCGGCCGAGAAACTGGCCGTCGCCGACATCAACGCGGCCGGCGGCGTGCTGGGCAAGGACGTGACCACCACGGACGCCGATACCTCGGACGCCGACCACGCCGACCAGAACTCCTCGGCCACCCAGTCCGTGATGAGCAAGAACCCGTCCTTCGTGATCGGCCCGGCCTCCAGCGCGGTGGTCAAGAACGTGTACAAGACCATCACCTCAGCGAACGTGCCGATGCTGTCCATGGGCGCCACGAGCTCCGACTTCTCCGGCCTGAGCCCGTACTTCTTCCGCACCGTGCCGCCGGATTCCGTGCAGGGCGCCGTGCTCGGCCAGGTCATCGCCCAGGACGGCGTGAAGAACCTCGCCGTGGCGGTGTTCAACGACGAGTACGGCACCGGCCTGCGTGACACCATCGTCAAGACCGCCGAAGGCGCGGGCGTGAACGTGGTGTACGGCGCGGACGACGCCTTCGACCCGACCGAAACCAACTTCTCCTCGATCGTCACCGCCATCAAGGCCTCCAACCCGGACGCCATCGCCATCGTGGCCTTCGACCAGACCAAGCCGCTGCTCAAGGAGCTCGCCTCCCAGGGCGTGGACATGCACAAGCTCTACTTCGTGGACGGCAACACCGCCGACTACTCCAAGGATCTGGATGCCGGCCTGCTTGAGGGTTCCAAGGGCACCATCCCCGGTGTGATGGCCTCCGATGACTTCCAGAAGAAGCTCGTCAAGGCCTACGGCAAGGACATCACCACCTTCACCTACGGCGCCGAAACCTATGACGGCATCATCCTGGCCGCGCTGGCCGCGCAGAAGGGCGGCTCCGCCGACGGCGCGACCATCCAGAAGAACATGGCCGCGGTCTCCGGCGCGAACGGCGGCGAGGAATGCACCACCTACAAGGACTGCGTGGCGTTGCTCAAGTCCGGCAAGGACATCAAGTACAAGGGCCTGACCGGCATCGGCCCGTTCAACAAGAACAACGACCCGAGCTCCGCGAACATCGGCGTGTACGTGTTCGACGGCAAGAACGTGCCGCAGTTCGACCACACCCAGGAAGGTAAGGTCCCCACCGACTGATCGCCAGTCGCCTGACTGATAGTCCCGTGCGATTCGACCGGCCGACCAGCCCCGCCGAACGGCCCAAACACAAGCCCCGTCCACTGGCGGGGCTTTTCCGTACGTTGGTGTCGAACCGGTTCGACACGCCGGTCGGCTCGACCGAGAACGCCACCGCCGCTACCATCGAACCGGTTCGATACGCAAGACGCACCCCGCGGGACACCGTTCTCGTCCGGCGAGGCGTCGCCAACAACACAACACAGGAGTTGCCGTGAAGAACAAAGTCCAACTCATCACCTACGCGGATCGCCTCGGCGACGGCACCATCGCAAGCATGACCGACATCCTGCGCACCCGATTCGACGGCGTCTACGACGGCGTGCACGTCCTGCCGTTCTTCACCCCGTTCGACGGTGCGGACGCCGGCTTCGACCCCATCGACCATACCAAGGTCGACCCGCGCCTCGGCTCCTGGGACGATGTGGCCGAGCTCTCCAAGACCCACGACATCATGGTCGACGCCATCGTCAATCACATGAGCTGGGAATCCGCCCAGTTCCAGGACGTGCTCGCCAAGGGCGAGGAATCCGAGTACTACCCGATGTTCCTGACCATGAGCTCCGTCTTCCCGAACGGCGCCACCGAGGAGGACCTGGCCGGCATCTACCGCCCGCGTCCGGGCCTGCCGTTCACCCACTACAAGTTCGCCGGCAAGACCCGTCTGGTGTGGGTCAGCTTCACCCCGCAGCAGGTGGACATCGACACCGACTCGGACAAGGGCTGGGAATACCTCATGTCCATCTTCGACCAGATGGCCGCCAGCCATGTCAGCTACATCCGTCTCGACGCCGTGGGCTACGGCGCCAAGGAGGCCGGCACCAGCTGCTTCATGACCCCGAAGACCTTCAAGCTCATCTCCCGCCTGCGCGAGGAGGGCGTCAAGCGCGGTCTTGAAATCCTCATCGAGGTGCATTCGTACTACAAGAAGCAGGTGGAGATCGCCTCCAAGGTGGACCGCGTCTACGACTTCGCCCTGCCGCCGCTGCTCCTGCACTCCCTGTTCACCGGTCACGTCGAGCCGGTGGCCCACTGGACCGAGATCCGCCCGAACAACGCCGTCACCGTGCTCGACACGCACGACGGCATCGGCGTCATCGACATCGGCTCCGACCAGCTCGACCGCAGCCTCAAGGGCCTCGTGCCGGACGAGGACGTGGACAACCTGGTCAACACCATCCACGCCAACACCCACGGCGAGTCCCAGGCCGCCACCGGCGCCGCCGCGTCCAACCTCGATCTCTACCAGGTCAATTCCACCTACTACTCCGCGCTCGGCCGCAACGACCAGCACTACCTGGCCGCCCGCGCCGTCCAGTTCTTCCTGCCCGGCGTGCCGCAGGTCTACTACGTGGGCGCCCTCGCCGGCGGCAACGACATGGATCTGCTGCGCCGCACCAACAACGGCCGCGACATCAACCGCCACTACTACTCCACCGCCGAAATCGACGAGAATCTGACCCGCCCGGTGGTCAAGGCGCTGAACGCCCTGTGCCGCTTCCGCAACGAACTGCCCGCGTTCGACGGCGAATTCGCCTACGAGGCCGACGGCGACACGTCCATCACCTTCCGTTGGACCGCTGCGGACGGCGAAACCCGCGCCGCCCTCACCTTCGAGCCCGGCCGCGGACTCGGCGCGGACAATGAGACCCCGGTCGCCAGCCTCAGCTGGACCGACGCCGCCGGTGATCACGAGAGCGTCGACCTGCTGAACGATCCGCCGATCGTCCGCTTCTGACACCCCCGTCCGCGACCGATGAGCGAGACCTCCGACCGGACATGGCCGGGGGTCTCGCAGGACACGCCGACGGATTACGTCAATCGATTGACGTCATGCTATTATCGAACCGGTTCGATGAGAACGACATAAGTCAACGCAGAAGTTGTCCATGAGGAACACCGTATGGTTCTTCGGCCCGGAATCCCCAGGCGCAGCCTCGTCGTCGGCTTCCAGTCGCGACTGACGACCGCCCAACGCAAACGTCACCCCCAAATCCGCCAATCGATTCTCACAGGGAAGTGAACCATGGAATCAACAATCGCATCGGCAGCCGCGGCCCCCGCCGTGGACAAGGCCGAGCTTGACAGCTACGGCCGCCGCCCCTCCGTGCTGGATGTCGTGCGCCTCGGCGCCGGCTTCACCATCAGCCTGATCATCACCGGCATCGTCTGGGTCTCGCTGTCCTCCATCCTCGTGCCGCAGCTCGTGGACCAGATCGCCCCCGGCCAGCGCGAGGCCTTCATCGGCACCATCAACTCGGTCGGTTCCGTGGTGGCGTTGTTCGCCAACATCATCTTCGGCACCTTCTCCAATCTCACCCGCTCCAAGTGGGGCAAGCGCACGCTGTGGATCATCAGCGGCGGCATCCTGTGCGGCGCCTGCGTGGCCGGCTTGCTCGTCACCCGTTCCCTGCCGCTCATCCTGCTGCTGTGGTGCGGCATGCAGCTGTTCTACAACTGGATGAACGCCCCGTTCGTGGCCACCCTGTCCGACCGCGTGCCGGACAAGTTCCGTGGCTCCGTCTCCTCCTTCATGGGCGCCGGCGGCGTGCTCGGCCAGACCGCTGGCTCCCTGGTGGGCTCCCTGCTCATCAGCAACATCGACCTCGGCTTCGCCGTGGGCGCGCTCGGCTTCGCCCTCGTGGGCATCATCGTGGTCGGCATCTGGCCGCGCGAACCCTCCAACGTGGACGAGGAGCGCGAGCCGGTGAGCCTGGGCATGGTGCTGCGCGCCTTCATTCCGCCGCACGGCAAGGGCGCCCGCAACTTCTACTACGCCCTCTTCGGCCGCATGATGATGGTCGCCGGCTACCAGATGATCAACGGCTACCTGCTCTACGTGGTCAAGTACTACACCTTCTCCGACTCCGGCTACGACGCCGAGCAGCTCAAGACCGCGGCCGCCGGCGTGATCGCCACCATGTCCGTGATCACCATGATCGTCTCCCTGATCGCCGCCCTGGTCTCCGGCCCGATCTCCGACAAGCTCGGCATGCGTAAGATCCCGGTCGCCGGCGCCAGCGTGCTGTTCGCCATCGGTGCCGCCATGCCTTGGATCTTCCACAACGCCTGGGGCATGTACCTGTTCGCCGCCATCGCCGGCTTCGGCTACGGCGTCTACAACGCCATCGACCAGGCCCTGAACGTGTCCATCCTGCCGAACCCGAAGGAGGCCGGCAAGGATCTGGGCGTGCTCAACATGGCCAACACCCTGTCCACCGTGCTCGGCTCCCTGCTCACCTCCGGCGTGGTCATGGCCACCGGCGGCAACTACGGCCTGGTGTTCCCGGTCTGCATCGTGGTGGTGCTCATCGCCGCCTTCCTCATCATGCAGATCCGCGGCATCAAGTAGTCCGTCCGCAGGGCCCGTCCGCAACGGATTGAAAGCCCGCCAAGTATTCGGCCCAGCGTAGACTGGGCTGATGGAAAGCAAACCGCCCGCAGTGCACTGAAGCCAGTGCGCGCGGGCGGTTTTGCGTTGCCGTGAGCCTTGCCGCAAGCGTGAGGGCGCGGCAGCCGGAGAGCACAGAACAGAGCACAAGGGAAAGAGCGAATCATGTTGGAACCGTACGTGCGCCCGGGCATTGACGACCGCCCGGATCTCGACAAGGCGCTGAGCCCGGAAGACAAGGCCGCCGTGGCCCGACTGGCCATCAAGGACCGCCGCCGTCCGCCCGAACCGTCCGCCGACCAGCCCGAGGCCCAAGCCGTCCGCCTCGCCTCCTCCGCCACGTCGGCCGCCGTGGCCGCGGCCGCCAGCGTGGACGCCCCCGCGCCGGACATGTCCTCCGCCTATCTGGACATGCGCGACCCGATGGTCGCCGCCAACGGCGAGAAGCCGGACGCCCGCCGCGTCTCCCGCCTCAACTGGGGCTTCTTCGTGGCCTCCATGCTTGTGGGCGCCCCCTGGGTGGCGCTCAACTCCATCGCCGTGCCGAACATGGCGGCCCGCATGATGGGCTACGACACCTCGCTGCCCACTGCGATCACCCTCAACCCCGCCACCGGCCGGCCGCTGCCCGTGGCCACGGACCTGGCCATGCCGCTCGCCGTGCTGGTGGTGGTCGGCGTGGTGGCCGCCATGTTCTCCATGCCGCTGGTCTCCGCCCTGTCCGACCGCACGCGCGTGCCGTTCGGCCGCCGCACTCCGTGGATGGCCGCCGGCGGTCTGCTGTGCGCGCTCAACACGCTGATTCTGGGACAGGACACCAGCATCGTGGTCATGGGCATCTTCTGGGCGGTGATGCAGTTCGCGTACGCCATGCTGTCCGTGCCGCTGGCCAGCGCCATCAGCGAACGTGTGCCGGACAAGTTCCGCCCGCGCATCGAACGCTGGCATGGCATCGGCGTGATGCTGGCCCAGGCGATCGGCCTGTGCCTCGGCGCGTTCGGCGTGATGTTCGGCTCCGACTCCGCCTTCACCACGCTCGCCGTGATCTTCGCGCTCTCCGGCATCCTCACGGTCCTGATCCTGCCCAAGGAGCCGTCCAGCACCGAACAGCCGCACGTGCGCATGGACGGCGCCGCGGTGTTCGGCCAGCTGAAGTTCCCGGCCCACGCGCCCGCCTTCGCCCGCGCGTTCGCCGCCCGCACCCTGATGATGGCCGGCGTGGGCATGACCGGCGTGTTCCTGTGGTACCTCGTGCGCTTCTGGGTCTACGGCAAGGCCGTGCGGTTCACATCCGCGCCGCTGACCATCCCGGCCGGATTCCTCATCATGGCGATGGCCGTGGCCACGCTCGTGGGCGCCGCGCTCGCATCCTGGGCCGCGGGCCCGATCTCCGAGAAGATCGAGGAGAAGGGCATCGCCACCGCCACCGTGGTGGCCTCCTCCTGCGTGCTGTACGCGCTCGGCCTGGCGCTCGCCTGGGGGCTGGGCGTCTGGTCCACCGGCACCGCGCGTGAGAACGGCCTGATCGCCTTCGCGCTCATCTCCGGATTCGCGTTCGGCCTCTACGACGCGCTCGGGCTGGAGCTCGTGATGGATTCCCTGCCCGACCCGCGCACCGCCGGCCATGACCTCGGCGTCTACGCGCTCGCCAACTCCGCGGGCCTGGCGCTCGCCGCCATCGTGGGCGCCATCCTGGTCAACGCCTTCGCGTCCAGCTTCGGCTACTACCTGCTCTTCCCCGCGGGCATCGTGCTGGTGCTGCTCGCCGGCACCGTGACGCTGGTCTCCGCCAACGCCGCCGACTGAGAGTGTCCGGTAGTTCCCGAAAACGGCCGGTCCGGTCCGCCTTCGCCCCGCGCGATATTTGCTTCGCGTGGGGCGAAACGCTGTCAAACCGGTTCGAGTACACTGTATTCCAACATGGGCCGTGATGTGCGCGGCAGGCGGCCCGACGGTCCAACGACTCACCGGGGAGGAACGAACATGGTCGGTATGCGCGACGTGGCCAAGCAGGCCGGAGTATCCCTGAGCACCGTCTCGCTGGTGGTCAACAACACCGGATACGTCTCGGACGACATGCGTTCCAAGGTCGAGGCGGCCATGCGCAAGCTCAACTACATCCCCAACGAGCTGGCCCGCAACCTCTACCACAACCGCACCAACACCGTCGGCGTCATCATGCCGACCATCGCCCACCCGTTCTTCGCCACGCTCACCGCCGCCCTGCAGCGCGAATTCGCCTCCCGCGGCCTGAAGACCCTGCTGTGCTCCACCGCCGATGCGGACACCGGAGAAAGCGAATACGTGGGCATGCTCCAGCGTCACATGATGGACGGCATCATCATGGCCGCCCACACCGAGCACCCCGCCGACTTCTGGACCGCCATCCGCCGCCCGATCGTGGCCTTCGACCGCTTCCTCGGCGCCGGCGTGCCCACCGTCCACTCCGACCACGAACAGGGTGGCCGGCTCGTCGCGCAGCACCTCATCCGCACGGGCGCGCGCCATGTGGTGCTCGCCGGCGGCCCGCGCACCCAGTTCGCCGACGGCACCACCTTCCCCACCGTGCGCTACCACCTCACCGTCGAGCGCATGCTTTCCGAGGCCGGCATCGCCTGCGACTACGTGGAGGCCGGCTCCGTCACGGACGTGACCGCACACGAAGCCGTCGCCCGCAACATCTTCGAGCGGTACTCCGGCGTCGACGCCATCGTCGGTGCGGACGTGGTGGCCGCCATGGCCTTGCAGGAGGCCTGCCGCCGCGGCATCAACGTGCCGCGCGACCTGCAGATCATCGCCTACGACGGCACGCTCATCACCGAAATCGCGGGCAAGCGACTGACCGCCGTCCGTCAGGACTTCCCGGCGCTCGCCGCCGCGCTCGCCAATCGCATGGACGATCAGATCGCCGCCGAGGACACGGCCGGAGGCAAGCCGTCGCGTGTGTCCAGGACGGACGATGCCGGCGACGAATCCGTCATCGAAGAGCAGGTCGTGCCGGTCGGCTTCATCCCCGGCGAGACCACGCGATAGTCGCTCCATCTGTCAAGACCCTGCGTCCACATAGTGAACCCCTGCTGGTTTGGGCCGCGGGCCGCGCTTATTGTCTCATTCCAGTTCGGGTCGAACGGACCCGAGGAACACCGAAAGGAGGCCACGCGATGACTGGATTCAATGCTTCTGCGTTTGATTCCGCACGAATTATTAGCCCGTCTTCGCTGGCGGACTAACGGCAACCAATGCTTGAGGCCCCGTCAACGAAGGCAGGGCCAATCAATACCGACACAATCGGTCAGGCCCTGCGCGATGCGGGGCTTTTTTGTTGCGCTCACAAGGCATGAAGGCAAATCTCCGCAGCGCGGTACGGCAGCGGAGAGCATGCGGTACATAATCCAAGAACCAATTCCCAAGAAACGAATCTCGCAGTCACCCCAGGGCGCGGTAAGGCCCGTACGAGAGAGTGATGGAGAGTTACAGGAGCAACTCATGACTGCAGCAGTCGAAGAGACTGGACTGAACCAGGCGGCGGGCAAGGCCGCCGCCATGGTGCGCGACTCGGTCAAGACCGTGATCGCCGCCTCGATGGTCGGCACCGCCATCGAATTCTACGATTTCTACGCCTACGGCACCGCCGCGGCGAACTACTTCCCGCACATCTTCTTCTCCGACAAGGCCAATCCGACCGTCGCCCTGCTGATGAGCCTGCTGACCTTCGCCATCGCGTTCATCGCCCGCCCGCTCGGCTCGCTGGTCTTCGGCCACTTCGGCGACCGCATGGGCCGCAAGACCACGCTGGTCGTCTCGCTGATGACCATGGGCGTCGGCACCTTCCTCATCGGCTGCCTGCCCACCTACGACCAGGCCGGCGTGTTCGCCGTCGCCATCCTGTGCCTGCTGCGCTTCGTCCAGGGCATCGGCCTGGGCGGTGAGTGGTCCGGCGCCGCGCTGGTGGCCACCGAGAACGCCCCGGAGAACAAGCGCGCCCTGTATGGCTCCTTCCCGGAGCTGGGCGCCCCGATCGGCTTCTTCCTGTCCAACGGCACCTACTTCGTGCTCGAGTCCTTCAATGATCAGGACGCCATGCTGGCCTGGGGCTGGCGCGTGCCGTTCCTGCTGTCCGCGGTGCTGGTGATCGTGGGCCTCGTGGTCCGCGTCCACATGGAGGAGACCCCGATCTTCCGCATGGCCCAGGAGCAGAAGAAGGTCGTCAAGTCCCCGCTCACCGAGGTCTTCCGCAAGTCCTGGCGTCAGGTGCTGCAGGCCACCTTCCTCGTGGCCGTGACCTACACGCTGTTCTACACGCTGGCCACCTGGTCCCTCGCCTGGGGCACCAAGGACGTCGCGAACGGCGGCGGCAACCTGGGCTTCACCAACCAGGAGTACCTGCTCATGCTCATGATCTCCATCTGCGTGTTCGCCCTGTTCATCGTGCTGTCCTGCCTGTACGCGGACAAGATCGGCCGCCGTCGCGTGCTGACCTTCTCCTCCTGCGCGCTCGTGGTGTTCGCCGTGCTGTTCCCGTTCCTGCTGGACGGCCAGCTCGTGGGCCAGAAGAACTTCGCCGCCAACATGGCCTTCCTGTGCATCGGCTTCGCGCTGATGGGCGTCGCCTTCGGCCCGATCGGCGCCTTCCTGCCCGAGCTGTTCGACGCCAACGTGCGTTACTCCGGCTCCGGCATCGGCTACAACCTCGCCGCCATCGTGGGCGCCGCCTTCGTGCCGACCATCGCCACCTGGCTGTCCCACAACTGGGGCGTCCACTCCGTGGGCCTCTACCTCGGCGTGATGGCCGTGTGCTGCCTGGTCTCCGTGCTCACCTGCCGTGAAACCAAGGATGTGGACTTTACGAAGTAAAGTCCACGGCAGTCCTTTGGTTTCGCGACAGCTCCTCTCAGAGAGGGGAGCCAGAACCTCCACATCTCATAACTCAAAAATCCCCGGTTCACAACGTGAAAAAACTCAAGTTCACAGAGTGAACCCCCTGAGGGCTTTTCCGAAACGACAGGACTAAACCTGCATATCGGAAAAGCCCACAAGGAAAAACCAAGAATTTTCCGCATCAGCGGAACGCATTAATACTCACCCCATAAATAAACAATAGATATAAAGGAGCGCCAAAAATGGCAGCAACTATCTGGTACGAGAAGGACGCCGATCTGTCCGTGTTCGATGGCAAGAAGGTCGCCATCCTGGGCTACGGTTCTCAGGGCCACGCCCACGCGCTGAACCTGCGTGACTCCGGTGTGGACGTGGTTGTCGGTCTGCGTCCGACTTCCAAGTCCGTCGAGTTCGCCAAGGAGCAGGGCCTCGAGGTCAAGTCCGTGCCGGAAGCCGTCGCCGAAGCTGACGTCGTGATGATCCTGCTGCCTGATCAGTACCAGGCCAAGGTCTACAAGGAGGACGTCGAGCCGAACCTGAAGCCGGGTGCCGCCCTGGCCTTCGCTCACGGCTTCAACATCCACTACGGCTACATCAAGCCGTCCGAGGATCACCCGGTGTTCATGGTTGCCCCGAAGGGCCCGGGCCACATCGTGCGTCGTGAGTACGCCGCCGGCCGTGGCGTCCCGGTCGTGGTCGCCGTCGAGCAGGATCCGGATGGCAAGACCTGGCCGCTGTGCCTGGCTTACGCCAAGGCTCTGGGCGCTCTGCGCGCCGGCGCCATCAAGACCACCTTCACCGAGGAGACCGAGACCGATCTGTTCGGCGAGCAGGACGTCCTCATGGGCGGCATCAACCACCTGTGCGACATGGGCTTCGACGTGCTGACCGAGGCCGGCTACCAGCCGGAGATCGCCTACTTCGAGGTGTTCCACGAGCTGAAGATGCTGGTCGACCTCGCCAACGAGGGTGGTCTGAACAAGGCCCGTTGGTCCTGCTCCGACACCGCCCAGTACGGCGACTACACCTCCACGGTCATCACCGAGGAGACCAAGAAGCGCATGCAGTACCAGCTCAAGCGCATCCAGGACGGCTCCTTCGCCAAGGAGTTCATGGACGATCAGGCCGCTGGCGCCCCGAAGTTCAAGAAGCTGCAGGAAGAGTACTCTCACCCGCACCTCGAGACCGTCGGCCCGAAGCTGCGCGCCATGTTCTCTTGGAACAACGGCCCGGCCAAGGATCAGGACGAGGCCGAGTCCTTCAACGGCAAGATCGCTCGTACCCAGGTTCAGTGACCATCCGCTGATTAGCGCCTGACGTATAAGGTCGCCGCTCCCGTTCATTCGGAAGCGGCGGCCTTTGCTTTTTGGCTCCCCTCTCTGAGGGGAGCTGGCAGCGAAGCTGGCTGAGGGGAGCCGGGAAACAGACGGCCGCACCATTGCCGTCAGTCAAGCATTCCCGCAATCCCACATGCCGAGCAATTGTCCAAAACCGTTTTGTAACCCAGCTCACGTTTTGGACGGAGGGCAAGCGACGCCCCCGTTCTCGGTAGGATGGACACCAGTTTGCGGGACACAATCCCGCCACGCTTGAGCCCGCCCGGGAATCCGGGCGCCCACCCAAACGCGCATCATGCATAACCACTGCATACGCGCAACCACCACAACACCGTGTGCCGGCAAACCCCATTGACGCCGGTACGCAAGTAGTACAAGGAGTGCTTACATGGCTGCACAGATCTGGTACGACAACGATGCCGATCTTTCCGTCCTCGATGGCAAGAAGGTTGCCATCATCGGCTATGGTTCCCAGGGCCACGCCCACGCGCTGAACCTGCGCGATTCCGGTGTGGACGTGGTTGTCGGTCTGCGTCCGACTTCCAAGTCCGTCGAGTTCGCCAAGGAGCAGGGCCTCGAGGTCAAGTCCGTGCCGGAGGCCGCCGCTGAGGCCGACGTCATCATGATTCTGGCCCCCGACCAGTACCAGCGCACCATCTGGGCCAACGACATCGAGCCCAACATCAAGCCGGGTGCCGCTGTCGCCTTCGCCCACGGCTTCAACATCCACTACGGCTACATCAAGCCGTCCGAGGATCACCCGGTGTTCATGGTTGCCCCGAAGGGCCCGGGCCACATCGTGCGTCGTGAGTACGCCGCCGGCCGTGGCGTCCCGGTCGTCGTGGCCGTCGAGCAGGATCCGCGCGGTGATGGCTGGGCCCTGACCCTGGCCTACGCCAAGGCTCTCGGCGCCCTGCGCGCCGGCGCCATCAAGACCACCTTCAAGGAAGAGACCGAGACCGATCTCTTCGGCGAGCAGAACGTGCTCATGGGCGGCGTGAACAAGCTCGTCGAGATGGGCTTCGAGGTCCTCACCGACGCCGGCTACCAGCCGGAGATCGCCTACTTCGAGGTCTGCCACGAGCTCAAGATGCTCGTCGACCTGATGAACGAGGGTGGTCTGAACAAGGCCCGTTGGTCCTGCTCCGACACCGCCCAGTACGGCGACTACACCAACACCGTCATCAACGAGGACTGCCGCAAGCGCATGGAATACCACCTGCAGCGCATCCAGGACGGCTCCTTCGCCAAGGAGTTCATCGACGACCAGGATGCCGGCGCCCCGCACTTCAAGGAGCTGCAGGAGAAGTACTCCAACGAGCGCATCGAGACCGTCGGCCCGAAGCTGCGCGCCATGTTCTCCTGGAACAAGGACGGCGTCAAGGATGCCGACGAGGCCAACTCCTTCACCGGCAAGATCGCCCGCGCCCAGGTTCAGTGACCTGATGCGGTGATCATCCGCTGATTAGCGCCTGACGTATAAAGGCCGTCAGCCCGATTCATTCGGACTGGCGGCCTTCCTGTATTCGATGCGCACGTTCACTCTTGGAAGAATATTCAACCCCTATTGTAGGGTGGATATATGGCAGTCAAAGGCAGACAATGGAGCGAACTGGAACGGTTGACGGCACAGTATTTCGTGAGACTTCGTGAGGAGTCGGACGATACGCCGTCATACCGCCGTATCGGTGCCGGTACGAACATGACGCATAGTCGCATCATCGATATTTTCCGGCAACGAAACGGCACTCCGACGCTTTTGGAATTCACCTCATTATGTCGATTCTTCGGCAAGGATCCTGCCGATGTGCTCCGTGAATTGGAGCGAGAGACCGATTTTCTTTCGAAAGGGGATGAACATCATGAGCGAAAAGCATGATTCGGAGAACTTCGATGCCGAGGTGGAGGCCAATATCGTTCTGTATCAGGATGACGGTCGTAACGTACCGGTCCAGGTGCGTTATGAAGACGAGACATTCTGGCTGACGCAGAAGGCCATGGCGGAGCTGTTCGATGTCAATGTGCCCAATATCTCAAAGCACCTATCGCATATTTACGAAGAAGGTGAGCTGGATGAAGGGGCAACTATTTCCAAAATGGAAATAGTCCGGCAGGAAGGTAGCCGTAAAGTGTGCAGAGAGGTGGCATTCTACAACCTCGACGCCATCATTGCGGTTGGCTACAGAGTCAATAGCTTGAAAGCCACGCGCTTCCGTCAGTGGGCCACCAAAACCTTGCGTGAGTACATCATCAAAGGCTTCGTGCTCAATGACGACATGCTGAAAAACGGCCGTCCGTTCGGCGAGGACTACTTCGATGAACTGCTGCGTCGTATCCGGGATATCCGTGCTAGCGAGCGCCGTTTCTACCAGAAAATCACGGATCTGTTCCAGGACATCAGTGTGGATTACGACCCGAAAAGCCAAGCGGCGCGGGACTTCTTCGCCAATGTGCAGAACCGGTTCCACTATGCCGTGAGCGGTCATACCGCTGCTGAGATCATCGACGAGCGCGTTGACGCCGACAAACCGCATATGGGATTGACCACATGGAAAGGCGCTCCCGAAGGCAAGATCCATTCCTCGGATGTCACAGTAGCCAAGAACTATCTCAGCGAAGATGAACTCAGCCATCTCAACCAATTGGTATCCGGCTTTCTGGATGCGGCGGAACTGCGTGTGCGCAACCACCAGACCACCACCATGGAGCAATGCATTGAGCTGTGCAACCAATACATCCTGTTTACCGGCGGACAATCGTTGCAAGGCAAGGGCACGGTGAGCAAAAAGCAGGCGGATGCCAAGGCGATGGCGGAATTCCGCAAGTTCAATGATGCACAGCTTTCCGATTTCGACCTGTTCGTGCAGGAGATTGAACGAAAGCGATGAGTGGCGTATGACGCATAAGGCCGTTGCTCCGATTCGTTCGGAGCAACGGCCTTATGCAATATGCCAGTTTGACCGAGGCTGGCTACCTATCCACCGGTCGGCCCCTTTGGGGGCAAACCAATCAGCGTAGACGTCGTGTCTACTTGATGACCCACGCGGAGGTATCGGTCGGCAGCTGGCCATCGGCGGTCAACGGGCCGGACGTCAGCGCCACATCGCCTTCGGGCAGGGCCACCGGGTCGGCGCCGAAGTTCGTCACGGACGTGAACGTGCGGCCATCCACCGCGGCACGGGTGTACGCCACCACATCATCGCCCATGTCCACCTGGGAGGCGGACGTATCGCGCGTGGCGGTCAGCGACTCCTGACGGATCGCCAGCGCCGCATGGTACAGCGCAAGCATCGAATCCGGATCGGCCTCCTCGGTGTCCACGGCGAAGTCCTTGAACCACAGAGGCTGCGGCAGGTGCGGGTCGGCGGCCGGCGTACCGTCGGCGCGCTCGGCGGGGGAGAAGCCGAAGGACGCGCCCGTGCCGAACTGACCGGCGGCGCACAGCGGCACATGGTTCTCACCGGTGCCGTCATCGGCCGGAATCGGCAGGCTGAAATCGGCCAGGGTCGGTTCGTCGGAGGCGGTCCACGGCAGCGGCACGCGGCACCCGTCGCGGCCCTTGTCCATCGTGGCCTGGTTGGTGTGGAAGGCGGTCGGATCCTCCAGGTGGTCCCACGGGATGTCCGCCACCTCGAACAGGCCCAGCTCCTCGCCCTGGTAGATGTACGCGGCGCCCGGCAGGCCCAGCTCCATCAGCGCTGCGGCGCGGGCGCGCTTGGTGCCCAGCTCGCGGTTCTCCGGGTAGGTGGAGCCGTTGCGCAGCAGCCAGTCGTGCGGCAGCTGGTGGTAAGGCGCGCCCTTGACCTGCGGCAGGCCGTAGCGGGAGGGGCTGCGCGGCACGTCGTGGTTGTTCATCACCCACGTGGTGGTGGAACCGCCGGTTTCCTCGGCGGCTTTGAGTCCGGCGGCGATGGCGGAGCGGAACTCGTCCGCGAACCAGTTGGCCTCGGCGAAATCGAAGTTGAACGACTGGCCCAGCTCGTCCGGGGAGGCGTACAGGTGCTGGTGCTCGGGCACCACCCAGGCCTCGGCCACGGCGAAGCGCGGCGGGTTGTACTCGTTGAACACCTGGCGCCACTCGCGGTAGATGTCATGCACCTCGCGGCGGTCGAACAGCGGGTGGGAGAAGTCGTGGCAGAGCACGCCCACCACGTTGTACTCGCGGCCCAGCTCCTCAAGCGGCTTGGATTCGAGGTCCTTGGCCAGGCCGTGCGCCACGTCGATGCGGAAGCCGTCGGCGCCGTGGTCGGACCAGAAGCGCAGGGTCTTCTTGAACTCCTCGTGGATGTCCGGGTTCTTCCAGTTCACGTCCGGCTGCGCCTTGTCGAACAGGTGCAGGTACCACTGGCCGTCCTCGACGCGCTGCCAGGCCGGGCCGCCGAAGAAGGACTGCCAGTCGTTCGGCGGCAGCTCGCCGTGCTCGCCGCGGCCGTCACGGAAGATGTAGCGGTCGCGCGCGGGAGAGCCGGGGGCCGCGGCCAGCGCCTCTTGGAAGAAGACGTGCTTGTCGGCGGTGTGGTTCGGCACGATGTCCACGATCACCTTGATGCCGGCGTCGTGCGCGGCCGTGGCCATGGCGTCGAAGTCGTCCATGGTGCCCAGGCGCGGGTCCACGTTGCGGTAGTCGATCACGTCGTAGCCGCCGTCCGCGAGGTCGGAGGGGTAGAAGGGGGAGAGCCAGATGGCGTCGATGCCGAGGCGCTTCAGGTAGTCGATTTTCTCGGTGACGCCGGCGATGTCGCCGAGGCCGTCGCCGTTGACGTCCTTGAAGGAGCGCGGGTAGATCTGGTAGACGACGGCCTGCTTCCACCAGTCGTCGTTCAGGTTGTTCGCGGTCATGGAATGCGTCCTTTCCGTTGTGGGTGGTGCTTGGGAGGTGCTGCGTTGCGTTGGCGGCGCCCGGCCGTTTCCGTAGGGTGGACGGTCGTACCATTGGCTTTGTTGATGACAACGATATCATGCAAATGACACAAATAAAAATCGCCATTCGGCGTTTCGCGGTGGCAACGTCGTCATGGCGATTTTGGCTGAAATCCGTTCCGTTTGCGCCTAAGCCCGGGCGGCCAGGGGAGGGGCGGTTGTTTCGCGCAGCATCAGCGGCGTCGCGGGCTGGCGGAACGCCGGCTCGATGGGCTCCCCGGCGATGGCGGCCAGCGTCATGCGACCGGCGTCCTGCCCCATCGCGAACGGGTCCTGGTGCAGCGTGGTCAGGCCCGCCGACTGAGCCATCGGCACGTCGTCGAACCCGATGATCGAAAGATCCTGCGGCACGCGGCGGCCGTACTGACGCAGACGGTACAGCACCGGCAGGGCCATGTCGTCGTCGCAGAAGCAGAACGCGGTAACGCCGGGCGTCGCGGTGAGCACGGCGTTGAGCGCCGCATTGGTCTCGCCGGTGTCGCGCGGCACCTCGATGGACCGCACGGAAACGCCCGGATGCGTGGCGGTGGCGTCCAGAAGTCCCTGCAGGCGCGATTCGGCGCTGTAGCGCATGGTTGTCCGGGATCGGGTGCCGCCCACGTAGGCGATGCTGCGATGCCCCAGCGCGATGAGGTGCTCGCTGGCGGCGCGTGTGGCCGCGCGGTCGTCGATGCTCACGGCCGCATCGAAACCCTCGGTGGAGGGGATGTTGATGCCGATGATCGGCACATGCATGTGCTTGAGACGCTCCACCTCGGCCGGCTCGATGTTGAAGGAGCTCACGATCACCGCGTCGGCGTTGCGGCGCACGGGCAGATCCTCGAAGAAACTGCGGCGCTCGTCCGCATTGCTCATCGGATACACCACGGTGTCATACCCGGCGGGACGTAGCGTGGAGTCGAGGCCGGCGAAGATGTTCGAGTTGAACCAGGTGGTGATGGTCTCGCTGGCCAGCAGCGCCACGCGGAACGATTGGCCGGACTTCAGCGCGGCCGCCGAACGGGAGACGGAGTAGTCCAGCTTTTCGGCCGCGGCCATCACCTTGTCGCGCGTCTCGGGAAGCACCAGGTCCGGCTTGGCGAAGGTGCGGGACACGGTGGATACGGAGACGCCGGCCTCCCGCGCCACCGCCTGAATGCTTGCCTTGGTCATCGCCGCCCCGCTTTCGCCGTCATCGGAATCGTCATAGCTGTGACAACGATATCATGAGCACTGGTGTGGTGAATAGACATCTTATGTCTGTGAATAATAATGCGGCGTACGCAAGAAGATTCCTCCACAAAGGTGAGGGAATCTTCTTGCGTACGCCGCATTATTATTCATTCATTTACTTATTGGTGCGTCCTTTTCCGGATTATTTGCAGTGATACGCCAGTAATTGCGCAAATGCCGGTGACCATGACCGCTGAAAGAATTGCTGCGCCAGTGGGCGGCAACTTTGGTCGTTGCGGGGTCTGCGGCTGCTCTGGCTTCTCGGGTTGGTTAGGCTTGTTGGGTTGGTTAGGCTTGTTGGGCTCCTCTGGTTTCCCTGGGTGGTTCGGTTCTTCGGGCTCCTCCGGCGTATAGGTGTTTTTAAAGGCCAAGGTATCGGCTGTGTCGCCATTCGCGTCCTTTATTACATAGGAAGCCTTGAGCTTTCCACTGGTCTTATTCAGAGTGACCGTGACGGTGTAAACCGTATTATCGTAGGTCACCCCGGTGGAGGAGCCGTTTACCTCCGTGACCTTGTATGTGAATGTGGCGGTGTTCGTACCATTCAGATCCGATTCGGTATAGTGAATCGGGCCGAATGAGAAATCGCCGTTCGCGGCGTTGGATACTGTAGTGACGGTCGGTAATGGGGCATCGTTCGGCGTTACGGTCTGGATGACGAAATTGAACTCGCCGGCCTGCAGATCCCTGCCGCTTAGATGTTTGACTCCTGGAATGGTCAGTTCAGTGTTCGGCTCCGTTGGCGTAGGCGGAGTGGGTGGCGGGGTCTCGCTCTTCGTGTTCTTCACCACAGGTGCACAGACAGTTACACCGGCGGCAGCTGTGGAACAGGAGTCAATGTCACTACTGCCTTCGTAATGTTCGCCGTCATCCAAGCTGACCAGCTTTTGCTGGGTGTCCTTTGAATAGGTGATGGTGCCGTCCGCCGCGATTTTTACTGTGAAGGAAGGCCAATTCGGGGCCGGCGAATCAAAGCCGTCAGCCTGCTTGGTTTCGGTCACGGTGTATGTTCCTGCCGGTACACCGTTGAGCGTGATTACGCCGTTCTCCGGTGTGATAAGAGTGGAAGTGGTGCCATTGGAAGCGACACTGGCATACGTGTATTTGCCGTTGCCCGCGTCGGTGAACGCAAGTGGATTAGTTGCATCGGCGTCAGATGTAATCTTGAACTGCGCTCCGGCAATGCTCTTACCTTCCGCATCCACCTTTTTGAACGCAAAATTCTCACCGAATTGCACAATACCGTTCGAGCCGATGCCGGCGCCCCAAGGTGCAGAATTGTCTTCGATGAACAACTTGGCATCCGCTCGGGCGAGCTTCACAGCCTCCTCGATGGAGTGCTTAACCGGCACAGCCTTGAGTGCAATATCGGTTTGATTATTGACGATGGTTCCGCCGACCTTGTCGTTATTAGAGACACTCGCGTTATATCGTGGCGTGACGGAATCGGCTTGGCCCAGCCAATCCGATTTATCGAAGGTAATGCCGCCGTCTCGATACCAGTCAACGGTTTGATTGCCCAGTGTACGGTTGTAGACAGTGAGGCCGCCGTCTGGATTATTGGCTTGACGTTCGTGATTCAATGAGACAACATCGTCGCCGGCCTTGGCCGCGGTATTGCCGAGGACTGCGCCGCCGTTTCGCACATAATTGGTAGCCTTGCCGGTAGGGCACAGCCATAGGCCGCCACCCAGTTCGCTCGCGGCGTTGTTGGTAACCAATGTGTTATTGAGGTATGCGGTATATGGCAGTGCGGTGATGTACACGCCGCCGCCCTGTGCTGCGCCGCTGGTACCGCCGACGGAGTTGCTGGTGATTTTGCCGGCATTCAATTCGGCGCCTTCGGCCGAAATGTACACGCCTCCGCCAACACCTTGCCAACCAACGTCAGCATGGTTATTGGTGATGGTGCCGCCATTCATCTCGAAATGTGCGCCATGGTATTCGATCCATTCCTCAAGGGTACTTGACCGAACAACTCGATTTCCGCCGATTCCGTATGTGCCCATGGAATAGGTGTCAATTACAGCGATTCCGCCACCGTTCTCAGAGGCGTTCCCACTGATGACACCGCCATCCATCGTGAAGGAACCCGCGGCCCACACGCAAATACCGCCTCCATTGGTTGTGGCGATGTTGTTGGTAATGGTGGCTGTTCCAGACATAGTCATAGTTGCAGGACCGGCGGTGTAGGTGGTCTCAGCGGATTCATATCCGGGCATAATGCCGCTGTTATAATCGCCGATACGTACAGTTGCATCAGAGAAATTATTGCTTATGGTGCCACCGGTAAATGTGAAGGAAGCCGGTGCTTCGTCAGATTCCTCTCCCAATGCCTTTTCGTTGATTTCCGCGGCGAGTGCGTGAGTCACGTCGATAATGGCGTTGTTGATTCCGGGAGGATCGTTACGAGCCGAATCCTTGCCGTACGAGGTCCAGCGCGTTTGAAGGTTTTCCTTAGTGGTGCTCGTATCTACGTTGCTGTTGTTGCTAATGGTGCCGCCTGTCATGGTCATGGTGGCACCGTGACCGAGACCAATCAAGGCGCCGGCATAGGTTTGTGCCGTATTGGATGTGATTGCCCCGTCATTGACGGTGAGGTTGGCGTCTGCGCCGTCCAAGGCAATGGCATAATCGAAGCTGCCATTCATAGTAAAGTTACGAATTTGGCCGCCGGTGAGTGTAAGTCCGCCCTCGGCGACGATTAGACGGGTGCTGGCATATACGTTATCTTTGCCGTCCAGAACTGCATTGTTGTCCAGTATGAGTGAGCCAGTAGATGATATATGGATGATAGTGCCGTAATCGCCATCCATGCCAGCGTTTTCATGAATCCAGGTGCGGATATTGGGGTCAGCGGTGATTGTATGCTCCGCTGTGCCGGTAAGCGTAACCGATTTGGTGATTTCCAGCGTGGAAGTCAGGGTGATGTCATCTTCGAGCTGAATCGTTCCGCCATCGTCGATGGCTTTGCGGAGTGAATCTTCGTCGGTGACGGTTGTAATAGCTCCACTAGCATCGTTTTGTGATGGAAGGTGTGGCGGCTGATCGTCGGCAATTGCCGGTGCGGCACCGGCAAAGAGTACTGTTGCTGCGACGATGAATCCGGCTAGCCGTGAAACGATTGATTTCCCGTTGCGCTTAGGGGGGGTTATGTGCTGGTTCATCTTTCTCTCCTGTGTAATGACTGTTGTTTGCACTGCTAAGGGGTACATGAACGGCGCATGACTGCTATCACGTAATGAATGAAGCAACCATGCGCCGTGAAGAGGCGCGACTACCAGCGCTTGCGCTGCATCACCGCGGACAGCGAGAGGACGCGCGGCAGCGAGAACACCTCGTCAGTGTGCACCACATGGCCGTCGCCGTCGGCCAGTGGCACGCGCCAGTTCGAGTACTCGTACGAGGTGCCGGGCTGGTTCTGCGAGCGGGTCTCGCCCACACCGTCCACCAGCGCCGCCTGCAGCAGCAGCGACGGCGTATCGGTGAGCATCGCATGCATCGCCTCCACGATCTCCTGGATATGGTCTTCCACATCCGCGGCCACCGAAGCCGTAATATAGCCGTTTTCCACCAGACGGTTCATCATGGCCGTGCGCTCGGCCATCGCCGAGGCCGCGAATGCCTCCACCGGCTCGCTGAGCAGATGCAGCTCCTCGCGCAGCTTGACGTACTCGAAGTTCAGATAGCCGGCGGTCGGCGGCAGGTCGTGCGTGGTCACCGAGGCCAGCGCCTGCTTGCGGTATTCGCCCGGCTCCTTGTACGGATCGCCCGCATTCGGTGAATCGTCCACGCGCGAGAACCATTCCACATCGGTGCCGAGCACGCCGTGATCGGCCAGGATGCGGCGCACGTAATCGGGCACGGTGCCCAGATCCTCGCCGATGACCATGCCGCCCACGCGCGTGGCCTCGATGGCCAGCACGCCGAGCATCGCCTCGTGGTTGTACATCACGTACGCGCCGTTCCTGGCGCCAAGGCCCTGCGGGATCCACCACAGGCGGAACAGGCCGAGCACATGGTCGATGCGCACGGCACCCGCATGCTCGTACATCGAATGCACCATCTCACGGTAGACCTGGTAGCCGGTGGCCTCCAGATAGCGCGGATTGAACGGGGGCTGGCCCCAATCCTGGCCCTGCTGGTTGTAGAAGTCCGGCGGGCAGCCCACCGTCACCGAGCCGGTGGCGAAACGCTCCGGGTTGGCCCAGGCGTCCGCGCCGAGGCCATGCACGCCCACGGCCATGTCCTGCATGAGGCCCAGCGCCATGCCGCTTTCCGTGGCCGCCTGCTGCGCGGCGGTCACCTGCTCGGCCGCGATCCACTGCAGCCAGCGGTTGAACTCAAACAGGTCGTGGTGCTCCTCCACCAGCTGCTGGACGGCCGGGTCGTCGATGCGCTTCTCGAAGAACCAGCGGTTCTCGCCCCACGGCGCGCCCCACACCTCGAAGCACAGGCACCACGTGGCAAAGGAGTCGAGATCCGGGCCGGCGGTGGCCTTGAAATGCTCGAATTCCAACTCGCGCTTGGCGTTGCGACCCGCGTCGAAGATGAGACGCAGCGCCGGCCGCTTGGCGGACCACGCCGCGTTGATATCCATTGGGGTCGCCTCGTCGTTGCGCGCGGCCACCGAGGCATGCAGCTCGTCAACCTTCGCCTTGACGTCGGCCGGCAGCGTCTCGTACTCGGGGATGTCCTGCGGGCGGATGTACGTCACGTTGAGGAATCGACGCGATTCCGGCAGATACGGCGAAGGCTCGAGTGGCGGAATCGGCGCGCCGGCATGGATCGGGTTGATGAGCATGAAGTCCGCGCCGGATTCGTGCGCGGCGTCGACGAGCAGACGCTTGAGGTCGCCGTAGTCGCCCACGCCCCACGAATCATGGGAACGCACGGAGTACATCTGCGTCATCCAGCCCCAGCGCTGCTGCTCGGCCACCTTGGACGGCACGGGGATGCGGGCCGGTGCGGCGATGATGGTGGCGTGACCCTCGCGCCCGTCCGCCTGCACGTCGAGCGCGTGGTATCCCATCGGCAGGTCGTTGGCGAGACTCAGAATCGGGTGGCCGGAATTCAGGTCGGGCAGCACGGTCGCGCCGTCGTACGGTTCGCCGCTCTCCAAGGTCACGGTCGCGGTGACGTCCGCGTCCGCCGGGCAGTTCAGCGCGATGGTGGTGGTCTGTCCGACGTAGGCGACGACGGTCGGGGCCAGCAAACGTTTGCTGTTTGCTTCCTCCAGCTGCTCCATGGACTGGTCGATGGCCTCCGGGGTCGAGGCGTCCACATCCAGCGCCTTCAACACCGCCACCAGCGCGTCGTCGCTGATTTCGGTGTAGGTGCCGAGCTGGTCGATGAACGAGGTAGCCAGTCCGCAGGCCTTGGCAAGCCTGATGAGCGGTCGGGCCAGACGCTGCGCGCTTTCGGTGCGTTGGACGGTGCCGGTATCGGTGGTTGCTGCTTCATGAGTGCGCGCGTCAGTCATGTGGACTCCTTTGTTGGCTGAAGGTTGCTGTTCGTTTGCATTGCTGTTCGAATGCCGCTCTTCGCTGAGGTTTCGGTAATCTGACAGACCAATGTGCTTGCTGTGCTGCCTTCAACGGTAACTCATTTTGACAACGATTGCAATACGTCGGTGCGTTGGGGATGAACGCCTCGGCATCGTCACCCGATCACCGCGAATGATTGCGGGGGAAGGGTGAGCAGTCCGCCGTCAATGGACGGCTCGCCCAGCCCCAGCAGCACGGATGCGTCGCCTGCCAGCTCTCCGGACGGCATTGCGACCTGCGCGTCCGCACGGCTGGGGTTCATCGCGATGAACAGGATCCGGGCGGGCTCGCCATGCGCTGCGCCGTCGGTGCCGTCGGCACCATCGCCGTTCGGACGGCGCAGATACGCGAACGCGCGCCCCTCGGCCGGCGCGGCGACCACATCGAATCCGGCGTCCGCATCCAGCGCCGGCTGCACGGCCCGCAGCGTCAGCACCGAACGCACCCAGTGCAGCAGCGAATCGGCGCGCGCCTCCTCGCCCGAAACGGTCGGCGCATCCGGTGACGGGTCGACCGGCAGGTACAGCTCATCGGCATCCGCCGTGGAGAACCCGAGGTTCGCCGCACCGGCCTCCCACTGCATCGGCGTGCGGCTGCCGGTGCGCGTGTAGCCGCCCTCCTTGGTGGGCAGCGGACGGTAGCGCATGCCGATCTCGTCGCCGTAGTAGAGGAACGGGCAGCCCGGCATGGTCATGAGCATGCCGTACGCCACTTTGCGTTCGCGTTCGGTCAGGCGCTGGCCTGTGCGCAGGGTGTCGTGATTGCAGGTGATGAGGTCGAACAGGCCTCCCGCACGTTCGGCGTCGCGCAGCTGCGGCAGGTACTGGTCGAGGAACGGCGCGATGGAGGTGTCCGAGTCGGCGTTGAAGTAGCTGGCGTCACCCTTGTGCGTGAGCGGCGTATCCGTGTTGCGCAGCAGCATGTTGTAGCCGTTCGGGTTGCCGTCCCAGCGCCAGTCGAGGTAGAAGTCCATGTCGAACCCGGCCTGCATCGACTCGTACGGCCGCCCCCATTCGGAGACGAACGCGGCCTCGGGGAATTCGGGGCGGATTTTCGAGAACAGGTACTGCCAGGTGCGGATGGTGAAGGGCTTGCCCCCGTCGTCGTGCTTGACCAGGCTGTCCGCCATGTCCACGCGGAAACCGTCCGCCCCGCGCGAGAGCCAGAAGCGCATCACATCCAGCAGCGCCTCGCAGGTGGCGAGGGCGTCCGGGCCGAGCGCCGGCTTCTGCCAGGCGTGCTTCGGGTGCGCGAAGCCGTAGTTGAGCGCCGGCTGGCACTTGAAGAAATTGAGGATATAGGTGCCGTCACGCCCGGCCTCGCCGCCGATGAACGGCAGTCCGTCGCCGCCGGAGATCCAGCAGTCGGTCCAGATGTACCGTTCGGAGACGTTCTCCCCGTCCGTGATGCGGTCGGCGGGGGCGGCCTGGCCCGAGGCACGGAACCAGGCGTGCTCCTCGCTGGTGTGGCCGGGCACCAGGTCGAGCAGCACGTGCATGCCGCGTTCGTGGGCCGCCTCGAACAGGGCGACGAGGTCGTCGTTGGTGCCGTAGCGCGCGGCCACGCGGGTGTAGTCGCACACGTCGTAGCCGGCGTCCTTGAAGGGGGAGTCGTAGCACGGGTTGATCCACAGCGCGTTGCATCCGAGCCCGGCTATGTAGTCCAGCTTGCCGGTGATGCCGGGGATGTCGCCGATGCCATCGCCGTTGGAATCAGCGAAGCTCTGCGGATAAATCTCGTAGAACCGTGCCCCCGAAAGCCAGTCCGGTCGTGCGAAGGTACGGGGGGATTCCTGGGCGTGTCGTGCGTGGTCGGTCATTGAAACTCCTTTGTTTGCGCGGGTTCCCGGGCATTGCCTATCGATTGCAATAATAGTCGCTCGGCACGAATTGCCAACGTATGCAAAACCGTGGTACACTTACAGCCAACGATGTTCCGCAGCGTTGCAAACACGAAACATTTCTAGGCAAAACCAAGAAGATGCAAGCGTATGCAACACGATATCCAGTGATGGATTGAGAACGTGTGCATCGAATCAAGAACTTTGGACGTAACCGGCCAAGAACAGAGAAAGAAAGGGCCGATCAATGAAGATCAACTGGAAGAAGGCTCTCGGCCTCACCGCCGCCGTGGCCATGCTCATGCCGCTCGCCGCTTGCGGCGGCTCCGACTCCGGCAACGGTGGCTCCTCCACCGCCGGCACCGAGGACGTCACCCTGAGCGTCTGGGCCCCGCAGGAGGATCAGGCCAAGGGCGATGACGGCTCCGAGGCCTGGCTCACCCAGGTCGAGGCCAACTTCGAGAAGGATCACCCGGAGTACAAGATCACGTGGAAGAACGACGTGGTCTCCGAGGGCGACGCCTCCACCAAGGTCCAGACCGACCCGACCGCCGCCGCCGACGTCTACATGTTCGCCTCCGATCAGCTCGGCGCCCTCATGAAGGTCCAGGGCATCGGCGAGCTCGGCACCGACGCCGTCAAGCAGCTCAAGGAGCAGAACGGCGATCTGGAAGTCGCCTCCATGACCGGTACCGACGGCAAGTACTACGGCGTGCCCTACACGGACAACACCTGGTTCATGTACTACGACAAGTCCGCCTTCTCCGACGAGGACATCAAGAGCCTCGACACCATGATCTCCAAGGCCGCCGTCTCCTTCCCGCTCAACGATTCCTGGTACATCGGCGGCTTCTATGACGGCCTGCAGCTCTTCGGCGAGAATGGCACCGACGAAAGCGCCGGCATGGTCTTCCCGAAGGACGCCGGCGACATCTCCAAGTACCTGGTCGACCTCGCCGCCAACCCGAACTTCCACAACAGCTCCGATAACTCCGGCCTGTCCGAGATGACCGAAGGCACCGTCAAGGCCTTCTTCTCCGGCTCCTGGTCCGCTTCGGACATCAAGAAGGCCCTCGGCGACAACTTCGGCGCCGCCCAGCTGCCGACCTTCACCGTGAACGGCCAGACCAAGCAGATGAAGTCCTTCGCCGCCACCAAGGCCGCCGCCTACAACCCGAACGCCAAGAACCCGAAGGCCGCCGCCCAGTTCGCCGCCTACCTCGGCTCCACCGAGTCCCAGAAGCTGCACTACGAGCTGCGCAACATCATCCCGACCGACAAGTCCCTGTCCAGCCTGACCACCGATGACCCGGTCGCCATCGCCCAGACCAACACCATGGCCAACACCGCCATCCTGCAGTCCGGCCTGGCCGGTATGGGCTCCTGGTGGGATCCGGCCAAGGCCTTCGGCGACGCCATCCTGAACAAGGAAGTCACCTCCGACAACGCCCAGGCCAAGACCGACGAGTGGGTCAAGCAGGTCGGCAAGTACGCCGAGTGACAGCCCGGCCGATAACCACAGACTTGGGCGACGGTAATACTCCACTCCTTCACGCCGCCCAACCTCACCTATAACTGAACATAACTGAAAACAGATAACTGAAAACCGGTGCTGGAGGTCCGTCAAAGGTACGCCAGTTGCGGGCGATGAGGGGAACCGCGATTCGCCCGCAATCCCCAGCACCACCAAGCGGTTTCGTCTTCTTGTTTCTCCTCCTCCTTCATTGCCAAGCAGAGCTCGGGCAGCGTGCACGCGGTGTCCGGGCTTTACTTGGGTCAGCGCAGGTTGCGGCGTCGAGGCTGCGGCCGGCAGACGGGACGGCATCGGGAAACCACCAACTTTTCAACCATTTCAACCATCAATCGTTATCGTGAGAGGCGGTAGGGTGCAATGACCACAGCAACCCTTTCTCCGCGGGAGATGAAGCGCCGTCGCAGGATGGGCGCGGACTATGTGGCGCCCTCGCCGTATTCGGTGAGGAACGCGCTGACCAAGGGTGACGTGTTCACCAAGCTGTCCGCAGTCGTCTTCGGCCTCGGCAACATCGTCCGCAAGCAGTATGTCAAGGGCGTCGCGTTGCTGGCGCTCGAAGTCGCGTTCATCGTGTTCATGATCACGAACGGCGCGAACTACCTGTCCAAGCTGCCCAGCCTGGGTACCCAGAAGCAGGGCAAGCAGCTCGTGGACGGCTTCTGGGTGTACGTCCAGGGCGACAACTCCGTGGTCATCCTGCTGTACGGCGTGTGCACCATCGTGGCCTGCATCCTGTTCGTCTACCTGTGGACCATCTCCCTTAAGTGCTCGTACAAGGCCGAATGCCTGGTCCGTGCGAACGGCAAGGCCCCGAGCTTCAGGGACGACCTGCGTGCGCTGACCGACGAGAAGGCCTACCAGCTGCTCATGTTCCTGCCGACCCTCGGCATCCTCGTGTTCACCGTGCTGCCGCTGATTTTCATGATCTCGATGGCCTTCACCAGCTACGACCGCAACCATCTGGTGCTCTTCGACTGGGTGGGCTTCGAGAACTTCGGCAAGGTGTTCTCCACCGGCAACGGCACCGTCAGCGCCCGACTGTTCATCCAGGTGACTATCTGGACCCTGGTGTGGGCGTTCTTCGCCACCTTCCTCAACTTCTTCCTCGGCATGTTCTTCGCCATGGTCATCAACCGCAAGACCACCCGCTTCAAGGGCTTCTGGCGCGCATGCTTCTCCATGTCCATCGCCGTGCCGCAGTTCGTGTCCCTGCTGGTGATGCACACCATGCTCCAGCCGACCGGCGCCATCAACCGCCTGCTCATGCAGTGGGGATGGATCGACCAGGCGCTGCCGTTCTTCACGAACACCACGTGGGCGCGCGTCACGGTCATCGTCATCAACCTGTGGGTCGGCATCCCGTACACGATCATGCAGATTACCGGCATCCTGCAGAACATCCCCGCGGACCTGTACGAGGCCGCCAAGCTAGACGGCGCGAACTGGTGGCAGATCTTCACCCAGATCACCATGCCGTACATCATCTTCGTGCTCACGCCGTACCTGATCACCACGTTCACCGGCAACGTGAACAACTTCAACGTCATCTACCTGCTGTCGGGCGGTGCCCCGGTGCCGATCGGCGATTCCGCCGGCACCACCGACCTGCTCATCACCTGGCTGTACAAGCTCACGGTCGATAAGAACGATTACAACCTCGGCGCGGTCATCGGCATCATGACGTTCATCGTCCTCGCGGCGGTGTCGCTGATCACCTACCGCAACTCCGGTTCCTACAAGAATGAGGAGGCATTCCGCTGATGAGCAACCACAGCATTCAGAAGGCTGAATCGCACAGCCTCATGCATGATGCGAAGAAGCGTCGCATCCTGGGAGACATCCTCTCCCATCTGTTCCTGGCCGTCATGGCCGTGATTTGGCTGATCCCGATCGTGTGGGTCTTCGCGGAAAGCTTCAACAAGAACACCGCGCCGTACACCAAGACGTTCTTCCCGACCGAGTTCTCGCTCGACAACTACATCGGCCTGTTCACGGACAAGACCGTGCTCGACTTCCCGAAGATGTTCATGAACACGCTCATCGTGGCGTGCTTCGTGTGCGTCATCTCCGTGGTGTTCGTGCTGGCCGTGGCCTACTGCATGAGCCGCCTGCGCTTCCGCACCCGCAAGACCTTCATGAACGTGGTGCTGATCCTGGGCATGTTCCCCGGCATCATGGCCGTCTCCGCCATCTACTTCATCCTCAAGGCCGTGGGCCTGACCAGCGAGGGACTGACCACCATCGCCCTGATCCTGGTCTACTCGGCCGGCTCCGGCGCGGGCTTCTACGTGATGAAGGGCTACATGGACACCATTCCGACCTCGCTGGACGAGGCCGCGATGCTCGACGGCTGCACCCGCCTGCAGGTGTTCTACAAGATCATCATCCCGATCTGCAAGCCCATGATCGTCTACCAGGCCATCATCGGCTTCCTGACCCCGTGGCTCGACTTCGTGATGGCCAAGGTGATCTGCCGCACGCAGTCCAACTACACGGTGGCCCTGGGCCTGTGGCTCATGCTGCAGAAGGAGTACATCCAGAACTGGTACGCGCGCTTCGCCGCCGCGGCCGTGGTGATCTCCATCCCGATCGCCATCCTCTTCATCGTCATGCAGCGCTTCTACCAGGAGTCGATGTCTGGATCGGTGAAGGGCTGAGCCGTTAAACGGACAGTCCGGTGGACTGTCCGTAGGCTCAGCCTGAGCGAGGCGGTAGCCGAGCGAAGGTCGGATTGAGCCCGGCCGCAGGCCGGTCCGTAATTGCAGGGCCGGAGGCGAGGCCGTTAAGTGGGAAGTCCGGCGACCTTTCCGGTAGCGTCATCCCGAGCGAGTCCGTTCTTGCAGGGCCGGAGGCGACTTCTTTCTCGGCTCCCCTCTCCGAGGGGAGCTGTCAGCGAAGCTGACTGAGGGGAGCCTCGCCACAGATGCCCACCTCCCGTAGCACCACATACATAGCCAAATGGCTCCCGCCGCCTGACCGGGAGCCATTCTCATATACCCAAAGGAAAGGAGCTTCCCGTGCCGCAACCCGCTTCACTGGCCGTGGCCGACTGGACCCCCGCCGAGACCGCCCTGCCATGCCCCGATTACCCGGTGTACAAGGACGATGATCTCGGTGCGTTCCCGGACGCCAAAGGCACCACGTTCCGCGTTTGGGCCCCCACGGCCAGTGGCGTCACACTGCGGCTGTTCAAGACCGGATCTCCGAACGAGGAGACCGTGGTCGACAATGCCGAATCCGTGGTGGCGGCGGGGATGGAAACGCCCATCTCCATCAATCCCGCCGCCTTCCCCTTCGAGACCTACGAGCTTGCCCCCGGCGCGGACGGCACCTGGATCGTCCGTTGCGACGGCATCGGCCACGGCGTCTACTACGACTACATCGTGCGTTTCCCCGATGGTACCAAGCACCGCACCGCTGACCCGTGGGCCCGAGCGGCCGGCGTGAACGGCCGTCGCAGCATGGTCGTGGACCTCTCCCGCACGGATCCGGACGGTTGGGGCCAGGACCGTCGTCCGCACATCCCCAGCCGCGACCTGGTCATCTGGGAGACCCACATCGGCGACTTCAGCAACGACCCGCACAGCGGCGTGCCGTTCGAGCACCGCGGCACCTACCTCGCATTCACCTATGACGACACGAGCGTGGACGGCGACGGCGAATTCCCCACCTGCGTGGCCTACCTCAAGCGTCTCGGCGTCACCGCCGTGCAGCTCATGCCGTTCTACGACTACGGCTCCATCGACGAATCCCTCGCGCGCGACGATCCTCGCCACGGCTTCAACTGGGGGTACGACCCGCTCAACTACAACGTCCCCGAAGGTTCGTACAGCACCGACCCGTTCGACGGCGAGGTGCGCATCCGCGAATGCAAGCGGATGATCCAGGCACTGCACGCGGCCGGCATCAAGGTGATCATGGACGTGGTCTACAACCACATGTTCTCCACCGACAACTGGTTCGAACGCATGATTCCCGGCTACGCGCTGCGCCGCCGCGAGGACGGCAGCTTCGCCGACGGTTCGGCCTGCACGAACGACGTGGCCACCGAGCATCCGATGATGCGCAAGTACATCGTGGATTCCGTGACCTACTGGGCGCGCGAATACCATATCGACGGCTTCCGCTTCGACCTCATGGGCCTCATCGACGTGGACACCATGAACGCCGTGCGCACCGCCCTCGATCAGCTGCCGGGCGGCGCGTCCATCCTCATGCATGGCGAGCCCTGGGCCGCCCGCGAGACCGCGCTCGTCAAGGGCACGATCCTGGCGGACAAGCGCGGCATGCCGTACCTGAGCCCGCGCATCGGCATGTTCTGCGACTCCACGCGCGACGCGGTTCGCGGCCATGTGTTCTACCAGAAGGTGCCCGGCTACCTGACCGGCGCGGCCGCCGATTACGCCGACGACATCCGTCATGCCGAGGACGGTTGGCGCGGCACCCTGAGCGGCACCGCGGCCGTCGGCCAGCTCATCCAGTACGTGTCCGCGCACGACGACCTGACCCTGTGGGACAAGCTGTGCGCCACCATGCGCCCGATTCCCACCGAGGTCGATTACGCGGCCGAAGGCGAGCGTTGCGAGGACCTCATGCAGTCGAACCGGCTGGCGGCCGGCGTCGTGTTCACCGCGGCCGGCGTGCCGTTCCTGCTGGGCGGTGAGGAATTCGCCCGCACCAAGCACGGCGTCTCCGATTCGTTCCGCAGTCCCGTGGCCCTGAACCAGCTCGACTGGTGCCGTGCGCAGCGGTTGAGCGGTCTGGTGGACCATTACGCGGCGCTGATCCGTCTGCGGCGCGGCAATCCGGCGTACTTCGGCGGTGCGCGCATGATCGTGCCGCGCGAGGACGAGGTGGTGGTGTTCCGCGTGGGTGACGACTGCGTGGCCATCAATCCCGCCGACGAGCCGCGCTCGCAAGCCACGGTCCAGCTGGAAATGCCCGGCCCATACGACGAGGTCTCGAAGATCGCGCCCAACGACTGGCGGTGCATCTACTGCTCCGAGCCCGGCATCGCCATCCCCGAGGCCGAGAATCGCCAACTTCCCCTCCCGCCCCGCACCTTCACCGTCTGGCGTCGCTCACGTTAGTCCTGGCCTCGATTCTCCTCCTCAGCTGAGTCGCCGTACATCTCCTGGCTCCCCTCTCTGAGGGGAGCTGTCGAGCACAGCGAGACTGAGGGGAGCCCTACGGTTGAATACTCCCCTCAGTCAGCTACCGCTGACAGCTCCCCTCAGAGAGGGGAGCCGAACAACGGTGTCGCAACCCCATCCTTTGAAAAGAGGCCCCCATGCCCACCTATTCAGCCGTATTCTTCGACCTGTACGGCACATTGGTCGACATCCGTACGGACGAATCGTCGGAGATCGCATGGTCGGCCTTGTGCGATGCCCTAGCCATCGAGTGCGGTGCGCTGTACCCCTCCAACGACGCCCTGCGCGAGCGATTCGAGGCGCTCGCCGCCCCGATTCGGGCCGCGGCGGCGGAGAAACACGGCGAATGGGCCGAGCCCGATCTGCTGCCGGTATACCAAGAGCTGACGGTGCGACCGGCATCGCACCAGACCGGCGGCGCGATCGCAGCCGGCCGGGAGACCGCCGGAAAGAGCGGTGAACCCGGAAACCCTGCGGAGACGGAAGTCGCCCGTCGTCTCGCATGGACGTTCCGACGCGCCAGCACCAGCCTGCTGCACCTCTATCCGGGTGCATTGCAGCTGCTGGCCCGATTGCAGGCCGCGGGATTGCGCGTGGTACTCGTCAGCAACGCGCAATCCTGCTACACCCGCCCCGAAATGGAGCTGCTGGAGCTTGCCGGCGCGTTCAATCGCATCGTCATCTCCAGCGAGGAGGGCGTGCGCAAGCCCTCGCCGGAGATCTTCAACCGCGCGCTGGCCCGTGAGGGATTGCGACCGGATCAGGTGGTCATGGTCGGCAACGATTCCGTTTCGGACATCGCCGGCGCCCGTGCGGCCGGCATCGACGGCATCTACCTGCGTACCGCCATCTCCCCGCCGGACGACCCGGCCGTCTGCCCCGAAGCCGCACTCTCCCTGACCGGCCCCGATTATGCTGGAATCACACGATTCCTCGGCGTACAGTAAACGATTTACGTTGGCTCCCCTCTCTGAGGGGAGCTGGCTCGCGAAGTGAGACTGAGGGGAGCAGACGCCGAGCGCACAAAGGAGCATTCATGAACGAGATCGAAATGGCCCGTCAACGCAAAGCGGCCGAAGCTGGAGCCGGTCGCCGTCATAAGGGCCTGTCCGTGTTCCGACTCAAGGTGATCGGCGCGGTCTTCATGGCGCTTTCCGTGGCCTCCACTACGCTCGTGCCCACGCTGTTCGGCCCGTTGAACGCGGACAACATGACCGGCCTGACCGTCGCCGTGATCTGCGAGATCGCCTCGTGGTGCGCCGTGCCCATCTACGCCTGGCTGCTCTTCGACGGCTGGAAGCACACGGGCAACCGGGTTCGGTATGGGGTCGAGCTGTTCATTGTGGCGAGCCTCGCCGGCTTCCCGTACGACAAGATCATGACCGGGCACTGGTTCGACGCGCACACGCACAACCCGGTGTGGGGATTGTTCTTCGCATACGTGGTGCTTGTCTGCATCGATTGGATTCGGCGCACATATTCGGGTGCTCCGCGTTGGCTGCTCGCCATCGCGGTGATCATCGCCGGCGTGCTGTGGAATCTCATCATGCGCGTCGGCGTGAGCCAGCGCGTGATGTACACGGGCGCGCTCACCCTCGCCTTCGTGCTGATTTTCTACTTCCTCAACAAGCGCGAGAACACGATGATGTTCACCGCCGGTCTGCTGGGCGCGGTCATGTGCATCACCCCGGCCGTCGGCGTGGCCTTCCTCCACTACCGCAACGGCGAACTCGGCTACCGGCATTCCTGGACCAAGTGGGTCTTCTACGCCCTCTACCCGGTCATGCTCCTCATCGGAGCCCTGCTGTAGCGCGATTCGCCTGCATGACTTGACGGTCAGCCAACAGGAAAACGGCCTGCGAACCATGTAAGTCACATTGGTCGCAGGCCGTTTCCGTGTCTTCGTGAGGGCAGTCTCTTACTCCACGTCGCCGAAGGGCATATCGGTGCCACGCGGCACGAGCTGCGCTTCCACCACCTCATGCGGCGTATCGAGCGCCTTGCCGTCGATGAGCTTCAGCGCCTTGGTGGCCGCGGTCCGGCCCATCGCATACGGATCCTGACGCATCGTGGTCAGGTTGATGGTGTCCGCGTACGGACTGTCGTCGAAGCCCACGATCGAATAGTCGCGCGGCGTGCGATGCCCGTAGCGCTCCAGCTTGAGCACCAGCGGAATCGCCATCATATCCATCTGGCAGCAGATCGCGTCCGGGAACTCGTCCAGCGCGAGCAGTGCGGACAGCGCCGAATCGGCGAACGCCGGGCCGCGCGGCACGGACAGCACCTGCCAGTTGAGCTCGTGCTTGTGCTCACCGTCCTGGCAGGCGCGGATGAAACCGCGTGTACGGGCGTCGATGGAGGAATTCAGCAACGCCGCCTCCGAGCACGGGTACACGATGTGCTTGTGCCCCAAATTGATGAGGTGCTGGGTGGCCGTGTACATGCCGCGCTCGTCGTCGATGCTGACGGTGGCGTCAAATCCGTCCACGGAAGGCGTGTTGATGCCGATGATCGGTACGTGGAGGCGCTTGAGCTGCTCCGTCTCGTGTGGATCGATGGCGAACGACGCCACGAACACGGCATCCACGTTGCGACGGATGGGCAGATCGGTGAAGAACTCATGGCGGTTCTGTTCGGTGTCGATGTGCTGGAACAGCGAGATGTCGTATCCGGCCGGATGCATCATCGACTCGATGCCGGCGAACGTCTGCGTGTTGAACCAGCTGGTGATCTCCTCGTTCATTAGCAGCGCCACACGGTTGGTACGGCCGGACTTCAGCGCCGTGGCCGAACGGGAGATGTTGAAGTCGAGCTTGTCCGCGATGTCCAGCACCTTGCGGCGGGTCTTGTCCGAGACGAGATCCGGACGAGTGAACGCGCGGGACACCGTGGAGATGGAAACACCGGCGGCCTTGGCCACCTCGTAGATGTCTGCCTTACCCATATGACTCTCCCTTTCACGCAGCGCGCGGACACCGTCCCGTGATGCCGAACTGTCGCGATGATACGTCGTTGTAATGTCAACTATCGCCATCATACACTGCAAACGTTAGCGAAACAACGAGCCACACGTGGTTTTAATCATGATATTCTTTGCGTAAAGACTAAGGTGCGAACGTATGCGGTAAGACATGCTGCATGGCGGGGCCGCTTGATGAGACGCAAACGCTCGATGGAGAGTGGGGGGAGACCGATGATGGTAAGGATCGCGGTACGACGGTTCGTGGGTCCGCTGCGCAGAGTGATGGCGGCCGCCGTCTCGGCGATCGCGGCGCTCGCGATGACGATGGTGGCGTTGCCCGTCCTGCCGTCCGGCCCGGTACGGTCCGCCCGTGCCACCGAACCGCAGAGCGATGTCATCGTCATCGCCTTCCAGACCAACTGGAACTCCGTTGCCCGCGAATGCACCGAAACCTACGGTCCGGAAGGCGTGGGATACGTGCAGGTCTCCCCGCCACAGGAGACCATCGCCGGCGCGCAATGGTGGACCTCCTACCAGCCGGTCAGTTACAAGCTCGATTCCAAGCTTGGCACCGAGGCCGAATTCAAGGCCATGATCAAGGAATGCAAGGCGGCCGGCGTGCGCGTCATCGCGGACGCGGTCATCAACCATATGGCCGGTGCCGACCGATCCGGCACGGGTGTGGCCGGCAGCGCCTTTGACAACGCTGGCAACTTCCCTGCGGTGCCGTACGCCCCCGCCAACTTCCACGACTGCACTGCGAACGTAAGCAACTACAACGATGCCGACAACGTGCAGAACTGCCGTCTGAGCGGACTGCAGGACCTCGACACCGGTCAGGAATACGTGCGGGACAAACTCGCCGACTACATGGCCGGGTTGCTGGACATGGGCGTGGCGGGCTTCCGTGTGGACGCCGTCAAGCACATCGCCGCCAAGGATGTGGAGGCCATCAAGGCCAAGCTCGCCAAGAAGACGGGCCGGAACGCGGACGACATCCTCTTCGAGCAGGAGGTCATCGGCAGCGCGTCGGAGGCCGCGGAGATCCAGCCGTCCAACTACCTGAGCACCGGCAAGGTTTCCGAATTCAACGTCAACGCGCGGCTCAAGCAGGCCTTCGACGGCGACATCAACTCCGCCAGCTTCGGGCTGGCCCGCATCGGTGCCAGTGCAAGTTGGGTGCCTTCCGACAAGGCCGCCGTATGGGTCACGAACTGGGACACCGAACGCAACGGCAGCGCCCTGACCTACAAGGACGGCGCGAAATACCTGCTGGCCAACGCCTTCCTGCTGGCGTACGGATACGGCCAGCCGCACGTCTATTCCGGCTACTACTTCGGATCCAACGACGACGGCGCGCCCGGCGCCACCGCCGACTCGGTGCCGGACATGACCTGTCCTACGGACGGCACCGAAACCGCCGGCGCCTGGCAGTGCGCGCAGCGCTGGACCGCCATCCGGGGCATGATCGGCTTCCACAACGCCGTGGCCGGCACCAAGGTCACGGATTGGAAGGAGTACGGCGAGAACGTGGTCGGCTTCGGTCGCGGCACGGCCGCCGGCGACGCTGGTGACTCCGGCACCGCTTCTGGTTCCGGGGCGTCTGCCGGTGACGCCGATGGTACGGCCGACGACATGACCGCGGCCGGTAAGGCCGATGCCGGCATGGGCTATCTGGCGATCAACAACAGCGACAAGACCGTCACGCAGGTGTTCTCCACTTCGATGCCGGCCGGCGTGTACTGCAACGTGTACGCCTCCGGCGACTGCTCCGCCGCCGTATCCGTCAAGGCCGACGGCACCTTCGAGGCCGCGCTGCCGGCCGGTTCCTCCATCGCGATCCATGTGGGTGCCACGCGCGGCGCATGGTCCGGCGCGCAACGCACCGACCCGACCGATCCGGATTGGTTCGTCGCCGGCGCCGCCGAGATGACGGACGCCCAGCCCGCGGATCATGCGGACGCCGTCATGGACGAGGAGACGGCCGAAACCATCGACGAAACCAGTCGTTCCGCGGGCCTTTCGGTACTCGTCCTGGCCGCCGCGATGCTCCTCCTCACCGCCCTCGCCCGCCTGCGCAAAGGCCCCTCCAAAACCTGAGTGCCATGGAGTATATGGCTCCCCTCTTTGAGGACATTGCCGTGAAGCAAACAGCAGAGCTGTTTGTAGGCAATGGGCGAGACGACAGTCGAGCCGATGAAACGCGAACGGAGTTCGTCCATAATTGCAGGACGAGCTGTCGAGCATAGCGAGACTGAGGGGAGTCCCATAAAACCTGAGTGCAACACGCTCAACTTTTTGTGACGAATTTGGGAATAGAACTTGCCGTTCGGAAGTTGAGTGGTGTAGGCTCAAGTTTTGGAAGGTCCAAGAGACGACCGGTTCGGAACTTGGGCGAGAAACGTACGAACGAATAATCAAGAACAAAAGGAGCACACATTATGGCACGTGCAGTTGGTATCGATCTGGGTACTACGAATTCCTGCATCGCAACGCTGGAAGGCGGCGAGCCCACCGTTATCGTCAACGCTGAGGGCGCCCGCACCACGCCGTCCGTGGTCGCGTTCTCCAAGTCCGGCGAGATCCTCGTCGGCGAAGTGGCCAAGCGTCAGGCCGTGACCAACGTTGACCGCACCATTTCTTCTGTCAAGCGTCACATGGGCACCGATTGGACCGTCGAGATCGACGGCAAGAAGTGGACCCCGCAGGAGATCTCCGCGCAGATCCTGATGAAGCTGAAGAGGGACGCCGAAGCGTACCTCGGCGAGCCGGTCACCGACGCCGTGATCACCTGCCCGGCATACTTCAACGACGCCCAGCGTCAGGCCACCAAGGACGCCGGCAAGATCGCCGGCCTGAACGTCCTGCGTATCATCAACGAGCCGACCGCGGCCGCTCTGGCCTACGGCCTTGAGAAGGGCAAGGAAGACGAGCGCATCCTGGTCTTCGACCTCGGCGGCGGCACCTTCGATGTCTCCCTGCTGGAGATCGGCAAGGACGACGACGGCTTCTCCACCATTCAGGTGCAGGCCACCAACGGCGACAACCACCTGGGCGGCGACGATTGGGATCAGAAGATCATCGATTGGCTGGTCTCCGAAGTCAAGAACAAGTACGGCGTCGACCTGAGCAAGGACAAGATCGCCCTGCAGCGTCTGAAGGAAGCCGCCGAGCAGGCGAAGAAGGAGCTCTCCTCCTCCACCTCCACCAGCATCTCCATGCAGTACCTGGCCATGACCCCCGACGGCACCCCGGTTCACCTGGATGAGACCCTGACCCGCGCGCACTTCGAGGAAATGACCTCCGACCTGCTTGGCCGTTGCCGCACCCCGTTCAACAACGTGCTGCACGATGCCGGCATCTCCGTGTCCGACATCGACCACGTGGTGCTCGTCGGCGGTTCCACCCGTATGCCGGCCGTCAAGGAGCTCGTCAAGGAGCTCACCGGCGGCAAGGAAGCCAACCAGTCCGTGAACCCGGATGAGGTCGTGGCCGTCGGCGCCGCCGTGCAGTCCGGCGTCATCAAGGGCGACCGCAAGGACGTCCTGCTCATCGACGTGACCCCGCTGTCCCTCGGCATCGAGACCAAGGGCGGCATCATGACCAAGCTCATCGACCGCAACACCGCCATCCCGACCAAGCGTTCCGAGGTCTTCTCCACCGCTGAGGACAACCAGCCGTCCGTGCTGATCCAGGTCTACCAGGGCGAGCGTGAGTTCGCCCGCGACAACAAGCCGCTGGGCACCTTCGAGCTGACCGGCATCGCTCCGGCCCCGCGTGGCGTCCCGCAGATCGAGGTCACCTTCGACATCGACGCCAACGGCATCGTGCACGTGTCCGCCAAGGACAAGGGCACCGGCAAGGAGCAGTCCATGACCATCACCGGTGGTTCCGGCCTGCCGAAGGACGAGATCGACCGCATGGTCAAGGAAGCCGAGGCTCACGAGGCCGAGGACAAGAAGCGCAAGGAGGACGCCGAGACCCGTAACCAGGCCGAGGCCTTCGCCTACAGCACCGAGAAGCTCGTCAACGACAACAAGGACAAGCTCTCCGACGACATCGTCAAGGAAGTCACCGAGAAGGTCAACGCCCTCAAGGAATCCCTGAAGGGCGAGGACACCGAGAAGGTCAAGACCGCTCAGACCGAACTGATGACCGCCGCCCAGAAGATCGGCCAGGTCCTCTACGCCCAGCAGGGCGCCGAGGGTGCCGCGGCCGGTGCCGCCGGCGCCGGTGCGTCCGCCGGTTCCGCCTCCTCTTCCTCCGACGATGACACCGTCGAGGCCGAGGTCGTGGATGACGACGACAACAAGGACAACAAGTGATGTCCGACTTCAATAAGGACGACTACCTGAACGACCTGCCGGACGCGGACGATTTGGCTGCTGCCAAGTCCTCCACGGCCGGCACGGCCGCCTCTGAGGGCGGTTCCCAGCCTTCCGCCAACATGGACTCCGCCAAGCCCGAGGCCGCCAACGCCTCGGCTCCCTCTGACGAGGGAGCTGGCGCGGCCACTGCCGCGACTGAGGGAGAGACGCCGGCGAATGCCGGAAAGGACAACGACTCGGCGAAGTCCGAGTCCGACTCCTCCTCTTCCTCCGACGACGACACCCTCACCCCGCTCGGCAAGGCCAAGAAGGAGGCCGCCGACTATCTCGAGGCTCTGCAGCGCGAACGCGCGGAGTTCATCAACTACCGCAACCGCGCCACCCGCGAGCAGGAGCGCTTCCGCCAGCACGGCATCATCGACGTGCTGACCGCGCTGTTGCCGGCCCTCGACGACATCGACCGCATCCGCGAACACAGCGAGATGGACGATTCGTTCAAGGCCGTGGCCGCCAAGATCGACAAGGCCTTCGAGAAGTTCGGCGTCGAGAAGTTCGGCGAGAAGGGCGAGACCTTCGACCCCACCAAGCACGACGCGATCCTGCACAAGCCGGATCCGAACGCCGACAAGGAAACGGTCGATACCGTGGTCGAAGCCGGCTACCGCATCGGCGACCGCGTGATCCGCGCCGCCCGAGTAGTAGTAGCCTCCCCCCAAAACTAAATCCCTCCCCCAAAAGAGGGCCTTCCGAAATCCGTCAGTTCCTTATGCGTGATGGATTTTTCGGATGTGAGTGTGGCCAAACGGAAGTTGACCACTGAACGGAGCGTGGGGCGGCGGCATGTATTGCATGACCGTAGGCTTGGCCAACGCGCTTTGCGCGTTCTTCGCGGCAAAGCCGCTCACTGAGCCTACGGACAGTCCACTGGACTGTCCGTTTAACGGCTCAGCCTAAGTGTGTCAGGCGATACATGCCGCCGCCCTACGCGGTCACCGCACAAATTTGTTTTTACCAAGCACAAGAAAGGAGACATGAATGGCTGAGAACGAATGGCTCAGCAAGGATTTCTACAAGGTCCTTGGTGTCTCCAAGGACGCCTCCGACGACGACATCAAAAAGGCGTACCGCAAGCTCGCCCGCAAGTACCATCCGGACGTCAACAAGACCAAGGAGGCCGAGGAGAAGTTCAAGGACATCTCCGAAGCCTATGACGTGCTGAGCAAGAAGGAAGATCGCCAGAAGTACGACGCGATCCGCCAGTTCGGCATGGGCGGCGCACGCTTCGCCGGCGGTTCCGGTTCCGGCGGCTTTGATGCCTCCGGTTTCTCCGACATCTTCGGTTCCATGTTCGGCGCGGGTTCCGGCATGGGCGGCAACGGTTCGCGCATCCGCTTCTCCACGTCCGGCGCCGGCGGCAACCCCAACCTCAACGACATCTTCTCGATGTTCGGTGGCGCCGCGGGCCAGGGTGCCCAGTACGGCAACGCCGGCGGCTACGGCTACGAGGAGGCCCCGCGCCCGGAGAACGGCGAGGACCGCAACTCCAAGATCGCGCTGACCCTGCGTCAGGCCATCAAGGGTGCCACCGTGTCCCTGTCCGTGGACGGCAAGAAGTTCAAGGCCCACGTGCCCGCGGGCGTGCGCGACGGTCAGAAGATCAAGCTCGCCGGCAAGGGCAAGCCCGGTCTCAACGGCGGCAAGGCAGGCGATCTGTACCTGCACGTCACCGTCAAGCCGGATGACACGTTCTCGATGCGCGGTTCGGACATCGTCATGGATCTGCCCGTCACCGTGGGCGAGGCCGTGGCCGGCGGCAAGGTCGAGGCCAAGGACATCGACGGCAACCCCGTCACCTTCAAGGTGCCGGCCGGCTCCAGCTCCGGCACGGAGCTCAAGCTCGCAGGCTTGGGCGTCCAGCGCGGCAACCAGCCGGGCGACCTCATCGGCCGCGTGCAGATCATGGTTCCCGCCAAGCCGGGCCTCATGCTCAAGCACGCCGCCAAGGAATTCGACGAGAAGGCCGGCGACTACCTCGCCCGCTGATTCCCGCTGAGCTTTTCTCTTCCCGCCATCGTCAAACAATGATTTTCGGCTCCCCTCTCTGAGGGGAGCTGGCCGTCGAAGACGGACTGAGGGGAGCCATGTACAGTCCAAATGGCTACACGTGTTTCCGACTTAGCCATTTGGTTTTCGCAGTCATATACAGGAGGCACATCATGGCGCGAACAGCCAATCAGATGCGGCAGCTCTACGCCATGTGCGCCACCGCGCTCGTCATGGGCCGCGCCGACCTGGACGGTGCGGATGAGGTCGGTTTCGACATCGAACTGCCCATCTTCACCGTCGGTCAGGCCGCCGAACTGGCGGGCATCCACCCCCAGACCCTCCGCCAATACGACCGGTTGGGCCTGGTGCGTCCGCAGCGTACGGACGGCGGCGCCCGCCGCTACTGCCTGCGCGACATCGCCCGCTTGACCCGCGCCCAGCGCCTGAGCCAGGACGAGGGCATCAATCTTTCCGGCATCGCCCGCATCCTGTCGCTCGAAGAGGAGAACCGCCAGCTGCGCCGCGAGGTCAAGCGCATGCAGTCCGCCAACGAGGACAGCGTCTTCGCCGCCGGCCGTGACGGCAACATCGTGGAGGTCCAGCGTTCCAATCGCGCCCGTCTGTGGCGCAATGCCATCCGCCGCGAAACCCGCGAGCTTCCCGGTCGCCCCGCACCTGCCGCAGCGGGCTACGGCCAGAACGCCGCCGACTCGCGTTCCGCCGTCGCCTCTCCTTATACCGACGATTCCAAGTCCATGGTCCTATGGGGCTGGTGATGCTCGCGGCATCGCCGAACACCCCTGGTATCCCCTGATGCACGGTCGCACAGTGTGGCCGAAATCGCGCGGCGTGGCGGTCCTGCCATGGCGTAACGGCTAGGAATGGCTGTATTCCGCCCTTTTCCGTAACCACATCGTGCGCGGAACACCACATCGTGTGGGAATCACCACACCGTGGGCGCGCTCGGCCTCCGGACTGTCGTATCCGATTGGTGCAATGGAGCATAAGAAGACACCATGCGACGAATGGACGTGTGAACGGAGGTAGGCATGCTGCTCAAGGCTGTGTTCTGGGATCTGGACGGTACACTCATCGATTCCGAGCCGCTCTGGCACGACGGTGAGATTGAAATCGCGCACGCCAACGGCGGCGACTGGAACGAGGAGCTCGGCTGGTCCGTCTCCGGAACCCCGGTACCGAACGTGGCCCGCCACATGATTGACCGCGGTTGCACGCTGAGCGTCGAGGAGATCGACGTGCAGCTCAAGGATTACGTGTTCAACGCGGAAGTCGAGCGCCTGCCGTGGATTCCCGGCGTGCGGGATGTGCTGCGTTCGCTCAAGGACGCCGGTATTCCGTGCATGCTGGTCACCACCTCACCCCGCCGTATGGCTGAGAACATCATGAAGCAGGCGGACGGCCTCCTCTCCGGATACATCTGCGGCGACGACCCGTTCGACCACAAGCCCAGCCCCGCGCCGTATCTGGCCGCCGCGGCCAAACTCGGCATCGCGCCCGAGGACATGGCCAAGTGCGTGGTCATGGAGGACTCCTCGGTGGGTCTCAAGGCGGGTGCCGCGTCCGGTGCCACGCTGATCGCGCAGACCGGCTGGATTCGCACCGACACTTCCGGTCTCGGCCAGTTCGCATCCATCGATTCCTACGAAGGCATTGACGCCGCCGCCCTTGACGCTTTCGTGCGCCGGCGCCTGGAGCAGTCGGCAGAATAACCTCGCACGGCGGCGACCGGTAACGGCAGCCGGTAACAGCAGCCGGTCGGGGATCATCGGCGCATTGTGCAGATTCCTATGAGCCTGTCGGTTTCCGTTCAGGCTTGTATAAGCCCCGCTGGTAGGGTAGTGGACGGCTTGATACGTGCGTTCCGCGCGCCGCCGTCCGCCGCGATCCCGGCGAGAGCAGGGCCTGCGACGCATGACCAACTTCGACTCATAGGAATTCCAGGAATCACATGGGCTTTATCAATTTCATCCTCGAACTGCTGAAGGATCCGCGCGCCGCGATCGCCGGTTGGATCGCCATGGGCGTGGCGCCGACCCTCGGCTTCATCTTCCTCATCGTCTTCATCGAGACCGGCGTGGTGTTCTTCCCGTTCCTGCCCGGTGACTCGCTGCTGTTCGCTGCCGGCGTGTTCGCCGCTCCGGACGCCGCCACCGGCAAGGCCGCCCTGCCGCTGCTCTACCTGCTGCCGGTGGTGTGGTGCGCGCCGATCATCGGCGACCAGTGCAACTACTTCATTGGCCACTTCTTCGGCCGCCGCATCATCCAGTCCGGCAAGGTCAAGGCCATGACCCCCGAGCGCATCGCCAAAACCGAAGGCATGATCGAGAAGTGGGGTCCGCTCGCCGTGTTCCTGGGCCGGTTCTTCCCGTTCATCCGCACGTTCATGCCGTTCATCTCCGGCATCTCCGGCATGCGGTGGAGCCGATTCACGCCGTTCTCGGTGCTCGGCGGCCTCACCTGGTCCACGCTGTTCACGCTGCTGGGCTACTTCTTCGGCAACATCCCGGCCGTGCAGGATCACTTCGAGCTGGTGATCGTGCTCATCCTGCTGGTCTCGCTCGCCCCGACCATCATCGGCCTGTTCAAGGCCAAGTTCGGCAAGAAGAAGCCGGAGCCGGTGACCGACTCCCAGCTCGACGTGATGGAGTCCGGCATCGAGCACCTCGATAAGTAAGCCTTCCTAATTTCCCGTCATAGCGGCCATGCCTCGCGCATGGCCGTTTTTGTTTAACAGAGCCTTTTGTTTTCCGACTTATCCACATGCGTGGTGTGCGACATGCCGGACTGTGGATAAGTCCCCGAGCCGGAGCCACACGACTGCGCCCGAGTGGAGCCGACCGGCTCCAAGACGCTTCAATCGGGCCTTATGAACAGCAACACCACACCCCGCGTGGCTCGTAGGATGGCCTCGCCCGCGGTGGCTCCTCCGGGCGTTCCCCTGCCCGCGGACGACATGCATTCATCCGCATTTCGCTACTACACCCCTCCGCCCAAGCCCCTGGCCTCATCCGACCGCAAACGGTCCAAAGACGCTCCGCCTGCGGCCTTGGCCACGGACACCGTGTTCCACAACATCGTGACGATGACCGCCAGCCACAGTGGCATAGGATTGAGCGTCACCGCATCCATGCTGGCCTGGACCCTGGCCGGCCGCGGTCTGAACTGCGCGCTGGTGGACGCCGATTTCGTAGGTGGATGCCTGGATCTGCTGCTCGGCGTGGAGCGGGAATCCGGTCTCAGATTCAGCCAGATCGACGCTCCACTGGGGCGCCTCGAAGGCGCGGCGCTCAACCATGAGCTGCTGGTCTGGGAAGACGTGCGCATCCTGCCCTACGATCCCTGGAACGCCCGCCAACCCGAGTGGTGGGAGGTCCAGGCCGCGATACGAGCCTTGGCGGAAGCGAACGACGTGGTCATCGTGGATGCCGGACAGGGCGGCCTGATCGAGACCGTTCCCGACCTACGCCGGGGCGTGCAGGTCGTGGCCGCCGAGCTATCCGTCATGGGACTGGCGAGGACCAAATCACACCGGTCCAGACTGGCCTCGTGGGGATGCGACACTCCCACCATCGTCGGCATCGAACCGCGCGGGGCGCCGCGAGGCCGGGGCGGCGTCGGCATCGCCGAAGCGGAGGACTACCTCACCGCGACCGTGCTCGGCCCCATCCGCCCGAACGTGGGATTGTGCGGCGACGTATTGGAAGGACTCGGCATCCGCTCGGTGGTCAAGGGCAGCCGCAAGGCCGTGACCATGCTGGCCGACGCGGTGGAACAGGCCATACGGCCTCCCCGTGCGGCTTCCAAGCCATCCGAAGAGTGGTGACATCATGAGCCGCCAATACAGCACCGTGTTCTTCGGCCTCCTTGACGGGCTGGCCTCAGACCCCCGCATCACGGATCTGGCGGTCACCTGCGACGGCCGGGTCTGGGCGGACCGGGGCAACGGCATGATGGAGCAGCGGATACCGGTGCCATTCCGGTCCCCGCAGGTGGTCCGTGAATACGCGGTCCAACTCTGCGCGCAACTGGGCCGCCGCCTGGACGACGCCTGCCCCATCGCGGACGCCTCCAGCGTGGACGGCATCCGCGTGCACGCAGTGATCGCCCCGCTGGTACCGCAAGGCGCCTCGATATCCATACGATTCCCCGACCGCACGCGCGCCACGCTTCCGGCTCTGGGGCAATCCGGCATGTTCCCCGCGGCATGGCTGCCGCTCCTGACGGGCTTGGTGGACAAAGCGGCCACGGTGCTGGTCACCGGCGGCACCGGCGCGGGTAAGACCACGCTGGTCAAGGCCCTGCTGGGCCGGTGCGGTGCGAACGAACGCATCATCACCGTGGAGGAAGTCCGTGAGCTGGGCGATTTCGGCCATGCGAACCATGTCTCCCTGGTGGCGCGCGAAGCGAACGTGGAGGGCATCGGCGCCATCGGCCTGTCTGATCTGACCAAGGCCACGTTGCGTATGAGACCCGACCGTGTGGTGCTCGGCGAATGCCGAGGCGAGGAGATCGTGGACCTGCTGCGCGCCTTCAATTCGGGTCATCACGGCGGTATGACCACGCTGCACGCCGACGGTGTGGAACGAGTGCCGGCGCGCCTCGTCTCCCTGGGGCTGCTTGCCGGCGTGGGACCGCAGGCATTGGCCATGCTCGCGGCCGGCGCATTCGACGTAGTGCTGCACCTGGAACGAACCGACGGGCGTCGCCGCATCGCGCAGATCGGCGGACTGCGTGCGGCGCGGGACGGGCTGAGCGGTGTGCCGCTGGCGGTCTGGGATGGTTCCGAAGCGCCACGGTATGCGCCCGAATGGGAGCGATTCCGGGCCCGTTGGAGCGGCTGAACCATGTGGTGCGCGGTGCTGGCGGCGCTCACCGTCATATTGTGGCCGGACCGGCGGGCGCGTGTTTCCGGGCGTTTGCCTGAACGGCGTCCGGCGAACAGTTCCATCCATGCTCCGGGAATGCCCGCAGCGTCCTTTGGTGGTAGCGGAACGGACGGCAATGCCATCCGGGCTGGTGCCGGCGGGCAGAGGAGCGGGATGCTTCCGCGGGTCGGCATCGCACAGGTCATCGCCTCGGCCATCGCCCGCATGAAAGGCGGCGGCACGTTACTGGAATCCTTCGAGGAACAGTACGGCCGCCGCTTTGCGGTGCCCAAACTCACCGCCACCCGTTTGACGGTGTTGTTCGAGACGCGGCGATTGCCGGACGAATCCTCGACCCAGATACATCAAGCCGCGTCGGGTGTCGCCGCCGCATCCACGCTCAGCGACGAGCTCGGGTGCCAGGCGGCGCCATGTCTGGAAGCGGTATTGGCGGCATACCGGCAATTGCGACTGACGCAGCATCTGACCGCCCAGGCATTCGCCGTGCCCAGAGCCACCATCGGGCTGCTGAGTGTGCTGCCGGCCGCCACGGTGGCATTGGGCGAACTGATGGGCGCGAAATCGCTCGCCTTCCTGCTCGGCTCCTCCCGTGGGTTGGTGTGCCTGGCGTTGGGCGGATGCTGCTATGTGGCCGGCCTGGCATGGGTGCATGCGTTGATGAAGGAGGATCTGACGTGACCACATGGCTTGTCGGCGTCGCATCCTGTTGCGCGGCCGGCGCTGCCTGGCTGCGGGTCGGTCGGACTGACGCCGACGCTGGAAGCCGGCTCCGGAAATACGGCGACGATGGCGTGCGGGACGGGAACGGTGACGAAGCCGGGGCGTCCTGGACCGTGCTGATATTGCGCATGGTGCAGGTCGCGCTGCAGCAGGGCGCGTCGATTCCGCGCGCTTTGGAAGCGGTGGGGCGGGCAGCGGGCGGCGATTGCGGGATCCGCATGGAACGGGTCGGCGCGGCGCTCAACCGCGGTGCTTCATGGGATGATGCGTGGAAGGCCGCGGCCGCCGAGGATGATGGACCTGGCCGTCGACGGGCTTCCGGAGGCCGGTCCGACGATGTGTTGCCGCTGCTGTGCGCCACTTTGGCATCCTCATGGAAACACGGCGATGCGCCGGGCGTGCGCATCGAAGCCGCCATCGAGCAGCTGGACCGCGATGAGCGCTCGCTGATCGAACGCAACGCGGCGCGGTTGTCCGTGAAACTGCTTATGCCGACGGGACTGTGCTTTCTGCCGGCCTTCGTACTGATAGGCGTGATTCCCGCCATCGTTTCGTTCGTCATGTAGCGGTCCGATCCGCTCGTCATTGCCGTGATTACGGGATGGACTTCCGTTTGGGGCCGGCTGGGTGGAAGCCTCGCGGGATGCGGCGGCGATTCCGTCGATGATGATGAGCCTTGATCCCAGGCTTCTCCCGCTGACACCGTTCGCGATTCCGAACCGATCGGACCAGGTTCCCCGGTTATCCACAGTCGCGGTGGAGGACACTCCCGACGGTGGATAACCGGGGAAGCTGGAACCACATACCCCGTTTTTCTTCCGGTGCCTGCTCTCCGGCCGGCACAGTGGAAGCACCCCGTGCCGATTCAGGTGCGGGGGCCACCATCCATACCCACTCGGGAAGGGCATGTCGGCGCCGCGTCTCCTTCCCCTCCATATGAAAGGAAAGCCATGAACTCCTCCTTAGCCATTGTTGATGGCCGTTCCGGTCCGTTGGCCCGCGGCAGGGCCAAGCTCACGGAATTGCGGGAACGGGCCAACGAACGCCTATGCCTCATGGACGCCAGGATCCGCACCCTGACGGCCGAACCCGAGGAAGGCGCGGCCACGGCCGAGTACGCCGTCGTGCTCATCGCGGCCACGGGCTTCGCCGCACTGCTGGTCACCATCCTGAAGTCGGACGCCATCAAGACGCTGTTGCTGAACATCGTCAAGAAGGCCTTGAACATCGGATGACGGCTATGAGATTTTCTGCATTCCGGTGGCGGGCGCGATTGCCGCCGCAGCACGCAGCGGGGCCGCCACCGCATGAATGGCGGTCCGGCAAGGGGAACGGCGTCGATGACGGGGTGCGCGCATGGGAGAGGGGATCGGCCACGGCCGAGTTCGCCATCGTACTGCCCAGCGTCGTCGCCATCGCCGGACTGCTGCTGACGTTGGGGCGAGTGGTGTCGGTCTCGATGGACTGTCATGGCGCCGCTTCGGCCGCGGCCCGTGAGCTGGTGGTCTCCGGCCAGGAGTCCTCCGCTCGACAGGTCGCCGCCGATGTGGCCGGCAATGGCGTTTCGATGCGGGCGGAATACGGCGAACGCTCGGTGAGCGTAGTCGTGGAATGCCCGGTGCTGCCCGGCCCGCTGGACGTGACGCCGACCCGCATCACCAGTGACGCCACTGCGGCGCTGCAATGACGTATGCGGCGATGAGTACGCAAAGGAGCGAACAGTGAACCGGACACGATTCGAGGAAGGCTCGGGAACCATGGCCGGCGCCATGCTGGTCATGACCGTGGGTGTCGTGCTCGCGATCGTGGCCTGTGTGGGCAATCTGATGGTCTGTCAGAGCCGGGCCCGTTCGCTGGCCGATCTGGCCGCGTTCTCCGCCGCATACGCCGCATGGCATGAGGATGCCGATGACCCTTGCACGCTGGCCGTGGACACGGTTTCGGCGAGCGGGGCCATGGCGTCCGACTGCACGGTGCGCGGCGACGACATATGGGTCACCGTCGAGGTGGAGACCAAGGTGCCGTTGATGTTTCATGTGGAACATACGTCACGGGCCGGGCCTGTGGAATGCGCGAGAGGAGCCGGGGAATGAGCTAACGCGATGAACCAACGCGATATATCGGAGGAGGATGTCGGATAAGCCACATGCGCGAGGGGAGCGTCGCTCTGGCGGGCCATGGCCATCATTGGTTAAGGTGAAGGCATGAGTGAACGCAACGAACGCTGCCGGGTTGTGGCCATGGTGGGCAACCCCACTTCGGACAAGGGCCGTGGCGCCAAGGTGGACGCACAGGTGCTGTCCCTGCTTCAGGCCGCCGGCCGGGTGCATGATTTCACGGTGATGGACATCACCGGCACCAGTTTCGACGATTCGCTGAACCAGGCCCGTGAGCGGGCGCATGAATACGACTATCTGGTGGTGGTCGGCGGCGACGGCATGATCGCGCTCGGCGCCAATGCCGTGGGATGCAGCGGCAAGCCGCTGGGCGTGGTGGCCATGGGCTCGGGCAATGATTTCGCGCGCGGACTCAAGCTTCCGGTCAACCGCATCGAGACCGCCGTGGAGGGCATCGTCGGCGCGATCGTGTGCGGTTCGACCATCGATGTGGACATGGGGCGGGTGACCTCGCTGGAAGGCGGGCATGCGGTCGATCCGACCACCGGAGCCGAATACGAGTCGGCTGATGGGCAGGTCGAAACCCGTCCGATCGACCGGTACTATGCGGGCATGCTGTCCTGCGGCATCGATGCGAGCATCAACGACCGGGCGAACCATTCGCGCCTGCCGAACGGTTCCGTGCGTTACTTCGCCGCGGTGCTAGTGGAGCTGACGCGCATGAAGCGGTACGGCTACCACGTCAAAGCCACCTTGGCCGACGGTTCGACGGATGAGCGGGACATCGTCTCGCCGTTGCTGACCGTGGCGAACTCGCGCCACATCGGCGGCGGCATCGAAGTCTCGCCGTACTCATGCTTCTCCGACGGGCTGCTGGATCTGGTGTGGATGGATCATGTGCCCAATTTCGGCGAATGCGCGGTGGCCGTCTCGAACGCCTATAACGGCAGGCTGCTCGCCTCGCGGGTGTTCGGATGGGAGCGCGTGCGGGAGATCGAGATCACCAGGGCGGACGAAGGCGACGAGCCCCCGCTGCTCATGGCGGACGGCGAGTACATCGGCCGGTTGCCGGTCCGTGTGGTGGCCGAGGACTGCGCATTGCGCGTGCTGGTGCCTCCGGCCGTGGCCGCGCAGGGCGTGGACGACCGGCAACGGGTGATGGACGCCATCGCCAGGGATGGGCGTGATCCGCTGACCGGACGGTTCGAATAATCGTCGAACTTTGGCCCCTGAGTTCAGTCTTGGGTGACGTATCCCTCGATGTGCAGCGTCTGGGCCATGACCTCCTTGATGGTCTGGTCGCTGACGTTCGGATGGGAGCGGATCAGTGAGATGAGACCCACGATCAGCGTGAAGAACGTCTCATGAACGTTGGTGATCGGTAGTCCGTGCAGTTGCTCGAAATCACGCACGGTGGTCTGGGCAATGTAGTCCGCGATGCGATCGGCGGCCCGGTCGATGAACTTGATGTACAGTTCGGCGTTGCCGTCCTGGATCATGCGGTTCGAGAATGGGCTTTCGTCGGCGATGAGCGCGCGCAGCAGCCGGACGATGTCGTTGATGGCCTTGCTCACGTTGCCGGTCTCGCGGGACTGGTTCCAGCGTTCCAGTTTGGAGAGGATCTCGTCGATGACGTCGTCCAGTACGGCGTCTGCCACGGCGTCCTTGTCCTTGAAGTAGTGGTAGAACAACGAGCGCGTCATGCCGACCTCGCCCGCGATGTCGGACACGGTGATGCGCGAGAAGCCCTTTTCCAGGCAAATGGTGCGGGCGGCCTGCACGATGGCCTCGCGGCGTGCGTCACCACGGGCGGACTGCTTCTCTTCGGGAGCGCTGGTCATGATCCCTCCTGCCTGACAAGGTTATTGACACTATGTTAATACCTGTCTGGGCGGCGATCGTCCGGCGGTTCCGGCAGTTGAGTGGGGTCGAGGGGTGATGGATGGCGGCCGGACGCGGTCGTATCGGAATGTAGGTGAGGGCAAGGTAGGTTAGTAGCTATGGCACTTGCACTGTATCGTCGCTATCGTCCGGACACCTTCGCGGGTGTGATCGGCCAGGACCAGGTCACGGTCCCGCTGATGCGCGCCCTTGACGAGGGCAAGCTCACGCATGCCTATCTGTTCTCCGGGCCGCGCGGCTGCGGCAAGACCAGTTCGGCGCGCATCCTGGCGCGATGCGTGAACTGCGCCAAGGGCCCCACTTCGCGTCCCTGCGGCGAATGCGAGAGCTGCAAGGACCTGGCCACCGGAGGCCCAGGTTCCATCGACGTGGTGGAGATCGACGCCGCCTCGCACAACGGCGTGGACGACGCCCGCGAACTGCGCGAACGCGCCGGATTCGCCCCCGCCCGCGACCGCTACAAGATCTTCATCCTCGACGAGGCCCATATGGTCACGCAGCAGGGCTTCAACGCGCTGCTCAAGATCGTCGAGGAGCCGCCCGAGCATGTGATGTTCATCTTCGCCACCACCGAACCGGACAAGGTGATCGGCACCATCCGCTCGCGCACCCATCATTATCCGTTCCGTCTGGTGCCGCAGGAGGTCATGGGCCCGTATCTGGAGACGATTTGCGAGAAGGAGCATATCAAGGCCGAGCCCGGCGTGCTCAAGCTCGCGATGCGCGCCGGCGGTGGTTCGGTGCGAGACACCCTGTCCGTGCTCGACCAGTTGATGGTCGGCTCGGTGGAGGGCGTCATCACCCATGATGCGGCCGTGGCGCTGCTGGGCTTCACCCCGGAGGCACTGATCGGCGAGGCCGTGGACGCGGTCATCGACCACAACGGCGAGGCCCTGTATGGCGTGATCCAGAAGGTCGTGGTCGGAGGGTTCGACCCGCGCCGCTTCGTGGAGGATCTGCTGGCCCGCGTGCGCGACCTGCTGGTGCTCACCTTGGCCGGCGACCGTGCGGAATCCGTGCTTTCGGATACCGCCGAGGCCGAGGACATGGACGATTTGCACCGTCAGGCCAAGGCGCTGGGACTTGGCGCGTTGACCGCCATGGCGGAGATCATCAATACCACGCTGGGTGCCATGACCGGCGCGATTTCCCCGCGTATGCGGTTGGAGCTGCTGGCCGCGCGACTGTTGGCGGGCAGCGAGACGGGCTTCGCCGTTGCCGTGCCGGGCATGGCTGGGGCGGGCACTGGTGCTCCGGGCGCAGCGCAGGGCGGTGTTGCCGGAGGTGCCCATGGTGCGGCGGCTGGGACTGCCGAAGGCGCGGCTTCCGGCGGGTTTGCCGGAGCGTCGCGCGGTGGTTTCGTCGGTGCCTCCCATGGCGGGTTCTCCGGTGCCGAACGCAACCAGCGGCAAGCGGCTGGGGGTAATGCTTCCGTGTCGCAGCGCAACGCGGGCGGTGTTGCAGGCGGTGTACAGGCCGGCGGTTGGCCGACCGACGGATTCACCGGGCTCCAGGCTGGCGGGAACACCGTATCCACAGTTACAGGCGGTGCGCAACAGGGCGCGGCGAACGCCCAGGGCGGGACGAACGATGGCTGGGGCGCCCCTGCCGGCAACGCCGGTGCGGCCAGGCCCGCGGCGGCGGATAACCGTTCGACGGATGAGAAGTGGGATGCGGCCGTGGCGGGTCTGCCCGAGGCCGTCCGTGAATATGTGACGCGCGGCAAGGTGCCGACCGTCAGGTTCGGCACCAATCGCAAGGGACTGCCGTGCCTGTCCATGACCTTCGACAAGCCGTTAAGCCAGCACGCTTTCGCACTCGCCGTGGACACCGACAGCGGCAAGAAGGCCTCGGCTGTGGTGATGGATGCCGTACGCAAGGAATTCGGTCCTACGGCGGTCATCGCCCCCACCGCGGTGACGGCCAGCGGCGAACGGGCCGAATCCATCAAGCACATGAGCCCCGAACAGCTCGCCAAGGTCAAGCAGCAGATCGCGCTGGCCAAGGCAGGATTGGCCGCATCCAGTCTCGGGGCCGGATTGGGTATGCGTGCCGGCAGCGAGCCGAAGACCCCGAAGCCGGAGTCGCAGCCGAAGGAATCCGACGATATCCACCGAGCCGGAACGGCCTCTGACGCTGCTGGCCAGCCCGGCGTGACCAGCAGATCTTCCACATCCAGTTGGGCTGAGGACGATCCGTGGGCCAAGCCGGTCGCCGACGCGGCCGATACCGCAAGCGGGACCGCGGTGCCGGATTCCGGCAGCCGATCCGGGATACAGTCGGACGCTTCCGCAACGCCGGCGACTGATGGCTTTGCTCCAGCCGAGGCATCTGTCGCGGCACCACAGCATGAGGAGCACCACAAGAAGCATGTGGCGGTTCCGGATGTCAGTGACGGCGTGGATCCGTGGGCCGTACCCGCACAGCCGACCACTCCGAAGACGGCCGCCCCGACAGTGGACGACCCATGGGCGGGCGGTGCAAGTTCCCGGAACGATGGCTCGTCTGCCTCGTCGGAGGATCCTTGGGCGGGGGCACAATCCGGCTCCGGCACTGGTGCGGTCACGGCTCCGCAACAGGTTCCTGCCGGGCAACCGGCTGGAGCCACACGACCCACCCAGTCCAGGGCCACCCCGGCCGCGGCTTCCGTGGGTGCAAAGCCCCGGAGCATCGCCAACGGCGAGGATCCGTGGGCGGGCGTGCCGCCGGCGGAGGAGCCGCCGATGGATGACGGTATGGGACCGGACCCGTGGAACCAGCCGCAAAGCAGTACGCCGGAAAACGACCCGTGGAACCAGCCGGTGGCATCGGCAGGTCGGTCTTCGTCACCTATGCTCTCGGAAGCGGATCCGTGGAACCAGCCGGCGGCGCCGAGCCCAGACCAGACCGGGCGGACGAGTGGTGCCGGACGCTGGGATCAGCAGCCGAACCAGACCATGCCGCCGGCGGGGCAACCGGCGGGACCGTCGGTCGATCCCTGGAACCAACAGGCTCCGTCACAAGCCGGTCCTCAGTCCGGACCGCAGGTGGCGGCCGAGGACGACGAATACTCGATGAACGACCAGTCGCTGGGCGAGGCCTCGGCCATGAGCCTGGACGACCTGAAGAAGATGTTCGAGGTCAAGAAGGTCGAGGAATACTCGGCCGATGACCCCAAGAACCCGAGGAACATGCAGGCCGCCAAGAAGCCCGAGGAGTGACGGTTCTCCGGGGAGGGAAACCAAGGAATAAGGCCCCATGACCATCGTGGTCTGACGGGCCCATCCATGATGACTGCGGCCGTGAGACCGCAACGGAAAGTGAGACATATCCATGGCATTGGCCTATGACGGTGCCGTACAGCGCCTGATCGACGCATTCGGACGACTGCCGGGCATCGGCCCCAAGGGCGCGCAACGCATCGCGTTCTACATCCTGTCCGCGCCGGAGGATGAGGCGCGCGACCTCGCCGAAGCCATCGAAGAGGTCAAGGAAAAAGTGCGGTTCTGCGACATCTGCGGCAACGTCTGCGAGTCCAGCCCATGCCCGGTGTGCGCCGATCCGCGCCGAGACCACACGGTGATCTGTGTGGTGGAGGAGCCCAAGGACGTGATGAGCATCGAACGCACCCGCGAATACCGCGGCCTGTACCACGTGCTCGGCGGCGCCATCAACCCCATGGCCAACGTGGGGCCCGCCGACCTGCGGATTCCGGGCCTCATCAAACGCTTGGAGAGCGGCGAGGTCACCGAGGTGATCATGGCGCTCGACCCGAACATCGAGGGCGAGGCCACCACCAGCTATCTGACCCAGTTGCTCAGGCCGGCCGGCGTCAAGGTCACCCGACTGGCGAGCGGCCTGCCGGTGGGCTCCGACCTGGAGTACGCCGACGAGATCACCCTCGGCCGTGCGCTCGCCGGTCGTCGCGAAGCCTGAGCCAAGGGCCGAGGTCTAGGCCGGGAACCTAGTCGGCGAGCGGGTCGTTCGGCTTGCTGCCGGGCAGACGATGCCACGGCCAGAACGCCGCATGCCGGATGATGCGGGCGGTCTCGTGGCGGCGGCGCAGCCAGACGACGAACAATCCGACCATCAGCACGCCGGCGGTCACGCCGATGGTGATGTTGCGGGCGTCGAGGATGTCGTTGGGCTCGGGGGCCGGCACCGGAATGGCCACGCGATGGCCGGAGATGAGCAGTCGGTGCGTGTTCACGCCGTACGGTGTGCAGGTCATCAGGGTCACACGGTCCTCGCCGGGCACGATGCGCAGCTTCGAGGTGTCGTCCGGCAGGATCACCGAGATACGGTCCACCTTGTAGCCCAGCGTCTTGCCCATGACCTCGATGTAGAAGAAGTCGCCTTTCTTCACCTCGTCGAGACGGGTGAACATCATCGCCTCCACCAGGCCGCGGTGGCCGGTGATGACCGAATGGGTGGATTTGCCGCCCACCGGCAGGCTCGTGCCGTAGAGGTGGCCGGCACCGGACGCCAGCGCCTCCTCGGACGTGCCGTGGTAGATCGGCAGGTCGATGGACTGCTTGGGCACCTTGATGGTGCCCATCACCTCGTTGCCGGCGTTGAGCAACGACTGGTATTCCGTGTCCTTCTTGGAGGCGGAGTCCTCGCCGCTGGCGCGCGAGCCGCCCTGCGACGTGGCGAACGGGTCCACGGCCTCGCCCAGGACCGGCTGGCCGGACGCGGCGAGTCGCTGGTTATAGGCGCGGGCGGCCTTGAGCGCGTCCTCGGCCTGCGGGTACGGCCAATTCGCCACGTCGCGTGCACTGGTGGCCGCGGTGGCCGCAAGCTCTCGGCCGGACTGGAACTGCAGGGCCAGCGGGAAGCAGGCCACGGCCGCGGCGGCGATCAGCAGCACCAGCGTGATGATGCGCATCACCCAGAGATTGCGTTGCAGGCGTCGGCGTTCGGCGAGCAGATCCGTGATGTCGACGGCCTCGTTGAACGACGCGAGTGGGGGAGTCGCGGATGATCGGCCGGCCTGGCCGGTTGCGATCGGTTGCGGTTCGAGGCCGTCCGGCCGTTTATCGCGTGATGGTTCGTGCGATTCGACTGCGGCGTCGGCATTTGACGAGACCGGCTTTTCGGAGCGTCGGGGAGCGGCGTGCTTGCTCGTATGCCGTCCGCTTACAGAAGCCATGGTCGATTCCTCCGTCTCCGATACGCCCCTATGCCGCTGTGCGACACGTTACCCGCGCCGGGAGTCCGGTGCAAATGGCCGGTTGGAGCGCAAAAGGAAAGGGCCCGGGTGATGAGTCCGGGCCCTGAGAGAGGAAGAAGAAGGAGAAGAAGAAAGGTTCAATTATGAGGATCTGCGGAAACCCCCTCCGGTTCGCTTTCGTTCGCCGGTAATTGATATATAACCGTACGAACTTGGGAGGAACGATGCGGGCGGCGCAAAGACCTCTGGCATCATCCTGAAAGTTCGCTGAATCCGGTTTGTCGGGTTCGGTGATTCGGCTGACGGGGCAGACGGCGGCGAATCGTCTGGCATCGATTGTGCGGTGGGGAAGTGCAGGTCACGGACGGCGTGACCCGTAAGCGTGGGCCGGACGGTACTGTCCACATGCCGGTGGCGGTCCGCGGGGCGAGGACGGCGGTCCTTATAATCGTTGCGTTTGCGTAGAATGTTCGGCAAACGTCCCCTAAGAGAAGAACAAAGGACAGCAGTGGCTCTCATCGTGCAGAAGTACGGCGGCTCCTCGGTCGCCGATACCGATTCGATCAAACGTGTGGCCAAGCGCGTTGTGGAAACGGAGAAGAAGGGCAACAAGGTGGCCGTGGTGGTCTCCGCCATGGGCGACACCACCGACGACCTCATCGACCAGGCGCTGAGCATCGACTCCAACCCGCCCGAGCGCGAGATGGACATGCTGATGACCGCCGGTGAGCGCATCTCCATGAGTCTGCTGGCCATGGCCATCCATGCGGAAGGCAGCCGCGCCCACTCCTTCACCGGGCAGCAGGCCGGCTTCTTCACCGACGCCCGGTACGGCGCGGCGCACATCAAGTCCGTCAAGCCGGATCGCGTGAAGAACGCGCTGGCCTTGGGGGACATCGCCATCGTGGCCGGCTTCCAGGGCATCAACGCCAAGGGTGACGCCACCACGCTCGGCCGTGGCGGCTCCGACACGTCCGCCGTGGCGCTCGCCGTGGCCCTCGGTGCCGACATCTGCGAGATCTACACCGATGTGGACGGCATCTTCACCGCCGACCCGCGCATCGTGCCGGCTGCCCGCCGCATCCCGGTCATCGACTACGACTCCATCCTGGAGATGGCCTCCTGCGGCTCCAAGGTGCTGGCCCTGCGCTGCGTGGAGTACGCCCAGCGGTTCAACATGCCGCTGCATGTGCGTTCGTCCTTCTCCCACCGTCCGGGCACGCTGGTGGTGCCGAACGGCGTGGACCCGCGCACGCTGCCGAACCTCGACTGACGGGATGGTCCGTCCGCCGGCGCGCGGGCGAATGGCGTCGGTCATCAGAAAAACGTAAGACAATCAAGCAAGACAAGGCAAGACATGACTGAAGAAGAAGCGAAATCCATGGGTGATCTGTTCCCCGACCTCGGCCCCGAGGCGCCGGTGATCTCCGGCATCGCCCACGACCGTTCCGAGGCGCTGGCCACCGTGCGCGGCGTGCCGAACGAGCCGGGCATGGCCGCCAAGGTGTTCACCGAGCTGGCTTCCGCCGGCGTGAACGTAGACATGATCGTGCAGGCCGGCGCGTCCGTGGGCACCGCGGACATCTCCTTCACCGTGCCGGAGGCCGCCGTCAAGCAGGTGCAGGACACGCTGCTCGACAAGCAGGAGGAGCTGGGTTACCACTCCTTCGACATCAACACCAATGTGGGCAAGGTGGCCGTGGTGGGCGTCGGCATGAAGACCCACTCCGGTCTGGCCGCCAAGTTCTTCCGCGCGCTGAGCGACAAGGGCATCAACGTGCTCATGATCTCGACCTCCGAGATCCGTATCGCCGCCCTGGTGCCGCTGGAGCAGCTCAATGAGGCCGTCAAGGCGCTGCACACCGTGTACGGCTTGGACGCCACGCAGATCGAGGCCGTGGTGTACGGCGGTACCGGTCGCTGAGTTTTTGCGGACATATGAATTTGGCTCCCCTCTCCGAGGGGAGCTGTCAGCGTAGCTGACTGAGGGGAGCCATGCGGGTCTGAACCGCGGCTCCCCTCAGTCGTCTTCGACGACAGCTCGTCCTGCAATTAAGGACGAACTTCGTTCGCAGTCCACTGGCTCGACTGTCGTCTCGCACATCGCCTACAAACAGCTCTGCTGTTTGCCTCACGGCGATGTCCTGACGAGGGGAGCCATGAAAGGCTACTTCTTGGTGATATAGCCGAGGGCCTTGAGCATTTCGGCGCATTCGAGCGCGCCGCCGGCGGCACCGCGCAGGGTGTTGTGGGCCAGACCCACGAACTTCCAATCGAAGATGGAATCCTCGCGCAGACGGCCGATGGAGACGCCCATGCCGCCCTCGTAATCCACATCCAGCTTGACCTGCGGACGATCGTCCTCCGTGAGGTACTGGATGAACTGCTTCGGCGCGTGCGGCAGGCCCAGCTTGGCGGCCTCGGAGGTGTAGTTCACCAGGCGGTCGATGAGCTCCTCCTTGGTGGCCTTCTTGCCGAGGTTCAGGAACACGGTGGCGGTGTGGCCATTGAGCACGGGCACGCGAATGCACTGGGACGTGATCTTCAGCGGGCCGTCGAACGGCACGATCTCGCCCTTGGCGGCGTCCACATGGCCGAACACCTTGAGCGGCTCCTTCTCGCTCTTGGCCTCTTCGCCGGAGATGAACGGGATGATGTTGCCCACCATCTCGGGCCAGTCCTTGAAGGTCTTGCCCGCGCCGGAAATCGCCTGGTAGGTGCTCACGACCACCTCGCGCGGCTCGAATTCCTTCCACGCGGCCAGGGCCGGGGTGTACGCCTGGATGGAGCAGTTGGGCTTGACGGCGATGAAGCCGCGCGTGGTGCCCAGACGCTTGCGCTGGTGCTCGATCACGGCGAAGTGCTCCGGGTTGATCTCCGGCACCACCATCGGCACGTCCGGGGTCCAGCGGTGGGCGCTGTTGTTGGAGACCACCGGGGTCTCGGTCTTGGCGTAACGCTCCTCGATGGCGCGGATCTGGTCCTTGGGCATGTTCACGGCGGAGAACATGAAGTCCACGTCCTTGGCCACGTTCTCCACGTCGTCGCCATCGAGCACCGTCATGTGCTTGACGAACTCGGGCATCGGCGTCTCCATCTTCCAACGGTCGCCGACGGCCTCCTCATACGTCTTGCCGGCGCTGTGCGCGGAAGCGGCGAGCGTGGTCAGCTCGAACCACGGATGATTCTCCAGCAGCGTGATGAAGCGCTGGCCGACCATGCCGGTGGCGCCCAGAATGCCGACCTTCAACTTTTCGGACATATCAACCCCTTGGGTCAGATGGATGGGTATACACACGTAAATCTCAATCTTACGGAATCGGCCGGGCCGCGGTGTGCGCTCTTCCGCATGATGGCTGGGCCGCGGGCCGCCCGACATGGCGACGCGCTACGCTGGTAGCCATGTCTATCGCATCAGTAGAGGCGCAGAAGCAGCTTGACCGTATCGTGGCCCTCGGATACCCGGATGTGGCGGATATGTCCGCCGCGGCCTTCCGGTCGCTGGCCCGGCCGCTCATCGAGGCTCTGGAAGGGGCCGATCTGGGGCCGAACATCCTGCTGGTGCCCACGCGCGAGCTGGTCTCGCCCGAATCGCTGATCGCGCGAACCTCCATCAACCGCATGGCCGGATTCACCACCATGCCCCCGCGCGATATCGCCAGTTTCCTGCCGCAGGACGGCTTCGAGCCGCCGGAGGGGCCGTTCTATCTGGTGGTCGAACCGCACACCGGCACCTGCTATATCAATCGCGAGCCGGACGTGGCCCGCAAGCTCATCGACTCGGACGAACGTCTGCCGCTCACCCTGGAGGAGGGACTGGCCATCGCCACCCAGCACCCGGAGTGGCTGCTGGAGAAGAACGGTTTCAACCTGCTCGGCTCGCGTTCGGCGGACGGGCGTGTGCCATCCATCTGGATGAGCCAGAACGCGCCGCGACTCGGTGCCGTCTGGCCCAACTCGCGTCATACCTGGCTGGGCAACGCCTACTGCATGGCGCGCCGCGGCATCAGCCTGTTTCTGTAAGACCGTCGACGATGTTGCATCGACGGTGACATCGGCTTTCGTGAGACTGTCCTCCGGTCCATTTCGCCGACAGTTCGTCCGATAGGGGAGCCAAGAAGGGGCGGACGCTCCAGAGATTAGACATCAGACGTCTGATGATAGTAGGATAGGGTTGTCTTGGCACCAGCTTTTCAAGGAGGAAACCAGCATGCCATCATTCGTCGTCGGCGCCTATGCGTCGCTGCCTCCAGGGCGCGAAGCCCAGGAGGACTACTACAACCTGTTGGGGAGGCAGCCCTGGGTGAGCGGCACCGAGCTGCCTTTCCCCGGCGACCTCGCGGAAACCGCCGGCCGCATCTGGCTTGCCGGCATCCTGCCCGTCCATTGGCACGGCAACACCATCACCGTTATTCCCGGAACCATGCAGCACGTATGGAAGGACGCGAACTTCGGCCTCGCCAGCCCGGACGAGGACGGGCGTTGGGCCGCGCTCGACTTCATGAAGCAGGTGCGCGATGCGCTCGCCGACTTCACGCAGTGGCGCGGCAGTCAGGACGTCCGGTTCGTCGAAGTGCATTCGGCTCCCACCGCCAAGGCCGACCGTAACGCCATGGCCGCCTCACTGGAGGAGCTTGCGCAGTGGGACTGGTCCGGGGCGAAGCTGGTGATCGAGCACTGCGACAAGTACATTGACGGGCAGAAACCGGAAAAGGGATTCCTGCCCATCGAGGACGAAATCGAATTGTGCGAACAGGCAGGCATCGGTCTGACCGTGAACTGGGGCAGATCCGTGGTGGAAGGCCGTGCCGCCTCCACCGCGGTCGAGCATGTAAGCGAGGCCGCGCGGGCCGGCGTGCTCAAGGGCCTCATGTTCTCCGGGGCCGGTCCTGAGGAAACCCAGTACGGATACGGCTGGATCGACGGCCATCTGCCCATGAGCCCGGACGAGCCGACCTCGCTCATGGACGCCGACGCGATTGCGGAGACCGTGCGGGCCACATACGTGCAGGGGACGCCGCTCGATTATCTGGGTGCTAAGGTGTGCGTGCCCAAGGATGCGACCATCGAAGAGCGGCTCGGCTATCTGGAGCGCATCTACCGGGCGGCCGTGTCATGAGCGGGGGAGCAAGGCCCACGTATCTGGCATTCGACATCGGCGGCACCAAAGTCGCCTCGGGATTCGTGACGCTGCCGGCCTCGGCCGGCGAAACTCCCGTGGTGACGGGCCGCTGCGCGATACCGACCGAAGCCGCGCGTGGCGGCGACGACCTTAAGGGTCGCATCGTGGCGCTCGCCGTACGTCAATTGGAATCGGCCGCGGCCGAAGGCATGACGATCGCGGGCATCGGCATCGCGGCGGCTGGCGTGCCGGACAGTGAGACCGGCGTGATCGTCTCCGCCACCGACATCCTGCCTGGCTGGAAGGGCCAGCGTATCTACGACGCCTTCGCCGAAGTGACCGATCTGCCGGTGCGCATGATCGGCGACGTGGGCGCGCATGGGCTTGGCGAAGCCAGCTACGGAGCCGGCCGCGGCAAGGGCGTGGTGCTTTCGATCGGCGTGGGCACCGGCATCGGCGGCGCCATCGTGGTGGACGGCGAGCTGTTCGCCGGCGCACACGGCGTGGCGGGCCATGCCGGGCACGTACCGAGCGCGCTGGGCCGGGGATTCCTCTGCTCGTGCGGTACTTACGAAGGGCATATCGAACCGGTGGCGTCTGGCACGGGTCTGAAGGACCTGTACAACCGGCGCCGCGAGGAGATGTGTACGGGGAGTGCGGCTGCCGCGGCCGAAATCGATGGCGATGTTCCCGAGCTGGTGCAGAGCGGCGCGGATATGGCCTCGCGGGCCGCAGCGGGCGAACCGCTGGCGTGCGCCGTGCTGGCCGACAGCGCCCGGGCGCTCGGCGAATGCATCGGCGGTATGGGCAACCTCGTCGACCCGGACGTGATCGTGGTGTCCGGATCGGTGGTCAAGGCCGGGCCGATCTGGTGGGATGCCCTGCGCGCCGGATTCGAGGAATCGGCGCTCGCGCTGGTCAAGCCCACGCCGCTGGTCGAGGGCGAACTCGGCGGTGACGCGCCGCTCATCGGTGCGGCCGCGGCCGTGGATCGGTATGTGCAGTCTCGATAACGATTGCGCTGAATTCATGTTGATTTCGAGGTACTACCCCTCAGTCGGCTTCGCCGACAGCTCCCCTGACAAGGGGAGCCGAGGGAGCGGGGAGCAATGACTATGCATCAGACGATTGAACGAATCAAGGGCGGGCTCGTGGTGAGCTGCCAGGCGTATCCGGGCGAGCCGCTGCGCCACCCGGAGACGATGGCGCAGATGGCCATGGCGGCCGTCGAAGGCGGTGCCGTGGGCATCCGGTGCCAGGGCCTCGCGGACATCGCGGCCATCAAAGGCCAGGTGAGCGTGCCGGTGATCGGCATCTGGAAGGACGGCGAGGAGGGTGTGTACATCACGCCGACCCTGCGTCACGCGCGCTGCTGCGCGGCGGCCGGCGCGGATATCGTCGCCATCGACGCGACCGGACGCCCGCGACCGGACGGCCTGACCTACGCGGACACCGTGCACGCCCTGCACGACGAAGGCGTGCTTGTGATGGCCGACTGCGGCAGCTTCGCCGACGCCGAGCGCGCCGTCGATGCCGGCACCGACATCATCTCCACCACACTGTCCGGCTATACGGGCGACCGGCCGAAAACCGACGGGCCGGACTTCGAACTGCTCGGCCAGATGATCGAGGCGTTCCCCGACGTGCCGGTGCTGTGTGAGGGGCGCATCCACACGCCGGCCCAGCTGCATCAGGTGATGGCCGCCGGCGCGTGGGCCGCCGTGGTGGGCACGGCGATCACGCATCCGACGAGCATCACGCGCTGGTTCGTGGCGCAGCTGTGATCAAGATGCGGCTCGAATCGACTACCCCTCAGTCGGATTCGCCGCCAGCTCCCCTGACAAGGGGAGCCGAGGTGAGACTGGTTCTCGTGGCGCAGCTGTGATTTGAAAAACCGAAGGGCGGCGGTTCGCAATGGCTGATTCCGGCTGAATTCCAGTCGTTTCGGCCATTGCAGCCGCCGCCTCTGCGTTCCAGCAAAGCCACAACACTCCCGACTTGAAATCAGACATCAGACGTCTTATCATTAAATCAGTTCGACGACGACGTTAAGGGTTCACACTGGACCTCCAACCGAGAGATCGGCATGGCAAGAACCCATCACCAATTACCAATCATCAAGAATCATCACCCATCTCACTTCAAGAAAGGCACCGTCTCGCTTCGAACGATGGTCCTACATTCACTCAACGACGAGGAGAACCAATGATCAGGAAGAATGGAAAGTTCAAGGCTGCCGTGGCGGCGACCGTCGCGGGCCTCATGCTGCTCGCCGGATGCGGCGGCGGTGGCAACACCCAGAGCACGGCGAAGGGCGGCACGGCGGTGGCCGACACCATCACCGCACAGGTCGCGTACGCAACCCGCGACTTCTCGCCGTCCACCACGTCCAGCGCCCTCGCCATGGCCGGCAACTGGCATGTGACCGAGCCGCTGTACGCGCTCAACTACACGGACTACTCCGTGTTCAACGCCCTCGCCGCCGGTGAGCCGGAGCAGGTCTCCGACACCGAGTACGTCGTCACCCTGCGCGACGGAGCCAAGTTCTCCGACGGCAAGGCGGTCACCGCCGACGACGTGGTCTCCTCCTACAAGCGCACCACCGCCGAAGGCAGCCTGTACATCTCCATGCTCGACTTCATCGACTCCGTCGAGGCCAAGTCCGACACCGAAGTGACCTTCAAGCTCACCCGCGCGTTCCCGATGTTCAAGCAGCGCCTCGCCCTCATCCAGATCGTCCCCTCCTCGATGAGCGACGAGGACCTCAAGGCCCAGCCGATCGGCTCCGGTCCGTGGAAGTACACGGAGATCACCGACCAGCAGGTCAAGTTCGACAAGAACGACCAGTACAACGGCGACTACCCCGCCCAGGCCGCGCACATGGTGTGGAACGTGTCCGTGGACGACACCGCCCGCGTCACCGCCATGCAGGCCGGCAAGGTGGACGTGATGGAGATGGTCCCCGCCAACGCCTTCAAGACCCTTGAATCCTCCGGCTCCGAACTGGAGACCGTGCAGGGCTTCAACCTGCCGTTCCTGATGTTCAACACCAAGAAGGCCCCGTTCGACAAGAAGGAAGTCCGCCAGGCCGTCTTCTACGCGATCGACACCCAGAAGCTCATCGACAACCAGATGTCCGGCCAGGCCACCGCGGCCACCAGCTTCCTGCCCGAGAACTTCTCGAACTACCACAAGGCCAGCAACGTCTACACCAAGAACGTGGAGAAGGCCAAGGAACTGCTCAAGGAGGCCGGCGTCACCGGTGACCTCAAGTTCACCCTCTACACCACCGACCACTCCTGGATCACCCAGCTGGCCCCGCAGATCAAGAACGATCTGGCCGAGATCGGCATGACCGTGGACATCCAGTCGATGGCGTCCTCCGCCCTCTACCCGAACATCACCGACAAGGAAGACGCCGACTTCTCCATGGTGCTCGCCCCCGGCGACCCGTCCGTGTTCGGTAACGACCCCGACCTGCTGATGAACTGGTGGTACGGCGACAACGCCTGGACCAAGACCCGTACCTTCTGGAACGGCTCCGAGGGCTACACCGAGCTCCACGAGCTGATGGACAAGGCCCTGGACGCCTCCAGCGACGACGAGCGCCAGGACTACTGGAACCAGTGCTTCGACCTGCTCAGCGAGGAGGTCCCGCTCTACCCGCTGTTCCACCGCCAGACGACCACCGCCTTCAAGAAGGGCGTGTTCAAGAGCGTCGACGCGATCGGTTCGACCGGCATCAACCTCGTGAACGCCGAGCTGAACAAGTAACGTCCCGCCGGTAGCGAAAACCCACCATCATCGAACGGCCCTCCCGTCCCGCGGGCCACTGAACGTCCGCGAGGCGGGAGGGCCATGCCGTTCATCGAGCTGGTCTTCGGATCTGATGCGATGGGTTCCGACTACCCCTCAGTCACTTCGTGACAGTTCCCCTGACAAGGGGAGCCGAGGAAAGGAATGCAGCGGTTTAAGCCCGATGGAGTACCGGCCCGCATGCCATTCCCGAACCATCCTGAATCACCTGTCTTGAACAATCCGACAAGGGAGTCCCATTGAACAACCTGCTACGCCTCCTCGGCAGACGACTGATCGCCCTGCCGTTCATGGCATTCGGAGTGACCCTGCTGGTCTACTTCCTGATGTCCTTCTCCCAGTACGACCCCGCCGTCGCCGCCCTCGGCGAGAACGCCACCCCGCAGGCGCTCGCCGCCTACCGCCACGAGATGGGCTTCGACCGCCCCTGGTGGGAGCAGTTCTTCTCCTACCTCGGCGGCTTGCTGCGCGGCGACCTCGGCGTATACGGCGTCAACAAGGACCCGGTGAGCGGCCGCATCGCCACCGCGTTCCCCATCACCCTCCAGCTGACCTTCATCGGCCTGCTCATCGCCATCGTCTTCGCCGTCATCTTCGGCGTGCTGGCCGCCCTCTACCGCGACACCTGGGTCGACCAGGCCATCCGCGTGGTCTCCATCATCGCCATCGCCACCCCGTCCTTCTGGCTCGGCGTGCTCCTCATCTACGCGCTGCAGATCAAGATGGCCTGGCTGCCCGGCGCCGGCGACCTGCCCGCCTTCACCCAGGATCCGGCCGGATACCTGGCCCGCATGGCCATGCCCAGCTTCGCGCTCGGCCTGCCCGTGGCCGGCTCCCTCACCCGCATCATCCGCACCTCCATGGTCGAGGAGCTCGACAAGGACTACGTGCGCACCGCCATCGGCGCCGGCGTGCCCAAGGGCGTGGTCGTGGCCCGCAACGTGTTCCGCAACGCCCTGATCACCCCGGTCACCATGCTCGGCATGAAGATCGGCTACCTCATGGGCGGCGCCATCGTCATCGAGGTCATCTTCGCCCTGCCCGGCATGGGCACCGCGATGTTCGACGGCATCAACAACAACCAGCCGACCCTCGTGCAGGGCGTGGCGCTGGTCGTGGCGCTGGCCTTCATGGTGGTCAACGTGATCGTCGACCTGCTCTATGTCCTCATCAACCCGCGAATCAGGACGGTGTGACGATGTTTGGAAGCAACAACGCAACCCGCGAATTCAGCAAGCCCAATACCAAGGTCAGGGTCAAGCGCTGGTCGAGCATGAGCATCGGCACGCGCATCTCGGTCATCGTCATCGCGGTGCTCGCGCTGGCCGCGATCTTCGCGTCCGTCGTGACCCCGCACAACCCGACCGAGATCACCCTCAGCTACCAAGCACCCACCGCCGACCACTGGTTCGGCACCGACAACCTCGGCCGCGACGTCTTCTCCCGCGTCATCTACGGTGCACGGTACTCGCTGGTCATCGGCCTGAGCTCCATCGCGTTCGCCCTGGTCGTCGGCTCCATCATCGGTGCCGTGGCCGCCGTCTCGCGCACCTGGGTGTCCGAGATCATCATGCGACTGATCGACGTGGTCATGTCTGTGCCGACCATCGCGCTCGCCGCGGTGTTCGTCTCCATCCTTGGCCAGTCGATGATCGGCATCATCATCTCCATCGGCGTGCTGTACGTGCCGCAGGTGGCCCGCATCGTGCGAGCCAACATCATCAGCGAGTACGGCAAGGACTACGTGCGTGCGGTGATCGTCTCCGGCGCCCGCGCCCCGTGGATCCTCTTCAAGCACGTCACGCGCAACATCGCGGCCCCCGTCATGGTGTTCACCACGCTCTCCGTGGCCGACGCCATCGTGTTCGAGGCCTCCCTGTCGTTCATCAACGCGGGCATCCCCGAGCCGACCCCGACCTGGGGCAACATCCTGTCCTCCGCCAAGGCCGGCGTGCTCTACGGCTACTGGTGGCAGGCCATGTTCCCGGGCCTGGCGATCATGATCACCGTGCTGTGCCTCAACATCCTGTCCGAGGGCATCACCGACGCCATGGTGGCCGCCCCCACCGCCCCCATCCAGCAGAGCGAGGAGGGCAAGGAGCTCAGCCGCAAGGAGGACCGCCTGCTTGTGGATCCGGTGGCCGCCTACGCCGCCCAGAAGGAGAGCCTCGACCAGCGCCTCGAGCAGCTGCGTGAGGCCGAGCTCAAGCGCAAGGACCGCTTCATCCCGCTGTCCACCGCCAAGCCGGTCATCGAGGTGCGCGACCTGTGCATCAAGTTCCCGCGCCACGGCGACGTGAACGTGGTCGACCACCTGTCCTTCGCCGTGCGCGCCGGACAGACCATGGGCCTGGTGGGCGAGTCCGGCTGCGGCAAGTCCATCACCTCGCTGGCCATCATGGGCCTGCTCGACCCGCGTGCCGAGATCAGCGGCGAGATCCTGTTCGACGGCAAGAACCTCGTGGGCATGAGCCCCAAGGAGCACAACGCCCTGCGCGGCCATGAGATCGCCATGGTCTACCAGGACGCGCTCTCCAGCCTCAACCCGTCCATGCTCATCAAGGCGCAGATGAAGCAGCTGACCAAGCGCGGCGGCACCCGCACCGCCGAGGAGCTGCTCGAACTGGTGGGCCTCGACCCGAAGCGCACGCTGGAGTCCTATCCGCACGAGCTGTCCGGCGGCCAGCGCCAGCGCGTGCTCATCGCCATGGCACTGACCCGCGACCCGAAGCTCATCATCGCCGACGAGCCGACCACCGCACTCGACGTGACCGTGCAGAAGCAGGTCATCGACCTGCTCAACGAGCTGCGCGAGAAGCTCGGCTTCGCGATGATCTTCGTCAGCCATGACCTGGCGCTCGTGGCCAAGGTCGCCCACTCGGTGACCGTCATGTACGCCGGCCAGGTCGTCGAGCAGGCGTCCACCAAGGAGATCCTCACCGATCCCCGCCACGAGTACACCCGCGGCCTGCTCGGTTCCGTCACCTCCATCGAGGCCGGACAGGGACGCCTCCACCAGGTGCCCGGCACCGTGCCCTCGCCGGCGGACTTCCCCAAGGGCGACCGCTTCGCGCCGCGCTCCTCGCACCCGGACCGTGGACTCGACATCCACCCGGTCATGAAGCGCGTGCCCGGCACCCAGCACATGGTGGCCTGCCTGCCCGACGACCCGGAGCCCGCACCCGCACCCGCCTTCACCTACGACTGGTTCGCGCCCACGCCGGAAGTGGCCGAGCGTGAGGCCGCGGAAGCCCTGAAGGGAGCACAGCGATGAACAGCAAGACCAACAGCAACGCAACCCCGATCATCGAGCTGAGGGACGCCGAAGTCGTGTTCACCACACGCGCCGGCACGCTGTTCCACCCCAAGAAGGTGACGGCGGTCAACAAGGTGAACCTCAAGCTCATGCCCGGACGCACGATCGGCATCGTGGGCGAGTCCGGCTGCGGCAAGTCCACCACGGCCAACGTGATGTGCGGCCTGCAGACCGTCACCGGCGGCCATGTGTTCTTCAAGGGACAGGACGTGACCAAGCGCACCGCCAAGGAGCGCATGGACATCGGCCGCGTGGTCTCCGTGGTCTTCCAGGACCCGGCCACCGCGCTCAACGCCCGCATGAGCGTGCAGGACCAGCTCATGGACCCGCTCGTGGTGCACAAGCTCGGTGACTCGGCGGCCCGCCGCAAGCGCGCCTACGAGCTCATCGACATGGTCGGCCTGCCGAAGTCCGCGCTGAACGCGCTGCCGGGCCAGCTGTCCGGCGGCCAGCGCCAGCGCGTGGCCATCGCCCGCGCGCTCTCGCTCAACCCGGACGCGATCATCGCCGACGAGCCGACCTCCGCACTGGATGTGTCCGTGCGCGCGCAGATCCTCAACCTGTTGTCCGATCTGAAGAAGTCGCTCGGCCTGTCGATGGTGTTCATCAGCCATGACATCCAGACGGTCCGCTACGTCTCCGACGAGATCGTGGTGATGAACCACGGCACCATCGTCGAGCACGGCGAGGCCAAGGACGTGCTGAACAACCCGCAGGACGACTACACGAAGCTGCTGCTGGGCGCGGCGCCCTCGCTGCTGCACCCGACTCCGGAAGAGTGCATCTGAGCGTCCGGCGCATCCGACGCAGATGCAGGGCCTGTCCGGCGGGAATCGTCGAGGATTCCCACCGGTGGGCCGTCCCTGCGCGGGTCCGGTCGCCGCGCGGCCGCCGGGCCGATTGATTCCCATCCATCGATACCCATCCAAACGTCTTCCAACGAAGCGACAGACACACAAGGAACCACCATCATGAACACCACTTTCCGCGGCGTAATCCCTCCGGTCGTGACCCCGCTGACCGCTGACCGCCAGCTCGACCGCGCCAGCTTCAAGCGCTCCATCGACCGTCTCGTCGAGGCCGGCGTGAACGGCCTGTTCTTCCTCGGCTCCTCCGGCGAGGTGGCCTTCAGCACCGACGAACGCCGCCGTGAGATCATCGAGGCCGCCATCGAATTCACCGCCGGCCGCGTGCCGGTGCTTGTCGGCTGCATCGACACCGAGACCGAGCGCGTCATCGCCCACGCCAAGGTCGCCGCCGAACTCGGCGCGGACGCCATCGTGGCCACCGCACCGTTCTACGCGCTCGGCGGCCTGCCCGAGATCGAGAACCACTTCCGCCTGATCCACGAGGCCGTGGACCTGCCGCTGTTCGCCTACGACATCCCCGTGTGCGTGCACGTCAAGCTGCCCGGCGACCTGCTCATCCGCCTCGGCCTTGACGGCGTGCTCACCGGCGTCAAGGACTCCTCCAACGACGACGTCTCCTTCCGCTTCCTGTGCGACGCCAACCGCAAGGCCGGCCATCCGCTGGTGCTGCTCACCGGTCAGGAGGTCGTGGTCGACGGCGCCTACATGGCCGGCGCCGACGGCAGCGTGCCGGGCCTGGGCAACGTGGAGTGCACCGGCTACGTGCGCATGTGGCAGGCCTACGAGGCCGGCGACTGGGCCACCGTGCGCACCGAGCAGGACAAGCTCGCCGCGCTGATGAACATCGTGAACGTCACCTCCGGGGTCTCCGGATTCGGCGCCGGCGTGGGCGCGTTCAAGACCGCCATGGCGTTGCTCGGCATCTTCGAGACCAACCAGATGCCCAATCCGGTGCGCGCGCTGACGGGCGCGAACGTGGAGGCCGTGGCCGGCGTGCTGCGCGAATGCGGCCTGGAGCCGGTGCGCACCGCCGAGGAGGTCAGCGCCTCCACCGTGGTCGCCGAGGCCTGAGCGGCTGGCCCGAACTGACCTGAACTGACCCGAACCAGAAAGGAATCTCCCCATGGCGGAAGTCATCATTGTCAAGGACGAAGCCGAAGCCGGCGCGATCTACGGCCGGTGCGTGGCCGACCTCATCAAGGCGAAGCCGGACGCGGTGCTGGGACTGGCCACCGGGTCGAGCCCGTTGGCCGCATACCGTGCGCTGGCCGGCATCGTCGAGGCCGAATCCATCGACGTCTCGCAGGTGCGCGGGTTCGCGCTGGACGAGTATCTCGGCCTGCCGCTGACCCACCCCGAGTCCTACCATGCGACGATCCACCGCACGGTGGTCGAGCCGCTGGGCCTGGATCCGGCCAAGGTGCACGTGCCCGGCGACATCCTAGAAGGCGCGCCCCTGTCCGACGGCGAACGGATCGCGGGTGCCGGCCCGGCCTATGACGCGGCGATCGAGGCCGCCGGCGGCATCGACGTGCAGATCCTCGGCATCGGCACGGACGGTCACGTGGGCTTCAACGAGCCCGGCTCGTCGCTGGCCTCGGGCACGCGAGTCAAGACGCTGACCGAGCAGACACGCATCGACAACGCGCGGTTCTTCGACGACGATCTCGCGCAGGTGCCCACGCACTGCATCACGCAGGGCATCGGCACGATCCTCAAGGCGCGGCATCTGGTGCTGCTGGCGTTCGGCGCCGGCAAGGCCGAGGCGGTGGCGGAGACCGTGGAGGGCGGCGTTTCGGCGTTCTGCCCGGCGTCCGCGCTGCAGCTGCACCCGCACGCCACGATCATCGTGGACGAGGCGGCGGCCTCCAGGCTGAGGCACAAGGACTACTACCGGTACTCGTACGAGCACAAGCCCGCCTGGCAGGGCATCTAGTTATCGGCCACCCCTCAGTCGGACATGCGGCTGAGGGCTCCTCTGATAAAGGAGCCGGGTGGTCCTTTGGTCTTATTCGTTGGCGCTGTTAAACCAAGATTGACATGAATCCATGTCTGACTACCCCTCAGTCGGCTTCGCCGACAGCTCCCCTGACAAGGGGAGCCAAGAATAGGGGGTATGTCAATCTTGGTGTAACAGAGCCTATTCGTTTCCTTCCCTCCTCCCGAATGAAGGCGGGGTCGGTTTCCGGAAATGTTCCCGGAACGGACCCCGCCTTCTTGGATTTGGAGGAAGGGATGGGTTACTCGTCGCCGTCTTCGATGCGCTGCTTGAGGATGGATTCGATGGGCTCGTAATGGTCGATGACGGCCTTGCGATACGCCTCGACGTCGCCCGCCAGCGCGGCGTCGAGCATGCGGCGGTGGGCCGACGCGGTGCGATCGAGTTCGCTGGAGACCGGCAGCCCGAGCTGGGGAAGCACCGCCATATGGACCAGCCAAAGCGACCGGACCATCTGCTTGACGATGGTGTTGTCCAGCGAATCGAGGATGCCCATGTGGAATTCGATGTCGAGCGCAAGGAAGGTCTTGCCGTCCTTCGCGGTGGCGGTCATGGAATCGGCGAGCTTCATGAGATGCGGCTGCTCGCTGTTCGCCAGCGACGCCACCACCTCGTCGGCACAACCGAGGTCAAGGAACCGCCGCAGCTGGACCACATCCTGCAGGTCGGCGAAGTTCTTGCCCACGGACACCATGGAGCGGAAGGCGAGCGTCTCCACCATCGGGTCCAAGGACAGCGACCCGACGAAGGTTCCTTTGCCATGCTCCACATTGACGATGTTCAGTGCCTCGAGCTTGCGCACCGCCTCGCGCACCGAGGAACGGGAGGCGCCGATGGTGTTGCACAGCTGCGCCTCGGTCGGCAGCACGTCTCCGGGCTGCAGATGCTCGTGCAGGATGTAGGACTTGATGGCGTCCATCGTCTCGTCGCAACGGCTGCGCGGGGGGACGACGGATGATGTGCTTTGCAGCGACAGACGGGCCAGCAACGCCAGTTCCTGCTGGGTATATTCGTATGGGGCCTCATCGTTGTGCGATTGGGTCGATTCCCCGGTCTGGGTCGGCGTCTCAAGTGCGGCCGGACCGGATGGGTTGCTCATGATACGCTCCTTGTCTTGTTCGTCCTTGCGGGGTCGCGACGTTGCCGCCGCGGTTGATGAAAGCCGTTCTCCCCGGCGGGTCTTGCCAACCACAATAGTGCGAAACGCCGGTATTGGCGCGGTTTTGTGCCCATTGCGATATGGTCCGGCCCGATAGGGGGTGCGGGGTGCTTGTCGGGGGTGTCCGGTGCTGACATGTGCGGGTGCCGTCTCAAGTGCGTGGGATCCGCGCCGGTCTCTGAGCGATGGCTCTACGCTGAGTTATCAGACATCTGACAACTACTATCGTATCATGAATGCATCGCGGCCGCGCGGGGTTGGCCGGGGCTTCTTATGGGCCGGCGCTGAGGCTAGGGCTAGGGCGGCGCTGAGGCTTGCGGGTGTTCGCGGTGGACGCGGTTGTCCGTGGGCGTTCGTGGGCCCTTGCGGAGCCGCAGGAAACCGCGGCGCACTAGAATGGTGCGCGATTGCACCGTTCGGATAGAGGGAAGACCGAGGATGTTCTGCGCGAGGTGTGGTGCCGCCAACAAGGACGGCAATAAGTTCTGTGTGGGGTGCGGGGCGCCGCTGAGACGAGGCGGACGAGCGACGACGCCGGCCGGCCAATCCGGTGTGCGGCTTCCGGCGCCCGGTGCGGTTCCGTTGCCGCAGACCGCGTCCGTTCCCGTCCGGCCGGCGGCGAATTCCGGGGCCGTTCCCGCGCCTGCGGGTACAGGCGTCCCGATGCCTCCCGCGACTGCCGCCACGCCGTCCGGTCCGGTGGTCCACTCCGGTGTCGCGGCGACTACCGTACCCGTCGCACCCGCCGGCACTGCGGCCCCGACGACGGCCGCGGCCCCGGCCAAACCGGATCGGATGGTGCTGCTGTTGGCGGCGTTGCTGGCCGTGCTGGTCGTGGCCGGCATCGCGCTGTTCGCCACGTGGAAGGCGGAACTGTGGGGCGGTCGCTCGCTGCCGGATCCCGCGTCCATCGCCGTCGCGGCATCGGATACCGGCGACGGACAGACGGCGGAGGTCAAGGCCTCGGACGTGACCGCCGCGCTCAAGGCCAAGGGTTTCGGCGCCCGGACCGAGCAGGTGTTCTCCGGCAAAACCGAGGGCTCGTTCGTCGGATACAAGGGCACCCAGCCGGGCGCGCGTATGCCGAAAGGCGCGGTGATCACCGTGCAGGAATCGGCCGGACCGGGCGTGCCGAAAGGCGTCATCGGCAAGCAGGCCGAACAGGTGACGTCCACCTTCAACACGATGGGCGTACCCGTGCATTACAAGAAGGTCATCGTCAACGATACGAAACGCATGCCGGAAGGGTCCGTGGTGGCCACTTACCCCGCCGCCGGCACCGGACTGCCCGAAGACAAACGCGACGAGGGCATCTACATCGGCGTGGCCGGCAAGGGCGACGGTATCGGCGCGGACATCGTGGGGCAGGATGCGGCCGACGTGCGCTCCGAGTTGGAATCGCAGGGTTATGACGTGACCGTCAAGCGGCATTTCGCCTCCGAGAACATGGTCGGCAAGGTGATCGGCGCAGATCCCGCACCCGGTTCGCCGACGACTTCGGGCGAGTCCATCACGCTGTATCAGGGCGTGGACGCCGGCAGCGTGAACGATCTGATGATCGACACGTCCGGCCAGTCCCAGCCCGGCGCGCGCACGCTGTACATGATGAGCGACGCCATCACCGGCACGTACTGCAAGGCGACCATCACCGACATCGACAAGGACTGCATGACGCTGAGCGCCGGCGAAAACGACTATGGTGATACGACCATTTCGCAGACATGGGGCTCCTCGGCTGGCAGCGATTCATCGGACGGCACTGAGGTCAGCCAGTGCTTCGCCTCAAACGGCGGGGACGTGGCTCGCTGCTCCATCGATATCACTTCCGATGGGCAGAAATATGAGGGTGGTTCCAAGAACCGCCTCATCACCAAGAACTGGGGCATGTTCGACTTCGGCAGCGGCGGCGAGGGCGCCATGTGCGGCGGCCAGATGATCTCGACGTGGTTCGATGGTTGCCGTAACGGCGTGCCGTCGGCGCGTTCCGAATCGGATGGCTGGGACGGCAGCGCCACCTACGAGATGAAGTCCAACAATTTGTTCGTCTACGTGGCGGCCGGCGCTAACATCAAGGCCGCAGAGGACGGCGGCTACTTCGACGCGGACTCGGTCAAGGCCGCCGGCAAGCAGAAGGCCGTGGACGGCGATCGCACGTTCATCCTCTACCGCGACCCCGCGCTGTACGACCAGACCAGCGTGAAGGTGACCAAGGAAAACGTGGACGACAACCCGTTCGTGCCGTCCACCGACGACACCAACGACGTGAAGTTCAAGCCCGCCGCGAGCGACGCCACCGCCTACTACCTGGTCGATCAGACCGGCGACTATGACTGGGACTCCATGACCAACCTCGCCGTCAAAGGCGCCAAGGATTCCGATGGCTCATCCGGCGATTCGTCCAGCACCGCCCAAGGCAAATCGAATACGGCTGCCGACAAGGTCTTCAAGGAGGCGATGAAGGAAGCCGCCGAAGAATACGGTTTCTCATCCGGTGCCGGCGGCTGGGGCACCAGCCTGACCGTTCACGAGGACGGCACGTTCGAAGGCACATATATCGACACCGACCTGGGCGGCGGTGGCAGCGAATACCCGCGCGGCACCCGCAGCCAGTCGGAATTCTCCGGGAAATTCGTCTCGGCCAAGAAGAACGACGACGGCACCTATACCCTGCAGTGCGACACCAAGGGGCTGAAGATCAAAGGCACCGTCGGCGACTCGTACGACGAGAACGGTGCCAAAGTGACCATCACCGAACCGTATGGCATGTCGCCATGTGGGGAGTTCACGCTCTACCCCAAGGGATACGCCGTGTCGCGCCTGAGCGACGCGATGAAGGGCTGGGGCGCCGGATACTTCGGGTCGGACAGGCAGGCCAGCACCTTGCCCGGTCCGGCGCTGGTGAACGAGACCAGCGGCTCCGGCGAAACCTTCTACAGCAACCTGGTGTAAGCGCACCCTACCGCTGCTTGAGCAGGGAGTGGATGATGGCGATGAAGCCGAGGCTCATGGCGCCGGCGAGGACGGCGAAGACCTGCGGGCGTCGCAGCTCGTTGCGGATGCCGATGGCGTCGGTGATGCAGTGGTCCTCGAACCAGACGCGCACTTCATTGCTGGAGTAGCGGCCCACCAGATCGCCCCACGTGAGCATGCGCGTCACGTAGCCGGCCGGGTTGCTTTCGTGGAACTCGAACAGGCGGATGCCGCGGTAGCGCGACTTCGGGCCGTAGCATTCGAAGCCGCAGGTGGGCGCGTATCCCAGATCGATGCCATGCACATGCCCCACGAAGGCGTTCTTGTGGTCGTGCCCGCAGAACAGCGCGAAGTACCCGCCGGCCTCGGTCAGCGTGCTCACCTCGCCCACGTTCTCGTCCGCGCAGCCGATGGCCTCGCCCAGGCGCGAGCCCGGACGGCAGACCGTGTGATCGAGCACGTAGCAGTGGCCGGCATGGGAGCGTGCGCCCTCCACCGAATTCGGCGTCCATGCGGGCACCTCCTTCAGGCAGTCGTAGAACTCCTGCGGGGGGATGTGCTGGAAGGCGATGGCGGGCACGGGCTTGCCATCGCCGTTGCGCTCGCCGAGTTCGGTCTGGACGTCGCGCAGCCAGTCGATGGCCTCGGGCGAGGGGGTGCCGTAGCCGTCAGCATCGGCCAGATCGAGGCCGCGGGAGTTGACCACGTACGCCGGGTACTGGGCGTCGTTCTCCTCGGGTTTGCCGGCGTAATCACCGGAATTGACCATCATGACGGACATGGCCACGCGACCCGAGCCGTCCGACGACTCGATGGGCAGGGCGAACGTGCCGGGCTCCAGGCTGTCCTGCGGGTTGAGGCAACCGGGGAACTCGCGGTAGATGTCGTCCTGCTCGTCGGCGAGGATGCCGCACTGGAAGTCGTGGTTGCCGTAGGTGGCGGCGAAGGGGACACCGGCCTCCACGATGGGCCCGAGGAATCCGGAGAACGTGCGGCGGACCTTCTCGCGCGTCTGGTCCATGAGTTCGTCCATGGTGGCGGGGGCGTCCGGGGCGAGTGTGGTTGTGATTGCTGCGGGTTCGGGGGAGGACGGGGACGCCGGGTCGGAGCCCGCCGGTGCATCTGCGGGGGCCGTGCCGGCATTGGTGATTCCGGCGATTGCGCTGATTTTGGCAGGTACGGGACGGCCGGCCTCGGTCAGTCGGTCGGCGATGCGTCCGGCCGCCTTGCCTGCGGCCTCGCGGATGACGGGGTGACGCTTGATGCCGCGCAGTTTGGCCTCGACTTCGGTGACTGCGCGTACGCGGGCACCGGGTTCCTCGCCGCGACGACGCAGGAAAGTGTCGATGTAGGCGGGGTCGTAGCCGCGGATCTGATCGCCGGTGAAGACCACGAGGTCCGGGTCGGAGGCGCGGATGGCCTCGCGGATGAGGTGGATGGTGTCTGGCCGTACGTCGGGGCCGTCCTGCACGTCGGCCATCTGCAGCACGCGGAAGCTGCCGTCTTCGCGGAATCGCAAGCTCGTCATGGCTACACAGTGTAGGAGAGCGGTGCAGTGGACGGGCGGGTGTTCACAGTACCGGCACAGGGATGTTGCTGAGTGTTTGTTGGCTAAACCGTGAAGCGGGAAATCCGGTGGACTTCCCGTAGGCGAGGTGAGCCGCGTGGCGGCGAAGGCTCCCCTCTGTGAGGGGAGCTGGCGGCGAAGCCGACTGAGGGGTAGCCCCTGAGCGGGCATGTCAATCATGGCTGAACAGAGCCCAACAAAAAGGCTCCCCTCTCTGAGGAGAGCTGGCCGCGGAGCGGGCTGAGGGGAGCATGGCCGGTAAGGCGAAGGTGTTCCCTCAGCCTCGCCTATCAGTTCTGGGAGTAGGGGTAGAAGGCGGAGCGCTCGGCGTCCTCATCGTAGAGCAGGTTCGACTTATAGGAGTCGGAGCTCGACGAGTCCATCTGACTGCCGTACGCCAGCGCGTACTTGACCTTATCTCCCGATGCCATGGACGACCACGGCGTGCCGGCGGGGTACCAGTGCCAGGTGCCGCATGGGCTGAGACCGCTTTCATCCGTGTACTGATCCTTCTCCCACTTGAAGGACGAGGAGTCGCACTGCAGGTCGTAGCCGCCGGCGCTGTTCTTCTTGATGGAGGAGAACTTGCCGGAGAACGGATACGTAATACGCGGTGCCTTGTACGTGGGTTCGCCGGAGTTCATGTCTGCGGTGTTCGCCTCGCCTGTAAAGCTGCCGTCGTCCTTCACGGTCATGTCAATGAATGCCGATCCATTGCCCGTGGAGAAGAACCGGTATTGGTCGGCGACGTTCTTGAACAGGGCGGTGTCGGCCTTGGAGTCGGACTTGCTGTCCGAATCGTCGGAGCCGGATTTTGCGGCCTTGCCGGCGCCCTTGACCTCGGCGTCGGGCAGGGAATCCCAGTCCGGGTCGGACGATTCCACTCGGTAATAGGCGTTCGCGTCGCTTGGCGCGGGCTTCATCTTGACCACATTGGACTTATCGCCGCTGTAGCCGTTGTATGGCAGGAACGGGTTGAAATTCATGCCGGTGCCGCTGTACGGTGCCGTGGTGGTCTCGTACTTCGAAGGGTCTCGCCAGAGGATGAACGGACGGTCCGTGTCGACGGCCTTCTCCTTCTTCGCGGTGGCAAGGGCGTCCTTATCGAAGTAGCCCTTGCTCTCCAGTCCTTCGAGATTGGCGCCGGTGGGCACCACCAGGAACAGGTCCTGCAGATGGTATTCGCCGGACTTGGGCCAGGAATCGTCCATATGCACGCCATTGCTGTCGTACATCTTGCCGTTCGACCAGAAGTTGGTGAGGCTGATGTGGGGGAGCAGTTCGAATGCGCCATAGTCCTGGTTGATCAGGTAGTCCGCATTTGAGTTGCTGCAATATGCCTGCTGAACGGCGTCGCAGGCAACCAGATAGCCGTCGTACGAGCTGTTGTAGTCGGAGTTGTCGCTGCCGCCCTCGGTGATCTTATGATCCTCGATGGTGATGCACTGGCCGTCGTTGGTGCACCACCGACCATCGATCGCATCCGTGGTGCCGAGCAACGCATCGCCTCCGGTTTCGGGCAGATTGCTGTCCGTGAAGGCATCCTTCATGCTGGTGGCGTCGATGCCCTCGTACAAGGTCACGTCATCGCCGGAATCAAGCGAGGAACCGGGGGCGGGATCCGCGCCGGCCACCTTGCCCACGTACTGTTTGGAGGAGAAGCGCTTTTCGACGGTCACGCTGTGGCCTTCGGACTCCAGCTGTGATTTGATGTCGTCCACGCTCTTGCCCATCACATCGAGCGGCAGGGCGGTGCCATCGCCCTTGGTGGCCACGCCCACGTAGATGCCCTTGTCCTTTTCGGAGTCCTGCACGCCGGTGCCGGCGGCGGGGTAGGTGGCCACGACGGTGCCTTCGGGGTTCTTCTTGGTGTCCGAGACATAGACCTTCTTGTAATGCACGGGCACGTTCATGCCTTCGAGCGTGTCAACCACCTGCTCGGCCTTCTTGCCGAGCGTGTTCTTCGGCACGCCGGGGCCGGCCGATTCCTGCACGGTGACGACGGTGCCTGCGGAGACGCGCTGCCCCTGCTTGAGGCCGTCGTAGCCTAGGAACGCGCCGCTTTCCTTGCCGGAGAAGACCTTCTCGGTCTTGGCGTTGATGCCCTTGAGCTTCAGCGCCTCGGTGACGTCCTTGGCCTTGATGGTGGCCGACTTGCCGTCCTTTGAGGCCGTGGTCTTGACGATCGACGCGGGATCGGGCAGCGTCTTGCCGCCCCACATCTCGGCCTTCCAGGTGGCGAACAGGGCGATGCCCGCCACCACGATGACGGCCAGCACGGCAGCCAATGCGATGATGAGCTTGTTCGGCGGCTGCTTGGCGGTGCTGAATGCCGTTGTGGAGGCCGCCGTGGCGGAAGTGTCGGAGACGGTGGCGGAGGCCGTGGGCGATGTCGCCGGAGCCTCGGCGGCTGGTGCAGCTGGGGTTGCGGCCGGGGCTTCGGACGTCGGACCGGCCGGGGCGGGTGCGCTGTCCGGCAGCGGCACGGCTGTGGGTGTCGGAGTTGCGGTGGGCGTTGCCGGTGCGGTCGGTTGTGTGGCCGGGGCTTCCGGCTTGTCCAGCTTCGCGCCGCAGGAGGTGCAGAACTTGGCGGAATCGTCGTTGGGCTTTCCGCAGTGAGTACAGAACATGACGTTGCTTTCGTGAATCGATGAAAAAAGACAGCATGAACGAACCGTCTTGGCTATGTCGGCGAAGACGGTTCGTGGAAACGATTGACGGATGCGGCGGGGCTCAGCCGCGGACGTTGTAGTCGGCGGAGAGATCGTTCATCGCGTGCAGCAGCTTGTAGTAGTAGATGAACGGACCCACGATGATGAACGCGCCGAGGATGCCCCACAGCCAGAACGTGGCGGCGGAAACGGCGGGCGCCATGCCGCGGGCCTGCTGCTCCTCGCCCACGCGCGCGCTCATGCGGTGGAACCAGACGAGGGTGCCGATGCCGAGGGTGATCGGGCCCACGATGAAGAAGAGCAGGCAGTAGTGCATGGTCTTCTTGCCGTCGCGGCGGGAGGCCATGAGATTCAGGGATTCGCCGATTTCACTCAGCTGCCAGAGGTCGTAGATGCCGAGGGTGATGATGCCCAGCAGGATGTACTTGAGCAGGCCGCGCTTGGTGCGCAGTTGACGGGCCGGGCGCGAGCTGTATACAGCGGTGGGCTGTTGCGGTGCCGGCATCGACGGGGCGGCAGGAACCATGCCGGTCGGGATTGCGGGAGCACCCGGGGTTCCCGGAGTGCCGGCGGAAGCGGCGGGCGTGAAGGACGGGGTCGGTGCGGGCTGGGCCGGCTGCTGCGGCGCGGCGTACTGCGGGGCCTGCGACGCCTGATAGGCCGGCTGCTGCGGTGCGTACTGCGGATTGCGAGGAGCGGCGGAAGGCTGCGGAATCGACGGCTGAGGCACGGACGGCTGCTGCCCGTAGGCCGGAGCGGAAACGGGAGCCTGAACAGGCGCGGCGAACGGTGCCTGAGCGGGCGCCTGGGTCGGCGGCTGTACCGGCTGCGGCATCGGTGCGGACTGCACGCGCGGTGCCTGCGGCATCGGAGGCATCTGCGGAACCTGAGGGGTCGGGGGAACATTCGGATTCGTCATAATGGACTTCTTCTCTCATGGCGGAAGCCTTGCGCCCCCGCGCATGCTTCCAATCCTAGTGCCGCCGGTCCGTCATCCCAAGGAAACACAGCCGATTCCGGCAGATTGTGAGACGTGCGGGGTGTTGGAACGAGCCGTCGCTAGGATAGAGAGATGCACATGTTACATGTGCGTAAACGACTAACCATTGAGGAATCATTCCACACAGCAAAGGAGGAACAATGGGTCAGGATCAATCGTCCGTCTTTGATCTCGCAGCGGTCGCCGCGGCATCCAATGGAGGGAACAATGACCCGCTGCTGCCTCCGGCACGATTCATCGGCGATCCGCAGAAACCGAGCCGTATGCCGTACAACAAGTACGCCGCGTACGACAAGCAGATCCCCTTTGATTACCCGGAGCGCACGTGGCCGGGTAAGCGACTGCAGCGCGCGCCGCGCTGGTGCTCCGTCGATCTTCGCGACGGCAATCAGGCCCTCGTCAACCCGATGGATTCCGAGCGCAAGCTGCGCTTCTGGAACCTGCTGGTCTCCATGGGCTTCAAGGAGATCGAGGTGGGCTTCCCGTCCGCTTCCGAAACCGATTTCGACTTCATCCGCATGCTCATCGAGCGCGAGCTGATCCCGGACGACGTGACCATCGTGGTGCTCACCCAGTGCCGCGAGCACCTCATCCGCCGTACCTATGAGGCCCTCAAGGGCGCCAAGCGCGCGATCGTGCACTTCTACAACTCCGTCTCCGTGCTGCAGCGCGAGGTGGTGTTCCGCAAGAACAAGGAAGAGATCAAGAAGCTCGCCACGGACGCCGCCGAGCTGTGCAAGGATCTCGAGGGCGAGGCCAAGGGCATCGACCTGTACTACGAGTACTCCCCGGAGTCCTTCACGGGCACCGAGCCGGAGTACGCGGTCGAGGTGTGCAACGCCGTGATCGGCGTGATCAAGCCCACCCCCGAGCACCCGATGATCATCAACCTGCCCGCCACCGTGGAGATGACCACGCCGAACGTGTTCGCCGACGAGGTGGAGTACGTCTCCACCCACCTAGACGACCGTGACTCCGTGGTGCTCTCCCTGCACCCGCACAACGACGAGGGCATGGGCGTGGCCGCCACCGAGCTGGCCATGCTGGCCGGCGCCGACCGCGTCGAGGGCTGCCTCCTGGGCAACGGCGAGCGTACCGGCAACGTGGACCTCGTCACCCTGGGCCTCAACATGCTCACGCAGGGCATCGATCCGCAGATCGACTACTCCAACGTGCCCGAGATCCGCAAGACCGTGGAGTACTGCAACCAGATCAAGATCTCCGAGCGTCACCCGTACGCCGGCAACTTCGTGTTCACCGCGTTCTCCGGCTCCCACCAGGACGCCATCAAGAAGGGCCTCGAGGCCCGTCAGGTGGCCGCCGACCGTGCCGGCGCCGATCTGGACAACTTCGTGTGGCTCGTGCCGTACCTGCCGATCGATCCGAAGGACATCGGCCGCACGTACGAAGCCATCATCCGCGTCAACTCGCAGTCCGGCAAGGGCGGCATGGCCTACCTGCTCAAGACCAACCACAACCTCGACCTGCCCAAGCGCCTGCAGGTGGAGTTCGACAAGATCGTCCAGAAGTTCGCCGACGACACCAAGAAGGAAGTCAAGGACGAGGACATCTGGCGTCTGTTCAAGGACGAGTACCTGCCGGTCGAGCAGTCCGGCATGACCGCCGCCGGCGTGGTCGTGGGCGATACGCACGACGCCTCGCTCGCGCCGTGGGGCCGTCTGAAGCTCCTGAAGGTGGCCATCAGCTCCGGCGAGGACGGTTCGGACACCGTGCTCAAGGCCCGCGTGCTCGACCGCGGCGTGAACGTCGGCACGGATACGCCGGTGGAGCGTGAGGTCTCCGGCATCGGCAACGGCCCGATCGCCGCCTTCCTCAACGCCATCTCCAACTTCGGCGTGGACGCCTCCATCATGGACTACGTGGAGCACACGATGTCCGTGGGCACCAACGCCATGGCCGCTTCCTACGTGGAATGCCAGGTGGGCGAGGCCGACGACGCGAAGATCGTGTGGGGCGTGGGCATCGATTCGTCCATCACCACCAGCGCTCTCAAGGCGATCATCTCCGCGATCAACCGCTCCCAGCGCACGCGCTGAAGCTGAGTAGGCTGATTGGCTGACCGTTCGGGCGGCCGCCGATTGGGCGGTCGTCTGAATACGGCTGGATATACGAATGGGCCCGTCTTCCCAAAGTGGAAGACGGGCCCATTGCGTTGGGGACGGAATCGGCCGTTGGCCGATGCGCTTCTTGCGGCCGTTGGCCGCGGCTACTCTCCCCCAGCCTCGCTACGCTCAGCAGCCCCCTCGGCAGAGGGGGGCCAAGGACCTACACGATCAAAACCTGCCTCCCTCTGTCGAGGGAGGTGGCATCGCGAAGCGATGACGGAGGGAGAGTAGCCGCGGCCAACGGCCGCAAAAACACAGCATTGGCCGCAAGGCCAATGCTGCTGCGCTCCTCGCTACTCCGTAGTCGAGTAGGAATACGTCTCGCCGGGTGCGAAGGGCGACTCCTCGTCAGGCTGGACGGGCTCGTCATAGGACGGGCCGCTGTCGTCGCCGTTGGACGGGTCGTTCGCGGTGCCGCCGTTGTTGGTGCCCGGATAGTTCGGGCACTCGGTGGAATAGCTGGGGTTGTTGAGACACTGCTGGGCGAATTCCTGCGTGTTCTGCGAACCGGAGCCAGTGCCGGAGGACTGCTGGTCCTTGCCATCGGCGGAGGAGCCGTCCTTGGAATCACCGTTGTCGTCGGTCTCGGTCTTCTGCTGGCCGGACGTGGTGCCGGAGCTCTGGCCCTTGCCCAGGCCCCACGTGCCGTCCGTGCCGCCGATCTTGCCGGTGTCCTTGGCGGTGGGGAATTCCTCGACCTGAGTGCCCTGCAGGACCTTCGACATGTACTCCTGGAACAGGTGCGCCGGGTAGCCGGTGGAGGAGATGCCGTAGCCGGAGAAGGCGGGCACCACCTGCGGGTTGCCGTCCTTGTCCGGGTTCCAGATGGCCCACACGTTCAGCAGACTCGGCGTGTAGCCCACGAAGGAGGAGGCCTTCTCGTCGTTGGCGGTGCCGGACTTGCCGGCGACCGGGCGTCCCAGCATGGTGGAGGTGCCCGCCGCGGTGCCGTACGTGGTGGTGCCGAGCATGGCCTTCTGCACCAGCGCGCAATCGTTGGCGTCGAAGACGCGCTCGTTCTCGTTCGGCGCGTTGTACAGGTCCTTGTTATTGGAATCGATGACGCGATCGACCATGTGGATGGTGTTCTTCACGCCGTTGTTCGCGATGGTGGAGTGGCCCTGCGCCAGATCCCACACGGTCAGCGCGTTGATGCCGAGCACGTTGTACATCGAGTTCTCGTCGATGTCTCCTGTGATGCCGGCCTCATGCGCGATCGCCGCCGTGCGCTGCGGCGTCAGATGCTCGTTGACGTTCATGAACACCGTGTTCACCGAGTTGGCGGTGGCCTGGTAGAGGTTGATGTACCCCCAGTTGTTCTCCAGGGCGTTGTTCACCTCGGCGTCCAGGCCGGAGAAATGCTGGTGCGAGTTGCCGTTGAACAGCGTGTTGAAGTTCACGCCGGACTGCGCCGCGCCCAGCAGCGCGAACGGTTTCATGGTGGAACCGGGCTCGAACAGAGCCTGATCGGCGTTGTTGAGCTGTTTGGTGAGGTAGTCCGAACCGGCGTACACCGACACCACGGCCCCGGTCTTCGGCTCCACGGCGATGCCGCCGATCTGCAGCGTCTCGGGCATGTCCGAAAGGCGCGTGTCGCCGATGGACTGCATGACATCCTGCTTGGACTTGTCGATGGTGGTGACGATCTTGTAGCCGCCGGTGGCCAGCTCCTCCTTGGTGAAGGCCTTGGACTGCACCAGCTCGCGCTCCACCATATCCAGCAGGTAGCCGGTGGAGCCGGCGTATTCGTTCTGCTGGGCCACGGGCGCGGTGTCCGGGAACTTGGCCGCCGCCTTCTCCTTGGCGGTGATGTAGCCGTCCTCCTCCATGATGTTCAGCACGCGCTTGAAGCGTTGCTTGGCCATGGCGGCGTTGTCCGCCGGATCCCATGTGGAGGGGGAGGGGATGATGCCGGCGATCATCGCGGCCTCGGAGAGCGTCAGATCCTTGGCGTCCTTGTTGAAGTAGGCCTTGGCCGCCGCCTGGATGCCGTAGGAGTTGCGGCCCAGGTAGATGGTGTTCATGTAGTTGCACAGCACCTCGTCCTTGGACTCGGTCTGCGCGATCTTGAGCGCCAGTATGGCCTCGCGCGCCTTGCCGGCGTACGTGGTGGTTTCGCCCAGATAGTAGCGTTCGGCGTACTGCTGGGTGATGGTGGAGCCGCCTTGGCGGGTGCCGGTGGTCACGTTGTTCCAGAACGCGCGGGCGATGCCCTTCAGGTCCACGCCGCGATCCGTATAGAAGGTTCGGTTCTCGGAGGCCACGATGGCGTTGCCCAGATAGCTCGGCAGGCCCTCGCAGGAGATGATGTCGCGGTTCTGCTCGGCGTAGGAGCCGATGAGCGTGGTGCCGTCCGCGTAATAGACGCGCGTCTTTTCCGCCAGCGCGAACTTCTCGGGCTGCGGGACCTCGGTGGTGGTGTACAGGTATGCGAAGGCCGCGCAGCCGGTCAACAGTCCCAGGCCGAACAGGCCGAAGAAGATGCCGAGCGCCCATTTCAGCACGCGATGCGGCCGCCTGCCGCCATTCCTTCTCCTGCTGCGCTTGGGTGCCTTATGGCTCGTGGGACGGTGCGTGCCGGAACCTGCGCGCGTTGCGCGGGTGGCGCTAATGCCGTTCTCCGCGGTGCCGTAGGTCTTGCTCTGCGCGGTACGCGGCTGCCTTGCGGCATAGGCCCGACCCTGCGCGTGTGCACGACGTTGATATGAAGACATATAGACCACCGTAACCGCTGGTCTTGAACATTCGTTGGCCGTGAACGCAACCAAGCGGTCTCAAAACCCGGATTTGCGCGGAATCCTCACATATGGACGCGGTGTTGGACACGCCGCTGCAAGTTGTCTGGAAAACGGCTGTAAACCGGGTGCGGACGGGGTTTCGCGGGTGCCTTTTCGGGGGATGCAGGCCACCTTCGGCCCGCTCCCGACCCACCCCTGGCCCGCTTCCGTCCGGCTTCCGATCGCCTCGCCGCCACTGTTCCGCCGCCTGCGCCCCGCCCGTTCGCATCCTGGTCCACCCGTCTCCGTATATTTACTCGAAGCCTCCACGCGGCGCTATGTCACCCAACTCCCCCAGGGCAGGAATGCAGCAAGGGTAAGTGGCCTCTGACGGGTGCGTGGAGGTTTTTCCATCTTTGCCGGAACGGTAGCGGTGAGGCCTGGTGCGCCTCGCCAGACCGTAGGCTTGGCCGAACGGCCTTGAGTGTGTCGGGCGAGGCGCACCAGGCCCCACCGCGCAACTGTCACACGAGAATGTGCGGATTCGGCTACGGGCTCGCAATGCGGCGGGGTACTGTCCGGGGCGCGGCCGTACAGTCGAACGTATGAATGACGCACAGCATCCCACCATTCGTGACCCGCACGCGCCGGCCAATCTCGTAGGTTCCGCAGGATTCCCCGGATCATCCTCCCGCACGCAGTCGTCAGTCCCGGCCCCCGAACCCGATCCGCTGGCCGCACTCGGTCCGGACCCCCGGAACACGGCCACCGCCGCGGCCCTCGGCATGACCCGCGCGACCGGCCGCTCCGGCATGCCCTACAGCGACGAACCGGACGACATCGACCGCGGCCTGGCCCGTCTCGACCCGCTCACCGTGCGCCCGCGCGTGTCCAGCCGCGTGCTCTGCGTCGTGTTCGGCCTGCTGCTCATCGCCGTGGGCTTCGGCGTGTGGTGGGGGTGCGTGTACACGGAAAACGGCCAGTCGTACGACGAACTCGTCTGGAAGAACCTGGCCGACCATGTGCCCGGCTTCGCCACCGGCATCATGGGGGCCGTGGCCCAGTCGTGGCTGGTGATCGCCGTCAGCTGCGCGATCGCCGCCATCGGCATCGTCACCGCGCTGATCCGACGCCGCTGGTGGCTGGTCGGTCAGGTGGCCGTGTTCGCCGTGATCTGCCTGGCGACCACGCGCATCAAGGACGTGCTGCCGCGACCGTTCATCATCAACACCGAATCGCCCGCCGTCAACTCCGCGCCTTCCGGGCACACGATGCTGGCCGCCGCCTGCGCCGCGATCCTGCTGCTCGCCGTGCCGCGCGCCGCCCGAGCGCTGGCCGGGGTCGTGGGCGTGACCTGGTCGGTGCTCGTCGGTGTTTCCGTGATCTACGGCCAATGGCATCGTCCCTCGGACGTGGCCATGTCCATTCTGCTGGTGGCGGGACTGGCCCTGATCGCCATGGCGTTCACCCGCACGTCCGGTATGGACGCGCCCGGCAGCCGCGTCTCCTCGGTGAGCGTGCAGATCGTGGGCAGCGTGCTCATCACCGCCGGACTGCTGCTCATCGCCTACGCCGCGTACGTGATCTGGCAGGTGGTGCCGGGCCTGCCCGTCAGTGCCAGCTGGGCCGTGCAGGGCTCCATCATCAGCGCCGTGGCGGGCGTCACGGGCGTGGCCTCGCTGGCCTTCGGACTGATGCTGGCCCTGCGTCAGATCACCGCCTCGCCGTTGAGCCGCATCGGTCTGATCGGCGCCCCGCCGGCCCCGCCGAAGCGCTAGGCGGGCGTCCTGCCGCCGTCGCCCGGATGCGGTCGTCCGGGCTGCCGCACGCCCCCGATTTGGCGATTGGCCATCGTTCGTGAGTATTATGACGCCAGAAACGCATGTTTCCGCAGGAGAGATATTAAGGAGTGGGTATGGCTACCAAACTCGTGATTGTGGAGTCTCCGACCAAGGCCCACAAGATCGGTGACTACCTGGGCAAGGGGTACACCGTCATGGCGTCGGTGGGCCATATCCGCGACCTCGCGCAGCCCAGCCAGGTTCCCGCCGCGGACAAGGCCAAGTTCGGCAAGTTCGGCGTGGACGTGAACGACGGCTTCAAGCCCTACTACATCGTGGACGGCGACAAGAAGCGCACGGTGAGCGAGCTGAAGTCCGCGCTCAAGGGCGCCGATGAACTCTACCTCGCAACCGATGAGGATCGCGAGGGCGAGGCCATCGCATGGCACCTGGTGCAGACCCTGAAGCCCAAGGTGCCAGTCAAGCGCATGGTGTTCCACGAGATCACCAAGGACGCCATCAATGCCTCCCTGAACAAGACGCGCGACGTGGACGGCAACATGGTCGACGCCCAGGAGACCCGTCGCATCCTCGACCGACTCTACGGTTACGAACTGTCCCCGGTGCTCTGGCGCAAGGTGGGTCCGGGCCTGTCCGCCGGTCGCGTGCAGTCCGTGGCCACGCGCCTCATCGTCGAGCGCGAACGCGAACGCATGGCCTTCAAGCGCGCCCCCTACTGGGACATCGTCGCCACGCTGGCCGCCCCCTCCGCCGACGGGGACCGCACCGAATTCTCCGCGCGCATGGTCTCGCTCGGCGGCAAACGACTCGCCGGTTCCAAGGACTTCGGCCCGGACGGCCAACTCACGCCCGACGGCTTCAAGGACAACGTCCGCCAGCTCGACGAGACCTCCGCCACCGCGCTGGCCGGCGTGCTGCGCGACGCCCCGTTCACGGTGATGAGCATGGAGACCAAGCCGTACCGTCGTCGCCCGCAGCCGCCGTTCACCACCTCCACGCTGCAGCAGACCGCCGGCAACCGTCTCGGCATGGGCGCCCGCGCCGTGATGCGCGCGGCCCAGAGCCTGTACGAGAACGGCTACATCACCTATATGCGAACCGATTCGGTGACGCTGTCGCAGGAGGCTATCGCCGCCGCCCGCAACGCCGTCTCCTATCACTTCGGCGACCGGTTCCTGTCCGCCGAACCCAAGCAGTACGCCACCAAGACCGCTGGCGCGCAGGAGGCCCACGAGTGCATCCGCCCGGCGGGCTCCCGCTTCCATGACCCGGACGAGTTGGCCTCCAAGCTGCCGGTGGATCAGCTGCGCCTGTACACGCTGATCTGGCAGCGCACGCTGGCCTGCCAGATGGCGGACGCCACCGGTTCCACCGCCACTGTGCGCCTGTCCGCCCCGGCCGGTCCCGCGGACGGCGAGGCCGTGTTCCAGGCGTCCGGCACGGTGATCGAATTCCCCGGCTTCATGAAGGCCACCGGCGAGGGACGCAAGCCCGCAGCCAAGCCGGCCGCAGCCGATGTCGCCGCTGCCGCTGCTACGTCCGGCAAGTCCGCCGCGGGCAAGTCCGGCGCCGACGCATCGGAAAGCAACGCCTCCCTGCCCCCGATGACGGTGGGCCAGCAGGTCGACGCCACAAGCGTCGAGCCCGACGGCCACGAGACCCAGCCGCCGGCCCGATACACGGAAGCCACGCTGGTTAAGACGCTGGAGGCCAAGGAGATCGGCCGCCCGTCCACGTACGCCAGCATCATCTCCACCATCATGGATCGCGGCTACGTCTACGAACGCGGTCGCGCGCTCATTCCCAGCTGGCTGGCCTTCTCCGTGATCAAGCTGCTGGAGACCAAGTTCCCCAAGCTCGTGGACTACCAGTTCACCGCCGAGATGGAGAACGGTCTGGACCGCATCGCCCATGGTGCGGAGTCCGGCCGCGAATGGCTCACTCGCTTCTACTTCGGTTCGGGCGAGGGTGCCGCCAAGAACGCCGACGAGGCGCATGAGGGCCTGCAGCAGCAGGTGGCGCAGCTCGGCGAGATCGACGCGCGCGCTATCAACACCATCGACATCGGCGACGGCCTGCATGTGCGCGTGGGCCGCTACGGTCCGTATCTGGAGGATATGGAGCATCTGGACGCGGAAGGCAACCCCAAGCGCGCCTCCCTGCCGGACACCATCGCCCCGGACGAGCTCACCGTGGCCGTGGCCCGCGACCTCATCGACAACCATTCGGGCGGCCCGCGCGAGCTGGGCAAGGATCCGGCCACCGGCGGCACCGTGGAGGTGCGCAACGGCCGCTTCGGACCGTACGTGGCGCTGACGCTGCCCACGCCGGAAGGCGCCAAGGAGGCGCCGCGTCCGAAGATGGCCTCGCTGTTCAAGACGATGAGCCCCGAATCGCTGTCTTTGGAGGACGCGCTCAAGCTGCTGAGCCTGCCGCGTGAGGTGGGCAAGTACGAGGAGACCAATGCCGAGACCGGCGAGGTGTCCGAATGCACGGTGTCCGCCAACAACGGCCGCTACGGCCCGTACCTGTCCAAGACCGGCGCGGACGGCAAGTCCGAGACCCGTTCGCTGGCCTCGGAGGACGAGATCTTCACGGTCGACATCGACAAGGCCAAGGAGCTGTTCTCCCAGCCCAAGTACGGTCGCGGCCGTGGGCGCGGCGCCGCCAAGCCGCCGCTGCGCGAGCTCGGCACCGACCCGAACACCGGCAAGAACGTGACCATCAAGGACGGCCGCTTCGGCGCGTACATCACCGATGGCGAGACCAACCGCACCGTGCCGAGGCAGTACACGCCGGAGACCATCACGCCGGACGACGCCTTCCGTCTGCTGGCCGAGAAGCGCGCGGCCGGTCCGTCCACGCGCGGTCGTGGCCGCGGCCGTGGCGCTGCGGCTGGCAAGGGCAAGACCGCCAAGGCCGCGCCCAAGGTGAGCGCCGTCGAGGCCAAGCGCGCCGAACGCCGTGCCGAGGTCAAGAAGCTGGCCGCCAAGGGATGGGCCAACACCCGCATCGCCGAAAAGCTCGGCTCCACCGCCTCCACGGTCAAGGCGGACATCGAATGGCTCACCGCGAACGAGGGCTTCACCCGCCCGCCGGTCGTGGCCGCCAAGCCCAAGAAGAAGTAGGCGGGCCCGCTCGCACGATTGCGTTGAATGCCCCATTGACAGGCTGCCGTGGCGGTCGTTGATGGGGCACTCCGATTTCAGGCGTCATTCAGCCCCTCGCAATCGAGATGGCCGACGATTTCAGGCAACTCTCCGCCTCACGGTAAGGTCAGGAGCATGACCGGTCTGTTTATTTCCTTTGAAGGCGTCGACGGCGTGGGCAAGACCACGCAGGTCGAACGGTTGCGTGCCTACCTGGAGGCGCAAGGGCGCACGGTCGTGGTCACGCGCGAACCGGGCGGCACCGCGCTTGGCCGCGCCATCCGCAAGCTGCTGTTGCAGGGCGTCGGGGAGGGAACCACCGACATCGCCCCGCGCGCCGAAGCGCTGCTGTTCGCCGCCGACCGCGCGCAGCATGTGGCTGAAACCATCCGCCCGGCGTTGGAACGTGGCGAGGTCGTCATCACGGACCGATACCTGGATTCGTCGCTGGCGTACCAGGCAGGCGGTCGCGAACTGACCTCCAAGGAAATCCGGAACCTGAGCATGTGGGCCACCGGCAATCTGCTGCCGGACCGCACGTACCTGTTGGATATGGATCCGGCCCTCTCGCACAATCGTCTCGAACATGCGGAAGATCGCATGGAATCGGCCGGCAGCGACTTCCAGAACCGCACCCGTCAAGCGTTCCTAGACCTGGCCGCCGCCGAGCCGGACCGGTTCCGCGTGATCGACGCCGGGCAGCCCATCGAAGCGGTTTGGGCCGTCATCGAAACGGACATCGCCGCGTTGCTGCAGTAAGGAGCAAGGTTCTGCTCAGCGGGGCCTACATAACCTATGTTCCTTGGCTCCCCTTGTCAGGGGAGCTGTCGACGAAGCCGACTGAGGGGTAGTCGAAAAACAAGATTCATGTCGGTTTTGGTCTAATGGAATCAATAGGTTTTCAGGTTGACTAGCACGGGGAACGGCACCCGCAACGACAAGGGGGAGACGTAATGAGCGTGTGGGATTCGCTGGTGGGCCAGCAGCCGGTGGTGGATATGCTGAGCCGCATCGCGCAGGGCGACCCAAGCCAGATCGCCCAGTCGTGGCTGATCTGCGGGCCTCCCGGATCGGGCAGATCGAACATGGCCCGTGCGTTCGCGGCGGCGCTGGAAAGCCCGGATCGCGGCATGGGGGGCGAGCCCACGCGCGTGACCCAACAGGTGCTGGCCGGCACGCACCCGGACGTGACGGTGCTGGCCACCAACAAGGTGACCATCGGCATCGACCAGGTGCGCGACATCATCACCACTTCCGAGCAGATGCCGTCCACCGCGCCGTGGCGCATCATCATCATCGAGGACGTGGACCGCATGCTGGAGCGCACCACCAACGTGCTCCTCAAGGAGATCGAGGAGCCGGCCGAACGCTGCATCTGGCTGCTGTGCGCCCCCAGCGCGCAGGACGTGCTGCCGACCATCCGATCGCGCTGCCGCGTGGTGAACCTCGCCGTGCCGTCCCCGGCGGCCGTGGCCGAGTTCCTTACGGCGAACACGGGTGCCGAGCCCAAGGTCGCCCAGCGTGCGGCCCGCCTGTCCGAAGGGCATATCGGCATCGCGCGCCTGTACGCCACGAACGAGCGCGTGATGTCGGACCGCGACGAGCTGGTCGTCGGTGTGCTGAACCTCGCCCGTGCCTCGGACGCGGTGCTGCTGGCCGGCAATCTCATCGACAACGCCAAGGGACAGGCCGAGGCGGACGCCAACGAGTGGTCCGGCAAGCAGGAGGCGGAATTCCGCCGCATCAACGGTCTCGCCGAGGGGGAGCGCATTCCCCCGAAGCTGCGCGGCGCATTCAATCAGGTGGCCAAGAAGGACGACATCAAGCGGTACGCCACCCGCCGCACGCGCGACGTGCTCGACCGTGCGCTCAACTCCGTCGCCTCCATCTACCGGGACGTGGCGGTGCTGCAGAACAACGCGGAGGACGCTGTCGGGCTCATCAACCTGGAGAACCGGTCGGCCATCACCGAACTGTCCGTACGGCTCGATCGTGCCGGTGCGGTGGCCCGTCTGGACGAGGTGGCCCGAGCGCGCAAGCGTTTGGCCGGCAACGGCAATCCGCTGCTCACGTTCGAGGCGCTGTTCTGTGCGCTGATGCCGTGAAGTAGTGCCTGCTTCGCCGCGTTGCCGCCATGCCATGCGATTACTGGCGGGGCGGGAAAGGTAGTACGTCGCCGGCTTGCTGTGCATAGTGGGTGCTGAGCGGGGCATGACGGGTAGTGAACAGCCGGTTTGCCCCGATGCGGGCGCACAAGCGGGGCATGGCAGGTAGCAGGTCGCTGGCCTGGCTCGATGAGGCCGCGTGATTGGGGCAAAATGGGTGGCAGGTCGCTGATTCATCTCGGCCGGGCGGTCGCCAGCGTGGCAGATCGGGCATGAGCCGCCCGTGCCGCCCCGCCGGCCGGTAACATGGGGCGCGATACACTGGAGCGTATGAAGATTTCCGCTGATTTCACCGTCGTTCCCGACGACTTCGCCAAAGCGGCCGCGCCCGAATACCGCGCGGGTGGCGTGCCCATCATCTCCTTCCCCTTCTATATCGACGAGGTGAACCCGGAGGCCCATTACCTGCACTGGACGTTCACCGATCCCGATTCCATCCCGGTGTGCGGATTCGAGTGGATCCACTGGACGGTGGCGAACCTGCCGATCGACGCGCTGATGTTCGACTTCAACGACTCCCACGCGCTCTCGATTCCGCCGGACTTCTCCCGTCAGATGACCGCGATGATTCCCGAGGCGGTGCAGGGTCGCAACTCCTCGGCCTCGAAATTCGTGGGCCGCGAGAACGACCCGGCGATCATCATGCGGTACAACGGCCCGCAGCCGCCGGACAGGGATCACGACTACTACCTGCACGTATGGGCCACGAAGGAGCCACTGCCCGGCCTCAACCAGGGCTTCTGGATGAACGAGCTGCTGCACAAGCTGCGCGAATGCGGCGAGACTCCCGACCAGGGCGGCATGTTCGTCACTGGCAAGGCATGATCCCTGCGTAACTTCGTAACATATAGGCAGCGATAGCGCGGTCATGGCTCCCCTCCCTGAGGGGAGCTGGCCGACGCAGTCGGACTGAGGGGAGTGCGCCACGGCCCGATTATGCGAATTTTTGACTACCCCTCAGTCACGCAAAGCGTGACAGCTCCCCTGACAAGGGGAGCCAAATGGAAGAGAAAGGACATCATCCAATATGGCCTGCACCACGATTCTGGTAGGCAAGGACGCGAGCTATGACGGTTCCACCATCATCGCCCGCAACGAGGATTCCGCCAACGGCGAGTTCAACCCCAAGCGCTTCATCGTCGTCAAGCCGGAGGAGCAGCCGCGCGAATACAAGTCGGTGATCTCCCACCTGACCATCACCCTGCCGGACAATCCGCTGCAGTACACCGCCGTGCCGAACGCCGACCTCAAGGAAGGCATCTGGGGCGAGGCCGGCGTGAACGAGGCGAACGTGGCCATGAGCGCCACCGAGACCCTCACCACCAACGAGCGCGTGCTCGGCGCCGACCCGTTCGTGGAGTACGCCCCGGCCAAGGGCGACGAGCCGGAAGTGCCCGGCGGCATCGGCGAGGAGGACTTCCTGACCATCGTGCTGCCGTACATCAAGACCGCGCGCGAGGGCGTCGAGCGTCTGGGCGCGCTGCTCGAGGAGTTCGGCACCTACGAGATGAACGGTGTGGCCTTCTCCGACGTCAACGAGATCTGGTGGCTGGAGACCGTGGGCGGCCATCACTGGATCGCCAAGCGCGTGCCGGACGAGGCGTACGTGACCATGCCGAACCAGCTGGGCATCGACGAATTCGACCTCGAGGACGCCCTGGGTGATCAGGAGGAGCACATGTGCTCCGCCGACCTGGCCGAGTTCATCGAGACCAACCACCTCGACCTGTCCGTGGAGAACACCACCCCGTTCAACCCGCGCGACGCCTTCGGCTCCCACTCCGATTCCGACCACGTGTACAACACCCCGCGCGCCTGGTACATGCAGCGCTTCCTCAACCCGTACGACGAGGTGTGGGACGGCCCGGACGCCGACCACAAGCCGGAGTCCAACGACATCCCGTGGGCCCGCCAGCCCGAGCGCAAGGTGACCATCGAGGACGTCAAGTACGTGCTGTCCTCCCACTACCAGGGCACCCCGTTCGACCCGTACGGCCAGCTCGGCGACGAGCGCACCCGCCACATGTACCGCACGATCGGCATCAACCGCCAGAGCCAGCTCGCCGTGATACAGATCCGCCCGTACCGCCCGCAGGCGAACCGCGCGATCCAGTGGATGGCGTATGGCTCCAACCCGTTCAACACGCTGGTCCCGTTCTTCCCGAACGTGGACACCACGCCCGCCTACCTTGAGGACACCACCACCCGCGTGACCTCCGAGAACTTCTACTGGGCCAACCGCATCATCGCCGCCCTGTGCGATGGCGCCTTCCGCTCCACCTCCAACGCCGTGGAACGTTACCAGGAGAAGACCGGCGGCATGGGTCACCGTCTGGTGGCCGCCACGGACGAGCAGGTGGCCCGCCTGGGTCTGACCGCCGCCGAGGAAGCCGCGCAGTCGGCCGCCGAGGAGGAGTTCGAGGCGGACAACGTGGACGGCGACGTGCAGCCGATGGATCCGGACGAGATCATCGCCGCCGTGCGCAACCCGGAGGTGCGCGGCATCCTCGCCGCCGCCAACCAGACCATGGCCGACCAGCTCAAGGTGGAGACCGACAAGCTCCTCGACTCCGTGCTGTACACCCGCAGCATGGAGATGAAGAACGGCTTCCACATGTCCGATTTCTAATCCGCATATTGTGGCTCCCTTCTCTGAGGGGAGCCAGGATACGGGCCATCCCCACCACACACAGAAAGGCTTGAAAATGACCACCATCGAAGACTTCACCAGCCAGTACGGCCTGGTCCAGAAGATCGACGCCTTCGGCTACATGAAGTACCTCGCCGAGAACCCGGACGCCCCGCGCAAGCACGGCAAGGTCATCCTTGTGACCGCCGATACGCCGCTCAAGGCCTCCCGCGGCGAAGGCAAGACCACCACCACCATCGCCCTCATCGACGCGCTCAACAAGCGCGGCATCGACGCCACCGCCGTGCTGCGCCAGCCGAGCATGGGCATCACCGCCGCCGGCTCCAAGGGCGGCGCCTCCGGTGGCGGCAAGGCCTCCCTGACCCACCCTGAGCTCATCGACTGGGGCCTGTGCGGTGAGATGGGCGCCATCGCCGCCGCGCAGAACCTGCTCGTCTCCTTCGCCGAGAAGGCCATCGACGACGGCAAGCTCGACACCGTCCTGGTGCCGCGCGTCTCCGAAGTGCCGTCCCGCTCCCTGCGCTCCATCGCCGTGGACTACGGCAAGGGCAACGTGGCGGAGAAGGTGGTGCTCACCCCGACCTCCGAGCTCATGCAGATCGTGGTGCTCTCCCGCTCCATGGACGAGATCGCCGATCGCGTTTCCAAGATGATCGCCGGCACGAAGGACGGCAAGGCCGTGACCTTCGGTGAGTTCATCGACCTGTGGCGTATCACCGGCATCCTGGCCGACGCCGTCAAGCCCGCGAAGACCGAGACCGTGAACGGCTCCCCGGTGTACGTGCACGGTGGCCCGTTCGCCAACGTGTCCATCGGCATCCCGACCCTCGTGTCCGTGGAGATGGCCTGCGCCCTGCATGACGTGGTCATCGTCGAGGCTGGCTACGGCACCGACGCCGGCGCGCAGAAGTGGCTGGACATCGCCTGCCGCGAGTTCGGCGCACAGTGGCCGTCCGCCGCGGTTGTGGTGACCCGTGCCTCCACTTGGCGCGACGACCCGGATCTGGCCTGGCGCTACCCGTTCCACGTGCAGCGCCTCGAGGGCCTGGACATCCCGACCTTCCCGCTCATCAACCTGTGGGACGGCGAGGACGATCAGATTCCGGCGCTCAAGGAGACCGCCGAGGAGCTGGGCTTCCGTGCCCCGATCATCGGCAACCTGTTCCGCGACGGCGGCGAGGCCCTGGCTCCGCAGCTCGACGGCTTCGTGGACGTGCTGGAGAACGGTTCCATGCCGGCCGAACCGCACTCTCACAAGGGCATGGCCCTGACCGAGAACGTCAAGTGGGTGGCCGAGCACGCCTACGGTGTGCCCGCCGACCGCGTGATCTACAAGCCCGGCTTCACCGAGTCCGTGTCCGCCGCGATGGAACTGTGCCAGTCCGCCGGCATCTCGCTCGATGACCTGGCGCTCGTGGCCGTCAAGTCCCCGGCGACCATGACCGACAACGACCGCGCCCCGGAGGAGGAGCGCACGGTGACGCTGAAGAAGGTCGAGGTGCACGCCGGCGCCGGTCTGGTGCACGTGAATCTGACCTCGTCGCTCACCACGCCGATGCCGAAGATCGTCTGATGCTCGTCTGACGCATGAACGTTGAAAGCCCGCCAGCTTCGCGCCGGCGGGCTTTCAACATACTTGGCTCCCCTTGATAGGACATTGCCGTGAAGCAAACGGCAGAGCCGTTTGTAGGCAATGTGCGAGGCGACAGCCGAGCCAATAGGCCGCGAACGAAGTTCGTCATTAATTGCAGGACGAGCTGTCGAACGAAGTGAGACTGAGGGGAGTCGCGGGTGACTCGCTTGATAGCTCCCCTCAGTCAGCTCCGCTGACAGCTCCCCTCAAAGAGGGGAGCCAAAGATAAGGAACTCAGAAGTTCCCGCCATTCCAGCCCCAGTCGGTGGTGGCGGTGTAGCGGATGTACGTGCGGTCCTCGGGAATGCCGAGCGTGGAGTTCAGCGCGGCCATGATGGATTCGGTCAGCTTCTCCCAGACGGAGCCCGGCACGGAGCGGCCGAACACGTTGACCTCCACGTAGGCGGCCGGCTTGGAATCGTCGCCGCCGAAGTAGATGGGCATGTTGTCCTCGAACGGGCACATCAGCCAGCTTTCGGACTTGCCGGGCACCGCGGTGATGGCCTTGCCGTACGCGGCCTTCAGGGCCTCGCGCTGCTCGGGCGTGGTGGAGACGGAGACGTGGGTGTGAATGACGGGCATGATTCCTCCTTGACGAAAGCCCTCGCTGACAAGGGCATCGATGAGAACGTTCGCCTTCAGTCTATCGCCGTCCGGAGGCTTTCGCCGGGCGCTGTACCGGGTCGGCCGGGCGGTCCGGGCGGAACCGCCACAGACGAACCGAATTGCAGAGATTGCGGGACAATACAGCCAACGGCCAGCCGGCAGTCAGGCGCGTAGTGTTGAATACCCACTGTGAGAAAACTGATCGCGCAGCTTATGAAGTTCGGCATCGTGGGCGTCATCGCCTTCATCATCGACTGGGGCATCCTGAACCTCCTGGTCGGTGTGTTCCACATGCACAATGTGATTGCCGCCACCATCTCCTTCATCATCTCGCTCATCTTCAACTACCTGGCGAGCATGAAGTTCGTGTTCAAGCACCGTTCTGACATGGCCCGCTGGATGGAGATCCTGATCTTCGTGGTGGGCGCCGTGATCGGCCTGTTCATGAACGACGCCATCATCTGGATCTCCACGTACGGCATGAACCGCGATGCCTTCGTCTCGCAGCACGCGGAATATCTGCTGCGTACGAACATCGGCAAGCTGATCGCCACCGCCGTGGTGATGGTCTGGAACTTCCTCATCCGCAAGTGGCTGCTGGACGATACACACACCAACGCAATGAACCGTCTGCGTTCCGCGGAGAACAAGCTCACGGCCGAAGAGCTCGAAGCCAAGTGGGAGAACAGCTTCTCCCACAAGCTCGGCGTCTGGTCCCTGGAGCACACGCCCAAGGGCTGGCCGAAGTAGTAGCCTTCGCTGCTCGCGCCTGCCGCCCAATACATACGTAAAAGCCCGGTCCTCAACGGCCGGGCTTTTGTTGTAATACAAGAGTTCCTGGCTCCCCTCCCTGAGGGGAGCTGGCAGCGAAGCTGACTGAGGGGAGCCAGAAAACAACCCTCACACCGTGACTTCGGTGAGCGTCGGCTGCTCGGTGGAGCCCTTGATCTGCTTGAAGCCCACCAGTGCGATCACCAGCGAGGCGATGGCCAGCGTGGTCACCACCATGAAGCCGCCGTGCGAACCCATGCGGTCGATGAACTGGCCGGCGATCGCGGAGCCTGCGGACGAGCCGATGGAGTTCATCGCGCCCATCCACGCCATGCCCTCGGTCAGGCGGGACGGCGGCACCAGATGCAGCATGAGCTGGTTGCCGTTGATCCACGTCGGTGCCTGGCATACGCCGATCACCAGATAGATGATCATGATGACCCACAGGTGCTTGGCGAACATGAACGTGCCGATGCCGATGTTCACCACCGCCAGGCAGAAGTAGAAGCGCTTCCACAGCGGGATGGCCCAGTTCTTGGCGCCATACACCAGCGCGCCCATGAGCGAGCTGATGGAGAAGCAGGCGAACACGAAGCCCGTGTACTGCTTCATGTTCGACTCCGTGGCGAACGCGATGATCGAGATGCCGGCGGCCGACTGGAATGCGCCCAGGCCGAACCAGGTGACGCACACCGCGATGAGGCCCGGCCCCCAGATGGACGCCTTCTTGCCGCTACGCGCCTCGGCCACGGCGGCCTCGATGGCGGCCTGGATCTTCGTCTCGTCCGTGACGCCCTCGCGCTCCATGCGGTGACGTGCCTCCTCGGCCGCGGTCTCCGCCTTCAACGCCTCCGCCTTGGCGGCCTCGCGCTCGCGGTACTCCTTGCGCGTGATGCCCTCGGCGCGTGCCAGCGCGGTCTGCGACGGCGGCTCGGTGGTCAGCTCAGTGAGGAACATGAGCGCGCCGATCACCACGCACACGCCGGTGAACGAGAACGCCAGCAGGCCGGAGATCACGGCCAGCGTGGAGGCCAGCGGGTTGCCGATCACCCACATGCACTCGTCGAGCACGCCGCACAGCGAGAGTGCGCGGTTGGTCTTCTCGCGGTCGCCCTTCAGAATCTTGGTCCAGCGGGCGCGGCTCATGGCGCCCCACGGCGGGATCGCGGCCAGGAACGGGGTCAGACAGTACAGCACCCACTCCGGCGCGCGGTTGGTGATGGACGTGACCAGCGCGATCGCGGCCACGATCCATACGAGAATCGTCGGAATCGAAACCTGACGCTGGCCGAACTTGTCCGTGAGCTTGCCCAGCAGCGGCGTGGTCACGGCCAGCGCGATCGCCTGGATGGCTGTCAGCATGCCGGCCAGCGAATAATTGCCGTAGTAATGCTGTACGGAGATGGTGATGGTCATGCCCACCATCGGGAACGGCATGCACGCGATCACCGAACCGATGGAGTAGCGTGCGGTGTGCGGGATACGCAGCAGCTCGGCGTACCCGCCAAAAACCTTATGTCCGACTTCCTTGATGGCGGCCGTGACGGTGTTCATGTTGGACATAACAGCACTACGCTCCTTTCCGCTCCCGATTGGATGTCCCTCGCGATCCGTGGCGTTGGATGGCGAAGCCCTCATCGAATGATGTGTCTGTCCATGGTCGCGCAAAGTTTGCGTGGCGTTCGGGAATCCGGCGCGACCGCCGCCCCCGACTTCGCATATTTGCGTCACGGCTACTCTATGCGGTGGGCTCGATTGACACGCGGTAGTTAGCGGATTCGATGACGCCGTTTTCCGTCCACCGCTCCCTGGCCCGGCTGGTCGCGTATAGTGGCCGTAGCCGTTCCGTTCGCAAGCAACTCGCAAGCAAGGAGAGCCAACGATGACCGCCACCACCATCCACTTCGTCCGTCACGGCAAGGTCTACAACCCCGACCACCTGCTCTACGAGCGCCTGCCCGACTTCCATCTGTCCGACCTGGGCCGCCGCATGGCGCAGGCCACGGCCGCCTACCTGGCCAGCAACCCGCAGACCAACACCATCGCCGCCGTGTACTCCTCGCCGCTGGACCGCACGCGCGAGACCGCCGGCGCGATCCTCGATGCGCTGAACGAGGTACGCAAGACACGCGGTGAGGACCCGCTTACGCTCACCACCGACGAACGTGTCATCGAAGCCGGCAACGAATTCCGCGGCAAGCGCATCGGTCACGGCGAGGGCGCGCTGTGGAAGAACGGCAACTGGAAGCTCGTGACCAACCTGTACAAGCCGAGCTGGGGCGAATCGTACCAGCACATCGCCCAGCGCATGGATGCCTTCGCGCGCGAGAAGGTGGCCCAGCACCCCGGCCAGCAGATCGTGGTGGTCAGCCATGAGTCGCCCATCTTCAGCTACCGTCACTATCTGGAGACCGGCCACCCGGAGCATTGGATGTTCCTGCGCCACACCGCGCTCGCCTCCGTCACGTCCGTGACGTACGACAACGAGACCGGCCGTGTGATGTCCATCACGTATGTGGACCCCGCAGCGGATGTGAAGTAACCAGAATCGTTGCAATTCCGCCGTTTTTGGCTCCCCTCTCTGAGGGGAGCTGTCGTCGCAGACGACTGAGGGGAGTGTGCCGGGACGGCCTCGCGCTTCATGAACACTACAATCGACTGATGGATATGACCGGCCCGCTGAGGGGCGAGGGGCCTGACGCAAAGGAGCATGCAATGACCGTTGAACTGAATCGTGAGGCAATCGCGCGTGTGGCCGCGCTGCCCGCCGTGCGCGAGGCAGCCGAGTCCGGCGCGCGTCTGGTCGCGCTGTGGCCACTCACCAAGGCCATGCGGATGGACAACGACGCGAAGTACGCGGAGAACCTGCAGGTGCGCGTCACCCGTGCGTTCGCGCGCATCATCACCGGCGAGGACGTTACGGTCCCCGACGCCGAGTTCGTCTACGAGGGTGCCGACTCGATTCCCGGCCGCCCGCAGTCGATCGTCGACGTGCTGCTCGCCGCCAACGACGCCTACGATACGATGGCCGGGTTCTCCGAGTCCGGTGACGCCTCGCTCGTGGATGAGGCGGCCGAATCGTTGGGCGTCGCCTGGCCCGACGACGTGTCCGTCGCCGTGCATGAGGCGCTGGAGTCCGTCGAGGCCGCCGTCGACGCCGGCATGTTCGACACGGGCGTTTACACGGTTCCGGGCGCCGCGAACGGTGACGGCGATGCGGCCGGTGAGGCCGGCACCGGCGATGCTGGTGAAGCCGTGGACCCGTCCGATGACGATTTCGTCCCCTCCCCGGCGCTGACGGACGCGATGGCCCACCGGTTCGCCGCGGCGCTCGCCGTCTGTGACGCGCTGGTCGGAGCGACGGCGGATAGTGCCGTGTCGACCGGCGACGCCCCGGCTTCCGATGCTGCGGCGCGCGCGGTGCTGCCGGTCCTGCTGGCGGTCAACGAGCTGCGCGAGCAGATCGCCGTGCCGCGCATCTGCCTGACCGACGACCAGATTCGCGGATTGCTCGACGTGCGCGCGAAGGCCGCCGATCCGGCCGGCGCATCCGAGGGCGTGACTCTCGATGCCGTCGCCGACTATATCGCCCCGCTCGCGGCGGCCGAATGGGCCAAGCACCGTGAGGATGTGCTCTGGGATCCCGCCGAGGCCAAGAAGAAGGCCAAGGAAGAGGACGAGAAGCGCAACAAGGAGGCCCTCGCCGCCAAGTTCGCCCACGTCAAGAACGACAACAAGGAAACCGTCGAGTTGTAGTCCCGGTGGTCACGGGGTGGCGGAGCCGGCATCGTCATTTGCTGCACCGCCGCGGCGGAATTCCAGGGGTGTGCAGCCGAAGCGCTTCCTGAACGCGGCGCAAAAGGCGCTGGTGGAATAGAAGCCGCATTCGGCGCAGATCTCCTTGAGGGTGGCCTCGCCGGTGAGCAGCAGGTACTTCGCCGCATGCATGCGCGCGTTGACGATGTACGTGTGCGGCGTATACCCGGTCACCTGCTTGAAGACGCGGATGTAGTAATACTCGCTCATCAGGGCCATGCCGGCGAGCTGCGAGACCGGCAACGGTTCACTCAGATGCGTGGCGATGTACGAGAGCGTCTCCTCGATGGCGTGCTGGTTGTACGGCGTGCCGGTCCGTTCGGCGGTGTCGTCGCCGGCGGTCAGGCATTCGGTGAGGATCTCCGCGATGGCCAACGACATGCGCGCTTCGTTCACCTTGCGCTCCTCGGCGAAGGTGTCGTAGATCATGCGGAACCGGCTGATGGCGTAGGTGGCGCGCTTCAGGGTGATGACGCTGCCGAGCTCGTCGTGAATGGTCTCGAAGTAGTCGTGCGCGAGCCGGCCGTCGAAATGCATCCACAGCAGGGTGCTGTCCGTCTCGGCCTGCGCCTGGTAGACGTTCGGCGCATGGCAATCGAGCAGCACCAGATCGCCGGTGCTCGCCGTGGAGCGACGGCCGTTGACGGTGAACGTGAACGTGCCGCTGTAGACGGCCATGAGGATGAAGCTGTCGAATGAGGCGCGATTGAGCCAATAGCCCTTGAGATAGCGGTACAGGCCGATGCGCGTGGGGTAGAGGAACATGCGCAGGGCGTTGCGGCTGGGCACGTATACGAAGTAATGCGAGACCGCCGTATCCACATGATGCTCGACCGGTGTCATGCCATTCCTTTCGCGTGCTGCTTGGCTCCCCTCTCTGAGGGGAGCCGTCACGAAGTGACTGAGGGGAGTCAAGGGCGCCCCTACTCACCATATCAAAAAATTGTCCTAACAATGATGGAAATTGTGCTGCATTGATCGTCATCAGGGACCTCGATAATCGCTGAAAACGCTGCTATTGCAAGGATTATTGGCCGCGGTTGGGGCGTCGCGTCAGACATCGCCCGTGTTTCAATAACAAGTGAAGGGCATGCGCAAGGAATACCGCGGGCGAGGAAGTCGGCGGCATCCGGTGCGAGTCACGAACAGACGAACGAACCAACCACACGAACCGCAACGCGCACACGAAAGAAGGAACCCATGGCAACCATCGACAGCGAACTCGCCGCCGTAGCGAACCTCTTCCAGCTGGAAGGCGAGGTCGAAAGCATCAAGCCGTACGGCGACGGCCACATCAACGTCACCTACCTGCTCACCACGGATCAGCGCCGCTACATCCTGCAGAAGATGAACACCAACGTCTTCCCGGACACCAAGAACCTCATGCGCAACGTCGAACTCGTCACCGACTTCCTGCGCGCCCGCGGCCAGGAGACACTGGACATCATCCGCACCAAGGACGGCGGCACCTACGTGGAGCGCGAGTCCGGCGCGTGGCGGGTATACGCCTTCATCGAAAACACCACGTCCTACAGCCTCGTGCCGAACGCGGACGTGTTCCGCGAGTCCGGCCGCGCGTTCGGCGAATTCCAGCAGACGCTCGCCGAATTCGACGCTTCCCAGCTCACCGAGCCGATCGCCCACTTCCACGACACCCCGCACCGCTTCGCCGACTTCAAGGCCGCGCTCGCCGAGGACAAGCTGGGCCGCGCCGCCACCTGCCAGCCGGAAATCGACTTCTTCCTCAAGCACGAGAGCCAGTACTCCGTGGTGATGGACGGCCTCGCCGACGGCTCCATCCCGCTGCGCGTGACCCACAACGACACCAAGCTCAACAACATCCTCATGGACGCTGAGACCGGCAAGGCCCGCGCGATCATCGACCTCGACACCATCATGCCGGGCTCCATGCTCTTCGACTTCGGCGACTCCATCCGCTTCGGCGCCTCCACCGCGCTGGAGGACGAGCAGGACCTCGACAAGGTGCACTTCAGCACCGAGTACTTCCGCGCCTACGCCGAAGGTTTCATCGGCGCGGTGCGTGAGAGCGTCACCCCGCGCGAGGGCGAACTGTTCGCCTTCGCCGGCAACCTGATGACCATGGAATGCGGCATGCGCTTCCTCGCCGACTACCTGGCCGGCGACACCTACTTCGCCACCAAGTACCCGGAGCACAACCTGGTGCGCGCCCGCACGCAGATCAAGTTGGTACAGGAGATGGAGGCCAAGGCCGGCGAGATCAAGGCCATCGTGGCCGACGTGCTGGAAGGGAGCGTCCGCTGATGGCCGCGGAACACGAAGCCGGCGTGCAGTCCGGTACCCAGGCCGACGCTCAGGCCGCGCTTGCCGGGGTGTACGCCTCCATCGACGCGCTGATGGCCTTCGCCGAGCGCAACCTTGACTTGGACGCCCGCGACGCCGATTGGACCCGCAACCGCATCTTCGAACTGTTCAGTCTGGATTCGTACGGTGCAGTCGCCCCGGCTGCCGCTGACGAGGCTGTTGCTGACGAGACCGCCGCTTCCGCTGCTTCCGCCGGCGACTACGCCTACCCCGACGCTCTCCTCGCCGACTTCCGCGCCGCCGCGGTCGCAGCCGGCCTGTTCGAGCCGGACGAGGGCCCGGTCTACGCGGACATCGTCATGGGCCTGCTCTCCGGCACGCCGTCCTCCATCGAAGACAGCTTCGAGGAGACGGAAGGCACGGACGGCGGCATGGAGGCCATGCACTGGTTCTACCGCTACTGCGTGGCCAACAACTACGTCAAGAAGGCCGTGCTCGACAAGAACCCGCGCTTCGACTCGCACGGACTGGTCATCACCATCAACATGGCCAAGCCCGAATTCAAGAACATGAAGAAGGCCGCGGCCGGCAACTCGGTGGCCGGCGGTTACCCGAAGTGCACCATCTGCCACGAGAACGAGGGCTTTGCGGGCCGCAACAAGCGCACGCTGCGCACCATCCCTGTCACGCTCGGCGGCGAGGAATGGTTCTGGCAGTTCTCCCCGTACGGTTACTTCCACCAGCACGGCATCTGCGTGAACCGCGAGCACACGCCGATGCACGTGGACCGCGACACCTTCGGCCACCTGCTCGACTTCGTGGATCGCTTCCCCGGCTACTTCCTGGGTTGCAACGCCGCGCTGCCGCGCATCGGTGGTTCGGTGCTCGCTCACGACCACTACCAGGGCGGCGGCGAGCTGCTGCCGATGCACAAGGCCGCGGCCTGGGCCACGTTCGCTGTGCCGGACTTCCCGGATACCGTGGTCGAGATTCTCGACTGGCCGGGCACCGCCGTGCGCGTGGTCTCCAAGAACCGCGACGCCATCGTGGAGGTCAGCGACAGGATCCGCCTCGCCTGGCAGGGCTACGATGACGCGGCGGCGGATATCGCCAGCCATGACGAGGACGGCAACCGACAGTCCGCGGTGTCGCCGAGCGCCATCATCACCGACCGCGGCTACGAGATGAGCCTTATCTTCCGCAACAACGCCATCAGCGAGCAGTACCCGGAAGGCATCTTCCACGCGCACCCCGAATTCTGGCCCATCAAGCAGGAGCCGATCGGGCTGATCGAGGCGCAGGGCCTGTTCATCCTGCCCGGACGACTGGTCGAACAGCTCGGCAAACTGGAGGACGCGCTCGCCGCCGGCGAGGGGCTGCCCGAGGATTGCGCCGACTTCCAGTTGCAATGGTCCGAGGTCGCCGCCGCCCTTGACGGCAACCGTGACCGCGACGCCATCCACGCGGCCGTGCAGGACGAGCTCGGCAGCGTGTGCGAACGCATCCTGGGCAACACCGCCGTCTTCAAGGACAAGCACACCACTGTGACGTTCCTCGAAGCCCTCGGCCTCACGCAGCAGTAGCTCCGTTTCTCGGCTCCCCTTGTCAGGGGAGCTGGCGACGAAGTCGACTGAGGGGTAGTTCCGCAGGATGTGAACCACTTCTGATCTAACAGAATCAAAACGTATCCGATATCCATCGGCATCAAGAAAGGAATCCAATCATGGCTGAAGTGATCATCGTCAAGAACGAGGAGGAGGCCGGCGAGATCTACGGCCGCTGCGTCGCGGACCTTATCAAGGCCAAGCCGGACGCGGTGCTGGGACTCGCGACCGGCTCCAGCCCGCTGGCCGCCTACCGCGCTCTCGCCAAGATCGTGAAGGACGAATCCATCGACGTCTCCCAGGTGCGCGGCTTCGCGCTCGACGAGTATCTCGGCCTGCCGCTGACTCACCCGGAGTCCTACCACTCCACCATCCACCGCACGGTCGTCGAACCGCTCGGCCTCGACCCTGCCAAGGTCCACGTGCCCGGTGACGTGCTGAACGGCGCCCCGCTCGAGGATGGCGACAAGATCGCCGCCGCCGGCCCGGCCTACGACGCGGCCATCGAGGCCGCGGGCGGAATCGACGTGCAGATCCTCGGCATCGGCACCGACGGCCACATCGGCTTCAACGAGCCCGGCTCTTCGCTGGCCTCCGGCACGCGCGTCAAGACGCTCGCCGAGCAGACCCGCATCGACAACGCGCGCTTCTTCGACAACGACATCAACCAGGTGCCGACCCACTGCATCACGCAGGGCATCGGTACGGTCCTCAAGGCCCGCCACCTCGTGCTGCTCGCGTTCGGCGCGGGCAAGGCCGAGGCCATCGAGGAAACCGTCGAGGGCGGCGTGAGCGCGTTCTGCCCGGCTTCCGCCCTGCAGCTGCACCCGCACGCCACGATCATCATCGACGAGGAGGCCGCCAGCCGCCTGCGTCACAAGGACTACTACCGCTACGCCTTCGCCCACAAGCCGGCCTGGCAGGGCATCTGATCGGCAGATTGCGTATGATCGGTTGCCCCGGCGACTCCGTTTCTCCATGAAACCGGCCGCCGGGGCAAGCCCGATTTTGAGCCATTCGTATGCTGCGACGCCGATTTGGCGGAATAGTGCGGTTTGCGAGACATCGGTTGTTGCCCCCGCAAGCCGAATCACGGTGGAAAATAGCCGGCGGGGCAACGCATCTGCCACGAGACGCCGAATCACGGCGAATACCCCTTGCCGTGGCAGCATTTCCAGCCCCGGCAAGGCTGATATGGGCGAATCGCGCGTGTAGGGGCAGGAATTATGGTGTATTGGGTAGAGCCAAGTGGTTTTCAGGCAAAGGAGCATCAGGAAACATGACGGACAGAAGTGAAATCGTCGCGCGCGTGACCGCGGCGTTGGAAGGTGAGGCCAAGCCGGTCGCGATCCGAGGGGCGCGCAAGGTGGACGCCCGCGGCGAGCAGTCGGGCTACTGGGTGGTCTCGGACGCGCGTGGCATGATCGTGGCCACGGGCGCTGCGGCCGCGGATGGCACCGGCGAGGAGGCGTTCGAGCACGCCTGCCGCACGGTCGGCATCGACCCGGCCTCCCGCTCCGGCGAGGTCATCGACGCAGGCGGCCACATCCTCACGCCCGGCTACGTGGACATCCACGCCCACGGCGCCTGGGAGAAGAGCTTCGACGACGGCCCCGACGGCATCGACGTGGCCCGCGCCGGCCACGCGGTGCACGGCACCACCCGCCAGGTGCTCTCGCTCATCACCAACCCGATGGACGTGATCTGCCGCAACATCCGCACCGTGCACGAGAAAATGGCCACCCGCCCTGACATCCTCGGCTGCCATCTCGAAGGCCCGTTCCTCGCCTTGAAACGCAAGGGCGCGCACGACCCGAACTGCCTCAAGGACCCGGTGCCCGAACTCGTGGACCGCATGCTCGACGCCTCGGGCGCCGACCCCGCCACTGGCAAGATCGGCTGCATCCGCCAGATCACCATCGCCCCCGAACTCGAGCACGGCATCGGTGCCATCAAGCAGTTCGCGGCCGCCAGCGTGGTGCCCGCGGTCGGCCACTGCGACGCCGACTACGCCACCGCCCAGGCCGGCTTCGACGCGGGCGCCGGCATCATGACCCACATGTTCAACGCGATGAACGGCCTGCACCACCGCGAACCCGGCCCCATCCCGGCCGCCGTCGAGGACCCGCGCGTCACCATCGAGCTCATCAACGACGGCTTCCACGTCCAGAACCCGATGGTCAAGCTCGGCTTCGGACTGGCACCCCATCGCATCGCGTTCGTCACCGACGCGATGGCCGCCACCGACTGCCCCGACGGCGCGTACAAGCTCGGCGAACTCGACGTGAACGTCATCGACGGCCACGCCCGCCTCGTGTCCAACGGCGCCATCGCCGGCTCCACGCTCACCCTGGAGGTCGCGGTCCAGCGCGCGGTCAACGAACTCGGCTTCAGCCCCGTCGCCGCCGTCGAGGCCGCCACCCTCACCCCGGCACGCGCCTTCGGATTCGACCGGGCCAACCCCGTCACCGGCGCTCCGCTCGGCCTCATCGCCCCCGGATACGCCGCCGACCTCAACCTCCTCGACCCCACCGACTGGACCGCCCGGCACGTCTGGTGCGCCGGCCGCCAGGTGAAGTAAACGCTGCAGCGTACGAAATTGGCCTCCGCTCGATAAGGAACGGAGGCCAATTTGCTATGGTTTGACGTCCCCTTCCTTGGCTCCCCTGGTCAGGACATTGCCGTAAAGCAAACAGCGGAGCTGTTTGTAGGCAATGTGCGAGACGACAGTCGAGCCAGTGGACTGCGAACGAAGTTCGTCCTTAATTGCAGGACGAGCTGTCGGCGCAGCCGACTGAGGGGTAGTCCGGTGGAATTATGTCAATATTGGTTTACAAACCTTTGTTATTGCATCAATCAACCATTCACTGACCCTGCCAGGGCTTCTGGGCGCTGTCGTCGTCGGAAGTCGGTGCGGCGGGCGTCGTCGAAGCCGGCTCGTGCGGAGACAGTACGGTTGCGTCGCTCACGGGATCCTCGGCGGGGGCAGCGGGGGCGGAGTACTCCGGGGCCGGGGTCGCGGGAGCCGACGCCGACTGGCCGTAGTCAGGCAGCGGCACGGACGGTGCGGGTGCCGCAGGGGCCTGAGCGGGCTGCCCATAGGCGGCCGGAGTCGGCTGACCGTATTGCGGCGCTGCCGGAGTGGATTGAACCGGCTGCCCATATTCCGGTGCGGCCGGAGTCGGAACCGCAGGAGTCTGCTGGGCGTATCCCGGAGTCGGGGCGGGCGCGCCGTACTGCGGAGCGTAACCATTGGCGGAAGCGGTCGGAGCGGTCGGAGCCGGGCCAGCCGGAGCGCCGAACGCGCCGGTGCCGCCGGGCACATCGAAGCGTGCGCCCTCCGGCTTGCTCGGCAGCGCCATGAACACGATGTACACGATGCCCGCAGCCAGCGTCAGCAGCGAGCCGATCACGGCGATGCCGATGCCGCCGGCCGCCGCCGTGCCGTAGTGGTTGCTGTAGCTGCCGGACGCAAAGCCGCCGAGGCCGCCCCAAATCGCGGTGCCGGCACCCACGGTCATGAGAATCGCACCGATGACGATGGCGCCATAGAAGATGGCCACCCACCAGCCGGGCTTGTCGATGTCATGCAGACGGCGGACCGCCAGCGCGATGCCGGGAATCAGGGTCGCCAGCGCCCACAAGGTGGCTAGGAAAGCCAGCTTGTTATCCGTGGCCTCCGAAAGGATGTTCAGCACGATATTGACGGCGCTGGCCGCCAGCGTCCACCACCAGAATTCGCTGCGGGAGGCGCGGCCGGAGAATACGATGTACTTCTTCCAGAAACGCAGGAACGCCTCCGGGAACGGGCAGCCGTAGTAGGGCTGATCCAGCGGCACGGGGCCGGCCGGGACGCTTGGCGCGGTGTACTGACCATAGGACGGCGGCGCCTGGTTGTACGGCGACTGCCCGCCGTACGGGTTCTGGTCGTACGGATTGGCGACGGGCTGTGCGTACGGCTGCTGCTGGCCGTAACCGGGACCGGCCGGTGCGGGCTGATACTGCGGCGCGCCGGTCTGGCCGTAAGCGGGCTGGCCATACTGTGTGGAAGGCTGAGCGGAGGCGTAGGGATTGCCGGTCGGCTGGGGTGGCACGGGCTGGCCGTAGGCCGGGGCGCCGTATGCGCCGTACTCGGGCTGCGGGGCGGGCGTGCCGTACTGGCCGTACTGCGGCACGGAATCGCCGTTGTTCTGCGGGGTCTGCGCAGCACCGTTGTTCGGGGCATTGGGCGCCGAGGGAAGCGGCACGTTGTTGGGATCAGTCATTGATTCCCCTTTCATCACGGACGGTATCGTCCTGCTCCATTCTTCCAGCTTTTCCATGAAAACCCAACAAATACGGTGAATATTGCCTGAACGGCGTCGTTGAGGCGGCGGCATGGTTCGTGGACGGCGAATCGGCGGAAACTGGCGCGTGCAATCGTTATCAAATCGATATCAAACGAACATGTTCGTTATTGATCGGTTCTGTACTATTTATCGATAGATACGCGCACGGCTGCGGTGACGGAGCCGGAGGAAGCCAACGAAGCTTTCGGCGCGAACACAATTACAGACCAACATAGGGGAACCATCATGAACAACGACTACAACTACAGCGGCAGCGATCGCCACGACTCCCACGAATCCGACGCACAGGCGCAGGACTGGGCCCTGCTGTTCGACGGCCTCGCCTGCTGACGGTTTGCGCGCTCCGGCGCGTCCCCGCTCCGCGGCAGAATAGAGCCCATGACTGATGCTGAAAACACCAAACCCGAACTCCCCGCGAACATTCGTGTTCGCTTCTGCCCGTCGCCGACCGGCACCCCGCACGTGGGCATGGTCCGCACCGCACTGTTCAACTGGGCCGAGGCCCGCGCCACCGGCGGCAAGTTGATCTTCCGCATTGAGGACACCGACGCCGCCCGCGACTCCGAGGAAAGCTACAACCAGATTCTCGAGGCCCTGCGCTGGCTCGGCATCGACTGGGACGAGGGCATCGACGTGGGCGGCCCCCACGGCCCGTACCGACAGTCCGAGCGTGGCGACATCTACAAGGACGTCGCCGCCAAGCTGCTCGAGGCCGGCTACGCCTACGAGTCCTTCTCCACCCCGGAGGAGATCGAGGCCCGCAACGTGGCCGCCGGCCGTCCGAAGGCCTTCGGCTATGACGGTTACGACCGCAACCTCACCGAGGAGCAGAAGGCCGCCTTCCGCGCCGAGGGCCGCAAGCCCGCGCTGCGCATTCGCATGCCCGACGAGGACATCGCCTTCGACGACCTGATTCGTGGCACCATTGAATTCAAGGCCGGTTCCGTGCCGGACTACGTCATCGTGCGTCCGAACGGCGACCCGCTGTACACGCTCACCAACCCGGTGGACGACGCCATGATGGAGATCAACGTGGTGCTCCGCGGCGAGGATCTCCTGAGCTCCACCCCGCGCCAGATCGTGCTCTACCGTTACCTCGAGGAGCTCGGCATCGCCAAGACCACTCCGCTGTTCGGCCACATGCCGTACGTGATGGGCCAGGGCAACAAGAAGCTCTCCAAGCGTGACCCGGAGTCCAACCTGTTCAACCACCGCGACGCCGGCTTCATCCGCGAGGGCCTGCTCAACTACCTGGCTCTGCTCGGCTGGTCCATCGCTCCGGACCGCGACGTGTTCTCCATGGAGGAGATGATCGCCAAGTTCGACGTGCGCGACGTCAAGGCCAACCCGGCCCGCTTCGATCTGGACAAGGCCATCTCCATCAACGCCGAGCACATCCGCATGCTCGACGCCGATGACTTCCTGCGCCGCTCCGTGCCGTACCTGCACCGTGACGGCGTGGTCTCCGCCGACAACTGGGATGCGCTGACCTCCCGCGAGCAGGAGGTCCTGACCGCCGCCGCCCCGCTGGTCCAGCCGCGTGTGCGCCTGCTGGGCGAAGTGGCCGGCATGGTCGGCTCCCTGCTGTCGACCGAAGGCTACATCGAGCCCGATGACGACGCCCGCAAGACCCTCAAGGATTCCGCCGGTGCCGTGCTCGACCTCGCCATCGCCGCGCTGGAAGGTGCATCCGAGGACGGGTGGAAGGCCGAGCCGCTGCATGAGCTGCTTAACAAGGCGCTCATCGAGGACGGCGGCTACAAGCCGCGTCTGGCCTTCGGCCCGGTGCGCGTGGCCGTCTCCGGCCGCCGCGTCTCCCCGCCGCTGTTCGAGTCCATGGAAATTCTCGGCAAGGACGTGACCGTGGCCCGTCTCAAGGGCCTGCGCGAGCACCTGTGATGTGAGCCTGAGCTGCGGCTGAATTGTTCCGCTGACTGACTTTGGCGAAGAATATACGGGCGTCTGTCTTTCGTGGGCAGACGCCCGTTTTCGATGCCGCAGATGGTTAGTGCATCTGATTATCCGCGGCCGAAGGGCTTGACGGCTGGGCAAAGGCCATCGAAGGCCATTTCGGGCGTCTGTCAACCAAGGAATCACAATGTGACACGCCGTAGTTGACGTTGGTGAGATGTTCCCGTATATTAATCACTCGTTGCGGTTCGCCGCAGCGGATAACTCAAGCCCCCATCGTCTAGCGGTCTAGGACTACGCCCTCTCACGGCGCCAACACCGGTTCAAATCCGGTTGGGGGTACTTCTTCGGAAAGCCTCGGCATCGCGCCGGGGCTTTTTCGTTTTCCGAGCCGGCGGTCCGGGGTGACGGTTTTGGGGCAGGGGAAGCGTAGTCGCATCCCTGGTTCTGGGCATACTCTTCTCAATTATTCTGTGCATATGCATACCACGAAAACGGTCTGAATGGGGAGTTCGTGGTGGATGTATGCCCAGAACGGTGGATGCCGGATGTTTCATGATGGGTGTATGCCCGGAATCGATTATCGGGATCCATGGTGGGACCTGCTTATGGTTTGACGCCAAAACCGCGGAATTCTGCGCGACACGCCGTGATTTGCATTCGGCTGGGCTTTCTGTAATATATACACCTGTTGCGCGGTTCGCCGAGCAGCCGGTTGAAAAACTGAATATGCCCCCATCGTCTAGCGGTCTAGGACTACGCCCTCTCACGGCGCCAACACCGGTTCAAATCCGGTTGGGGGTACGACGGACAACTCTTCGGAGTTGCCACGCCAGCCAAATTGGGGTGTGGTGTAATTGGCAACACAGCTGATTCTGGTTCAGCCATTCTTGGTTCGAGTCCAGGCACCCCAGCCAATGAGCCCTCGCGAAATGCGAGGGTTTTTTGTTTTTCTGGGGGCTTCACGAAAGCCCGTCCCCGTACTGAACGAGAACGAAGGAGATCGAGTATGTCCGCTGAAACCCAGAAGAACACCGCGAACACCCAGGCCGCCGCAAAGAAGCGCATGCCGAAGTGGGCCATCGCCCTTATCGTGGTGGTGATCGTCGCCGTGATCGCCGTGGCCGGCGTGTTCGGATTCCGCGCGTATTCCGAGTCCCAGTACAACACCGCCGTGGCAGCCTGCGCCACCGCCTCCGAGGAAGTGCGCAACGCCACCAACGACTACAACAACCTCGTCAACGGCGACGCCTCTGAAGCCGCCGCCCTCACCGAGAAGGATGTCAAGGACGCCTCCACGCTCGACGCGCTCAACAAGGAACTGAGCGCCGAAATGCCCGAATACGAGGGCTGCCTCGCCGATGACACCAAGGGCTACCAGGCCGCCACCGACAAGCTCAACGAGCAGACGGACTGGTACAAGACGCACACCGCCTCCCTGCAGAAGGCCGTGGACGCCGTCAACGCCGCCAAGAAGTGAGTTTTCGGCTCCTGACGCCCGTTCGCCGCTCCACTGCGGTGAGCTAATACCCGTTGCGCCCCGCTGAGATTGTTCTTGGCGGGGCGCAACGGGTATGTGCTGGCGGTTTTGCCTCGCTGACATGACGTGAGTGGGGCAGCGCGGGGGGCGTAACGCCGGGTTTTCTTCGCTTGGCGGCATTCCGTGTTCATTGCCGGGTATGCTCTCCCCGTTGTGCCACGCTGATGGCCGATGCAGCGAGGCACAACGGATACGAGCTCCTTGTTGCCCCGCGCATGGGCGGATTCCGCGGTCTACGCGACGAACCGCAGATAGGTGCGATCGTCGAACGAATCCAGGCCGGGCGTGAATCCCTTGGTTGACCGGTACTCGTTGATGAGTGCCGGATCGTCGTGCCTGAGACGCCGCAGTTCGGCCTCGGACTCGGCAAGCGTGGGCCTGAGCAGGGGGTAGCCGTCCGAAGCGAGCACGACCTCGTCACCGGGATGGACAGGTATCGCGCGAATCGGATACGTCGGATCCGTGAACCCGTCGAACACGAAGTATCCGTACGGTCCGCGCTGGTTGGCGAATTGCGATTGCAGTCGCAGGAACGGCAGGATCATGTCGCGTGCTGGGTCTGAAGAGCCAGATGATGAGTCGGATAGTGAATCGGGAGCGAAATCGGGTGAGCTGCTGGCCGGAGTACCGGATGCGACGTCGGAAGGCGCGTAATTCCGTACGTTCCGTTCCCGCAACGCCAACGTGACGAACGTCCGCAATTCGCCGAGCAATTCATCGACCCGCTTGACGGTGGGCGTCTGCACGCCATTGACCATGATCTGGCAGTCGCCGTACAGCCAGGCCTCGTGGTGACGGGCGCTATAGACCACCACATTGGCCTGAAGGCGTTCCACGGGCTCGCGTTCGAACACGGCGTAATCGCAGGCCGCTGGGGAATCGTCGGCATGCCCGTATGTGGCTTTGGTGTCCGCGTCGTCGCTCGGATTCGGGCTGCCGTGCGTGCGCGTATCGGCGCGACTGCGGTAGGTGGCTTGGAACTTCGCGTCGATTGCCGACTGGACCTGCCGCATGTCCGCATCGGCCGGCAGTTCCGCGATGGCCTCCAGCGCCAGATTCTTCGCGACCACACCGCCGCTCGGCCGCCAGAGATGACGGATGCTCTTGCTGGTCACCCCGTCCACCACGGCCGCGAAGTCGCCGGTGACGATCAGCCCGTCCTCGTTGAGCGATTGATCGCTCCGCTTGCCTTGACAATACTGTTCGATGATGCGCATGACCGGCCTCCCGGAATCACTATAGGCTTTGTGAAACCAAGACGGCATGTTCTCTTATTTCTGGCTCCCCTTGTCAGGGGAGCTGTCGGCGTAGCTGACTGAGGGGTAGTCCAGCCGGATTCATACCAATTCTGTTTGAACAGAGCTTTACTGTATCCCTATTAACCTTGGATTGTTGCGCTGCAATTGGCGTGCCTCTCGCGTCACCGTCGCCCGACGACCCAGGTGGCGTCGGATCGCACGTGCGGCAGCATCATCACGATGACCACGAGCAGGCAGGCGATCATCACCATCAGAATCATGTCCTCATGGCCGCGCGTCTGCAGCATCGCGCCGGTCAGCGCGCCTAGGGCCAGCGCCAGCATCACCACCGCGCGGCGGCCCAGTTTCGACTGCTCGTGACCATGGGCGGACGTGTCGGCGACGATTCCGGTTAGCGTCATCGTCAGCACCGTGGTAGGCAGGTCGGGCACGGACAGCTTGCGTGCGGTGGAATTCTGAATGCCCATGGCCGGCGCGAGCAGCACGATGAGCATGATGATATGCAGGTCGATATGCCGTGCGGTGGGGAAGTTCAGGCTCGGCTGCGAGGCGCGTGCGAGGGCCGTGGGATCGGTGCCGCCCATGGCCGGTTCCGGGGCGAAATGATTGAGCAGGTAGATGCCGGCCAGCGCCGCGGCCACGAACGCGAGCTGTATCACGGTCGACACCAGCAGGTGACGGGCGCGATTGGCGCCGAAGTAGTGGATGATGCGCCCGCCGATAAGCGCGCCGACCATGAACGCTGCCAGAGTCAGCGCCGACGTCCACCAGACGAAGCCCTGTGCGTGGGCGATCGCGAATCCCAGGAAGACGATGTTGCCGGTCACGTTGGCCACGAACACGTGTCCGAGCGCCAGATAGCTCAGCGCATCCACCAGTCCGGCCACGAACGTGAGGATCACGAGCGCCGGGGAGAGCAGTCCGTAACGGTCGTCCTTGCGGGGGATCAGCGTGCGTCCGGCTTCTGCCAGGTGCGATGTGGAGGTCATGGTGTCGGGCGGGTTCCTTGGAATCGATGGGCTTTGCGGGCGGCGCGATACGCCGTACGTGGCAAGGCTAGGGGAGTGGCACGACTGACGTGCGGAGAAGGATTCGCGGAGCTGTCGTGCACAACGATTTGGCGGAGAATTCCGCCAGAAAACAAGAGAGCCCCGAGTGAGAATTGGACTCACGACCTCTTCCTTACCAAGGAAGTGCTCTACCACTGAGCTATCGGGGCGTTACGGATTCGGCCGAGCCGCTTGGCCGGGCCTCATCAGGCAACCTGTACATCATGGCACGGAATCGCGTATCACGCAAATCGACGGCCGGAAGTCGCCGTGTTCACCACCGCGCTGGCGCGAATTCACCTGTGCTTGGTCGAGTACACATGATTCGGAAACACGGGCGGGGTAAACCGAATCACGATATGAACGGAAGATAAGCAAAGGAATGATCATGAACGCACAGATCAGCGACTATGAATCGCACCATGCCGCCGCGCATCACGGCAGCGACAGCCAATACGACGCCTACATGTACACCGAATACGGCATCGAGCGCTGACGCTCGCGCCCAGCCGGTATCCAGAGAAGCAAGCGTGCCGCCGACGGCTCGACATGCTTCCCGCGCATACCGCGTAGTCACGGGCGACTCCACAAACCCCGTAGTCGGCATGGTCTTTGCATCGTCGTAGATGTGTTTTGAAGACGATATTCACATCCGTCGTTCAGATTGCTGCATGATGGCGGATGAGGCGAGATATCCGTCTGAGCAACCTCATCCTTGTGGGTAATCCTTCCGGATGAGCCGGTGCGCGATTCTGCGAACCGATTCGGAATGGTTCATCCCACAGCCCGATGGAGGGCCACACGACTGGCCCGTAACCTCGGTGGTATGAACGCAACAACACAGCAATCCCAGCGAACCGTACCGGCGGCCCGTCCCGCCGCCCAGCCAGTCCAGTCGGCGCAGCCTCAACTCCGGCAGCCACGTACGTGGACGCCGATACTCGAGGCGCATGATCTCGTGATGGACTACACCGCGGCAATGCTCAACACGCAGGCCGGTCGCGGGGTCACCGGGGTGGCATCCCCCACCTCCGCCGTGTCCGTCCCGAATACGCCGTTTGGCCCGAGCGCGCTCGCCCTGAACCATGTGAACTTCGCATTGGGAGAAGGCGAGACGGTGGCTGTCATGGGTCCGTCCGGTTCCGGCAAATCGACGCTGCTCCACGCGCTTGCCGGCATCATTCGCCCGACTGCCGGAACCGTGATGTTCCGAGGCGTGAATCTCGGAACCATGGGCGATGCCGACCGCACCAGGCTGCGCCGCAGCGCTTTCGGCTTCGTGTTCCAGTCAGGTCAGCTGCTGCCCGAGCTGCCGGCCGTGGAGAACATCGCCCTGCCGATGATGCTTGGCGGTGTGCCATACCGCGACGCAACGGACGCTGCCATGCTCTGGCTCGAGCGCATGGGTCTCAAGGCCCTGGCCACGCATCGGCCCGGCGAGATGAGCGGCGGCCAGATGCAGCGCATCGCCATCGCCAGGGCGCTCGCCGTACGACCTGCCGTCGTCTTCGCCGACGAGCCGACCGGCGCGCTCGACCAGACCACCGGTCGTGAGGTCATGGGCATCCTCATGGCCGCCGCACGCGACAACGGTGCGGCTGTGGTCGTCGTCACCCATGACCCGAACGTGGCCGCCTTCTGCTCGCGCACCGTGACCATGCAGGACGGACGGCTGGGAGGAGACGCACGATGAGCACGTTCGCACTCTGGCGGTTGTTCCATCGTTCCGGTCGGTCGAGCACGTCCGGGCATACCTCGGTACTGGCGATCATCGCGTTCGCCGCGGCTACCGCCATCTTCCTCACGGTGCTTGGCGGCGTGCACGGGTTCATATGGCGTGCCTCCGCCGACCACACGCTCGGATGCCTGTTCGATGAAACCGTATGCAGGCCGGGCACGTTGGCCGTCTGGCAGCATCGGCTCACCAATCCCGCTGACCCGGCCTCCTACGCCTCCGGGTATGTGATGCTGGCCGGGTTCGCCTGCGCGCTGCTCGTCGTGCCGTTCGTGGCGCTCGCCGGTTCCGCGGCGCGACTTGCCGCATCCCGCCGTGATGCGCGTCTCGCCGCCCTGCGACTGGCCGGCGCCACCACAGGCCAGGTGGTCCGTCTCACCGCGCTCGATGCCGCCGGCCAGGCTTTGGTGGGCTCACTCATCGGCATTCTCGGCTACTGTGCGCTCATGCCGCTGATCATGCTGCTGCGTTTCCAGAATCAGGGATTCACATTCGAACAGCTCTGGGTCGGAGTACCTGCCTTGGTTGCTACGGTTACGGGCGTCGCTGTACTGGCTCTGGTTTCTTCGCTGATTACGCTGCGTCGCGTGGCCATCACGCCGCTTGGCGTCATGAGTCGCGCGGCGGGTCCGCTGCCGTCCGCTTGGCGCGCGGTGGTCTTTGTCGCCGTGATGCTCGTCGCCGTGATCGTGCTCAAGAATCCGGCGATGCTGGCAGGCTTCGGCATGGGCGAGGCGATGATCTACGTTGTGGTGATCGGCTTCGTGCTGCTCTGCTTCGCGCTGTTCAATCTCATCGGTTCATGGATAGTCACGGCTCGCGCCAAATCCAAATCCCGCCATCCCAAGGACGCCGCGACCATGATTGCCATGCGTCGCATCCTCGATAACCCCAAACGCGCCTGGCGCAACGTCTCCGGCATCGCACTGGCCGTGTTCGTCGCCGGTATCACGTCGATTTGTGGATTCCTCGGTTCGGCTTCGGCGGGCGGCAGCCTGAACGATTCAGCGACGCTGTTCTTGCACGACATCGGCACCGGCGGACTGCTGACGTTGGTGTTCGCCGCCGTGCTCGCGGCCGTCAGCTCAGGCGTGATGCAGGCCGGCAGCGTCTACGATCAGGTGAACGAATACCGCATGCTCGTACTCGAGGGGACGGATGCGAAGACCTTGAACCGCGCGAGATTCGTCGAAGTGCTCACACCGCTCAATATCGTGGTGATTGTGGCGGGCAGCTGTTCGATGCTGCTCATGGCGCCGCTGTTCGCCGTATCGATGACCGAGCCGGCCACGCTGCTCAGTTTCTTCGGCGGCCTCGCACTGTGCTATGCGCTGGTCGCGATCGGTGCATTCGCCTCCAATCGCGTGGCCGCCAGTCTCAATCTGGCTGATTACCGCGCCGATGATTGATCAAGGAGTATTGGGTTATAGACCCGAAATTGCTCGAAGGATTGGCTGATAGGCAAACACCGGAACCGTAATGGTTCCGGAGTGACGGCGGAGGATCCGAGACCCCAACCTTTGGGTCGGTTCAGCGCGTCTCGACGGCTCCGATGATGTCGTTCATGTAGTCGCGCAGTACGACCGCATGGTTGACCAGCGGATCCTTGGCCGCGTACAGGAGCGTGACCGTCGCATGGGCCGTGGCAAGATCGCGCAGTGCCGTGACGGCTCCGTCGTTGGCGTCCAGCTCAGCCCGGTACTGTTCGGCGAACTCATTGAAGTGCGTTGGCTCATGCCCGAACCATTTACGCAGCTCGGGCGACGGCGCGATACCCTTCATCCACAAATCAAGGGTGGCGCGCTCCTTACTCACGCCGCGCGGCCACAGTCGATCCACCAGAATCCTGTAGCCGTCTCCGGATTCCGGCTCGTCATAGATACGTTTCACTACGATTCCCACGCCCACCATCATCGGTCCGTAAGATGGGCAAGTCAATGCCGGACGTCCGAACGCTGATTCCATCATCAGTCGGGCATGATGGTCCCGACGGAGAACAACGCCGCGCTGCCGCCGAGGCTGACGCGGCCGTCACCGACCGTGGCGTGGATGGCGCCGCCGCGCACCGACGCCTGATATGCGATAAGCGAGGTTTTGCCGAGGTGTTTGCTCCAATACGGCAGGATGTGGCAATGGCCGGAGCCGCAGACCGGGTCCTCGGGGACGTTGAGCTTCGGCGCGAACGAGCGGGACACGCAGTCGAAGCCCGAATCCGCGTCGCCGGCCGCCGTGACGTTGGACAGCAGGCCGGGCAGGTCCTTGAGCAGCTCCTGATCGGGATCGAGCCCGCGCACGGTCCTCTCGTCGGACATCACGCACAGCAGGTCGCGTCCGAGCCATGCCTCGATGGGACGTGCTCCCAGGGCCTGCTCCATCGCGTCGGTGACCGGCGTGGGCTTTAGGTCGAAGGCCGGGAAGTCCATCGTGAACACGTCGGTACCGCGATCGGTGCCGCTTTCACCGTGTCTGCGGGTCACGGTCAGCATGCCGCTCATCGTGCGGAACCGCACCACGTCGGTGTCCGGTTCCACGAACCGCAACACCACATACGCGGAGGCGAGCGTCGCGTGCCCGCACAGGTCGATCTCGCCGCCCGGCGTGAACCAGCGCAGATGCCATCCCGCCGGCTCACGCACGATGAACGCGGTCTCGGAGAACCGGTTCTCCATCGCGATGTTCGCCATCAGCTCGTCCGAGGGCCACGACTCCGGCAGACACACCGCCGCCGGATTACCCTTGAACACCCTGTCCGTGAACGCATCCACCACATACTGCCGCATAGCCATGCTTATCTCCCATTGCTTTCGTCGTCTACCGTCGGATGTCCGTCGCCATGGATCCCCCTCCCAAAAAACGAGGCGGGAAGCCGCAAACCCGTCACGCAAACACCAGCTGGACGAGCACCATATACATGATGGTTCCTCCGGCGACGGACACCAGCATGCTGTGGCGCCACCGATGCAGCAGCACGATGACGAGGACCGCGATCGCCTCGGGCACTCCATGGGATCCGGAGAACGGCGACACGTCCTTGAGCGCGTACACCACCAGCAGACCAGTCATCGCATGTGGCAGAACCCTACCGAGGTAGGTCACGGTTCTGGGCGGTCGGCGTGAATCGGGAAACAGCGTGAACGGCAGGAAGCGGGTGAGCATGGTGCCCAACGAGACCGCCGCGATGGTCACAACGGCCTGCCATGTGGTCATGGTCATCATCGTGCCACCCCGTTTCGGGGGCCGTGCTCGTCGTCCGCGGCTTCCAATCTCGTACGCAATATCAGGAACGTCACCAGCATCAGCGCCATGGCCGGAATCATGAACCGGTCCGGGCCGAACAGCGCCAGACAAATCGCGGAGGCCGACAACCCGATCAGCGCAGACGCATGAGGCCGCGCCGAATCCATGAGATCCGCGATCGCCAGGTGTGGGCGCGGGTGACTGTCGTCGTCTTCCCTCCGGTTCCGGTCGTCATCCCACTGTTCGAGGAGAATCGACAGGAACAGGGCGGCGAGCACGAACTCGATGCCCTTGGTATCGAACGGCAGCACGCCGCCGGCCAGCCAGCCCAACGCTATGCCGCCGAACCAGTAGGAGCGGCAGAGGGCGGAGACGAACACCATGAACCATCCCCGGTCGACCAGTGCCGGAATATGCACGCTGGAATCGATGGCGAACGTCTCGTCGATCATCGTGAAGATCAGATACGGCTTTCTCCAGCCCAGGCCGCGGAATGTGTCCAGCATCGACAGGCCATAGAACAGATGACGCGCGTTGACCATGATCGCCAACATGAACGCGGACCATGGGGCGAACGGGGACAGCAGCAGATTCACGGTGACGAATTCCATCGACCCGGCGAAGATGACGTAGCCCATGGCCAGCGGGTACACGATCGGGAATCCCTTGGCATGCATAAGCAGTCCGTAGGATCCGCCGAAAAACAGGAAGCCGGCGGCGATCGGCAGCGTGGGCGGTAACGCGGCGCGGAACGCCGTACGCAACAACGCCATATCGGGAGATCCTTTCCTTCATTGATGTTCCCGTGCATGTGTCGAACAATCCAACTGCGCTGGACGTGTCCGATGGCGGCCATCGTATGACGGGCGCATACGATAAGTACAATCAAATCCGCTAATGAATGCATAAGCAATACTTATGCATCGTCTATGATGGGCAATCATGGACAACCGGTATCTCGCCCTGCGGCACATCGTAGAATACGGCAGCTTCTCCGCGGCCGCCGACGAACTGCGATGCAGCCAGTCGGCCGTCAGCCAGATGATCGCCTCGCTGGAGAAGGAACTCGACGTCACCCTGCTCAACCGGCAGCGCGGCGGATGCACGCTCACCGAGGAGGGACGCCAGCTCTACCCGCTCATCGAACGCTACGTGGAGGACGGCCTGCGCATCCGAGAACGGACCGACGAGATTCTCGGCCTCGACACCGGCGTGATACGCATGGGCACCATCGCCAGCATCTCCGCACACTGGCTGCCCGGTCTCATCAGCGGATTCCAGCAACGCTATCCGAACGTGCGGTTCGTCCTGCATCAAGGCGACTACACCACAATCCAGGAATGGATCCACAACGGCACCATCGACTTCGGGTTCATCAACCCCGCCGCCGCGCGCGACGTGCGGACCATCACCATCAAACGGGGCGCCATGCTCGCCGTTCTGCCGCAAGGCCATCCGCTCGCCGCACTCGATCGGGTGCCGTTGGCCGCGCTCGCCGAGGAACCCATGATTCTGCTGGAGGAGGGACATTATTCCGAGCCGTTGGAGGCATTCGCGTCGATCGGGCTCAAACCGAACGTGCGGTTGCGCATCCACGACGACTACTCGATCATGACCATGGTCGAAGCCGGGTTGGGATTCAGCATCCTCGCCGAACTCATCCTCCACCGCACCAGCACCAACTACAGGCTCACCCTACGCCCCACCGATCCGCCCGTGGAACGCACCATCGCCATTGCCTACGCCGACCGTGACAGGCTCCCACTGGCGGCCAGACGATTCATCGAACACCTGCGCGCCAATATCGACGCATTGCCGTGAGCCTGCCTGGGAGGGTGTTGTGTATGGGCCTGGGACGATATCGATTGATTTGCGCGGGTTCGAATCCGCGCAATCGCAGACGGCGAGAGGTCTGTGCAGGCGTATAAGGCGCGGATAACGAAAAAGGGCTTTGGTAAAAACCAAAGCCCTGATGGCGGAGGATACGAGACCCCAGCCTTCAGGTCGGCTCCGCCTTACTGCCGCTTGGGTTTGCAGGATTCGCGCGCTCGCCGTACCACCTCTGTTACCACGTCCGCGGCATGTCGTGGCGGGGCCTCACGTCATTCACGGGATGGTTGCGACTGGGGGAGGATACGCCATGTGCCGCGTCTGTCCGAACCGGTGCGCTCGATGGTTCCGGATTCGCGCAGCGCATGGAAGGCTCTTCGAGCCGTAGAATACGACACTTTCAAGGCGTCCGCCGCTTCGTAGTAGGTGATTGACGGATTCATGCGAATCAGGTTGAGGAGCAGCTGTTCCCGGGAAGGCGTTTTTTCCTGTTCATTTTCCTGCTCATGAGGGTCATTTACCTGTTCATTTTCCTGCTCATGAGGGTCATTTACAGTTTCATTCGGGTCATTTACGGTCTCATTATGAGCGGTCTCACCTTCGGCGATGGTGCCTTCCACCCAGCGTACGGGGACGAACGCCTCGAACACGTCGCCGTCGTCGAGCACGGGGTTCTTGCCGGAGTAGGGCTTTGAGTACTTGTACAGGTTGCGCATGCCGCTGCCGAGCTCGTCGGCCAGACCGATGTTGCGGAAGAACTTCGCGATGAACGGGTTCTTGGACACCGGTTTGAAGCTCGTGATGGCGAGCTGGCCCTGGAAGATGGCCTTGGAGGCGTTCTCCGTGTGGATGCCGTCGTTGAGGATGAGGAACTTGGCCGGGTATGGGCTGACGAACTCGCGGTGGATCATCAGGTTCGAGACCAGCTCGCGGATGATGATGTCGCGGGGACTGACGGTCTGGTCGCCCTCCAGCATGAACCGGTCGGGCAAATATCGTTTCGCGAATTCGGAGATCCGCGCCTGCGCCTCGATCAGGTTCGTGGCCACGATGAGCCGGTCGTCGTAGCGGTCCAGGTTCTCGCGGCGCACGATCACGTCGGTCTTGTAGGCGGGCGCGATGCGTGAGATGACCTCGTCCTTGCCGAGCAGCATCACGGCGGCGAGGTTGAAGCCCTCCTCGCCGGTGTCGTAGTTCACGCCGTACAGGTCGGCGCTGCGCATCAGCTCCATGTCGTCCATCTCGGCCCACGGGTGGCCGGGCGTCTTCAACGCGGCCAGCTTGCGCACGCGCGGCAGCAGATCGAATCTGAAGTCGGACGGTTTCAGATACCGGTATACGCGCTGTTCGCTGAAGTGGTTCTGCTTGCGGATGTGCATCTGCGCGATCTGCGTCTCGCTGGTGATGCGCCGATCCACGTCGGCCACCCGGTCGTAGATCACGTGCTTGAAGCTGACGACCGCCGGGCCGGCGGGGATCCAGACACGGATCACGAGCTTGCCGTCGTATTCGATGCGTTCGGTCTCGATGGCGGGCGCGACGTTGAATAGTTTGGGATTGCCGACCACGTTCACCAGATTGCGCTCGATGGCTGTGGCCTGCGACCGATTGACGCCTTCGACGGTGCCGTCGTCGAGCACGCCGAGGTAGATCGATCCGCCGAACCGGTTGTTGAACGAGCACACCGTCTCGAATGTGTCCGCCTCGGGCTGGACGCCGCAACGCTTGAACTCGACAGAGATGTTCTCGCCATGCTCGAGCACGGTAGCAAGTTCTGCAGCGTTCATGTCGTCTCCCCGAATCGTCCGTCAATCCAGTGTATCGCAGGGCGATTCGGCAGGATGCTGACGGATTTGGCTTCCGTCTTCCCGATTCCCACGCCAAACGTGAGGTGGTCCGGCAAAGGAGGGCCTGAAGTCCCGGAAGCGGGGAAGGTGCCCTACCTGCGCCGCCGGGCGCACCCCGGTGTCATAGCGCCGCTCTCTCCCTCGATTTTTCCCGCGACGTTGATTGCGGTGGTTCTGGCTTCGTCAGGTATGGGCGTGAATTGCCGATTGTGCCGATGAGGCGAGTTCGTCGATGCGGGTGACGAATGTGTGGATCGCGGGGCTCGGGTCGATGGGGTAGAGCAGTCCGTAGTGCATGACGACCGGTTCGGGCCAGTCCACGGCCACGTTGACGAACTGCGGGTGGATGCCGTCCCACATGGGTTTGGAGATGAGCAGATCGCCGGATTCGGCGCAGTCGTTGAACGTGTCGAGATCGTAATGGTCGATGTCGATCAGATCGATGGCGGGGTGCCGTTCCAAGATGTCCCGGGCTGTGTCGTTGGCGCCGCGGTGGCGTTTGAGGATGCGGATGCGCGTGCCTTCGAGGTCGTCCAAGGCGAGTCGGGCCCGTTTCGCCAATGCGTGGCTGCGCGGAACCGCCACGCATAATGGTTCGGAGTCGAGGGCGAGGGTGCTGCACGTGTCGTCCCAGTAGCCGGCGTCGAAGGCCGTGGAGATCATGTCGATGTCCTCGCCGAGGTGGGTGACGATGTCGTTGATGGTTTCGGAGTCGTCAGGCATCGACACCAGTTCCAGACGGATGTCCGTGTGGCGCCCCGCGTCGCGCTGCCACAGGTCGAGGATACGTCGGCCGGGACGCAGCGTAGAGACGCCGAGGCGCACGGAAGCGGAGCTCGCGGTGGTCAGCTGTCTGGTGCGGCGTAGTATCTCCTCGCATTGGCGCACGATCATCTGCGCGTCCTCGACGAATTCCCTGCCGGCCCTGGTCGGTGTGACGCCGCTGCGCGACCGGTCGAATAGCGTCAGACCGTATTCCTTCTCGAAGGTGGTGACCTGCTTGGCCACGGCCGGAGTGGAGATATGCAGCAGCCGCCCGGCCTTGGCGAAGCTGCCGGTCCGCGCCGCGGCGATCACCGCATCCAATCGTCTGTCGTACATCGCAACCCTTCCATGAACCATCGGTTCATACATCGTGAGCAATAATCATCCATAAACCGCTGTTTTACGAGTGTTTCAAAGAATACTATAGCTACTGCAACAACCAAACGGAAACATACAAGCCAATGGGATATAGGTGGGTATGACATCAATCAACGAATCCGCAACCTTCGGCCTCACATGCGAGGACGATGGAGCCGCACGCGAAACCCGACGAGTGTCGCATCGTGCGGCGCGCTACAGCGCCGGTTTGACCACGTTCGTCACGTCGCTGGCGTTCTTCCTGACCGGCATGGACACCATGATCGTCAACGTGGCCCTGCCGACCATCACCGCCGACCTCGGCGGCAACATGGCCCTGCAGCAGTGGATGATCGACGGCTACACGCTGCTGTTCGCCTCGCTGCTGCTGCTCGCCGGCAGCCTGTCCGACAAGTTCGGCGCCAAGCGCATGTTCTTCTTCGGCACGGCGTTGTTCGGCGCGGCCTCGTTGCTGAGCACGTTCGCGTGGACCATGCTGATGCTCATCGTCGGCCGGTGTCTGATGGGCGTGGCCGCGGCGCTGATTCTGCCGGCCTCGATGGCTTTGATCAACGAAGCCAACCCGGATCCGCGCCGCCGTGCGTTCGCGCTCGGTCTGTGGGGTGCCGGCTCGGCGTCCGCTTCCGCGTTCGGTCCGCTGTTCGGCGGGCTGCTCACGCCGATTCACTGGAGCCTGATCTTTGCGGTCAACGTGCCGTTCTGCCTGATCGTGCTCGCTCTCGCCCCGAAAGTCGCGCCGTCGCCCACCCGCACCATTACGTTCGACTGGCTCGGCCAGACGCTCGCGCTGATCGGCCTTGCCTCGCTGGTGGCGGGCGTCATCGAGATCGGCTCCCTGGGCGTTTCCTCGCCGATGACGATCTCGCTGCTTGCCGTCGGTGCCACCGCTCTCGTGCTGTTCGTGCTTGCACAGGCCAAGGTCAAGTATCCGATGGTGCCGTTGAGCCTGTTCCGCAATGACGGCATGCGCATCTCGCTGGTTGTGGGATTCATCATGATCTTCAACTGGTTCGGCATGGTATTCATCTCCACCTTGTTCCTGCAAGGCGAGCAGGGCATGAGCCCATTCACTGCGGGACTGGTGTTCGTTCCTTCCGCGGTGGTGATGGTGCTCACCAACGTGTTCAGCGGGCAGGTCATCAATGCGAGGGGCACCCGATTCGCCGTCTCCTTCGGTCTGATCGTCATGGCCATCGGCTTCCTTGCCGCGGTGCTAGTACCCGCGCCGATGCCCGCATGGGTGATCGCCGCGGCCCTGAGCGTCGTCGGCCTCGGCGGCGCGTTGGTCACGCCGGCCCTGTCCGGACTGGTATTGGTGAGCGTGGATCAGCGGCAGGCCGGCATCGCCAGCGCCGTGTTCAACACGTTCCGTCAGGTCGGCGGCGCGATCGGCGTGGCCGTGTTCGGCGTGGTCGCCACCTTCATACCCTCGCTGGACGGTTCCCTGCGCGTCGTGTTCGTCGCGGCCGCCGTACTGCTCGTCATTTCATTCGCCTACGCCCGTCTGCGTTGGTGCGAACGATGATTCGCACAAAGGAAGCGGCGGCGATCGGCTCTTAGGGGATGGTCGATTCTCGCATGAGGCCCCACCGACCCCAAGAGCGTCGTATCGCCCGTATTACGCGGCTTGCTCTATACCTCGTTCATCGGCTTCGCGACGGGCGAGTTCGGCGGATGCCTTGTTGCTCCACAACCCGTGCTTGCGGCTGCGAATCAGCCTCAGCAGCGATGCCGGCATCGCCGTAAGATCGACCTCGTTCGGGTAGGTCGGCAGTTCGTCGAACATGGCCTCCGCGTAGGCGGACGCGGGCGCGGGCGTCACGTCGACCGCTTCCGCGTCGCGTGTTCCGGTATCGGACCGAGGTTGAACTTCACCGGTGCGAAGACGCGCAGTCCTTCGTCGTCTTGGTCCTTGGCCACGAGGGACGCGGCTCAGGCGGTGCCGATGATGCCTCGGCCACGGATAATCGTCGGGGCCAATGCTGAATAGCGCGAGAGCCGGCCCCCAAGATACTCGGGGCATCCGGCTCTCACTTCCATTTCCCCAGCGGGGTTGGCTTACTTTGAAGTATACACGGCCTGACAGTGTCAGTCACCGTCGATGAGCACGGTTCGCACACAGCTGAGGAAGCCGTCGTACCTCTCCGTGCCGGTTCGGGCATCGCCATAGGCTCCCAGCAGCTGATCGGGAAGCCACAGCCTCGCGTCGGTTTCGCCCGCTTGGAGTTCGACGCGAATCGCGCTGATGAACCCTCGGCTGCGCAGGCCGTCGATGAATCGGATGTCGTTTCTGTCCTGCGAGGCTTCACGACGTTCGAGTACGAGTGTGTCCACGCCGTATTCTGTTTCCAGCAGGGGGAGAAGGTGCTCCAAGCATTTGCGTCGGGCTCGTTCGGCGGTATTCCAATGGTCCATGGGCACGGCGGCCACGATGACGTGATCAAGATGCATGGCGTCGATTGCGTCGATGACTTTACCGCGCAATGAAGGTCGCATATCTCGCCAATGCAGTTTCTTCGCGCCTTTGGGCTTGAGCGAGGTCAACCTTTGCCGGGTCAGGGAAGGAATCAGTGAGCCAGCATCTCGGTGGCTACTTCCTCCTTGCTCATGGACGCCGGGTAATACGTGGGCCAGTTGTCCATTTCCTTCAAGGTCTCTTCTTGGGAATCATTGCCCATGAAGATGTGGAAGTGCGCGGCCTTGGTTGGCGCGATGCCGTGATCCGAGAACTGCACGATCTTCGGTGCACCTTCGGGCGCGTCGCCGGTGGCGGTGAACAGATAGCGCACGCCGCGATTGCCCTTGGCGTAGTCGAGGATTTTGAAGCCGCTGTACTCATAGGTGGCGGTGGCCGTCTTGCCGCCTCGGGTGAAGCTCATCTGATCGCCCTTGATGGCGATCCTCTCCACATCGGTCTTATAGCCGGCGTCGTAGTACTTCGTGTATTCGGCTGCGGTCATGTCGCCCTTCTTGGCCTTGGCCTCCATCACCTTGTCGAGTGTGCCGTCTTGGAGCAGCGGGTAGACGGACTGCCACTCGCCCTCGTAGTCGGACAGGCTGCGGTCCTTGACGTCCTGGGTCAGGAAGTAACCGTTGGTGGTGTCGGTGGCCAGAGCCTGGTTGGCGATCAGCGTGAGCCAGCCAAGCAGCGTCTTCTGGTTCTCCGGCAGCTGTTCGGTTACGGAGATGATCGTCTTGTTGCTGGATTGCGCGGCCTCGTTGAGTTTCTTGGCGAAGCCGTTCATTTCCTGCGGATTGACGACGAGCAGGTCCACGTCATTGCCGGAGACGATGCCCATGGCGTTCTTGAGGTCCGCCGCGGAGGGCTCGGCTTCGCTGTTCATCGCGTTCGTGTAAGTTGCGGGAGTCTTGTCGATTGCACCGATGTATTCCAGCAGATAGCTGATGATGGATTCGGTGGCCACATAGCGGCGCTGCACGTCGGTGGAGCGGGCCTTGTTCACCAGGGTCACGAAGTCGGCGTACTCGCCATTCCACTCGTTGAAGTGACGCTGAGCGGTGGCGGCGGTGGCGGAACTCGCGCCGGCCTTGTCCGTATAGGCGGCGTTGATGGCCTCGGCGGCTTTCAGCACGGCTTCGGGGCTGAACCACAGGTGCGGGTTCGTGGAACCGTGGTGATGATGATGTCCTTCCTCGCCGTCGGCGTGGTCGTGGTCATGCTCGTGCTCCTCGGTGGCGGTGATGCCCATGAGATCGCCCACGTTCACAACGGCCTGACGCTTGGTATCAAGCTGTGCTTTCTCAGCCCAGCCGTCATAGCCTGCGCCGTTGAGCACCACGATGTCCGCCTTGGCGAGTTTGGCCAGGTCGGATGCGGTGGCCTCGTAATCGTGTGGGTCGGCGGAGGTCGAGTTGATGAGCGAAGTCACTGTGGCGCAGGAGCCGCCGAGCTGTTGGGCCAAGGATCCCCATTGGTTGACTGAGGCGACCACGGTGAAGGTGGTGTCGCAGGAGTCATTGGTGGCGTCTGCGGCTGGGCTCGTGGTGTTGCCTACGGTTGATGAAGTCGAGCCGTTTGGCTTGAGGAAGGTGAATGCGCCGAGAATCAAGACGCCTAGTACGGCGCCGATAACGAAAGCGACGACAATGCCGATGATGGTGTTGCGTTTGGAGACGGTGGTTGTGACAGCGGATGCATTGCTGCTGCGCGCGGTGCTATCGGATGCACTGCCGCCAATCGGGCTGTCGGTCTGATGGTTCTTGGAGTGGTTGGTTGAGGGCTGGCTGGTATTTGGATCAGTCATGCTCTGACTTTCTACCTAATGTTTTTCTCTCGAAAATGCGTGTGGATATATGCGGATGGTCGGTCGATATGGTAGCGGCGGTTCGCGCTCGTGAACGGCGGCATGTGGAGGAAATAGGAGAAGAACACGTGCCGTGACTATTCGGGGCGGAACCGCCGCTGTCATGTTGTTGCGAGACTTGGTGGATGTGGAATCCATCGATGGTGGTTATGGTTTCATATACCCCTTTCGTACGGCGGTGGCCAGATTCTGCGGAACCTGAGCCACTTCGCCTTCGGGCGTTCTGACCGTGGCCAACTGGGGTACTTTGGCCTTCCAATTGGCTCGGCGAGAATGCGTGTTGGCTCGGGACGTCTTGTATTTGGGCAGTGCCATCAGCCTTGCCTTGCCTTCCAGTGGGGATTCTTCTTGTTGATCACGTACAGGTGGCCGCGCCGACGGACAACATAGGAACCGTCTTTGCGAGCCAGTGAGCGGACTGATGCTTTGACTTTCATATCCGTTCCTTTCTTGTTGCGGATGGGGTGGGTTCGGACTACTTCCTGCCGTATCGGGCGTTGAACTTCTGCACCTGGCCGGCGGTGTCGAGCACCACGTTCTTGCCGGTATAGAACGGGTGGCTGTAACTGGACACCTCCACGTTGACGAGCGGGTAGGTGTTGCCGTCCTCCCAGTCGATGGTCGGCAGACTGTTGGCCTTGGAAACCAGTGTGGATTTGGTCAGGAAGTACTTGTCGGCCGAGCGGTCATAGAAGACCACGGGGCCGTATTCGGGGTGGATGCCTTCTTGCATGGTTATGGACCTTTGGTTGTGATTGATGGTTATTGGATTGCGGCCGCGCCGGTGAATCACCAGCTGGACTTCACCACGCCGGGCAGCTCGCCCTTGTGCGCCTTCTCACGCAGGTTGATGCGCGAGAGTCCAAACTTGCGGTTGTAGGCACGCGGGCGGCCGTCAATGGAATCGCGGTTGCGCAGGCGGGTGGGACTGGCGTCGCGGGGGAGTGCCTGCAGTTTGCGCATCGCCTCGGCGCGTTCTTCGGCACTCAGATGCGGGTTGACGCTGTCGCGCTTGTACTCGGCGCGGCGTTCAGCGTATTTGGCGACCATGCGTTCGCGCTGCAATTGCCGGTTGGTCTTACTGGTTTTGGCCATGTCTGGCTCCTTCTCAGCGGGTTTCCCGGAACGGCACCCGTTTGCGGACCACCGGGTCGAACTTGATGAGTTCGAGGCGATCCGGTGTGTTGCGGCGATTCTTGGTGGTGGTGTAGGTGAAGCCGGTGCCTGCGGTGGATCGCAAAGTGATGACCGGACGTACTGCGGCGGATTTGCTTGCCATGATTGGTGCTTTCTATCGGGTGTCAGGGTATGGAGTGCGGATCGCGTCTTGCGCGCGTCAGTTGAGTTCCTGATTGCGCTGAATGCGCGCGAGGGCCGCCTCGATGCCGATGCGGTCGATGGTCTTTATGCCCCGGGCGCTCACGGTAAGGGTGACGTGGCGCTGCAGGGACGGCACCCAATACCGCTTGGATTGCAGGTTCGGGGCGAACGTTCGGCGTGTTTTCCTGTGCGAGTGGGAGACGCTGTTGCCGACCCCGGCGCGCGTTCCCAGAATTTGACATGTTTTGGACATGCCTGCGACTATATCATAATGATAACCATTATCAAATCAGAAAGGCTGTCATGATTCATCCGACATTGCAATCACAGGGAAACGCGGAGGGGAGCACTCCCGTGGTGCTGCTTACTGGCGCCGATCGGCTCAGCACCGACTCGGTGGCGTTCTCGCTTGTCGACTCATGCCCGTCTGTGTGTTCGATTTCCTATGACGTGCGTCCGAATGGTGCCGTGGAGTCGGGGCTCGACATCATCCGCAACATCGTGCGTCCGCAGGCGAGCGGGGTGGCGTTCGGCGAGTCCGACTCATTCGGGCTTGAGGAGTGTTGCCTGAGCTGCACCGTCAAGCATGATCTCGAGCGGGTGCTGGAGTCGCTGTGCGGGCGGGCGGGCGTATTCCTGGTCTCGTTGCCGGTGGGTCTTGAAGCGGCGCCGATCGCGCAGTACCTGGCCGATTCCTTCCGCATCAATGAGTGGGGCGAGTCGATGTTCGTGGGTGCCATCGCCAATGCCGTGGGTCTTGACGAATTCGAGGAGCGCTTCTTTGACGACGACCGGCTGTGCCTCTACGGCATGGGCGAGGCGGATGGCGTCTATGACGAGCGATCCACCGGCGCGGTGGTTTCCCGTTTGATTCGTGAGGCCTCGTGCGTGCTCGAATTGCCGGTGGTCGGTGCCGGTTGTCTGGCTCGCCATCTGGACGCGGACGGCGAATGCAAATGCCGCGACATCATCCGGGCGATCGCCTCGGCCGATGCGCTGATCTGTGAGGATGCCCACACCGTGGGGCTTGCCGATGTGGTGAGGGAGCCGTCCGGCGTTGTTTCGCCGCTGCTGTGAAGTGACGTGTCAGGAAACGGCACTGTGCGGCAGCGCGCGATGGTGCGCAATCGATAGGCTGTTCGGATGGTGCGGCGCGGCATTGTGCCAAGGGGAGTGGACTCGCGCTATCGGGGAAGGCTCCTGGTATTCAAGGGTGCTTCGGTTCATGCCGAGGCACCCTCTGCATTACTCTGGAAGGGAGTCAGAGAACAGTAAAGAATCGCGCATAATCATAAAATCCCAAGGTTGTGCGGGAGGTGGGGCTCGATGTATTCCGGTTGACGGTGAGCAACTGCTGGACGCCGGTTGCAAGTGGTTGAATGTGGTCGTTGGCGTTCCTCAAAGTAGACCGGGGCCGGTCCGATTCCAGATAACGTCTCATCGCCCCGTACACTTCCCCGATGGGTGCATTGTAGTAGCGTTCCAGCTACGTCGTGTTCAACGCCATTGTTCTTCTCCCTCTGCCGAACAGACGATGGCCCAATTCTATTTGACAGTGACAGTGCGGATGCGGGCGCCTGGGGCGCTGTGGTGCCCCTGCGGAATAACCCAGCAAGGGGATGACCGGCTCGGTGAGTGAGTCGTGCAGAGGGAGCATGACATGGTGACGGACTACGGCGCTCCCAGAATGAGCACCCTATAACGACACCAGCGCCCGTGGGAGAGACATGAAAAAAGCCGGAACCCTTTGAAAATCAAGGCTTCCGGCGATGGCGGAGGATACGAGATTCGAACTCGTGAGGCTGTTACACCAACACGCTTTCCAAGCGTGCGCCATAGACCACTAGGCGAATCCTCCATGCTTTGCAGTGTTTGCTTGAAGCAAGCTCCGCAGGCAACTTGAATAAAGTACCACAGGATTTGGAAAAGCGCACGGGCGGAGTGTCTTCGGCGTGTCGCGCTGATCCCCGCGTAGACAGGGTCGGGCTGAAATCGGGCTTGGACGGACTGTTCGTGGTCGGGTACGCAACCAATATGAACGGGCCGCTCCGGCACCGTGAATTTTCGGTTCCCTGCCGAGCGGAATGCAATAGCGTGTCTTACGCTGTGAAACCATGCGGAATAGGGGAATCGCTTCGGCGAGCGCAGCGGAGGATACGAGATTCGAACTCATGGGGCGATTCCGTCGAATCATGCCTCGCGGCGAAAACGACGCATGTGCAATACCGGTTGATGCATCACCTTCCCGGTCATTACCTACCCAAGCATCAGCCCTTTTGCCATCCAACGTATCGGCCTTCGCGATCATCCGTGCGATATTCGTCTGGCTTACCGCCCGCCGTCCCTCCACGCTGATCTCCGCACTTAAATCACGCTTCCTCCCGTACTTCCTGACCGTCGCCATCTGCTGGCTGCCCTGGCTCATGCTCACTTGGCCCGGCTCCATGCGCGACGACACCGTGGCCCAATACCTTCAGGCCGCGGGAATCCACCATTACTACACCCAGCACCCGCTGTTCGACACCCTGACATTCGGTCTGTTCTGGCATCTCGGCGAGGCGCTCGGCGGAGGCTCCCCGCTCGTGGGTCAGGCCATATACACCTCCATGCAAGCCGCACTACTCGCGGCCGGCGCCGCCCTGTCCCTCTGCTATATCCGCAAACTCGGCGCCTCGCGATGGCTCATCGGTCTTTCCCTCACCTATCTCGCCACCAGCTATGTGGTGGTCGGTTCCGTGACCACGATGGGCAAGGATTCCCTGCACACCGTCTTTTTCCTGCCGCTGGCCGTGGTGTTCTCCGAAATCTGCCTCACACGCGGGCGGGTCCTCGAACGTCGCCCGGTCGCAATCGTGTTTGTGATGTTGCTGTTCGCCGCCATCGTTTCCAAACGCACGGCCCTCGTGATTGTACTGTGCGCCGGCTGCGGGCTGCTGGCGGTATGCCGGAAGGGAAAACCCAGATTCCGCACGTTCGCGTGCCTTGCCGTCGCGATCTTGCTCGCCCAGTCCGTATGGTCGCCGCTCGCCGCCGCAGCCACGCACTCGAACCCATCGCCCGGACGCGAGGTCTGGGGACTCGTCACCCAGCCGGTCGCCCAGGTCGCGCACGACCATCCCAACGGCCCCAACGCCATCACAGCAACTCAACGCGACCGACTGAACGCCATCATGAACCTTGACCAAGCGGCCGCGACCCTCAACCCGCACCGTACCAACGAAACGTTTGCCACCCTACGGGAGCATCCGCAGCCGACCGCGGCCCAAAAACTCGCGGCCCTCCGCACGTGGGTGGAGCTCGGTCTGGCCCATCCGGCCGACTATGTCAAGGCCTACGCCGGTCCGATTCGCGCCTGGTGGGATCCCGCGCTCAACTTCGCGTACCCCACCGACTCCGATTACCTCTTCACGCCCGGCTACTTGAGACAGTGGGCGACGTTCCTACCGGAAGGCGCGGCGAACGCAGGGACGAGGAATGAGGGCCGGGCCGACGCCGACGTACCCGCCGCCGAACGCATCGCCGCCGTCGACCGCGACCTCGCACCGTTCATGGGCACGTCCCGCCGGCCGCAATGGCAGCGCCGCATCCTGAAGTCGGTGCATCGCTGGGTGCGCAAGGACAATCCGCTGACCGCGATGGCCCTGTACGTCACTTGGATTCCGCTGGCTATAGGCCTTGCGCTGCTGGTTCAGGCCGTGACGTGGCGTGCGAAGATGGCCCATCGCGACGACGGCGGGCGGACTGGAGGTCGGGGAGACGTACGGAACGACTGCCGAAACCAGTGTGACGACAGACGTGGCAATCCCCGGACGAACATCGCAGCTGCCACGGATCACATCGCTCGCCCTGCCGCCGACACTGCCGATTCTGTTGCCGTCAAACGCACGGCCAACCCAGCCGCCAACCCCATAGCCCCCGCGCTCGCCGCGTACGGGCTGCTGTTCTTCACCGTGCTCTCGCTATACGCCTCGCCGGAGGCGCTGTTCTGGTACCCGATTCCGGTGTACTTCACGCTGCCGCTGTTCACGGCGCTGCCGTTCGTCGCCGGCCGGATGGCCGACTTGGATCCGGCGCCGGCTCCGACACGGGAGGCCCGCCCCTGACTCCACGAGGCTGCTCGCATCTGACGTGATGCTGTTGTCCGAATGATGGTCTCGTCGTGACCCGGAGCCCGCCTCGCTCGCCGTCGGTCCGTATGGTGAGACATTTTATCCTTCCAATTTCCGCGTATCGGCGTCTCCATTACCTCGCGCGAACCCAAAAATCAAGACTGTTGCCGAAGAATTTTTTTCTCTATATTGCGTAGGTGGTTTGAAAGCTTTGAACCATGCCCATGAGAGAGGAATTCAGCATGCTTCGTCGCTCGCCGCTGCGTGCGCTCGCCGCGCTGGCGTTCGTGTTCGCCATGATCTTCGCCGTCGTGATACCGTCCGCGATGATTCCGCAGCAGGCCTTCGCCGATTCCTCCGACTCCTCCTCCGATTCCTCGAGCTCCAGCGTCACCGACTACGCCACCTGGACCGATGTGGCCAAGGCGATGGACAAGCAGCTCGCCCAGGGCCTCAAGACCTACAAGGACGGCAACACCGCCGGTTCCACTTCCGAGGTCATGTCCGCGTACAACACCATCTACGTGGCCTCCAACTTCACCGCCGTGGTGCGCGACACCATCGGCTCGGACAAGCAGCTCGCCCAGCAGCAGGCGTTCCAGTCCATCCAGGACCTCACCTACGTGCCCGGCAACGAGGACCAGATGAGCCAGCAGATCACCGCGCTCTCCGCCGACCTCGACGCCACCGCCCAACAGCTCGATGCCAACACCCAGCTCGCCAAGCCGAAGGCCTACGCCGAGGCCCTGCAGGCCCAGCTCGCCAAGGAGCGCAAGGAGCTCGACGCCAAGAAAAAGAAGAACCCCGGCAAGGGCAACCGCTCCTGGACCGACGTGGCCAACGAGATGACCCCGATCCTCGACAACGCCTACAAGGCCTACGCCAAGGGCGACGGCGCGAAGGGCGCCACGCTCGTCAACAACGCCTACTACCAGTACTACGAGAAGCTCGGCTTCGAGAAGAACGTGATGAACGCCATCAGCGGTAGCCGCGTCTCGCAGGTGGAATACCAGTTCAAGATGTGCCGCAAGTCCATGAACACCGGCGCCGACCTCAAGAGCACCAAGAAGCTCATCGACGACCTCAAGGCCATGCTCGTCAAGGACGCCGGCATCCTCGACGGCGGTGCGGCCGACAAGGAAGGCGGCTTCACCAAGCTCATCACCAGCGCGGTCGGCCAGGCGTTCCTCATCCTCATCCGCGAGGGTCTTGAGGCGCTGCTCGTGGTCGCCGCCGTGGTGGCCTACCTCGTCAAGTCCGGTAATAAGCGCTTCACCAAGTGGATCTACCTCGGCGTGCTCGCGGGCCTCGCGGGTGCTGGCCTGGTGGCCGTGATCTTCGTGCTCGCGTTCGGTGGCTCCGGCCCGATCCAGGAGATCATGGAGGGCGTCTGCGCGCTCGTGGCCATGGGCATGCTGCTGTGGACCAGCAACTGGATGCTCAACAAGTCCTCGGTGGAGGCCTGGAACCGGTACATCCGCACCAAGACCGAGGCGGCCGTCAAGTCCGTCTCCGCGCAGGTCGCGTCCGGCGAGCATGTGGCGTTCGGCACCGTGGTCTCGCTGGCCATGCTGAGCTTCCTCGCCGTGTTCCGTGAAGGTGCCGAAACCGTGATCTTCTACCAGTCGATCTACACGATGAGCCAGGACACCCACGGCATGTGGGTCGGCGGCATCGCCGCGGCCGTGGTGCTCGTGTTCATTTTCCTGATCATCCGATTCACGTCGGTGAAGATCCCGATCGGCCCGTTCTTCCTCGTCACGTCGATCCTGATGTCCGTGCTCGTGGTCGTCTTCGCCGGCGGCGGCGTGCACTCGCTCATCGAGGGCGACGCCCTACCCGCCAACTACATCCAGGGCCTGCCCACCAACGACTGGCTCGGCTTCTACCCGTACGTCGAGTGCATCGTGGCCCAGGTCATCGCGGCCATCGCCGTGATCGCCCTGTTCGTGGTCGGCTTCATCAAGCAGCGCAGGCTCAAGGCCCAGGCCGCTGCCGAAACCCACTGATTTTTCCCAAAATTTCATCCAAATACAAAAGGAAGAGAACCATGATGAAGAACAAGAAGATCGCAGCGCTGCTCGGCCTGCTGCTCGCCGGCTCCATGACCCTGTCCATGGCCGCCTGCGGTTCCACTAACAACGCTTCCGACACCAAGTCGGACACCTCCTCCTCCCAGTCGGACACCAAGTCCGATTCCTCCGACTCCAGCGACACCGCCTCCGATGCCGGCGCCGGCTTCGAGGAGGTCCCGGTGGGCCCGTCCGGCACCGCCGAGGAGCAGGATCAGGAGGCCGGCCCGCTGACCGTGGGCGCCGTCTACTTCCAGCCGATCGATATGGAGCCGTCCTCCATGGGCCTCAAGGCCGCCGACGCCTCCTTCCACCTCGAGGCCGACATCCACGGCAACGAGAAGGCCACCGAGCTGGGCTACGGCAAGGGCGACTTCATCCCTGACCTGACCGTGAACTACACCATCATCGACAAGTCCACCGGCAAGGAAGTCGAGGGCGGCACCGCCACCTCCGGTACCTTCATGCAGATGAACGCCTCCGACGGCCCGCACTACGGCGCCAACGTCAAGCTCGACAAGGCTGGCACCTACCAGCTCAAGCTCTCCATCGAGTCCCCGGCCAAGAAGGGCTGGATGCTCCACGTCGACCCGGAGACCGGCGTCAAGGGCCACTTCTGGACCGAGCCCATCGAGGTCACCTTCGACAACTGGGATTACACGCCGCGTCAATGGTGATTGAAACCATGTAGCGAATCTGCTCCCCTCGGCCTGAGGGGAGCTTTCGCTGTTTTGTGGGGTTAACTTATACGGTTCTAGGAAAGGGCGCGAATGCTCGAACAATTCGTAGCGGTGATGCCGGGGACGCTGGCCCCCGCACTGCTGGTCATGTGCCTGAGCGTGATGCTCACCGTGGGCGAGGGCCGCGACAAGCCGCTCAGCGCCCACTGGCGGCTGTGGGGCCTCGTCATTGGCCTCGTCGCCGCGGTGGCGTTCGCCGCCCTGCGCGCCACGGCCGTCATCAACCAGCGCACGTTCGTCAACTACCCGGTGCTCGTGGTGGCCGTGATCGTGGACGTGCTCGCCATCGCCGTGGTGCTGTGCGCGCGCCGCATCACGCACGATTGGGCCAAGCACGCGCTCTGGATGCACGTGGCCAACGCGGTGGCCGCCGTGCAGATCGCCCTCACCGTCTTCTACGCCCTGCCGGACGTGATCCTGCAGCTGACCATCTGGGTGGAGCCGGGCGAGACCGCCTTCACCTCCGCCATGCTGCTGCGCGCCCTCGGCTTCGTGCTCGGCGCGGCCATGTCCATCGTGGTGGCCGCCATCTTCCGCACCATGCGCACCACGGCGGTGCGCTGGGCGTTCACCGTGTCCGTGGTCGCCGTCATGGCGATCCTGCTCGTCCAGCACTTCACCGGTCTGGCCCAGATCCTGCAGGCGCGCGGCTTCCCGATGAACCACATGATGTTCGTGGCCCTCGCCTGGTCCATCAACCACAACACCGCGATGATCATGGCGCAGGCCCTGGTGTTCATGGTGCCCGCGGTGGCTTCGGTGGTGGCCGGCTTCCGCATGAAGACCCACAACGTGCCCGGCGCCAACGAGGCCACGCTGCGCCGCCACAAGGCGTTCCGCCGCCATGCCATCTCCGCGACCGTCTGGAGCCTGATCGCCATGATCGGCGTCACCGCCACGCTCACCGCGGGCGTGGCCGCCACCCACCAGACCATCACGCTGTCCGAGCCCGAGGCCTACTCGCTCCAGGACGGCGTGGCCACCATCCCGTTCAGCCAGGTCGAGGACGGCCATCTGCACCGCTTCGAGTACAAGGCCAAGGATGGCACCGTCATGCGCTTCATCATCATCAAGAAGAACGGCGGCGCGTACGGCATCGGCCTGGACGCCTGCGAGAACTGCGGCGACGCGGGCTACTACGAGAAGGACGGCAAGATCATCTGCAAGAAGTGCGAGGTCGCCATCAACCTGGCCACCATCGGCTTCAAGGGCGGGTGCAACCCGATTCCGTTCCCGTACAAGACAGGCAACGGCAAGATCACCATCCAAACCGCCGATCTGGACGCCCTGAGCGCCCACTTCCAGTGAAATCAGGCAGGAGGCAAGAATCATGTTCTTTCTGCGAATGATCGCGCGGTCGTTCACGCGCCAGTTGCGCCGGCGCCTGCTCATCGCGCTGACCGTGTGCCTGTCCGCCACGGTGAGCGTCTCGATGCTCGGCGTCGTGTTCGACGTGGGCGACAAGCTCAACGCCGAACTGTCCACGTACGGCTCGAACATCGTCGTGCAGCCCAAGTCCGACGCCGTGGTCTCCGACCTGTACAACACCGGCGGATCCGACGAGGGCACCTCGGGCGGCTCGGCATCCGCCAGCGACCCGACGTCCTTCCTCAAGGAGTCGGACGCCGCCAAGATCAAGACGATTTTCTGGGCGTTCAACATCACCAATTTTGCACCCGAACTGAACCAGCACGTCACGGCCGTCAACACCAAGCCGGTGACCGAAGGCGACGGATGGTCGGTGAGCCTCGCCGACTACCCCACGAAGAAGAACGTGCCGGTGGTCGGCACCTGGTTCAACAAAAACCTCAAACTGGCATCCGGCGAGACCACGGTGGTGGGCGTCGAAGGCATGCGCTCTTGGTGGAAGCTTGAGGGCCGCTGGCCCAAGGACGGCACCAAGGAGGCCGTCATCGGCAAGGACCTCGCCAAATCGCTCGGCGTCGACGCCGGTCAGGGCCATGAGGACGAGGCCGCCGTGCAGGTCGGCGGCACCGTTTCGCTGATGCGCGGCAACAAGTCCATCGATTTCAAGATCGTCGGCGTCTACGATTCCGGCGACGACGACAACAGCGCCATGTACGTCTCCTCCGACCAGCTGCAGGAACTGGTGGGTCTGCCCGACTCGGTGAACAAGATCGAGGTCAAGGCTCTGACCACACCGGAGAACGACCTGGCCCGCAAGGCCGCCAAGAACCCGGCCGCGCTGAGCCAGGACGAGTGGGAAGTTTGGTACTGTACCGCCTACCCGAGCTCCATCGCCTACCAGATCGAGGAGGTGATTCCGGGTGCGGTGGCCAAGCAGGTGCGTCAGGTGGCCGCGCTGCAGGGCAACGTGCTGCAGAAGACGCAGGCCGTGATGATCCTGATGACCGTGCTGAGCCTCATCGCGGCGGCCGTGGCCGTGGCGAACCTCATGGTCGCCTCGATCGGCGAGCGGTCCTCGGAACTGGCGCTGCTCAAGGCCATCGGCGCCACGGACGGCGCGGTCTCCCGCCTGATGATGGCGGAGACGGCCGCGATCTCGCTGCTCGGTGCCCTCGTCGGCGCCGGCCTGGGTTCCGGTGTGGCCCAGCTGATAGGCCATGTGGTATTCGGTTCGGGCATCACGATGCGCCCGATGGTGTTCGTGTTGGTGTTCGTGCTGCTCGCCATCACCGTGCTGCTGGCCTCCGCCTCGTCCATCCGCTCGATTCTGAGTCTCAAGCCCGCGGAGGTGCTCCATGGCCGCTGAGTTCGTCTATGAACGTGTGAAGGGAGACCGCCGATGACCAATACCGGCATGTTCTTCAGGATGCTGTTCAGTGCCGTGTTCCGCCGCCGTTCGCGCGCGGTCATGGCCGTGGTGGCCTCGCTGGTGGGCGCGGCCACGCTGTTCTGCCTGGCGATGATCTGCATCGCCGTGCCCCAGCAGATGAACGAGGAGATGCGTGCGTACGGCGCGAACCTCATCGTGACCCCCACCGAGGCCGGCGCCGACGGCAAGGCCGGCATCGACAAGGCGATGGTCGAGCACACCACCGAGATGGTGGCGGCCAAGGGCTCCGAGAAGCACGCCGCCTACCGGTACGAGAACGTGCGCGTCAACGCTGCGCCCTACGTGATGGCCGGCATCGACGTCTCCGAGGTGCGGAACCTCAACCATCACTGGGTGGTGGACGGCGCGTGGCCGTCCGAAGGCAAGGTGCTCATCGGCCGCGACGTGGCCGACGCCATGGGATTGCAGGTCGGCAGCGGCATCACCATCGGCTACCGTGCGTCCGACAACACGTCTTCCTCCACGTCCTCGGCCGGTTCCTCGGATGCCTCCGCCTCCGGTTCCACCGCTGGCGCGTCCGGCTCGGACTCGGCATCCTCTTCGGATGATGCTGCGGATTCCGCCGATTCGTCGCACTCCTCGCACTCCTCGGATTCCGCCGACGGCACCACCCAGTCCCAGACCCCCTCCGACCAGCCCACCCAGGACGGCCGCGTCTCCAGCGACATCATGGACACCTCCGGCACCGAATTCCGCGTGGCCGGCATCGTGGACACCGGCGGCAGCGAGGACTCCATCATCTACGCCACCAACGCCGACGTGGACAAGCTCACCGGCACCAGCCGCGGCGTGGACGTCATCGAGTACTCGGCCGGAGCCGAGGACCTCAACGCCCTCGTGCAAAGCATCAACGACATGACCTCGATGCACGTCAAGGCGCAGCAGGTCACCAAGATCACCTCCTCGGACACCCGCATCATCACCATGCTGCAGACCCTGTTCTGGATCGTCTCGCTGGTGGTGCTGGTCCTCACGCTCGTGGGCGTGGGCACCACGATCAGCTCGATCGTCTCCCAGCGCCGCAACGAGATCGGCCTGAGAAAGGCATTGGGCGCCAGCTCCGCCGCCATCGGCACCGAGTTCTACGTGGAATCGGCCATGTACGGCCTGATCGGCGGCCTTCTCGGCACCGCCATCGGCTATGGACTGGCCCAATGGCTGTGCGTGGCCGTGTTCGAACGGTCCATCGGCTTCAACTGGTGGCTGGGCGCCGCGTCCGTGGTGCTCGCCGCGCTGGTGGCCGTCATCGCCTCCATCCCGCCCGTGCACCGGGCCACGCGCATCGACCCCGCCGTCGTGCTGCGCGAGGAATAACGCTAACGTAAGGAAACATCATGGATATGCTGCTTGAACTCGACCATATCTCGAAGATCTACGGCGACCTGCATGCCGTGGACGACCTGAGCCTGACCGTGCCGCAGGGCGAATGGCTCGCCATCGTGGGCTCGTCCGGCTCCGGCAAGACCACGCTGATGAACATGATCGGCTGCATGGACACCCCGTCCAAGGGCTCGGTGAAGCTCGAAGGCCGCAAGCTGGAGGATCTCAACGCCGGCCAGCTGGCGGACGTGCGCAAGAACCTCATCGGCCTGGTGTTCCAGAAGTTCTACCTGGTGCCGCACCTGACGGCCGTGGAAAACGTGATGGTGGCGCAGTACTACCATTCGGTCGTGGATGAGAAGCAGGCGCTTGAGGCGCTGGAGAAGGTGGGCCTGAAGGACCGTGCCCACCACCTGCCCGGCCAGCTCTCCGGCGGCGAGCAGCAGCGCGTGTGCGTGGCCCGCGCGCTCATCAACGAGCCGAAACTGATTCTGGCCGACGAGCCGACCGGTAATCTGGACGAGAAGAACGAGAAGATCGTGCTCGACCTGTTCCGCCAGCTGCACGAGCAGGGCACCACGATCATCGTGGTCACGCACGACGCGCTGGTGGCCTCCTGCGCCGAGCGCGAGATCATGCTCAACCACGGCGTGCTCGTGGGTGAGAAGTGGAACGACGAGAAGGCCCGCGAGGCCTACGAGGCGGCCGGTGGCAAGCCGGCCTCCACCGGCGCTCAGGTCGAGGGTGCGCAGACCGGCGAGACCGCCATCGGATTCGCCGACCCCACCAAGGCCGCGAAGACGGGTGGTGAGGAATAATCCCTTTGCATCAACCGATATTGGCCCCCTATCTTTGGCTCCCCTTGTCAGGGGAGCTGGCGGCGAAGCCGACTGAGGGGTAGTCAATCGCGATGAGTCGATAAGGTGGTCATAATGACTGACATGCATGCACTGAAGAAATCCGCCACGTTGGCCGCCGCCGGTCTGGTGGTGGCCGGAGCGTTGCTTGCCGGATGCGGCGAGTCCAAGGCCACGCCGATGAACGACGACTATGCCGGTAATTCCGGCGAGACCGAGAAGTCTCAGGAGGAGCAGTCGCAGTCGAGCGGCTCGGATTCCTCCGATTCCGGCTCGTCGTCCGGTTCGTCGTCCGACTCCTCCGATTCCGGCACCACGTCCGACAAGAAGGACACCGGCAACTACAAGGACGGCGACTACTCCATCAACGGCCAGTACGGCCCGGTGGGCGAGGATTCCATCGACGTCCATCTGACCATCAAGGACGGCAACGTCGAGAACGTGGAGATCGTGGGGCACCCGTTCACCACCATCTCCAAGAACCATCAGGACGCCTTCGCCAAAGCCATCAACGGCGTGGTGGACGGCAAGCCCCTGAAGGATCTCAAGGTGGACAAGGTGGCCGGTGCCAGCTGGACTTCGGACGCCTTCAACAAGGCCCTCGAAATCGCCCGCCAGGAGGCATCCATCCAGGAGTGATATGCGCGTGTCATGCCGTCGCTGCATGGACGCGCAACACATACTTGCCCATATGACACGGTCGGCGGTCGGTTCAGGCCTGCAACGCCGGCCAGAGCAGGTCGGTCAGACGCTCCGGCCAATCCCCATGTGACGACGTGGCCCGTGCCGCCCCCGCGACCTGCCCTTCGATCGCCTCGTACGCCACCAGCGAGCCGATGATGGTGGACAGCAGCAGCCGTTCGTCCAGGCCGCGCCGAAAGACGCCCTGCGCGACGCCCCGCTCCAGGAACGCCTTGAGCGTGCCCAGCCAGGGCGTCACGACCTGAGTGACGATGTGCTGGAAGAACTCCGCCTCGCTGGACAGCACGATGCCCACGCTCTTGATGTCGATGTCGTTGGCATTCACCCAATCCACCAGCCGCTGCAGCAGTTGCATGAAATGCTCCCGCGTGGGGGAGGGCGCTTCCGAGGCGTCCTCGTTGCTGACCAGATACCTGGCGCTGATTTCGCGTAGCAGCTCATTGGCGTTGTGATAGCGGCGGTAGATGGTGGTTTTGGCCACGCCCGAGCGTCGCGCCACCTCCTCGATGGTCACGCCGCTGATGCCGCGTTCCACCGCGATCTGCAGCGTGGCCTTCATAAGCTTGCGGTCCGTGGCCTTGCGCGTGCGTTCGGCGCGCGGAGCCGCGGTCATCGCCATTGCCGTCATGATTCCTTCTTCTTGTTTCGTCTGGCCTGTATCCGGGATTGCTGGTACTACCCGGCTCCCCTTGTCAGGACATCGCCGTGATGCAAACAGCAGAGCTGTTTGTAGGCAATGTGCGAGACGACAGTCGAGCCAGTGGACTGCGAACGAAGTTCGTCCCTAATTGCAGGATGAGCCGTCGGCGAAGCCGACTGAGGGGTAGCAGTCCGAAGTAGCGCGAGAAGCGGCCGCCTAACTCAGCACCTTCGTGCTCTCCACCTTGGCCACGTACCACTGGTTGAACCGCACCAGAGGCTTCCTCAGCAGCAGGCCGAGCAGCAGCAGCGGTGGCACGAACACCAGCAGCATGCCGGCGGCCTTCCAGTAATCCATGTCGTAGACGCCGGCGATGGCCGCGCGCATCATCGTCACCGAATGGGTCAATGGCAGCGCGGGCGAGATCTTCGAGATGAAGTCGGGCAGCATCTGCACCGGATACGCGGCGTTCGCGCCAGTGATCTGCACGATGAGCATGAGTACGCCGATGGCCTTGCCCACGTTGCCGAAGCTCACCACCATCGTGTACATGAACAGCGAGAACACGAACACGGAAAGCCAGCCGGAGAGCATGAACAGCAGCGGATGCACGGCCTGCACGCGCAGGAACAGCAGATCGCCGCCCAGCGAGACCGTGGCCTGGATGAAGGCGATGAGCCCGAACACCCCGTAATGGCCCAGATACAGCTGGTGCGGCCGCGGATCGCCGAGTTCCTTGCGGATACGGCGGGACACGGTGGTCTTCAGCGTCACCACCAGCAGCAACGAACCCACCCACAGCGGAATCAGCGTGTAGAACGAAGCCATCGAGGAGCCGAAGTTGTCCACCGGGAACACGGCCTTGCGCTTGAGCTGCACCGGCGCGGCCAGCGTGGAGGCCAGCGCCTCCGGGTCGGAGCCGAGCACGTCCTTGACCATGCTCATGTCACCGGTGTCCAGCGCCTCGCCAAGTTTGCCGGTGAACGAGGTCAGTTCCGTGGCTGCCGAACGCAGCTTGCCCGCGACCTTGCCCAGCGTGGCCCGCGCGTCCGTGAGCATCGTGCCCGCGCTCGAAGCCGAATCCTTGAGATCGCCCAGCGTGCCCTTGAGCGTGTCCGCATTGGTGCCGAGCAGCGTCGCCGCGTCGGACACCGTGGACGACAGCGATTCGATCTGCGGCTTGACGTTCTCGTCAAAGTCCGTCTTGACGCCGTTGATGCTGTCCTTGGCCTGGTTTGCCAGCGCCTTGACCTGTTCGCGCTGGTCCTGGGCGTGCTGGTCGCCGGCGCGGATGTCGCTCGCCGCGCCGCTCAGCGCGTTCTGCAGCTTGGTCTGCCGCGCGATGGACCGGTCCAGCATGCGCACGGTCAGCGCATTGTCGCCCAGGATCGAGGCCAGGGTGTCGCGGATCGACTGGTAGTGCGCGATCTGCTCGCCCACAGCGGCGGCCTGGCTGTCCAGTTCGGCGGCGGCCGTGGAGGAGCCGGCGGCCGCGTCCTCGTACAGCGAGTCGATGGAATCGGAGACCGAGCCGAAGCTGTCGGCGCTGGTCTTGAGCGCCTCGGTCATGGCGGATGTGGTGGTGCCCAACGCGCCCGCCACGTCCTCCACGCCGGACTTGGCGCCGGACAGGTCCTTCTTGGCCTGCTTGGCCGAATCCGAGGCCTGCGCGATGAGGTCGTTGGACGTGTCCATGAGCAGCTGGGCCGATTCGGTGAGCGAGGAATACGTGCCGAGCATGTCCGCCGTGTCGTTGAGACGGGCGGCGAAGTCGGCGATGTTCGTGTTGAAGTTGGCCAGTTTCTCCGTGGCTTCCGGCTGGTCGAGCTGGTCGGCGAGCGACGAGGCGATCTCCAGTGCCGAGGAGGTGATGGTCTTGGCGAACGTGGTGTTGATCTCCGCCGCCACCTCGTCCGCGCCCTCGTTGAGCAGGTTCGGGGCCAGCGCGTTCTTCTTCTCGTTGCGGTAATAGGTCAGCTGCGCGTTCTTGGCGTCGCTGGAGAAGAACGTCATCATGTCCTTGCTGAACGACTTCGGAATCACGATGGCCGCATAGTACTTGCCGGACTTCGCACCGTCGATGGCGTCCGCCTTCGTGGTGATGGTCCAGTCGAGCTGGCTGTTGGCGCGCAGGGCGTTGACCACCTGGTCGCCCACGGTCATCTTGATGGGGATGAGGTCGGACTTGTACCCCTCGTCCACGTTCGCCACCGCGAACTTGAGGTTCTTCATGTTCGAGAACGGATCCCAGCAAGCGGCCACGTTGAACCAGGTGAACAGGCCGGGAATCATCACCAGACCGATCACGATGATGATGGAGACCACGTTGCTGGTCAGTCGCCTGACGTCGCCGATGAACAGCTTCCATATGGTTTTCATCGTGCGTGCTTTCCTTCCTTCTCGTACAGCATCGAGCGGATCGATTCGTCGGAGAGATTGCCGAGTTCGGTCTGGCGGCGGATGGAGTCGCGCGTGAACTCCACCACCATCAGGAAGCCGATGATGATGACCACCCACGCGAGCCATGTGGCCATGACCACGATCTTCTCGCCGGTGGTCAGCGAGAAGATGATGATGAGGGCCGCCGGCACCACGAACCCGGCGATGAGCGCGCCCAGCAGCAGTCTCGGGTAATGCCTCTGGAAGCTGGCCGCACGCCGTTCGATGGACCTGCGGTAGCCCTCATGGTTGGCCAATGCGGCGATGGCCTGCGTGATGCGGTATTCGTTGCCGGGCAGATGCACCTTCTCGCCGATGATCATGTCGCTTTCCTCGATCTCGCGCGCGAACAGGCGGTTGAGGTTCGCCATCTTCGGACGGGCCACAAGCCCCAGCAGGAAGGCGATCACGGCGAAGATCAGCAGTTTGCCGATGTAGCGGAACCAGTTGCCGTCGTAGAATCCGGCGATGGCCTCGCGCATCGCGTCGATGGAGTACGTGAACGGCAGCAGCGGGTAGATCACGCGGAAGAACCTGGGCATCATCTCGATGGGGTACAGGCCGGAGGCGCCCGGCACCTGCAGGATCACCAGGGCCACGCACAGGCCTTTGCCCACATGCATGAACGTGGTGGCCATGGCGAAGATGAACGACATGTACACCAGCGAGGTGATCACGCAGGTCAGGATGAACACGGGGATGTTCACGCACTGCATGCCCAGTACCAGGTTGCCGATGGCCGTGACCAGTCCCTGCGTGGCCGCCAGAACGGACAGCAGCGCGAGTCGTCCCAGATAGCCCTGCGTGGGCGTGAGGTGCTCGATGCCCTCGCTGTCCGTCTCGATCTTGGGGATCACTACCAGCACGAACGCGCCCACCCACAGCGCCAGAGCGGTGAACAGCGGCGCCATGCCGGAGCCGTACGAGGAGACCGGGTAGAGCGTCTTCTCGCTGATCACGGTGGGGGAGAGCATGAAGTTGGAGATCTTGGCCGCATCCAGCTTGCCGTCGGTATCGATGAGGTCGCCCAGGGTGCTGGAGATGGAGAGGGCCTTGATGTCCGTGGCGAGGGTGGAGAGCTTGTCCTGCACGCCCGCCAGTGCCGAGTCCGTGTCCTTCAGCGCGGTCTTGGTGGAGGACACGGCCTTGTCCAGCTGGTCCAGCACCTTTTTCGACTGGTCGATGAGCTGGGTCTGCGAGGTGACGCCGTTCGCGAGGGTGCCTGCGGTGACGCCCAACGTGTTCAGGCCGTTGTTGAACTGCGGCAGCGAACCGGAGACCAGCGTCTTGCGCGCGTCGCCCACGGCGGTGATGGTGGTCTGCGTGGCGTTGTTGAGGTTGTCCGCCAGCCCCTGCGTGTGCGTGGCGGCGTTGCCGATGGTGGTGTTGAGGCTGCTCAGGTTGCCCAGCGTGCCGGCCAATTGGCTGTTGCGGTGCTCCAGCTTGGCGATGACCGACTTGAGTGGCTCCCTGTCCGCGTTCGGCAGCGCGTTGAGCTGCGCGATGATCTCGGCGTTCGCCTCGTTGATGTCCGTGGCGGTGTTGATAAGCCCGCCCACCTGCTGGTTGGCCGAGTTGATGGCGCCGGTCACGGTGCCCACGCTCTGGTTGGCCTTGTTCACGGCCTGGCTGAGCAGGCTGGAGCCCTGGTCGATGGTGCCGGAGGTATCCACGATGAAGTCGGTGACGCTGTTCTGCGTGGTGCCGATGAGTTTGGATGCTCCGGCGAGGCCCTGTGCGGCGTCAAGGCCGAGCTTGCGCGCGTCCTCGATGGCCTCGCGCGCGGTGCGGGTCTGTCCGGGCGCCTTGTCCAGCGCGGTGTTGAGCTTGGCGATGGTGTTTCGCGTGGTCTGCACGTCGCCCGAGGCCTCACTCAGGGCCGCGAGCGCCTTGGACTTGGTCTGGTCGGTGCTGGCGATGGCCTTGTCGCCGGCCTTGTTGATGACGTCCGTGAGCACCTTGGAGACCGTGGAGACGAACGTGGAGTTGACCGTACGGTCCAGCGTGGAGGCGCCCACGTCCGTGACTTTGGGGGCCACGGCGCTCGCCTTCTCGTTGACGTAGTACTCCAGGGTCGGCCGGTTGCTGCCGCCGGTCACCACGCCGGCGAGGTCGTCCGAGAAGCTTTTGGGAATGACGATGGCGGCGTAGGCGTTGCCGGATTCCACCATGTCCATCGCCTCGGCCTGATTCACGAAGGTCCAGCCCAGCTGGGTGTTTTCCTTCATCTGCGCCACGATCTGGTCGCCGAGGTTCTGCTTGCCGATGAGGGCGTTGTCCGTGCCGGCGTCGTTGTTGGCGATGGCCACCTTGATGCCGCCGGTGTTGCCGTACGGGTTCCAGAAGCCCACGATGTTGTACCAGGAGTACAGCGGCGGGATGAACACCATGCCGAACAGGATCACCCAAGCGGTCGGCACCTTGAGCAGGCGCAGGATGTCGCGCTTGAGGACCTTGAGAATGTTGCGCACTGCATACCCCCGGTCTTGTGATGCTACGTTTCCCGTAGCGATACGGAAACCGTAGCGCTACGCGGTAAGTAGCGTAATGCCATGCCGGGAGATTTCGGGATGCGCGCGGCCGGAAACGCAGACTGCCCAGCGGCAAATCGTGCGCCGCTGGGCAGTCTGTCTATTTTGGTGATGGATGTCAGCTCTGGATGGTGCTCGCGTCTTCGGAGTTGCCGTTCAGCTGGCTGGAGGATTCGGAGGAGCCGTCCGTGGACTGGCCCGAAGCGGAGCCGCTCTGGCCGTCAGTCGACTGGCCTCCTGGAGCGGACTGGCCGCCGGGCATGGACGGCACGGAACCGGACTGACCCGACTGGCTGCTGCCGTCGGAGCTGGAGGAGCCGCTGGACGACTCGCTGTCCGTGGACTGGCCGCTGGAGGACTGTCCGTCGGTGCTCTGGCCTCCCGGCAGGCTCTGGCCGCCCTGGCCGTTGCCGTTGCCGGACTGACCACCCATGCCGCCCTGGCCGCCGCCCATCTGCATCTGCTGGCTGGACGAGGAGGAGCCGTTGCCGGCGATCGCGCCATATGCCATGCCGCCGCCGAGGCCGCCCACCAGGCCGCAGACCAGGCTGATGCCCACGATCAATGCGATGGCCTTGCCGGAGAACGTGCCGGCCGCAGCGGCCTCACCGCCGGGGATCGCCGGGGCTACGGGGGCGTTGGCGGCGGCGGACTGCCAGTGGCGTTGGCTTGGCCGGCCTGCTGCGCGGGCGCGCTGTAGGCGCCCGGCACACCCTGCGCCGGTGCCGCGGCGAACGGGGTGGACTGCTGTGCGCCCTGCGTCGTCTGGCCGGAAGGGGAGCCCGCGTAGTTGCCGGAAGCGGACTGCTGCGGCGTGTAGGACAGCGGCAGGCTCTGGTCGGCCGCCGAACCGGTGGAGGTGCCGCCGGAGGTGCCGCTGGCGGCACCGGTCGTGCCGGCCGCAGAGGAGGCCTTCGGGGGAATCGGCGTGGTGGATCCGGTGGTCGGCTCGCCGCCGTTGTTCTGCGGGATGATGTTCGTGGTGTCGTTGTTGCTCATGATGGGTCCTTTCGTTTGAACCGCGGATACGGGAGTGCGCGGTCCGGAGCATCGCGGGTTGGTTGTTATTGACTCTGTCAAACCAATGCAGGCGCGCCCTTATCCGGCTCCCCTTGTCAGGGGAGCCGGCGGCGAAGCCGACTGAGGGGTAGTCCAATCGGGTTCATGCCGACTTTGGATTAACGGAGTCTTGTTGGTTGTGGTTTGGAAACGTGGTGCGGGGCTTAAAGGGGCGAGGGATAGCGCGCCGGGTGTGCCCCGCGTCATCCGGCGCAAGTCTGATATCGTGCTTCTCCTTGTTTTTGGCTTCCCTCTCTGAGGGGAGCCGTCCCGCAAGGTGAGGCTGAGGGGAGTGGACGGCGTTTGGTACCTACATGCTCCAGCTGGTCGAGGTGCCGAACTGGCTGTCGAAGTCGGAGCGGTCGATGAGGTCGGTGTCGAGCTGCGTGTCCTCACCGGTAGCGGAGTCCGGCAGCGTGGTGCCGTAATCGCCGGTGACGGTCACGGTCACCGAACCGGTGCCCTTGACCACGGTCTTGCCGTTCGCCACGATCGTCACGGTGTTGCCGTCCGAGTCGACCACCTTGCCGCCGCTTGCCACGTTCAGGGCGGAGACGGTGGTGTCGCCGGTGACCGTCCAGGTGGAGGTGCCGTCCACGTTTACCGTGATCGGGGCGTCCGAGGTGGATCCGTTCGCGTTCTCGGTGATCGAGGCCGTGCCGGTCCAGGTCGAGCCCTCAAGCAGGTTCAGTGTGACCGAGGAGATGGTGTCCGCGCTCACCGTGCCCTTCAGGGTCTGGTTGCGGCCGGTGAACACCACGGTCGCGCCGTTCGAACCGGCCTGGCCCCAATTGTTGGAATCGTTGCCTGCCGCGGTGATGAGCGCCGCCTTGCTTGAATCGAAGTCGAGCGTGGTGTTGGACAGCACCACGTCCGCCGTGGTGTTCGTGAAGTAGAACATCGAGCCGGACTGGATGGAGGACTTCAGCGTGGAGTCGGCCGCCTGGAACGTGGCGTGCTCGCCCGTGGCGGACTCGGCGTCGCCCGAGGTGGACTGGTAGATGATCACGCCGTTGGCGATCGGGTCGCTGGCCGTCTTGTCCGTGATGGTGCTGGTCAGCTTGGAATCCTTGATGAGGATGGTGTTCAGGCCCTCCATGCCGGCGATCTGCGAACCCGTGGACGTGCCCGTGACCCCGGAGACCTGCACGTCGCCCGTGGAGTAGAGCAGCGGCGAGCCCGAGCCGGCGGTCGAGAGCGTGGAATCGGTGGCGGAGACGGAGCCGCCGCCGCGGTCGGTGGCGATGGTGGCGCTGTGGTCGCCCTGCGTGGAGGCGGTGACCGCGCTCGCCAGAATCGTGCCGCCGTACGTGGCGTCCAGCGCTCGCGAATTGTCGGACGTGGTGGTGATCTTCACGTTGTTGGCCAGTACGGTGCCCGAATCCGTGGCGAAGATGCCGTTCGAGCCGGAGCTGGAGGCGTTGAGCGAGGAGTCGGAGATGATGGTCTTGGAGTCCTCGCCCACGGTCAGGGAGACGGAGTTGGTGCCGTAGAAGTTGTTGTTGTCGGCGTTGTCCGAATCGCCGGACTTGTTCAGCGTGGCGTTCGCGATGGTGAGCGTGCCGCCGTTTTCGGCCAGTGCCACGTTCTGGTCCGATTCGGTGGCCTCGGTGGTCTCGCCGTCGGAGCTGACCTTCTTGCCGTCCGCGGTGAGGGCGCCGGAGTAGGTGCCGGTGTAGTCGAAGGTCATGGTGTCGGCGCCTCCGCCCATGCCGCCCTGCGCGTTGCCGTTCGCGGCGGAACTGCTGCTGGAGGAGCCGAGTCCCAGATTGGAGGCGATGGCGGTGCCAGCCATGCCGTATCCGAATCCGGTGATCAGGGAGATGGCGGCCGCTGCGGCCGCGGCCTTGCCAAGTGGAAGCTGTGCGGTGCGGCGGGCCTTGGACGAGCCGGGGCGGGCGTCTCGATGCTGGTTGTCGTTTCCGCGGGCGGACGTCCGCCGCTTGCCGGACGAATGCGTGCTGGTCATGATGATTCCTTTCACAGTGCATGACGGTTACTGCTGCCCGCGCTTGCGGTGGGCACCCGTCGTGCGTTGATGGTTTCAGTACACCGCTCCTGCCGCAAAGGTCCCTTGTATGGCCCGAAAGAGTCTCTGGAACTTCTGTCAAGGCCTTCTGGACAGTTTTGGGGAGTTTCCTGAAAGCCCTGGCGTGCTAGCGTGGGCAGTGACGATTCGTTTTCTTGGCTCCCCTCGCTGAGGGGAGCTGTCGAACGAAGTGAGACTGAGGGGAGCGACTTTGAACCGCACCCTGATTGTTGGATTGGAGTAATTCTGGTTCGGTGATCGGAGGTGCGGTTTCTCATGTCTGGGGATCGCAGGCGTCGTTACGACGACGGGTTCAGAAGGAACGCGGTGGGGTTGATC
>NZ_JAHBBJ010000006.1 GCF_019331675.1 Bifidobacterium miconisargentati
TGATGGACTATCGCAGTATTTACGTAAGGACAGGAGAAGTGCGGATGCGAGAGGGCTCCCTCCGGCGGGGATGATGGACTTTCGTAGTACATCATTGATCGTATGAGGTGGGAAAACATAGCAGAAAGCGCGTGGGATGGGTGTCTTTCATGAAGTCAACGGCTGAATAACAGTGCCAGTGATGAGATGATGGACTAACAAAGTAGTAGAGGTTCAACTGATTGGTTCTGGAAGCAACTGCAGTTTCCCTATGTGGATAAGTCGGCAAACACGGTCGTTATAACTAATCTATGACCCTATAACAGCTATAACACTATAAGAGGGGTGCCTCGGGCCTTACGGGAGTAAGGCTGAGAGGATGTCAAATACTGCGATAGTCCACTGTTTGTACTGCGATAGTCCACTTCGACGACTTCGATAGTCCACCAAAGCTACTGCGATAGTCCACTACCAATTACTGCGATAGTCCATCAGAAAGGCGTCTTGGAGACCGAGTTACTGCGATAGTCCATCAGATTGTACTGCGATAGTCCACTACGGTGGCCAGTTATCCACAGGATTCGTATATCCCGGTCCCAGCGACGGAAACATACGACCGAGAACCTGTGCCGAGTGGGAGGCACACATGGAAGCGTGCGGGGAAATTCGGCGTCGGGAGGTGCCTAGCGATTTCGACGAGTGCGGAATTCGCGAGGCGAAGGACTATCACGCGGCGAACCGATGCTGAGGAGGATCGTACGAGAAGTACTTCGATAGTCCATCAAGTGGAGTCGGCGAATACGACCCAAATGCTTCGATAGTCCACCATCGTGCAGCGACTTCAAACATCGGGCCGGCGATTCCTGCATGGCCCGAGTCTTCGAGGGAAAGTACTTCGATAGTCCATCAATGCAGGTGCGGTGAAAACAGCAGGTGCTTCACGCAAAGTACTTCGATAGTTCATTGATGGTTCGGGGCACTCGGATGCAACCTTCCGGTTGTGCGGCGACTCTGGCTCATATGTGTGGACAGAGCACCCGTCCAGTACCGGAACGTCGGCGAGGCTGACAAGCGAAGCGACATGTGACGTCTGGCTACGACGATATGCCCCGGCGGTGTCCAATTAATTAATTATTGTATTAATTAATTATTGTTCAGGAAAGGACCGCTGATGAAGGTAGCAATAGCGAACGCCAAAGGAGGGGTGGCGAAGACCACCACGGCTATATACCTGGCCTGCGCCGCGGTGATGAGGGGGTTGAAGGCGGAGGTACTGGACGCCGACCCGCAGTCGTCCGCAAGCATGTGGGCCGATCTCGCCGCGGACAATAACGATCCGCTGCCCTTTGACGTGGTGCCCGCCAACCTGTCGACGCTTGCGCGTCTGGACTGCAGGCCGGGGGAGTGGAAGTTCATCGACGCCCCGCCGTCCGGTCGTGTGCTCGAGGCCGCGATCGAGGCCGCCGACTTCGTGATCGTGCCGACCTCCGATTCTCCGCTCGATCTGCAGCAGGCCTGGGCCACGCTCAAGGCGGTAAGCGGGACCAAGCCGTCCGCGGCGCTGGTGGTGCGCGCCGAGATGGGCACCAACGCTTTCAAAGAGACCCTTGAGGCGCTGGACGAGAACGACACCGTGCGCTTCGAGACCGTGGTCCGCAAGCGTCAGGAAATCAAGAAGTCGCTCGGCTGGAACCCCACCAAGCTCTACGAGTACGGCGACGTGCTCAGCGAACTCATCAAGGAGGTCGAACAGTGAAAGGCAACCGCAGGGCCTACAAGCCCGTGAGCGAGGAACGGGAAATCAACGAGGTCAAGGACGTGTTCCGCCAGGACCCGACCGCCGTCGAAGAGGACAACCCTCTGATGATGACCTCCATCCGTCTGCGCGCCAAGACCCGTACCGCAGCGAAACTCTATGCAGTCGAGCACGGCATGAAACTGCAGGATGTCATCGATGCGGCGCTCAGGCAGTATCTCGGCATGAAGTGAGACATGGACCCGTCGGCGATGATGATATCGCCGACGGGTCTTTTGTTGAGTGAGGAGACGCGGAGCGGCGGCAACGGGGAAAAGGCTGAATATTAAAAACAAAACGGATACCTATAGTGTATTCGTATCCTAATTCATGTATCATGGTCGCATGAGAATGAATCTGGGTCCCGGCTACGAACACCGGGAATGGCTGTTCGATCGCATCGAAGGTTTCAGCGTCAGGGGAGTGCTGGATACCGAATCGAAGCTCGACCCCGCGGTGCCGAACCAGATGAAGCACCTCGGCGCCGACCTGTACGTGCCCTGCAACATGCAGGCCTTCGACATCGTGGTCGAAGAGGTACCGGGCCTGCGTATCGCCGCCATAGAAGTGAACTACCTCGCCGGCAAGGACGACTTCGTGATCTCCAAACTGGTCCTCGACGGCTCACCCACGAACGGAAACGTCTCCCAATCCGGAAAAGGCCCAATCGACATTGACGGCGGCACGCTGACCAGGCTCCCGCTGGAGCGCTACAAGCGCAAGGTCATCTCCTCGTGGGTCCTGCAGGACGGCGGTCCCGAAGACGAACCCAGATGGCACTCATGGGACAACGGCGCCTATCTGTATGGTGGGGCATCGCATTCCAGGGGCGGGGATGAGTGGGACCTCAAGAAGGTGGCCAGGGTGTACGTCTCATCCAGGTACGGCAATGCGGATGCCCACGAGATGGTCGCAAAGGCCCTCGGCGTCAGCAAGTCCACCGCAGGCCGATGGATCAAGAAGGCGAGGGACGCCGGATACATCGAACGCATCGCGCCGCAGCCGTTGCGATACGACGGGATGGGCTGACCTGGCCGATGCTCGTCTGGCTGATGCAAGCCGTTAGAAACATACATTCGAAAGAAAATAAATATTCCTTTAATAAAGGATAATCATCCTTTATGTTATATCCCTATATGGGTCGAGTGCGAGACCGAATCCGGTGCCATATGGAATGGTCGCCGTAAGCGAGGGGTGGCATGACGGGCAACCGTAGTCATATGCGTTTCCGGGCGGGTTGTTCATGGAATTCCCAGCATCCGTGTGATAGCTTCCATATGGTAGTTAACTATCCGATCAAGGAGGATCAATCATCATGGGCAAACTCATTCTCACCGGCGTGGACGGCAATCTCGGCGGACGGGCCGCGGACTACCTGCTGGAACTGACGGACCCGTCGAACCTGATCTTCACCGGCTACAATCCGGCCTCGCTCGAGAAGTACGCGGCCAGGGGAGTGGAGACGCGCGTGGCGGACTTCAACCAGCGCGACGGCCTGGAGGCGGCGTTCGAAGGCGGCGACGTGATGGCTCTGGTGTCGATGCCGTTCGTGGGGGTCAAGCGCCAGCGTGCCCAGGGTAACGCGGTAGACGCGGCCAAGGCGGCGGGCGTCGCCACGGTCGTGTACACGTCGCTGGTCAACGCGGGAGACCCGACCAACCCGAGCGTGGAGAAGAAGGACCACATCTGGACCGAGGAGCACGTCAAGGACTCCGGCCTGGATTACATCTTCCTGCGCAACAGCCAGTACGCGGAGGCCATGATCACCAACTACTTCACGTACGTGCACGGCGACGGCGTGCTCAAGAACAGCCAGGGCGACGGGCTCATGGCCTACATCAGCCGCCGCGACTGCGCCAAGGCCGTCGCCCATGCGCTGCTCGCCGAGGATCTGCATCACGCGATCCTGGACATCAACGGTCCCGAGCTGATGACCATCAGCCAATTCGTCGAGATCGGCAACGAGGCCACCGGCAACCACGTGACCTACCAGGAGATCACCGACGAGGAGAACTACCAGGTGTTCGACGCGATGGGCGTGCCGCGCACCACGGACGGCGTGTTCCTGGATGGTTCGGAGGCGCCGTTCAGCTCGGACGGCATGGTCACGTTCGCACAGGCGATCCGCGAGGGCAAGATGGCAGTGCAGACCGACGACTTCCAGAAGCTGACCGGCGACGAGCCGATCACGGTGCGCTACATGTTCGAGCACGCCGACGAGTTCCAGATCGGCGACCGCCACTCCAAGGACGCCTGAAAGCGGTGACGCACGCCAGGGAACGCCTTGGCGTGCGTTTGACATTTCCGTCAGGACATGGACTCGGCCCATGCCCTGACGTTCCGCGATGGCGGGTCGATATTGGGCCGGCCGATATCACCGCATGGTATCGGCCTTCCCGCCTCCATCAGATGGCCTCTCCGCCGGCGGGTGCGGCGAACCCATCTTCGGCAGGCGTAGGTCCCGCGTAGCCTTTGAACAGTTGCCTGTAGTCGGGGATGTCGATGTGCCGTCTCTTCGTCGGTACGAGCGTGATCACGCTGTTCTCGACGTTGATCTCCAACGAGTCGCCCACGCGCAGCCCTGCGCGTTTTATCGTATCCTTGGACAGGCGCACACCCTGCCCGTTGCCCCATTTGTCCAATATCGTCGTGTCCATCATGCCTTCCTTCGTGAATATACGGTTATGCCTTGTGGCGGGGCATGCCCATGGATTGGCGGATATGGGAAGCCGTCGTCCTTCCAAGGTGAGGGGCGGCGGCTTTCCGTGGGGTTACTTGTCGATGGATTCGAGGAATTGGTCGAGTCGCTTGTTGAACTTGTCGGGGTATTCGTAGGCCATGAGGTGGCCGCCCATCACGTAGGTGGGGGTTTCGGGGCATTCCTTGTGGTACCAGGGTTCGGCAATGTCGGCCCAGTGTTCGGCGATGTACATGAGCGTGGGGATTGTCCTGGCGGCTTCCTTGGCGGTGTCGAGGTAGTTGCTGAAGACCGCGTTGCAGAACAGTTCGTGCACGATCCAGTAGGGCGTGCGACGTCCCATGTCGAGCAGGTATTCGAGCTCGTCCGGGTCGGCCTCGTGCTGGAGCATGACCTGGGTGAGGTACTCGTACCAGAAATCGGAGGCGCCTTCGGGGTTGGTGAGGATCTCGCTGGCGGCCTGGGACAGTTCGGGTATGCTTCCCTCGGTCCAGGCGGCCGGGTCGGGGTTCATGGGCAGGGGGCTCATGTCGATGGTGACCGCGCCCTTGACGTTGTCGTAGCCGTGCTGTTTGAGGTAGGACCAGACCTCGAGGTTGCCGGTGGACCAGCCGACCAGCACCACGTTCCTCAGGCCCAGTCCGTCGGCGAGCTTGATGAGGTCCTTGCCGTGGGTGACGTAGTCGTTGCCGTGCACGGTCTTGGTGGACAGGCCCTGTCCGCGCGGGTCGATGGCGATGACCCTGTGGGTCTTGGAGAAGTGGTCGATCTGGTGTTTGAAGATCTCGCCCGAGTAGGAGAGCCCCGGGATGAACACGATCGCGTCGCCCTCGCCCTTGTCCCAGTAATGCAGTTCGATTCCCGGATCCACCGTGAAATACTTGCTTTCAGCCCTGTCCTTGGCCATGATGCGCCTCAGCTTTCCGGAACAACCGTTGTTCCATGCATCAGCCTAGGCGCGGCGGTGGCCGGGATGCCGGCCGGGGCCGAGTATCGGACTGCGTTGGTCCCTTATCGGGGATTCGTGAGTGCAATCTTGAATCCAAACCCTGGGAATCGTGTATGTTTTCGTGATTTATACCTTAGGAATCGTGTATTTGCTCCACGTCGGAGGTGGTGTTGGCGGCTTGTCTCCCGTGCTGTATAAGGGATGACGATGCCTGAACGGGTATGGACGATTGCAAAGGTGAACTATTCATCGATAATGAGTATTTAAATTATATCGAATACTTCTTTGAGTTTCATGTTTCTTTTTTGTGGCATCGCAACGAAGAAAGGGGTGGGAGGAAACCGCCCATATCGGTTTCCTCCCACCCCTTGCCATGTGCATGGTGGGATGCGTCGGTCACCCGAGTGCGAGTCGCCCGTCCCGTTCGGTGACGGTCAGGAACGTGGGGCGTTCCTGACCAGGGTCGTTGGGCGCGTGCAACGTGTAGCGGGTGATGCCGTCGAATCCCGTGAAGAGCATGCCGTGGCCGCCGTGGGTGAGCACGGGCTCGGGGCATTGGTCCCATGGGCCGGTCACCTCGCCGGTCCGGCTGATTGCCTGGCCGACGGCGTAGCCGCCGGTTCGGGTCCAGCTGGACCAGAGCATCGCCAGGCGTCCGTCAGCGAGACGGTGCAGAAACGGCCCGTCGGAGAAGTAGGCGTCGCCGTCGATGCCGAACTCGGCCTTGGCGAACGGGACCGGCACGGACCATGGGGCGTCGGAGGCCTTGAACAGGGTCACGGGATCCCCGATGGTGGCGGTGAGGTCGTCGGTCAGGCGGACGGCGTCCATGTCGCCTTCGGGCACGTCCTCGAGGGAGTGCGAGTAGACGAGCCAGGGCTGTCCGTCCTGTTCGAAGATGGTGCCGTCGATGCAGGACTGTGCTGGGTCGGTGAGCTGTCCGACGTGTTCGAACGGTCCGAGCGGGTTGTCGGCGCGCAGCACGTGCACGCCCTTGCGCCCGTCGGGCTGGCCGAGGGTGGCGATCAGGTGGAAGACGCCGTCCTTCTCGTAGCATTCGGGGGCCCAGTAGGCGCGGTCCGCGGCGAGGGTTTCGGGCTTGTGGAACACCTCGAAGGGGCCTTCCCAGTTCTCGAGGTCGCGGCTGGTGTAGCAGTCGAAGCCGTCCATGGCGCCCCACACGTTGTCGGCGCGGGTGCCGTACATGTAGTAGACGCCGTCGTGGGGCAGGACAAACGGGTCGCGGATGTGGATGTCGGTGCTTTTCATCGTGTTGTTCCTTTGCGTATGCGGTTCATGCCGCCGGCCCGGACCGGGTGCCGGGCCGAACCGGCGGGATCGTCGGGGGCGATGAGGCCGGTGCGGTCAGCGGGCTTCCTCGAGGCACTTCCTCTGGAATCCGGTCACGCCGAGGGCCACGGCCCCGATGAGGGCGATGGCGGCGCCGATGAACATGGCGCCGGCTGCGGTCGAGCCGAACAGGCCGTTGACGAGGTTGACCACGACGGGGCTGGCGAAGCCGCCAAGCGCATTCGCGGTGGTCATGGCGGCGATGCCGAGCGGGATGAGGTAGGGCTTCTCGATGACGGTGACCAGGAACGGCGCCTGCGCGTAGTACAGGCTCAGTCCCGCGCCGGCGAGGAAGCTGCCGATGATGAGCAGGGGAAGGCTGTTCGAGAAGCCGAGCAGCAGCAGGCTCAGGCCCTCGACCAAGAAGCCGACCATGAGCAGGTGGTTCTTGACGAACCGGACCATGACGCCGACGAGCAGGCCCGCCAGGAGGCCGCCGAGCTGGCCGATGGTGGAGACCAGGCCAGCGGTGCCCGCGTCGCCCAGGCCCCGCTGCTCGACCAGGAGGGACAGGTTGTTGGAGTAGGCGTTGTTGGCCAGGAGGAACAGGAAGCCGGCGACGACCAGGAACCACAGCTTGCCGTTCATGGCCTCGCGGACCGACACAGACGGGCCGGACTGCCGTTCCTGTCCGGCTTCGGCCTTCTCGCCGTTCTCGGAGGGCAGGGTGAAGGCGCACACGACCAGCACGAGGGCCGCGAACAGGTAGACCAGGTAGGCGTCGTACCACTGGGCGGTGGCGAGTTTGCCGGCCACGGACATGAACACCATGGCGCCGATGGAGGCCACGGCGACCTGCTGGCCCATGAGGGACTGACGGGCCTCGCCCTCGTAGTGCACGGAGATCAGGGTGGGCAGGATGTTGTTGATGAAGCCCAGGCACACGCCCATCAGCGCGGAAAACGCGACCACCGCGGCCAGCGACGAGTGGATGAAGTAGGGCAGGAGTCCGAACAGGAGGATGCCGCCGGCGCCGATGAGGGCCACGGTCTTGCGCGAGAGGATGCTGGCGAGCTTGCCGGTCAGCCACGCGCCGACCAGCGCGGTCAGGGTGGATGCGGATATGATCATCTGCACTCCGGACAGGGAGCTGTCCGGGAAGGCCTGGGCGACCAGCCCGATGATCGGGACGATGAAGATGCCCGACAGGGTGATGGAGCTCAGGGACAGGATGCCTATCCGGGTTTTCACTGCGTTCATTGGAAACTCTCCTCGATAACAACCTTGTTACATTCGATGCAGCGCTGTTGATATCAAGGATATGCGACGCAAAATCGCGTATACTGACCTCATTGCACTCTATAATGACCTTCATCCCAGGTATCCGGGAACAGGACGGAGGGGAGCATGGAGGATACGTTGCGGCTTCCCCGGCTGGAGCCGGGCGACGATGATCGGTACGCCGACCACGCGCGAAGCGGGCACGAGGCCGCCCGGGCGGCCGACCTCGACGCGGACGCCCCGCTGACCCGGTTCGACACCATCGCCCATGCGGCGCCCCATCTGAAGGAAGACGACCTGTTTGGCGTGATCGGCCACGACCTGGACCATCCGTCCCGATTGCACACGCACGACTACCTCGAGATCACGCACGCGATCAGGGGCACCGTGCTCGTCTGGGTCGAGGGCGAGACCTTCGTGCTGGAGGAGGGAGGGACGATACTGGTCAAGCCCGGAGCACGCCACCTCATCTCCCCGATCATCGAGGACGGGCGCGTCCCCCTCGAGGCGGACGTGCTCGTCAGACCGGCCCTGTTCGAGATGGCCCGCCGTCTCGGTGACGGGCAGGCGGACGGCCCGTTCCTCGAATGGCTGGACGACTCGCGGCAGTCGGCATGCTTCCTGGCCGCCGGACGCCATCAGACAGGGCAGGCTGCGCTGAGCCGGATGCTCATCGCCTACTGCAGGGACGGCCGATATCGTCCGGACCTCGCCGTCATGGGGAACCTGTGCGAACTGTTCCACGCGGCCGCCCACGTACTGGGCCAACGGGCTCAGACGGACCCGCTGATCGGCGCGATCCTCGACGCCATAGCGGCCGACCCCGCCGCGGCGAGCAACGACGGCATCGCCGCCTCGCTGGGATACAGCGTGGGCTACCTGTCCCGATACGCGCGCAAACACGGCAGCAAAACGCTCGGACGCCTCATCAACGAGGAAAGGCTGCGCATGGGAGCCGAACTGCTCGTCACCACCGACCGGACCATAGCCGAGATCGCCCACACGGTCGGCTACGAGAGCGCCGCCTACTTCCACAAACTCTTCCGCGAACGCTACCAGACCACACCCGACCGGTACCGCAACGACTTCCGCATCGCCTTGGGACGGCAATGACAAAGGAAAAGGCGATGTTGAAGGACATGGCAACACCTATGCAGGTTCTCTGAACCAGTCCGCTGCCGTGAACGCTTGCCGCCGACTACGTGTCGATCTTCCGTGCCTCTATCCGTGCTTTAACGTATCTGAGGAACGCCTCGCTGGCTTCCGTGAGGGGCTGATGACGCTTCCACGCCAGGCATGAGCGGACCATAAGTGGCGGATCGAGCGGAACGAGCTTCAGTCCGCTGCCGGGGGATGTGTCGATGATGCCTTCGGGTATGACAGCGCATCCGTAGCCGGCTTTCACGAACAGGCTGGCGTTGTACGCTAGGTTCATGGTTCCCACGACATTGTTGCGGCGGTCCCTGGCGTTCAGCCATCCGCTGAGGTTGTTCCGGGATAGCGCCCCCTGGGGAACGAGGAGCTTCACGGTCCGCAGATCAGCCTTGGTGATATGTTCCTTGTCCGCCAGCGGATGGGATTCCGGCATGAGCAGCCCGTTGCGATCCGTGTCCGGCAGGTCGATGTAGTCGTAGTCGCCCATATCCACCGGTTGGACCAATACGCCGAAATCAACGAGGCCTCGGTCCAATTGTCGCATGATGTCGGTGCTGTAGCCATCCGTAAGATGGAATCGAACGTCAGGATGTTCGGAACGGGTGTCGTTGGCTGCTTGGGCGATGATATACACGGACGGCAGCTGCGCGGCCGCGATGTGCACATCTCCCGTGATGGCTCCCGATGCTATTTCGGCGCACGCGCGGTCGGTGAGCGAAACGATCTCCTCGGCCCTGCGGTACAGGAGTTGGTCCTCGCGGGTCAACCGCAGTTCCCGGCCACGATTGCGACGTTGCAGCAGCGTCGTCCCGACCTCCTGTTCGAGGGACTGAATCTGGCGCGACAGTGTGGATTGGCTGATTTTCAGCATTTCAGCAGCTGAGGCTATGCCTCCTTCTTGGACGACGATTGTGAAATGTCGCAGTACTTCGGTTTCCATGCGCGCCTTCCGTCATCGGCTGTTGCCGCTAATTGAACTATATGCGATACGTGCAGATGCTGATGTGTGACAGATTATGCATCCAAAACGACAGGTTATCTCCGTCGGTCATTCCCGGACTCCGTCGAAGCATTTATTCGAATGCGTCGAAAACCCTTCTGGGAGAGGGCCTCGGGCCGGCTCGTTCCCCCACAATATGCATGGAATGCATATTGTCCTTCGCATGGTTCGCATTTTTTCCGCTGAATGTTTTTCCTGACAATGGGACCATCGCTTACGCGAGAAACGCCGGGAAGATGAAGACTCCACACCGATGCGGACGGAAACCACTACTCGGCGCGAGAACATCAAGGAGGACGAGATGAGTTCGAAGACGAAACTCAGGATGAACAACCGCAAATTCACCATCATATGGACAACCATCGTATCCGTGCTGGTCGTACTGGCTCTGGCTGCGACGGTGGCAATGAACTTCTTCTCATTGTCGATGGAGATTTTCCTCGGTCGTGGAGAACAGGTCGTCAAGACCGACCCGGACATGGCCAACGTGGACACCGCCTACTATGAGAAGCCCACCGACGATCTGAATAATCACACCAATCAGACCGCGCTGTTAATCGCGGAACAGGGCATCGTGCTGATGAAGAACGACGCCGATACGTTGCCCTTGGCCAAGGACTCGGCCGTAACCCCGTTCGGATACCGGTACATCAGTCCGATTTATGGCGGCACCGGATCGGGAAGCGTGAACACGTCGTCGTCCCGCATCTACACGGCCCAGCGCGCGATGGGGGAGTATTTCAAGGTCAACGATGCGGCGGAACAGGCGATGGAGAAGGCCACCGCCCGTGGCATGGACTCCGACGGCTACCAGGGACCGGATGAGAAGGCCGGATTCACCGGAGCCACCGACAAGATCATCGAATACGATCCCAGCATCTACCAGGGTCTTGAAGACTCCGCGCATGGCACCACCGGTATCGTGTTCATCGGACGATCCGGCGGCGAGGGCCGCGACGTAACGGCTAACGTCCCCGGAAGCCCCATCGAAGGCAAGGGGTATGCGGACGGCACCCCTCACCAGCTCGCATTGAGCAAGGACGAGAAGGACACCATCAGGTTCGCCAAGGCCAACTGCGACAAGGTCGTGGTCGTGCTCGACACATCCAACGTGATGGAGATCTCCGATCTCATGGCCGAGAACGGCGAACTGTCCGCCGACGCGATCGTGTGGATCGGCGGTCCCGGCGGCCAGGGATTCAAGGCCTTGGCCGAGATCCTGACCGGCGAGGTCAACCCGTCCGGCAAGACCGTCGACACGTGGATGACCGACATCATGGCAGACCCGAGCATGTCGAACTTCGGCAACGCCGAATACAAGGACCTGTACCTGCTGCAGGGCGGATACCCGACCCCGGTCGGCGACCCCACCGAGATGAACTTCATCGAATACGAGGAGAACATCTACGTCGGATACCGGTACTACGAAACCGTGGACGACACCGGCGGCACGTTCACCGTCAACGGCAAGACCGGGCAGGACTACGACGCCGCGGTGCAGATGCCGTTCGGCTACGGCCTGAGCTACGGCACCGACTTCACCCAGCGGATCGTCTCCAGCAAGGAGGACGACAAGTCCATCACCCTCGATGTGAAGGTCACCAACGACGGCGACAAGGCCGGCAAGGACGTGGTCCAGATCTACTACAACCCGCCGTACACCGACTACGACAAGGCCAACGGCATCGAGAAGGCCACCGTCAACCTGATCGCCTTCGAGAAGACCGGCGACATCGCGCCCGGTGCATCCCAGGACGTGACCGTCACCATCAGCAAGGAGGACATGGCCTCCTACAGCTACAAGCGCGAGAACCCGGACGGCACCAAGGGCGCCTACCTGCTCGAGGAAGGCGACTACACGCTGAGCGTCAATAAAAACGCGCATGAGGAATACGGTTCCGTCAAGGTGAACGTGCCTGAAACCATCTGGTACGACAACGACAACCCGCGTCAGAGCGACATCGACGCCCAGTCCACGCTCGACGACCAGGGCGAACCGACCGGCAAACCCGCCGACGGGAAGACGTTCAAGGCCGCGGCCAACCTGTTCCAGGACCTGTCCGACCACATGGAAGGCACCGACCAGCTCACCCGAGCCAATGGGCCGCTGGCCAACACGGCCACCTTCCCGACCGAACAGGACAAGGCCGACATCCCCGACGGCTTCCACTACACCAAGGATTCCGACGGTCGCATGATCCTGCAGCAGATGGACCTCGACACCGACACCACGCTCGGCAACGTCAAGGACAGCAAGGTGTACACCGACAGCAAGCCCAAGACGGACGCCGACAACGGACTGACCCTGTCCGACCTGCGCGGCGCGGACTTCAACGACCCGAAGTGGGACCAGCTGCTCGACCAGCTCGACCTCAACGAGTCCAGCCTGTACGTGGCCCTCGCCGCATCCTACGACCAGACCGCCCAGATCGGATCCATCAGCAAGCCCGCCACCGTGGACTTCGACGGACCCCAGGGCATTGTCGGATCGATCACCGACGCCACCGAATACACGGCCTACCCGACTGAACCCATCATCGCGGCCACGTTCAACAAGGACCTCGCCCGTGAAATGGGAGACAGCGTCGGCCAGGAAGCCGCCTCGGCCGGGGTCAACTCCTGGTATGCGCCCGCCGCCAACATCCACCGCTCCCCGTTCTCCGGCCGCAACTTCGAGTATTACTCCGAAGACCCCGTGCTCTCCGGGCACATGCTCGCCAACGAGGTCTCCGGCGCCGCCGACCAGGGACTGATCACCACGATCAAGCACTTCGCGCTCAACGACCAAGAGATGTACGACAACGACCGAAGCCGCGTCGCCACCTGGGCCAACGAGCAGGCGATGCGCGAGATCTACCTCAAACCGTTCGAAATGGCCGTCAAGAACGTCAAGACGACCATCAAGTACGTGAACGAGGACAAGCAGACCGTCTCCAAGACCATCCGTGGCGCCACCGCGGTCATGGGCTGCATGAACTACCTCGGCACCACCTGGGGCGGAGCGGACTACGCGCTCAACACCGAACTGCTGCGTGACGAATGGGGCTTCAACGGCTTCCTCATCTCCGACATGGTGATGAACGCCGGCTCCAACAGCGTGGACCAGGCCCTGCGCTCTGGCACCGACAGCTGGATGGCATGGGGCACCGCGTTCACCTCCCTGATCGGGGACAAGACCTCCGCAACAGGAGTCGCCACCATCCGCCGCGCGGTGAAGGACATGAGCTATGCGATCGTCAACAGCCGCACGATGAACGGCATCGCACCCGGCACCCAGATCACTTACAAGACCTCCCCGTGGAAGATCTGGCTCGGCACAGCCGACGCCGTGGTCGCGGCCTTCGCCCTCGGCATGGTTGTGGTGATGATTCGCCGAGCCAAGGACGCCAAGGCCCACCCCGAACGGTACAAGGCGCGCAAGCCGCGCCGGAACCGCAAGACCGATATGGCGGATGGTGATGCGATGACTGCGTAACGCAAAAGAAGCTTCCATGGAATCACTGCCCCTCGAATCCATGGATCACACAGGAATGCGGGACGATGGCTGGGCTCCTCCGGCCATCGGCCCGCATTCTTCGTGCATGACGGTGCCGTCGTGACTGCCAATGAGATGGTTGGGGACTTCAGAACCCGCGGGTGAGGAAGGGGCTCAGGGAGAGGTCCTCGGGTGAGGTGGTGACGGTGATGGACATGTATTCGGGCCTGCAGTAGCTGTGTGAGACCTCGATGATGCGGTCCGCGGAGTAGGTGTGCCTGGTCTGGACGAGCAAAGGGGATCCGACCGTGGTGTTGAGCAGGCGTGAGCGCACGTAGTCGGCGCAGGTGGCGGTGATGTCGATCTCGGTGGACGAGAACGTGGTGCCGTAGTGCTCCTCGAGGAACTTGTAGAGGAAGTAGATCTGCCCGTCATACGCCTCGAGTCCGGGGAAGTCCGTGCGGCGCAGGTAGCTGATGACGTAGAGGAACGGTTCGCCGTCGATGATCTTCTCCCGCTGCAGGCGGTAGACCGTCTCGCCCTCGTCCAGGTTGAGCGCCTCGCGCACGGTGTCCGGGGGAGGGACGATGTCGATGGTGGAGGGCTGCCCGACGATGTCGTCGGTGCTGCGGCCCGCGAAGTTGGTGGCCACCGTGGTCCTGCCCTGTAGGGAGAAGTCGTAACCCGACTGGCGTTGCACGGGCAGGACCTCCGTGCCGCGTCCCTGCGTGGTGCGCAGCAGGTTGTCGTCCTTGAGTCGTTTGACGGCATTGCGGATGGTGGTGCGGCTGGCCCCGTAGGCGTCCATGAGCTCGGCCTCGGTGGGCAGGAACCCGCCCTCCGGGTATTTGCCGGACAGGATGTCCTGCCTGATCCTCCGGTAGATGAGGACGTACTTGGGGACGGTCCCGCCCTCCCCGGGGGTCTCTGTCATGGCTGCTCCTCGCGCGATCGTCAATGGTATCTTTCAAGACCCTATTTTAGGTACTTATAAAAGATGTATCAAGCCGGATGAAGGCATTTAAGTGGTTTGCGGCGTGTCGCGCCTTGACTTATCTTCGATATGTATCGTACATTATAGATACCTTTTAAAGACCTATGAAGAATAAGTTCTTGAAAGATATCCAAGTTATGTCAAGGAAAGGTTCGAAGTTGAATCAGCAGGACATCTGGGCCCCGACCGGCGATGCCGTCATGGACGGCAAGATGGCGGACGCCCTCGACTATCTCCATGTGGCGCATAACGGCGGCGCTGACATCGAAGCGTTCGTGCGCAGCGAGTACGGTCAGGAGCACGGCCGCCTGGTTCGTCTCGGATTCGAGTTCGAGGAGGACCCCACCGGCGAGGCCGTGCGCGCCTATTACGATGGGCTCGGTCTCGACCGCGTGATGTTCGAGAACGAGGACTACTACCGTCGTTGGATTCTCATCACACCCAAGGAGCTCGCCTCCGAGGCCGCCAAGGGCCGCAGGTATCCGCTCGTGTTCGCCCATCATGGCGGTTCCGTGCCGGTCCCGAACGACGAGTTCGCGTGCGGCATGCCGCAGATCGCTGCCGACGAGCGCATCATGGTGGCCATGCTGCAGGACACCAACTGGGGCAACGTGCGTCGTGTTCTTGACCGCATCGAGGAGCTCTACCCGGTGGACCGGGAGCGCGTGTATCTGATGGGCGAGTCCCAAGGCGGCTATGAAGTGACCTCCGCGCTGTTCCGCATGCCCGAACGCATCACCGCCGTGGCACCGTGCGGCAACGACATCTGGCGTGACTGGGACAACTTCAACATCCGGTTCACCGACGGGGAATACCGCCGGCTCAAGGAGACGTTCGTGCCGGTCATGCAGGTGGTCGGCCAGTACGAGGCCTCCAACTTCGCGCCGGTCAACGACTGGGCCCCGCGCAAGGACTGGGGTCGTCCCGCCGCGTCCGCGCACACGTACCGCGATCCCCGGCGCGACGACCAACGCGACCCCACCCGCATCGTCGGCGGCCACCGCGCGTTCTCCGACCAGCCCGCGCCCCCCGAGGGCGCCGACCGGCACGAATGGATGATCGAACGGCTTAACCGGCGTATGGACAGCCTCGGCTGCACGCCACGCGATCCTGCCACCTGCATCTCCTACCTGACCGAACCGGACAGCGAACTGCATCGGGTGGTCGGCTTCTATGGCGATGAGGAGCGTGTGCGTGAGTATTACGGGTACAAGCACTGGATGGTCGACATCCGCAACTCCGACGGCATGGACGCCTTCCGCTATGTCGTGGCCGAGAACGCGCCCCACTGCTGGCCGGTGATGGCCGGACGGCTCGCTTGGGAGTTCTTCCGCCAGTTCCGCCGCGACGAACGGACCGGCCTCATCGTGATGGACGAGTACCGGGCATAGGCGCCCGGGTAACCGACAAGGAAAGGAATCAACACAAGATGAGCAACGCAATCGAAGAGAAGAACACAAGGGCAAAGGGCATATGGAGCCTGACGTTCATAGGGCTTCTGGCCGCCTACTTCCTGGTCAATCTGTCCCTGAACATGGCCAACAACCTGTCGACCCCGTTCGCCAAGTCCATGGGCGCCACACCGGTCCTCATCGGCATGGTCGCCACCGGCTTCACGTACGGGTCCATCGTGTTCAAGCTGTTCTCCGGTCCGGCTATCGACTCCTTCAACCGCAAGGGCCTGCTGCTCGGCGCATTTATCGTGATCGGCATCGCGTTCCTCGGTGACGCGTTCGCCCCGTCCGTGCCCGTGCTCATGTGCTTCCGCATCCTGCAGGGCGTAGGCCAGGCATTCACCGCGACCACGTTCATCGCTATCGCCGCCGACAGTCTGCCGCGTGAGAGGATGTCCTCCGGCATGGGCGTCTTCGCGCTCGGCACCGCCGGCTCCACCCTGTTCGGCGCGCTCGTGGGCCTCAAGCTTCAGGAGGCCACCAGCTTCCGCTTCGCCTACCTGACCTCCTTCGTGATCCTCGCGCTCGGCTTCCTCGTGGTCTCCCTGCTCAAGGTCCGCCACTCCGACAAGACCAGGAAGTTCCGCATCTCCCTGTCCGGATTCGTCGCCAAGGAGGCCATCCCGCCCGCGCTCATGCAGTTCCTGTTCATGATGGCCTGGTCCTGCGTGTTCGGCTTCCTCGTGGTCTACGGTCAGGAACAGGGTCTGGGCAGCAACGTCGGCCTGTTCAACACCGCCTACGGACTGGCCGTGTTCGTCGCCGCACCGCTCGGCGGACGCCTCATCGACAGATTCGGCTATTACATGATGATCCCGATGCTGGTGCTCATGTCCGCGTCCTTGTGGCTCATCAGCTTCTCCTCCAACCTGGGCATGCTTCTGTTCGCCGCCGTTGTGGGCGCGTTCGGCTACGGCGCCGCGGGCCCGGTCGTGCGCTCCATGGCCATGAGCGTGGTCCCCGAAGATCGTCGAGGCGCCGCCTCGTCCACCCTGTTCGTCGCGTCCGATCTCGGCCAGCTGGCCGGCCCGGTCGTCGGCGGACTACTGGTCTCCTCGTTCGGATACGCCGTCATGTTCCGCATCGCCCCCGTCTGGGTCCTGCTCGCCGTGATCCTGCTCGTGTTCACCAACAAGTACGTCAAGGACAAGGCCGCCGCCCTCAAGGACGACGTCGAATAAGACCGGACCGGTGGCGCGTCCGCAACTCCGAAAGGACGGGGTGCGGGCGCGCCGCCGTATATCCCGCGAAACCGGGGCCGCCCCCAGTAGGCTGGTGGCCGGAGCCGCAGCCCGAAACCCACACCAAACCAACAGACGGCCGCAAGGCCAAGGAAAACGCAGGGGGACAACGATGTCCGCAGCAATCAGGAACCATTCGTTCGTCATGGTGTTCGTGGTGTATCTGATGATTAACCTCGGACTCGAGTTCGGCGAGACGCTGGTCTCCCCGCTGTCCGCGTCCTTGGGCGCCACCCCCGTCGTGATTGGCATGGTCGCCACCGGCTTCACGTACGGGTCCATGATTTTCCGCCTCGCCGCAGGATCGGCCATCGACGCGTTCGACCGGCGCAAACTCCTGTTCATCGCCGTCGCGATCCTGGCGGTCGCGTTCCTCGGCGACGCGTTCGCCACCTCCGTGCCCGTGCTCATGTGCTTCCGCATCCTGCAGGGCGTGGGCCAGGCGTTCACCGCGCCCATATGCCTGACCCTGGCCGCCGGAACCGTGACCCGCGAGAACTTCGCCGGAGGCATCGGCACCCTCTCGGTCGCCAGGGGAGTGGCCGGCATGTGCGGTCCCTACGTCGCCCTGCGCATCCAGGAGACCGCCGGCTACCAGGTCGCGTTCCTCCTGGCCATGGGCATCGAAATCGTCACCCTGATCGCCATCCTCAACCTGCGCGTGGAACACAACAGGACCGAGAAATTCCGGTTCTCCCTGTCCGGATTCCTCGCCCGCGAGGCCATCCCGCCCGCGCTCATGCAGTTCCTATTCATGATGGCCTGGTCCTGCGTGTTCGCGTTCGGGGCTGCGGACGTTTTCTTGGAGACCGAACGGAAAGATTTTCGTATGTTCAGTCTTGAGGAACGAGAGCGTGCGGTGGAGTTGTATTTCACCACGCCGATGACGACGGCCCAGGTGGTGGAGCATCTGGGTTATCCGACCAGGCAGTGTCTGGAGCGTTGGCTGGCGATGGATTCCCGGTATGCTGGCCATATGGCCAAACCCATCATCCCACTGGAGACCAGGCGAAGGGCAGTCGAGCTGGTGCTGGGCGGCATGCAGCAGAAGCAGGCCGCCAAACAGCTCGGCGTGAGCGTCGGCGCGGTGCATGGCTGGGTCAGGGCGTACCGCAAGGGCGGCATGGCCGCGTTGCAGCCCAAAAACAGGAACTCCGCGCAGGGCAATAAGCCCGCGGACTCCCGTCGCTGGCCGTCCGCAGCCGATGATGATGACGCGGAGGCTTTGCGCCGCAGGGTCGAGGAACTGGAGCTGGAGAACGCGTTGATGCGGGAGGTGGTGGAGGTCGTAAAAAAAGACCCCGGCGCCGACCTGCGGCGCCTGTCGAACAGGGAGAAGACCCTGTTGATCGACCGGTTGAGGCCGGCGTATTCGCTCAGCTCGATGACATGCTTGCTCGCCATCGCGCCCAGCAGCTACCACTACCACCACGCCCGGCTCGGCGTTGACAAGTACGCCGGACTCAGGGCAGAGGTGGCCGGGGCGTTCGCCGATTCCAAGGGCAGGTACGGGTACCGCAGGATCAAGGCGGTGCTCAAGACCGGCGTATCGGAGAAGGTGGTCCGCAGGATCATGGCGGAGGAAGGGCTCGTGGCGCACGTGCCCAAGCGACGCAGGTATAGTTCCTACGAGGGCGAGACGACGCCGGCTCCCGCCAATCTCGTCGACCGGGACTTCACGGCCGAGCGTCCGAACGAGAAGTGGCTGACGGACATCAGCGAGATCAAGGCCAGGGACGGGAAGGTGTACCTCTCGCCGATGATCGACTGCTTCGATGGCAAGATCGTCGCATACACCGCCGGCTTCAGCCCCAACGCGGAGCTGGCCAACCGGATGCTGGAGAAAGCGGCCTCGACGCTGCCAGGGAACGCGCGTCCCCTGGTGCATTCCGACCGTGGATGCCATTACCGGTGGCCCGGATGGCTCGGGCTCATGGAACGCTTCGGGCTGACGCGCTCCATGAGCGCGAAGGGCTGTTCGCCGGACAACGCGGCCGCGGAGGGATTCTTCGGCAGGATGAAGACCGAGGCGGTCTACCCCGAGAAGTGGGAGGAACACACCCGCAACGAGGTGCTCGCCTTGGTCGATGAGTACATACGCTGGTACAACCACGAGCGCATCAAACAGTCGCTTGGTTGGATGAGCCCGGTACAATACCGTCAAAGCCAAGGAATGGCTGCGTGATTATCTCCAAGAAAATGTCCGCAGCCCCTTTTTTTTTACTCAATGACTGAGCAAAAATACTTATCATCCTGATTGGAACGACGCGCATCACGAATACAGCGCTCATGACGGCGTTGTTCCATTGAATTCAAAACCGCAAGCAGATGACATCTGATGGAGAACGCGGTCGGCGTGCACTTGCTCCGATGAACCGTCAAGAGTGCTCCAGCGGTGAATCGGAGGAAAGGTCGTATCCGGCAGCTCAGAGGCCTGGATGCATTCTGCGTGAAAACATCCTGGCACCCGCGCCATGAAGGGCTGGATCATACGGGATCCCGCTCGAGAACTTCCAACTCGGCAACGTTCCGCTGCCCGTAAAGATGAACAGCCAAGCCCGACGATCCATCGGCAGCCCACGGTTCGCATGAACCATAACTCTTGACTGTCAAAGTCACCGATGAAGTGGGCCCACCCATCCGTTTACGCATCCAGGGTCACAATCGGCTATCGTTCTTATGTCGTAGAACATGCAGGATATCGATTTTGCGATATTTGCTTTCCCTGTTTTACGGCTTTCGGATTCCCTGTTTTACCATCTCCCTGTTCCTTCTTTTATGAATTGAATCCCATCGAAGACAATGACCGTACCTCGGCCTCCTCGGGTGCATGGCATCGTTGTCGACGATTCCCTCGATGAGGCAATGCGATGCCCGCAGACGACCACCGGACTCCTTGCCTATCCGACAAGCCTGCCGAGATCGCCCATGCCGATGACCTGGCCATGTTTGGTGGAGAACGACTCGTCGCCCCCGTACACCACGAAACGGCGATCCGGATCCAATCCCATGGCCGGGGCCAGATCCTCGAGGATCTCGAAGGCCTTGGGATTGTAGGTGGCGGACGATTTGACCTCGACGGCATACCATGGCTTGCCGCCTTTCTCGAGGATCACGTCGATTTCCTTCTTGTTGCTGTCGCGCCAGTAGAACAGTTTCGGCTCCCGTCCCAGCGCCTGGTATCGTTTGATGATCTCGACCACGACGGCGTTCTCGTACAGGTTGCCCCGATACTGGCTCGTCAGCATCTGGTCCCCGGATTCTATGCCCAGCAGATTCGCCGCCAGACCGGTGTCGTAGAAATACAGCTTGGATGCCTTGATGAGCCGTTTGCCGTAGTTCCTGTGATACGGATGCAGGCGGAACGCGATGAAGCTTGCCTCGAGGATGGACAGCCAGTCCCGCACGGTGTCCACGCTGATGCCGCAGTCATTGGCAAGGCTCGACAGGTTGAGCACTTCTCCCACACGTGTGGCGCACATGGTCAGGAACGTGTTGAATTCGGCCACCTTCTTGACGCCAAGCTCCTCGCGCACATCCCGGTCGATGTAGGTGCTGATGTAGTTGGGGAAGAAATCCTGCGGGTCGATGCCCATCGTCTTCAGGCGCGGATACCCGCCTGCGAACAGGAAGCCGCTCATGCTCTCTGGCGTCACGCCCGCGGCCGTCATCTCCTCGTACGAAAGCGGGAGCAGATGCAGGATCGCGACACGGCCCGCCAGAGACTGGGAGATGCTCTTGAGCAGCAGGAAGTTCTGCGATCCCGACAGGACGTACTGGCCCGGTTCGTTCCGATTGTCGATCACGCCCTGCATGTAGGAGAACAGTTCCGGCACTCGTTGGGCCTCGTCCAGAATCACCTTGGAATCGAACCGTTCCAGGAACGAGCGGGGATCATCCTGGGCCAGGGCGCGCATATCCGCATCCTCCAGGGACACATATCGGTAATCCGGAAACGCATGCTGCACCAGCGTCGACTTGCCCGATTGTCTCGGCCCGGTAACCGTCACCACCGGGAACAGCTTCGACATCGACAGCATCTTGTCGGTAAGCGCACGTGGAATCATATTCAGTCCGTCCCTATGGATAATCGTTGATTTACATAAATCATAATCCATGATTTACATAAATCAAAACCAATGATTTGCATAATCGCTACTCTTTGATTTGCATAGGTCCGGACGACAATCTCATATCAGCCACGAAAGTCGGCCGACATCACACGACTCATCCACTATCACGTTTTCGGAATCACCAATCTGACATAAGGTACATTATCGGATATATCCCATTCATGACAACACACCGAATTGCCCGGAAACCCGCTAATCGCACTAATCGGGGGAAAATCGGGACGACCGGTCCTGCCGCGATTGCAGGGATCAGGCCCCTTTGCGAATATGCCTCACGGCCTCCTTGTAGACCGCGCCATCATCCCTGACGGACACGATGATGACGACCATCGCCCCGGCCGCGCGTTCCAACCGATAGACGACCCGCAACCCGTCTCCCCTGAGCTTGACTTTCAGGTATCCGGTGAGATTGCCGTCCCGCTTATGGCCGAGCGGTTTGCCGTAACCGCCCTCCGTGAAGGGCAGCGGGTTTTCGGCGACCTTGACAAGCATCGCGCGGACATGTCTTTTCGCCGGCTCACGCAGTCGCTCCACGTCGCGGGCCGCGTCCCGGGTGAATTCTATCGCCCATGCCATTTATTCGAACTCCGGTTCGAATCCGTCATCTACCGGCCGGTAGTCCGGGCCGAACACATCGTCCATGCTCAGACGGGTTCCATCGTCGTTCCTCATCCGTTCCTCGGCCTCAAGATAGAGGGCGAATTCCTCCTCGGCCTCAGTGAATCGCCGATAGTCGTCGGGCGTGATGACCACGGCGGCGGGCTTGTTGTTGCGCATGATCACCACCGGATTGTTGTCGGAGACGCGCCCCAGGGTGCGGCTGACGCCCCCGTGGCTGAGTTCCGACACCGATACGAGGTTATCCAACGATACGGTTCCCGCCATGATTCCACCGACCTTTCGATAAAAGATGAATCATATTGTGATTATGATTATGCTCATAATTCTATCCAATATATCGAACTCCGACGGAATCCCCGACAATCAGATGAAGTGGATGAGTGACGCATGGACACCAGCTACCCGCAGTGGTATGTAACGCCGTACGTCATTCCAGCCTGTCGCCGACGAGCAGTGCGTCCGAATCATCGTCGTAGTTCAGTCCTTCTTCCAGCCATCCGATGCGGTCGTTGGCATCCGCCCGCAACCGGACGGCCGCCGTGTCACGCACCGTTTCGAGTCTGGCGCGCCCGTCCCGTACCGTGACGTCGCCGATCCGCGTGCCAGTTGCCGTACGGAGCGGCACGGTGAACGTGCGGTCCGTATCCGGCGTGAACAGGATGTACTCGATATCGCCTTTGACCGGATCGCCATCGTCGTCGGTCGTGTCGGGGAACGCGATTGGTTGAACCGGCCAGTCTTTGGTGGGTACGGCGAGCAAGTGCTCCGGACGGCCGCGAAGCCGCCACCTCAAATAGAAGAAGGCGTACAGGACGTCGGTCGCCACAATCAGGGCCAACACGACCCAACCCATATCGACCGGCGAATCGCCGTGCGTCACCCTGTTCAGCCAATCGTCAAGCGGCGCGAGAATCAGCCCACCCACACCCATGGCGATCGAGACCGCCCCCAGGGTGAACAGAATCCAATGGCCGCGACGGCGCAGCCAGACCCGGCGGGCGAGCCGTTCGTCACCCGGCATCCAATCCGTTTCCGTCTTCATGGTTGCATTCTGACGCTTCAGGGTGAACGGAGAATGGCGCGGCGGTTCGAGCTCAGGAAATCATAGGAAGAATATTGCGAATCCATTACACCAAGAGACTGGGCATGGGCCGCATTGCCTTCAGAATCACACGCGTAAGGAAGATATACTGGTCCCTCCGAAGAATCCAAGCGCACGTGCAGGGTTCATGCGACCACCGGCGGACTTCAAGCGCGCAACAATGCGGACCTGCATTACACGCTCAGAGCAGCATCGAAAAACCACACCGTCACCGACAGGTCAGAATATCCACCAGTCTGATGGCGGGGTTTCGGCCTGTCGGCATATCATTCCGGAATCCTCTCCCCCAGCCGTTGTCTGTAGTCTTCGACAAGTCGGCTGAGGCCGTCGATGACGACCTGCCGACGGTCCGCGTCGATGCCCATCGGATCGAGGCCGAGCCGCTCGCCCAGTGCTACGACACCGCGTTCCAGCTCCGCAATCGTCGCCAGCTGACTTGCAGCAATCTCCGCCTTCTTATTCCGGTCTGCGGAAACCGGGGGCCGTCCGCGGCGCATCGGGGCCGTTCCGGTCTCCCGCCTCCAGCGGGCCACGCATCGTTCGATGCGTTTGCCTCCGATGATCTCGGGACCGAGACCGGCCTCGCGGAACACCGCTGTCGGCGGGACGCCCTCGCCGTAGCGGCGCATGACCTCGTCGCGGAACCAATCCGCATACACGATGCGTCTGGAGTCCGCGCGGGCCACGGCGGGCAGGCCGTTCAGATACGCGACCTGCCCGGAATCAAACCCGCGGCTATCGGACACCGGCCCGACCGCGCATCCGGCCCATGACCAAGGCGGAGGCCAGGGCCAGGAGCGCCAGCACGCCGCCCGTGACCAGCCAGTCCAGGGCCGAGCCGCCGGTCAGCGGCAGGACGGACACCTGCTTCTGGTTGACGATCTTGTTGTCGGTGACGGCGTCCGTCATGTCGGAATCCGAGTAGATGGCCACGGTCGCATTCGGATCGTCGGTCTTGATTTCGAACGTGTACGTCTTGTCGGACTTCACATACCCTTCCGGCGCATTGGTTTCGGTCAGCGTGTACTTGCCGGCCTTCAGCCCGATGAGACGGAAGACGCCGGCCGTCGCGTCGCGGTCGCCGCCGGCCTTGCAGGCGTCCTGCTTCACGCAGTCCGTGATATCCGTCTCCGTACCGTCGGGTCCGGTCAGCTTCCACGTGCTGCCGGCCAGAGCCTTCGACGTGTAGTCGGAGCCGACCTTCGTCCACGACACCGAGGTGGGTATGTTCTCGATGGTGCCGGTCTCGACGCCGTCCCACGTCGCCTCGTACTTGTCACCGTTGGCGGTGACCGTGAACGCGTGCGTCGCATCCTTCGACAGGAAGTGGCCCTCCGGGGCCTTCGTCTCGACCAGCCTGTACGAGCCGGCGGGCAGATACCCGTCGCCGAGGCGGATGCTGAACTTACCGGACATCGGGTCCTGGTCGCCGAGCAAGGCGTCGCAGCTGCCACCCTCGCCGGTCGCGCAGTCCGTGATGTTTGTGTAGTTTTCCACGTCGTTGCCATCCGCGTCGGTGATCTTCCATTCGGATCCGGGCAGGCGGCCGCCGGTTACGGAATCGGTCTTCGACCATTCCAGGAAGCCCGTCTTCGGCGTGTTGTCCACGTTCGAATCCTTGACCTCGTCGCCTTGGGTGCCGTCATCGTTCAGCACGTACAGCACCGGCGGCTTGGGGAGGGAGCCCTGGGCGGTCTCGACGATGGTGAACATGTACTTTTTGTCGGATTTCACGTACCCGTCGGGGGGCGTGACCTCCTCGAGCGTGTATGTGCCGGGCGCGAGGTTATCCAGGCTCAGCGAGCCGATCTGCCGGTTGTTGTCGTGCATGAGGTCGTCGTTGTCCTCGATCAGCACGGTCCATATGCCGTTCGTCTCGCCCCAGCAGTAGTCGTTCTTCGTGTCGTTCGTGGCCTGGCAGTTCGAGGGGCGCATGTCCACGTCGAAGTACGGGGTCTTCTCCCCCTCGGTCCTCGACGTGTCGCGGTCCGTCAGGTCCGCGGACCTGATGCTCAGCCTCCACGTGGACTTGCCCTTCACGTGCAGTCCGGTCACGGAGTCGGTCTTGTTCCAGTCCATCGAGTACGGAGAGTCGAAGACGACCACGCCGTCCGAGCCGAACGCGCCGCCCGACAGGCGCGCGTAGTTGCCCGTCATGGTCAGCTGCGCGCCGTCGATGGCGGCCTGTGTGTCGACCCCGTCCTTCACCTCGGCCTTCAGCGCGAGGCCGGTGTCGTAGTAGTCCGCGGATCCGGCGGGCGCGGTGCCTTTGGTGAGCCTGACCACGGCGGGCTTCTGCTCGCCCTGATGCGCGTTGTCCGCGAGCACGGCGTTGATGCCCTGGGTGACGCTGTTGGCGGTGTGCAGCCACGAATCGTGGTAGCCGGAGGACTCCTTCAACGGCGTGCCGTCCCACTGCCAGGTCACGGCGGCCTCGGAGCGGTTCGTGAACCAGGTGTCCAGCAGCTCGAACTGGGTGTCGTCATGATTCTTGTACCACGGGTTCATGATCGCCAGATCCGCGCCCGCGGTCGTCGACGTCGCCCCAACGGGCAGCGGTGTGACCTTGTTGTCCGGGTTCGCGTCGTAGTCCGCATTCACCGTGTTGCCGAACAGGGCGATGTTGCCGCCCTTGGACGCGGCCGCGCTTCCGGACGGGCAGAACCACAGGCCGCCGCCGAAATGGCCCGCGATGTTCTTCCACGCGACCGCCTTGCCCACGTACGTGGTCGTGCCCTCCTCCGTGTAGATCGCGCCGCCTAGGTAGCCGGACACGTTGCCCGTGTACCTGCCGCCCGTGATGTACGCGTTCGATCCGTTGTTCAGGAACACGGCGCCGCCCGCGCCGCCCCTGAGGATGCCGTCATTCTCCAGATTGCGATTCTTCGGGTCGGCGACGACGGCCCAGTTGTTCGTGAAGGTCGGCCTGGACGATCCGTCGCGCCCGTTGCGGATGGTCAGCGTCCCCTGCACCCAGATGGCGCCGCCGCCCGAATTGAAGTGGGCCGCGGTCGCGCCGTTGTGGTCGAACACGACGTTCCCGCCGATCGTCACCGAACCGCCCTTCGAGAACAGGGCACCGCCGCCGCCCACGTAGTTCTTGCACGAAGAGTAGTCGTCGTCGGACGTGCAGCCGGTCGGGGCCGCCACGTTGTCCCTGAACTCGCCGCCAGTAATCGTGGTCGACCCCTGCGATTGGTAGATCACGCCGCCGCCGGTGCCTATTTTCGTGTCCCCGGATTCGTCGGACGCCGTGTTGCCCTGGAACAGTCCGCCGTCGATGGTCAGGGTCCCGTCGTTCTGGACGACGCCGCCCTTGCCCACGCGCAGGCCCGTGAACGTGCCGCCGTGGATGGCCACCGTGCCGTACGAGTGCATAATCGGACCATGATCGGCCTTGTCATCCGGATGCGTGAACGTCAGCGCGTTCCCGCCCTGGCCGTTGGGCGTGTCCGCGGCGCCGATGGTCAGGGAGCCCACGGCGTTCCCGTCCCGCCAGAGCATCGAGGCCGTGCCCGCCCACGTGACCGTGCGCGCCGCGCCGTCGGACACGATCGTCACCGGGCAGTTCGCGCTGATGTGTTTGCCGGCCCCGCCCACGTCGCCGTCCGTCACCGTGATGTTCTCCGCGATCGTCACGGTGCGCGCCGCGTCCGCCGCCGTGCAGGTCAGCGCCGACACGAACCCCGCCGCGTCCTTCACCGTGTAGGCGTCCTCGGCGTTCGCCGCGACGGTCAGGCCGCCGGCCAGCATCGCCGCGCACGCCACGGCCGCCGCACCGGCGCGCATCCGACGCGCCACGTCCACGTTCCGCATCATTCTTTCCACTCCACCTTCAGGTACGGGCATGCGCCCCAAGCCCCATGACAGGGGTCGGGGCGCATGCCTCAATCACTCAATCGACCGGATGTCGGCCATCGGTTCAGTGCAGCGCGCGCTTGACGGAACGGGAACGCACGAACGTGACGCCCGCGCCCGCCGCGAGCAGCACGGCCACGGCCGCGAACATGGCGATGCCGGCGGCGCCCGTGTTCGGCAGCTGGCTCTGGCTGGTCACGTTCTTCACCTTCAGGCCGGAGGTGATCGTTTTGTCGCCGTTGTCGTTGAACACGAGGCCGTCGTACTTGCCGGTACCGGTCGCGGTGTAGGTCAGGGCGCCGTTCTCGCCGGTGAAGGCGATGGTCACGTCGAACGTGGGCTTGACGTCCTGCAGGTAGCCGTTCGGCACGGTCTTCTCCTCGACCGTGTACGTGCCCGCCGCCAGTCCGGAGAACTTCACCGTGCCGTCCGCGCCGGACGTGATTTCGGTCGCGTCGTTGATGTTGTCGGCGGTGAACGACCACTTGCCGTCCGTGCCCTGGACGCCGTACTTGCCGTCCTGCTTGATGACGAACCCGGCGCCCGCGAGGCCGGTCGTGCCGTCCGCCTGGACCTTCTGGAACTCGAAGTCGCCCTTCTGGGTGAACTGGTTCTTGATGTTCACGTTGCCGTCCGCGTTCGCGATCGGCGTGCAGTCCGCGCCGGTCGAGTTGAGCGGGGTGCCCACGAGCATGGTCGGGCTGGCCGAATACGTCTTCGTGCCGAACGTCGCGTCGCCGCTCATGTCGTAGACCAGGTACATGCCCGCGTAGTCGTAGTTGTCATCCGTCGGGAAGGTCAGGGTGACCTTGCCGGAGCCGTCCTGGTTCTCGGTCAGCGTCGCGGACGGCTGGTTGGCCGGATCGGCGATCTTCGCGTCCGCCTTGGCGAGATAGCCCTTGATGAGGAAGTCGTTCTTGTCTTGGCTGGCACCGCCGAGGACGCCGAACTGGGTTCGGTCGATACCGTCCACGAACGCGCGGAAGCCGGTGCCGGAATCGCCGTTCAGGAGATGGTCGGCGGCCCATTGCATCGGATCGCCGTCGGTCGCTTCGTCGTATACGAGGCCGTTGGGATCCTCCAGGCCCTGCAGGCCGGCCCTGGCGATGTTGCCGGCGGTGACACCCTTGGCCGCGCCGCTGGTCGACGCTTCTCCGAGCACGGGGGTCGCCCTGACGTTGTCCGGGGTCTCCAGACCGGTGAAGTTGCCGCTCGCGTCCGTCTTGTAGTGCGCGATCCTGATCACCTTGAAGTCGCGCACGTCGGTGTCGCTCTTCTTCAGCTGGTTGACGTTCTTCGCGTTGATCGTGATCGTCGCCGCGCCGACCGTGGCCGTGCACGTCGCCTTCGGCGCATCCTGCGCGCCGTTCGCGGGATCACCCTCAGCGTACGCGGTGGCGCCGAACGCCAGTCCGGACAGCATCGTGGCGGCGGCGACCAGCAGACCCGTCGCCCTCAAACCCATCTTCATGTTCCAGTGAATCCTTCCCGATTCCGTCTGTTACCGCTCACATTCGCGGCTCGGGAAACCCGTGTCTCTGAAAACAACCGGAAACGCGAACCCCCGTTGGGCGTCTTCCATAACGCCCTCCATAAGCCACTAATACCCCCCACCAAAGCGTTTTCGTCAAACGGAACTCGCCGCCCAATCGGCTTTCGCACGGGTTTTCGCACAATGCAAAGGATTGCATTTTTCGAATCGGCAAATCCTCTACGACTGATGCGAACACTACGATTCCGATTGGCAGAGAGCGTCAAGGAACATGGCGGCATTCGGACGGCGTTCCATTGCCACGTCCCCACACGGGACATAACGGCACTGCGGCCAATCCTCGACACCACAACAGACGCAAGCATCACAGCCGACCGGGCAACGCCGCGAATCTCGTACCGACGCATACGAGGAAGGCCCGTGCAACGATTCCTCCGAACCGTTGCACGGGCCTTCTGTGTTATTTGCTATATGGACCGCGGATCAGCCTCAGTCGAGGCGGCGGCGCGTGGCGTAGACCGCGATTCCGGCGATCATGAGTCCGATCGCGACGGCCGCGACCACGGCGATGTCCGCGCCGGTCTGAGCGATTGGCTTGGACGGGGTCGTGGTGTCGGTCGACGTACCGGGCTTGCCGGGCTGCTCGGGCTTGTTGTCGCCCGGCTGGTCCGGTTTGTTCGGCTGGTCGGGCTTGTCCGGTTGGTCGGGCTTGTCCGGCTTCACCGTGTTGGTGAACGTGACGCCGTCCGCACCATCGACCGTCACGGTCGGCACGAGCCGGTCGCCGTCGAGCGTGACCGTGACGCGTACCGTGACCACGGTCTTGTCGTAGGACACCGTCGCATCCGAACCGGCCACCTCGCTCACGTCGTAGACGAACGTGCGCTCATTCGCGCCACCCAGGTCGGCCTTCACGTAGTGAATCGGACCGAACGAGAACGAACCGTCCGCATTGTTCGACACGGTCGTGCCGGCCGGCAGCGGTGCGCCGTCACGCGCCGTGATCCTGAACGTGAACTCCCCCGCCTTCAGGTCGCGGCCATCCAGGCGCTTGACGCCGGGGATGGACACGGACGTCTCGGGCGTGGACTCGTTCGGGGTGTACGAGTTGGCGAACACTATGGTGTCGCCCTCGATGCTACGGGTCGCGGTCAGCGTGCCGTCCGCGTTAAGCTTCACGGTCACGTGCACGCGGAACGTGTTCGCGTCGTACGTGACGCCCGTCTGTCCGTCGTTGACTTCGGAGACCGTGTAGTCGAACGTCTTCGACTGCGCGCCCTTGAGGTCGGACTTCGTGTAGCGAATCGGACCGAACGAGAACGAACCGTCCGCATTGTTCGAGACCTTCAGCCCGTCGCCGGGGACACCGGTCTCGTCGGCCTTGAGCAGGAACGTGAACCGTCCGGCGGTCAGGTCCGCGCCGGTCAGGGTCTTGGTGCCGGGGATGGTCACGGTCGTGTCGTGGCTCTCGCCGCCGCCTCCCGGCGTGGTCGAGTTGTCGAACGTGATCGGACCGCCCTCGATGACCGGCGTCGCGGTCAGCGTGCCGTTCGCGTTAAGCTTCACGGTCACGTGCACGCGGTACGTGCTTGCGTCGTATGTGACGTTCGCCTGATGGTCATTGACCTCGGAGACCGTGTAGTTGAACGTCTTCTCCTTGGCTCCGTCGAGATCGGCGGTCACGTAGCGGATCGGGCCGAAGGTGAACGTGCCATCCGCATTGTTGGTCGTGGTCGTACCGTCGCCGGGTGCGCCCGCCTTCTCGGCCTGGAGCTTGAACGAGAACCGTCCCGCGGTCAGGTCCGCGCCGGTCAGGCGCTTCGAGCCGGTGATGGACGCGGTCGTCTCATGACCATTGTCGCCGGGCGTGGTCGAGTTGGTGAACGCAATCGCCTTGTTGTCGTCCACGGTCGGGACGGCGGTCATCCCGTCCGCGCCCTTCGACACGGTGACGGTCACGCCGAACGTGGTCGTGTCGTAGGTGACGCCGGGCTGGCTATCGTTGTCCTCGGAGACCGTGTAGTGGAACGACTTGGACGACTGGCCGCCCAAGTCGGACTCCCTGTAGGTAATCGGGCCCAGGGTGAAGGAGCCGTTCTTGTCGTTCTTCGCGGTCAGGTCGTCGCCGGGTGCGCCCTGCTCGTCGGCCTTGAGGTGGAACGTGAAGTCGCCGCCCTTGAGCGTGCCGCCGTTCAGGGTCTTCGAGCCCGTAATCGACGCGGTCGTTGACGTTTCGCCGCCGCCCGGGGTGGTCGAGTTGGTGAACGCGATGGTCTTGCCCTCGTCCACGGTCGGGGTGGCGGTCATGGTGTCGCCGGCCAGCTTCACCGTGACAGTCACGCCGAAGGTGGTCGAATCATAGGTGACGCCCGCCTGGTGGTCGTTGACCTCGGAGACCGTGTAGTGGAACGTCTTCTCCGCCGCATTGCCCAGATCGGACTTCTTGTATTCGATCGGGCCGAGAGTGAAGTCGCCGTTCTGGTCGTTGGTCGCGATGATTTCCTGACCCTGAGTTCCCTGATCTGGCGTGAGCTTGAACGTGAAGTCGTTGCCTTTCAGAGTACCGTTCTCAAAAGTCTTTGTACCCTTGACAGACACTGATGCTGATGCATCACCGCCACCTGGCGTGGTCGTGTTGTTGAAGGAGATACTGTTCCTCGTCTCGTTGCCGACGATGTACGACGGGGTCACGGCCAACGTGCCATTGGGGTTCTTGGCGACGGTCATGGTCACTTCGTACACCGTGGAATCGTTGGTGATACCGGGCGTGGATCCGGTCTCCTTGACCATGTACTTATAGGATCCCTCCGCCGTGTAGGTGATGGGACCGAACGAGAACGTTCCATTAGAATCGTTCTCCACGGTCGTCTGGTCGGGAAGCGGAGACGCGGTATCGCCCGCGGCCCTGCTGATTTCGAAGCTAAACTTCTTGTCACCGGGCTGCTTGTTGTCCAGCGTCTTCACACCAGCGATGGACGCCTGTACGGATGGCTTGTAATCGTTGTTGAAAGCGATGCCGGTCTTTGCCGAATCGCCGACACTGTACGACGGGGTGGCGGTCAATTTGCCATCTGCATCCTTCGCGACCTTGACCTTGACCAGATACTTCGTCGTGTCGTAAGTGACTCCGGTCTGTCCGTCGTTCACCTCACTGACCTCGTACTCATAGTCAGCGGGCGCATCATTCTTACCTAGGTCGGACTTGGTGTAGCGGATCGGACCGAATGCGAACGAACCGTCCGCATTGTTCGATACCTGTGTGGTCTTCGGCATCGGAGCACCTGTGGTCTTCGCGGTGATCTGGAACTTGAACTGTCCGTCCTTGAGATTGGCACCCGTCAGCCTCTTGGAACCAGTGATAGTCGTCTCCGCCGCGCCGGTGTCCTCATTCGTGAACTTGATGCCGTCCGGCTGAATGGTCTGGCCGGTCGAATCGTATACCTGAGACACGGCACTCAACGTGCCGTCGGCAGCATTCTCAGTGACTGTGACTTTCACTTTGTATACGGTGTTATCGTATTTGATGCCGGTTGTGTTGGTATCACCGGCCTTTTCATTGACGGTGTACCAATAGGTGCCAGCCTGTTCATATTCAATAGGTCCGAATGAGAAGGTGCCTTGCGCATCGTTTTTTACGGTCGCCGGGTACGGCAATGGAGAGCTATTATCATCACGGCTGATGGTGAACGAGAAGTCGTCGCCCTTCAACGTACTATTCTTAATAATCTTGGTTCCCGAGATCGTTATCTTGGCGGCTGGTTTGTTCTTCACTGTGACCGTGCTCGTCACCGTGTCGAAGCCACCATAAAGATCACCATTATTCACATACGGCACATGCCAGTTTCCTTCTTCATCATAGGAGATATAAAGATAGACATCGCCTCTGTATCCATTGGGATTATGGACCTCCGTAAGAAGGTAATCATCCCCTATAAACAGCTCTCCAGGCAACTTCGGTATAGTAACGTTACCGTTGGCATCAGTGGTGAACACGTACCGCTTCGAATAATAGTCGTCGCTTGCACTCCAAGAATGGGTAGATTCATTCCAGCTCATGTAATATACCGGCTTACCGAGCTCAAGGCGCAACTCGAACTGCGCGCCGGGAAGCGGATTGCCGTTCATATCCACTTTATGAAGAGTCAGTCCCTGTCCCGCATTATCTGAGTCATCACCATCTGAACTTGATCTAGGTGAAATCACCGCATTCTGGCTGATGTTATTGATGAGATGACCGTTGATTTTAGTGAAGGCAAGAATCGGAAGTGCAGGGGCTGAACTCGAGGAAAACAGAGGCCCGAAGCATTCTTGGAATACCCCTGAAGCTCCTTCAACGCCGCAGTCTGGAGGATCATATAAACCCTGCGACTTGGTGAAATAGATCAGATACATGCCTTCTTCAGGCAAAGTCAAGGTCGCGGATTTCTGCGAGCCGATATCCGAGGCTACACTGACAGGAAACCTGAAGTATGCATCATTAGAACCCTTTGACCGGCCATACAACAATGTGTCGATCAGCTCGTTAAAGTCCAGCGACGTTTGCCCCTGCTGCACACGCCACAGTTTCGCCGCATACGAATTGCCCTCCGCGGCTGACAAGCCCGTATCCTCTGCGAACGAGGACCAAAAAACATAACCCGTATTAGACGAATACGAATTGCCTAAATCGAACTGGTCTATGACGCCGTCGCCATCTGTGTCCTGCGCATTGGAATACTCACCCAACCGGATGGCGTAAACATTGTCCGCGCCTATGTTCTCGAACGTCTTTCCTTCGGGCGCGTTGATGGTAAACGAAGTGTCAGCGACGATACCCCCCCCCGACGTTTTCCTCGCCCACTGCGCCAGGGGCGACGGCCACCGCGGCCAGTGTGGCCAATGCGGTCAAGGCCGCCATCACCCGTCCTTTTATTGAAGATCCACTCCCCATCTTCTTCATTCCTCAATTCCATGAAGTTATACGGAACACGGACTCCGCCATGAAGCCCGGATGTGCCACGTACCATCCTCGGCAAATACCGCCGCCTTCGGCGATACGACATCACACCATATACATGTCTACTCCTACCGTCTCTGCGAAAACAAGGAAAGGGGGTACAACACCCCCTAATAGTTATCAAACCGTTATCAAGCTCCATTCCTTTCAGGCCCAACGGATTCCGCCAAGGTGAAGCATCCGGCGTGTCGCATGCCAGGTTGTCCGGTTGGTTGGGGTGTCGGCGACGGAGGGGACATCCCGGGCGACCGGGTTCCTTTCGTCTCCCATCCGTTTTCATTCGTCGTTTGCGACGGGTCGCGGCATGGCAAGGGGTCGTGCCGCGTGATTGTGAAAGGAGTCCCTTATGGGAAGCAGCAACGGTAACGGCCGCAGGGCCGTCATCACTGGTTTGGCCGCGTCTTTGGCGGTCGGCATGTTCGCACCGGGTGCGATGGCCGATGAGGCAGCTGTCAACCCGACTACGTCCGTGCCGGTCGATCCGGCGCCGGTCACGGCGCGTGACGCGGTGTCCGACGCAAGGCAGGCTGTGGAGGACGCCAAGGCCAACGTGCAGGAGAAGCAGGACCAGTTGGATCAGGCGCAGGCGGCGGCCCCGTCGCAGGAGGAGATCGACCAGGCCGGGCAGGCCGTCGAATCCGCGAAGCAGGCGGTCTCCGACCAGCAGACGGTGGTTGGCCAGGCGCAGGCCGAGAAGGACCAGGCACAGGCCGGTTACGATCAGGCGTTGCAGGACGCCGGCATCGACAAGGATTCCCTGGACCGGGCGCAGCAGGACGTGGCCGCCGCCGAGACGGCGAAGTCCGAGGCCGACCAGCGCAAGGCGCAGGCCGAAGCGGACAAGCAGGCCGCCGACGCGAAGGCCGACGCCGCAGGACAGGACAGGGACGACGCCCGGCAGACGCTGGTTGGCAAGACTCAGGCCGCCACGGACGCGAAGGCAACGTTGGACGCGGCCGAGGCCGCCGCGGACAAGGCCGGCGCCGCCCAGGAGAACATCGACAAGGCGCAGGCCACGGTCGACTCCCTGAACCGGGACGTCAAGGACGCGCAGACCCTCGCTGAATCCGCCAAGCAGCAGCAGACCGAGGCGAAGAACACCGCCGCTGATCTGAAGGCGAAGGCTGATCAGGCCAAGCAGGACGCCAAGGACGCCAAGGACGAGGCCGCTGATGCCAAGGCGAAGGCCGAAGCGGCGAAGAAGCAGCTCGACGAGGCCAAGGGCAGCCAGTCCCTGGCTGATCTGAAGGCCGCGTACGAGAAGGCACAGGCCGACTACGAGGCCAAGCAGCAGGAGGCAGACGCCGCCAAGGCCAAGGCCGCCGAAGCCAAGCAGGCCGCAACCCAAGCCCAGGCCGAAGCCGACCAGGCCAAGGGCGATGCCGCCACGTTAAAGGCTGATGCCGACGGTAAGAAGCAGGCCGCCGACGCCGCGCAGGCCCAGTTGGACGAGGGAGCCATCGGATTCCTGCGTCAGGAGGGCACGGACGCGGCCAAGTACCTGGTCAACAAGGACCCGACCTTCAAGGAGTGGGTCGACAAGGGCTGGATCGTGGGACCGACCCATGAGCTGGGCACGAGCATCAGTCTGACGAACATGAGGAAGTCGTTGGCCTACATCGACTACTTCAACCAGATCCGCAAGGACAACGGCCTGACCGAGCTGAAGGTGTCGGACTATCTCATGGGCTCGTCCATGGCCGACAACGAGGCCATCCAGGATAACGGGTTCAACCATCCCCAGAAGTTCGACGTGGGCGAGAACATCGCCTACGGCTGCACCACCGCGGACTGCGTGTTCGGCCTGTGGTACACGGACGAGAAGAACTACCTCGACGAGTACGCCAAGACTGACGCAGAGCTCGCGGCGAACAAGACCGACTCGGAGTGGATCTCGGAGAACCGTCCGTGGATCTACCACGGCGAGGAGCACGACGGCGTCAAGTACGAGGCGGTCGGCCACTACCTGAACATCATCGACAATCGGCTGAAGGTCACCGGGTTCGGCATCGGACGTGACTACCGGACCGGGTACACGTACATGACCCAGAACTTCCAGATCCAGCCTTTCGGCGACGACACCCAGTTCTACACCACCAGCGAGTACCTGGACCGTCTCGACCGGTACGAGAACGGCCTGAACGCGACCATCGACGATTGGAAGGACGCCGACGGGAAGGCGACCGACAAGCAGACCGAGGCCGACACCCTCGCCGGCGTCGCCACGTCCAAGCAGCAGGAGGCCGACGAGGCGGCGGCACGCCAGCAGGCAGCCGAAGAGGCCGCCGCGCAGCTGAAGGCCGCGTTGGATGCGGCGAGGAAGGCGTACGAGGACGCGGCCAAGGACGGTTCCGCCACTCCCCCGTCGATGGAAGGCGGCCAGGAGCTTGTCGACCGACTCCAGCAGGAGTATGAACAAGCCCTCGATAAGGCCGAACAGTTACAGGCCGAGTACGAGGTCAGGCAGGAGGCGGCCGACAAGCTCGACCAGCGTCTGGCCGAGGCGGATCGGACCCTCAAGGAGAAGAACGATGCGCTTGACAAGGCCGGCAAGGACCTTGCCGACAAGCAGGCCGCGCTGAAGACCGAGAACGATCGGCTCGAATCCCTGAAGGACCTGCGCCGCAAGGCCGATGATGCGGCCGAAGCCTACCAGACGGCCGTCAACGCGCAGTCAGACGCGAAGAGCGCGCTCGACAAGGCCGAGCAGGCGCTCCTGGACGCCCAGGCGGATGCCGGGGCCGCACGGGACGCGCTGGACTCGGCCACCGAGACGGCGGAGAGGGCGGCCTCCGATTTGAAGGAGGCCCGCGACAGGCTCGACAGTCTGGAGGCGACGGCAGCAGACCCGTCCAAGGTGCCGGCCATCAAGGCCGCACGCGAGGTGCTGGACGAGAAGACGGCCGCCCTCGAACAGGCCAACGCCACTCTCGCCGATCTCAAGGCCCGGCTGGGCGACGCGCAGGCCGTCGCCGAACATCAGGACGAGCTCCTCAAAGCCGTGCAGGATGCGCAGCAGGCTTTGACCGAGGCGAACGCCGCCCTCGCCCAGGCGCAGGAGACCCTCGACGGGCTTCTCTCCCCTACCCCGGAGCCGAATCCCGGCGAGAGCGGCAACCCGGGCAATGGCGGGGAACAGAACGGTTCCGACGAGGGAGGCGCCGATACCGATGGCAGCGGTTCGGATGGTAACGGTTCGGACGGCAGCGGACAGGACAGCGGCAGGCCAGGCGATGGGTCAGGTTCCGATGGGGGTCAGACCGATTCCGGCACTCCGGGTGACGGGAGCAATGCCGGCGACACTTCTGGTAGCGGAACCGACGCCCCGGATACCGGCGGCACCGGCAATGGGAACGGCACCGACGGCAACACCGTCACCATCCCGGACGGTTCGACCGATCGGAACGTCGTCCACGCCCCGGAGGACAAGGACACCGAGACCATCCGTTACCGGGTTGATGCCGACGCCAAGGACGTGTCCAAGCTCGCCAGCACCGGCAGCGATCCGATGGCCCTGATCGTCGCCGCGGCGCTCACCCTGACGGCCGGACTCGGCATCGAGACCGTACGCCACGCCTCGGCACGCAGGGACTGACGGCCGTATCACGAGCTCCGGCATGACAGAATGTTCCCATCAGGAACATCCGACCGTCATGCCGGAGTTCCCCGCTGCCTCACATCCCAATCAGATCAATGCCGGTGTTCCCGCAGCCACGCGGCGACACCGGGCAGCGCGTCGGGCACCTGCGCGTCATACCGGTACGCGAAGGATGGCATGGTCGCACCGATGAGCTCCCCGATGGCTGCATAGCGGCCGTCCTTGATGGCGGCATCGACCGCCTTGTACGTGTCTTCAACTTGCTTGACCACGCCCCGGCCGCCTTCCACGAAGAACGAGGCGTGAGGCAATGGTTTGATGGCGGCGTCATACGTCTCCTGCCATCGTCGCAGGTCCTTTTCGTACTCCTCGCGCCACGGGGTGTGCCCCACCAGCCGTTTGATGGGGTTCTTCTCCCGACCCCGGTATTCCGCCCATTCCGGTTTTTGCTCGAAACCGGCCTCACGGGTCGCCTCCAACGCATACTGGCGGCGTTCCCGCTCCGTGACCTCCCTGAGGGTGAGGAACTCCTTCCATGTCGGATCCCAGGTATCGATCCACTGCTTGTAGCGTTTCCCGTCATCGGTCTGAATCCACATCGCGTACTGGAAATCACGGTCGCGACGGCCGATCTCGTCAAGCCTGTTGGTGAGGTCCGTCACCGTTATGGACAGTTGCTGGTTTGCAGTTTCGAGATCATTCAGGCGGAATTCCATGCTGTCCAGCTTGCCTCGCAGTTCGTCAAGCTCGTAGGATTCCATCTTGTCCCTCCTGTCGGTCACCGTGAATGCTTCCGAAGCCAATATTAGAGGAAGACACGGTTTTGCCGATCCTCACGTCGGATCCGAAACGCCCGCGCCGATTCGGCTCCGTGAGTGACTCGGAGTGGAGGTCCGCTCACCGGTTTTCCGCGATGCGTGCCTTGACGTAGCGGTTGGTGGAGATGAGTACGAGCATGGCGAGAAGGACCCAGACGGGGGCGATGCGGAACATGACGGCGAATCCGAAGCGGGAGACGATGAGGCCGCCGACGACCGGGCCGGCGAGTTGGCCGAGGTCGGACGCGACGAACAGGGTGGACGATGCGGCTCCCCTGCGTTCCTCGGGGACCACGCTCATGGCGATGGAGCGTACGACCGGGCCGGCGGCGCCGTAGCCGAACGCGCCGACCAGGGCGGCCAGGAGGAGGATCCGCAGGTCGGACGAGTAGCTGATGAGCCATAGCGATGCGGACATGAGCGCGAGCATCGGGATCATCATGTAATGGCCGTGCCGGTCCACGAGCCATCCGCCCAGGGGCGCCGCCGCGAACACGGCCAGTCCGTATACGGTGTCGAACAGGCCGACGTTGCTGCCGAGTCCCTCTTCGTGGCCGTAGACCACGAGGAAGGGGGTGCGGACGAAAAGTTGGACGTTTGGCGTCCGGATTGGAGTTCGTGATGGAATCTGGTGGTGTGAGGGCGAGGGCTCTTGAATTGTATTTCGGTGATGGGCTGACGTTGCGTGCGATTAGCGCGTTGCCGGGCATGCCGACCAAGTCGACGGTCGGCAGGTGGGTCGTCGCCGACCCGCGTCATATCCGTGGTTCCCGGCATGGCGGGAGGAGATCGTCATATACGCTGGAGACCAAGTTGAGGGCCGTGCGCATGTTCCTGCGGGAAGGCCGCGCGGAATCGGTCGCCGCCTCGGTGGGATGCAGCCCGGTGCTGGTGTATGCGTGGGCCCGGCGGTATCGCGAGGAGGGCGGTGTCGGATTGGCCACGATGAGACGGGGCGACGTGGTGTTGCCCGAGGTTCCGGCGCCGGGGCCCGGCGCCGACGTGGAGGCGCTGCGCCGGCAGGTGGAGGCCCTCAGGCTGGAGAACGCGGTGATGCGGGAGACGATCAGGGTTTTAAAAGCCGACGACCCGCGCCTCGACCCGTCCATGCTGACGAACAGGGAGAGGACGCGGGTCGTCGACGCGATCAGGGGTGAGTTCGGCCTGGCGGCCGCGTTGGATGCGACCGGTCTGAAGCGCAGCACGTACTACTACGAGCGCGGCGCCGTCGCCGTGGGCGACAGATACGCCATGCTGCGGGCCCGCGTCACGGGCCTGTTCGAGGCCGGCGGCCGGGTGTGGGGCTATCGGCGCATCCACCGGATGCTGCGCCTGGACGGGGCCGATCCGCTCGTCGTCTCGGAGAAGGTCGTGCGCCGGATCATGCGCGAGGGGAACCTCAGGCCCGTGTACCTGAAGCGTCCGAAGCGTTGGAGCTCCTATGCCGGGGAGATCGGGGAGGCGCCCGCGAACCTCGTGAACAGGGACTTCCATGCCGGACGGCCGAACCGGCTGTGGGTCACGGACGTCACCCAGTTCACCATGGACGGGTACAAATGCTGGCTTTCCCCGGTGGTCGACTGCTTCGACGGGATGGTCGTCTCCTGGACGCTGTCGCGTTCGCCGGACGCCGGCATGGCGAACCGGATGCTCCTGGACGCCGTCGCCGCGCTCGGGGACGGCGAGCGGCCGGTCGTCCACTCGGACCGTGGCTGCCACTACCGGTGGCCCGGGTGGATCGCGATATGCGAGGAGAACGGGCTGACCCGTTCCATGAGCGCGAAGGGCTGCAGCCCGGACAACGCGGCCGCGGAGGGGTTCTTCGGCAGGCTCAAGAACGAGTTCTACCACGGGCGCGATTGGAGGGGCGTGGGCTTCGAGGAGTTCCGCGAACGCCTGGCCTCCTACCTGACCCACTACAATGAAACCCGTATCAAGAAGTCACTGGGCTGGATGAGCCCAATGCAATACCGCAGACACCTTGGACTGGCCTCCTAGCCGTCCAAGAAAACATCCGCACCCCCCCCTATGATGACCCGAAGTGGGACAAGCTCCTCGACCAGCTCACCCTGGATGACATCGACACCATGGTCGCACAGAACGGCTGGGGCAGCGCCGCGGTCAAGTCCGTAGGCAAGAACCAGATCTACGACATGGATGGACCGGCGGCCCTGTCCTACGTGTTCGACGCGTTCATGGGCACCACCACGTACAAGACCGTCACCTACCCGGCACAGGTCGTGCTCGCCTCCTCCTGGAACACCGATCTGGCCAAGACGTTCGGAGATGCCATCTCCAAGGAAGCCCGTGCATGGAACATCTCCGGATGGTACGCTCCCGGTGCCAACACACACCGCAACCCGTTCACCGGACGTAACTTCGAGTACTACAGCGAAGACGGCACCCTCGGCGGCGCCATGGCAGCCGCCACGGTGAAGGCAGCCAACAAGAACGGCCTGTACACGTATATCAAGCACTTCGCGCTCAACGAGCGTGAGACCTGGCGTCACTACGGCCTGTGCACATGGGCGAACGAGCAGTCGATGCGCGAGATCTACTTCAAGCCCTTCGAACAGGCCGTCAAGCAGGGCGGCACCACCGCCATCATGTCCTCCTACAACAACATCGGCACCACCTGGGCCGGTGGCGACAAGGCCCTGCTCACGGGCGTACTGCGCGACGAATGGGGCTTCAAGGGCACCGTCCTCACCGACAACAACGAGGAACACGGCTTCATGAACCAGGAAGTGGCCATTACTGCCGGAGGCACCGCACTGCTGTACAACGGCATGAACGGCTCCAAGAGCATGACCCGCCTGCGCGAGACGGCATCCGGCCAGAAACTCCTGCGCGAGGCCGCCCACCAGTACCTGTACACGGTGGCCAACAGCTTCGCGGTCGATCTCACACCGGCCATGGCGCCTTGGCGCATGCCCGCAATCGCAGGCAGCGCAGCCGTCTACGTGATCTGCATTATCGGGTTGGCATTGTCCATTCACAGACTGCGCAGGATCCGTAGGCCCAGCATGGCGACGGTCACTGTCTCGTCAGCGGGAGAGTGAGTAATCCCAAACACCGCGTGGATTTTGCCCTTGATCATTGGCCCGAGGCAATTCGGATTCAACGATCGAGGATTCGGCTCCTAATAGGGTCGGCAGCGTAAACCACGACCTAGGAACCTCCTCCAAGAGCGGGCGGCCACTGCCCAAAGGCCGCCCGCTCTCCCCTATCCGGCTTCTATCTTGTAGAACGGCGATTAGCTGCTGGATGATTCCATGGCCGCGCTGCTGATCATGGATTCCCCCCGTCTCTCTTTTCTCGGCGTCGTTCCCGAGTGATTCAGCTGGCAATGGGCTCTGTCTCACGCAGCATCTCCGCCGCCGATAGGACGGTCAGATCTGGCTCGCCACGTAATCTGGCGGCTTCAGCCAACTCGTCGGTCTTGACGAACAAGGCGAAGTAGCGGTTGTCATATCCCGGTACCAAGTCGGCTCTGGAACGAAGCGTCGCGGTGGTCTGCGCGATATCAAGATTCGCCTTCCATTTGCATTCGCCTAGCATGATGTCCCCGGTGCGTGGCGCGGCGGCGATGGCGTCGATGTCGGCCTGCTGACGCGCGCGCGGGTCGCTCCCCCACCATTTGCCGAAATTGGTGGCCCGGAACGGCAATTCGTTCCGTCGGTTCGCGCGGATCATCCATTGTTCGCACACGGATTCGAACTGTTGCCCGACATACGTGTCCAACGCCGGTCCGAACACGTCGGCTCGCGCGGCAAGGTCACCGTCCCCTCGTTCGATCCGGTCGGCGTTGGGGCCGACGAAACGGTACCAGAACGAGAAGAACGGATCCTTGATCCGCCACAGTCCTTTCCTGGTGTGGGTGGGATTCTCCCCGAAGGGCACGTCCCGTTCGAGCAACCCGAGATCGGAAAGCACGCTGAGATATTTGCTCACCCCGGAAGACGAAGCGAGTCCCGCCACATCCGCTATCTTGTTCTGCTTCGTCGCCCCCGCCCCGACGGCCCCCATGACGGAGTTGTACGTCGTGATGTCCCGCAGCTCCTGCCTGAGAAGCATCAACGGTTCCTCGTACAACAGGCCGCTGGTATCGAACAGCAGACGCAGCACATTATCCTCATAAGTCATGCCGGAGCGTATCTGCCTGAGATAGTAAGGCGTTCCCCCGAAAGTCGCATAGTACTGGACGACGTCCACGGGCGGGGCGAACGGGAGCATGCGCGCGGTGTCGAACACATCGAACGGCATCAGTCGAAGCTGAGCGGTCCGACGCCCGTACAACGGGCTCTTGTACCCGAGGACCTCGCTCTCCATGAATCCCTCGTTGCTGCCGCACAGGACCATCATGACATTGGCGTTCTTGAAACCATGGTCGATGGCGATCTGCAGGGAGGAGGGAAGGGAGCGTTCGCTGGCCGCCGCATAGGGGAACTCGTCGAACACGAACAGCATACGACGGCCTGGCTCGCCCTGCGCCTTCGTCACGATGAAGTCCAGCGCGTCCTGCCACAGGCCGAACGCCGGCATGGTTTCCGGCAGTCCGAAGAACCGATAGATCGCACGGGAGAAGTCCCTGAGATTCGCCGCCGAAGTCTGTTGACGGGCCGTGAACGACAACACGCGCTTGTCCTTCGAGAACTCGTCCAGCAAAGCGGTCTTTCCCACACGCCGGCGTCCATACAGCACCAGCATCTGGAAATCCTCCTGCTCCCAGAGGTCTTGCAGCGTCCCCAGCTCACGTTCCCTGCCGACGAACATATCGCCTCCAATAGAATATGCATAAGTATGATACTTACGAGTATCATACCAAAAAGTATCTACTGGAACTCAGTGGTATCTGGCACGTTAGTCGTCGGTTCACGATTCCTTGGCCGATAAAGGTGATGTCCGCCGTCGCAAGCCAAAAGCTAAGCTCAACCGCTCCCCCGTCGCCACGGGTATTTACGAGAACTGTGGAATATGGAACGTAAATAGGATGCGTGTGCATATCATATGCACACGCATCCTACCTGTGATATGCGATGCGCAGATCGGATCTCCGTGGTGATGCGTGCAAGCGGTTATTGTTCTTGTTGTGCCATGGCGATGATGAATCTGGGTACGGAATTCAGTCTCGAGCCAGTCGCGTCCGAAAGGATCCTTGATTTCTGGAAGCGGTTCTTCGCCACCCAGAAAGCTTGGTAAGGCCCCGCAAACGGAAAGCGGTGTGAGGATATTGCACTCAAGGCATATCCTCACACCGCTTTCCGTATGTCATCCATCTGGAGTCACTGGATCGTGTCGCCGTACTTGTCGTGCCAGATCTTGTCGACCAGCGAGCTGACCTCGGCCCATGGGAACGCAATGTCGACCTGGAACTTGTATTGGAGCAGGAGACGAACCACTTTCTGACCGTTGTTGCATCCGTGGAACGTCACCTCTGCCCTCTCCGCGCAGAGCGGCATGAATCCCCGTTCGACTAGCCGCGCTCGAGGTCATACGATGTGGTTCAAGGGAAATGATCCGGGAAGAAGGACGAGATGTCCGGCGACTAGGGAAGGAACGACATGCAACGGTTCTGCACCAACTGCGGACACAAGCTCACTGATAATGCGAAATTCTGCGCCAACTGTGGCACGCCCGTGAATCGGGACCACAACTCGAATCCGATGCCGGCACCGGAGAACCCGACAATCAGGCACACCCCCGCCAACAGTTCCCAACCATCACCAACGGTACCTCAAATACCGTTGCCCTCCTCCGCTCGCCAACCGGAAACCATTCCGGTTCCGGCACCGAAACCCGCTCCCGCGACGATGCACACGGTCCGGAAATCAGTCAAACCCGAGCGTACCCCTGCCGACCGGGCGAAAAGCAGGCGGATGCTCACGGTGGTCGCCGCGACTCTCGCCGCTGCGTTAATCGTGACCGCAGCAGGAATCGGAGGCACCCGGCTATGGGCCAATCACAAGCACCGGACCGCATTGGCTTCCTGCGAGACGGCGCAACAGTCCCAGCAGACCACGTACCAGAATTTGAAGAAACTGGCCAGTCAGGCCGACAAACTGTCAGCCCTCAACTCAGCCATGTACGACGATCAGCAGCTCCATGAAAAGCTGTTGGACCTCACCAAACAGGCCAAGAAGGCGCTCGGATACAATCAGTCCTGCTCCGCGTCCGATGCAACTGAGACACTCGATCAGACCACAGCGGCGCTATCGGGAGAAGCCGCCGGGAACAAGAAACTCGGAGCCTCTCTGTCCGACCAAATCAAGAAGGTGGAACGGAGCCAGGAATCCACCATCGACGTGAAGCTCGAACAGGTGATCCTGTCCGCCAAGGCCATGACCGGATACGGTTCGGACACGGTCAAGGACCCGACGACCATCGACAATCTGAAGGCCGCGCTATCCGACGCCGAAAGCGCGCGGCAATCCGACGACCCCGAGAAAAAGACCGAGGCATACGCCAACCTGATTGACGCGATCAATCAGGTGTCCGATTCCCAGCAGGCGCTCCTGGACGATTACCCATCCGGCACCTACTCCGCAACCAGCGAGTACAAAGGTATGAAGGGCACCCAGACCATCACGTTCGACGGGCAATCGGCCGACTCGGACATGACCATTACCGCCAGAGGCAAGAGCGTGAATGTCTCGATATCCTACGATGTCAAGCTCGACGGGGACACCGTGTACCTCACTCCGGTATCCGGATACAATTCCCTGACCGAAAGCAGCGACGTCAGTGAATTCGCCGCCAACCGAACCATGACCTACGACCCCGATGCGGGCACACTCACCGAAGCAGGCCAGGATGGCAGCCCCGACGTCACCTTCCACAAGCAATGACCATGCGGACCACCGGACCGGAGCAGCCCATGCCAGATTCCAGTTAACGACAGGATGATACCTTGGAAGCAGCGCTATTGAGGGATTATCCATGGAACATGGCGTCGGACAATAATCGGATTAGCCGACGGTTATTCCAGTTTCAGAAAACGCTTGACGGTCTGGGAAAAGCTGCAGAATGATCAAGATGAGAATATGAGAGTCGTTCCCCGGATTAACCGAACCTATGCCGTGGCGCGTTCCCGTATGTCCTATAGGCCATTGCCAAGCTAGGTACGATGTTGTGTCCAAAGCTATGGTCGTGACTCGTAGCCAACAAAAACATGAACAGCATCGGAGTTTTGGGAAGTTGGGTTGGAGCCACTTGTATTGGGCTCCAACCCAACTTCTGCCTATCGCAGTGGGTGGAAGGCGGTGTTGGTCCTCGCGATGGCGCCGAGCCAGTTCAGGGATGGCCTGGGCTTGCGTTCGAAGGTTTCCTTGTCCCATCCGATCAGGCCGAACGTGGGGCCGAACGATCCCCATTCGTAGTTGTCGAGCAGTGACCAGTGGATGTATCCGCGCACGTCGATGCCGTCATCCATCGCGTCGTGGAGCCCGGCGAGAGCGTCGAACGTGTAGTCGATGCGGCGTGTGTCGTCCGAGGTGGCCAGTCCGTTCTCGGTGACGAGGATCGGCGTGTGTCTGGCGACGTCCCAGGTGTGGCGGACGGCGATGCCGAGGGCGGCCGGGAAGTATTCCCATCCGGTGAGGGTGCGTTCCACGTCGTCCGCCATCGGCACGGGGCCGTTCTTGCCGATGAAGGTGCGCAGGTATGCCTGCACGCCGATGAAATCGTCGCCGACGGCCGCTTCGGTGAAGTAGTCCTCGCGCGGGTACTGGTATTCCTCCATCTCCTTCTCGCAGCCGGGCATCGCGTGGAACGCCTGGCAGGCGATCGTCCAGCCGACGTTCGCGTCCGGCAGCGCTGACTTGATGACGTCGCGGGCCATGTGGTGCGCGTCGACGAGCGCCTTGGAGATGACCGGGTCGGGCGCGGGCAGCGACGCGGCGATGAAATCGGTGCCTTCGGTGCCGCCCTGGGTGAGCGCGACCATGTTCGGCTCGTTGATCGTGAAGATCCACTTCACGTCGTGCAGGATCGGCAGCACATAGCGCACGTAGCGTTCGAACTTCTCGAGCGCGTCCGGTCGCTTCCAGCCGCCCTTGGCCGCGAACCACAGCGGCATGGTGAAGTGGTAGACGGTCACCATCGGTTCGACGCCGTACTCGTGGCACGTGTCGATCATCTGGCGGTAGTGCAGGAGTTCGGCGCGCGAGAAGCATCCCTCGGCCGGTTCGATGCGCGCCCATTCGATGCCGAACCGGTATGTGTCCAGGCCGGAGTCGGCGAGCAGTCGGATGTCCTCGCGGAAGCGGTTGTAGCTGTCGGCCGCGTCGCCGGACGGTTCCTTGACGTCGGTGCGGGGCGAGTGTTCGCGGGCCCACCAGTCGCTGGCGGTGTTGTTGCCCTCGATCTGGTGGCCGGCGGTGGCGGCACCCCAGTGGAAGCCGTCGGGGAATGCGTATGTCGGGGAGGTCATGGTGTCGGACTCCTTTGTCGGTTGCGTAGTTGTATCGGTGTGGTTGTCGGTTTACTTGATGCCGGTCATGGCGACGCCCTGGATGAAGTAGCGCTGCAGGAAGACGAACAGGAGCAGGATCGGGGTGATGACCAGCACAGCGCCGGCGAGCAGGACGCTGTAGTTCGTCGCGTTCTGTCCGGTGGAGTACAGGGACAGGGCCACGGGCAGCGTGTACATCTCCTCGGATTGTGCGGAGACCAACGGCCACAGGAAGTTGTTCCAGCTGGACAGGAACGTGAGGATGGACAGGGTGGCCAGGGCCGGGCCGCACTGCGGCATGATGATCTGGAAGAAGATGCGCAGCTCGCCGGCGCCGTCCATGCGGGCGGCCTCCATGAGCGCGTCCGGGATGCCGCCGATGAACTGGCGCATGAGGAACACGCCGATGGGCTGGCACAGGAACGGCAGGATCAGGGCCGCGTAGGTGTTGGACAGGTGCAGGTTCGAGATGATCACGAACAGCGGCACGAACGTCGCCACGCTCGGCACCATCAGGGTGACCATGACCGCGCCGAACAGGATGTTCTTGCCGGCGAAGTCCATCTTGGCCAGCGCGTAGCCGACCATCGAGCAGAACACGATGTTGCCGAGCACGGTGATCACGGCGACCACGAGGCTGTTGGTGAAGAACGAGCCGAAGTTCAGCTGGGTGAACCACTGCGTGAAGTTCGCGAGGGTGGCGTGCTCGGGCAGCAGCTTCGGTGGTTTGGCGAGGATCTCGCGCTGGGTCTTGAGCGAGCCGAGAGCCATCCACAGGAACGGGAAGATCCAGACCACGCCGATCAGCGCGAGGATGATGTAGGAGATGCCGCGGCCCTTGATGAACCGCTGGCCAAGGGAGAGCTTGTTGTCCGGGATGATTGCTGACTGCGTCGTGGCGCTCATGTCATGTCTCTTTTCAGTCATGTCGTTTCTGGTCAGTCGTCGGAGCGCAGGATGCGGAACTGCAGCGCACTCACCAGCGCGATGATGACGAACAGCACCCAGCTGGCGGCTGAGGCGATGCCGTACTGGCCGAATCCGAACTTCTGGTAGACGTAGTATGCGGCGGACAGGGTCGAGTCGAGCGGGCCGCCCTGCGTCATGACAAATGATTCCTCAAAGAATTGAAGATACGCCACGGACAGCAGCACTGCGCCAAGCAGCAATGTGGGCTTGAGCAGCGGCAACGTAATCGACCAGAAAGTGCGCCACTCGCTGGCTCCGTCAATAGCTGCAGCTTCCTTGAGCTCTTCCGGGATTGCCTGCAGACCGGCCAAGAAGATTATCATCAATGTGCCCATGTTCCGCCAGATTGTCATAACCATTAACGCGGGAAGGGCGTAATGAGTGTCGTGCAACCAGTCTGGTCCTTCTATCCCAATCATTGCGAGCAAGGAATTGAGCAATCCGTCTGCTTGTAAGATGTAGCGCCAGACCACGGAGACCGCGACGACGCTGGCTACGACCGGAGCATAGAACAGCGCGCGGAAGAAAGCGTTTACATGCTGTAATCCCTTATCAAGTGCTACCGCGAATGCAAGGGCAATAATCATGGTGATAGGCAGACCCACAATTACGAAGATGGCGGTGACTTGTAGCGAATGCAGGAATCGAGCATCAGAAAACAGTGTGAGGTATTGCTTGAACCCCACGAAATTCACATTGAATGGGGTGCGCAAATCTCGAGAGGTGATGTCAGTCAAGGACATCGTCATGGAAGAAACGAGAGGTATAAGCATGAACACGCAGAAGATGACTGCGAACGGCAATGCAAATCCCCATGCAAGAAGTGTCCGGCGACGGCGAAGGGCGTTGCCGCTACCCTTCGCCGTGTCTGATGTGCGTTTGGTCATTATTTGTTACCTCGGCAACGGATCATACTCGACTGGATCACTCACCGGTGCCAATCGAATCAGCTTCGGCCTGCAGCTTTTTAAGTCCGTCGTCCACGCTGATTTGGCCTTTATGAATTTGTTCCATTATCCGGTCACCAGCAGCGGATACCTGCGCCCAAGTCACAACAGCAGGGGGTGCAGATGTACTCTTTAGCTGAGTTCCATAGGCTTTCAATTTGTCGTCCTTGGCTAAAGTATCAGACTCCCAAGCTTTCTGGGAAGATGGAAGAACTGAGGCTTTCTGATACCAATTGACTTGTGTTTCCGGTTCGGTCATCCACTGGATAAATTTCCATGCAGACTGTTTGTTTTGGGCTTCGTCCATTACGACAAAATCTGCGCCTCCGACAAATGATGTAGATGAAACGCTGCCTTTGGGGATAGCGGCCGTGGCATATGTGTTTGGATCTCCGCCTTGGGTGGCTATCTGACTGATAGTCGTCGGTCCGCCCGTCATAATCGGTGTCTCTCCGTTCACAAACTGAGTGATTGAAACGCCTGGCGTTGCGTCAAAGCCAGTGCTTGATAGACCTTCTTTGAAGAATTGGTCTATATATTCCGTGGCTTCCTTCATCTCTGGGGTGTCAAGAGTCCACTTCTTCTGATCATTCATCAGTGAAACCCCGTCAGAGAAATACGCCCAAAGCGTTCCCTGCCATGTATCCGCTCCCGATGCCGCAATGAACATTCCATTTTTGACGCCCTCAACAGATTTCACGTCTTTGGCCATCTGCTGGAGCTCTTCAAGGGTCTCGGGAGGCTTGTTCCATCCGGCCTTGCTCGCAATATCTGTGCGATAGTACAAAACATGACTATCGACGTACCAGGGAACCCCGAGTTGAACACCGTTGACCTGCCCGGTCTTCAACGGTCCATCCGAGAAGTCTGCCAAGTCAAAATTCTCCGGGACTTCCGAAAAAGCGTTTGAAAAATCTGCCATCCACGTTGTTCCCATTTGCATCACATCTGGGACCTTTCCGGCAGCAATTGCTGTCTGAATTTTGTCATGAGCGGAAGCCCATGGAATGGCAGTAACCTTTACCTTGACATCAGGATTTTCCTTTTCGAAACCTTTGACGAAGTCGCCCAGTAAATCGCCTTCATTGCCCATTGCCCAAACGGTTACCTCGCCAGTGGCTTTACCTGAATCGATGGTAGTTACATTGTTGGCATCAGTGGAACTACCATTCGTGCGGCCGCATCCCGCCAGACTTGCTAATAGCATGATGCTAGTAACAGCTGCAATTGAAATCTTCGATATGCTTCGTCTCATCGAGTTCCTCCTTGAACTTTCGTTGCAATCCGTAAGTTTAACCGCTTAGATTGCAAGCACTATCTAAGCGCATAGATTCTGTTTTGTCAAATCAGAAACTCGTTCGACAGGTCATAACATATGCATGTGTCACTTATCAAATGACAATGACATGGGTGATGGGCGCACGCTTAGGAGAAATCTTATTGGCAACTGATTAACACTGACGATTATTAGAGATATCAGCAGCAACCGCAACTTTCACGCACAAGTAGACGCACCGGAACCTGATAGCATTTATTCGTTTCCCATGGAATTCCTGCTTGTTCATCGAGCAAGCGTGCGGCTAAGCGCCCCATCGCCTCCATAGGTTGGCGAACTGTCGTCAGGCTGGGAGACATAACACGACTGGCAAGCACACCGTCAAAGCCTGTCACAATCACATCGTGTGGTATATCAAGCCCCGCATCGCGTAATACTTGAATAACCTCGAACGCCGTTTGGTCATTCGCGCATACTAAAGCTTGAGGCAGTCTTCCATTTTCAATGGCTTCGCATAATCCCACTAGTCGTACGTCCGCATTCGCCATGCTGTTATCGTCTAAAGGCCGCGTTGGAACCTCCAAGCCACGGTCGTGAAGATATTTACAAAGAGCTGCAAATCTTGAGCAAGTATCGTAATTGCTGCAATCACCTATGAATTCGACACGACGGACATCGTGGACAAGAATCAGATGCTCAACGATCTGACGAATACCAGACTCATTGTCACATGTGATACATGCTAATGGATCCTCAACTGCCCCTTGGCTCAGCCTTACGACCGGAATATTGCGGCACAGCGTTCGAAAAGGCAGCATGTCGCTATATCGGCTTGGAAAGACGGCTAAACCATCGACGCGTCCGGCAACTTCCATGATATCTTCGCCAGCGCCTGTCAACGCAGTTGTCCCCAAGAGAACGTTTCGGCCGCGATGCCAACTCTCGAGTTCGAATCCTCGTTGCACTTCGTCCACATATAGCGGATATGCCAGAACACTTGGTCCGTCACCCTCGTCTAGGTGCGGAATATCCTCTTCGCGTGCTGCGAAATCTCCTTCGTCGTCAAGTGGCCTATCTATAAGCATATCGAATGAATACAGGCCTAACACACCAGTCTGTCCTCGGGCGAGTCCCCTGGCATTCGCATTAGGAACGTAGTCAAGTTCTTTGGCAGCAGCAAGTACCCTTTCTCGGGTTTCCGGCCTGACTATGTCTGGACGGCGGAAAGTGAATGAGACCGTGGCCGTGGATACGCCTGCCCGCTCCGCTACGTCATACACCGTCGTTCTACGCATAAACACCATTTTACAGGTTCCATTTTATCTGACATCTATGAGTTCTCCTTGGATGTCAAAAAGGTGCATCCTAGACTGAGCGGAATCGTAATTACCACGGTTTCCTATATTCATCTCGTCTTGTCAGATAGCACCGGTTGAGTGTTCGTGTATTTAGTAGGCAGCTTGTATGACAGGGGTGAGTGCGACACGCCGAATAATAAACGTATAGCTTTCTTTGCGAATCAATTTGACATCGAATCCAAACGAGTGTTATGGTTTAACACATACTAAACGATTAGCAAAGGAGCCCATCGTGAACAGGAGACCGACATTGAAGGACGTTGGCGCCGCAGCCGGCGTTTCCGTCTACGTCGCGTCCCGCGCGCTGCGCGGCGAGAGCGGCGTCGCGGCCTCCACCCGCGCCCGCGTCGTAGACGCCGCCGCGAGGCTCGGCTACGTGCGCAACGAGATGGCGGCGGGGCTGAAGATGAGGTCCAGCCACACCGTGGGCATCCTGACCGCCTCGGGACGCAACCAGTACTATTCGATGCTCGCTCAGGCGATCGACAACACCCTGCACGAGTACGGGTACTTCGCCGTGACCACGGACATGATCAAGGACCGCACGAACGCCCAGGAGTCCGAGGAGGAGTCGGTCCGTCTCCTGCTCGAGCAGCGTCCGGCGGCCATCATCGCCACCTACCTGCTACGGCCCGAATCGCTCGCGATCATCGACGGCATGAACGTTCCGGTCGTGTTCGTGGATTCGCCGCCCGAATCCGGCAACTACCCGTTCGTGGGCAGCGACAACTACCAGGCTGGGCGAATCGCGGGAGATTACCTGGGAAAACGTGGACATGAGAGGGCCACGGTGCTCGCCTTCCCCCGCATCTGGTCCACGTTCAACGCCAGAACACGCGGCTTCGAGGACGCGGCGGAGAAGCATGGAATGCAGGTCCACGTGTGCGAGACCCGCGACAACGACCCGGAATCGGCGTTCGAGACGTTCGACGGGCTGCTGGAACGCAGCAAGCCATCGGAGTGGCCGGATGCGGTGTTCGCGCTCAACACGATGATGGTCATGGGTGCGTTCCGCTCGCTCAAGGAACGTGGAGTCAAGGTCGGTAAGGACATCTCGCTGATCGCGATAGACGACTTCGACTGGGCTCCCCTGCTGCAGCCTCCACTGACCGTGGTGGCGCAGAACATGGAGGAGATCGGCCGACAGGCCGCCCGGTTCGTGATTGACGCCATCAAGGGCAACGCCCTGAACGGACAGCAGCTCACCATCGGAGTGACGCTCGTCGAACGGGGCTCGGTGGCCGACCGCACTTCCCCACGGAAATCCCGGGGGGGGTAAAGGCCAATAAGGGTTTAGGACCCTGAACTTCAGGGTCCGTTTTTAATAACTAAAAAATAAACGTTTAGCATAATCAGCCAAACAAAAACAAACACAAGCAAAGGAGCTTTCCATGCCATACGCAATCGGTCTCAACAGCGGTTCTTCCTTCGATGGCGTCGATGCCGTGCTCATCGAGATCAACCAGGCAGAGGATGGCAGCGTTCTGCCCCCGAAGTACATCGACGCGCTGTCCATCGACTGGCCGGAGGACATCCAGAAGGAAGTGCTCGCCGCGTTCGACGACACCCTCGGCATCTTCAAGCTGACCCGTCTCAACTACGTGTGCGGTGCCGTGTTCGCCCAGGCCGCCACCGAACTCATGAAGAAGCACGGCCTCAAGGGCACCGACATCGACGTCATCGGCTACGACGGCCAGACCGTCTACCAGGAGCCGCCGGAGCACGATCAGATGAAGGGATACACCCCGGACAAGCCGTTCTACGAGATGTGGACCAAGTACGGCTACCCGTGCGGCCTGCAGATCGGCGAGCCGGGTGTGGTCTCCGTGCTGACCGACGCGCCCGTGGTCACCCAGTTCCGCAGCGTCGACCACACGCTGCAGGGCACCGGAGCCCCGCTCATGCAGTACTTCGACTACGTGCTGTTCCGCAACGTCGGCCCGACCGCGACCCTGAACATCGGCGGCATCTCCAACCTCCACCTGGCCTGCGCCGATCGCTCCAAGATGCGCGCCTTCGACTGCGGCCCGGGCAACGTGATGATCGACCAGGCCATGCGCGTCCTGTACGGCAAGGAATACGACGCCAACGGCGAGACCGCCGCCCGCGGCACCATCTACCAGCCGATGCTCGACGAGATGCTCGAGCACCCGTTCTTCAAGCGCGGCATCCCGCGTTGCGCCTGGAGGCTTGACTTCGGCGCCGAATACACCCAGAAGATGCTCGACAAGTACGCGGACCTGAGCGGCGAGGACAAGCTCTCGACCATCACCGCGTTCACCGCCGAAGCCATCGTCCGCGCGTTCAACGAGTTCGTGGTGCCGGCCGGCCTGGGCGTGACCCGCCTGATCGCCTCCGGCGGCGGCGTGCGCAACGACACCCTGATGAAGATGATCGCCGAACGCCTGCCCGAAGGCGTCAAGCTGGAGACCTCCGACGTCATCGGAGTGCCCCCGCAGTACAAGGAGGCCATCAAGTTCGCCACCATCGCCTTCTCCACCAAGCGCGGCATCGCCGACAACATCCCGGCCGCCTGCGGCGCCACCCGCTTCGGCATCCTCGGCAAGCTCGTCCTTCCGCCGAGCCAGGCCAAGCTGACCGACTGACATACCTACCACGACGGGGGCGGGGTACGAATCCCGCCCCGCCCCTATCCCCCACATGCACAACGGTTTGGAGCAATCATGACAGAATCGGCATCGCAGGAGCGATTGCTGCTGGAAGCGAAAGGCATCACCAAGCGCTTCCCCGGCGTACTCGCCCTCGACGGCGTCTCGCTGAGCATCCGTCCCGGCGAGGTCCACGCCCTCATGGGCGAAAACGGCGCCGGCAAATCCACCCTGATGAAAATCATCGGAGGCATCTACCAGCCCGACGGCGGCGAGCTGCTGCTCAACGGGAAACCCTACACGCCCAAGGGCCCCGCCGACGCGCAAAGCCAAGGCGTCAGCCTCATCCACCAGGAACTCAACCTCGTGCCCGACCTGACCGTCGCGCAGAACATCTTCCTCGGCCGTGAACCCATGGGCGCCGGTCTGCTCAGCGAGGACAAGGCCGTCAAGCAGGCCACCGAGCTGCTGCACCGCATCGGAGTGACGTTCGACGCGAGGACCCTGGTGCGCGACCTTCCCGTCGCCAGCCAGCAGATGGTCGAAATCGCCAAGGCCATCTCGTTCGATTCCCAGCTCTTGGTCATGGACGAGCCCACCGCCGCCCTGACCGACCGCGAGGTCGAGGCCCTGTTCAAACTCATCCACGATTTCGTCTCCCCCACCACTGCGGTGATCTACATCTCCCACCGCATGGAGGAGCTCATGCAGATCTCCGACCGCATCACCGTGTTCCGCGACGGTCGCTTCGTCAAGGAGCTCAAGACCGAGGACACCAGCCGCGATGAGATCGTGCGCCTCATGGTCGGACGCAAGATCACCGCATATGACCGTCCCGAAAACGTCCGCGACCCTGACGCCACGCCCACCTTGGAGGTACGCCACATCACCAACGCCATGGTCAAGGACGCCTCGTTCAGCGTCTACCCAGGCGAGATTCTGGGTTTCGGCGGTCTGGCCGGCGCCGGACGCACCGAGCTGGCAAGGGCAATTATCGGCGCCGACCCGAAGACGAGCGGTGAGATTCTCGTCGACGGCAAACCGGTCACGATCCGCCGTCCCTCCGACGCAGTGGATGCCGGCATCGCGTACCTGTCCGAGGACCGCAAGCAGTTTGGTCTGGTGCTCGACGAGACCATCAACGACAACGTGGCCATCGCCTCGCTCAAGGACTTCACCAGCAAAATCGGCCTAATCCGCGATCGAGACATCGCCAAGACCGCGAAGAAGTACATCGGCGCGCTAAGTATCAAGACTCCGAGCGCCACGCAGCAGGTCAAGAACCTGTCCGGCGGCAACCAGCAGAAAGTCGTCATCGCCAAATGGCTCGCCCGCAACAGCAAGGTGCTCATCTTCGACGAACCCACCAGAGGCATCGATGTCGGCGCCAAACAGGAGATCTACACGCTGCTCGACCAGCTCGTCCAGGAAGGCCACTGCGTCGTGGTCATCTCCTCCGAACTTGAGGAGCTTATCCGTGTGTCCGACCGCATCCTGGTCATGTGCAACGGCTCCATCACCGGCGAACTGAGTCACAAGGAAGCGACCCAGGAACGCATCATGGAGCTCGCCACCACCTTCCGCAAATAGGTCGGGACACGGAAGCCCCGTCCATCAAGACATATTTCTCAGCACCCAAATCTCAACGTAAGGAACAGATCATGTCCACCGTACAGGCCGTCAGCGCACCGGCGAAGAAGCCGGCCCTGCCCCGCCGCATCCCTTCGTCCTCGCTGCAGCAGCTGCTTATCTTCGGCACCTGGATTGTCCTACTCATCGGATTCTCCATCGCCGACCCGCATTTCATGCGCATGGGCAACATCGTTGCCCTGCTGCTCGCCTCCGCCGTCACCGGCATCCAGGCGCTCGGCGTGACCTTCACCATCGCCACCGGCGGCATCGACATTACCCCGGGTCTGGGCATGGCCATGACCGGCGTCATCACCGCCATGTGCATGGTCACCTTCCACCTGCCCATCTGGCTCGCCGTCATCATCGGCATCCTCTCCGGCGCCATCCTCGGCTGGGTCAACGGCCTGCTCATCGCAGGATTCAAGATGCAGCCCATGATCGCCACGCTGGCCATGATGCTCGTAGCCCAGGGTGCCGCCCTCGTGCTCTCCGGATCCAAGCCCGTCTACACCACCGACGAGGTCGGATTCGACCAAATCGCCCGCGGCACCCAGCTGTTCGGCATCCCCAACGCCGTGTGGATTTTCCTCGGCTTGGCCGTCATCTCCTGGATCATCCTCAACAAGACCCGTCTTGGCCGCTATGCGCTTGCCATGGGTTCCAACGAGGAGGCCACCCGCATGTCCGGCGTCAACGTACGCCGCTGGAAGTGGGCCATCTACGTGCTCGCAGGCTCCTACACCGGCCTGTCCGGCGTGGTCATGACCTCCCGCCTGTCCGCCGCCCAGCCCGCCACCGGTTCCGGATACGAGATGTACGCCATCGCCGCGGCCGTCATCGGCGGCGCATCCCTGGCCGGCGGTCGCGCCTCCATCGTCGGCACCGTGATCGGCGCCCTCATCATCACCACCATCAACAACGGCCTGCAGATCCTGTCCGTGCCCGACCCCTGGCAGAAGATCTTCCTCGGCATCGTGGTCGTCGCCGCCGTGCTCGTGGACCTCTACCGCCAGCACAACCAGAAGAAAGTCAAGTGACCCGCGTCCGGTGGGCCGCTGCTCCTCCGACCCCCACCGGACCTCACCAGTCTCCTTCCCCGCAATTCCTCTCTCCTTTTCCTTCGCTCCGACTCACACCAAGCGTCATCACAACCGATTTCGCTGTCCCCTTCCTTGCCCCATAACCGAACACAAGGGACGGCCGCGTCGCCGCGGCCGTCCCACCAACCAACCCAACACCTTCCCGAAAGGAAACTTCAATGATGAAGAAGAAGACATTCGCCGCCATCGCCGTAGCCGCCCTGTCCCTCATGCCCCTCGCCGCATGCGGATCCGGATCTGGATCCGGTTCGGACGGATACGAAATCGCCATGGTAGCCAAGGGCTTCAGCCAGAGCTTCTGGGTCTCCGTGCACAACGGTGCCGACGACGCGGCCGCCAAGTACGGTGCCACCGTCACCTTCAACGGCCCCGACAACGACAGCCAGGTCGACAAGCAGGCCGAGATGGTCCAGAACGCCATCAACAAGTCTCCCGACGCCGTCGCCATCGCACCTCTTGACGAGGCGGCCCTCACCCCGGCCCTGCAAAGCGCCAAGAGCGCCAACATCCCGCTGTTCGCTTTCGACACCGCCTTCGAGAAGAACGCCGACCTCATCACCGCATCCGTGAAGACCAGCAATACCGAGGTCGGCAAGGTCGCCGCCGAGAACTTCATTAAACTGCTGGGAGGCAAGGGCAAGTACGCGGTCATCGCCCACAGCCAAACCGACGCCACCTCCACCGAACGCCGCGACGGCTTCCTCGACTACATGAAGCAGAACGCCCCCGACATGGAAATGGTCGGCGAGGTTCAGTACTCCAACGCGGACCAGGCCAAGGCGCAGGACATCGCCAGCGCCATCCTGCAGGCCAACCCCGACCTCGACGGCATCTTCACCACCAATGAGGCCACCGTCGTGGGCGCAGCAACCCCGGTGGAATCCGCTCAGAAGTCCGGCCATAACGTGGTTCTCGTCGGCGTCGACTCCGGTAAGGCCCAGCAGCAGTACATCCGCGATGGCGTGATTGCCGGTTCTGTCTCTCAGAACCCTTACCAGATCGGATACAAGACCGTCGAGGCGGCGGTCAAGAGCCTCAAGGGTGAAAAGGTCGAGAAGTCCGTTGACTCCGGCTGCTTCTGGTACGACGCCACCAACATCGACGACGCCGATGTTCAGCAGGCCATGTACGACTGATTGTTCCGCCAGTATTCGCTTAGATTTCTCCTCCACGGAGAAAGCATGGTCTAGGACGAACATGGAATAAGACTGCGGGGTCATGAATCGCTTGATTCATGACCCCGCAGTCTTATTCTGTTCGGTTCAGCTGAAGCCAGATAAATATGCCTTCACCGAGCACTATCTTCGGTCTGGTCAGGATTCCTGTTTTTCGAAGGTGGTCTCCTGTTGTGATTCGAGGTTGGTGATGGCGTCCCTGGGCAGGGGTCCGTTGGATGGGGTGTCGTAGGAGAGCCAGCCGCGGGCGTGGTCGGTCATGAGGGACGCCTCGGATCCCTTGGGATGCCAGGCGAACGAGCCGCAGGGGATCAGTCCGGTGGCGTCGCCGTTATCACCTTCCGTGATCGTGTAGTCTTCGCAATCCATGGTGTAGGTGCCGTCGTCCTTCGCGGTCAGGTTGGTGAATTTGCCGGTGAACTTGGTGGGGCCGCCTCCCATGCCGCCGGGGTTGTAGACTCCCGCGAACGTGCCGTCCGCCTTGATGACCATGGCTGAATGCCAGGTGCCCATCGGCGGCTGCATCATGTAGGTGCCGGCGAGTCGGGCCATGGCCTGGTCGTCCTGCTTGGTCTCCGCCTCCGCGGAACCGGCACCCTCTGTCTTCGTCTCGGTTTTGGTCTTGGCCTTGTCGACGGTGGTGCCGTCGATGAGGGTCCAGTCCACGGGTTTCTCGACGAGGTAGTAGACGTTGCTCTTGTTGGGCGCGTCCTTGAAGGCCACGGCCTTGCCCGCGTAGCTTGGAATGAACGACTTCGAGAAGTCGGTGTACTTCGCATTGTCGCGTCGGATGATGTAGGGCCGGTCCTTGTCGGGCGTGTACGTGGTCTTTCCGTCGAAGTAGCCGTCGGATTCGAGGGTCTTGAGGTTGGCGTCGACGGGCATGTAGAGCAGGAATTCGTCCGGCTTGTAGGTCAGTCCGGTGCTGGTGCCCATGCCGTCGGCCACGGTGCCGTTGTCGCAGTGGTATCCCATGACGCCGCCGCCTGAGTAGAACACGGTGTCCCCACAGGAGGGGAATCCGTCGCCGGCGTGCAGTTCGAAGCCGCCGGTGTCGCCGGAGATGAGGTAGTTCGCCATCGCCTGGCCGGTGAAGCTGTCGTCGGTCTTGTTGCTGGGAGCGCATCCGGCGGGCGGGTTCTGCGAGTAGGGGCACAGGTTGAGGGTCGTATCGGTGTCCTTGCCCGTCATCCCGATCTTGCCGCTGGGGATGGTGCGTCCCGTGTCGTCAGGATCCTGTTCCAGGGTGAGGCAGTCTCCGCCGTCCGTACAGTATTCGCCGGCGAGGCGGTAGGCGTTGACCGCGACCGTACCCCAGCCGTCCTCGTTCCTGGTGAGCACGTCGTATCGTTTGGATGCGTCGACGCCGTAGTAGAGGGTCACGTCCTTGACGTCGGTCTTCAAACCGATGGCTGGGTTGGCGCCCACCACTTTGCCGAGGTATTGGCGGCTGGAGAAGCGGGGCTCCATGGTTACCGTGTACCCCTTGTCCTCGAGTTCGCTTTGCGCGTCGTTCATGTCCTGTCCGGCGATCTCGACCGGGATGCCCTCGCCTTCGACGCCGACTCCCAGGTGGATGCCGTCCTCGACGTCGGTGACCGGGTCTCCGTCGGCGGGCGTGGTGATGGCCACGTGGCCGGGCTTGTCGGAGACGACCTCGTGTTCGGTGACGGTCACGCCCATGGTCGACAGGGATTGTTCAGCCTGGCTGGCGGTCATGCCGACCGTGCCCTGGGGCACGCCGGGACCGGCGGATTCGAGGACCGTGACCGGCTGGCCCGGGGAGACCCTGTCCCCGGCCTTCACGCCGTCGAGCCCCAGGTAGGAGCCTTTCTTCGCCCCGTCGTACTGCTTCTTCCTGACGACCTTGAACCCTCGTCCCTCCAATTGCGACACCGCGTCGGACGCGGTCTTCACGCTGATCTCGGGCACGGTCTTCGGTCCGAACACGTTCCACGCCGCGACGCCGGCCACGACCACGCATATGGCGAGCACCGCCGCCAGGATCGCGATGATGATCGCGCGCCTGCGGTCCGGCCTCACGGATGCGACGGCCGTCGCATCCCCCGTCCCGTCGGATACGGGCGCGGGCTCAGGCGTCCCGCCCATGGGCGGCATGGGTACCGGTCCCGGAACCGCGGTCGCGGGACCGCCATGCGATGGCGGTGCCGGCATGTCATGCAGTGTGCGGGTGTCCCCGCCGGGTTCCGTCTGCGGCCCGGCCCCGGTAGGGGCCGCAGACTTCGCTGACGGCTGGGATGGCGCGGTGTCCAGTGGCGCGCCGCACATGATGCAGTGCTTCGAGTCCGGCTCGTTGCCGGCCCCGCATTCGGTGCAGTATCTCATCGGGTTCTTCCTTTCCTCTCTCCCGGGGAGCCGGCGATGCCGACGCACACCGTTCTAGCCGATATGCGGCCGGCGAAACGCCGGTTCCCGCGGGGAATCATTGGTTTTCGCCGGTCAGTGGCTGGTGGTGTTCGGGTAGGTCACGTCGAATCCGTCTGGCGTGACGTGCAGGCGTCCGCCGGTGTCGGGAACGAGCGTGGCCAGGTGCAGGAATATGTCGAGCAGTTCCGGGCCTCCCGCGTCCAGGGCGTTGAGGGCGCTGGCGAACAGGTGATGGTATTCCTGGTTGCAGCCGAATTCCTTGCTGCCGCCGCGCACGTGCACGGACACGAACACGCGCCGCATGGATTCGAGCGCGAACCGCCAATGAAGCGGAGTCGCATCGGCGAGCAGGCGTATGCGCTGGTCGAGCGTGAACCAGCGTCCCCCGAACCGGGGGCTGAACAGGATCATCCACGCCGGTTCCATGTCGTAGTCGTATCGTTCGATCGGTTCGACGTTCCGGCTCCGGTTGCGCATGGTCATCCGGTGCGTGAGATACGGGCGCACCCGCGAATACAGGGGATGTCCGGTGATCTGCCGGATCGTGTCCCGGTCCGTCAGCCCGTCGCGCAGCAGCTGGTCCAGGAGCGGGGTCTCGTCGAGTGTGTCCATTGCCGTGTCCTTGTCGTTCATGAGTTCTTCCTTCCTGTGGTGCGGTCCTGTGTTTCGTCCGAATCGTGGCTTTGCGGGGTTCCGTTGCCGGTATCGGCGTATCCCGCCTGTTCCCGGTCGCACCGGTCCAGCAACGTGCGGATGTGCAAACCACGGAGACGCCCGTCCCCGAGGAGCCGCGCGTGGTTTCCGTCGGCCCATGCGGCGAGCGGTTCCCCGCAGTCCAGTGGCCGCATCCGTTTCCACTCGCTCTTGGCCGGGGGTGTGCCTCGCCTGCCGGTGGCCCGGGCATGCGCGCAGCGGCGGCATACGGGTTCGATCCAGCGTCCCGCGCTGGCGCGTACCCGGTATTGGGAGCCGCATCGGATGCACGTGCATGTCGAGAGCGTCTCGTACAGGTCCAGCAGTTCGCGCATGAGCCCGGCCAGGTCCATCCATCGTGCGGGGCGTTCCAGGCCGGTGGTCCAGTCGATCGGGTCGTCGTCGAACAGGACGCGCAGGCCGCCCCATTTCTCCTTGACCTGGTCGATGCCGAACCCGCGCAAACCGAGGTCGATGACCTGCTGCATGTCGTCCATGAGTTCGGGACCGAAGCGGATCATCCATCCCCGTGGCATGTCCGCCAGCGGCCCGGCCCACGGGCGCCTGCGGCGGGTCGCGCGGCGCAGGGTCGCGTACCGGAATCGCGGGTCGGCGGCCAGCAGCCGCATGGCCGTGGCTTCGTCCGGTGGAATATGGACGTTCGGTTGGAAACCGAGATCGAGCGCGTGGCGGGCGATCAGGTGCAGGTACCGGTCCGTGCACGCGATCATCTTGCGCCGGTCGTGCGGGCTGATTCCCAGATACGATTCGCCCAACGCCAACCGGGCCCGGTCCGAGGCGTCGGCCGCCTTCACGTCGCCTCGGGCAAGGGCTTCAGCCGATCCGGCGATCAGCATGGCGTGCAGCATGACGAACGTGTCGTCCAGCCGTGTCCTGAGCTTCGCGTCGGACAGTTCGACCATGTCGCGCGACATGGTCCAATCCTCCTGCCCCAGTCCAATCGAGATTCCGAGGACCTCCCGCTCCCACGGGCGGAACTCGCCCGTCCTGGAATCGGCCGGCTCATGGCCCGCGTGTATTGCTTCAATGTTTGTTCAGCAGGTTGAGCGTGCGGCGCTCCGTATACGGGCGCAAACGGGCGGGAGCGAACACCACATACCGTTCCCCGTCCCCACCAGCGGCCATATCACTGATGACCTGTCCGATGAAATCGTCCAACGTACGCGGCGCCAATGCCGCGTTATCACCGACAGTCATAGGAACTTCATTCCCTCCAGACCAGATACCGTCAAACCGACACCCGCATAACACGGCATACGGGCCTTATATCCCAAGCGAACACCGCGCAGCCTCGGATCACGTCACGGTAATCAATCCAAAACGCCAGCTTGACGAAATACACGCATCGGCTCGCCGCATTGTCCCACTAATCACCTCCTGGTAGACTCCAGGAGCAAAGTTAGTTCGCCAAAGCAGCATAAGAGAACAGGCATGAGTGGGAAGATACGCGTAATTGACTTATTCGCCGGACCAGGAGGCCTCGGAGAGGGCTTCTCCTCGCTACGGGATTCCGATGGCGAAAGGATCTTCCAAATCGTCATGTCGGTAGAGATGGAAAAATCCGCGCATAACACTTTGCGGCTGCGCTCGTTCTTCCGTAAGATTTACGACCTCCATCACCGTATACCAGAGCAGTACTTGGAGTATGCGACCAATCCCGATGCCAGCCATTTGGAGATTCTCAAGGAGTCATTTCCCAATCAATGGGCGGAAGCCGATCATGAAGCCGTACAGGGGACTCTCGTCGAAGGCGACAACACCTTTGTGGAAGAAGCCCGAAAGAGGCTCGTAGGTCACAAAGGATACACTGTCATCATCGGAGGACCTCCTTGCCAAGCATATTCGCTCGTAGGGCGCGCACGTCGAACCAACGACCCCAATTTGCAAGGCGACGTAAAACAGACGCTATATAAGTGCTATCTCAGCTTTCTTGAAGGCATTCAACCGGATATATTCGTCATGGAGAATGTCAAAGGCATTTTGTCGGCAAAACTACATAACGAGGGTGTGCTCGGAATGATTCGAGCCGATATCGACAAGGCCGGGTACACACTCCATTCCCTTGTAGTTGATGAGCCTCATACATCCTCTGACTATGTGGTGAAGTCCGAACAATACGGAATCCCTCAAGCACGGCACCGCGTGATACTGTTGGGCATCCGAAAAGATCATGATTTCACCCCAACACAGCTTAAGCCTTCCCGCCATCCACTTACTGTCAGAGACGCACTCCTAGGCATACCTGCAGTGCGGAGCGACTTCTCCCATCGGAGTCGCAAACACGTCGAAGACAGCTGGGAGGAATATATCGTGCAAGCCGCTCGATATGAGTCTCTTCATTGCGGCGATCCAAAAATAGCCGAGCAACTGTCGAGTTTGACTGCCTCAGAACTGCCTTCTCAGATATCTTCAAATCACATCGACAGCCAAGGCCGCAATCTACTTACCGACTGGTATCGAGGTCGATTGGATAATATTGGCTCCTCCTTGCTGATGAATCACACCGCACGATCCCATATGGCAAAGGATTTGGACCGCTATCTGTTTTGCTCGGCTTATGCAGCAGCTCATGGCAAAGCCGCAAAATTGGACAACTTCCCACCATACCTGTTGCCCAATCATAAGAACGTCGAACAGTCAGCTTCTGCCGACAAGCTGAAGACCGTGGAGTTTTCTGATCGCTTCCGAGTCCAGCTTTACGACTCTCCCTCCACTACGGTTACCTCGCATATCTCCAAGGACGGCCATTATTTTATCCACCCGGATTTTCATCAATGCCGCAGTCTGACCGTACGTGAGGCAGCACGTCTGCAAACGTTCCCCGACGATTACTTCTTTGAGGGTAACCGCACTGCACAATTTCAGCAGATCGGCAATGCCGTTCCGCCTCTGTTAGCGAATCAGATAGCGAAAATCGTCGCTCGCTGCCTCGGGAAAGTCACGGAAGATTACTTCGATGAACAGCACCGACTTGATGAGTTTACGGATTGACAGTACAAGCGATAAAGCACATGCTGCCGCCTTGATGAAAATGTCGGTCGCTTTATAATCGACACTAAGACACGCAAAGGAGACAGGAGTCAGAGCATGACAGACGAAATCGAACTGACTCCAGAACCAAAAATCCTTATCGAAAGCCTTCGAGATATCGGCTACTCCTTCGAGAGTGCCCTCGCCGATGTCATCGATAACTCAATCACCGCAAACGCCTCGACTATAAACATCATGGCGCTTCCGGTGAATGACTCGTTCAAGGTAGCCATCCTCGATGATGGCAATGGCTTGGACAGAGAATCTTTGCTGCGAGCAATGCGACTAGGCAGCTCCAATCCTCGGGACGAGCGGGCTATTGGAGACTTGGGAAGATTCGGACTGGGTTTGAAGACAGCATCGTTCTCTCAATGCCGGCGTTTGACCGTAGCATCCCGACGAGATGGACAGACGTCAGCCTTCACATGGGACCTCGACACAGTCGTTCGAGAGAATTCTTGGTCTGTGCTAGAGCGCACTGATTATAACGAGATTTTCGGGTATGACACATTGCCGGAAAATGGCACTTTGGTACTGTGGGAAAAAGTCGACTGTCTCACAGGAGACAATGGCTCGGGCCGTGTGGACTATGACCGAGTAATCAGCGAAGCCCAAGATCATCTTTCCTTGGTGTTCCACAGATTTCTGTCTAAGGAAAAAGGAACCCCAAACCTGAGTATTTCATTCAATGGCCGCGGGCTTGAACCGCTGGACCCTTTCAACATGTCCAATGACGCCACTCAGGCTTCCCCTGAAGAAATCGTCTGCCCTGGCGTTACATTACGTTCGTTCACGCTACCTCACATCTCTACGTATGCAGATAAAGCCGCGTACGAACGATATGGGCTTCGTGGAGGATATCTTCGCAATCAAGGCGTGTATCTATATCGGGCCAAGCGTCTCATTATTTTCGGAACATGGTTTGGCCTCGCCAAGAAGACCGCACTAACGCAGCTGACACGGGTAAAGATAGACATCGGAACGGATCAAGATGAGACGTGGAAGATTGACGTCAAAAAAGTTTCTGCCCAGATGCCAGAAGTCGTGCGTAAACGGGTCAAGGCCCTTATTCAAGCTATTGGAGCTCCCTCTCGCAAAGTCTATAGCCGACGTGGAGCGCGTCTTACTAGCCCAGACGTATATCCCATATGGACACGCTCTGAAAACGGAGAAAAGACCACTTACGGCATTAACATGGAACATCCTTTAGTACGTGCATTCGGCGATGAACTGGACGATTCTCTACGCAACCGTTTCAGTTCTCTTATGGCGTTCATTGGTTCCATGCTCCCCACCGAGGCGCTATTCTACGATATTTCAAATGACGCCGACGCTGTGGAATCTCAACGACTGTCGCATGACGACTTTGCAACGAACGCTCGAACATTTTACGCAGCCATCATGCAATTCAAAGATGAAGAGGGAGCGATCGAGTCCATGCGTTCGATCGAACCGTATCGTAGCCGATGGAATGAGACTCTGTCTGCACTAGGAATAGAGGAACTATGACCAGCATCAAAGATCTATCCGATTGGATTTATGAGAATGTCGCGCGGGAACTCGGTCGAATACAGGATCGAGAAACGAGTTCTACTCCAATTACCGAAGAGATGATTAAAGACAACTTCCGGAATTGGTTTAACGTCGCTGCAATAGTCCGACCTGAATTCAAGGATATTTGCGCATCTGTTCCTAATGACTATATCGACAAACTAGTTCAAGAATACGAAGAGCGAGAGAGTTATTTCAAGCCTGTAGGATTTGGCTACCAAGATGAGAATACGCAACCTTGGCTGAACGAACGTAAACCATCCATTGATTGGTTTTACTGGGATCGATACCGTAAATACTTGCGAGAACGAAAGCATTGGAGCGAATCAACAATTCGTTCAATGAACGAGGATACGGATAACATTCTTGACCGAATCGCTGACCCGAAATCAGAGAGTTCTTTCGATCGCCGAGGTCTGGTAATCGCCTCTGTGCAATCCGGAAAGACTGCAAATTACATCGGTTTGATTTCGAAAGCGGCGGATGCTGGTTATAAAGTGATCATCGTCATGGCCGGTATTTATAACGTGCTGCGCAACCAGACGCAGGAGCGCATTGAGGATGGATTCATCGGCTACGATCTAGTGGAGAGAAAACGCGTCGGAGTCGGTATCGGTTGCAGCAACAGCAGGAGACCTCTGCTGGGCACATCACGAAATCGTGATTTCAACAAGGTCACCGAAGATACAATGCGAGGCGTAACTTCAGGACATATACGGGAACCACTGGTGTTCGTCATCAAAAAGAACGCCAACTCGCTACGGGAAATCTCTCTCTGGTTGGAAACTAATTGCAAAGATGACGGTCCTCTGCTGCTTATTGATGACGAGGCAGACAACGCTTCCATCAATGTCTCTTACGATAAAGGAGAAATCTCCAAAATCAATGGGCAAATCAGAGGAATCCTTCAGCTGTTTTCTCAGAGTGCCTATGTAGGTTATACTGCTACGCCATTCGCAAATGTCCTCATTGATTCCACAAGCCATGATGATAAAAAAGGCGATGACATCTTCCCTCGCAGTTTTATCTATACCCTTGAGCAATCTGATGCATATTTCGGAGCAGAAAAAGTCTTCGGAGACAAAGACAATGGATTTCCAGAGTATCTACGCTGGATAACCGACGACGACGAGTCTCAAGGAATAAAGCGACGTAGCGGAGACGTTTTAACCGGCTTGCCGGAGAGCCTCGAAGAGGCTGTCAGAGCATTTATCGTAGCATGTTCCCTCCGAGTCTTGTCTAGAGACGCAGACGAACATATGTCGATGATGATCAACATGTCACCGTACAAATCCGTACAGCATTCCGTATATTACCTTGTTAGCGAATATGTTGATCAATACAAAAATGCCATTAATTCGTTCTCTTCTCTTCCCGAGAAGCAAGCTCTCGCTTCCAGCCGCCTGTTGCGAGAGCTCAAGTTGACTTGGGAAAAACAGTATCCTCAAGAGGAATTCACATGGGGAGACGTGCAGCATTCACTCGCAGATACAGTAAAGCCGCTGCACATCGTAGAGATTAACTCCCAATCTAACGACACACTGGATTACGGGCATATGGCGCAACGAGTTATCGCCATCGGCGGATACCGCTTATCGCGCGGTCTGACATTAGAAGGTTTGCTCGTGTCCTACTACGCAAGAAACGCAAAGGCATACGACTCGCTGATGCAGATGGCTCGATGGTTCGGCTATCGTTTCGGGTACGAACATCTTTGCCGGATCTGGATGACCCGCCAATCAGCTGATTGGTATGCTTACGTTGCCACTGCGACCAAGGATCTCACAGATCAGGTTCGTTCTATGTGCAATGCACATTCGACGCCAGATCAATACGGTCTGCGTGTGCGCACTGATCCAGATACCTTAATGATTACGGCACGCAACAAGATGGGAGCTGGAGAGCGCTTCAAGTCAGAGAAAGTCAGCCTCGACGGCGCATTCATCGAAACGATTGCTTTTAACCGCGATGAGAAAACGTGTCGACTTAACACAAAGGCTGCTGAAGAGCTCCTTGACGAGCTGGAAGCACACGGATATCAAGCAATTGCGCCGGAGTACGGCAAGGGCCTGCTGTATCGCAACGTACCAAGTGGCACGGTTAGGCAGTTCATCCGCGAATATCATAATTGCAGCAGATCCCCGAAATCGGAGCCAGCGTCGATTATCCGACATATCTCTCGACTCGATGAGTATGGGCATGATTCGTGGGACATCTACATAGCTTCCGGAGAGGCAGGGTCCTCCGGCGAATTCCACCTGTCCGACACTGATCCGAACAAACAAGTCTCGCTTCGCCGTGAACGCCGCAGCCCAAGTCCCGATACCACTGATCTCGTATTCATGGTGAAAAACGGACGATTGGCTAGCCGCGGAGTGGAGAAAGTGACCCTTAACAAGGATCAAGTGCGTCAAGCGGAAGATCGTTTCCACGAACAGCATAAGGATGAGTCAAGCAAAAAGAATGTGTCCGATATCTATTATCGCCAAGTTCCCGGCCGTAAACCGTTGCTCATCATTCATCCTGTCATGCTGCAATTTAAAGACGAAAAGGATTACCAGCAGAACTGGCTGGAAAATACGGCAATCCGGAATCACGATATATGGCCATCCTATGACTACGCCGAAGAAGCCATAGGATGGAGCATCAGTTTCCCCGAAGTCGGAATACCAGCGGAAACGTACTACACCTATAACGACGTCATGATCAGACACATGGGTCTTACGCCCGACATCGAAAACGAGGAACAAGATGACGACGCCACTCCAGATGACTGATTCAGATCCATGGCGGAGCATCCGTGGTGCCTCATCCGCCAAATACTATCCCAGCAAAAGGGTGTCCACTTCTTTGAATCCCAGCGGATGTCGCATCGACTGGGCTATCAGCGAATCGGGGAACCGGTCGCTGATAGTGGAGTACAACGACAGCAATGGATCTTCACGCATCCCTCATTTCAAAGGAATGCGCATCAGAGAAGACCCACTGAGGCACCTCCTTGCGCTTGAACTTACCGACCCTTCAATGCAGGATGTCTTCCTCAAGGTTTGCCTTGATATCATCGCTGTTCTTCAAAATGTCCCGAGCGATCGGCAAAGGCAGATATGTCTTTGCCGATTGGAACGGTGGGCCGTCTTTTTCCAGACGGAACGACTCGACTTAAGTCCGGAAGAGCAAAAGGGACTTATAGCTGAACTAATCTGTTTGGAGGTGCTTCTGTCAACATTTGACGAGTATGACGCAGTTGAGGCTTGGACTGGCCCCGACCGGGCGGTGCACGACTTCACTCTTGGACAGGATGCCATCGAAGTCAAATCGAATCGCGGCTCCGGGACCCCCGGCATTACAGTAAGTTCTATCGACCAGCTTAGTGTCAACGAGAAAGAGCGACTGTTCCTTTTCGTCGTTGAACTCAATCAAGCTACCGACGGAAACGGTCTAACGTTGACGCAGTATGTTGAACGCGTCCACGAACAAATCAACTCTCCTATGGCCGAGGCACAATTCGAGGAGAAGCTTGCCCATGCTGGCTATTTCGGCATGGACAACTATGACGGAAGTGCTTGGTCCCAAGGGATAAGCCGTATTTTCAAGGTTGCAGATGGTTTCCCTCACCTTGACAGGTCCTCGCTCGATTCGGCAATTTTTGGCGTTACATACCGTATTAACCTTGCTTTGTGCGGTAAGTTCGAAGCAACGAAGGAAGAACTTCTGGCCACGTTGAAAGGAGCATGATGCCCAAACCGAATGAATTGGAACAATTCGCAGAGGAATTCTTCCAAGACATCGTCAACGAAGCCGAAACCGGCGGGTGGAAGGAAGACATATTCTTCGATAAGTTTACGGAGTATCTCGTTGATGCTGGCGAAATGAACGAAGCAATCCGCGCTAGCTATCAGCCGGCAAATGGCACCTTGCGCGTTGACGGTTACTGCGGAGATCCTCTTGACAGTCGAGCGACCGCTGACCCTGATGAGCCGCTTACACTTGGTCTCATTATTTTGGATTTTCACCAAGGGCCGGATTTGCAAACTCTGGGCGCCCGCGATATGAACACCATTCTCAATCGACTTATGCGGTATCTCGATTCGGCCCTCAAACCGCAATGGAGAAAATCGCTGGAAGTGTCAGATCCCGGTTTCGGACTCGCGGATCTCATTCATACGAGATGGAATCGTATTACTAAAATCCGCTTGTATCTATTAACGAACAAAGTACTGAGCAGTCGCATCGACGGCAAGACAGCGGGTAGCTACCAAACCCGTTCAATTAGCTACAGCGTATGGGACATCAATCGGCTGTTCGCCCTTAGCCGGGCTATAAACGGTCAGGAACCTCTTCGAGTGGACTTTGCGGAAAAACCGCTGCACCCATTGCGGGCGTTACTTGCCAGTGCGTCAAACACGAAGAATCCCGTTTATCTCGCCGCGGTGCCAGGCAATGATCTAGCTCATATTTATGATCGTTGGGGAGCAAGGCTTCTCGAGCAAAACGTACGAGTGTTCCTTCAAGCCCGCAGCAATGTCAATAAAGGAATCAAACGCACTCTGGAGAGCGAACCGGAACTGTTCTTCTCCTTCAATAACGGCATCACCGCAACGGCCGAACACATCGAGACAAAGATGACGGGCGACGGGTTGAATATCCTGTCACTCGATAATCTACAGATAGTCAACGGAGGACAGACCACCGCCTCTATTTACGCCGCATATCGGGCCGGAAAAGATCTCAGCAAGGTCTTTGTACAGATGAAACTCAGCATCGTGAACCCAGAGCAGGCCGAGGATCTCGTCCCCCGCATATCGGAATACGCCAATAGTCAGAACAAGGTGTCTCAGGCGGATCTGTTCGCCAATCATCCGTTCCATACGCGTATCGAATCGTTCTCCCGTCGTATCCTTGCCCCCGCGCAAGAAGGCAGCTTCACACAGACCAAATGGTTCTATGAGAGGGCGCGCGGCCAGTATGGCGATGCACAGGCGTACATGTCGCGGGCAGACAAGACCAAGTTCTTGTCCGAATACCCCAAGAGTCAGAAGTTTGCCAAGACCGATCTGGCGAAGTATGCCATGGTTTGGACTGACAAAGCATACTATGTCAATCGAGGGGCACAGAAGAATTTCGCCGAATTCGCCAAGGACATTGCAGAGCAATGGACTGAAGACAACACTCAATTCAACGAGTATTACTACAAGACACTAATCGCCCAGAAAATCATCTGGGATACCACCGAAAAGACCATCCCGCAGATGGAATGGTATGAAGCCGGCGGATATCGTTCCCAACATGTGGTACTGGCCATAGGCCTTATCGCAGAAGCGGTACGACAGGTCAACCGCAAGGTTGATTACGAGCGAATTTGGGACGCACAGACATTGGACGAACCATTCAAGCAGGCTATTCGCGAAGCGGCCGATGCTGTTCATCCGATTCTCATGCACCCGGCGCCGGGATACCGCAATATCAGCGAGTGGGCCAAGCAACCGAGATGTTGGGAAGCGGTCAAGCAGCTTCATGTCGAGTGGAACAAGGCATGGCTTGACGAACTCATATCACCACGCGAAGAGTGGCGGCGTAACCGTCATAGTTCCAAGGAACAGAGGGAAACCAACGGCATCGAATACACCTCGTCAGTGGTCAAGATGGGCGCCCCGTTCTGGAAGGACGTCGCGCAATGGCTTATCGACGAAAACGAAGGCGACGTCAAGGAACGTGGCTGCGTGAACGTGGCAGCCTCCATGCCGAGCAAGATTCCCAGTGATAAGCAGAGCGCCGTCATCGTCCAGCTCATGAAACGCTTGGCCAAGGTCGGATGTCCCTATCGAATCAAGAACATCGACTGACCGCCATCATGACCGTCCGGCGGCTCGAGGAAACACCTACGAGCCGCCGGACGAGTCTTGGATATCGTGGAGTTTAGCTTTCTTCAACTTTCCAATCCGGCATCCTCCCATTGACCGCACCATCCAAGCGAATCCTATAATCGAGTCTCCTATGCAGGAATCTTGTTTGTGAATTATATGTATGCCGGTATGAGTTTCCTGTCGAGCCTGTTCAACACGTACGACGTGATCAGGGAAGGCTGGTGCTTCCTCACCGACGAAGCGGTGCTCGAAGACGTATCCATCGACGAGGCCGAGGACTACGCCGACCGCCATTCCGGCTTCTTCTCCGGCGACGGCAGATACAAGATCGCCCGCCACGGCGACCGATAACACGACACGACCGACGTTTTCTCTGGCCGAAAACCATCAAGCCGAACATGATGATGTGTCATCACCATGCGATGCGGTAACAGCATCTCAAATTCTTACCGTGCTTGTAGGCAAGCTGTTCGTAAACACCTTGCCTACAAGCACGGTAAGGTAGCCCTCATGCACGGGGAAACGTCAGCCGATGTACTCCGACTTACATCAAGCCTTACCACCTTGGACTCGTAGAAACGGCAGATCTCTTTGCCCCGCCTGCTACCGAACTTGGCGTTATCCTTTCATCGGCTTTGAAAGCAGTTGTACGAGAGTGTTCGGGACAAGCGTAAAGATGGAATTCGTGCACCTGTGCCGTAGCGTAGAGACCACCTGACGAGGCCGAATCCATTTAGCTGGATATCCTCGCACTAATCCCGGATTCTCTTTTTGCATTCCTCAGCCTTGGCCGATCACTTTTAAGATAGTCCAGCAGATTTCGGATATCTTCGCCGCTGCATCCCCATTGGCGGGCTAAGGCGAGGGAGGGATAATCAAACAACGCAGTGGCCAGATCAGTTTTCCGCTCGGCAATGATTCGATTGTTAACCGGGTTGAACAGCAGATCGAAGCTGTTGCAACTGCCAAGAGCTTGCATCTCAATCATGGAATCGGACATATCCAAACATTTCCTGCCACGCTACAACGATTTCCGGGGCGACCGATTAAAGGAACTCAGTGCTCATATGTACACAATTATTGACGCTCGTCAATAATTGTGTACACCCAGACACGACCCATTCCACAGGCAAAACAGGCAGGGCCATAATCATCGTCGGCCAGATCCATCCCGGTTCGATGGAGTCCGACTAGCGCGCGACGGCTGATTTCCCGCCGCCCCGTTCGAGCGCCCGGTAGATGGTGGCGCGGCCGACGCCCATCATGGCAGCGATCTGGTTGACGGTCACCGTCCGAGACTCGTAAAGGCGGCGGATCTCCCTGACCTGCCTGCCGTCGAGCTTGGCGGGCCGGCCTCCCTTTCGCCCGCGGGCCCGTGCGGCCTCGAGGCCGGCGTTGGTGCGTTCGCGGATGAGGTCGCGTTCGAACTGGGCGAGGGCGGCGAAGATGTTGAACACGAGAATCCCGCCGGGCGTGGTGGTGTCGATGGCCTCGTTGAGGCTGACGAACCCGACGCCCATCTCCTGGAGCCGGTTCATGAGCTCCACGAGGTTCTGCACGCTCCGGCCCAGACGGTCGAGCCTCCAGACGACGACCACGTCGCCCTCCCTGAGGAGCTCCATCATCCGGTCGAGTTCGGACCGGTGGGCCTTGGCACCCGAGGCGACATCGACGAACAGCCGGTCGCACCCGGCCTTGTCCAATGCGTCGCGTTGGAGGTCGGCCGTCTGGCCGTTCGTGCTCACCCTGGCGTACCCGAATCGCTTTCCCATACCCGCAAACGTATCACAACCCGTGAAAGGCATCGAATATTGATACGTTGTTTACGGGACGGTTTTTGATACACATTCGCCCGGCGTGTCGGAGACATGCCCCAATCCGGCCGTCAGGTGTCCGCAAACGGTCGTTTTCGGACACCAAGCGTCACATGCCCGCCGACCGCGGAGTCTTCCATGCTGCCCCATTCCATCAAATCGTGATTTGTCAAATCACGATTTGATGAATACCCTTCACCCGTCGCGCATCCGTATATGAAACCACTGCGGCCATCCACACCGAAGACGACTCACCCCTCCGACGGCAAAGCCCGGACAGGCACCTCCCATCTCACACGACATGACGAATCCCGTCTGACTATTCCTCCCGGATAGCGCATACCTCGTACCGGAATGTGAAGAAACCATGAAGGCGGTTTGCGATTCCAAGCCGTCACGCCGTGTTGTCCGGTTGTCTTCAGTGTCACGGCGAGAGGGCCGGGACGACGCGGCGGGAACGCCCGGCGCGTGCAGGATCTTTCCGGAAGCGAGGAACACATGGGACGCAACAACCACAAGCCGCATTACGACAAGCCTTGGCTGAGCCTTGACGAGCAGATCAGCCGCGTGGAGGAACGCGGCATGACCGACGCGCACGAGTACGCGATGGAGTTCGCCCGCATCGGCTACTACCGTCTGAGCGGCTACTGGTATCCGCTGCGCAGGATCGACCAGGCCACCGGCAAGAGGCTCGACGAGTTCGTCGAGGGCGCGCGCTTCGAGCACGTCATGCGCCTGTACCGGTACGACGAGCAGCTGCGCGCCGCCCTGTACTCCGCGCTGAGCAAGATCGAGGTCGCCCTGCGCGTCAAGACCGGTTACGTGCTGGGCCGTCGCGACGCGTTCGCCTATCTCAAGCCCGCGATGCTCAAGGACGACCTCGACGTGGTCGACTACGCCAACTTCGTCAGCTCGTTCACCCGCGAGGCCAAACGCAACAACGAGGACTACGCCGAGCACTTCAGGAACGACTACGACGGCCAGATGCCCCTATGGGCCGCGACCGAGGCCATGACCCTGAGCAACCTCATCAGCCTGCTGCTGTGTATGAAGCCCGAGGACCGCGACGAGATCGCCGCCGACTTCGGCGTCTCCCGCGGCGCCCTGCGCTCCTGGTTCCCGACTCTAATCGAACTGCGCAACAGCGTCGCCCATCAGGAGCGCCTGTTCGACCGCGAATTCGACAACATCCCGAACTGGGAGCAGCGCCCCGAACTCGCGCACGCCAAGCAGGCCAACGAGGCCTACCTGCAGCGCCTCGAGAACCTGGCCCGCATGAGCTACGAGACGTACCGCGAATTCCAGCAGTCCCGACGCCGCACCCGGATCTACGGGCAGATCGCCGTCATCGCGTACATGCTGCGCAACCTCGGTGACGACGACGAGGCCCTGAACCTCAAGCGCTGCCTCGAGGCGTTCCCCACGGACGTGCCCGGCATGAGCCCGAACAAGACCATGGGCATCCCCGACCACTGGAAGAACCAGATCCTGTGGAACTTCGACCTGCCCACCATCGAGGAGAGCAAGTGAGAAGCCGAACCAAGACGGAAACCAACACCGGCCACGCGGCCGGCAGTATCGCCGCCAAGCACGTCGACCTGAACCGCGCGAGCATCGTCTTCGAACGGTACGCGCGCGTGGCCTTCGACTACGACGGCAGGACGCACACGGGCGTCGTGTGCGCGGTCAACTATCACGACTTCTTCGGCAACGAATGGTCGTACGACATCATCGACGAGGACGAGCCGATGATGTTCAAGAACATGACCGTCGAACGCGACCGCATCCTTCCCCTCGACGGGCGGGACGGCCCCGACCGTCAGGCCGCACAGCAGGTCATCGACCGCTACAGCCGAGGCTGACCGCAGGAGCTTCGAGGCACGGTCAGCCTCGGCTTCCACTGACGAATCCGGAACCGCAGCCAACCACCGGCCGGAACCACCCCGATTGACGCCCCCTTTACCCGCGATATTCCGGGCGTCACGGCGTTTCAGGGACGGCAATCCCCTAAAACATTCCACATAACCAGTTTTCACCCATTGAGAGAGGGAGGAACACGAATGTACACCTGTCCGAAATGCGGCACGGAAAGCCCCGACGAGGCGCGCTTCTGCCGCGGCTGCGGCACCCCGATAATCATCGCAGCCGCGTCGCCCGCGCCCGCCACGCCACAACCGTCCGCCCCGGCATCCACGCCCGTCGCGGCGCAGCCCATGCCTGTGCCAACGGTCCCGCCGCAACCGTCCATCCCGATGCCACCGACCGCCTCCGGCCCGATTCCCGCTCCCGCGGCCGCACCTATGCAGCCACCCACCCCGACGCCGACCGCCCCATCTGCCGGCGTGCCACAGCCTTCCGAGGTCAAGCCACTGCTCACTCCCGAGCAGCAGGAGAAGGCGAAGGCCGAGGCACGCGCGTTCGGCGAATGGTTCAAGACGTTCGTCACGAAACCGTCCGAGACGGGCGGCGGCAAGGCGTGGTACGGAATCGCGGTCATCCTGGCCACCACCGCGATCTCGGCCCTGACGTTCATCGTGATCCTGGGCCACATCTACGACGAGTTCGGCTACTACATGCCCTACGAGATCGCCTACTACGTAGACGACCTGGTCACCCGCGCGGGCACGGCCCTGTTCTTCGGGATCTGGCTGGGCACGACCGCGTTCCTGTACGCCACGCTCGGCTGCCTGCGCCTGACGCGCGCGATCATGGCCTCGCCCGACACGTTCGCATCCCTGCATGACGGATACGCGCACCGCCTGTCCCCGTGGACGGTCTCGTACACGGCCGCGCTCCTGCTCGCCCTCGTGCACCTGGACCCGCTCGCCCTCGCGGTCTGGTCGCTGGCCTCATGGGCGCAATCCATCTGGGTGTACGTGCTCGTCTGGGAGGGTGAATCCCGCCGCAAGCTCGACGGCCAATGGCTCCGATTCCTCACCACGTTCCTCATGGCCATCCTCCAGACCATCATCAGCATCATCCTGACCACCATCGTCGCCGGCGCGCTCGGCCTGACCTTCATGGGGGCGATCTCCAATGTCCTGTCCTGAATGCGGCACCCAGAACCAGCCCGACAGCAAATACTGCATCGACTGCGGCAAATCCCTCACCCCCACCGACGACACCCACACCCTCAAAGAGACGCCCGTACCGGAACCCTCCGCACAGGCTCCCGCCGCCTCCCCGACCAGCATGGCCACTCCCGGCACGCCCCCGCCGGCATCCGGTGCCGCCGCGCCCGTACCCATGCCGCCGATCCCGGCAAACCCGACGCCGCAGGCGGGAGGCGCCGACACGACCGCCGCGGCCGTGAAACCGGATCACCGTCGCGCGATCCTCATCACCATCCTGGCGGCGTTGATCACCATATGCGTGGTCGCCGGCGGCCTGGTCGCCTGGAACGTGTTCGGCCCGAAGACCGTACCCCAGATCAGCGTGGACACCGCCTCGGATGCGGTGTCCCAGCTCGAGGGCCACGGGTTCAAGGTCGTGCGCAAGAAACAGTACGCCGGGGCCAAGAAGGGCTCCTACCTCGGACTCGACGGCGCCAAGCCGGGCGACAGGCTCAACGCCGGCAGCACCGTCACGGTAGTCGAATCCGCCGGGCCCGGCGTGCCCGAAGGCACGGTCGGACTCACGCCCGACAAAGCCGAAGACAACCTCAAAGGCATGGGCGTTACCCTCACCGAACACGAGGTCGTCTCCGACAAACCCGGCCAAGTCGTCATCACCACGCCCGCCGACGGAGACCCGGTCACCGACACCCAGGACGGCATCCACCTTGGAGTCGGCGTCGAAGGCGAGGGCATCCCCGTCGAAATCGCCGGACAAAACAAGGACGACGCGCAAGCGGCCTTGGAGAAGAAAGGCTACACGGTCACCATGGAACCCCGCTTCTCCAGCCGCCAATACCTCGGCAAAATCGTCGGCGCCAACCCCGCCATCGGCGTCAAAACCGACACCAAGGACGTCACCCTCTACTACGGCGTCGACGCATCCGGCCGATACGAGGTATTGGACGGGACGCTGAAGATGGGTGATAGGAGCTACACGCAAATCGAACACGTGAACCGTCTGGCCGGCGAATACTGCACGGACGGAGGCGACTGCATCACCCTCGATGAACGAAACTCGTACGGCGCGGTGGATGCATACCGAGTGGGGCTGAACGGCGAAGGCGGATCAGACATCCTCGGCGACGGCGTACTGGGCGCATGCCCATACACCCAAAACGTGAACTGCGCCCCGGCATCACAGACCGACGAGGAATACGCGAAAAAGACAACGAAGAATCACCTCATCTCCGGAGACACCGGTGCGTTCGAGCTCTACGCCGGCGGCGGACTGCCCGTATGCGGGAACCTCCCCATGTCCGGCAGCCCGGGCACCTACTGCGACAACGGGACACCCAAGAGCGACCCAACAGCCTCGACGCCAAGCACCGGTGTGGTCTACAAGGCCGAGGACTTCCTGCTCTACATGCCCGTCGACGCCGACCTCAAGACCCTGGAAGCCGACGGCTACTTCGACGGGAAAACCACGTACACGCCCGACAAGGACAGACCCTACGTCGTCATCCGGGACAAGACGAAGTACAGCCCCGTGGATGCGTCCACCATCAAGGCATACGCGGCAAGCCCGTTCGTCCCCTCCAGCAACGCCAAGCCCGTCCCGTTCAAGGACGCGCCCAACACGAAGAACGTGTACTACCTCGTCGAGAAGCCCATCGACTGGGATCTGCTCGACGGCAAGACAATCAGCACCGGCGGCGTCCCATCCAAGACCAAGGGAACATCCGACTTCACGCCGTTCGCCGGCAAGTACATGCTCTCTGGCGGAGCAGGGGCCTGGTATACCAGTCTGGAGATGAAGTCGGATGGCTCATTCTCCGGTCATTTCCAGGATGCGAACATGGGCGATTCCGGCGATGGATATCCGAACGGCACCGTCGAGGTGAATGACTTCACCGGCCGTTTCAAATCAATCACGAAGAACAAGGACGGCTCATACACGTTGGAATGCGACACCTCTGCGTTCCAACTGGCCACAACACCCGACGAAAGCACCATCAGGCAAGGAGTCCGTTACCACAACGCAAGCGGTGATGCCACCGGCATGGGACCTTGCGGCACGTTTACCGGTTTCCCCGACGGATTCGATTCCTCCGCTATGCCGGAGGAGACCGCCGCATGGGTGAACCGGCTGGGAGGAAGCGGCCCCATGCTGCTCAATAACCAGTCGGAAAGCGGTCTTCCATTCAGATCAGATCTGAGCTGACCACCAGTATCAGACGCTCCGCAGATAAACAACTCCGTGAAAGGCCGGAATCCGATATGATTCCGGCCTTTCACGGAATCATCGGAGACTTGTGTCGTCGAATCACCCGCGCCAGGATCCGCGTAGCCGTTCCAATCGTTCGTCGAGCTCGGCGAGCGAACGTTCGAGTTCGTCCTCGAGACGTTCCAATTCCGCGAGGTCGGCGGATGTGAGCACCCATCCGCCGACCGTCTTCCGATGCGCATGACTTCCTGAAACCACAGTCATAACACCGTATCCTACCCGCCCTCTGGTAGCAGTTTCATCGGGACTCCCTGAGTTCCTTCACGCGGGCATCCCACTTGCGTTTGCATTCGATCTGGAGCGCGCGGTCATTGGACTTGACCGACATGCGTTCCCGGCGCATCGCCATGCGTTCATCGTGGAATTTCCGGTATTGTTCGAGGTCGCCTTCTTGCCTGGCTTCGCGTTCCTTCGCCAGGAGCGACCCTCCGAGGATGGATCCGGCCTCATAGAACAGGTCGTAGAGGACGCTGTCTTCGAGGTTTTCGAGGCTGAGGTTGCTCATCGGTGCTTCTTTCTCCGTGTCGGTGTTAATTGTCACACATTACAAGGAAAGACCCATGCCCGACCGCGATACCCCGCTCCTTGCCGGTAATCACGTACTTCGGATTACCGATAGGAGCCAACGATTCCGCCATGTCGGCACCCAAGAACGCGCCATTGAAGCAGCCGGGCCGGTCCCGGAAATCACCGCGGAACCCTCATGCGGACCATCGGGCTGGAATCCCGGTTCCACTGTCACGGTTCGAAACACACCGTCGGAACACCCGGCAGTCCCGCATGCCAAACATGGAGTTGTCCGGTTATGAGGGGTAGGACGTTCCGAGAGAGAATCGGGACAGGAGATCCGTCGAAAAACGGAAAGGAGCCGACCATGGGGTTGAGGATGGCCTACTGGGGTATCTGGAGCAATGATCCCGCGTTCGAGCTGACGTACCGGGTCGAGTGGGACGAGGAACTGCTCGCGTTCACCGCATCCTGCCTGGAATACCCGGAAATAGAAAGCGTAAGCTCGCCGGACGGTGAGGCCGCGCTCCAATACCTCGCCCGTCAGGTCAGCCGGACCATTCAGAACGACATCGCCGAGGGACGCTCCCCACGCGAACCCGTATCGGCCCGCGGCACGATGCGCGTGTTCGAGGACGGTGAAAAGGCCCTCTCCCGGCTCCTGGAACGTGTGAGCCTGCTCGCCTACCGCGCCAAGCGGGACGGCGACGACGCACGATACCGGGCTTACACGGACGAATGGCATGCCCTGTGCGAGAAGCGCGAGGCCATCGAATCCTACGAGTTCGACCGCATGAACCGGGCGTCCCGTGTCTGGCGTGAACGTCTGCTCGCGTTGGAGCCCCTGGCCTGGCCCGACCCCGACCAACGCCGTGAAATCCACGAGACCATGGAACAGGACCCAAGGAAAAGCGACGGCGATCTGGTCGACGATCCGATGGACCGGTACGCCTGCCGTCAGGGCACGTATCCAGTGGACGACCAGGACGACTGGCAGCTCGCCGAGACGCAGCACGACCGCATGAACGACCTGAGTGCCGAGTTCATCGCCCTGGAATACCGGTGCGATCCCAGTATGGATGATTACGATTGGACACCGGACGATTCGCCCGCGCTTCAGGCCCACTACCGACGTCTCAGCTACGCGCTGCAGGCAGAATACAGCAACAATTCCCGTTTGAAGACCCCGCGCTCTACCGTCATCGGGCTCATCCACAAGTGGACCCGCGACTGCTTCACGTACCGTACCGTCCTGAATGTGATCGACCCGTCCGGGGACAGCACGGACACCTGGGAGCACCTGTACGACTTCACCGAACAGGACCGCCAACGCATCCTCGCCAGCGAGATCAGCATGCCCCTGCTGCGCCACCTCCTCGTCGCGCACACCACCAAACGCATGCTCGACACCGTCCTCGAACACCACTGGACCTGGGCCGCTCCCCTCTACGGTCTGCCCGACGGGTGGAAGCTCGCGTTCGGCCCCGAACTCATCCGCGACATGCAGCAGATCATCGACCAAGGCCTCGAAGGATTCCGCATCACCGGCGTCGACACGAAATTCGGCCTGCCCCGCATCTTCTGGCAGTCCGACAGCGGTCATTCCGCCGCCGGCGCGACGGCCGCAGGAAACGGGCAGGCGGGTCCCGTGACGCTCATGACGGACCTGCTGTTCCTCTACCGGCTCGCGGCGATCCGCACCTGCTCCCGTTGCGGACAGTTCGGCGACATGTCCCACGCCATCGACGGTCTACCGGCCTGCGACGAATGCGCCGCCGACACCGAAACCGAAACGATCCCTGAACCCGCCCACGACAGGACGGACGAATCAACCCGTCTGGCCGACACCATCGTCTACGACACCGACACCAACCAAGGCATCCGTCCCACCGAACAGCTCACGGCCGACAAACGCCTGAAGGACATCAACATCCTCCACCTGCTCGACTCGGTCGACCAAGCGAGAGCCTGACGCCACCAGCATTCACAGGGGAGGAATGAAAGGTCCTTCCACTGATGCGGGAGTTCCCTGTCATGTCGTTGCGGCCGCGACTTTCGAAGTTTTCAGTTGGCGGCGACGATCTGGGCGCTCAATCCGTCGGGCAGGGACACTGCCGTACAAGTGACCTGCAGCTCCTGCTTCTGTCCGGCGGCGTTCTTCACGTCCGCCATGACAACGTACGCGTACGTGCCATCGGCTTCCAGGGTGACCTCCTGGACCACGCCGGTGATGCCATGCGCCTTGAATCCGTAGGGGAAGGCGCGTTCACCGGCCTGATTGCAGGCCACACGCACGGCGGCGGTCATGCTCGCGCCCGCCGAGGAGCCGGTACCCGTATCGGAAGACGACTCCGAGCCGGACGAACCGGAATCGCTGGAATCGTCGGATTTCGACGCGGCCAAGTCGGCCTCCACGATAAGCGTGACCATATAATCTGTCTGCGAGGCCTCCTTAACCACGTACTTGGTGCTGGTGTCGGCGAGTACGTCGGACGTGTGGTCGGCGTCACGGTTCGCGACATAACGGGTGTCGACGGTCAAACCCTTGTTCTGCAGATCGGTGATGACGTCGCGGGCGTCACGGCCCACGAGTGCGCCCGTGTCCACCGTCTCCGGCTTCGCCTCAGCATCTTTAGACGAATCAGCTTCCGGCGTCTCTGATGCCTTGGGCGTCGTCTGGACAGTCTGCTGTGTTTCCGACCCCGTATCATCGTGCGAATCCAACAGCGCGGAAATACCCAGGTACAGGAAGCACGCGGCGATTACGGCAATCATGGCAATCAGAAAAACACGATCACTTTTAGTCGTTTTGGCTTTCGAAGTCTGACCGCCGTGGCGGCCACCGTGACGCGCACCGCCATCGGACGGTTTCGAAGGGCCTCCCGCATCCACGATCTCGGTCACCGGGATGATTTCCGGACCATCCTCCGGCAAACTCGCCCCGGTTTTTCCGTCATCAGATGCAGCGAAGGGTTTCACATCGCTCATCCGCTCGGATGAGCGCACACCAGAGGACTTACGCTCGTTCGACTTGGCGAATTCCTCCAGACGTTGCGCAGCCTTCGCGACCGCGTCCGCCGCACCAGCGGCAGCATCCGACGCGCCGGCAGCAGCGTTACGCACGGCGTCGGAGTTGGCGATGTTCTTCAGCGTCTTTGACTCGGAGGCGCGACGCTTCAAATCGTCAAGCCCCTTGTTGATACCATCTAGGTCGAGCATAAAATCTTACTCCTCGTTTTCGTATGGCATTCCATATTAACCTGCCAAAGATCGGTGGTAGAGCAACGTCATGCCATGACGGCTGTACAGCACAGAGACATACAACGGAGTAACCACCGGAACCGTGAACTGACGGGATTGCCATGACATGGTGCGCAAACCGTTGCAATCCAGCATGTTCTAGTTTGCATGATCCCGTCCATTGGTTCGGGGTCGGCTCCGAATTGCGCACGCTCAGGGTATGGCTCGGTTCGCGTTTCCACGGGGAAGTGCACACCATGCGTGCGGCTTGCGTTCCCTTCACGCGCGTGTAACGTCTCCGACGCACTCCCGGCGGCCGAACGATTCACGGACGGCCGAATATAGTGTCCCCGTCGTCCAATACGCCCAACGCGCGCAGCTCGTCATCGAACCGGTCATGTTCGATCTGCTCGTTCACCTCGATCTCCCACGCGGTGTAGTCGTCGCGCCGGCAGCAGCCGTTGTGGCTGAGGGGCAGGTCGAAGAACCTCAGCCGTTCGATGCCGGGCATCGCCGTGCCATCCGGCCTCGCCAACGCATGGTTGATATACAGTTCCTCCCCGGTGCTCCAATCGTCAGTCACGGCGAACATGGAACCGTCCGCGAGGGTCTCGAACTGCGCCACATACCGCCTCCCGTCCTCGTACCATTCGCACAGGTGCAGCACCGTCGACCCTTCTTCACGTTTCCCATTCATGACCGCCCCCTATTCCTTACAGTTCGATGTCCTGAGCGAGGATGGTGACGGCGTCGTTGCGATGCTCAATCCACCATGCGGCGTCATCGCGGCACAGGACCTGCCTGCGCAGTTCCCGGAAAGCGTCCCTATCCTCGATGCGCGCATGCGAGGCCAGCACCTCCACCTGGTTGAGCACGCGCATGCGTATGGGCTCCGCCCGGTCGCACTGGTCCTTCGATCCCAGGAGCGTGCAGAAACCGGCAAGCATGTTGTCCCGTCGGCTGATGTTGCCGGCGCAGGACGCGCACAGGCTCTCCTCGGCCCTGCGCACCCGCTGCTCGACAATCACATAGGTGCCGTCGACGTTGATGCGCTCACGATGCCCGCACCTGTGCGTGATGATCCTCCAAGCCATGCCGCCTCCGTCCTCGAAACCAACCGAATTATTAGAACAGATGTTCTACCCCAGAGTGGACATTTGTTCGATTCCATCAGGCCGGGAAACGCCATCCCCGCAGGCAACTCGCCGCATGGGGATGAAAAGCACGGCGCGCAGGTCCGAGACGAACGATTACTTGAACAGACAGGAACGGCCGGGTGATGGGGCCGGACTGAATCAACTATCAGTTCGGTCGCATCATCCGGCCGTTACGGTTACGGGAACCGCCTGTTACCGTGAGTGGTGGCTCCTTGCCGTTTTGTTCACCGCGGTATGGCGACGCACGACGAACATAGCCAGGCCGCACGCCAGTGCGAGCACCGTCACCACCGCGGCAGCGGTCACGCTGGAGCCGGTGACGGACAGCGTCGGCTTCTGCGGCTTGTCAGGCTGGGTCGGCGTCGTGGGCTGACCCGGCGTACCGGGGGTGTCGGGCTTGCCGGGCTGGTTTGGCTGTTCGGGTTGGTTCGGAGTGTCCGGCGTGGTGGGCTGATCCGGCTTGTCAGGTTTGTCGGGTTTTACCGTGTTGTCGAATGCGATGGAATCGACTGTGTCCCCGTTCTTGTCGAATACCGTATAGGTAACGTTGAGTCTGTTCGAAACCTTGGACACGGCGACCTTGACGGTGTACACGGCATCGTCATAGGTGACGGTCGAATCCGTGCCCTTTACCTCGGTGATCTCGTACTCGAAGTCGGCCGAATCCTTGCCGTTCAGATCGGTCTCCCGGTATGCGATGGGTCCGAACGAGAACGAACCATCGGCCTTGTTGCTCACGGTCTTATCCACGGGAAGCGGAGCGGTCGTAGGGTTCTTGGCCTTGATTGTGAACGAGAATTCGCCTGCCTGCAGGTCACGTCCCCGAAGAGACTTGGTGCCGGGGATGGTGATATCCGTGGAAGGGGTGTCAGGCTTGTCCGGCGGGGTGACGGGCGGGCCTGGAGGTGTGATCGTGTTCGTGAACGCGACCGACTGCTTTTCCTGTCCATCGACGGTAATCGAATACTCGGCCTTGAGCGAGCCATCCTGCTGTTTGCTCAGCGTGACTTTGACGTCGTACACGGTGTCGTCGTAGATGACGGTCGAATCCGTACCCTTGACCTCAGTGATCTCGTACTCGAAGTCGGCCGAATCCCTGCCGTTCAGGTCGGATTCCTTGTAGGTGATGGGTCCGAACGAGAACGAGTCGTCAGCCTTGTTGGTGACAATCGTGTCCGTGGGCAATGGCGCGGTCGACGGGTTCTTGGCCTTGATTTGGAACCGGAATTGACCCGCAGTCAAGGTACCGCCGTTCAGCGTCTTGGTTCCCGGGATGGTCAGCGTCGTGTCCGTGGGCTTCTTGGCCTTGTTGGTGACGGTCATGGTCCAATGGTTTGCGTCGGTTTCGTCCTTTTGGAATTCGCCAACGTTGGACTCGTATTCGTCGCCGACCTCGACGACCTGATACTTCAGGCCGTTCAGCGTATCCTCCGCGGGCAGCCCGGTGAACGTGTGCGTCCAATTGCCCGTCTCGTCGAGGGTCGCCTCGTCAATCACCTTGTCAATCGTCTGACCGTTCAAAGTGCCCGTGACCTTGAGCTGGACCTTAATGGCCTTCCTGTCAGCCTCGGCGACACTGGAATCCCACTTCTTGTTGACGGTGATGGAGATCTCCTGTGCGTCGGGTTTGCCGATGGTGATGGTGGAATTGGACGCGATGCCGCCGCCCAGCATGGCCTTGTTGCCACTGACGACGATCTTGGCCAGTGCCTTGGAAAGCTCCTGCGCGTCGGACGTGGTGACGTTCTTCAACGCAAGCGGATCGGTGTTGCCGGTGACTGTCTGCTCATCATTCGCATCAGACGTGGAGTCGTAGCGTGCGACGGTGCCGTCTGCTACCGGGTCAGGGCCTCCCGCGTCCGTGTTCTTGATGGTGCCTCCGTCTGTGTACCAGTGGTTGACTCCACCGCCGAGCATACGGTCGGACAGTGTCACCTTATTGGCGTCGGGACGCGGGTGCGCGACGAAATCATCACCGGCCGCAGAGGAAGCCTCGATGTGCGTGTCTGCGTCGCCGGGCGCGCTGTTGCCGTAAACGGCACCACCCTCGGTCACATATGTGTTGCCGGCTCCCGTGGGGCACAGCCAGATGCCACCACCGAGGTTGGATGCGGTGTTGCCGGTGACCAGGAGATTATGGAACTCGTTATGGGCGTTGGGATTGCCGGAGCCGACGCTGCTGCGCCCGTCATCGGTATAGATGCCGCCGCCCATGCCGTCGGATTCGTTGTTCGTGATCTTACCGGCGTTAATGGTGACCGGGTTATGCGTGCCGGCGCCGATACCGCCACCGTGTGCGAGAGCGCCGTGGACTTTGTTACCGTCGACGGTTCCGTTGTTCATGGTGAAGTAAGCGGGATTGCCCAGGCCCCATATGCCAATGCCGCCACCGTTGGCCGTAGCTTGCTGAACTTTAAGCGTATTGCCGGAAACAACGCCGCCGTTCATAGTGAAATCGACGGGGCCACGGGCTCCCAATATGGCGATGCCGCCGCCGAGCATCATGCCGCCTTCACCCGCGGGCCTGCCACTGTCGTCAACGGTGTTTCCGCTAATGGTGCCGCCATTCATGATCGCAGTAATTTTGGATACACCACCGAGGAGCTGGAGCCCACCGCCACCGATGCCGGTAGGGCTGTTCATACTGTTGTTCGTGATGCTGCCACCGTTCATGGTGAACGTGCCACCGTACACCGTGACAGCGCTGCCGACATCACTGTCCCTACTGGCGGTCGAGGCATGGTAGTCGCTCACCTCGCCGGATTGGATGGTGAGCGACCCTTCCGAGTAGACAATCGGGTATTTGTGGGCGACGGTTTCGCCCCCGCCGTCGAGAGTCGGACCGTCGAGGGTCAGGTCGCCCGTGTCGGTGACACGGAGTCCGGCTTTCTCGCCGAAGGTGAGCTTGCCCGTTCCGGTCAGGCTGATCTTGGACTTGACCGGGATGCGTTTGCTTATGGCGATGTCCCCGTCGACCTCGATGGTGACGCCGTCGCCTGCGGCGGCGTTGATGGCGTCGACGAGTCCTTGCTCGTCACTGACCTTGACCGTAGTCGCCTGAGCGACGTCAGGCTGTGCGTCCTCGGCCATTGCCGTGGACGTGCACATGGATATCATGGTGGCGACCGCGGCAATCAGCGGGCGGATTCTAGTGGTGGTTGCAACACCTGTGTTGCTGTTTGATTTGGTGGTGTGATCGTATCATGCGGCGTTAATCAGGTCGAGGATGGCCTCGGAGGGTTTCCGGAACCCGAGCGTCTTGCGCGGCCGGTCGTTCATCTCCTCCGCGACCGCGTCCAGGTACGCCTGTGAATACCCGCCCAGGTCGGTGCCCTTCGGGAAGTACTGCCTGAGCAGCCCGTTGGTGTTCTCGTTCGTGCCGCGCTGCCACGGGGAGTGCGGGTCGCAGAAGTACACGTCCATGTCCAGGGCGGTCGAGATGCGCTTGTGGAGCGCGAGCTCGGAGCCCTGGTCCCACGTCAGCGAGTTGCGCAGGTGCTTCGGGAGACGGCCCATCTGGTCGATGACGGCCTGCTGGACGTGTTCCGCGTCGTGACCGTCCGGAAGGTGCAGGAGGATCAGGAACCGGGTGGAGCGCTCCACGAGCGTGCCGATCGCGCTGCGGTTGTTCGCGCCCATGATCAGGTCGCCCTCCCAATGGCCGGGCACGGCGCGGTCCTCCACCTCGGGCGGCCGTTCCGAGATCATGACCATCGGCTCGCGGAACCTCGGACGGCGTCCGTCGCCGTCGTTCCTCGCGCGTCGGGCGGTCCGGCCGGAGCGAAGCGCCCTGGAGACCTCCCTCCTGAGCTCTCCTTTGGCCTGGACGTAGATGGCCTGGTAGATCGTCTCCGTGCAAACGTGCATGTCCCCATTATCGGGGAAGTCCCGTCTGAGCATGCCGCCGATCTGCTCGGGGCTCCAATGCGCCCTCAACCCGTCGCGGATGTAGTCGAGCAGCCCCGGCACCGCGTGCACCTTCGCGGTCTTCGGCCGTCCGAGCCGGTCCGCGCTCATCCGCTGCGCCCGGTACGGCTCGTACGCGCCGGTGACCGGGTTCGTGTTCCGGGCGATCTCACGGCTGATGGTGGACGGCTCGCGTCCGAGCAGGCGGGCGATCCCGCGGATCGAGTCGCCGGCGAGCCTCCGGTCGGCGATGCTCATGCGCTCGTCCTGGCTCAGATACCTGGGATGAATCTTCTTCGGCCTGCCCATGGCGGAACGATACCAGTCGACCGAGGCTTTCTCGTTCCTGCCCGTGGCGCGGGTCCTGCCGTTCCTCCACACCTTGCCCGTGCGTTTGGAGACGCCGACCGCCTTCGCGGCCTGCGTGAAGTTCAAACCCGAGTCGAGGTATTCGACGTAGCGTTCCCGCCTCGCCTCGCACATAAGACCCCGACTCGCGTACTCCACGCCCTCGAAAACCCACCTGCCCATACATGACTCCCGCCACCCGGCCAAGCGTTGCAACGATCACTAGAACCCGCCGCGCCGCAACTCGCCCCCCCCTGGATGGCAGCGTTAACATTTCCCATTCCTTCTCTCCCAAGAATCCGTCTTGGGAACCGCTACAAAGAGGGCCACAGTGAACCTCTTCAGCTGCGATGGTACTCGCCGTCACCGTAATCATCAACGACCACGCAGACACTATTCGACATTTCGTCAGTACGGGAAGCAGACGACATCCACAGCCCCCGACTCACCGTCATGCCCCCGACCCGCCACGGTCGCCACACCCACGAACCAATCTCGTTTTCCGGTAGATATGCACCGACCTTTCGAATGCCTGCCTATGTTGCAGACATCAGCAACCACAGCAGGAAGGGACCGGCCATGTGCATCTATCTCGAATGGACCACAGATATCACGGTCGACTCGTACGACGTGCTCGACCATGACCATCTGGAGGGCATGACCCGGGATGACCGTCGTCACGCGACCGAACGCCTGCAGTCCTTCATCGACGCCGTCATCGGAGCGGACACGGATATCGACCGGATCAACGGACGCACCATGATCTCCGCCTTCGAACCGGACGAGCCGGAACAGAACGAACACGACTGGTGCGAGTCCTTCGTCCCGGCCTCCGGCGATGACGCCGAATGGCGGATGGACGATCTGCTTGCCCTGCTGGACGGTCTCGCCCGTATCGGCAGGCAGGGCATCACGGGCATCGACTTCCACGCCGGGACCTGCGTCCTGCCCGACGGAAGCCGTGTCAGGATGGCCAGCTGGGAGCAGATGACGGAGCCCATCAACGACCATCTCGCCACACTGGAGAGCGCGACCACGTGCGCGACCGGTTTTCTGACCATACAATCGTCCAGCCGCACGCTGCCCCTGACCGCCGGATGGATGCGGGACCTCAAGCGCGGGCTGGCCATCGCGCTCGACGTGGTTCGGATCTCCCGCATGTCTCGCCGCACGACGGCCGAATAAGGCGGTCGTGAATGTAGAATTCGCGACCGCCTTCACCCATCGGAATCCACGGGAACCTGACAATTCGACCAGCCAGTGGCCACGACGGCAGGATATGGCGGAATCTCCGATACCGCCGCCAACCCCTTACACACTTCCGGCGTAAAGCCCCGCGAGGTACTCGCCCGTATCACGCAGGGAATCGCGCAGGGATTGCGGGGACAGCACCTCGATGAGCCGGGTCGCAGCGTACTGCAGGGCCCAGCACAGGACGGCGTACTCGTTGGCCGTGACCCACACGTCGTACACGTCCCCGTCAAGCCGCGTGACCTTGGCGTCGTCGAACCAGTCATAGACGGGCTCCAGCGTCTTGCGGATCCTCAAATGAACGGGCACGGCCGCCTCGCTCATCGGATAGGGCCGCTCCCCCATATGACGGTCCAAATCGAACGGGACATCCGGATGAGGATTGAGGCTCTCGAGCGTACGCTCGAATGAATGGTCGGCCCCGTCGACCCTCAGGTCGCGGATACGCTCCACGTGCAGGTAGGACAGGCTCTCGTACGACTGCATGTGGCAGATCAGGTAGTACTTGCCGTTGCGGTACATCAGCCGGTACGGGTCCGCCCGGTACTCCCTCACATGGCCCTCCGCGTCGCGGCGCGGCACGAGCGAACCGTCCACATCGTACGTGCAGTAATGGAAGCCGATGGCCCGCTCATGGTCGATGGCGTCGTTCAACAGCTCGATGTTGTTGAGGAACTCACGGTTGTAGTTGCGCGGCGTACGCGGCTCACCCATGTCGTCGACCTGCCCGGAACGACCGGCGAACGAATACACCTTGGCGATCAGATCACGCAGATAATCGCCATCCGAACGGGAGATGACCGCCCCATCCGCAAGCAACCGCATCTGCGCGGTATCGAACACGGGCTCGATATACCAGCCCGGCCTCGGATCGGCGCTCTCCGCATGCTCCAGGTCACGGCGCATGATTCGCCCGACCCGGCGCCCGAACGGCTGGATCCCCTCCAACGTATGCAGATGCCCACGCACGGTCTTCTCGGTCACACCGAGCTGTTCGGCGATCCAAGCGGCACTCACCCCGTGCTCGCGATCCGTGTGGCCATCCAGCAGTTCGAGGATGCCGACCACGATCTGCGACGTGGGAGGAGCAGGACGAGCCACCACAGCCATACGCATACCCTCCATCCCGCATCATGGCAACCAACCACCAAGCTAAGGCCGGTAGAAATCTACCGGCCATTTTAACCCGGCGCATCAGCCGAACCCACCACAGGTGACGACCCTTCGCCTACTTAGCGGTCGCCCTGACCGCCGGTCAGCGCTGACAGCTCACTCTGCTCACGAATCAGGCGTTGCTGGCCGATCGCTCGGCTGATTTCGACTGCCGCGATCAGGCACATCATCACGGTCTGTCTGCGTGCCTCCTGAACCCTCAGGCGTTCGGATTCCTCCATGCTGCGTCGATGAGCGTAAGCCTCCCATTGAGATGCCGCGTCAGCAAAGCACCGCGCTCTTCCGCATATCAGCATCTGCAGCATATAAGCGTTCGCCTCCGCTCCACGGCATGAAACGGGGAAACGCCACGCCAACGGCCTCATCGCCGCCTCTATCCGGTCATGCTCGGTCTGAAGACGAGCCAGATGGTTCCGTAGTTCGATGTCCGGTCCGGCCAAGCGGAGCATGCGCTTTCGGTACTGCGTCAACGAGGAAACCAACAGCAGGGCGGCGACGGTAAGCAGCACCCATCCGAATATGGCGGCATCCGAATCACCGCTCGCCGCCAGAACGACGAGAATACCGAGCATGCAGGCAACGCCGCCAAGCACCCCGAGAATCAGGCAGTATGCGCCATATGTGCCGGTCTTATCCAATTCGGTCATGGCCTGCCGCTGTAGATCCTCCACCCGCTGCAGCCGCGCGTACTGTCGGTTCAGCTCCGTCATGACCTCAATCAGGCCGGCCCTGCTCATCGCACCCAAGTCGTCCATATGCGCTCCTTCGCCTGGCAATCATCCGTGATTCCAACGTAAACAGCCCGCCAGCCATCAGGTAGATATCTACCGTTTTGATATGCGGCATGAGAACTCACCTGGCCCATTATCCAAGGATTGGCGTTTGCCGGCCTATAGGTCCACTTTGACCTTCAGCCCCCCCAAAGATATCCAAGCGCAACACCCTATGGAACCAGCTGCGGCAGGCCCGCCTGGAGCTCAAGGAGCTGGAGGACGGTTCACGGCTCCGGCCCTGACCCCGGGGAAAGCACTCGGCCCGCATCCTGCGAAAGGAAGCGGGCCGGTGAAAGCAACCGATAGGTCGAGCCTATCGAACACTGACAGTATATCATTGGTCTACATGGACATGGAATCGACCGGGAGCGAGAAGGACCGCCAGGAAATAGCCGAGCGATTTCTGGGTCAGGCGAGGTTGGATCGCTATCGTCGTGAGTTGCCGGACTTGGAGAAAGCGCTGGCGCTGCACTCCTGGAATCAGGAATACGCGGGAGCATTGCACGTCATCCTTAGCTACGCGGAGATCGCGTTGCGCAACAGCATCGATCGCGCCCTGTCCCAGCTCAGCGCGTCCGAACTCGGCACGACGCATTGGACCGGAGTGGATTCCTATCGTTACAACGGGGAAAAGAAGCCGTCCGAACGGATGCGTCTCCCCTCGGCAATCAGTCCTCTGATTCGCACTGATGTCTTCAAGGCCCACCAACATGCGCAGGAAGCCTCGCTGGAGCGCATCATTAGACGCAAAAGTCCCAGAACGGATCGGGGATACGGCCATCAGGACGTGCTGTCCCAATTGATGTTCGGCACTTGGTGCCGACTGGTCGGAGAACCGTATACCTCGCGTAGGACCGAGCGAACACAGAGACTGTGGACGAGCGTGTTGCATGAGGCTTTCCCGCAGGTTTCTTCCGGCGAAGACGGCCGCATCCAGATCGCCCGGAAGCTGATGCAATTGCGCGAAATCAGGAACCGCGAGGCCCATCACGAGAACCTGCTGTACGTGGATCCGGAAAACGTCATCGACGCGGTGATGTCGCTGCTTGCCTCCATCGACCCGCGGTATACGCACGGCTGGGTGAACCCGGACATCGTCCGCCAGGTCTCCTACCGGGATCCGCGCCGTAACGAGCCCATCCGCGCCGCCGCGTTCAAACTGACGGGACTGGACGCCCGCGACGGGCATCTCAACGCGCTCGAAGTGCTGAAAGAGCTGGTCCGATACTCGGACGACCATAACGGAAGGGTGCTGTTCTGCAATTCCGTACGAGTACGCAACCAGTATTTCGGCAGACTCCGCGAAATCGTGCTGTATGCCGATAACGACCATATCGCGGTCGGCGTTATAGCCGCTCAAGGACTGATCAAGGAAAACACCAGCCCCGATGGAAAGGCACCGGGATATCGATGTCCTGACGTTTTCGCTCAGTCAGGGTCATGCTCAGGCTCCCGATGGTATGCCATCAACAACCTGAGCATGACCAGCAGATCCGCCGATAGCTTCAGGATGCTGGAACGCGACAAAACCCTTCGTGAAGCATTCGAATCGACACGGGCGAATTTCGTCTATCTCAAGTAGACGGGCGGATTGTCCGGAGATAACTTGATGCAGGGGAAGCGACTGACACCAACGACAACGATGACAGCAGACCACAATAAGGGACCGGCGTCGACTGGAACGACTTCCACACCCACATCACATGGAACCAAACCGATTAGAAACCAGAGCCTAAAACACCACGTTTAGTTCCTATAACCCAGGATCGGAACCTACGCTAGCACCATACGCGTGCGTTCCCCAGCACCAATCGCGAAACATACCAGAAAAAGAGTCGCCCTCACACCGGTGATCAGCGCGCGCCCGCTCATCTCGGGGATAATGTCGTTACTGTTGAAGCATGCAGCGCGATGCATCACAGTGGTGCAAATAGGGAATATGCCAGACAGAGGAGGCGCCATGACGTTTATTGCCAAGAACGGCCGCGTAGTCACCGACGACATGCTGGACCGGTGGGCGGAGGACGCCGACAATGGCGAGTTCGGAGGCGTTCCCGGTTCCGTACATCCCGGACCGGTTGTCCCGGTCTCCCAACGCGACAAATCGCCGTTCGTTCTGCCAACCGATACCGTGCTGCGGTCGGATGCCGATTTCGATGCGTTCGAGCGTGAGATTCTGGGAGACGACAAGTAGCACCACGATCGCTATCTATGCAAACGGGCCTAGCAGAGTGCAACAATCAGGAATTGATCTCAGATCCATTGAGTCTGAACTGTCCAAACCCCGAACCACCAAAACGGAAAGGGCCCGGAACAAGGTTCCGGGCCCCACAAAGAGAAGAGAGAAGAAGATTCAGTTATCCGGCCTTGCGGCCTGCATCTATATAACCGCGGCTACTTCAATAGGACATGAGCAGATGCTGGGAATTCCTTGGGAATAGTTCCCTGACATGGTCCGGCCATCAGGAACGAATCTCGAATCGCTTCCGAATCTGTTCCGCTGTTCTACATGATGCCCGGGTATCGCATCCGGTTATATAGACGACCTGCACGGGTACTGGCTGTATATGACCGATGGATTCAGGCATGCCGCCGAACACGACAGATTCTCATGCGCCCGAGGTGACGATGGCCAAGTCGAAACCGGACGCGTGCATCACGTACGTGCTATGTCTCAGCAGACATAACAACCCCAATTCAATACGAACAAATGCGTAGCCCGGCTATTGGCCCGTCGTCCCACCAATCTCACGAAAATAACTCGTTCCACAGCCATTAGTCCAAGGCCACAGACTTTCAGCAACCCCATTAACATCGGGATAGACGCAGACAATCTCTAGTTCCGACTCGTCAAAAACCGCGGAGACTCTCACTCGCGAAACGGTCAATCACCGCTCCATCATGCACCGCCGTACGCACTTTGCTTTCTACAGATGGATTTCTATTGAAAATCATCGACATATATGACAAAAACTTCAATAGAATCTTTCTCTATTGAATATGAATGGTAAATATGATGCTCTTCTTCAATAGAGAATGCCACGGCCTCATCCAACAGAAGTACCCATGCTAATCACTAGGGACAAGTATCTGAACGAGCTCACCGACCGCATCGGCAATGGCATGGTAAGGACGGCCCCGAGGCACGCTGTGGCAAGATCTTCCCGTCGTTTGAGCTGTTCGAGGACCGGTTGCGAGTCCAGGGAGTAGATGACTGTCACATGGCCTCCCTGCTCGGCATCGACGACAGCTTCAAGAAGATCATCCTCGTCCGGGACATCGTCAAACCGACTCGCGACGACCATGGCATCCTGACCATGAGCGTCTACGACTTCCTCCTAGACCCCCATAGCCTGGAGGCGTAAGCCATCAGTCATCATCGATGCCGGCAGGAAGCATCCCACGGGGGCAATGCCTTGCGTTCAGGATCCACACGGCCGGCAGAAGGCTTCAAGAGCGCCTCCAAGTACCATCGCGCCGTCCGACACCGGTTCCTTCGAAATCATCATCCCTTCCAGCACCCGTTGGGATATCGTCCGATATCCCAACGGTCAAACAAGTCCGTCCGACTCCGCGCGGGGTACAGATGAACCTCTCGATTCCCGCACATCCCTCACCACACAGCTCTCTTACGACGCCGCATCGGTCCGTCGATCAACCAATCTCGGGGAATAACTCGTTCCACAACCATTAGATCAGGATCTCCGCTTCGGCGGACCCATCAATAACAGAACGGACTCAGACAACACCTAGTTGCAGTGAGCGTCGAGTGACTGCCCGTACCGCTCCTCCTCGCGCCGTATTTTCCGTTCCTTGAACCATTCGACGATGCGTATGATCGCCGCCAGAACGAGCGCCAAAGCCCCGGCCTCAGCCGAACGGATTGCCAACGCAGACGTGATCATCATGCCGGCCAACACCGCGTATCCGCTTGGATCGTAAGTGATGCCTTCCAGCACCATGACCAGCATCCAGGTGACCAATGCCCACAGCATCGCATGCGCAAGCAATCCCAATCCGATGATCATCACGGTCCAGGAATCTCTTCTATGGGGCACCGGCTCCCCACACGGAATCACCGACGCAAGCGCGGCGGCGTTCGAAGTATCATCCGGCTGCACCGCATACGCCGGAACTCCCTCGTATATCATCTCGTCGCGGTTCATAGGCTTCCATCCTTTCCCGGCAGACGTTGCGTGGTCGACTCCCCCGGAACCCGCCATGTCGGTCCCGACGGCCGTTGTGGAACAACCGGCGCATATTGCGGTTGCGAAAGCCCTGATGACTGAGGCGCCGGGTCGGCTGATTCAGATTGTTCCGCCCGATCTTGCTGTTCCCGCGCCTCATCACGTTGCCGCTCTACGACATCGGCAAGCTCTTTGAGATGGCTTGCGGCTTCGGCGGCCGACTCGAGATTCGCACGGGCTATTGTGACCTGCCGCCATTGCGTCACGAGCTGGTTGAGTTCGTCATGCTCTCTGGAGTCCGGAGCATCAGTCAGCAAATCACCTCGCTCGGCCGTCTGCCGTATCGATTCCGCAATCTTCTCCGCCTCGGCATCCAACGCCGCATGAAAGTCCTCTTCGACCTGCACCGTCAGCGTTTCCAGTTGTTCAACATCGCACGGCACCGTCGCGGACGTTTTGGCCTGTTCCAGTGGCCCGACCTCGACCTTCCCGGCGACCGGACTCGAGGCGATTCGCGCAAGCAGGTCCTCCGCGCATGACACGGCATGGTCCCACCGCAACCGATTCTGATCATCAGCCGATGCAACGGATTCCGCTATCCGTGCGTCGTGACGCTCATCAGAAAGAAGCGACCGAACCACGAGATAGGCCCCACCGCCTGCCGCGAACGCACCCAACACGGCCATGCAGGCCATGGCCTTGCCTCTGTCCTTCAGCACAGCCGGCACTGCAAGCCGAATACAACCATGACGATGACGGGAACGTGTCTTCCGAGCATCCCGTGCGGTGTCTTCCATCGTTGCGGTGTCATCGCGATTGGCCGGCGGACCCAGATTCATATGGGCTTGTGGCTCGATCCGCGAGGAAGGCTCCTCCGCACCCCTCACGCCGGGGTCGCCGGACACCGGCCCAAGATTGATCGCCCCATCCGTCCGGAGGCTCCTGTCTTCGTTCCTTCGATGGTTCCACCGCATCACGTCACCTCCTTCCGAGCCACATAGGCACATCGAACGCTGATTTGGTGCAGCCGGCGGGCTTTGCAAAGCGTTCGTTTCTCGGGTATTCCTTCATCTTCTCCCCTTCTGTATTATTTATATATTTAAATAAATAATTAATTAATACTGCCTTTGCGCAAGCACGCATCGGGTCAATGGATGAAGTCGATGCCGTCGCGATAATCTCGCAGCATTTCGGCCGTGAATTCGCGCAGGGCGACGATGCCGAACCCCACGCCGCTTTCGGAAATCACGATCGACCCGTCCTCCCTTACCTCCTCAACGATCGCCACATGCCCATAGGTGGGATCCGCGCCCAATACGCCCTTCTGGAACACCATCACGTCTCCGGGGCGCGGGGTCTTGTCCGTCGGATAGCCGAACCGTCGCGCGCTGCCGGACCACATGTGCCCGTCGCCCATCCACGGGTCGACCGGTCTGCCGATCTGTTCGCGGCGTGCGGCGGCCCACCAGGTGCACTGCCAACGTTCATATGAGGTGATCGACGGAAGGTCCATGGCCTCCACATCCACGGTCCCGTTCTCCTTCATCGCCAGCACCGGGTCAAGCGATCCCATGGTCTCTCCCCATGCGACGCAGTCACCGCTATCTTCCTCGCAACCGGAGGACTCGAACCCCGGCAGCCATGCCAGCAGCGCGCCCATCATCGCGATGACGGCGATAAGTCCCGCCACGAGCACCATCATCGGCACGCCTACCATGCCGCCAACCGACGATATGAGCGCGGCGGTCATGCGCCTGCCCATCTCGGCCGCCGCACGGCCCAGACGTGACAGGCCGCCCGAGACCTTGCCGGCCATGCCGGAAATCTGCCGCACACCCCGCGTCGCCGCGCCACGGGCACCCGTCTTGGCGCCACGATGCCCGACAACACCGGCAAAGTTCCGGCCTCCGACCTTCATACGGGAACCGCCGAACTCACCATGAGAGGACAGGGGCCGTAACCCACCCGGCATCGAAGACATAGAATGCCCGGGCCCACCGTGCGCCGACGCCTCCACCTTGCCGAAGCGCGCCAAACCCGAGCGACCGGCATGAGGCGAGATACCCGTCCCGGTGCCGGTCATGTCAGACGCCGGTCCGGCAATGGAATGCTCGCCGTGCCCGGCGAATCGTATGGCGGATCCGATGCTATCCTCCGTCATTCCCGCTACCGAAGTGCCTGCATCGTCATCGTCATCGATGCCGGCGGAACGAAAGTCACGCCGGACACGTCCCCGCATAGAGTCGGTAATCTCTGATCCTCGAACGACAGCACCTTTACCGCTTCTGCCTTTGGCGACACCGCGGAAACCAAGCTCACGTGAAGTGATTCCCGCCGTGAATACGGAAGCTCCGTCACGGAATCGTCCCCGAAATCCGGCAACCAGGCCGTTCGTTTCGAAACCGGCCATGAACCGGGCAGCAGCCGTGTCATGCGTTTCTCCGATGAACCGGACCAGCACCGCTCACCGTTCCCCGAACTTGGTGGTGAACAAGCGATAGGGCATCGAATCGGTATCGATCCGTCCGTCGAACGGGATGAACACCTCACCGGCCTTAAGCAGCCCCTCGCCGGGACGTGACCCGCCCAGCCGTTCCTTCAGTTCAGGCGACAAGTGCCACATGTCGGCCAGCCTTGCCGCGTCGGTGGGCGTCTGGTTCATGAGCAGCAGGAAGTCCGAGTTGGCGAGCATGAACCTTGCCTCCTGGCTGACGAGCAGTTCCTCGATGTTCTGCGTGATGCCGGTCATGCCGAGACCCCATTTGCGGGCGCGTTTGAACATGTCGAGGAACTGTCTGGAGGCGTATTCGTGGGAGAACATGCGGTGGAACTCATCCACGTAGATCCAGGTGCGCCGGTTGGCTTTCCGGTTTCGGGCGACCCGGTTCCACAGATGGTCGAGCACGACCATCATCCCGAACGTCTTGAGCTCCCCTTCCAATGCGGCCACGTCGAACACGGTGAACCGGTTGGATGTGTCCACGGAGGTCTGGCCGGCGAAGCCCGACAGGCTGCCGAGCGTGTACGATTCGAGGCTCAACGCCAATCCCCGCGCCTCCGGCTCGTTGCTGGACGCGAGCCTGCGATACAGGTCAGCCAAAGTGGGCTGCGGCAGGGCCGGATTGTTGCGGTATTCGCGGTACAGGCCAAGCGCGCACCGGTCCACGATGGAACGTTCCGCGGCATCGAGCCCGTCGGAGCCGCCCACCAATGATCCGATCACGGAGACGACCATATTGGTCTTGGTCCGGATGGGATCATCGTCAAGCGTGGAGTCGAGCACGATGTCCATCGGGTTGATGCGGTCCTTGGATCCCGCGCTGATCGTCACGCGCGCACCATGCAAAGCGCCGCACAACGGGGCGTATTCGTGTTCCGGGTCCACGATGAGGATTTCGTCCTGGGGACGGGTGAGGAACAGGGAGGTCATCTCCATCTTCGCGGCCTGAGACTTGCCGCTTCCCGTGGTGCCGAGGATGAACCCGTTCGCGTTCAGTGTGGTGCGTGTCCGGTCGACCATGAGCGCGTTGCCGCTGCGCGCGTTGATTCCGTAGAACACGCCCTGCTCGTCCATGATCTCCTGGGTGGAGAACGGAATGAGGATCGCCGCGCCGCTCGTGGTCAGCGTGCGTCGCATCGGCAGCGGGTTCATGCCCAACGGCAGCATGGCGTTCAGTCCGTCGAGCTGCATATAGGCCAGACTCTCGGTCGTGCAGGAGAGTTTGCGGCATGCCGCCATCACATCCTTGACACGCTGGTCGAGCGTGGACTGTTCCCTGGCGAAGACGGCGATCACGGCCACCGTGTTCACGAGCCGCTCGTTGGACTGCCGCATTTCGTCCCGAAGGCTGTTGGCCTCCTCCAGTGAGTCGCGCAGTTCGGCTGAGATCTCGTCGGCCGGGATGTGCTGTCGGATGTTGCGGCGGCGCTCCTCCAAGCGCTGCATGTCCATTTCGGCGATCTTGCGATCCACCAGTGCAGCGCCTTCGCTCCGGTCGAACGGGCTCAGATGTATGGATACGATGACGTCCGTCTTGATGCCGGTCATCTCCCCGATGAGTCTGTCGGACATGATCGGCGGGAAATCGCGGATCCACAGCACGCGCATCATCGTCTCGCCATCCGCGTTCGAGAACCGCAGTTCCTTGGCATCGGAGGCCTCGACGCCCCATGGCGTGATGAAATCCTTGGAGGCCGCGCGGCCCGCCTCGATGAGCCGGCCGTCATACCGGAACGGTTCGTCCGGTCTCAGGATCGAGGCGAGCAATCGCAGCCGTTCCCCGCGATTCAACGGGACGGCACGGCAGCCATCCAGAGGGGCGAGTTGGCTGGCGGCGCTTCTGGCCAGTCGGTTCAGCGTCGCGCACGCCCGTTCCCGGTCCTCCTCCTCGATGGACAGGGTCAGGTATTTGTCGGTGACGGCGTTGCGGGACCGTTCGCCGAGTTTCTTCAACGCGAGCCGGTTGCATTCGCCGCGCAACTGGTCGAAGGGCCCGCCGTCGAGCCGCATGCTGACCATGCGGGCGATGTCCTGCTGGCCCAGGGTACGGGTTCTGCAGGTGATCTCGACCCGTGTGGATCCGTCGAACGTGTTCAGGATTTCGGCCCACATGCCCACCAGTTGCATCTGTCGTTCCCGTGTGGCCATTTCGTAGTTGATGTCCGACAGGCGCAGGGTGATGCTCCACCTATCGCCGCCCAGGTACGCGATGCCGTTCTCCAGCATGGCCTCGTAGCCGATGAGGTCCTTGGCGGTCCGGTAGTCGCGTTCGCGCTTCCTTCGTTCCTTGCGTGACATGATGGTTCATCCCCGTTCACTCATCCGCGTACGGTCCGACCGCACGGGCACGGTCCTGTGTGCAGGACCGTCGAGGAGGAACAGACGCTGTCCGAACCTATGGGACAGCATATAGCGGAGCCACACCTCGGGCTTCAGGCCCTTCGGCCGAAGCCAACCCCACGCCGCCAACGGCACATCCACCACAAACACCACATACTGGCCGATTCCGGGCAGGCCAAGCACCTTCCAGAACAGCAGCCATACCGCGACCGATAGCACGCCCATCATCGCGGCTGCGGCCAATTGCCTCCAGCTCATACCCCACATGACCCGGGCCTCGGTGGCCGTGATCTCCTTGTATACGCGGATCTCCAACGTCATCGTCGCCTCCCCTCCCCCGCTTCCGCCCAATAAGGAAAGACCATCGGCCAGCCGGCCGATACGGTTCACCCTCCGACCCTCGCACATCTCCGGAGAACCGGTGGTCCCCCATGCGTTTCGGATGAATCATGACCAGCAGCACGGCCAAGGTTCGCGCCCATGAAATGGCGGCATAATGCGCAATGCCGGTGTCAATGGGAATCAAGCCATCGGCGTTACCGGACTTTCTATACTTACGTTTGTAATTACACTGTTCATACACTGGCATGTTCAATAGGAGGTGCGTGATGGCCGTCAAGGCAACGATTAGCTTCCGGACCGATCCGCAGGTCAAGCAGCAGGCGAAGGAGCTGTACGAGTCGATGGGCTTGGACCTGTCAACCGCATTGAACATGTTCCTGCGCCAGTCGTTGACGGATAACGGCATGCCGTTCCGCGCCACGCGCGAGAACCCGCTGAACGTGGAGGCACGTCGTCAGGCGGATGCCCGCGAAGGCGCGTCGTTCTCGTCGGCGAACGATCTGATGAAGGACCTGATGGATGCTTAAATCCATCTATCTCATCGAGCACGACGAGCTGCAACTGGCGTCGAACAGTACCGGCTCGCACAACCAGCTCTACTGATGGCCGTTGCCACGCCAAAAGGAGAAAACAAAGCGGATGCATGACCGCTTCAGCCACCGCAGATCAGAACTTCACGGCATAGAGGCATGACAGACGGAAAAGCTGTGGAACAGCCTTTCTGTCCACGTCACAAAACAACACTCAAAAAGCGCGACGAGGAGCGCCTTCACGACACATGAAGATGACGAAAAGGTCAGTTGGAGTTCGTTGACGTCTGCTGTGACTCTTCATTCTCTCGACCCCCGTCTTCGGAATCTCCGTTCCTCCTGATCCCGGGCACAAGAAAATAGGCGACTGCGCCAATCCCCACGAATGCCAATCCGGTGATGACGGCACCTTGCATCCTGCCAGTGGTTATGCCGCACACCCGCCCCTCGGAGAACCCACGGATACGTCCCGCATCGAAAGCCGTCTGGGCGATGCGACGGACCCCCTCACCCATGTTGCCTCCACCGACTTCTTTGAGCCCATGCGTGATGGCATCGGCGGACCATCCTTCGATGAATAGATCGTCGACCGGCTGAATGAGTTCGGTTGAGACCATCATGTACCTTTCTTTTAATACAAACACGACTCTATTGCTACATTTATAGTATTATTTCTCAACATAAGCGTCAACATGTAGCATTAAGAGGTGTGCGATGGCCGATAAGCCGCCGGCAGAAAAAACATACAGCGTCGAAGAGGTCGCGCAGGCATTCCACGTGAACGAAGAGACGGTCCGGAGATGGATAAGACACGGATACCTCCATGCCTACAAGGCGTCCAACAAGACGGGATACCGGATTACAGAGAAAGGCATCCGCAGCTTTTCCCAAGGCTCGTCCAAGTACCGGATAATGGGAAAAGCAGTGATTTCGACGCTGAATGACATGGCCGACGCATTGGACGACACCACCAACGAACTCGCGGAGAACATGGGCAAAACCGCCGTGCAGGTGGCGGAGGCGGCAGGCAGGTTCATGGAACAATATCTGATGAAGCCGTTCCAAAAACAGGCCACAGGCGGGAAACCGACTATTGAGGGCGATATTAAAACCGTCAAGACAACGGAATTGCGGGAATCCTTGGAACAACAGATCACCCAATGGGAACACGAAATTCAAGCCAAGGAGACACTCATCAGATTGCTGACGCTCGAGGTCGAACAGAATCGGGAAAAGGTCAGACAAGCCAGAAAAATCGTCACCCCGGTGAACGGAACAGAGATTCCGAAGGAAGCCGAGCAAGATAGATAATATAAGGGAAATAAGATGCAAATCAGCCAGACCACACTAAACATCGGCCTGCAGCTCGCGTTATCCATGGTCAACACGATTAATTCCGCTTTGCAGCTGCGGACGTCGGAACTATCCGATTGCCGGAAAACCGCGGTTCGGGAAAACGGCAAAGCCGCTGCCACGTCAATCGTCGTCGAGCCTGAGCCATCCGTTGTCGTGAGGCCATACAGGCCAATCATCCATGTCGGCTCGAGACCGAACTGGGATTATAGAACCGAAGTGCAAGTTCTTGATTACGACGAACAGGTGAGATACATGGAGTCGGCGTGGTCGTTGGCCTATCAGCGGCTTGAGGAGACACGTGAGGAAACCGACCGAAGCAGATTGCGCATGCTGTACGGCGAGGTGGCCACCGATGTCCGGCAGTCCATCGAGCGGGGCGTGCGCTGCATCCTCGACCGCAACCTCGACCAGCCATATCCAGGTCTGCCCCTGCGTGACCTCATCGAACTTTGCGGGCCATATCTTACGCAAGATGAGCGGAATCTGCTGATGGAGGCAGTGCAAGTATGCAACTACGGCATTCATCCAGAGCATCTGAGCAGACCATATGTACGCCTCAAAGAAGCCAACAAGGCTGTGGGCATGCTGATCCGCAAAGTCGAGGCATATACGGAGCCGTGGAACAACGTTCCGACGGAACGGCAATGAGCAAAAAAGTAGAGGAGAATTTATGGATTGGGTTGACGGCAGCGCCAAGCTCGCATCGAAACAGTATCGCCGCCGGACGTTCAAGCCACATGTGGTCATCGGCCTGGCTCTTGGCATGACGTTGGATCTCCGACTGGCGCTCAACTTCCTACATGCCGCGTCCGAGGGGAATCAGGATGCAATAATGGGCATTACCGTCACGTTGTTGATTGCGGCGGTCACCGCGTTCCTGCTGGGCCATGCACGTGGCCGTTGGGAGCGTCAACACTGGCTAGCGGTACCCTGCGATCAGAGCGATCTGTTGTTCATCGCCAATCCCGCCAGTTCCGCGGATACGCGCATACGGTACCTGCTGTTCCCCTCCGTCGGTCATATGGTGAGGCATCTCGCCGCCATGCAGGACAGGGATCTGGTAAGAGTAACCGTGGAAGTGACCGATGGACGTATCAGGATGCTTTCGGTCCATCCAAATGATGGACCGACCCCGCGCGCCGACGGGTATGACAGGTGGTCGAAGACCATGATTCTCTGAATGTCGACCAATCTTCAGCCTCTTTCAATCCACGTCCGCAATCTGGGTGGGGATGTTGCTGAATCCCATAAAGATTATGGTGTCGAAGTATTGATGACACATGATATAAATACTCAAATAATTATTAATATCTATTCCTTTATACACATTCATTTGTCGAGAAAACGTCATTCGCGGCATCATCATCCGCTGCGGTAACGCCGCACCAGTAGACTGATGGCTCATACGAATGACCCAGCGGGAGCATGTCATGAACGGATCGGATCGGCTGATGGAGGAGAACGCTGCGTTGGTGGCGTTGCTCAGGACCATCGACGCCGAACATGACACGTGGTCGTCCGTCGCGAACAGGGTGGCCCGCAACGGCAGTGCCTCAACAGTGCTCGCGCATGAGATGGATCCCGCCAACAATCCGCTTGTCGAGGACGGGAACCGGACGGAACCCGACGACGAGCCATCCCTTTTCGATGAGGCCGAGATTCCTCCCACCGATCTGCGACGGATGCAGCTTTCCCACGCTTTGGATGACGCGCGCCGGGAAGTGGCTGAATGGCGCGATCAGGGGCTTGATTTCGTTTCGGTGCTGGATGACCGGTATCCGAACCGGTTGCGGGAGGTTGCGGACATGCCGCCGTTCCTGTTCGCCGACGGCACCATGGTGCAGGACGAGCTCGGCGTGAGCGTCGTGGGATCGCGTGAGGCGTCGGGGGAAGCCCTCAGGTTCGCCCGGGACACGGCATCCATGCTGGTATCCATCGATTTTTCGGTGATCGCCGGGCTCGCGACCGGCATCGACACGGCCGCGCATCGCCAAGCGTTGGCCGAAGACGGGCGGACCGTGGCGTTCATCGGTACCGGCATCACCCGTCAGTATCCGCGGGAGAACGAGGCGCTGCAGCGCGAAATCGCACGGCGGGGGCTGGTGTTCTCCCAGTTCTGGCCGCAGCAGGGGCCTTCCAAGCATACGTTCCCCATGCGCAACGCCTCCATGAGCGGCTACGGCGTCGCGACCGTGATCGTGGAGGCCGGGGAATACTCCGGTACGCGCATCCAGGCACGTCAGGCGCAGCGGCACGGACGTCCCGTCATCCTGCGTGACACGGTGGCCACCGGCACACACTGGGGCCGTGAGCTCATCGACCGACCCGGAGTATACGTGGCATCATCGGTCGATGAGGTGCATGACATCCTGCTGAAGCTGCTCCATCTCGGCTCGGACCTCGAACTGGCCATCAGCCGTCTCATTCATATGGAGCCGGTCGGATGATCAGCCGGTACGGACTGGATCTTGACCGCATCCTCGATTCCATGGCGGGAAGCTACCTGCAGACCGTGCGGTACGAATCGAAGAGCGATCTCCTTTGCCCTGTTTGCGGAGGATTCAAGAACCCCTCCTACCACGATTGCCGCAGCTGCGAAATGATCGCACACCAGGCGCATGCAATCGGACTGGATGGCAAACTGGCCGATCGCGTCGCCTGCGGCGTCTATGCGACCGACCCCGATAGCCAGACGTTGAAGATGATGTACGGGTACAAGGAGCCATGTCCTGTCTCCCCCGACTATCGCAGGAACATACAGGCCATCCTGGCCCTCGCCATCATCGGCCACGTCCAATGCCTGAACGAACTGGCGGACCTGCCGCTCAGCGGCTGGGCGATGGTGCCCTCCACCCGCAGTTCCCCGCGTTTCGATCAGGAGCATCCCCTGCATGCCATCATCAGCGGTCTATTGCCGAATCTTCCCGAAATCCGCCTTGCATCCCGTCAACCGAAGCAACGCTTCCTGGATCCGAACGCCTTCGCTCTGGCCAATTCAGCCGATAGACGACTTCTCTCCGACAACGTGCTACTCATCGACGACACCTGGGTGACCGGAGGCACCGTCCAATCCGCGGCAGTCCGGCTGAAGCTGGAAGGCGCGGCGCAGGTATCGATCTACTGCGTCGCCCGCATCGCCAACACCCGATATCTCGACACCCTGGGCAAAGGCCTGACGAAGTCATTCATGCGGGGCGTCCGCTACACAGGCGGATACTGCCCCTGGCACCGGAAAGTCGAATTGCCCTGACATTCATTACTCCCGTATAAGGTGCATCCCCATTTGGCCCAAGGTATAATCCGCGCCGGCAAGGCCCTTGGTGACGAACTACGGCTTGCGGTAGCATGTTTCCAACAGGAAGGAGGCGTGTCATGGTAAACCTCACTGATTTGTACACAGTGGACAAGGACAGTGCCGAATACGACTATCTGCGCTTGTGCGATGCGCCCCTGTCGCAGGATGTGCTGGAATTTCTCGGCAAGTCATCCGAAACGGAGACGGGTACTGTCCCGTCGCCGTGCGAACAGGTTTACGCCTGAGCTGCGGACGAAACGACAGGGTGCTAGTTCGTTTTCGTTTCGCTGACAAGTCCGATCAGCCGCGATTCACCAGTTTCTCTTGTACTGATCCCGTACCACCGAACCGTCAAATTGACGGCCGGTGGGTCAAGGGATCGCAGTTTCCCGAAGGCTCCGAGGCTTGGGCCTAGGCATGCAGGCCTTACCAATGATTGGCCTGTGTTGTGGATTACCGTACTGGTTTACTGCAGTCCGGTAATCCACAACACAGGCCAATCACAGCGACTTTCCGAAATCCTGATTATTGATTCTTATCCATCACTGTTCGTCTGAACTCTCTACCGTGACGATGGCCTTACGACGACCAAGGTATCGACGGATGGCCAGGACTTCGAGTCCGGCGATCAGCAGGCCGCAGACCGCATCCATGACGATGGTGATTGTAATCCAAACGGGCGTCTGGGACTTCGGATCGCCATTCGCGTAGTGGTAGCTGTTGGCGGTGGTGTACAGGATGTTCTTCGCCGCCTGGCGCATCGCGATCACCGAGGTGGCGGACTTGTCGGAGACGTGGTTGGTGATGTTCGTCGTGGCGAGCATCACGTCGCCGCCATTGCGGATGATCTGGTCAGAATTCTGGTAGCCGAAGCCTCCGAAATAGTCTGTCAGGACCATGCCGTGGAAGCCCCATTCGTCACGGAGCACGGTGTTGAGCAGCGGCGAGTAAGCACCCGCATATGTGATTCCAATGTAGTTGTAGGCGCTCATCACAGCCTGCGCACCGCCATCCTTGACGCTCAGTTCGAAGGGCTTGAGGTAGATCTCGCGAATCGCCTGCTCGTTGGACCAGGTGCACAGCATCGACCATCGGTTGGTTTCCTGGTCGTTCAAGGCAAAGTGCTTCATGAACGAGTACACGCCCTTGTCCTTGGCTGCGGCGATTTCATGGGCGGCCATGACTCCGGAGAGCAGACCGTCCTCGGAGAAGTACTCGTAGTTGCGGCCGGAGAACGCCGAACGGTGGATGTTCATCGAGGGGGCGTACCAGCCGGAGGAGTCCATGTCGTGGGACATGTCGCCAATCATGGCACCGAACCGGTCCGCGAGGTCGGTGTTCCAGGTGCAGGCGAACGCGACCGCCGAGGAGAAGCCGATGGAGCCGACACCGGTGAAGTTGTTGTTCAGCGCGGCGGAGCCATCCAGGTCGAACATGAAGATCTTGCCGATCTTGTCGATGGCCTGCGTGCCATAGCCGCCCATGGCGATGAGGTTCTCCATGTCATCGACGGTCAGCTCGTCCAGCAGCTGATCCCAACGTTCGTCGTCATAATCAGCTCCATACAGGTCGGCAAGTTTGATGCCGTTGTCCGCCCCGGTGGTGGGCATGGCGTCGTCGGCATTGTCATGGTCGGCCGGATCGTAGTTGCCGTTGTTGACGAATTTGGCCTTGTCCGCCTCCGGCATGGACATGCTGGCCGGAGCCGCGGTGGCCTTGTCGTAGTTGGCGAAATGGTCGGCACGGGAAAGGTAGGTCACATCTCCCTCGGCATCGTCGAACTGGTTGGTGGCCGCGGTCTTGTCAGTGGAACGCGGATCGGACTGGTCATAGGTGATGGTCTTGGGCACGTTCACGGTCTGTTCCTCGATGACCGTATGGGCGTCGGAACGAATCGAGATGCCGTAATCGCCGGACTCGAGGACATAGGCCTTGGCGTTCTTGTAGTCGTAGGAGGCCATGTCCTCCTCGTTGAAAGTCATGGTCAGCTTTTCGGATTCGCCGGGGGCCAGTTTCTTGGTCTTGTCGAATGCGATCAGGTTCACGCTTGACTTTTCGATGCCGCCGTTGGTGTAGGGCGGGTTGTAGTAGACCTCGACCACGTCCTTGCCTGCCACATCGCCCGTGTTGGTCACGGTCACGTCGAAGGTGACTTTGCCGTCATCGGTTACATGCACGTTGCCCATATCCTGTTTGAACGTGGTGTAGGACAGGCCGTGTCCGAACGGGAAGGCGACCTCGTTGTCGTAGTCGATGAGGCCTTCCTCGCCGGCTGTCTCATAGAACTTGTAACCGACGTAGATGCCTTCCACGTACCGGGTGAAGGTGGGTCGCGCGGTGGCCATGAACGTGTCGTCGGCCGGGATCTGGAACTCATCCATGTTGTCGTACGTGAAGTCTCCGAAGTTGTTCCATGTCGGGGACTTGGTCAGGTCGGTGACGAAGGTGTCCGCGGACTTGCCGGAGGGGTTGACCTTGCCGGCCATGATCTCGCCGAGGGCCACGAAGCCGGTCTGGCCCGCAGGCGGGCACCATACCACGGACTTGATCTGCGGATGGTCCTTGAGGAAGTCGAACTGGAAGGCGTTCGCGCCGTTGTAGATGACGGTCACCTTATCGAAGTTCTTGGTGACCAGGTCCACGAGATCCTTTTCCGTCTGGCTCAGCTGAAGCAGGTGCTGACCTTCTTGATAATCGGGATACTCGGTGGAGTTGTCCTCGTATTTGATGCCGGTGGGCTTCTTGGACCAGTTGTGGGTACGCTCGTATTCCGCGGAATCGCTCAGTCCGGTCTTGCCGTTGGGCCTCATCTCGGTGGGAAGATCGGCGTGCTCTCCACCGACCCTGGCCAGCACGATTACCGCTTCGTCGGAGAACGCCTTCGCGTTGGAAATCATCTCATCGGAGTACTGCGCGGCCGGAACCTCGGGCTGGGTCCAGTCCTGGATCCACATGTTCACGCTCGGACGGTCGGCACGGTACTTGACGTACATGTCGCTCAGCTCGGTGTTCGTTTCCAGGCCGGCCTGCTTGAACCCGTCCAGCAACGACACGGTCGGATACGTATCGGACAGCGCGCCGGCTCCCGTGCCACCGTACACGGGGTTGGTGGAACTCCAGCCGAACACGTTGACCTTCTTGTTAGACAGAGGAAGATTGGAATCATCGTTCTTCAGGAGGGTGACCGCCTCGCGCTGCACCTCGACGCCGAGCTTCTTCGCCTGCGCCTCAGTGGTCGAGGACAGCACGTGCTTCTCGGCGGTGGCGCTGGTAAGCAACGTGGAAAGCGGGCCGAACAGCATCATGCTGACCGCCACAAGGAACGCCACGAATGCTACGAGCCATGCCTGCGAATGCACCAGTTTGCGCACCGCGACCTGCTGCACCGTACGACGGTTCACCGCAACGGTCACGATGAGCGCCAACAAAAGCACTATTCCGACCGCTATCAGATGCGGCGTTACCGACCGCAATACATTAATCACATCACTCCAGTTGATGTCGATCATCGGGGTTCTCCTTCTCGGTTGTCATCCCTGAAACCGGTGAATCCTCACCGGGATTCCGCCACATCTTCATGGCGATAGGACCATTGCATCATCGCGACCGACCGGCTCATGGATGATTGGCAAGAACGGATTGTTTGCCTTCCTAAATGGACGTGCCTAGGGTCTCCCAGAAATACGGCTACAGTCGCGACGCGAATTCTTATGAAATCCGATTGCCCAGGCTCTGAAGAAACCCGCGACGCCTCCGCCGCGAGATTTCCAGCACATCGCCTCCATAGACCACGCATTCGCTGTCTTTGACCGAAACCACATGCCTCATATTGACCAGATAGCAAGAGTTGCAGGAATAGAAGTCGTTCTCCGGCAGTTGGTCCTGGAATCCGCGCAACGAACCGTTGAATTCATAGGTGCTCTGCAGGGTATGAAGCAGAATGCGGTGTCTTTTGCCGCTTTCCAGATAGAGAATATCCCCGACAGACACACGAGCCAGTCCGCCCGGGACACTCACCATGACCGACGTATCGCGTATACGGTGCTCCTTGATGTTTAGACAACGGTCAAGCTCACGTTCGAGAGCGAAATACGGAACCGGCTTGACCAGATAACTCAACGCATTCACCTCGTATCCCCGGATGGCCATCTGGGACATGTTGGTGACGAATACGATACTCACGCCATTATCGATATTGCGTATCATGCGGGCCGTTTCGAAGCCGTCCACGCTTCCCATCTCCACGTCCAGCAGAATGAGATCGCAATCCGAACGATATTCACGCAACAAGGATTCACCGTCCGAGTACATGTCGATTTTGATTCCTATACCATGTTCCGACCGGTACCGTTCAAGATGCTCTTCCATGGCATCGCGAATCGACTGTTCGTCGTCGACCACGCATACACGCAGGGTGGCGGACGAATCACCGATGCCATTGTCTTCATTCACCATGCTATCCTCCTTGCAATGTCCTCGCCACGAACCTATATGCCTCTATATAGCCGTATGAAGCCGTCTGCGGAATAGCGGATATACCCATGCCCGCATCAAGCTAGACTTGATACGAGGAAATCCGATAGAGGAGAAGTGCATGCTCGATCCCGCTATAGACGTATTCATTCAAGTGACGCAAAGCGGCAGTTTCACCAAGGCTTCGGAGAAGCTGTACATCTCCCCCACCGCGGTCATGAATCAGATCAATCGTCTGGAAGCCTATGTCGGAGTCAGACTTCTGGAACGTGGTTCGACAGGCATACGGCTCACGGATGCCGGCAAGGTTTTCCACCACGACGCCCTGCGTCTCGTCTCGATGTCGGAAAAAGCCCGTGAACATGCACGGCAGGCCGATGCAAGCCACGTCGAGGAGATTCGCATCGGGACTTCGGTCCTGTACCCGTGCAAGCCGCTCTTGGACAGATGGAACCGGATCACCAACCAGAGCGAGACGAAACATAAGGCGGAACGCTACAGACTTAGCATCATCTCATTCGACGACAACGAACGCACCATCTCCCGGACATTCGCCAACATCGGACGCGACTTCGACGTGATGATCGGCCCTTACGGAAATGCCGTACACCCTTACGAAACCCTGACCCTGGAACAGGATCGCATGTGCATCGCGGTCCCGGAGGGACATCGCTTGGCCGGAACAGAACACGTCGGAGTAGATGATTTGAAAGGGGAACAACTCCTGTTGCCGGCACCAGGCAACCATTCCGGCCCCGACGCATTGAGACGTTGGCTCACGGAAAACCATCCGGAAATCGAGGTGGTCTCCACATCCGCCTATTACGGCATCAGTGTCTTCAACCGATGCATACAAGACAACATGGTTCTGGTGACGCTGAATCATTGGAGAGACGTCCATCCGATGCTGCACACCATATCCGTCGATTGGGAATTCTCCGTCTCATATGGGCTGATTTATCCGAAAAACGCATCGAGCGCGATACGGAATTTCGTCTCACTCATCGAAAAGGAAGACGGAACTAGCCCGCAAGCCCATTCGCCATCACTCCCCGAACACCGCCTTGGCCGTGGCGGAGGAGACCATGACCAGACAGCCGAGCATGATGGCGCCCAGCATCAGCGTGCCGAAGTTCGAGATCACGTACTGCCATAGGTCTGAGCCCTCCACATAGCCGTCCAAGGTCAGGGCCTCGCCGATGAACGCGCGGTACAGGACCACGCCCACGGTCAGGGTGATGGCCTGGAAGGATGCCTGGCCGTAGCGGCGCAGGTAGCCGATACCCATGGATCTCGTGTGGTCGCTGGCCATGAACACGACCGGCAGCGACGCGAAACAGGAGAGCATGTAGATCTGCATGAACCGCATGTACACCACCGCGAGCAGGACCACGCCCGCGACCTGCGAGACGAAGAAGGGGATGAGCACCAGCACCATGAGCCCGGCCTGCCCCACGACGCCGGCGTCCTCGATGGCCGCACGCATCTGGTCGCCGAGCAGCTGGCTTTCGACGCCTGATGCGTTGGACAGCACGCCGAACATGGCCTTGACGATGGTCGAGGTGATGCCGTCGATGCCTTGCAGGATCAGGCCGGCGTGCTGGGCGAACAGGAGCACCAGCGCGCATTTCAGGAGCACGGTGCCGATGATCCGGACCCCGAGCTCCCGGTCGCCGTCCGCCCTGGCCGATGCGCGCGCCAGTTCGAGCGTGAACACGATGCTGGCCACGGTGGCGGCGACCGGTTTGACGGCGACCGCGTGCACCGTGGACGTCATGCCGTACATGCTTGCCGAGAATTCGGCGGGCCCCAAGGCGAGGCGGTCCAGTATGGTCCCGTCGATGCCGCCGCCGATCGCGTTGAGCATGTTGACGCAGGGTTCCATCAGACCCGACATGACGATTCACTCCCTGTGTGACTATTCAATATATTTAGAATGTTCGTTTACTGCTCGATATTCAGAAGCTCAGGTTGGCGAACAGCGCCGCGGCCGTGATGATGACCGCGCCGCCGACGAGCTGCCAGATGCCGGACTGTGTCTGCGGCCCGGAATGGTCCTTCAACCCTCCGGCCAGCGTGATCGCGCCCCAGACGCTCCAGATGCCGCCACCGAGCACCGCGGCCTTCTGCAGGAGCTGCAGTATCGTGTTGATCGTTTCCATGATGATTCCCCTTTTCCTTGGTTTTCCGCATCCTGACGCCCTATGCGCCAGATGACGCCTTTCTCCTGTGCAGCACCGCCAGCATGATGCCGCCAACCAGTGTGGCCGCACCGCCGAGCATCATGAGCCACACCACGTCACCACCTGTATGCGGCAGTCTCACGGATGGCGTCTCCGGCGTGACCGGCGTTTCAGGCACGTAGGCGTTCCAGTCGTCCGGTTCGCTTTCGACCGGCGTATCGGTGCAGATCTCGTCCGGGGCCGCCGGCTGGGCCGGTATGTCGTCGAACGGGTCGTCGTCATGCGGCAGACATTCGATGACCGGCGAGGCCTCGACCGTGGCACGGTCCGTGTGCGTCGCGGACACGCCGCGCAGCACTCCCCTGACGTCCACTGATTCGCCGGGCGCCAACGTCAGCGTCTCCCAATCGTCGGGATAGGAGAGTTCCGTAACCTCGCCGTCGCCGGCCACCGTCTCGTCGGACAGCTCTAATGCGGTCAACGGCACGTCCCCCGTATTGGTGACGCGGAACACGATCGTCACGTCACCGCCGTCCAATGCCAACGCATCCTCGGTCCCGTCCCTGTCCCCTGCCTCCGGTCCGGACGCTTCGTCGAATTTCTCGATGCTGATGGACGGCGATCGTTCCGGGGTGACGGTGGTCACCGTGTTCGATGGACGCCGTGCCCCATCCAGTGTTTCGATGAACGTGTTCGCGAACTCGCCAGCTTTCACGCGCGTGAACTGCACGTAGGCGCGCCAGGCCTGCGGATGCATGCCGTCGGTGGACACCAATGCGAGATACCGTTCGGTGGCGGAGACGGAGAACATGCCCTCGCCCATCTCAAGGGTGAACAGTTCGCCGCCAAACGGCGTGGAGTCGAAGCCGCTGCCGGCGATGCGCATGCCTTTGGCCGCCAACACGGTTCCGTCCGTGTTATGCAGGTCTTCAACGGCGTACACGGCCCATTGGCCGGTGTACGTGTCGCCGGTCTCGTCGAAGTCGTCGTCGATGTGCCATGAGGACACGGTCGGATACGCGCGATCCACGGCCAGGATGGAAGAGTTGAGTTGGTATAGGAACGTCTGGCCCCGGTAGATGCTCATGCCGTCGGCGCTTTCGGAACCGACCTCGACGCTCACGTCCTTGTACGGGTCGAGCGTGAGCACCGGATTGTCCACTACGTTGGATGTGACCCTGCCGTTGTTGAGCGAAGCCCATCCCCGGTTCTCGATGCGCGGACCGTCCCCGTCGTCGGGCTCGGAGGACCAGTCGATGTCGGTCCGGACCATGGCGTCGAACGTCAACAGCACCCGGTGCGGTACGGCGGGCTCCCAGTTCTCATCCAGCCATTCTCGATGGAAACGGACGGTGAACCGGTGTCCCGTTTCATCCCAGTCGGCCGTATATGCCTCGGCCGGTATCGTCGTCACGTCGTTCTCCGTGGCGTCTCCGACAGTCTCGTCTCGTGCCGTCAACGTCAGGCTGTCCCGGTCCGGGGTGGTGCGCGGATCGTAGTCGTCCGTCAGTTCCAGACGTTCCAGCACATAGTCCGATGCCGCGTCCACGTGCAGTTCGAGTTCATAGGAGACTCTCTGGCCGGGCAGCACGGCCTTGCCATTGATGCTCGGCTTCGCTTCGGCATCGGTATCGTCCGCCGAGCCACCATCGTCGGTGTCCTCCGCTTCGACCTCCGTATCGATCGGTTTCACGTCCTTGACGAGTTCGGGACGCACGATGCACAGGACCGGCTCGTTGGTCTCCCAGTAATCCTGGTCCTCCCACCACACGCCCGCCTTGTTGGCCAACGCCATATCCCCGTCGGCGCAGGTGTTGCGATCGGAATCCCCGTTTCCCGTCCCGGACTCGTTCCGGTCCTCAAGCAGGTCTGCGGCAACGTCGAAGTTCACCACGAACGGCACGAGCATGGAGAACTGCATCGGACTGGTGCGGGCGTTGAGTTCCTCCAGGTAATCGACCGTCGCCACGGCCCGGGTCACCGTGCCTTCCACGGTGACCTCGAAGCGGTCGGTCACGTCCTCGCCGATGGTGTTGATGCCGTCCGTTGACGGTTCCCGGTAGGAGTCCAATGCAAGGGCGTACACCCTGACCTCGCCCGTATCGGCCGGGTCGAGATACCGGTCCACGAGACCCCAGTCGTCGGCCAGTTCCAGACGGTCCTCCGTGCTCCAATCCACGGATTGGATCGTCATGTTGACCGCGGCCGCGACCCTGTCGCCGTTGAAGAAGCTCTGGCCGTTGGCACCGGCCTGATTGCCCCGTTCCGAATCGGTGACCATCTGCCATGCACCGTCGTCACCCATGCGTACCCATGCCTTGTTCGGCGGGTAGAAGCCGACCGCGAACGGCGTGATGGCATGATCGCCGTCACCCGGCAAAACGGCGTCCGATTCCCCGGCGTCCGGACCGTACCCATCACGGCCGTTATCACTCGTTGACCCATCATCGCCGACGACGTCCTGTTCGCGGGTCATGCGATCGGAACCATCCACGATTCCGGTCCCGTCCTCGCTGCCGCCGTCCGGAACCTCCAGCGACGACGCCACGGCCGGCCCGGCCAGAAGGCATATCGCCACCGTCGCAGCCGTCAGTGCGCACCACGTCTTCTTCATCGTTCCCTTCACGCCCATGCGCTGCACCCTCCGTAGGGACTCCATATCACCCGGGAAAGGAGGTGGCCGAAGACGCACGAGGGCGGTTCCGGCCACCTCAGGGGATCGATATGGACCGTGCGGACCGATTTTTCGGGGCCACCGTTGGCCCCACCGCACGCACTCAGTATGCCGTTCCACCGCATGGCCCATGGTCCCGACCATGTTTTCGGGCTACCGTTATACGGAATAGGAAGATAACATAAAGATATATTTAGGTTATCTTCCTAAAAACAGGTATTCTTTAATGTAAACAGATTCCAATCACTTTCAGGGAGACGAAGATTGCCCACAAGGACACCGATTCCAGTCGGTCGCGCGCAACGTCGGATAGCCGCGAATCTTGATCTGGCGAGACGGCAGCAGCGTATTCCCATGGCGCTGCTCGCCGAACGTGCCGGCCTGTCCGTGCCGACCGTGACGAAACTGCTGCGCAGGGGCGAGGGCAGTCTGGAGAGTTTCCTGCGCGTCGCGCGCCTGCTCGACATGCTCGACGCGGTGCAGGATGCGACCGATCCGCTCAATACGGACATCGGACGCCTCCGTGCCGACGAGGACACCCCCAAGCGCATCAGATAAGACCGACCGAGGAAAAGTAGGAGACATCGATGGAGACGAGCGTCACGCTGCAGATCCAAGGCAAGGACGTCCGTGTAGGAAAACTGTTCACGACGGTCAGGCGGGGCATCGAGTCCGCGACGTTCATGTATGACGCGGACTATCTGCGTTCCGGCGACGCCATTCCTCTCTGCCCCGACATGCCGTTGTCGCCCGGCGCGTTCCACGCCAAGCAGAACACGATGCACCGGGTATTTCAGGACTGCATGCCGGACCGCTGGGGACGCAACCTCATGCTGCGCGCGGAACGGCAGGAGGCGCGGTCGGAGCAGAGGACGGCTCGGACCCTCTTCGAGGGCGACCTGCTCCTGTCGGTCAACGACGAAACCCGACAGGGTGCGCTGCGCTTCTGGAACGAGGACGGGATCGCGCTGGCGCCAAGCGAGCATGGCGTGCCCCGGGAGGTGACCATTCCGCAGTTGTTGACCGAGGCCGACCTTGCGGTGCAGGACATGAATGCGGACATCCGCGACCTGCTCGCCGCCGGCTCCAGTCTGGGCGGCGCCCGCCCCAAGGCCTCCGTCCGTACCGAGCAGGGCGACCTGTGCATCGCCAAATTCCCGAAGGCCGACGAAAGCCTGCTGGATGACGTCTGCGCATGGGAACGTACCGCACTCCAGCTTGCGGCCGATGCCGGCATCACCGTGCCCCATACCCGACTGTTGAGGGTGCGGGGCCGTTCCGTGCTGATCGTGGAACGGTTCGACCGGAATGACGGGAACCGCCTGCCGTATATCAGCGGATTGACCGCGGTGCAGGGCCGGGACGGCGACCATTACTCCTATCTGGAACTGGTGGAGTTCCTTGAGGAATACGGCGCGAAACCGGAATCCGACATACGACAGCTCTGGCTCAGGGCCTTGTTCTCATGCGCGATCGGCAACACGGACAACCACATGCGCAACCATGGTTTCCTCTATGAGCCATCGAGCAAAGGATGGCGCCTGTCCCCGGCATTCGACGTCAATCCCACGCCCGGAGACAACCCCAAGCTGCTGAACTCGCCCATAGGGTTCGACGACCGGTCCGCGAGCATAGCGCTGGCGATGGAATACGCCGACTATTTCCGTCTCACCGCCGAGCAGGCGCGGGCCATGGCGGCATCCATGGCCGACAGTTTGGAGCATTGGCAGCTCGTCGCATTGTCCAACGGAATCAATGCCTCTTCCATCGACATGATGAGAAGCTGCTTCGAATCGGCCGTGGACCGGCTTCGACAAATCGCCGCCTGAAACGCGCCGTCGGCTACCCTTGGCCATCCCCCTCTTCCCCGGACGGTTCATAATCGGTATCCGGTTCCCTCCCATGAACGCTCATGGGAGGAACCTCATCCGCCTCCTGCGAGAATTCCAGCCGGGTCATGCGGCGTATGGGCTGTCCCACAGTCAGGCCCCGGCTGAGACGGGAACGTTCGTTGCGGCGGCGGTTCTCCACAATCGCATGGATCTCCGGATGCGCCTCCAACCAGGCGTGCAGACGCTGATAGCACAGGCGCATCTCGGTGAGTTCCAGTCGTCGCCGTCCGCGCTCGACCACGTGATGCTCGACGGCCACGCGCATCGCGTACTGCCGCTCCTTGTAGGTCATGCCTCCCATGATGCCGTGCGTGACCGGCACGATCATGTTGCGCGCCAGGCATTCCATGAGTACCGGGCAATACCGGCAGACCCGTTTCGCGGCACGGCTCATCTGCCCGTCCCGGCATTCGGCGCCGTCCGGTCCGATCTGCATCCACAGCAGGTCGTACAGTTCCATGTCCGCCTGCCCGCACAGTCCTTCCGGAGGCAGCGGGGACATGAAGATCCACTGCGTCCCACTCTTGGGAGGCGATGACAGAGGTGAGACGGTCGGTCTGAAACCATTGGATCCCCGACCTCCGGAATCAGATTGATGAGCGTTCATGATGTTCTCCCCTGTCCTGTGTCGCGACGTGCCTTGTCCAGCGATTCGTCCGTACGTACGCCGCCATGCAATGGCAGATTGCGCCCGTCATGGGCGCACACTACGCACCGTTCCGGCGGCACGTCGCCGTCGAGATGCCGTTGCGCGTCTCCCGTCCGACTCGAGCAGCCGGATGGGAAATCCCGGAAGCCGTACACCGGGCAGCGCACCACACTCGCGGACGACACCAACGCGAACGCCTCGCGTTTTCCCGGCGTCCCAGGAATCCCCGCATCCCGTCGTGATGCAGCTGCCGGTCGTCGGAGCCTAAGGACACGTCCTGCGGATCCGGGGTCAAACCCATCAAGGAGCTGGGCGAATAGCCCGGCCTGGTCATTCGGATCCAAGCCGGCCGCGATGTCCCCTTCATCCGTTCGCGGCTCTCTGGAGGCAAGGAAATTCACGATGCCCGTGAGCAGTTCACGGTTGCGCCGTGCGGCGCGCATTCGCCGCTCCCCCTCATGCCGTCTGGCGAGACGGAACTCCTCCCATCGGCGTTCCAACGACCTCACGCTGAGCATCTTGCCGCACCAGAACCCGTCCTGCGCCACCCAGGCCGCCAGTTCCATGGACGCTTCCAATCCATGCGTTTCGAGCAATCGCTCCGCGCATCGCCAATCCGCCTTCCGCGTCGGCTTGCCCACGATCTGCTCTTTCGCCAGCACCTGGGCGAACCGAATCAGGAAGTCCTCGGCATCAGGTTTTCCATCGACCGTTGCCCCCTGAATCCAATCAGGGGCATCCATGCTTCCGGCCTCCGACCAGGTATCCGGATCCTCATCGGCATCGGCTCCCGCACGTGTCTTCGATACCATCGACGCAGTAACTTCCGAGGCCGTCATATCCGAGGTCTCCCCGTGCGGCTTCGACGGAGATTGCTTGTCCGTCTGTGGGGGACAGTCCCCGTAAGGGGACGAAGGGGAAGGTTCACTTGACGGTTCGGGTGACATGCGGAGCACCGCATTCAAGCCTCCGCTGTCACCTCGCCGAATCGTTTCGGAAGACGGCTCATGGGACGTTCCCTGCGTCTCCTCGGGAATCGTCGGCGGACTCGCATCGGCCCCGCCAATCGGCCGGTATGATTCATGGATCCGCGAGGTAATGCCGTCCCCGGTAGCCAGGCGGGCCCTGTACTCCTCGATGAATACCGTGCGCATCGCCTCGTTCATGCTCAGCTCGTACACGATGGGTCGTTTGCATGCGGGAAGCTTGCGTACCCGGCTCAGGTTGGAGGATCTTCTGATGAATCCACGTGATTCAAGCCAACGCAGATGCCGCTGGACCGACCGTTCCGAGCACCGGATCGCCACTGCCAAGGTGGTCACCGAGGGGAATGCGTGCCGGCCACGCCGGTCGGCGTGGTTGGCGAGATGGGAGAGCACCGCCTGGGCGATGTGGTTGGGGATGAGGCAGGTAATCGTCATCACGTAGGAATAGGCTTCGACGCTCATCTTGTACTCCCCCGCTTTCCCGCAGGATGGGATTGCATGGCCACGAACCGGTATTCAGCCGAAGAGACGGCTATGCTCCAGAAGTCGACGTGGCACCCTTCGGCCAACGGCCGGTGGCATTCCCCGCACAGTGTCGGCTGGATCTCCGATTCCGGCTGTCGGTGTCCCGGCCGGTTGGATGACGCCGCGATCGCAGCCTCCATTGCGCATGGGTTCTTCGGTTCGGGAGCATCATCGTGGTTGAAAGACATTATGGTTTTCCCCTTTTCCCTCATGGCCGCCTCGTCGCGGCCCCTGCCTTTACCTCATCACGCGATACCGGGTCGCCGGCCGCGCGATATTGCCGGGCATGCTTCATCGCACGACCTGCATCCTTGGTATTGATAACGTTTGCTTTATGGCGGATGCAGGAATCGTGTTCCTGTGCCCGTCATCGAATCGGATCGTTGTTGTATCCCCCATGCCCACCATAACATCCCACTTGCGCATGGCTGCACCATAATGCCTAGAGATACGAGGAATTCCTTTAATCCAGTCCGTCGAAACGGGGTTTTCGCGAACGGGATCCATGTGAATCCATCAGGGAAACCACTTAATGCGAACGTTCGCAATATATATGTGGGTACACTGTCCTCAACACGGATCGAGGTGGCCTATGACACGTGTGAAGGGACAATGCTCATCACTATGGAGGAGCTGGATCGGCAGCTGGCTCACGGACAGGATCGGGCTCCGGTATGCGTCCGCGGAGTCCGCGTACTACAGCTCCCGGGTCATGGCCTTCGCGGCCTATGTACGACTCGACCCCGACGAGGTGACCCCGGAGGATGTGTCCGCATGGCTCAGCAGGAAACACGCACCCGCAGGTTCGGTCCATGATGACCGCAAGATACTCGAGTCCTTCTTCGGGTGGGTCGCGGACACCATGCTGCGGGACAATCCCATGCCGTTCGTTCCCGAGGCACGAAGGGAACGGTTCCGCCCGACGGCCTCCGAGGACGACATGGAGCATGGCCGCACCCATTGGGACGTGCGCAGCAGAATGATGGTCGTCCTCGCCGGAGACATGGGACTGCGCCGCGGCGAGATCGCCCGTCTCCGAGGCGAGGACCTGACACGGTTCGATGACGGCGGATGGGGCCTGCGCATCCATGGCGAAGGCTCGCGCGAACGGATCGTACCCGTAGCCGAACCTCTCGCCCATGCGATTCTGGTCAGAGGTTCCGGTTTCACATTCCCCGGGGAACGTGGCCGGGCCCATGTATGCGAGGACACAGTCAACCGGATCATCCATGAGGCCACCGGCTGCTCACCAACCGCCCTGCGACGTAGGTTCGCCCAGGTCTCCCTGTCCCAGACCGGCGGGAACCCGCTCGTCGTAGCCGAGCTCATGGGCCAGAGCGTCGAATCCGTGCTGTCCCTCGCCCTCGTGCGCGACGTCCATAACTCCGGGAACGCCGTCATCAGGGCCATGAACGGCCGTTGACTCGTCTCCGATTCCGACACCGGAAACCTCGGGATCGGAGGCCGGCGAATCCCCGGACAGGGCACGCCGGTCGTACAGCACGGCCGTTTCCCTGTCGCTCAGGGAGAACAGCCGTTTCACCTCCGCGCGGGAGACGCCGAACTCGTCCGACAGCTCCCTCAGCAGAGGACGGATGCGCCCTGCCGCCTGCAGATACCGGTCGATCTCGTCGTAAAGACGACCCAACAGCGCACGCCGTCTCTCCAGTCTTTGTCTCTCCTCCTCCATCGCCTGCGCCACCCATTGCGCCCTGGCCTTGGCTGTCTTGCTGGCCGCCATCATCACTCCCCTCGACGTCGTTGTCGTAAACCGGTCGGGGACCATCGTCCCTCCCGTCTTCGTGTTGAATGTCTTCCACACGAATGGAAACGAGGATAACCAGCATGCACTGCACCGATGGTCACACCCGGTTTTTGAGGCTCCGTGACGACACCGTCGTCACGTCAGAGGAAGGAGCAGCAAGCATAGCAACCGTACGTACGGTTGCGGGCGATCCCGGCCGGGATCGCCGACCGGGACACCCGGAACCCGATAGGCTCGCGCCATGAGCTGGCAGGCGACTCATCCGACCCGCTGCGTACGCAAGGCGGTGACGTTCACCCCGGAGGAATGGGACCAAGCCGACCGGTTCTATCGGAAGGTTCGGCGAGCCCGTGGCGGCGAACTGTCGTTCTCGGCGCATGCGAGGAGGCTGCTCATCGACGCACGGGTCGTCACGGTCACGGTCGCCCTCGATCCGGACAAGGTACGGGCGGATATGGCTCGCATCGGCAACAACGTGAACCAGATCGCACGTCGAGCCAACACCTACGATCACTTGTCCTCCGACGATATCGGCCGGGTCTTGGCGGCGCAGGACGAATTGCGTGCGTTGTTCATGCGCATGTGCCGCGAACGCGACGAGCAGCTCGCGGCACAAAGGTGAGGAGAGGCCATGGCGGTCGTCAAGGTCGGGCAGATCAAGACCACGCTGCATCTGTCCATCGCGTACATCATCAATCCGGACAAGACCGAGGGAGGAGCCCTGGTGACGGCGAACTATTCGGACATGGTCTCAGATCCGTCCGCACTGGCCGAGGCGATGCTGGAGTCTATCGACCGGACGGCGGCGGGCAGACGGGACGGCGGGGTGCTGGCCCATCATGTCATCCAGTCGTTCAGCCCGGACGACAGCCGACGGTTGACCGCACGGCAGGTGCATGAGCTCGGCATCGCCTTCGTGGAGGAGATCACCGGCGGCGCCCACCAGTATGTGATCGCCACGCATGTGGATCGTGACCATACGCACAATCACATCATCATCTGCGCGGCCAATACGGAGACCCGGCGCAAGCTTCGTGTCCAGAAGCACACGCTCGGCGCGTGGCGGGAGGTGAGCGACAGGTTGTGCCGGGAGCGTGGGTTGGATGTGCTTCCTCGACGGGACCGCAGCCGGACACGGGACGGGCTGAGGACGGAGCGTCATGGCTTCGGTCTGGGTGAGTTGTATGCGTCGGCCAAGGGGGACGCGGTCAAGGACCGCATCCGACTGGCGGTCGATGCGGCCGCCGCCGCGTCCGTGGATTTCGACTCGTTCTCCTCGGCGTTGGGGCAAAGCGGCGTCAGGGTCGATGTGCGCGGACGGCATCTCACGTTCACCGATGTGGCGAGCGGGTTGAAGGTCCGCGATGTTCGGCTTGGCAGGGCCTATGATGAGCCGAACATCATGGCGCGCATCGGACGGAGCACCGTCACGCCGATCAGTTTCAACCGCAGGATGATCGCGGCGTCGGATGATGGCATGATGCGCGTCTGGCTGCCCGGCACACGCCGGCGTCTGGCCCTGACGGTCCCGGCCGTCGCCATCGTGCGGGACGGCGACACGTATCGCGCGTACCTGCCGACCGCATCCCCATGCGTCATCACCGATCGGCGAGGCCGGTATGTCCGACGAATCAAACCGGAGGAGCTGTATGCGTTCTTCTCCCGGCCACCCATCCGTCTGGAGCCCGCGACGAGGGAACGACAGTTCACGCCGGGCAAGTCGGAAGCGCAACGCAACTGGTATCGGATGCAGGCGAGGAAACTCGACCAGCTGCACGATCTGGCCGACGAGCTCAACACGGCCACACGGCTGAAGCGCGACGACGTCTCGGTCGATGACGCGATCCGGGATGTGACGGACCGCATAGCCTCCGAACGTGAGGCGTTCCAGGCGCTGCTGGTGGCGTTGGATGAGAGCACGGATGCCGAAACCGCAGACGGGGTTCGATCCGGCGAGCTGGCTCGTGAGCTTCGGGACAGGGAACGCCGGCTTGACCGGCTGGCCAATGAACTCGACACGTTGCGTCGCCTTCGTCTGCGGGTGAGGCAATCCGAATCGGTTCCGTCGCATCGAACGCCATGAATAGTCGTCGGCTGCCACTGCCAATCACGTAAAGGAGGAGTCAGGCATGATCGAGGAACGTTTGGAAGACGTCGGACGGCAAACCACGATGGAGGTCACGCGCACGGGCGCCGGACTGACGTTGCGTGTGGGAGAGTGGACCGCCGCATGGTTCCTGCGGGCCGGGGCGCGCGCATTCAGCGGGATGAGTGACGCCGCGCGACAGGTGGCGCATACGGGACGGATGAGTGAGAAACGCTTGCAACGCGCGGCCAACGGGGACATCCACATCTTCGAACTGGACAGGGAGCAGGTGCGCGCGGTCATGTCCAGTCTTGACCGCGCCGGGGTCCGTTATGCGGTGGAACGTGGTGAGGACGCGACGTGGGTGCATTTCGAGGGTCGGGATCTCGATCATGTCACACATGCGGTCAGGAGGGCGCTCGGTGACGTCGGCTACGAGCTGCGCCTGATCGGCCATGACGCGAAGGTTCCGGACCAATCGCCGGAGAGCACCGAATCCCATTCAAGGAACCAGCCGTCCCAAACCGCTTCCGCACCGAAAGAGGAGAAGATCAGCAAGGAGGACACCCTCAACGAGCTGCATGAGCGCATCGACAGAAAACTGTCCGGGAACACCGGCCAGACGATCCCACCCCGTAAGCACGAACGGACCCGGAGCCGATAGCCGTTATCCCGTGCGATGCCCCGTACGGACGCCATCGCACGTCGAAGCAAAACCCGCGGCAGCAGTGTCGGTCACGACAGTCAGGAGCCCATCATGGCAGCACGCCGATATCTCATCGTCCGAGGAACGTTGCTCGACGATCCCCGTTACATGCTGGCCGCTTCGGGAACGGAGTCGGTCCGGCTGCGCGTCGGCATCCGTATGCCGGATGGTCTGGTCGAACCTGTCCGGGTCGAGGCCGGCGACGTCATGCCCGACTATTGCCGGGAGCGACGTCTGACACAGGGGGATCTCGTGGTCGTCAGCGGGTGGGCCCGGGAACCGGAGCCGTCCCGCTCGATCATGGCATCCCATGGCGTTCTCCCCGTTGACCGGGAGATACTGATCCAAGCGGACATGATCGCGGCCGGAACCTCACTCGATTGGAGGCGAGGGACATGAACGACGTCGTCTCCCCTCCCCTGTTTTCCCGTATCCTGTGCGGCGAGCATGGCGTGGGATCGGTCGAATGGCGGGGCATGCACATGCTTGTCATTTCTTATGGCCAGGCGATGGAAGACGACCGGGCCGACAAGCATCCCATCGCGCCCGACGTCGATGGCGGGGACGGGCAGACCGTGTCCGGCGGACGGCGGCATGGCCGGTCCGGGGACGCTGCAGATGACCTGACCCCGGCATCACCATCAGCCCCGGAAACTTCCATGACCGTCACACCCGAATCGTCCTCGCAGACATATGCCACCCCGCTCACACGTGACGATGTACTGGAATCACTGCACAAGCTCACCGCATCACGATTGCGTGCCCGACAGGCGGCGGGACGTGAAGGCCGAAGCCTCAGAAAGGCGTCGCGATGAACAGGCTCCTGCGTCTCCTCATGCCGGCCACGCTGGCCGTACTGCTGTTCTGGCTTGCCAATCGGATCTCGATGCAGGTACGGTCCAATCTTTCCGCGGGCCTCGGCCTGGCCCGTGCCATCGACGGCATGTTCGATGGCATCCTCACGGATCCCCTGCGACTGTCGTTGGACCGGACTGACTTGCTCGCGGGCGTTGCCTCGATCCTGGCCGCGGGACTGGCGCTGTTGTACCGCTGGTCGATGCGGCGAGACCTGCGCGAAGGCGAGGAACACGGGTCGGCTCGCTGGGGAACTCCGGCCGACATCAAGCCGTTCTTTCAGGATGGCCGCCGGAACCTGCTGATGACGGCCACGGAATCATTGGGGTTGGATGGCAGGATCACGCAACGCAACCTGAACGTGCTGGTGATCGGATCATCGGGCTCGGGCAAAACCCGTCGATATGTGCTGCCGAACCTGCGGCAGACGAACATGTCGTATGCGGTCACCGACCCGAAGGGCGAGATCCGCGCCGCGGTGGGTAGCACGCTGCAAGGCAGAGGATATGGGATCCGCTGCCTTGATCTCATCGACCTCGACCGGTCCGACCGGTTCAATCCCATGCGATACATCGACCCGCGCGACCCCGAGGCCGGAATCCTGCGTCTGACGGAGAACATCATCTCGAACACCACGGGGCAGGGTCCGCGCCATGATTCCGGCGACGGGTTCTGGGAGCGGGCCGAACGCAATCTGCTGACTGCGTTGACCGCGTGGGTCCGGTTCGCGGAACGCGAGCCCGACCTGACCCAGGTCATGGACCTGCTGCTGCTCATGGACTCCAGCGAGACGGACGAGACGATGGTCTCGGACGTGGATCTGATGTTCGAGGCGGCGCGAGAACTCGTGGCCGAATACCGCAAGGCACCCGAACGGCATGACGCCGAATCACGCCAGACACTGGAGGGACTGGACTTCGCAGCCCGCCAGTATCGCAAGTTCATCCAAGGCGCGGGCGAGACGAAGCGTTCGATCATCACGTCGTTGGGCGTGCGCCTATCACCGTTGGAGGTCGGCAGCGTGCGGCGGCTCCTGTCCGGTGACACCATCCGATTGGATGAGATCATGTCGCGTCCGACTGCGGTGTTCCTCTCCCTGCCGGATACCGAGGGAACGTTCTCCGCGCTGGCCGCGATCTTCTACCAGTGCCTGTTCGAGTCCAACGTGTACCGGGCCGACCATGCCGACGAGGCATCCGGCGCCAAGCGAATGCAATTGCATTGCTTCCTTGACGAGTTCGCCAACATCGGGCGTATCCCGAACTTCACGCGGCTCATCGCCACCATCCGCAGCCGCGGCATCTCCTGTTCGGTCATCATCCAGAACTACGCTCAGGGCAAGGCCATGTACCGGGACGATTGGGAGACCATCGTCGGCAACTGTGATTCGATGCTGTTCCTCGGCGGCACGGAAACCAGCACGCTGGAATGGGTGTCCAAACGGCTCGGCTTCCAGACCATCGACGTCATGGACGACGGCGAAAGCCGCGGGGTCAATGGCACGTACAACATCAGCTGGCGACGCACCAAGCGCGAGCTCATGCAGCCCGACGAACTCGGCCTGCTGCCCACCGACGAATGCATCTACATCCTCCGAGGCGTCCGTCCGTTCCGCAGCCGCAAAATACCGACAGGATAACGACAGACATTATTAACACATCGGCATAAGCCAATCCGATTGCTCAACAGTTACCATTTCTAATGGGTCCTCGGCTCCCAATATCGAGCGAAGACATGAGTTCACTATCTGTCACAGATCAAAGTCCATCATGCGGACTGGCCTTCGAACTTTTTATGAAAAGCATAAAACTCCTCACATTGCTAGGAGTGACGTACTGCCCATACATCAATATCTTTCCTCTGTTCATCCATTCGTAACATAATGCACGAGTCGCGAGAGGAATATCGTCGTTACATTCATTCGATAAGGAGAGTCGGTCATGTCTACCACACAAGCTCAAACGACAGGCATCGGCACAGACAGCATCACAGCCGCGAAAAACACGGAACAGTCCGTGCAGGACAATGACTACACGCTTTCTCGCGTTCCTGCCAACGCCAAGCAGCCGTTCTGGAAGATTCTGGTGATTCGCATCGGCAGCATCTGCTGCGTCTCCCAGCTGGTACTCGGCGCATCCCTTGGCTATGGCATGAGCTTCTGGGGCGCGTTCTGGGCGACCATGCTCGGCTCCGTCTTGCTTCAGGTCATCAGCTGGGCCCTCGGCACGGCGGCCGCGCGCGAGGGTCTTTCCACCAGTCTGCTTTCTCGCTGGACCGGTTTCGGCAAGATGGGATCCGCCATCTTCGGCGGCGTGATGGCCATCTCCATGGTCGGTTGGTTCGGCGTGCAGAACTCCGTGTTCGGTGAAGGTATGGCCAATATCCTGTCTTTCACGGACTTCCTCGGTAAGCTCGAGACCCCTGTCTGGTCGATTGTCACCGGCATCGCTATCACCGTACTCGTGGTGTTCGGCGTCAAGGCCATCGCCAACTTCGCCACTGTGTTCGTCCCGCTGTTCATCCTCGTGGTGCTCTATGCATCCTTCGTGATGTTCCAGTCCAATCCGCTCTCCTCACTGTTCAATACGCCAGCACCCGGCCCTGCCATGTCTTTGGGAGCTGCGACCACCATGGTGGCCGGAGGCTTCATCGCCGGTGCCATCTGCACTCCTGATTACGGACGTTTCCTGCGCAATGGCACCGAAGTGTTCTGGATGACCCTCATCGGCACGTTCGTCGGCGAGCTCGGCATGAACCTGCTGGCCGTTCTTCTGGCTCACGCCACCGGCACGAACAACGTGGTCGACATGATGATGGCCACCTCCGGCGTAATCGGCGTACTCATCGTGGTCGCGTCCACCGTCAAACTCAACGACATCAATCTGTATTCCTCCTCGCTCGGCCTGTCGACGATGGTCAATGCGCTGTTCAACCGCAAGCTCAACCGCAACGCATTGGTGTGGGGACTCGGCATCGTCGGCACGTTCCTGTCCGTCATCGGCATCATCAACTACTTCACCGGTTTCCTGACGCTGCTTGGCGTGGCCATTCCCCCGGTAGCAGGCGTGATGGTCATCGACTACTACATCCTGCGCCGCGGCCGCAAGGATCTCGAAGCCACCCGAGATGCCGGAACCCTGCCGGAAAGCGTTGAGAAGTGGAACCCCGTGGCTCTGATTGTGTGGGTCATCGGCTTTGCCGTGGGCGAGGTGACCAGCATCTACTCCATCGGCATCCCCGGCTTGAATTCGCTGATCATCGCCGGTCTGCTGTACTGGGCGATCATGGTCGCCTACGCCAAGGCCAAGGGCGTGGAAACCGTTGAATTCGCCCGTACCGAGCAGGTGTTGTAAAGGACAACCGCATGACGAAGCAGACGGCGCGTATCGTACTGGCGCAGTTCGAAAGCGAATTATGCGATCCTCAAGCCAACATCGCCAAGGCCCTGCCGATGATCCGGCGGGCCGGCGATGCCGGGGCCGACATGATCGTTTTCCCGGAGTTGTTCACCACCGGCTATGAGCTGAGTATCGTAGGACCGCACATCACCGAGCTCGCGGAGTCGATTGATGGTCCTACAATCACGGCCTTACGCGCCGCTGCAAGGGATTCGAACCTCTACGTGGTTGCGCCCATCGCCTTGTACCACGAAGATTTGCCTGGAGTGCCGTTCAACAGCGCCGTGCTCATCGACCGCACAGGTGAAATCGCCGGTGTCTACGACAAGCAGCATCTGTGGGCATTGGAGCGCTTCTACTTCCGCGGAGGCAACGGGTCTCCTGTATTCAAGACGGATTTCGGTACCGTCGGTATCATGATTTGCTACGACATGGGATATCCGGAGGTCGCACGCATGCTGACGCTCAAGGGAGCCCAAATCATACTGTGCCCGTCGGCATGGTGCGAGCCCGATCATGACGTGTGGGATATCAACGTACCCGCACGCGCCCTTGAGAACACGGTTTTCCTCTGCGCAGTCAACCGGTACGGCCTGGAGAAAGACCTGTATATGGGCGGGCATACCAAGGTCTGTAATCCTCGAGGCCGGGTCATCGCCGAGTTGCCTGATGAGGCCGAGGGAACACTCACCATTGATTTGAACCTCGATGAGATTATCGCCCACCGCCAGACCAGCCCGTATCTGCGGGACCGACGGCCGGAACTGTATTCGGACATGCTCCTGCCCTGAGCAGCGTCACGCGCGATAATTGACCGGCGGAGTCGGCAACGACAAGCCCAAAAGCACAAGCATGTAAGTGCACAAAGAGAGAAAGACAAGGAGTGTCATCCCCTATGCCACAAACGGAAGCGGCAGTTACGTCTCAGGAGCCGAGCTTCGAATCGGACAGCCTCTATATCCCCGAATCCGACCGCCGTGGATGGTGGTCCATCGCCTGCATCTGGATCGGCAACTCCATCAACGTCTCCACGCTGATGACCGGAGCCATCCTTGGTGCCGGGTTGACCCTTTGGGATGCGTTCTGGGCCGCGTTCATCGGCTTCGGCATCATCCTGGCCTACATGTGCTTCGTGGCCATGGAAGCCACCGACACCGGCCTGCCCACATCGGCCATGTCCACCGCCGCATTGGGCCGTAAAGGCGGCCGCTACATCATCTCCATCATCTTGGGCATCTCGCTCATCGGATGGTTCGGAGTCCAGGCGGCCGTCTGCGGAGCATCGTTCTCCCTCATGGTCGGCAAACTCGGACTGAGCGTCTCCCCGCAAATCGCCTCGATCGTTCTGGGCGCTCTCATGTTGGTCACCGCCATCCTCGGCTTCGACGGAGTCAAGTGGGTGAACTACATCGCGGCACCACTACTGTTCATTATCTGCGCATATGGCCTGTTCTCCTCCCTGTCGGGCACCGGCTTGGGAACCCTGACCGCCTATGTACCCAAGGAGAGCATGGGACTGGTCGCAGGCATCAACATCGCCGTCGGTTTCTTCGCCGTCGGCGGCGCCACGGTGGGCGACTTCACCCGTTACGCGCGCGATCGCAAGGGCGCCGTGCTTTCCAGCATCATCGGCATCTGGCCCCCGATGGTCATCCTGCTCATGATGGGCGCGATGCTGTCCATCGTCAAGCCCGAGTCCGGCGGCGACATCTCCCAGATCATGGCTTCCATGGGTCTTGCAGGCGTGGCGCTGATCGCCCTGGTGCTTTCCACCTGGTCCGTGAACGTCGGCAACGCCTACTCCGCAGGTCTGGCTTTCGCCGTCATCGCCGATAAGGGCGACAAGGGCTACCGCGTGTCCACCGCCATTGCCGGTGTTCTTGGCATCGCACTGGCCGCGGCGGGCATCATGGATTACTTCCAGATGTTCCTCACCGTACTTTCCGCGATGATTCCTGCCCTTGCCGGATCGATGATCGCCGACTACTGGCTGGTGCGTAAAGCCCGCCCCGAGAACTTCCGTCCGCTTGACGGTTTCTCCGTGCCAGGCCTGGTCTCGTTCATCGTCGGTTCGGTCGTCGCTCTCATCACCGGCGGCACCTTCTCCTCCGTACCTGCCCTCGCCTTCCTCGATCATCCGTTCTTCCTAGGGCCGGTCAATGGCATCGTCGTGTCCATCGTGCTTTACGTGATTACTTACCGCCTGATGAAGCTGCCCAGTTTCGATGGTTCCATCCTGCTGACCCGAAAGGAGCGCTGACATGCGTCATCTGGTTTCTTCGGACATCCCCGATATCGCGCTCGGCTCCTCACTGCTCGGCGCGGGCGGTGGCGGCGACCCCTATGTGGGCAGTCTCATCGCCCGTCAGGCATTGGACAAGGCCGGAAGCATCGAACTGTACGACGCCGACGAGGTCCCGGACGAATGGCTTGTGGCCACCATCGGAGGTGTGGGCGCGCCGAGCGTACTCGCTGAAAAAGGCATCAACGGCTGCGAAATCACCAACCTGCTCGCAGCACAGAAGGAACAGCTCGGACGCAAACTGGACGCATTCGTACTCTCGGAAATCGGAGGCATGAATTCGGTCATTCCAGTTGCAGCATCCGCCATCGCCGGCATTCCCCTGGTCAACGTCGATGGCATGGGCCGCGCCTTCCCCGGACTGCAGCAGGACTCCTACAACATCGCCGGCGTGCACACTTGGCCGATGGCCTTCGCCGATGAAAAAGGCAACGTGGCCATGCTGACCACCGTCGACAACGATTGGATGGAGAATCTCGGCCGCGCCACCGTGGATGCAATGGGAGGCCAGGGCATCGCGCTCGGCCAGTTCATGTCCGGCAAGACCATGAAGCACGCCGCCGTTCGCGATTCGCTGACCAAGGCCCAATTCATCGGAGAAACGATTCGCCATATCAAGGACATCGCCGCCACCGAAGGCTATCCAACTCCCCGCGCCGCCCTGTTCGACAAAATCGGGGCAGTCGGCCTGATCGAAGCGAAAATCACCGACGTGACACGTGAGACCCGTGGCGGTTTCAACTTCGGCCGCGCCGAACTGGAAGGCATCCGCGGTTCCAAGACGCATACCGGTGCCATCGAATTCCAGAACGAGAACCTCATCGCATATCTCGACGGCAAGCCCGTGGCCACCACCCCTGATCTCATTTGCCTGGTGGATTGCGACACCTTCATCCCCGTGACCACGGAAACCCTCAAATACGGCAAGCGCGTCATCATGTTGGTCCTGCCCTGCGCCCCGGTATGGCGCACGCCTGCGGGCATCGACTTGGCGGGGCCACGCTGGTTTGGCTACGACCTCGATTACATCCCGTTCGAGGACATCGAGACCGTGCTGTGACATGCCTTGGCAGGAGCAGTCCGCCAAGGGAACCATCAATGAAAGGACACGCGATGAGAACCATCGGCGTTGACGAAATCAACGACATCGCCTTGGGCGCCGCATTACTGGGCGCGGGCGGTGGCGGCGACCCCTATATCGGCCGGCTCATAGCCTTACAGGCCGTCAGGGAATGCGGGCCGGTCACGCTTATCGAGCCCGACGAGCTTCCCGACGACGCGTTCATCGCCCCATGCGCGATGATGGGCGCCCCGACCGTGATGACCGAGAAAGGCAGTGGCCGCGATGATTTCGACCGCCTGTTCGACCTGGTCGAACAGTATTCCGGCCATAAGGTCTACGCCACCATGCCCATGGAGGCCGGCGGCGTCAATTCGATGCTGCCCATCGCCGCAGCGGCCCGCCGAGGCATCCCCCTGGTCGATGTGGACGGTATGGGCCGCGCCTTCCCGGAACTGCAGATGGTCACCTTCACCATCGGCGGAGCTTCCGCCACCCCGCTCGCCTACAGCGACGAAAAGGGCAATGCCGGCGTGATGAGCAACGTCTCGAACAAATGGACCGAAGATATCGCACGTTCAATCACCAACGTGGTCGGGGGCCAGCTGATGATCTGTCTGTACACCATGAGCGCGCAAATGTGCCGCCAGTGGGGAGTCAAGGGCATCATCACCAAATGCGAGCAATACGGCAAGGCCATCCGCTCCATCAAGGAGGGACTGGCCGACACAACCACCGAACAGCGGTTCCTCGAACTGACCGACGGCTACCGTCTGTTCAGCGGCAAGGTCGTGGACGTGCTGCGCGAGACCCGCGGCGCCTTCAACTTCGGCAAGGTCGTACTCGAAGGCATCGGCGGTGACAAAGGACACAAGGCCGCGGTCGAATACCAGAACGAGAACCTCCGCTGCGAAGTGGATGGGGAAACCCTCGCCACCGCCCCCGATCTCATCTGCCTAGTCGACCACGACACATACACGCCGGTACCGAACGAGGCCGTGAAGTACGGCAAACGAGTGCTCATCGTCGGTCTTCCGTGCGCACCGCAGTGGCGCACGGAAGAGGGCCTCAAGCTCGTCGGCCCACGATACTTCGGCATCGATACCGATTACATTCCCGTTGAAGAACGTTCGAAGCGCAAAGGAGAGTGACCATGTACAAATTGGGAATCGACGTGGGCGGCACCAATACCGATGCTGTCATCATCGATGAGGACATGAATGTGGTGGCCGCCGTCAAGCGGCACACCACCCAGGATGTGTACGGCGGCATCATGGATGCCGTGGATGCCGTACTGGAAGAGTCGGACGTGGACGCCGCGCTCATCAATCAGGCCATGCTCGGCACCACGCAGTGCACGAACGCCATTGTGGAACGCAAGGGCTTGTCGCCCATCGCCATCCTGCGCATCGGCGCACCTGCCAGCGAAGGCATCCCGCCGATGGTGGACTGGGATGATTCCATCCGCGCCGTGTGCGTCGATTGGACGATCATCGGCGGCGGATTCGAGTTCAACGGCAAGCGTCTCAACGAATTCGACGAAGAAGCCTGCCGTGCCTTCCTGAACAAGGTCAAGGGCAAGATCAAGGCATTGGCCATTTCCTGCGTGTTCTCCACCATGCGCAATGATGACGAGGCCCACGCCGCCCAGATCGCCCATGAGATCCTCGGCGAGGACTTCCCTGTATCCATTTCCAGCGAAATCGGATCGATGGGTCTGATCGAGCGCGAGAACGCCACCATCCTCAACGCGGCCCTGACCGAAGTGGCGGAACGCTTCACCGACGGCTTCGCCCAAAGTCTCAAGGACAAGGGCATCGTCAACGCCGAGGTCTACCTCTCCCAGAACGACGGCACCCTCATGACCATCGAGAACGCCCGCCGCTACCCGATTCTGACCATCGCCTGCGGCCCGACCAACTCGATTCGAGGCGCAAGCTACCTCACCAGGCTCAACGACGCCATCGTCATCGATGTCGGCGGCACCACGTCCGACTTCGGCGTGCTCTCCCACGGATTCCCGCGCGAAAGCGGCGTCGCGGTCGACATCGGCGGCGTACGCACGAACTTCCGCATGCCCGACGTCATCTCCATCGGCCTGGGCGGAGGCTCCATCGTGCGCACGCACGATGACGGCACCGTGACCGTCGGCCCCGATTCGGTCGGCTACCAAATCACCGAGAAGGCGCTGTGCTTCGGTGGCGACGTCATCACCGCCACCGACATCGCGGATCGCTTGGGCAAGGCCTCCGTCGGCGACCCCTCGCTGACCAGCGGCATCGATCAGGAGGTTGCCGAGAAGGCATACGCGGTCATGCGCGAAATGGTCGAAGACGCCATCGATTCCATGAAGATCTCCAGCGAACCCATCGACGCCATCCTGGTCGGCGGCGGCTCCGTGCTGCTCCCCAACGATCTGGCCGGCACCAAGTCCGTGGCCTGCCCGGAATTCGCCGGATGCGCCAACGCCATCGGCTCCGCCATCTCCAAGGTCTCCGGCATGTTCGAGAAACTCGTCGACTACGAGGAAATCGGCCGCGAGGAGGCCCTCGAGCACGCCCGCCAGGAGGCGATTGCGGCCGCCATCCGCGCCGGCGCCGATGAAGCGACCGTCGAGATCATCGACTCCGAAGACGTGCCGTTGGCCTATTACCCGGGCAAGACCAGCCGAATCCGCATCAAGGCCGCCGGCGACCTTCGCATGGTGACCAAGTAGGAGGAGGATTCATGCTGTTGCGTCAGATGCTGGAGATGTATGACCTATTGGATACGCCGCAGGCCAACGGCGACGCCGTGGCCTCACTGCTGCGTGAACGCGGTGCTGATGATGTGACCGTACACACCATCAGCACGGACCGCGGTTCCACCGATTGCGTCAAAATCATCATTCCCGGCCGCACGGGCAAGACCGTTGGCGGGGACTCCCCCACGCTCGGTATCGTCGGCAGGCTGGGCGGCATCGGCGCACGGCCTGGTCTCATCGGACAGGTTTCCGACGGAGACGGAGCGCTTGCCGCGCTGACCGCCGCGCTCAAACTAGCCGAGATGCACCGCAACGGCGACGTGCTCGACGGCGACGTCATCATCGGCACGCACGTGTGCCCCGACGCACCTACGATTCCCCATGAGCCGGTGCCGTTCATGGACTCCCCCATCGACATGGCCACCATGAACGAGCAGGAAGTCGACGAACGCATGGATGCCGTGCTCTCCATCGACACCACCAAAGGCAACCGCATCATCAACGTCAACGGATTCGCCATCTCGCCCACCGTGCTCAAAGGCGCGATCCTGCCCGTCAGCAACGATATGCTGGACATCATGACCCGCACCACGGGCCGCATGCCACAGGTGTTCGCACTGAGCCAACAGGACATCACCCCATACGGCAACGACCTGTACCACCTCAACAGCATCCTGCAGCCAGCCACGGCCACCTCGGCCCCGGTGATCGGCGTCGCCATCACCGTGGAACAAATAGTGGCCGGCTGCGCCACCGGTGCCACGCACGGCACGGATGTGGAGGAAACCGCCCGGTTCGCCGTCGAGGTGGCGAAATCCTTCACCGCTGGCCACTGCTCGTTCTACGACAAGGACGAATACCAGCGCCTGACTTCGCTGTACGGCGGATTCGAACGCTTCCAAACGTTAGGGAATATTGACTGATAGACAGTCAACTCGATAAAGCCTGACGAAAGGGGACATATTCCGAACTGAATGGACCGGGATATGTCCCCTCAATTGTTTCTGATGTCATTTAATATGTACCGGCCCAGCTTAATCTTGGAATTTTTCCACGATATAGCGCAAGGCACGACTACCGAAATCGTATCCTCATCCCTTCATTGCGGAACCAGTCAGCAGCGCTTTCTCCTCTTCGCTCAATGGCGAGAGGTATGCCTCGGACGGCATTTGGCTACCTGCCGGATCGTTGGCCGGGTCGAAGTACGCGCCCACCATCCACAGAGGCACGTTGGTGAGCCAATCCTGTTCCCGATATCCCTTTATCGAGGTCCGATACCCGTGCAATCCGGTTTCGTTGCACATAGTTCGCAGGCTCTTCGCGTGCACGTTCGTTTCGGCCTTCGCCTCCAGAGGTGCTGGTTCGCCGTTCCGTTTGACGATGAAATCAACCTCGCCCTGCGCGTTGGGACGGCTCCAGTAGTAAGGCGTGACGTCAGAAGCGACAAGCTGCTGGCATACATACTGTCCAATCATCGCGCCCTTGTATTCGACCAGTGCGTCGTTGCGCAGCAGCACATCCGCGAGGTCGACATCCATGTCGGCACCGAGCAATCCGACATCGAGCAGGTAGAGTTTGAATGCCGAAAGGTCACGGTAGTTGCGCAACGGCAGCGCCGGCTTGTCGACGCGGTATACGCGGCTGGCCAATCCGGAGTCGGTGATGACCTCAATCGCTGCCTCGAAGTCCTTGGCCCTAGCTCCTCGCTGGATGTGCCCGAAGATGAACTTGTGGTTCTCACGGCCAAGGTGGGCGGGGATGGAGTCAAAGGCGAGCCTTGTTCGTTCCAGCAGGGTCTTGTTGGTGATGTGCTTCGAGAAGTCCTTGTCGTACTCGTCGAGCAGCTGCGATTGCACCCGACGTGCTCCTTCATAGTCGTTGTCACCCGCGACGAAAGCGGAAACCGCTTCGGGCATGCCGCCTATGTATAGGTACTGCCTGAGCCGGCGTTCGAGACGATTGCCGAACAGTTCCGCACGCCGCATGTCCAATTGCTCCACGACGCGCGCCAGCGCCTCGTCACCGACCGCATGCAGAAATTCCAAGAAGGTGAGCGGATGCATGTCCTTGAGATCGACCTTCCCGACCGGGAACGACCGTCCGGCATGATATGCGACGCCCATGTACGAGCCGGCTGCCGCAATATGTTGTTCGGGCGTCTCCTCCTTGAAGGCCTTCATGAGCGTCAGGGCAGCCGGAACCTCTTGTATCTCGTCTATGACGATCAGCGTTCGCCCCGGCATGATGCGCGTTCCGGTGAATGCATGGATGTTTTCGATGACAGACCGGGCGTCATAGCCGGCCGCGAACACCTGTTTGGCGTCATCCCTCATCAAGTTGAGGTAGGCGCAATTATCGTAGCGGCGCTTGCCCAAAGCGGTGAGCGCATACGTCTTGCCCACCTGACGGGCTCCGCACAACAGCAGAGGAGAACGGTGGCCGCTGTCAGACCATTCATCAAGCCATTGGTCAATGGCGCGGTACATCCTTCACTCCCCGTTTCATCACTCCGGCATTGGTATGCCACCATGATACCAGAAATCACATTTTTCTGAAGGAGTTAGCATATGTTTTTCACACTTTTCTGAAGGAATTAGATATGTGATCAGGCATTTTCATGAAGGAAGTCCCTCTTCTCGCAAATCGGCACGGGAGCAAGCTCGCTCATGAAATGTGCTCAGACCACAAAAACTCGCTCATGAAATGTGACGAACGGGGAATCTTCGCTCACGGAATGAGTGAACAGCCGGAAAGTACGTCGTACTCAAAGTAACGGTGGGCGGTGCCCTCCAAGAGCATATGTCACTCGAGGAAAGGAAGCCGCCCATCGTCAGTGTCAGGCAACTGGCTCTATTCGACGCTTGACACCGGATCGATGACCTTCTGCTGTGCTACGTCGATGAATCCATGGTCGGTGACCGCATAGGCAGGTACGGCGGCGAGACTGATGAACGACAGGAAGATGAACGGGTCGGGGATGCTGCTGCCGAGTTCCTTGGCGGCGGCATTCAGCCTGTGCTTGTCCGCGGCGAGTTCCTCGCCCGTCTTGTCGCTCAACAGGCCGAGGACCGGGAGCGGGACTTCCGCCAGGACCTCGCCGTTCCTGACCGCGACCTGCCCTCCCTGAAGTTCGGCGACCCTGTTGACGGCGAAGGCGAGATCCTCCAGATTGGTGCCCACGACGATGATGTTGTGGTTGTCATGGCCGACCGACGAGGCGATGGCGCCTTCCCTGATATGGAATCCGCCTTGGAAGGCCTTGCCGATGTTGCCGTTCTTTCCATGGCGTTCGACCTGTGCGATGTAGAGGACGTCCTGGTCGACGTCGCTTTGGATGACCCCATCCCTGACCTCGAGCTGCGCGTCCCTGCGCTGGGTGATTGCTATCCAGGGGAGCACGTCGGCCACGATTACGTTCGCCTTCGATGCGGTCTCATCCACGTGGATGGCGAAGTCGTCGGCGGTGACCGGACGTTGCAGGTGGACCGTGTTCAGCAGTCGCGGGGTGTGTTCGGCGACCGGGCTCGGAGCGATGATCCGACCGTCTCTGGCCTTCAGCTGGCCTCCGGCTATGGTGGCCAGGACCTTGAAGTCATCCGGACCGGTGGTGATGTTGATGTCCGCGCGCAGCCGTGGCGCGAGTGCTCCGACCTTGGTCGCGATTCCGGAGGCGTTCGACGGGTTGATGGTCACGAACTGGATGGCTTGGATGAATCCCGCCCCCAGTTTCAGGGCGCTGCGCACCGCTTCGTCCAGGTGTCCCCGGTCCACCGCATCGGTGGTGCTCAGATCGTCAGTGATGATGCTGACACGTGAGTCGTTGAGTTTCTTCTCCAGGACCACTGGCAGCAGCTGTCCTATGCTGCGTGCGGCGGACCCGTCGCGCAATAGCGCGTAGGCGCCGTTTCGGAGTCGTTGGATTACGTCGTCCGCGCTGATGGCCTCATGGTCGGTGGTGACGCCTGCTGCGATGGCCACGTTGAAGTGCTTCTGGTCCAAGTCGGGCAGATGTCCGTGGACAACGTATTTGTGGGCGAGCGTGTCGTCTATGGCCGCGAGCAGGTCCGGGGTGCGTCGCCAGATGTATTCGCCGACCGTTTCGGACAGGCCTGCCGCCTGGGGATGATCGAGTGCCTTGCTGATGATCTCGTGGTTGAAGATGGCGCCGCTGGTTTCCAAATTCGGGGAGAAGGGGACATGGGAGGGCACGATGTATTCGATGTTCAGACCGGTGTCCGCGTTCTCGGCGAGCACGTCCTCGATGGCCGGTTCGCCGGCGACCACGCCGACCTCGTGCAGGTCGGTGACGATGGTCGTGGTGCCATGCTCCAGGACGAGGTCCGCGAATTGGCGTATGGCGAGGCTGGTGGATTCCGGGTGGATGTGGGCGTCCACGAATCCGGGCGTGATGTAGTTGCCTTCGGCGTCGATGATTTCGGTCTGTTCGCCGATCGTATATTCGATATCCCCGATGGCGGCGATCTGGTCGCCGTAGATGGCGACCCCGCCTTCGTAGATCTCGCCGGAGAGCACGTTGACGATGTTGCCGTTGATGATCGCCTTGTCGGCGGGACGTTCGCCGGCCGCGACGTCCAGTAGTTCCTTCGACATGGGTTTCCCTTCTGCTTGTGAGATTGACCGTTTTCGTATGTTCAGGTGTCCGAGCTGCCGACACTCACTTTTCGACGACCAGCCTCCCTTGCACCCATACCTGTCGGATATTCGAGGCTTCCGATAGGTTCATGATCTTCTGGAAGATGTCGAGCGGCGCCTCATCCTTGTCGAAAATGGGGAGAGGATTTTCCCTGCGGCGTACGTCCACAACCTGGGCGTCCCATGCATAGCCCGGCTCGAGTCTGCCGACCGGAAGGCCCAGGGCCTCTCCCCCTCCGGCCGTGGCCAGATAGAACGCCTGGTTTAGCGTGAGGGCGCTGTCCGGCACGCCACGGCGGTCGGCGGCGATTGCGGCGTTCACCCCCGTTTCGAGCATTCGCGACGAGATGACGGATTGGCGGATGGTCTCGTACAGGTTCGGGGTGAAGCCGCCCGAGATGTCCGATCCCAGGCCAACTTTCAATCCTTGGTCCAGGTATTTCCGGACAGGAGCCACCGCGCTGGCGAAGAACGCGTTCGAATGCGGACAATGGGATACGACTGCACCGGCCTCGTGGAAGAGTTCGATGTCCCGGTCGGAGAGATGCACGCAATGGCCGAGGATGCTCCTGTCGGTCAGCAGGCCGAATCCTTTGAGCACCTCAGTGTCGCTTCTTCCATACCTTCCGAATGCGTAATGATGTTCCCATTCGCCTTCGCTGCAATGCGTTTGGATGTACGCGGTGTCGTGATGCCGTTCGGCGATGCTTCCCAACCCTTTGAGCACCTCGTCCGTGCAACTGGGGATGAACCGCGGGCTGATGACCGGATATACGCCCTGGCGGCTTGTACGGCTGATATCCTCGACATCCCTGATGAACCTCTCCGTCTCGTCCAGTCCGGATCGCGTGGAGGAATCCCGATAATAGTCGGGGTTCGCCTCCGGATCGTCCATGACAAGACGTCCGACCAACGCGCGCTGCCCCTTCTCGGCGGAGATCCGCGCCAGTTCGACCGATGCCTGTCGATGGATCGTGGCGTAGTGGACGACGGTCGTCGTTCCCACCGAGAGCAGTTTGCCTACCAGGTTCCCATACACCGTCCTCGCATATTCGACGTCCTCGAACCTGGCTTCTGTCGGAAACGTGTATTTGTCCAGCCACACGTTCAGAGGTTCGTCAAGCCCGGTGCCGGTCTGCGCCCATTGCGGGGCGTGCACGTGCGTGTCCACGAAGCCTGGCAGCAGATATCTGCCGGCAGGAATCCTCCTGTAGAGCCCAGCCGCTTTCAGCTGGCGGCGACGATCATTGAAATCTCTGTCATCCGAACGAATCGTTTCGCTGATCATGCCATGTTCGTCGATGAGGAACAGCGTATCCGGGAAAAATCTCACCCGGTCGGGGCTTTCAGGAGCGAATCCCCGTGCTTCTACCGCCAATACAACCGTCATGCCGAATCCTTCCCGCTCATATGCCCATATGCTTGGTCACTGTTCATAGGTGTGGACGCGTTCGGTGACGCTGATGGGAGGCAATTTCTCTCCGGCCGCAATCTCCACCGGGATGGTGTTTCCTACCGGGGGTAGTGGGCAGGTGACGTAGCTGGTGACGGCGCAGGGGAAGAACACGAGCCGGTTCAGGTCGAGCGTTCTGTCCTCGATGAGGTCCTTCAACGGCTTTCGTACATATCGGCCGGCCCCGTAGGTGGTCTTCCCGCTGGTCGCGTCGCGCAGGTGGATGTAAGCGCTGGTCCCTTCCGGGGTGTCGTATCCCCAGACGTGCAGCGGGTATTCCACCCCGTCGATGGTCACGGTCACCGTGCCCAGTTCGTCGAACGATTCCCGGACGCCTTTCTCCACCGTGGGGTATGCCGTCCTGCCATCGCTGTCCGGCACGAACGAGGCGGAGACGATCCACTTGTCATCGAGGGGATACGTTTCGATGTCGTCTATCTGCTGTTCGGCCGCCTTGCGCGGGTCATGCACGCGGATACTGACTATCCGCTCTCCCCTATCGTTGGTCCGCTCCACCGCCTCCAGTTCGATGTCATGGTAGAAGACGGGGACGCTGGATCCTTCGACGCTGTATTCGTTGTAGCCCAGCGGAATCTCGGTCGGCCCGAAGGCCCGCTCATGGTTCACTTCGATGCCGTCACCGGACTCGTCGGGCAGGTAGACGACATCGCCGTCACTGAGCAGCCACTCTCCCGGAATGCCGTCGATGACAGTCGGCTGCCCCTCTTTAAGCCACACCTGGTCGGAGAGCGACAGCCAGCTGTGCGGGGCATTGAAATCGTCCACGCGGTCCCGGTGCCATCGCTCCCATTCCGCCCGATATTGTTCGCTCACCATTGATATCCCCTTCGCTGTCCCCATGAAATGATGCAAGACAATTCGTCTTGGCATGGGAAGATACCCGGTGATGGGGCGGGAAACACCCTTACCGCCATCGGAATAATCTATGGGCTCCGATCAAGCCGTTGCGCGGACTGGATTCGATACCCGCCTATCGGTTTCGTGTATAGGCGCGCCGCCTCGTCCTGAACGTGCATGTGCTTTGATGGCTGGCATCACCTGCAGTATGGAAGGCCATAAGGTGAGGGCACCCATGGATTGTCGTATCGGGGGTTACGCATCCATCCGCGAAGAAGGGAAAAGAACAATGGGAAACATCGCAAGGACCATAGGAAAGGCCGCGGCAATCGTCTCCTGCGCCGCTTTGCTGCTGTCAGCCGGAGCCTGCGGCGCGCAGGCATCCGCCGCCAGTCAGGACAACGGAAGCGGTGAGGCCGGGCAGTCCAGTGAACTCGCCCGAGTCAAAAAGGCAGGGAGCTGATCTTCGCCACCGAGGGTACGTTCGCTCCCTTCAACTACCATGACGCGGACACGAACGAGCTCACCGGATATGACGTGGACGTGGCCAAGGCGGTGGCCAAGGAAATCGGCGTCAAGGCGACCTTCGTGGAAGGTGGATTCGACTCCCTGCTCGCCGGAGTGGATGCGAAGAAGTACGATACCGTGGCCGACCAGATCAGCGCCACGAGCGAGCGGCAGAAGAAATACGATTTCACCGACCCCTATACGTACTCGTATGGTGTGGTCGTGGCCAACAAGGGCAACAACACGGTTCAATCGTTCGATGATGTCGAGGGCCTGAAATCGGCGCAGACCGGCACCAGCAACTGGAACCAGATAGCCCAGGAGAAAGGCGCCTCCATCGTCCAGGTCGGCGACTTCAGCCAGTCGGTGATCGCATTGGAGTCCGGTAGAGCCGATATCTCCTTCAACGACGGGCTCGCCGTCATCGACTACCTCAAACAGCACCCGGACGCGAAAATCAAGATCGCTGCGAAATCCGAGAAAACACCATCGGCGCAGTTCCCGTTCAGGAAAGGCAGCGATGACCTTGTGGCAGCCATCGACAAGGCCATTACCGACCTGCAGAAGGATGACACTTTGACCAAGATTTCCGAGAAGTACTTCGGAGAGGACTTCTCCCAGAAGTAGACACCCATGGGGGTTCCCGGATCGTTCGTTCTTAGACGGTCCGGGAACCTCTGGTTTCACTTCCTCTCAGTAACACGGATAGATAGAAATATTCGATTACTATCGGAGTCTCTTTTTCTATCGAATATTCATTTATTTTTAATGGATTGCATATCTTCCGCAACGGGTCTCTCTACGTTGCTACCGCCGACAGACGGTTCCCGTTCCTCGACAATCAAACCGGAGGAGCCCGACCGACGGACGGGGAAACCATCGTTGGCTTCGGGCCTATCCCGATACCACCGGGGATAGGCAGACCGCAAAGCGAAGGCGGCGACTTCCAAGGAAGTCGCCGCCTCACATCATCCCGTATCAGCGTCGCACGATTAGGCAGCGCACGCATTCACTAATCCAACGATCTCCTCCGTCGACCGGATGTCAGCAAACCATGCGGCAAGATTGTTGATCGCGCAGTTATGGGCGAAATCGGACACATCCGCATTGGCGTCGGCGGCCACGATGACGCGGAATCCGAGCTGCTGGGCATCCCTTGCGGTGGACGCGCTGCAGCAGGAGGTCAGGGTGCCGGAGACGATGACGGTATCAATGCCATGTTCCTTCAGAACCTGCAGTGCGTTGGAGGAGTCTCCGACGAAGGCGCTGAACCTCGTCTTGTCGAGGACCACATCGCCTTCTCCTTCCCGCACGTCAATGCCCGGGTACAGGTCATGCCAGTGCGTTCCGGGTAGGAAGTCGGCGACTTCCTTCCTACCGAATTCCGGATCCTGGAACCGTTCGAAGTAGCAGCTCCATGCCGAGGTCGTCGAGGTGGTGAACCGCAGGAAAACGTTCAGGCCGCCATGCGAGCGGACGGCCCCGCTGATGGAGTTCACGTTATCCACGATGTCACGCGCCGAAGGGGTCTCCAGCAGTGCGCCCTGCTCCAGGAAGCCGTTCTGCATGTCCACGATGAGATGGGCGGTGCGCTTGGAATCGATGTCCGTGAAGGCGTATTCGCGATTGCCTTTCAGCGCCCGGTACCCAGCACGCACCGATTCGTCGATAATCGTCTTATGCATGTCGTCTCAGCGTTCCTTTGCGTTGGCGGCGATACGTTCCTCGGCACCGTCGATGAAATAGGTGCGTCCCTTGGTGGCGAGGGCCACGGAGGTGTGGACGATGAACGCCACGGCGAAGCCGATGTAGGAGCACAGGCCGTGCAGAATCGGGTTGCCGCTGAACAGCCAGATGGCCGAGGCTACGGCGATGCCGGACAGTAGACCGCTGATGCCGACCGGGTTGAAGCGGCGCGCGTATCCGCTGCGGTATTCGTAGGGGCCGGTCACGAGCTTGAAGACACCGCGGACCATGGTGATGTCGGCGAACACGCAGGCTACCCAAGCCAGCAGGAAGATGCCGAGCCATTCCAGGAAGGCGTTCAGGTTGCCGATCACGTCGAACCACATGAGCGCGATGGCGCCTGCGGTCACGACCAGAAGCCAGAAGCGACGGTTCAGCTTGGATGCTCCGACCGCTTCGGAGGCGGAGGCGAAAGTCAGGGACCCGATGTGCAGGTTGGTGAGGTTGACTCGGATCTGCGAGATCCAGGCCAGCAGCACGCCGGGGAGCAGACCGATCAGGCCGACGAAGTAGAACGATGGGTTGGGGTTCTTGGCTCCGGTGGCCAGTGTGAAGTAGAAGCCAAGCGGCATGGCGATGAAGAACATGAATGCGTACGGGAGCACGACGGTCAGCCACGCCTTGCGCTTGAAGTCCTTGGGGTGGATGAAGCGGTTGTAGTCAGATGCTTCCAGCGGGTTGATGCCGACCGTTCCGGCGAGACCGGCCATGACCGCGACGACGCCCGCGACGCCACCAACGGATCCAGCGGGTGTGGCGGTGAAGATGTCCGGCATGCCGCCGTTGGTGTTCCAGGCGGAGACGATTGCCGCGATGAGCAGCAGGAAGTAGATCGGCAGCGTCCATGTGAGGATCTTGGTCATCGCGTTGATGCCGTTCCATGCCATCGGCAGGAAGATGACGCCGACGAGCACGTACCAGACCTGATTGGGCAGATCCCAGATCTGATCGATGGATGCCGAGAGGATCTGGCCTTCCATGCCGGCATAGATGACGAATGTTCCAGCGTAGATGACGGAGGTCACCACTGATCCGACTGAGCCGAAGCCGCATGCGCGGGTGAGCAGTTCGGAGGTCAGTCCTTCTCTGGATGCCGCATGTGTGACCACTAAGGCTAGGGTCATAAGGATGAGGAAGGAGATCACCAGCGCGGCCCAGGTCGCGGGAGCGCCGTTCTGCATCATGTAGGTTCCGCCGACAAGCGGGAAGTAGAATGCGGTGACGAAGCCGACGAGGACGCTCAGGATGGAACCGGCTCCCCTCTTGGCGGCGTCGGGCACCCTGGTTCGCGCGTAGTCGTTGGCGTCGGTGGCCACGGGCTTCCGTTTGGTTACGCTGGGGGCTTTTCCAATCGCGATGGACATGTCCCTCTCCCTTCTGTCAGGTCGGGCCTCGCCATTCGGTGTGGCACCGGCGATTGATTGATCCGTTTTGTGTGACAGTGGAAGAGTCTCATTTATTTGTATACAAACAATTATTGGACCGTTACCTCTCCATTTCCCGAATATGACGAAAGGATTTCGCCCATCAAGACGCACGTCCACTCCGCGGACATCGCGGACCTTGGCCCCGTCCTAGCGGTCGGCAAAGGATGCGACATGTTGAAGGATGCTCGAGAAGGCTTCGATTTCCTTCTCATCCAGCCCTTCACACAATCTGCGAACCGTATACAGGGACGCCTGCACTCCCCTGCGATACAGTTCCCTACCTTGTTCGGTGATGCTGACGATGCGCTGCCGTTTGTCATCTGGGTTGGGCGCGGTACTGACGGCCTGCACTTTCTGGAGTCTATCGACCACGCCTTTGATCGTGGCCGCATCAATGGAAATCAATCGTCCAAGTCGGTTCTGCGGCAGCGGTCCCAGTTCCACGAGTTTTGCCAATGCGGCGAATCGGGGGGAGGACAGCCCTTCCGGCGCCTTTTCCGCGAACAGTGATGCGCTCCGCTGGTTGCATACGCGCAGCAAGAACCCGATGTTGGACCCCAACACGTAGTCGGAGGCGACTTCCGGTTCGGACGAGCATGTATCCGGCGCCCTCGAGTCCATCAGATCCCCCTTTCGGCTGATGCATACCGGCGTCGAGCAAAATACGCCGATATCGCCATAGGATACATCGAACACTCTGGATATGAGGTCAAGTCTCTCTTTTGCAGGAAGCTCGGAATCGCGATACCAATTATGTAACGAGTATTGTGTTATAAATGATGTTTTATTCTTTTTTGAATACTCATATCTTGTTCAATGTCTGAGCATATTGTGCAGCCAATCGTCCGGCGTTGACGCCGCCGACGGCCTCGACCTCGATGGAGCCGGCGACCGTCTCAAAGGCGTTCGCATAGTACAGGCCCGGGCGCAGCACGAACGGCACATGGCGTACGCCGGGCCTGAGCACCGGGTACGCGCCTTCCCAGGTGAAGCGCAGCACCTCCCTGGTCTCGCTGAAGATGCGCCCGATCTCCTCGTCCGTGACGCGGTGGTCCGCGGAGAAGATCTTGTAGATGCGTGTCCGGTATTTCGGCGAGTACCCGGTCACGCCAATCGACTTGGCGTTCGTCGGCGCGCCGTCCGCGATGAACACGGTGCTGGGCAGCGTCCTCACCGGTTCGAGGCCGAAGTACCGCGGATCGAGAGTTCCGGCCACCAGGGTCGTTTCCACCTTCTGGTAAGGCAGCACCGGGACTTCGACCGGCCGCCCGTCCTCGGTGAGGGTCAGATGCGCCAAGGCGAGGGGCGCGGCCAGCACCACCAGGTCGAACCGTTCGGTCTGGACCTCGTCGCACGGCGCCTTTGACCTATCCCCTGCCAGATATCGCACCTCGTATCCGGCTTGGTCCCCCGCGCCTCTCCGGTCGACCGACGTGACCGTGATGTTGTACCGGGTCGTGACGCCGATGGCCTCGAGCGTACGGTGCAGGAGGCTCCAGTTGCCTCCGTCGATGCAGTACAGGTATCCGCCCGCCAATCCCGCTCCGGCCAGGCCGACCTCTCCGGCGAACGCCTCGATCCCCTCGCCCTGGTTGTACATGTTGTGCACGATCGGTTCGGCGATGTCCTTGATCAGTTTCTCGCTGGCGCCGGCCTTTCGCAGGGCCTGCCCCAGCGACACCGACGTGGCCTCCCCCAAACCAAGGGCGTCCACGATCTGTTCGGGTGTCTCGAACGTCCTGCCTTCGTCTTGGAGTCCGTAGATCCGGTTCCACGTGTTCGCGTTGCGTATCGCCTGCCTTACCAGAGTCAGGCTCGAGAAGATGCCGGCATGACGCACGATCGCCCAGCCGAGCGATGCCAGCGACGTCCTCGCCCAGACCGGGAAACCGTCCTTGGTCCAGAACGCGTAGGTCTCGTCCTTGCCGTCGATGCTCAGTCCGGACTCCCCCTCCTTGGCGCCGGTGAGCTGCTGCCACTGACGTGTATATCGGCCCGTGGAATGCAGGATCGAGCCGCCGATCTCCACCGTGGTTCCGGCGAAATCCACCGTCCATGCACGTCCGCCCGCATGCTCCTTCTTCTCGAACACCGTGATGTCCGCGGCGTTTCCGAGCAGCTCACGCAGCTGCCAGGCCGCACCCACTCCGGCCGCGCCGGCACCGACGACCGCTATCCTGACCATTCCCGCTCCCCTATCGTCCGCAAACCTCTATCCACATGAAATGTATCCACGCCTCATACAAGACACCAGCCGACATCCCGCTCGCGGTTATACGGGTTGCTTATAGGGGGCTATCGTGCAAGGCGCATCTCGCCGCTGTCTTCAAACTCCCCGAGGGGGGGCAATAGCGTGAGTCAAGTCCGTTCATTGAAATTAATTATATAATTAATTAAATAACACAATAATTCTATTATGTCTGCTCACGCCTTCATGAATCGCCCAGACAGGATCACGAACTTGCGATGCGTCGACGAGCGCATGACCGACAGCTTGACAAATCCGCGTATGCAACCGCTCAGCGATTAACACGAGGGCTGTCGTCAAGGCCACTGCGGTTCTGCTACTTCCGCTTTTCCCTGACGTCTATTCCATCTCCGTAGGGGCTGCATCACGACTCCGGCGAGGACGGTTTACGTTCATGCCGATTCCTCGCATCCCAGGTCCGCCATCCAGCGGCTGCCCCTTTCTCTCACGTCACCAGGCGTAACCGCCTGCACTCCGCACGACAGGAGGCATCTGCCAAGGCAAGTACACGTTCAGCCATTTGATACAGTTTGCATTAATTAATTAATTATATTGATCCTCTTTGATCCTCGACCAATCGCTTCCAGTGACCGCTGGGAAGAAGTCAGGAGAAAACCATAAGGAAGCGCGGGACTAGAGCATCACCTACGACATCGCCATCCCAGCGATGAACGTTCATTCCAGAGAAGGAAGCCATACTTAATTAATTAAATACTTAATTAATTTCATGCCCATAGGAGGCACCAGTTTCGCGCGCGGCGCCCCGAACTTCTTCCGGACAACGACGCCATAGCCCAAGATGCGTCAATCATCAAGGATGTACGTACATCCCCTTGAGTTCACCGAAATCAGGCATAGTGTTAATTAATTAAATAACTAAATAACACAATAATGCTACCTTCTTGAGATTTCAGAGCCTCCCATCACAGGCAACACATAGCGAACCTCTGACAAGTCGTTCAGTCACCGACGGACAACCACATCAGAAGCCGGACAGATGCGATGATCCCGTATTCCGCATTCCTCATGCTCAACCGAGTTGTCGATGAAGTTGGCAGCATCGCCGGTTGAGGCTCTCTGGGTAGGACGCATCCTATTCCCGTGGACAGCAGAGTTGGACTTAAAGCACTAGACACGGTGAATAAACACCTCGTTTCACGCATTAGCATTATTGTATTATTTAATTAATTAAATAACGATTCATCTCCTTGCCCTCTACGACACACCACACTCATCATGTAAGTGCAGTGTCCAAGTGAAGCAGGGGACGTTGCGGTCCACGGTTCTTTAGTGACATGAATCCATATGAACCAGTCGAGGTATGCACAGTCGCACGCTGCATCCTTGCGCATGACGCAAAAGGCATCGTGTCAGATCCAAACATCCGAAGGGATGACGATGGATTCAAATTCCGTGTTAATTAATTAATCTAGTAATTAAGACTGATAGCTGCAGGCTCCTTCAGAACGCGAGTGAACGTTCATCTGTGCCGACAATCCCAGCCCACGGCATCACGCGGCGCTTCGTTCACGCTTGCGAATCGCGGGTCCGACGAGATCCGCTTTCATGGTTTTCATGCCGCCGTAGTGCGAATCGCAGACCATCAACAAAAAGAGAAGAAATATTTAATTAATTATTTAATACAATAATGCAACTGTCTTTCGAAGAGCCAACGGGGCATTCGCAGTGGGAGAGGACATGCGCCTCAAGCTCGCTGCACCAGGTACCGTACGCGAAGCGATAACACCAAAATGTGTTATTTATTTAATTAATTATTTAATACAAATGTGAACATCGCCTACAGGTTACGGTTTCTGTCGGGGCAAAACCGCTACGATGGAACCCATGGTGAGGAAGCAGACAACAACGCAAGGCGAGGAAAGCCCGGAGATGCAGCCGAAGATATCGCATGCGGCATTAATCCGACCGCAGACGCTGGCCGACATCGAGATGAGGGAGCCCGACAGCAAGGAAATCTGGTACGGCCATTCCATCCTCACCTCGACGCTGTTCCCACCTACCCAGCCTGCGGCGGGCACCGACTTCGTGAGCAAGACCAACGGAACGCTCGAATACGTGCTCGAGGCCGGCATTGATCCGGAGGAGCGCAAACGCAAGTTCCCCTATGGCAAGTACCCACGACTGGTGATGGCATGGATCGCCAAGCAGATCAGGGCGGCCGGCCGGCACAAGACCGAATATGTCGATCCGGAGACGCGCACCATCACCATTCCCTCGATCTGGCAACTCTGCAATGAGATGGGCCTGCCCCGTGGAGGCAAGACCGCCGACAAAATCCAGGAGCAGCTCAGGCTTCTACTCTCCAGTCACATCACCATCCGCCGAACCACGGGTTTTGCTGGTGGCAAGTTGCATGACATGGTGAGCCTGCCGATCGTGGAGGCGGTCCGGTTCAAGGAAGATGACGCCAATGCGGCGTTCTCAGGCAGCGCGTTCGTGCTCACCCAGGAGGTGTACAACCGTCTGGCCCGGGAATCCGCACCGTTCGACACCAGGGCGAGTTCGCTGCTGTTGTCGGGCCGAAGTGTGCTTCCCTATGACGTGTACGTGTGGATTACCGGAAGCATGAAGAACCTTGACCACGATTTGCCGGTTTCATGGGATTGGCTGTATGAACGCTTCGGTGACGGCATTGCGGACATGAGGAACTTCCGGCTGAAGTTCCGTCGTGCCTTGGACAAGGTCAGCGAGGTTTACCCGGCCGCGCGTTTCACCGTGACGCGGAAGGCGGTCATTCTCCATCCGAGTCCAACCGCGATTGCGGCGCATTCGAAATCCGTGGAGACGACTGCGGCTGAGGAGTAAACACACTTTTTTACTTCGTTAGTCCACGTATTCGGCTGTGCGTGAAGGAATGAAACGGGACCAAAGGCCTTTGCTGATGATGGACTATCGCAGTATTTACGTAAGGACAGGAGAAGTGCGGATGCGAGAGGGCTCCCTCCGGCGGGGATGATGGACTTTCGTAGTACATCATTGATCGTATGAGGTGGGAAAACATAGCAGAAA
>NZ_JAHBBJ010000007.1 GCF_019331675.1 Bifidobacterium miconisargentati
ATCCGCATGGCCTACGGCTTCCACCACGTCACCAACCTCATCAGCCTCGTCATGCTCAGATGCGGCGGACTCAACATCCAACTACCAACACCAGCAACCTAACCCACGAAAACAGCAGAAGCCTCTCATTTTTTCTCCCTAATCGCTGCGTCGGTTACGCATCAATCCGGGCACGATGCCGCGTTTGATCCCAACCGGGGAAGTCCAATCGAAAAATCGGTTACGATTGGGTATTGACTTTTTCCGCAACTCGGTATATGGACAGCGAAACGTAAAAGACATACCGCGACGCTACGCTGTCAACAGCAACTTAGAGGAAGAGGCACGTTGTGAGCGCGCCCATAACCAATTGAGGTGATTTCGGTGACATTCAAAGCCCCGCTTGATCTCACGGTCCATGCTCCGGACGGCATGTATGACCCCTCCAACGAGCATGACGCCTGTGGTGTGGGTATGGTCACCACCCTGAATAAGCGCCCCGAACGCAAGATCGTCACCGACGCCATCGATGTGCTGGTCAACCTCGACCACCGTGGTGCCGTGGGTGCCGAGGAGAACACGGGCGACGGTGCCGGCATCCTGATGAGCATGCCGGACGAGTTCATGCGCGCCACCGTCCCGGCTGACCTGCCGGAAGCCGGCCACTACGCCGCCGGCATCGCGTTCCTCGACCGTGACATCGAGACCTCTGGCCAGCAGGAGCAGGCCATCGCCAACATCGTGCGCGAGGAGGGCCTTGAAGTGCTCGCTTGGCGCGTGGTGCCCACCAACCCGGACGGCCTCGGCCTGCAGGCCCTCGCCGCCATGCCGGGCTTCAAGACCCTCGTGGTCGCCTCCCCGGACGGCTCGCTCGGCGGCCTCGAACTCGACCGCAAGACCTTCCGCATCCGCAAGCGCGTTGAGCATGAGGTGGGCGTCTACTTCGCCTCCCTGTCCGCCCGTACCATCACGTACAAGGGCATGCTCACCACCATGCAGCTCACCCACTTCTTCGAGGACCTGAACGACGAGCGCATGAAGGCCACCGTGGCCATCGTCCACTCCCGCTTCTCCACCAACACGTTCCCGAGCTGGCCGCTGGCCCAGCCGTTCCGCCTGCTGGCGCACAACGGCGAGATCAACACCATCCAGGGCAACCGCAACTGGCTGTCCGCCCGTGAGGGCCGCCTGAGCTCCGAACTGCTCGGCGAGTTCAAGCCGCTGCTGCCGATCACCACTCCGGGATATTCGGATTCCGGCACCTTCGACGAGTGCCTCGAACTGCTGCACCTCGCCGGCCGCTCCCTGCCGCATGCCATCTGCATGATGCTGCCGCCGGCATGGGAGAAGAACCCGGACCTCGACCCGGACGTGCGCGCCTTCTACGAGTACAACAACACGCTCATCGAGCCGTGGGACGGCCCGGCCGACATCGTCTTCACCGACGGCACCCAGGTGGGCGCCCTGCTCGACCGCAACGGCTTCCGCCCCGGCCGTTGGCAGCTCACGGACGACGGCTACATCGTGCTGGCCTCCGAGGCCGGCGTGATCCCGGAGATCGCCCAGGAGCACATCGTGTCCAAGGGCCGTCTGGAGCCGGGCAAGATGTTCCTCGTGGACACCGCCGAAGGCCGCATCATCCCGGACGAGGAGATCAAGAAGAGCCTCGCCTCCCAGCACCCGTACCGCAAGTGGGTCGAGGGCAACTCCGTGGAGCTCTCCGACCTGCCCAAGCGCGAGCACGTCAACCACTCCGGCCAGTCCGTCCAGCGCCGCCAGCGCGCCTTCGGCTACACCGAGGAGGACCTCAAGCTCCTGCTCACCCCGATGGCCAACACCGGCAAGGAACCGCTGGGCTCCATGGGCAACGACACCCCGCTGCCGGCCCTCTCCAGCCGCAGCCGCATGCTCTTCGACTACTTCACCCAGAAGTTCGCACAGGTCACCAACCCGCCGCTGGACTGGGAGCGTGAGGAGATCGTCACCTCCCTCGAATCCGCCATCGGCCCCGAGCCGAACCTGCTGGCCGATTCCGAGCTGCACGCCAAGAAGATCCTCATCCCGCTGCCCGTGGTCAACTCCGACGAGATGGCCCAGCTCAAGCGCCTCGACCGCGCCCGCGTGCTCGGCGACTACTACCGCCCGTACGTGGTCAAGGGCCTCTACCAGGTCGCCGGTGGCGGCAAGGCGCTGAAGGAGCGTCTGGATGAGATCTTCGCCGAGGTGGACGAGGCCATCGAAGCCGGCAAGAACTTCCTCGTGCTCTCCGACCGTGATTCCAACCACACTTGGGGCCCGATCCCGTCCCTGTTGCTCACCTCCGCCGTCCAGCATCACCTGCTGCGTCGCCACACCCGCACCCAGATCTCGATGGTCGTGGAGGCTGGCGACGTGCGCGAGATTCACCACGTGGCACTGCTCATCGCCTACGGTGCCGCATGCGTGAACCCGTACCTGGCGTTCGAATCCGTGGAAAACCTGGCCCGCACCGGCTACCTCAAGGTCGACGCGGACACCGCCGTGAAGAACCTCACCAAGGCCCTCTCCACCGGCGTGCTCAAGATCATGTCCAAGATGGGCGTCTCCACCATCATGAGCTACCGCGGCGCCCAGCTGTTCGAGGCCGTGGGCCTCAACCAGCAGGTCGTGGACGAATACTTCACCGGCACCACCTCCCGCGTAGGCGGCGTGGGCCTCGACGAGATCGCCGAGGAAGTGGCCATCCGCCACCGCGTGGCCTACCCGAACCAGTGGACCGCGGCCCCGCACCGCAACCTGCGCACCGGCGGCGACTACAAGTGGCGTCGCACCGGCGAGGACCACCTCAACGACCCGGAGGCCATCTTCCTGCTCCAGCAGTCGACCCAGCGCGGCGACTACCAGATGTTCAAGAAGTACTCGCACCACATCAACGACACGTCGAACCGACTCATGACCCTGCGTGGCCTGATGAAGTTCAACTCCAACCGCAAGCCCATCGACATCTCCGAGGTCGAGCCGGCCTCCGAGATCGTCAAGCGCTTCTCCACCGGCGCCATGAGCTACGGCTCCATCTCCCAGGAAGCCCACGAGACGCTCGCCCTGGCCATGAACTCCATCGGCGCGCGCTCCAACTCCGGCGAGGGCGGCGAGTCCGAGGACCGCATCAACGACCCGCAGCGCTACAGCCGCATCAAGCAGATCGCATCCGCCCGCTTCGGCGTGACCTCCGACTACCTGGTGCACGCCACCGACCTGCAGATCAAGCTCGCCCAGGGCGCCAAGCCCGGCGAGGGAGGTCACCTGCCCGGCGCCAAGGTCCCGCCGTGGATCGCCAAGGTCCGCCACGCCACCCCGGGCGTGGAGCTCATCTCCCCGCCGCCGCACCACGACATCTACTCCATCGAGGATCTCAAGCAGCTGATCAACGATGCGAAGATGGCGAACCCGAAGGCCCGCATCCACGTCAAGCTCGTATCCGAGTTCGGCGTGGGCACCATCGCGGCCGGCGTGGCCAAGTGCCATGCGGACGTGGTGCTCATCTCCGGCTACGACGGCGGTACGGGCGCAGCCCCGCTCAACGCCATCAAGCACGCCGGCACCCCGTGGGAGATCGGCCTGTCCGAGACCCAGCAGACGCTGATCCTCAACGGTCTGCGCTCCCGCATCGTCGTCCAGTGCGACGGCGAGCTCAAGACCGGCCGCGACGTGGTCATCGCCGCCCTGCTCGGCGCCGAGGAATTCGGCTTCGCCACCGCGGCGCTGATCGTCGAGGGCTGCGTCATGATGCGCGCATGCCAGAAGAACACCTGCCCGCAGGGCATCGCCACCCAGGATCCGGAGCTGCGCGCCCGCTTCCGCGGCAAGCCCGAGCATGTGGTCAACTTCTTCATGTTCATCGCCGAGGAAGTGCGCGAGATTCTCGCCCAGCTCGGTTTCAAGACGCTCGAGGAGGCCATCGGCCACGTCGAGTGCCTGGACCAGAACGAGGCCATCAAGCGCTGGAAGTCCGACGGCATCGACCTGACGAACGTGCTCAAGCAGGCCGGCCCGGTGCCGGGCACCATCCTGCACCAGACCATCGAGCAGAACCACGAGCTCGAGAAGGCGCTGGACAACAAGCTCATCGAGCTCGCCCAGCCCGCGCTCGACCACAAGGAGCCCGTGCGCATCGAAATGCCGATCCGCAACGTCAACCGCACGGTCGGCACCATGGTCGGTTACGAGATCACCCGCCGCTACGGCGAGGAGGGCCTGCCGGACGACACCATCGACATGACCCTGCACGGCTCCGGCGGCCAGTCCATCGGCGCGTTCATCCCGCGCGGCGAGACCATGCGCATCTACGGCGAAGTCAACGACTACGCCGGCAAGGGCCTGTCCGGCGGCCGCATGATCGTGCGCCCGGAGGACAACGTCACCTTCGACAAGCACGAGAACGTCATCGCCGGCAATGTGACCGGCTTCGGCGCCACCTCCGGCCAGATGTTCGTGGCCGGCCGCGCGGGCGAACGCTTCGCCGTACGCAACTCCGGCGCCACGTTCGTGGTGGAGGGCGTGGGCGACCACGGCTGCGAGTATATGACCGGCGGCACCGTGGTGGTGCTCGGCCCCACCGGACGCAACTTCGGTGCGGGCTTCTCCGGCGGCAACACCTACGTGCTCGACCTCGACATGAAGAAGGTCAACCCGGGCGCCATCAAGTCCGGCTCGCTGCTCTTCAAGTCCCTGGATGCCGACACCGCCAAGCTGGTGTACGGCCTGATCAAGCAGCACGCGGAGGAGACCGGATCCCAGTTCGCCGCCGCCCTGCTTGAGGACTGGTCCAACACGGTCAAGCGCTTCACGCACGTGGTGCCGAAGCAGTACCTGGCCATGACCAAGGCCATGGAAGACGCCAAGGCCAACAATATCGATTTCAATTCGCCCGGAGCCTGGGAAGAGGTTTACGAGCACGTTACGGAAGGAGTGCGCTGACATGGGCGACCCGAGAGGATTCCTGAAGGTCCGTACCCGCCGCGAGCTGGCCGAACGCCCCGTCGAGGAACGCATCAAGGACTGGTTCGACGTGCACGCCGAATCCGGCCTGCAGCCCTGGACCAAGGAGCAGGCGGCCCGCTGCATGGACTGCGGCACCCCGTTCTGCATGACCGGCTGCCCGTTGGGCAATGTCATCCCGGAGTGGAACGACCTGGTACGCCAGGGCAAGTGGGAGGATGCGTACAACCGTCTGTCGCAGACCTCCAACTTCCCGGAGTTCACCGGCCGCATCTGCCCGGCCCTGTGCGAGCAGGCCTGCGTGCTCGGCATCCACCAGCCGCCGACCATGATTAAGAACGATGAGGTCACCATCATCGACCAGGCCTGGGAGCTCGGCTACGTCAAGCCCCTGCCGCCGCAGCGTCTGACTGACCAGACCGTGGCCGTGGTGGGTTCCGGTCCCGCCGGCCTCGCCGCCGCTCAGCAGCTCACTCGCGCCGGCCACACCGTGGTCGTCTACGAGAAGGACGACGCCATCGGCGGCCTCATGCGCTATGGCATCCCGAACTTCAAGCTCGAGAAGGGCCTGATCGACCGCCGTGTCAAGCAGATGGAGGCCGAAGGCACCCGCTTCTACACGAACGTCGAGATCGGCAAGGACATCTCTTGGGATGACCTGCGCGATCGCTACGACGCCGTCGTGGTGGCCATCGGCTCCCGCGTGCCGCGCGACATGAAGATCCCCGGCCGCGAGCTCGACGGCATCCACTTCGCCCTCGACTTCCTGCCGGACGCCACCCGTCGCGTCTTCGGCGTCAAGCCCGTCAACGACATCACCGCCAAGGACAAGCACGTCATCGTCATCGGCGGCGGCGATACCGGTTCCGACTGCCTCGGTACCTCCATCCGCCAGGGTGCGAAGGACGTGACCGTGCTGCAGATCATGCCGAAGGAGCCCGAGACCCGTCCGGCCAACCAGCCGTGGCCGACCTTCGCCCGCACCTACCAGAAGACCACGTCCATGGCCGAGGGCGGCACCTACCTGTACAGCACCGACTCCGTGAACTTCATCGGTTCCGAAGAGGAGCAGGCCAAGGTCAAGATCGAGAACTCCACCACCGCCGAAGGCTTCGTGGCGGACGAGCACGGTCACGTGACCGGCCTCAAGGTGGTCTCCGTGGCCCCCGGCGAGGATGGCCCGTTCACCCGCCAGCCCGGTACCGAGCGCGTGCTGCCCGCCGACCTGGTGCTCATCTCCGTGGGCTTCCTGCACCCGGACACCACCACACTGCTCGACCAGCTGCCCGTGGAACTCGACAAGCGCGGCAACATCGCCCGCAACGACAACTACGCCACCAGCCAGGACGGCGTGTTCGTGTGTGGCGACGCCGGCCGTGGCCAGAGCCTCGTGGTGTGGGCCATCGCCGAAGGCCGCTCCTGCGCGGCCGCCGTGGACGAGTACCTCTCCAGCGAGAAGACCAGCGAGCTGCCCGCCCCGATCAAGGCCAGCGCCCGCCCGATGATGCTGCCCCGCTGATACGGGCTGATACGGTCCGCAGATTCGTCTTCCACTAGCTCCCCTTCCTTCCCGGAAGGGGAGCTTTTGTTGTCGGAGACCTTGGCTCCCCTTGTCAGGGGAGCTGTCGGCGAAGCCGACTGAGGGGTAGTAGCTGAGCGGCCCTGATCGCGGGAACGCTGCATCACCCGGAACCGGCGCTAAGTATGCGGCTGGACCATGCTCCCGCATACTTAGTGTCACTTTTGCGTTCCTAACCGACACTATGTATGCGGGGCCTTCGTTCAGCCGCATACATAGTGTCGTTTTGCGTGCGCGCACGGTACCATGGAGTCATAGGAAAGGCGGTACGCAATGAAGCGCACGCAACCAGCCGTATTGGCGGCCATCATCGTTCTTGCTGCATTGCTCGGAATCAGCACGCTGATGTGGGATGCGGGCCGGATTCCTTCGCGTTTTGCCGAGAGCTCCCACGCGAACCAGACCGGTCAATCGCAGGAAATCGCGCCCGGCGGAGACCAATCCGGGACAAAACAGGCCGTCCCTGAACCCGCGTCACTGCACGATCCCAAGGAACTCGCCGGACTCAACGCAGGCGTGGATGACTCCTATCCCGGCGACGACTGGTTCTGTAATGCGGCCGGCGAAAAAGCGGGTGCGTCGTCGGAATGCGTGGACCGGGAAGTACAGACCGAGCCGAGCACCGCCCGCGTGATGCTTGACGTGCCGCAGCGTGTGCAGGAGACCGGCTACTGGTGCGTGCCGGGTGCCCTGCAGATGGTGCTGGCCTACAAGGGAATCGACGCGGACCAGACCACGCTGGCCGAACGCATGAACACCAAGCCGGTGACCGGCACGGAATACGTGGATCTGGCGCGCGTGGCCAACGCCTATCTGTTCGGAGATGAGACCGCGACGCCTTCCGGCGCGGGATATCGCGTGCAGACCATCGCCATAGGGGATAGGGACCCGTCCGTCGCACAGACGTTCGCCGATCGCGTGAAGGCCGATCTCGCCGACGACTATCCGGTGTTCGCCGCCGTGGACGTCCACGTGCTCTACCCATGGTTCGGCCATGGCAACCATGTGGTGGTCGTCATGGGCTACGACACCGACGAGAACGGGACGATCACGCAATACCACATCCTCGACCCGTCCTACAACATGCAGGATCCCGTCCATGCGGGCCACAAGGTCGTGGATGCGGCCACCATGATGAGCGCCATCGTGGATAACGAGGAGCCCGCCTACGTGTGGTGAGGCGGGCGAAACGGGCGTACGAGGGATTCTCCGGCATCCGTTTCCTGCTCCGCATGTCCGTCTGCAAGTTCACCGCGCCACTCTGAGCACGTCTGTATTTCGGAATATGCATACATAGTTAACAAACGGCTCCTAAAGTATCAGCCCGTTGTCAAAAAGACGGCACATCTACTTTGGGAGAGGTTCATGAAGAATCGTCACATCACGACGCTAGTCGCGGCGGGCGCCGCGCTCGTCATGCTGCTCAGCGGCTGCGGATCGACCGGCACATCCAACGACGCCGGCAGCACCGCGGGCTCCAACATCATTTCCGTGTACGGCAGCGAGCCGGCACATCCGCTGTTCCCCGGCGCGGTCACCGAGGCCGGCGGCGGCAAGGTGGTCGACCAGCTGTTCGCCGGCCTGGTCACCTACGACGCCAAGGGCGGCATCCACAACGAGGTCGCCGACAGCATCACCTCCAGCGACAACGCCACCCACTACGTCATCAAGATCAAGAAGGGCTGGAAGTTCACCGATGGCACGCCGGTGACCGCCCACTCCTTCGTGGACGCCTGGAACTACACGGCCAACAGCGCCAACAAGCAGGGCAGCGCCAGCTTCTTCAGCACCATCGAGGGCTACGACGACCTGCAGAAGTCGGACGTGGACCCCAGCGCCACGCTCTCCGGCCTCAAGGTCGTGGACGACTACACCATCGACGTGAAGCTGAGCCAGCCCGACTCGGCGTTCCCGGTCAAGGCCGGCAGCCACGCCTACATGCCGCTGCCCGAATCCGCGTTCAAGAACCCGAAGAAGTACGGCGAGAACCCGGTGGGCAACGGCCCGTACAAGTTCGTCTCCTGGACGCACAACCGCAGCATCAAGATGGTCAAGAACCCCGACTACAAGGGCAACCGCGTCGCCAAGAACGACGGTCTTGACTTCATGATCTACACGTCGCCCGATTCCGCCTACGCCGACCTGCGCGGCGGCAACCTCGACTTCACGCACGCGATCCCCGCCACCGCGCTGAAGACCTTCCAGTCGGACAAGACCATCAAGGCGTACAACCAGCCCGGCGGCAACACGCTGACCTTCACCATTCCCGAATGGCTTGAGCACTTCGGCCAGAACGAGGAAGGCAACCTGCGTCGTCAGGCCATCTCCATGTCCATCGACCGTAAGACCATCGCCGAGAAGATCTTCAACAACACCTCCACGCCGGCCGTGGACTTCCTCGCCGCTCCGATCAGCGCCTACTCCAAGAATCTCAAGGGCAACGAGGTGCTCCAGTACAACCCGACCAAGGCCAAGGAGCTGTGGGCCAAGGCCAACGCCATCTCCCCGTGGAGCGGCGATTTCAAGATCGCCTACAACGCCGACGGCAACGCCAAGGGCTGGGTCGAGGCCGTGTGCAACTACGTCAAGAACACGCTCGGCATCAAGGCCGAGGGCGCCCCGATGTCCACCTCCGACGAGTTCCTGTCCAACGTGGACTCCGGCAAGATGACCACCGCCTACCGCAGCGGCTGGGGCCCCGACTACCCGTCCGCCGACAACTACCTGGTGCAGCTGTACGCCTCCAGCTCCGCCGACGGCAAGGGCGCGAACTCCGGCAACTACAAGAACCCCGAGTTCGACGCGCTCATGGACAAGGCCCTCTCCGCGCCCTCCACCGAGGAAGCGGACAAGTACTACCAGCAGGGCGAGGAGATCCTGCTGCAGGACCTGCCGGCCATCCCGCTGTGGAACCAGAACGCCACTGCCGTGAGCACCACCAGCGTCTCCGGAGTCGAATTCGACTACGGTGGCGGCCCGGTGTTCACCGAACTGACCAAGAAGTGATAATGCGATATCGGTGATATCGCGAGCGACGTTCGCTGTGCCGCGTCCGTCGGTGCCGGTCGGATACCGTCCGGTCCGGTACCATGGATGAGGCTTGAGACGAACGTCCGTCGACGCCCGCCGGCCCTATGTGACCGGCGGGCGTTTTGCCGTGAACTGGCCCGTACGCACCGTACGTACCGTGCGATTCGTACGAGCCATACGATTCGCGCGAGTCGGTTCGCGGCGGAACATCGCGGGACAGTCGTACTTATCAGGACAACGGCGCCCCGGATAGGGGAGCCAAGGACATAGAACAACAGGAGCACAAGCACATCATGGAATTCACCGCAGCCGGCACCACCGTGCGATTCGACGAGCGGACGGGGCAGTTCGCGTTCCAGCGTAACGGCGCCGAATGGAACACCGTCATCGATGACGGAACCCATGGCACCGAGACATCCGCCGACGCCGGGACCATCACCGCACAGCCGCGACTGGAGACCAAGCAGGGCACGTTCACGTTCACGGACGCCGTCGCCATCACCCACGAAAGCCGCGAGACCGGCACCGGCGTCGGCGTACGCAGCGTGTACACCGGCTTCGGCCACAGCGCCTACTCGTTCGCCACCTACGTGTGGATCGAGCGCGCCTCCGGCGACCTGCTGTTCGAATGGATCCCGCTCAACGAAAGCGGACTGGACGTCACCAAAGTGGTCTGGCCCGCCGAAATGGCGTTCGACCGCGCCGAAAGCCACGACGTGACCCTCATCACCCACGAGCAGGGCGTCATGATCCCCAACACCTGGCCCACGGCGGTCGCCACCAAGGACATCGCCTTCGAAGGCCGCTTCGAGACCGCCGGCGGCTACATGCCCTGGTTCGCCCAGCTGCGCGCGGATGGCCACGCCTACATCGCCATCTGCGAGACCCCGTGGAACGCCGGCTACGGCATCGACCATCCTGCGGACGGCCCCTACACGCACGTCGGCACCTGGTTCGACCCGAGCCTGGGCACGATGGACTACCGCCGCGTGGTGCGCTACCGCTTCCTCGACCACGCCGATCACAACGCCGTCTGCAAGTCCTATCGCGCCTACGTCAATGAACGCGGACGCCTGCGCACCCTCGCCGAGAAGGCCGCGCGCAACCCCTCCGTGCACGACCTCATCGGCCGCTCCTGGGTGCACGTCGGCATCAAGACCAAGGTCCAGCCGGATTCCTACTACTACGACAAGGACCATCCGGAGAAGAACGGCTCACTCGTCACCTTCGCGCAGCGCGTCAAGCAGATGCGCACGCTGCACGAGATGGGCGCCGGCCGCCTGTACATGCACCTGGACGGTTGGGCGCAGCCCGGATACGACAACGAGCACCCCGACTACCTGCCCGCATGCCAGGAGGCCGGCGGCTGGGAAGGCATGAAGAAGCTGGTCGACACCTGCCACGAGCAGGGCGACATCTTCGGCACGCACGACCAGTACCGCGACTACTACTTCACCGCCAAGACCTTCGACACCAACAACGCCATCCGCCTGGCGGACGGCACCATGCCCGAGCACGCGCGCTGGGCCGGCGGCCACCAGACCTACCTGTGCGCCGAACTCGCGCCGGACTACGTGCGCCGCAACTTCGCCGAGATCGCCGCGCACGGCATCAGGCTCGACTGCGCGTATCTCGACGTGTTCACCTGCAACGAGGGCGACGAATGCTCCAACCCCGAGCACCGCATGACCCGCCGCGAATGTTACGAGCGTCGCGCCGAATGCTTCGAATACCTGCTCTCGCACGGCATCCTGTCCTCCTCCGAGGAGGTCTCCGACTGGGCCGTGCCGAGCCTCGTGTTCTGCCATTACGCGCCCTACGACTTCCAGATGCGCTCCCCGGACGCGCCGCGCCAGGGCGTGCCCGTGCCGCTGTACAACCTCGTCTACCACGACTGCGTCATCGAGCCGTGGATGATGGACCGCGTGGTGGACGGCGACGACTACATGCTGTACGCCCTGCTCAACGGCGGCGCCCCGTACCTCATCCGTGACGCCGCGTACATCGGCGTGGACGGCGACATGGACGCCGAGCAGCGCGCCCGCACCGAGAACGAGATCGAACGCTGCCACGCGGTCGCCGCGTTCCACGAGAAGGTGGGTATGCAGGAGCTGGTGCGCCACGAATTCGTCGATGGCGACCCGCTCGTGCAGCGCTCCGTGTTCGCCGGCGGCGCGTCGGTCACCTGCGACTTCCACACGCAGACCTACCGCATCGAGGAGTCCGCCGACGGCGAAGAACGCTGATGGGCAGTGCTGCTGGCATCGCCGGCTGAACGGCTCGCGCTGAGTTCGCCGGCATGCGAGTAATATAGCCAACAGTGTTTATCCGTCTCGTAGTAGAGGAGTAGTGAGATGGCGAATCGCGCCGAGCGTCGCGCCCAGGCCAAGGCCAACCGCAGGGGAGTGCCTTCCCAGTATGATTCCACCCGCGGTCGCGGCCGTGCGGGCATGATCGACGAATACCAGCTGCAGGAGCGTTCCCGCAGGCTGCAGGACGGCGAGTCCCTGGGCCCGTGGAAGCCGAGCGCCGTGGTGGAGTCCGAGCCGGAGACCGTGCTGAACACCAACCCGGATTACACGAATCCGAAGATGTTCAAGGCACCGCACTCCGTGCGCCAGTGGTTCCGCGTGGGCAGCTGGACGCTCATCGCGCTGGCCATCATCGCGTTCTTCGTGGTCATGTGGCTGCCGAGCCACCCGATGTGGCTGATCGCCACCGTGTCCGGCGTGTTCATCGTGGGTGTGGTGAGCCTGTTCTTCACCGCCGGCGATTCCAAGCACAACCCGAACCTGGACCAGAACGGCACCGCCGTCTGATTCGTTTCGATGCCGAGACGCCGTGTCTTGCGGCACATACGTAAGGGTTGGTGGGTTGCTCCTCGTACGGGAGCAACCCACCAACCCTTATTCGTTGTCCGCTGTTCGATGGCGATGAGCCATTCCGCGGCGTTTCCCGCCGGCACAGTGCGTACAGTGCCGGCCGGACCTTGTCGGTTCGTCTACTGAAGGAAGTGCAATGTCGGGGGCACGGTTTCGGTCAGTGGGTCACCGGCGGCGCGATCGGTATTGGGATAGGTGATCTTCACCGCCGCGATCTTTTCGTCCGTCACGATTTCGCGGATGTAATAGATGGTGTCGTCCTTCTCATAACTCAGGTACACGGACTGGCCGGCCACCAGCTCGAATGCCGGATCGGCGCCGGCGTTCTCCTTGAGGAAGTCCAGCTCGTCCTGCGGCGAATGGAACAGGGCGTTGTACTGGCCCCAAACGGCGATCTGCACGCCGGAATCAGGATCGGAGAATTTCACGCCGTCACCGTTGTCCGGTTCCGGGCCGCGGTCATAGCTCGCCGGAACGTCCACGGCATAGGCGAAGCGCCCGTTGGAGTACGTGGCGGTGCCGGCGTCCGTGACTTTCTTGTCTTTGCTGTTTTTCGTTTCCGATTGGCCGTCGGAGTCGGTGCCGGACTTCCTCTTTGTGCCAGTCGAATCCTTGGCATCGGACTTGGTCTTGGACTTGGACTTGCCGGACTGTTTGGCATCGTCGCCGGATGATGAGGCGCCGGAATTGCCGTTGCCCGCCGAAACCGAGGTCGTCGTATCGCTCGACTGGCCGAGGCGGCCGGTGCCGTACGCCACGATGCCGACGATGCATAGCACCACTGCGACGATGGCGGCGATAAGCACGACGATGACGATCTGGGACTTCACCGTCTTGCCTGTCGCCGGGGAACCGGTTGCCGGCGACGGAGTAGTCGCGGCGGCGGACGTTCGCGATGCGTTCCCCGCACCGGCCTGGAACTGATAACCCTGCTGGGGAGCGGCCGCGGAAGTATGCGCGGGCGCGGCGGGCGGCAACGGCACCGGGCTGACCGGAATGGGGGAGGTGGGAATGCCGTCGGACGGGATGTTGTCACGCAGCGTCCTATCGGTCAGTATCCCGTTGTCATCCTGAAGAGCGCCGCACGCCTGGCAGAACGTATCGCCGGGCTGCAACGGATTACCGCAATGCAGACAGTTCATGACATGCTCCCTTCCTTTGCTTGGCTCCCACATTACACATGCATTCGCACGGGGAAGGCCTGCCGGGCGCTCCAGGTTGACGACGGGATTCGCGCGGAAGAACGCGCCGGGACGGTGGAGAGAATTCCTATGGGTCGAGTCCGGCGAGGGGACGGGCAGGGGGTCAGGGTCTCAGGGCGATTCCAGGCAGGCCGCCGGAGACCGGCAGCGTGACGTTTTCCGCAAAACGCACGTTGGAGGTTGTGCGTTTTGCCGTATGCGGTGTTTTAAAGTAGGAGGTGCTTGATTACTGACGCACGCACGAAGGAGAGCAGGCAGATGAAAGTTGATATTTTGACCCGTGAATACCCGCCGAAGGTCTACGGCGGCGCCGGCGTCCACGCCGAGGAGCTGTCCAAGGTGCTCGCCGAGCGCATCGACGTGACTGTGCGCGCGTTCGACGGCAAGCGCACCGAGGCGGACATCCCCGCCATCCCGCATGCGGACGAGGCCAAGGGCAGCCTGAAGGTCGTGGGCTACGACGTGCCGGCCGAGCTGTCCGACGCGAACGCCGCGCTGAAGACCTTCGGCGTGGACCTGCAGATCGCCAATGATGTCGACGCCGACATCATCCACGCCCACACCTGGTACGCCTGCCTGGCCGGATACCTGGCCAAGATGCTGCACGGCACCCCGCTGGTCATCACCGCCCATTCCCTGGAGCCGTTCCGCCCGTGGAAGCGCGAGCAGCTCGGTGGCGGCTACAACCTGAGCTCCTGGGCCGAGAAGGACGCCTACGAGCACGCCGACCGCGTGATCGCCGTCTCCGGCGGTATGAAGAAGGATATTCTCGCCGCCTACCCGAGCCTCGACCCGGATAAGGTGGTTGTGGTCTACAACGGCATCACCATGTCCGAGTTCGCCACTCCGGCCGACGATGATCCGGGTTGGAAGGTGTTCGAACGCTACAACATCGACCGTTCCAAGCCCACCCTGCTGTTCGTGGGCCGCATCACCCGCCAGAAGGGCCTGCCGTACCTGCTCAAGGCCCTGCACTTCGTGGACCCCGGCGTCCAGATCGTGTTGTGCGCCGGCGCTCCGGACACCCCGGAGATCATGGAGGAGGTTAAGAACTCCTTCGCCGAGCTGGACAAGGAGCGCGGCAACATCATCTGGATCGAGGAGATGCTGCCGAAGAACGAGCTGAGCGCGCTGGAGCACGGCTGCGACGCCTTCATCTGCCCGTCCATCTATGAGCCGCTGGGCATCGTGAACCTTGAGGCCATGGCCTGCGGTCTGCCCGTGGTCGCCTCCGCCACCGGCGGCATCCCCGAGGTCGTGGTGGACGGCGAAACCGGCTTCCTGGTCCCGATCGACCAGCTGCACGACGGCACTGGCACCCCCACCGATCCGGACAAGTTCGTGCACGACATGGCCGACGCCATCAACAAGATCATGGCCGATCCGGAACTGCGCAAGAAGATGGGCCAGGCCGGCTACGAGCGCGCCCGCGACGTGTTCAGCTGGGAGTCCATCGCCGACGAGACCGTCAAGGTCTACCAGTCCGTCCTCGACGAGCAGAAGAAGTAAATCCGGAAACAAATCCCGGTAGTTCCCGGATAACGGCTCCCCTCAGTCGCTCGCGCGACAGCTCCCCTCAGTGAGGGGAGCCGGTTTTCTGTATAGGTCATTGGCTCTGTTGCGTAGAGCCTTGTATGTTTACCGGCTCCCCTCGCTGAGGGGAGCTGTCTGCGTAAGCAGACTGAGGGGAGCATGAATCTCGTTTACAAAGGAATTGCCCACATGCCACAAACCGTCCTCCAGCTCGACAACGTCGAATTCCGCCGCAACCGCCGCGTCATCATCACCGATGTGAACCTGACCGTCAAGGCGGGGGAGCGGTGGGTGCTGTTCGGCCCCAACGGCATCGGCAAATCCACGGCGGTCGGCATGCTCGCCACACGAACCTTCCCCTCCGAGGGGCGTGTGTTCATCCTCGGCCATCAGCTCGGCAAGTACGACGTGTTCAAGCTGCGCACCCGCATCGGCCTCGCCTCCGCCGACCTGGGCCGTCAGTTCCCTGACTTCGAGGATCCGCTGGACGCCGTGGTCACCGGCCTGTCCGCCGTGACCGGCCGCTGGCAGGACACGTACACCGAAGAGGAATACGCGCGCGCACGCCAGTTGCTGCATGACTTCCGCGTGGGCTACCTGGAGGGCAAACAGATGTGGCGCCTGTCCGAAGGCGAACGCACGCGGGTGCTCATCGCCCGCGCGCTCATGGGAGACCCGGAACTGCTCATCATGGACGAGCCGACCACCGGCCTTGACCTGGGTGGCCGTGAACAGGTGATGCGCACGCTGAGCCGCATCGGCGAGGAGAACTCCGAACGTGCGGTGGTGCTCGTGACCCACCGTCTGGAGGAGATTCCGGCCGGTTTCGACCACATCGCCATCATGGGCCGCAAGCCCGTCTCCGCCGAGGACGCCACCAACGACGGCATCGACGCGATGGGCAATCCGTCCGCCGGCACCATCGTCTATTCCGGTCCGCTCGAAGAAGGCCTGACCGACGAACGCCTCTCCGACCTGTTCGGCATGCCCATCGAAGTCGAGCACAGTCACGGTCGCTGGTCCGCCTACGCGGTGTGATTTTTGATGGCTCTGTTAAACCAAGATTGACATGAATTCCACCGGGCTACCCCTCAGTCGGCTCCGCCGACAGCTCCCCTGACAAGGGGAGCCAAGAATAAGGGACATGTCAATCTTGGTTTAACAGAGCCTTTTTGATTCCGGCCGTTGCCGGTTGCCGAGTCATGCCGGAACGTGGCATCACTGGTAGGATACAGGCGGATAATCGGTCGGGCCTCGGAATGGAGGATGGCAATGGTCTCAAGCAAACTGGTGTTCATCGACATCGACGGCACGTTGGCGGATGAGAAGCACATCGTGCCGGAATCGGCGAAGGCCGCGTGCCGCAAGGCGCAGACCAACGGGCACAAGCTGTTCATCTGCACCGGCCGGTCCATGCCGAAGATCGAACGCAGCATCCTGGATCTCGGTTTCGACGGCGTGGTCTCCGTGGCCGGAGCACAGGCGAACGTGGGGGATCGTGTGCTGTTCCAGCACCTCGTACCGGCCGAGGCCGTGGACGCGGCGATGGCGTATTTCCGTGAGCATCACATCGAAAGCTACCAGTGGCAGGGCGCGGACGGCATGTACATTTCGGAAGGGTACCGCCGCCATCTGGAATCGAAGGGCAAGGCATTCAACCGCGGCGAGTTCGCCCGGTTCTGGCATCTGATCGACGAGGTGGAGATTCCTGCCGGCTCCACCCTGGGACAGACGATTCACGTGAGCAAGGGCTCGTACTTCACCGCGCCGAATCCGGATGTGACTTTCGAGGAGACGAAGCGCGACCTGAGCCCGTGGTTCGAGCTCGTGCACGGCTCCTACGACAAGATCTCGCCGAACAACGGCGAACTGCTCATCGCCGGGTACGACAAGGGCACCGCCGTACGCGACGTGGCCGCGGCGCTCGGCTACGACATCGCCGACACGATCGCCATCGGCGACTCCGACAACGACACCGCCATGCTCAAGGCCGCCGGCACATCCGTGGCCATGGGCAACGCCATCCACGGCATCGAGAAGTTCTGCGACATCACCACCACCGACATCCACGACGACGGCCTAGCCAACGCCTTCGCCACCCTCGGTCTGGTGTGACCGAGACATTCCTGTCTCGGAATTCCGGCTCCCCTCTCTGAGGGGAGCTGTCAGCAAAGCTGACTGAGGGGAGCGACAAACATGTCCGGAATCTCGTTGGATACGGTCGAATTGCCGGTGGCAATCGCGCAGTTTACGGTGGCGCGGGAGCCGGAACGCAATCTGGAGATGATTGACGCATTTGCCAGGGACGCGGCGTCCGGCGGCGCGAGGATGCTGGTGCTGCCGGAAGGGCTTATCGCGCGTGACGGGGATGATGACTCGTTTGCGGCCGCCCATGCCCAGCCGATTGATGGTCCGTTCGTGACGGGATTGCGCCGGATTAGCAGCGCACGTCACATCGTATTGATGGGTACGGTTCATGTCGTGCCATCGGGCCAAAAGACGGTATGGGATGAGGCAGGGGTGAATTCCGCGGCTGGTGTGGACCGTCGCGTATCCAATATGTTCCTCGTTATTCGAGACGGTGAGATCGTGGCGACCTATCGCAAGCTTCATCTGTACGATGCGTTTGCCGCGAGGGAATCCGACGTGGTTCTTCCCGGCAGGAAGCTGCCTCCGGTCGTGACCATTGACGGCTGGCATATCGGTGTGATGACCTGCTATGACGTACGTTTCCCGGAAACCGCGCGTTCCTTGGCCGTGCGAGGGGCGGATGCAATCGTGGTCAGCGCCGCATGGGTGCGAGGTCCGCACAAGGAATATCACTGGAGCCTGCTGACGGCCGCCCGCGCGGTGGAGAACACCTGCTATGTACTGGCCTGCAGTGAGGTAAGCAAACGCAATATTGGCTGCAGTCGTATCATCGATCCTATGGGCGCGGTTATCACTGAAACGGATGAAACGCATGCCGGGCTCATCGCGGCGACACTGGATCGGAATCGTCTCGACTCCGTGCGGCAAGCGTTGCCGGTACTCGAGAACCGCCGGTTCGCCGATCCGCAACTGTGCTGATCACATGCTTTGCGGGTCGCCAAGAATGATGTAGTCCGAATCGTAGCGTTCGACGCCGGGCGTTCTCATATACCCGAAAACGGTCCTATTGAGATTGCCATCGAATGCGCGAATCACCGGCTGCACGGCAATGGGTTCCAGCTTCGTGATGCCGATCGAATCGTTGGCGACCCGCATGGTGAGCCATGCCATGTGATGACGGACCTTCCATGCGGGACGGGGATCCGTTCCGCCGCCGGCCTCATCCCAGAGCAATGCCGGAACATAGGCAAGCATACGGAATTCAATCGGTGCGGTTCCCGACCGGAAGAGGATGCGGGGAATGGGATATGAGCTGATATCGTCGTCGCCGTCATCGCGATCGGGCTGTCGGACTATGGAAATCTCCGGTCCGAAGTCATCGGTGCGCACGCCAAGCGTTCGTGGGTCGCGCACGAACCTGCGGCGATTCCCGCCATGAAAGAGATCGGAGAGCAGGCTCCACGCGGCGCCGATAATTATTGCAGCAGGAATGATGATCATCAGTACGCAGATGAGGATGAGGATCACATCGGTGAACGTGACCACAAGATGCGGGTCGTCACCGTGATTGGTGACCAGCATCTGCTGAAACCGGTACTGGATGCCGCCAATGCCTGTGATGCTGAAGGACAGCAGAACGATCACGCCGATGACGCCCACAAGCGTGGTGAAAACGTTGCCGCCTCTTCTGCGCCACAACGCCGAACGGGCGATGTGATGCGAACCGCGCAACCATATCGGATGAGGCAATACATACACGGTCGTGCCTATGCCATTCCGTCCGCTGGTTTGCCCGGCATCCATAGGAATTCCCATGTCACCATTCCATCACCGCAAGGTGAACGGAGAATGGCGCGGCGTTTCCGAAGAGGACGGGCGTATATATTCAGGATGGTTGAGGAACGTGAGTGCGGATGCGAAGATGTGCGGGAATGTGCGCGGCGTACCGCGATGTTGACCTGATAAAGGAGGACGGGATGAGCGGTAAGGATATGGACGAACGATGGCTGAAGGCGTTGCGGGCCAAGAACATCACCGTTCGCGGACAAGCGAGTAGCGAAGCGGGTCGGACCGGAATCGAGCGGAAGGGCACACGCAAGACGACTGCGCACGCCGCATTCGGAACATCGGTGCAGCGTGCGCAGCCGTTCAAGGCGACCGGTCACAAGGGCGGTATCAGCCGGCAGGGGAGTTGAGCTGAGTGTGCCGTAGAAACTACCCCTCAGTCGGCTTGCGCCGACAGCTCCCCTGACAAGGGGAGCCGAAGTTGCGTGGACTCGGTATCAGCCGGCAGGGGAGCTGAATTGGTGAGCGATTAGTACACGGAATAACCGCCGTCGACCTGAAGGTTGGTGCCGGTGACGTACGAGGAAGCGTCGCTGGCAAGGAAGAGTACCGCGGTGGCGATTTCCTCGTTGGTGCCGAAACGATGCATCGGCACGGGAGCGGTCATCACGTCATGCGCTTCGGGCACGATACGGCCTTCGAAGATGCCGGACCACACGTAACCGGGCGAGACCGCGTTCGAGCGGATGCCATACGGGGCCAGCGCGGCCGCCAGATAACGCGCGTACTCGTAGATGCCGGCCTTGGAAGCGCCATAGGCGGCGACGGGGGAGGGGCCGCCGGCGATGAAGTTCGCGTTGTGCGCGGACAGCGACGAGGTGAAGACCAGCGAGCCGCCGTGGCCGTGCTCGCGCATGATGTGCTGCGCGATCTGCGCGGTCAGGTACGCGCCGGTCAGATTGATGTCGATGGTCTTCTGCCAGACCTCGTACGGTTCGTCCGCGTCGTCGCCGGGCACGTTCACGCCGGCGTTGATGAACGCGATATCCACGGTGCCGAGCTCGTCGACGAGTGAGGTTTTCAGTGCATCGACCTGCTCCTTATCGGAAACGTCGCAGTACAGCGGCACGACCTTCACGCCGTATCGCTCGGACAGTTCCTTTGCGAGCGGCTCAAGCGTCTCCTTGGTGCGCGGCAGGTCAACGATCGCCACGTCGGCTCCCGCCTCGGCCCATGCGGCGGCCACATTGCGGCCGAGACCGCCTGCGCCACCGGTGACGAATCCCTTCTTGCCCTTGAGCGAGAACCGGTCCATGATGCGATGGGCGGGGTCCTTCCACTGATCGAGCGGGTACTGGTCGAAGATTGCTGCGTCGGTCATATGGTCCTCCGTTCTGTTCGTGTGGCGGCGTCATCGTCGCCATCGTCAGAGCGAGCGTACCACAAGAGGTCTGATGAATATGGGATTGCGCAAACGAAAATCTCCGGTAGCGAATACTCCGTCGAATGGACGGGGATGGCGCTACCGGAGATGCTGGATACTGGATGAGTCAGTGAGCCGGTTCCCCGGCCAATGTGCGATCGGTTGCGGCTGGACGGGCTCAGACAGCCAAGTAGCCAGATAGCTAGGTAGTCAGGCTATACGCGATCGGTCTCACGCCTCCTCGTGCCAATGCGGGTTCTGACCGAAGGTATACCCCTCCGGATTGTCCATCGCGGCGATGTCGCGCATGTCCTGCTCGTCCAGCGCGAAACCGGTCAGGTCCAGGTTCGCGCGCTGACGTTCGGCGCGCATGGACTTCGGAATCGCCACATCGCCCAGCTGCAGATGCCAGCGCAAGATCGCGGCGACAGGTGAGACGCCATGCTTTTCGGCGATGCGCACGATGGTCGAATCCTTCAACATCTGGTTGGCGCGGCCAAGCGGGCTCCATGCCTCGGTGATGATGCCGTGCGCGTCATCGTAGGCGCGCTGCTCGTTCTGCTGGAAGAACGGATGCAGTTCCACCTGGTTCACGGCCGGGGTGACGCCCGTGGCGCGAACCAGCAGATCGATGTGACCGGGCAGGAAGTTGCTCACGCCGATGTGCTTGACGATGCCCTGCTTCTGCGCGTCGACCAGCGCCTGCCACGCCTCCACGAACTGGCCCTGCGAGGGGTTCGGCCAATGGATGAGATACAGGTCGATGTAGTCGAGGCCCATGCGCGCCACCGATTCCTCGATGGTCGTCCGCGCCTCGTCGTACTGGTGGTGGCGGCCCGGCAGCTTCGATGCCACGATAATGTCCTCGCGCGGCACCTCCGACTCGCGGATGGCCTTGCCCACGATGCCCTCGTTCTCATAGTTGAACGCGGAATCGATGAGACGGTATCCGACCTCAAGCGCCGACTTGATGGCCTCCACGCCGGCGAAACCGTTGACCTTGTACGTGCCGAAACCGATGGCCGGAAGCTCCAGCCCATCATGAGCCTTGCGCACCGGAATCGCCGGTGGTTCCATAAGCGTCATAATCGCTCCTTTGCCGTTGTGCCTGCCCCACACGAATGGGTGGGAACCGAGGTTTGCGCCGGGCGGATGCCCTGCCACGCACCACTGTACTCGTCGTGTTCTCGTTAAGCCGGGAGCCGATTGACTGTTGCGGTATGGCCGGTATGGCATCGAATCGACGGAGGCTTGCCTTCAGAACGTGGGCATGTCGAGCGATACGGGAGAAGGTGAGGCGTTACCGTCCATCCCATGCGCCGTTGGCCGATCGTTGAACCATGCGATGATCTGCGACTCGCTCACCGGATGCAGGTTCCAGGCATCAAGTCCGACGTTGACCGACTCCGGTCGGGCTCCGTCGGGGGAGAGCTGGTGGGTGTGCCCGTACAGGAGTCTGCGGCCGTCGAACGGCAATGCCTTCCCGCTGTACTTCGCCACGTCGTCGGGCCAGCCGTATGCGAGGTCCTCCCGGTATGGGAAGTGCGAGAGATTGACCGCGCCGAGGCCCGCGATCGTGGCTGAACCGTTGGCCTCGAGCGTCTCGAACAGGTTGCGTGCCGGGCGGTCGTCGATCCACCAGTTGTCATGGTTGCCGATGACGCCGTGCAGGTGCCTGCATCTGAGCTCCCGCAGACAGGCCTTGAGATGGTTCAGGGAGGTGCGGAAACCGATATCACCGAGGATCCAGAGTTCGTCATCCGGTCCGACTGAAGCGTTGATGTTGTCAATGACCGCTTGATCATGTGCGTCGGTATCGGCTGCTTCGCGGAAGGTGAGACCCGAATCGAGCGTGGTCTGCCTGGCCCAGTCCTCGGCGGCTTTGCGGCCATGGACATGCAGGATGTCCCGATAGGTCAAACCGTTCGGATCGAACGTAGTGAACCCGCGCAGCACCGTGACCAGAGGATGTCCGAAATGCGTGTCCGTGGTGAAGTATTGCATTGTTTTCCTTCGCTCCTTCCTGGCAGTTGACGCTCGCGGCTGCGGCTTCGATGCATCCGTTCCAGCTTCCAGAATAGGTGTGCGCGGTGGCTTTGGGAGGACGTCGGCATGATTCCGGTCAATTGGAAGGGAAGGCGGGTGGTTTTTGTCTTCGGGCATCTTCTGGCGGGTAATTGTAGGCACTTGATGACGGAAATACCGCGTTTGGCGGGTCGTCGGCGGGGCGGATTCGTTGCCTAATGCCCGATTTGCCGCGGAGAGGGAGTGCTGACGCGGCGAACATGGCGGTAGGTATCGGATTCGCCTCGCTGAATACCTGTGAACGGAGCGAATCCGCTATCGAATGACTGATTCGCTGTGCTGCGGAGTCGGACAGCGCGGCAAAACGGTTGGCATATGACCGTCCAGCCCCTCGGATACCGCCCTCGGCGGGGTGATTCAGTCATTTTGTGCCGGAAACGCCACGCTGAATTGCGATTGCCGGTCTGCGTCCGGGCAGTCCAAGTCGGAATCAGGGGAGACGAGGATTTGGTTTTAAGCTGTCAGTATCACGGATTCCACGGGAAGGATGCACATGGAAACGTTGCCGGCACTGCTGCTGGTCATGGCACGATGGTTCCTCTACTGGACGGCGTACTCATTCGTGGGCTGGGCATGGGAGACGATGCTCAGCGTGGTGCTGCGCAAACGGTTCGAGGACCGCGGCATGCTCAACGGACCGATTTGCCCCATCTACGGTTTCGGCGCCCTCCTGGTGCTGGGACTGCTGCATGACGTGCATGATCCGGTTCCGCTGTTCCTTTCCAGCGGCGTGATCGCCTGTACGTTGGAGTACGCATCATCGTGGGCCATCGAGAAGCTGTACCATGTGCGGTTCTGGGATTACACGGGCAAACCGTTCAACATCAACGGTCGCGTGTACCTCAACGGATTCCTGGCATTCGGAGCCGGGGCCACTGCCGTGGTGCTGGTGGTCCAGCCGTGGATGACGGCCATCGTGGAATCATGGCCGAACCTCATGACCGGCATCGCGGCGTCCATGCTGTTCGTGGCCGCGGCGGTGGATTGGGCGATCACTCAGGCCGGTCTGCACAGCTTCGACTCCCGCCTCGCGCGCGTCTCCGAACAGATCAAGATGCTCAAGCTCGAACAGATCGAAGCTATCGACACGCGCATCGACATGGCCGACGAGATGCTTACCCGCGCGCTCAGCTGGCAGCAGCGCCGACTGGTGCGCATCTTCCCGGGCCTCACCTCGCTGCGCAACCCGGACGTCGCCTCCCGCATCCGCCGAATACTGGAGCGTCGCGGCTGGTGACGGTGTCCGGTGTCCGGTGAGGCCCGATTCGCCCGGTATGGATACCTGACATGGCGGATACGCCCGATATCGGAGCGATTATGCCCGCGAATGCCATATTCCCAGCTCGACCCTCGACCTGCCGGCATGCGCAACGTATAATGGTCGGCGTTGCAGGGGAACCCTCACCGGAAGCAAACGTGCGGACGTATGAACGGACCGCAGCATCCAGCGGCCAAAACGCCAGCCGTCCGGCGGGTTGAGAAAGGCCCGGCCTGACCCTTGGAACCTGTTGGCCAACACCATCGAAGGGAGCAATCACCTATGACTTTCGACGCATCCGCATTCGGACCAATCACGCTCGACCATATCCCGCCGTTCGCGCAGCACCTGCGCGAGGCCGCCGACCAGGTGTGGGAGGAAGGCTACAACCAGTCGTTCCTGCGCGAGCTCGGCAACGGCACGCTCGCCCGCGAGAAGTTCGCGTTCTACCTGCTGCAGGACTACCGCTACCTCAATGACTACGCCAAGGTCCACGCGCTTGCACTCACCAAGACTCAGGACCCGGAGATCATGCGGTTCATGGCCGACGTGCAGAACGGCATCTTCAACGTGGAGTCCGCCATGCACCGCAAGTACATGGCCAGCTACGGCATCAGCGCCGAGGAGATGAACAACGTCCGCCAGTCCGCGTTCGCCCGTGCTTACACCTCCAACATCCTCGCCATCGCCTACGGCAATCCGCTCGTCGATGTCCTGGTGGGCGTGCTGCCGTGCGCCTGGGTGTACGCCGACTATGGCCAGCGTCTCGCCCACGAATTCGCCGACACGCTTGACGCCAACCCGTACAAGAGCTGGGTCGACATGTACAAAACCGAGGAGTTCTGGAGCTCGTCCGCATGGCTCATCGCGCACATCGAGCAGCTGGCGGAGGGCCTGAGCGAGGAGCGCAAGGCCGAGCTGACCGATATCTTCGTCACCGGCGTGCAGAACGAATACATGTTCTGGGCCTCCGCCTACGACATGCAGTACTCCTGGAAGCCGGAGTGGGACGCACCGCGCGCGTGACGCCGGCTACAGCGACCGCACGAAAGCGCGGATGTCTCTGATTTCCTCGTCGCAGATGGCGTGGCCCATGCCGGGGTAGCCGTGATAGTCGAGGTGGCCCGCGTCGTCGAGCACCTGACGTGCGGTGCATTGGTCGAGCAGCGGAATCGTGTGGTCGTTCGAGCCATAGGCCAGGAAGAAGCGGGTCGGTGAATCCAGCCGGGCTGCTTCCTCGCCTTTGAAGGACGGGCTCAGCAGCACCGCCGCATCGAACAGGTCGGGATACGCTTTGACCATCCGATACGACAGGTACCCGCCCTGCGAGAAGCCGACCAGCACCTTCTTGCGATGCGCGAACATCGGGGAGTCCAACAGCTGCGTCACAGCCTCGCCGACCGCCGAGCATTCGCGGCGACGCTCCTCGGCGCTGCACCCATCGGGATACCAGTAGGTGCCACCCATATAGGGCCGGTCGTACGTGCCGCGGAACGACAAATAGCTTGGTTCGATTGCGGATTCGGCGGGCGATTCGGTCGGTGCCGCGGCGTTGGCCGAATCGGTTTCGGTGGCTGCGTCATTCGCGCCGTCTGCGTTGGCCGCAGAATGCATCGTGCGGTCCGCACCATTCGTCGCGCGGTCCGCATACACCGCGTCGATGATGCGCACCATCTCGCTTTCGTCATTGCCATACCCATGGAACATCACGAACAGTGGATCGCTGCCGCCCGCGTTGATCTGACTGGTCATCCGAAGACGCATAGTGAATCACCTCTTAACCAGCGAGTGTAGCCGGTCATCCGCAGTCTTGGATGGGTCTTATCAGACCATCGAATGCATGGAGGCTTCGAAGATTCGCGGCGGCCGGATTAATGCGGAATACTGCTGAATTGCTGAGCGTGAAGCATTCGCTACCGTGTAGTATGCACATGCCTGAAGAGAAATCACGTCGCTTATTTTAAGTCTATTTTAAATACTGGTGGAAACTGATAATATTGCAAATACATTTGCGATAGGGTTGGTGAAGTGATGATTGGTCGACCGCAGTACTTGCAAAAACTTGACGCATGGAAAGACCGTTACGTAGTCAAAGTAATTACCGGAGTGCGTCGATGCGGCAAGTCCACGCTGATGCTGCTGTGGAAGCAACGGCTTATAGAACACTATGGTGTTGCTCCGGAATCCATAGTGCACATCAATCTTGAGCTGTTGGAAAACGAGCCGTTACTTGAATACCATCATTTGTATGAGGAGATTCTTCGTCGATGTGGGGCCCGGTCGGGAACATCTTTCGGACTGACGACAGGCCGATACTATGTGCTCATTGACGAGATCCAGAACGTGCCGGACTTCCAAAAAACGCTTGACAGCCTGCAAGCCAGAGGGGACATCGATCTGTACATCACCGGATCGAATGCCATGCTGCTTTCTGGAACATTGGCAACCCTGATTTCCGGCCGATCCATGGAAATATCCATGACGCCTTTGTCGTTCGCCGAATATTGGAGCGCGCGTGCCGGGGACGGTCTGTCTATGCAACGTGCATGGTCGGAATATCTGCATGATGGCGCGCTTCCTGCTACGGTTGGGTTTTCCGGTGACGAGACGATGCTGCATGACTATCTTGACGGCATTCTCAATACCGTATTGTTCAAAGATGTAGCTGCACGCCTTGGTGTTTCCAATATCGCCGCATTGGAAACAGTGACTCGTTACCTATTCGATAATGTGGGCAATCTGGTGAATCCCAAATCGATTGCGGATGCCATGACTTCGATGGGAACGAAGATATCATCACCCACGGTGTCCAATTATCTGGAAGGATTGGTGGCGGCATTCATCTTCTACCCGGTACAGCGTTATGATGTCAAAGGCAAGCGTGCATTACGGCAGGAACGCAAGTATTACGCTGTGGATCTCGGTATACGGCGAGTGCTTTGCTCCAATAAAGTCCGCGACACCGGGCGTTTGCTGGAGAATGTGGTATTTCTCGAACTGATGCGCCGCGAAGGTGACGTCTACGTTGGGCAAGGCGCAGGTGGCGAAATCGATTTCATCACCAACGGTGCGGGAGGACCCCGGTATTACCAAGTCAGTGAGTCAGTGCATGACCCGAATACATTGGAACGTGAATTGTCATCACTGCGCGCGGTGCGGGACAACTATCCGAAAATGCTGATTACGTTGGACGACGAACGTCCGATCTCTCATGAGGGAATACAGCAGATATATGCTTTGGACTGGCTGCTGAGCAATGAGCGGGAAGCATGAGTATGGGGAATGCTTCAGTATGCTGTCCGTCGGCGCGAAGCAGGACCATGAGCAATTCTCCCGCGCCGGCATTACACTAAAACGGTTTTCCGGGTTTCCGCATCGGAACGGATTGAACACTTCAAGGAGGGACTATGGTCAGGCGCGGGCCGCTGGGCGCGGGGGAGAAGGTGCAGTTCACCGACCGCAAGGGCAAGAAGATCACCGATCAGCTGGTGACCGGCGGGTCCACGCAGACCGAGCACGGGCTCATCCTGCATGACAGCGTGATCGGTCAGTCCGAGGGTGCCGTGATCGTGACCGTGCACGCCAAGCGCGAGGCGCAGGTCAACCAGGTCTACCCGGAGAAGGACAAGAACAAGCCGTGGAAGTCCTCACGCGCGATCGGCGGCTGGGAGTATGCGGTGATGCGCCCGCGTCTGGCCGATTATGTGCTGTCCATGCCGCGTGGCGCGCAGATCATGTACCCCAAGGACATCGCGCAGGTGATCCAGCTCGGCGACATCCGTTCCGGCATGCGCGTGCTGGAATCCGGTGCGGGCTCGGGCGCAATGAGCGTGAACCTGCTCGACGCCGTGGGGGAGTCCGGCCACCTGACCACCATCGAGCTGCGCGCCGAATTCGCGCGCGTGGCCCAAGCTAACGCCACGCTCTATTACGGCGAGCAGCCGGCCTGGTGGGATCTGAAGACCGGCGACTTCGACTCCGTGGCCGCCGAACTGCCCGAACACTGGTACGACCGCATCATGCTGGACATGCTCGACCCGTGGAACCGTCTTGAACAGGCGTACCGCGTGATCGCCCCCGGCGGCGTGCTCGTGGCATACGTGACCACCACCACGCAGATGAGCCGCATGGCCGAGGCCCTGCGCGCGGCCGGCTGCTGGACCGAACCACAGATTCAGGAGACGTTGGAGCGTACGTGGAAGGCGCAGGGACTCGCCGTGCGTCCGGATCATCAGATGATCGGCCACACCGGCTTCCTCGTGGTTTCGCGCGCGATGGCTCTCGGATTCGAGGCGCTGAAGAAGCGCGAACGCTACTCCAAGGACACCGTCACCGACGTGGACGAGCTGACCGACGAGCAGCGCGAGGCCCGTCTGGAGGAGCTGGAGCTGCGTGACATATCCGACCACAAGCTGCGCAAGGTGCTGCGCGACCTCGATCGTCAGGTCGGTGCGCTCGGCGAGATCGGCGGCGAATCGGACGAATGACGAATGCGATACCCCCCTACGCGCCCCGATATTTTCACGGATGTCCGCACTCGCCTATGATGGTAGGACACGAATAATCGAATGAGCGGCCCGCTGTGCGATGCGTATGGCGGGCGGCCGCAGTGCGACGGTAACACATGCCCGTGCGATGCCATGCATGTATGCGTTGCTGTCGCGCAATCGGGCCCTCGAAGGGAGCCATTGATGGGTATCAAGCTGAGCAAAGTCGCCAAGGCGGCCAAGAAGTACGAGCATATCCTCGTCATCATGCGCCACGCCAAGGCGGAGCCGTTCGGCGAGAAGGGCGATGTGGAGCGCCGGCTCACGGACAAGGGCCTCAAGCAGGCGAAGATCGTGGGCAAGGGTCTGGAGGAGCTGGGTCTGAAGCCCGACCAGATTTCCTGCTCCGCGGCCACCCGTACGCGCCAGACGCTCGACCGCATGCTCAAGATCTTCGGCGACGACCCGATCGTGGACTACCGCATCAACCTGTACGACGGCGGTGTGCAGTCCGTGTTCGACGAGCTCGCCCACGTCAAGCCCAAGATTCGCGTCTTCATGATCGTGGGACACGAGCCCACCGTCTCCATCGCCTCCCAGTGGCTGGCCTCCGCCGATTCCGACGCCGAACGCCTCGACCTGCTCAACCTCGGCCTATCGCCGGCCGGTGTGGTGATCATGGGCTCCAACAAGCCGTTCGACGAATGGCAGGTGCACAGCGGCGATCTGCTCGCGGTGATCAACGTCAAGGATTTCGACTGATTCGTCTCTTCTGTCTGGAGCCGGAGACTTCTCTCAATCTGCTTATGCGGACAGTTCCCCTCGACGAGGGGAACCAAGGGTGATATAAGTATTTCCTATAACGACACCCAGCACTTTCTTATGGGCTTGAAACGCCGATGGTTTGATACCCTAATCGGGTTACGAACGCATACATTGGAGGATTCATGTCCACTCTGACTTCCGTCTCCGGCTTCCCGCGCATCGGGCAGAACCGCGAACTGAAGAAGATCATCGAAGGCTACTGGAAGGGCGCCAACGACCTCGCCGCCGTCAAGGCCACCGCCGCCGAACTGCGTGCCAAGCACTGGAAGCTGCAGCAGGCCGCCGGCATCGACCTGATTCCCAGCAACGACTTCAGCTACTACGACCAGATGCTGGACACCGCCATCCTCCTCAACGTGATCCCCAAGCGCTACGAGCGTCTGGCCTTCGAAAACCCGGAGGACACGCTCTTCGCCATGGCCCGCGGCTACCAGGGCGACAAGGGCGACGTGACCGCCCTGCCGATGAAGAAGTGGTTCACCACCAACTACCACTACCTGGTGCCCGAGGTCGAGCCCGGCGAGGAGATCAAGCTCAACTCCACCAAGCCGTTCGACGAGTTCAACGAGGCCAAGGCCCTCGGCATCCTCACCAAGCCGGTGCTCATCGGCCCGTACACCTTCCTCAAGCTGGCCCGCACCGACCAGGCCACCGAACTGGAGTACGACAAGGGCCTGGTCAACGCCGTGGCCGCCGTCTACGCCGAAGTGCTCACCAAGTTCAATGAGCTCGGCGCCCAGTGGCTGCAGCTCGACGAGCCCTACCTGGTGCTCGACAAGGAACCGGGCGACGTGGAGCTCTTCAAGACGCTCTACACCAAGATCCTGGCCGCCAAGGCCGGCGTCAAGGTGCTGCTCAACACATACTTCGGCCACATCGCCGACGTGTACGAGACCGTGAACCTGCTCGGCTTCGACGGCATCGGCCTGGATCTCAACGAAGGCCGCGAGGAGAACCTCGAGGCCGTGGCCAAGTACGGCGTCGCCTCCGGCACCACCATCTTCGCCGGCGTGATCAACGGCCGCAACATCTGGCGCAACAACTACGCCACCTCCCTCGGCCTCGTGGACGCCCTCAAGCAGGTCACGCCGAACGTGGCCGTCTCCACCGCCTCCTCCCTGCTGCACGTGCCGTTCAGCACCGAAGGCGAGACCGGCATCCCGGCCGACGACCTCAAGCACTTCGCCTTCGCCGTCGAAAAGCTCGGCGAGCTCAAGGAAGTGGCCGTCCTCGCCGACGCCACCGAGGATGAGAAGAAGGCCTCCGCGGCCCTCGCCGCCAACCAGGCCCTGTTCGATGGCACCCGCGTGGCCGCTGATCAGGCCGTCGCCGACCGCGTCAACGGCCTGACCGCCGACGACTACGTGCGCCAGCCCGCCCGTGAGGAGCGCCAGAAGCTCCAGCGCGAGGCCCTCGGCCTGCCGCTGCTGCCCACCACCACCATCGGCTCCTTCCCCCAGACCAAGGAGGTGCGCGCCGAGCGTGCCAAGCTGCGCAAGGGCGAGATCACCAAGGAAGCCTACGACGAGTTCATCAAGGCCCAGATCGACGCCTGCATCAAGCACCAGGAGGAGATCGGCCTGGACGTGCTGGTCCACGGCGAGTTCGAGCGCAACGACATGGTCGAGTACTTCGGCCAGAACCTCAACGGCTTCCTGTTCACCAAGAACGCCTGGGTCCAGTCCTACGGCACCCGCTGCGTCAAGCCCCCGATCGTCTGGGGCGACGTCTCCCGCGCCAAGCCGATCACCGTGGAATGGTCCGCGTACGCCCAGTCCCGCACCGACCATGTGATGAAGGGCATGCTCACCGGCCCGGTGACCATCCTCAACTGGTCCTGGCCGCGTGAGGACATCACCCACGAGGAGCAGACCAAGCAGCTGGCCCTCGCCATCCGCGACGAGGTGCTCGACCTCGAGGCCGCCGGTATCAAGGTGATCCAGATCGACGAGGCCGCCCTGCGCGAGAAGCTGCCGCTGCGCAAGTCCGATTGGCACGTCAAGTACCTCGACTGGGCCGTGCCCGCCTTCCGTCTGGTGCACTCCGCCGTGAAGCCCACCACCCAGATCCACACCCACATGTGCTACTCGGAGTTCAATGACATCATCCGCGACATCGACGCGATGGACGCCGACGTGATCTCCTTCGAAGCCTCCCGCGGCGATCTGGTGGTGCTCGATGCCATCCACGACGCCCACTTCGAGACCGAAGCCGGCCCGGGCGTCTACGACATCCACTCGCCGCGCATCCCCTCCGAGCAGGAGATCGAGGACCGCATCTACGAGATCCTCAAGAAGATGGACGTCGAGAAGGTCTGGATCAACCCGGACTGCGGTCTGAAGACCCGCGGCAACGCCGAGACCTGGCCGAGCCTGGAGCATCTGGTGGCCGCCGCCAAGGCCGTGCGCGCCAAGCTCGCGAAGTAGTAGCAGCTGGACAGGTTAAATAGGTTATCGGCTCCCCTCTTTGAGGGGAGCTGTCGCCGTAGGCGGCTGAGGGGAGTCGGGGCGATTAGCTCATGACGCTCCCCTCAGTCAGCTTCGCTGACAGCTCCCCCTCAGGGAGGGGAGCCGCATTATGTCGCAATTGTGCTAAGGAAGCAACATGCATACCCCGATGTTTTCGCTGGAGGTGTTCCCGCCGAAGCGCAACGCCCCGGTCGGCACCATCTATGACACGCTCGACGGGCTCGAAGGCCTGGATCCCGACTTCATCTCGGTGACCTATGGCCACGGCACACACACGGACCGCACCGCCACCGCGCGCATCGCCAACACCATCCGCCAGGAATACCACATCCCGGCCGTGGCCCACCTGACCGCCCTCTACTCCGACAAGGCGAAGGTGGACGAGGCGCTCGACATGTTCGAACAGGCCGGCGTGGAAGCGGTGCTCGCCCTGCGCGGCGACTACATCGAAGGGGAGGAGACCGTCGGCGTCTTCCCCCACGCCAGCGACCTCGTGGCCTACATCCGCGAACGCAAGCCCGAGCTCAAGGTGTTCGGCGCCTGCTATCCGGAAGGCCACTACCAGTCCGCATCGCTGGACGAGGACATCGAGCACCTGAAAATCAAGGTGGACGCGGGCGTCACGCACCTGATCTCCCAGCTGTTCTACTGCAACGACGACTTCTACCGCTTCCTCGACAAGGCCCGTGCGGCCGGCATCGACGTGCCCATCGAGGCCGGCATCATGCCGGTTCGCGGAGCCAAATCCGTGCGCCGCATGGCCGAGCGCAATGCCTCGCGCATCCCGGACCATCTCGCCGCCATGCTCGACCGTTGGGAAGGCAACGCCGAAGCCCTGCACGCGGCAGGTATCGCCTACGCCTCCCAGCAGATCGCCGATCTGGTGGCCCACGGCGTGGACGGCATCCACCTGTACTCGATGAACCACGCGGCCACCACCCGCCGCATCTGGCGTAACGTGGAGCCGCTGTTCACCGTCGACTGACGAAAGGTGTCGGCCATAGGACCGATACGCTGTTTTCCGCCGCCTCTCGGCAGCTCGTCCGGCTACCTCTCAGTCGGCTTTGCCGACAGCTCCCTTGTCGAGGGGAGCCGAGGAGCGTGTATTCTCTGATTTCCGCCAGACTGACGCGAAACACCGCCGCAGACCGGTTACACTGGAATTCCATGGAGCTAAAGACGACGTTCAATCCCAGCGCAATGGATCTCATCCGGGCGGGCCTGCAGGATCTCGACAAATCCCGCACGCTGTTCGACCAGCTCAAGGCGGACGGCATCCCCGACGAACGTCGTGCCGAACTGCTCGGTATGCTGGCCCACGCCTGCGACCCGGACGTGGCGCTGCGCAATTTCGTGGACATCGTCAACGCCATGCAATCCAGTGGTCGCGACCTGAGCCGCGTGATGCCGGACGGTGCCGCGCTCAAGCGCCTCATCACCGTGCTCGGCGTCTCGGACGCCATGGGCAAGTTCATGCGCTTCAAACCGGATCTCGTCGAGGCCGCGGCGGTGGACAACTGCGAAAGCCATCTGTTCAACCATGCCCAGCGTCGCGCGCACCTGCTCAGGGCGGTGGGTGCGGACCCGGACGAACCGGCGCATCCGGTGGCCACCAAGGACTTGGCCGAGGCGGCCACGGCCCTGCGCGCCAGCTACCGCAAGCAACTGGCCGCCATCATCGCCCAGGATGCCGTGGCGGACGACCCCACCGCCATCCAGCCGACCATCAGCCGTGAACTGTCGGATCTTGCCGACGCGGCGCTCGAGGGAGCACTGGCCATCGCCCGCCACGAAGTGCCTGACAGCGAACATGTGCGCTTCACCGTCATCGGCATGGGCAAGCTCGGTGCCCAGGAACTGAACTACGTCTCCGACGTGGATCTCATCTACGTGGTCGAACCGGCGGACAAGGAGACCGACCATCAGACGCTCATCCGCGTGGGCACCAAAATGGGCACCATGCTGCAGCGCGTCTGCCAGTCCGCCATCATGGGCGTGGCCGAACAGCCGTTGTGGCAGATCGACGGCGGTCTGCGCCCCGAAGGCAAGGACGGCCAGCTGGTCCGTGTGCTCGAATCACATAAGACCTACTACGAGCAGTGGGCCGAGAACTGGGAGTTCCAGGCCCTGCTCAAGGCCCGTCCGGTGGCCGGCGACCCCGACCTCGGCAAGGCGTACATGGACATGACCCGCCCGTTCGTCTGGACGGCCTCCAAACGCAAGAACTTCGTCTACGACTGCCAGAAGATGCGCCAGCGCGTCGAGAACCTGATCCCCGCGCCCCTGAAGGATCGTGAGATCAAACTCGGCCGCGGTGGCCTGCGTGACGTGGAATTCACCGTGCAGATGCTGCAGCTCGTCCACGGCCGCACCGACGAATCGCTGCGCACCAGCAACACGCTCGACTCGCTGCAGCGTCTGTCCGAAGGCGGCTACATCTCCCGCAAACAGGCCGTGCGCATGTCCAAGGACTACCGGTTCGAGCGTGTGATGGAGCATCGCCAGCAGATCTGGTCCCTCAAGCGCACGCACCTGTTCCCGGATCTCGGCCGCGCTTCGGTGGGCGGACTGGAGAAGAAGCGCGACATCGACGTGGACGAGCTCAACCGGAACCAGGAGCTGCGTCGCCTCGCCCGCGCGTTCGGCCTGCACCCGGAGGAGCTCGTCGAAAAGTACGACGACGTGCGCCGTGAAGTCCGTCACCTGCACCTCGACATCTACTACCGTCCGATGCTGCCGGTCAACGCCCAGCTTGAGGACGACCAGATCAACCTGAGCGTCGAAGTGGCCCAGGAGCGTTTCGCATCCATCGGCTTCGGCGATCCGCAGGCCGCCATCCGCCACGTGCAGGCGCTCACCGCCGGCGTGGGCCGAGCGGCCAAGATCAACCGCATCATCCTGCCCGCCGTGCTGCAGTGGCTGGGCGAAGGCCAGAACCCGGACATGGGCCTGCTCAACTGGCGCAAGCTGGAGGAGAACTTCGGCACCGACTCCAGCTACCTCGGCTTCCTGCGCGACTCCACTTCGGCGGCGCAGCGCCTGTGCCACATCCTGTCCAACTCCCGGTTCCTGGGTGACGCGCTCAACAAGTCGGTCGAATCCATCAGCTGGCTGGGCGATGATGACGATCTTAAGGCCCGCACGCGCGAGGCGCTGGACGTGCAGACGCACTCCGCGCTGGAGCGGTTCGGCTCCAGCATCAACGAATTCGCCAACTCCGTGCGTGCCATGCGCCGCCACGAGATCGAACGCATAGGCTTGGCCTGGATGAGCGGCGTCATGACCGACGACGCCAGCCTCAAAGCCATGACCGACGTGTACGACGCCATCATCGACGCCTCCCTGACCTGGGCCGTGCGCCGGCAGACCGCCGCGTTCGGCGTGGACCATGCGCCGGCGAGCCTCGCCGTCATCGCCATGGGAAGGTACGGCGGCCGTGAGGTGAACTTCAGCTCCGACGCAGATGCGATCCTCATCTACCGGCCGGCCGACGACGCGGACGACGCACAGGCCAATGCCTTCGCCAAGAAGGTGGTGGAGGATCTGCGCAACATCCTGCAGGGACCCACCACGCTCGAGCCCAAGATCGAACTCGATCTGGATCTGCGGCCGGAAGGCAAGAACGGGCCGATCGTGCGCTCGTACGCTTCCTGCGAGGAGTACTACGAGTCGTGGTCCTCCACTTGGGAGAGGCAGGCACTGCTGCGCGCCCGGTATGCGGCGGGCGACGCCGAACTCGGCCGCGATTTCCTCATCAACATCGCCGACCCGCTTCGCTATCCGGTTACGGAACTGACCGAAACCGAGTTGCAGGACATCCGCCGGCTCAAGGCCCGCATGGAGGCCGAGCGACTGCCGCGCGGCGTGCGCCGCGAGCGTCATCTGAAACTCGGCAAGGGCGGTCTTTCCGATGTGGAGTGGACCGTGCAGCTCATGCAGTTGCAGCATGCCGGAGACATCCGCGACCTCCGGGTCAACGGCACCTTGGAGGCGCTGGACGTGCTGGAGGCCAAGAAACTCATCAGCCCGGTGGATGCCATCCAGCTGCGCAAGGCATGGACGCTGTGCACCGCGGCCCGCAACGGCAACTACCTGTGGTCCGGACGCGCCAACCAGGCGGACATCCTTCCGGATGACATGTACTCGCTCGGCGGCATCGCCGTATACCTCGGCTACGGCGCGCATCGCGGCCAGCACTTCGAAAACGACCTGCTGGGCGTCATGCGCAAATGCCGTGACGTGTGCCAGCGGCTTTTCTACGGCCAGATTGAAGAGGCCGCACAACAGCCGTCGTCGCCGCGTATGCACGTGATCGCTCCGAGGCTCGTCGAGAACCGTCGCCGCGCCCAGCGGTAGGGAAGACTTTCGGTTTGCGTTTCTCCGGCTCCCCTCGCTGAGGGGAGTCGTCACCGTAGGTGGCTGAGAGGAGTTTTCGGGTATTCGCCCTGCTTCGTCCTGGGTGCATTCTTTAGGGGTAATGCCGTGGTGGATCGGTGCGATTATATGTGCAGTCAGCCGACGTAATATACCGGGTGGTAATCCGGTGTGCGGTGCGCACGGTGGTTCTGCCGAAAGAGGGGACGTCCGATGGGTAGGCAATGGGGCGCCGTACGCTTCAATGGCGGGTTCCGTGATTATCAGCAGCATATATTGGATAATGCGGATCGCTATTTTGCGGACGGTCGTGTGCATATCGTGGCTCCGCCCGGCAGTGGGAAAACCATTCTGGGACTTGAGTTGATTCGCCGGCGAGGCGAAGCGGCACTGATTCTTTCGCCCACGATTGCGATTGCCGATCAATGGCTTGACCGCTTTACAAATCACTTCACCCTGACGGATGCTACGGCTGATACGCCAGCTGATGCGCCGAAAGGCACACTGCGGCCCGGCGATGCGTCGAATTCGATAACCGCGATGACTTCCGCGGATCTGCATCATCCAAATGCGTTGACTTCGGTGACCTATCAGGCACTGCACGCTGCGGTCGGTGATGTGCGGCAGGGCGCGGTCGCACAGTCGCAAGCGCTCTCCGCTCTGGTCGATCGCATCATCGCGGCCGGTATCCGTACGATTTGCCTGGACGAGGCGCACCACCTGCGTCGCGAATGGCAAAAGGCGTTGGAGGCGTTCGTTTCCGCGCTTCGTACGGACCCGCGCGCTGCCGGCTCCGTGATGATCATCGCGCTGACCGCCACTCCGCCTTATGATGCCCAGCCTGCGGAATGGGAACGTTACATCACTTTGTGCGGCGATATCGATGAGGAGATCGCGACCCCGGAACTGGTGAAGCAGGGGAATCTGTGCCCGCATCAGGATTTTGTGATGTTGAACTACCCGACTCCGAGCGAAACCGCGGTGATCAAACGGTATCGTATCAAGGTAGCCAAAGCCGTCGAATCCATTATCGAAGGCGAACTGTTCGTGCGCATCATCGCAGCCGCCGGTATCGCGGCAGATGACCGGCAACGACAGCGGAGCATTCCCGAGGCCATATACGACTATCCCGACGAATATTGCGCGCTTATGATTCTGATGGGCAAGCGCCGGGATATGACGGTGCCTAAGCGGTTGGTGCGGCTGGTCACGGTGAAACATGCCTTGCCTGAATACCGTGTGCGATACGCGCAGCAGGCATTCCAATTCGTGATTCGTGCGCCTGAACTGTTCGGCAAAGCGCTGTCCGACGAGTTGAAGAAGGAGCTCACCCAGCTGGGTGTTACGGATCGCGGACAAGTCGCATTGTTGAATGATGATGCCACCATGCGCTGGTTGGTCTCCTCGGCCGGCAAGCTTGATTCAATTGCGCGCATTGTGCGCCATGAAAGCTCGGCACTGGGAGAACGGCTGCGATTGCTGGTGCTTACCGATTACATTCGCGCTGATGCCAAACGTGCGGTCGGCGGCAGCCGGCCCATGACGCACATAGGCGTTGTGCCTATTTTCGAAACGTTGCGTAGGATGCTGCGGGAAACGCGGAAGACATCCGCGCGGCAGCCTGGTATCGCCGTGATTTCCGGCAGTCTCACCATACTGCCGGCTTCGTTGCGGAGCGAAGCATTCCGCCGTGCGGCCGCCCATGGTGTAACCGCCCGCTTCAAACCGCTCAATGATGAACGTTATTGCGAGGTTGACCTGGGCGCTTCCAATGGCGTGAAAATCGCGGTGATTACCGAACTGTTCGAAGCGGGATTGATCCAGGTGCTGATCGGCACGAAATCCTTGCTGGGGGAGGGGTGGGATTCGCCGAGCATCAATACGTTGATTCTGGCCAGTACGGTCGGATCGTTCATGCTGACCAACCAGATGCGCGGGCGCGCCATTCGTGCCGTGGCCTCGGATCCGGGCAAGGTGGCCAATGTCTGGCATCTGGCCACTGCGGAGCCGGAGCATCTGGATGACAGCACCATGGGGGAGGTGGCGCACGATTTTCTTGATCCGCCGGATACACGGAAGATTCACGGTGAGGATTTCATACGGCTTACTCGCCGTTTCGATTGTTTTATCGGGCCGTCGTATGTGAATCGCACCATCGAAAGCGGTATCGGACGGCTTGACGCCTTCGATCCGCCTTTCGACCGCAATGGCATAGAACGTATCAACGATATTATGTTGCGGCGCAGTGCCGACCGAGGACGTACGGCTGAGCTCTGGCATGATGCCGTGGATGCAACCGGAACCGGCGGGCGCGTCACCCAAGCCGTGCAGATGGTGCAGCCTACTGCGCCGCGCGAGGCGGTATTGTTGCAGTCGGTGAAAATCATGGTGCTGGCCGCACTCTGGTACATCGCCAACCTGCTGTTCAGGATTGGTTTGAGGATTGACGATGGTGCCGATGCGCTGGGCGTGACGCTCTGCACGGCGGCTATGTTCGTGGTGCCGATCGGCGGTGCGATCATGCGCTGGTGGTCGTTGATGACGCCGAAGCGTACGATATTCGCGCTCTCCTGCGCCATGCTGAATGCGTTGCGGGAGATGGGATCGATCACCAGTGCGGAAGCGGTGAGCACTGTTGATGAAGTGTCGTTTGATGACGAGGATGAGTCGACCGCACTGCGAGTCATGTTGATTGGCGGTTCACGGCGTGAGCAGGTGCTCTTCGCCAAAGCCATGAATGAACTGTTGGCTCCTATCGGTAATCCGAGGTATGTGATTATCGGCAAGGAGTGGGGCGTGCGCGCATATGGAGTGAGCTTTGCATGCCCGGATGCGTTCTCCCGACGCCAACAGGATGCGGAGATACTACGGCGGCACCTGAATCGGAGTCTCACGCATTGCTCGTTGGTCTACACGCGCACGGAGGAGGGCCGACACATACTCTTGCGCTGCCGAACCCGCTCGTTCCTGAACCTCGACCAGCATGTGCAGCGCAGACTCACCACCTCGTTCCACTGCCCGTGCTAAGCGGGGAATCTGACAAACCAAATCCGGCAAACCCCGGAATCAAGGGTGAACACTCGGTGAACGCGGCTGTCCGAAAAATGGCGTAAGTTAGATTAGGTCACACAAGGGTGGCCACCTGAAACCAACGAGCGAAAAGGTGAGCCTTGTCTGAAGAAACACCCATGGTCGGCAAGAGCGTGGTGACGCTGGACGACCTGTCTACCAATCAGATTCTCGAACTGCTGCATAAGGCCGAGTACATCGACGCGCATCGCAAAGAGGTGTCCCACACCTGTGAGGGCCGCGTGCTCGCCACCTTGTTCTACGAGCCCTCCACTCGAACCCGCCTGAGCTTCGAGACCGCCATGCTGCGTCTCGGTGGCAAGGTCATCGGTTTCGCCGGCGCGCAGCTGGCCTCCGTGACCAAGGGCGAGTCCATCGCGGACACGCTCAAGACCGTTTCCAACTACGTGGACGTGGTCGCCATCCGTCACCCGAAGGAGGGTGCGGCGCTGGTGGCTTCCCGTGCGGCGAGCGTGCCGGTGATCAACGCCGGCGACGGCGGTCACATGCACCCCACGCAGACGCTGGCCGATCTGGCCACGCTGCAGTCCCGTTTCGGCCGCATCACCGACCTGACCGTGGGCCTGTGCGGCGACCTGACCTTCGGCCGTACCGTGCACTCCCTGATCGAGACCCTGTGCCGCTTCGGCAACGTGCGCTTCGTGCTCATCAGCCCGGACGAGCTCAAGACTCCGCAATACGTCATCGACCGCATCAACGCCACCCCGAGCTGCTCCTACGTGGAGGTGCGCGACCTGGCCTCCGTGATCGGCGACCTCGACGTGCTGTACATGACCCGCGTGCAGAAGGAACGCTTCTTCAATGAGGACGACTACCTGCGCCTGCGGGACACCTACATCCTCGACGAGGACAAGCTCGCCCTCGCCAAACCGGACATGGCCGTGCTCCACCCGCTGCCGCGCGTCAACGAGATCGCCGTTGAGGTGGACGACGACCCGCGCGCCGCCTACTTCGAGCAGGTCAAGAACGGCATGCTCATGCGCATGGCGCTCGAAAGCTCCGTGGTGGGCGACGAACTGCCCGGATACGAACCGCTCAACCCCAAGGAGGTCCAGGCCTGATGGAAGTCACCAGCATCGTCAACGGCATCATCATCGACCACGTGCCGGCCGGCACCTCGCTCAAGGTGCTCGAATACCTGAAGATCGACCCGTCCAAGACCAAGCTCGCGCTCATCATGAACACCACGTCCCAGCGCTACGGCTCGAAGGACATCATCAAGATCGAGGACGACAAGGACATCGACCTCGACGTGCTCGGCTTCGTGGCCCGCCAGGCCACCGTGGACGTGGTCCGCGGCGGCACGATCGTGGAGAAGAAGACCCCGCACCTGCCCGAGCATATCGTGGGCGTCATCAAGTGCGTGAACCCGCGCTGCGTGACCACCACCGAGCCCGGCATCAAGCAGATGTTCCACCTCGTGCACTCCGAGCGCATGGAATACCGTTGCGACTACTGCGACGAGGAAGCCAAACTGTGAGCATCACCCTACGCAACATCAAGGTCTGGAACACCGGCGAGATCATCGACCTGGTGGTTCCGGGCCTTGCCGACGCCTACTTCGCCGACACGGACGCCGTGCATGACGGCGCCGACATCGACGCCACCGGCCTGACGCTGGCCCCCGGCTTCGCCGACCCGCACGTCCACTTCCGCGATCCCGGCCAGACCTACAAGGAATCCATGGTCTCCGGCTGCCGCGCCTCCGCGTCCGGCGGATACACGAACGTGCTCATCATGCCGAACACGCTGCCCGCGCTCGACGGCCAGCCCGTGACCGAAGAGGATGCCGTCGCCGACAAACCCGGCGCGCGCGAGGTACGTGATGCCGGCTTCTCCAACGTCATCGACTTCCTGCAGCAGTACGACACCGCCCACGACGTCAAGCTGCCGGTCCGCTACGACCTGTGCGTCTGCGCGTCCAAGGACCGCGCCGGTCACGAGGCCAGTGACACCGCCGACTGGCTCAGGTACGTGCCCGGATTCGAGGACGATGCCAAGACCGCGGCCATGAACGAGCACCCCATCACCGCGATCAGCGACGACGGCTCCGCCGTGCCCGAGCCGATCCTCGATGATGTGCTCGCCAACGCCAAGGCGTCCGGCCTGTACCTCATCGAACATTGCGAGCATCATGACACCGGTGCCGTCAACGAAGGCCCCGTCTCCCGCAAGCTCGGCGTGCCCGGCATCCCTGAGGACACCGAGCTCAAGATCGTGGCCCGCGACATCGAAGCGGCCCGCAGGACCGGCATCCACGTGCACTTCCAGCACGTGAGCACCGCGATCTCGTTCGAGGCGATCCGCAAGGCCAAGGCCGAAGGACTGCCCATCACCTGCGAGACCGCGCCGCACTACCTGGCCCTGAGCGACGAGGCGCTGCTCGAATACGGCACGCTAGCCAAGATGAACCCGCCGCTGCGCTCCGAAGAGGACCGCAAGGCCACCATCGCGGCCATCGCGGACGGCACCGTGGACCTGCTGGCCACCGACCATGCGCCGCACACGATGGAGGAGAAGGAGCTCGGCTTCCTCAAGGCCCCCAACGGCATCATCGGCCTCGAATGCGCGTACGGCGTATGCCACAAGGTGCTCGTGGACGGCGGTTTCATCTCCGATGAACGTCTCATCGAGCTCATGAGCGTGGGACCGGACGAGTTGCTGGGCCACGAGCCCACGGACATCGCCGCGTTGGTGGAGGACTTCGCCGAACCCGCACCCACTGGGGACGATCCGGACGGCGTGATCGCGGGGGAGACGGACGATGCCGCCGGTCACGCCGCCGACGGATCGAAGCGCGAGGGCGTCAACCGCCTGCTTGACCTGAGCAACGTGGAAGGCTCCGAGAACGTGGATCTCGTGGTGCTCAACACCGGCGAGGAATGGACCGTGGATCCGGAAGCGTTCCACTCCAAGGCACGCAACACCCCGTTCGGCGGCTGGAAGGTCACCGGACGCCCTCTCGCCACCATCATCGGCTCGCAGTTCATGTTCAGCCGGCTGTAGAGAACAGAGAACGGAGCTCCCTGCAGTTTCGCTACGTGAGTCGGTTCCCTCAGAGAAGGGAGCTGATTCACTCCATGCCGGTTTCCCTCTCTGAGAGGGCCGTCGGCAAAGTCGACTGAGGTGAGCAACCCCAAAAGAAGGAAAGGACTTCGATGGATCGTCTGATCGAAGCAATCGAAAACACCCAGAACCCGTCCGTCGTGGGCCTCGACCCCACCGAGGCGCTGGTGCCGCCGCAGGTGGTGGCCAGCTTCGCAGACGAGGTGCGCGACTCGGTCGAATCCCCGGAGGAACTGCCCGCCGCCCAACTGGCCGTGGCATACTTCGAGTTCAACCGCACCATCATCGACGCCGTGGCTGATATCGTGCCCGCCGTCAAGCCCCAGATCGCCATGTACGAGGCGCTGGGCCCCGCCGGCGTGGACGTGTACACCATGACCTGCGAATACGCGGCCCAGCAGGGCCTGTACGTGCTCGGCGACGTCAAGCGCGGCGACATCGGCTCCACCGCGGCCGCCTACGCCCATCACCTGAGCGGCGTGGCCGGAAACGAAAACGGCGAGGCCTTCGACCCGTGGCACGAGGACGCCGTGACCGTCAACCCGTACCTCGGCACCGATGGCATCACCCCGTTCGTCGAGGCCGCCACGGCCGCGGACAAGGACATTTTCGTGCTCGTACGCACCTCCAACCCGTCCTCCAGCGAGCTGCAGATGCTCGATCTGGCGGACGGCAAGAAGGTCTACGAACATGTGGCCGACCTCGTGGAAGGCTGGGGCGCCGAAACCGTCGGTTCGCACGGCTACTCCCGCGTGGGCGCAGTGGTGGGCGCCACCCACCCCGAGGAGGGCCGTGCTCTGCGCGCCCGCATGCCGCACACGTTCTTCCTGGTGCCCGGCTACGGCGCCCAGGGCGGCACCGCCCAGGACGTGGCCGGCATGTTCGACGAACAGGGATCCGGTGCCATCGTCAACTCCTCGCGCGGCATCATCGGCGCTTGGAAGAAGACCGGCAAGTACTCCGAATCCATGACCGCCGACGAGGCGCTCGGTCTCGTGGCCGACAGCGCGCGCCAGGCCGCGCTGGACATGCGCGACAACCTGCGTGTGGCCGTGTACCGCTGACACCGACATCGAAAAGGACTTACATGACTACCTTCACCCCGACTCATGACGTCGTGGCGGAAGCACAGGCGGCTGGCTTCTTCCCGCCCCGCCACACCGTCGAGATCACCGACGCGCGTGCGTTGGCCGATCGCGTGATGCGGCTCACCTTCCGTGACCCGTTCATCGCCTCCCACGCCAAGCCCGCCCAGTTCGTCAACCTGTTCACCCACGACGACTTCATGCTCATGCCCCGCCCGTTCGGCGTGAGCGAAGTCGAAGGCGACGAGGTCTCCGTGATCTTCGCCGTCATCGGCCATGGCACCGAACAGCTTGCCCAGCTCAAGGCCGGCGACACCGTGGACGTGCTTGGCCCGCTTGGCCGTGGCTTCAACCTCAAACAGGACGCCAACTACATTCTTGTGGGCGGCGGCCTCGGCGTGCCCCCGCTGATCTGCGCCGCGCAGAGGATCGCCTCCCTGGCCGGTTCCGTGGCCACCTCCGTGATCGGCTACCGCGACGAGCGCTTCGCCGAGGACTTCGTCTCCCGCTACACCGACCGTTCGTGGAGCATCACCAATGCCGAAGGCAATGTGGTGGATCTGCTCAACCAGATGGAAGCCTCCGGCGACCTCGACGTTGACGGCCTCAAGCCGGTCATCCTCTCCTGCGGCCCGCTGCCGATGATGAAGGCCGTGGCCGCCTGGGCCGCCAAGCGCGGCATCCCGGCGCAGCTCAGCATGGAGCAGCGTATGGGCTGCGGCTACGGCACCTGCGTGCTGTGCACCGTGGACACCGTGGACGGCCGACTCAAGGTCTGCTCCGACGGCCCGGTGTTCACCCGCGAACAGCTCGGATGGGGGGAGTGACGATGACCGTCAACACCACGGCAAACGCCAACGACAACCACATCAACATCTACGAGGCCCACGAGTGGAAGCACTCCACCAAGGTGGCCGGCGTGACCTGGAAGAACCCCGTGGGCACCGCCTCCGGCACGTTCCAGTACGCCGCCGTGCGCCGGTTCTACGACGTCAGCCAGCTGGGCGCCGTGAGCACCAAGGGCTGCTCACCTGTGCCGTGGGAAGGCAACCCGTCCCCGCGCACCGCCGAAGGCCCCGCCTCGAACCTCAACGCCGTGGGACTGCAGAACCCCGGCGTGGACCATTACCTCGAGGACGACCTGCCCAAGCTCAAGAAGGCCGGTGCCCTGGTGGTGGCCAACGTGGCCGGCCACTGCGACGACGACTACATGCAGGTGGTGGCCAAGCTCGCCGATTCCCCGGCGGACATGCTCGAGATCAACGTGAGCTGCCCGAACGTGACCCACGGCGGCATGAGCGTGGGCACCGATCCGGTGGCCCTCGCCGCGCTCATGGACAAGCTGCGTCCGATGACCGACAAGCCGCTGATCGTCAAGCTCACGCCGAACGTCACCGATATCACCGTGCCGGCGCGCGCGGCGGTGGAACATGGCGCGGACGCGCTGAGCATGATCAACACGTTGTTGGGCATGCGTCTGGATATCCGCACCGGCGAGCCGATCATCGCCAACAAGACCGGCGGCGTATCCGGCCCGGCCGTGCTGCCCGTCGGCATCGCGGCCGTGTACCGCACCCGCACCGCTCTGCCGGACATCCCGATCATCGGCATCGGCGGCATCGACTCCGGCGAGAAGGCCCTCGAATACCTGTACGCCGGCGCGAACGCCGTGGAGGTGGGCGCGGCGGCGCTCTTCGACCCGGTGGCGCCGCTGCGCATCGCCCGCGAACTGGATGACCTGCTCGACGCACGTCCCGAACTCGCTGCTAAACTGGCCGCTGGACAGACCTGGAGGTAAATGATCATGGCAGAAACGCTTGCACATCGTTTTACGGAATTCCTGCTGGAATCCAACGCTCTGAAATTCGGCGACTTCACCCTGAAGTCCGGCCGCCAGAGCCCCTACTTCATCAACGCCGGTGCCTTCGACGACGGCAAGAAGATCGCCACCCTGGGGGCCTTCTACGCCGAGAAGATCAGCCAGGCGATCGTACATAACACCATCCCGCGCGACATCGACACCGTGTTCGGCCCAGCCTACAAGGGCATCCCGCTGGCCGTCTCCACCGCGATCGCGCTGACTGCCGGCCACAACATGACCGTGGGCTACACCTTCGACCGCAAGGAGAAGAAGGACCACGGCGACGGTGGCTGGATGGTCGGCACCCCGCTCACCGACGGCATGAAGGTGCTGCTCGTGGACGACGTGATGACCGCCGGCACCGCCGTACGCGAGGTCATCCCCAAGCTCAAGGCCGAGGCGAACGTCGAGGTCGTGGGCCTGGTGCTCTCCGTGGACCGCATGGAGAAGACCAAGGACTCCGACCTGTCCGCCGTCAAGGCCGTGGAACAGGAGTTTGGCTTCCCGGTGCTCGCCATCGCCAACGTGCGTGAGATCTTCGACGCCGCCGCCAAGATGAAGAAGGCCGACGGCACCCCGCTGCTCGACCAGGACATCAAGCAGCGCGCCGAGGCGTACCTCGAACAGTACGGCGCCTGATAGCGCACCATCGCGCTCGTCAATCCGAAATCATCGGGAATAAAGAAACGCTCCTTGCAGCCCAAGGGGCGTTTCTTCGTTACCGGGCCTATCATGAAGCCGGATGCAGCGGAACTTGCATGGAGGGGATATCGGCCATGGACATGATGGTTGCTATTATCGCGGTGGCTGTGATGGCGTTGGGGCATTTCGCCGGCACGCAGCATTATCTCGATGCACGCGCGGACAAGCTGGCGAAAGGCGGCACGTTGGATCGGCGGAATGCCAAGGAGATTCGCGAGCTCGCCGACAAGGTGGATCCGAACAGGTACTATCCATCGATTTGATGCCGGCGTGTGGCCGCAGGTGTCCGTTCGGCGACGTATTCGGCGACGTCGAGATGAACATTGGGTGACTTTGCTATAGCCTGCGGTATCGGCTCATTACAGTGGAAGTATGAGTGATGATGCGCGGGACCAAGTGCCGATGGATGGGGGAGAGCCGTCGGGGAAGACGGGCGGCCACCGGAGATACATAGCGCGCATCGCCATTGCGGTGATCGTCGCGGCCGTACTGGTATTCGCAGGCGCCTTCGCCGTAGGCCGGTCCACCGAAAATCCCACGAAGGATCAGGCCTATCTGGACGTGGAGACGAAAGCCGCCAAAATCGAGGAACAGGTTGCGAACAACCGTAAAAAGACGGCGGAACTGACCACGCAGCGCGACGATCTGCGCGAACAGGCAGCCAAAGCCGAAAAACAACTCGAAAACGACAAGAAGGCTTTCGGCCAGTATGGCGGCAACACGGAGGTGGGGGCCGAGCCGTTGACCGTCGAATCCATCACACTCAAACCGGATACGTTCTACGAGGAATACGGTGCGCAATCTGGCCTGGCCAAATACCTGTACCCGGAAATCACGGTACGCAACACTTCAGGGCACGTGATCTACGACATCAGCCTGCGCATGGACATCATCGGAGCGGACGGCAAGGTGCTGAAGAACGATGCCTCCGCATACGTGAACTACGTGGTGCTCTACCCCGGAAAAACCGCGGTGTGCGAAGGCATGATCGAAGATGAAGGATTCTCCGGCGCCACGCTGAAACCGACCGGATACTACATGAGCATCCCCGATACCAGTGGTGACGGCGGCTCCGACAAGACGACCGACAGTCACGAATTCGGCAAGGATGTCAAGACGGTGGTGATTCCATGAGCGACGAACACGGCGAGCACATTGAGCACGGCAGGCATGGCGCCGGGAATCACGAAGGTTCCCGCGCATTCGATAATCAGGGGAACACGGGAAACGGATCATCCGATAAGCCGCGTGCCACTGACTCGGCGAAACGGCGTGAACCGGAACCGGAGCTCCAGCGGCTGCTCGCTCATCAAGGACCGCTGAACACGTCGGTTCCCACCAATGAGAACATGACCATGGGAGACCGGGTGTTCCTGCTGTTGGACAAGGCGTTCACCGGTCTCGGACAGGTTACGGGAATAATTGCGCGGGTGGCTTCCGGAAAAGCCAGTGCGGACGAGCGAGTGCGCTGGGATGCAGCCAAGGGTCCGCTTGCCGTGGCGGCCAAAGCGGCCGTAATCGTGGTCTGCGTGCTTGCTCTTGCTTGGCTGGGCACGGTCGCCTACCGTCTCGGCGGACAGTCCGTGGTGGTCAAGGACACGCCGCAATACCAGAAGGCAAGCCAGAATCTCAAGTGGGCCAACGTGGACCTGATGGAATCCGAGCAGGACGTGGCCAACCGTCAGAAGCAGATCAAGCAGGCCAACGCCATCATCGATCAGGCGAAGCAGGACCGCGAGAAATACGGCAATATCGTGGATGAGATTCAGCAAGCACAGAAACAGAATAAGGATCCGGCGCTTACCGTAACCGCGATCGGGGACCCCACCCAGAGCTACCTCTATTATGAAACGCCGATAACCGTGCACAACAACACGCAGCAGGCCTATTCTTCGGTCGACGTGTATTTCCAAGCGGTGGACGGCGACGGTAATGTGCTGCATTCGGCGTACGCGATGGGCGAGAGCGAGACGACCTGCGAGCCCAACGCCGACTGTGCATTGAGCATCTTCGATGATTTCAACCCGTCTGGTTCGAAGCTGATGCCCACCTATTGGGGTGTGACCGCGACCGGCGGCAGTAGCGAGTACGGCCGTTACGGCGTCGACGCGATGAGCAAGCAGTTCTAGGGGGGGCTTGCCGGGAGCATGTTATTGGCAGGCCACTAGGCGCGCATCTGGAAACGGACTGTATGTTCGCGGTTGAACGAAGGTGACGCGAACATACAGTCCATTTGAGGGCCCGAAACGACTGTATGTTCGCGCCGATATCGTTGAAACGCGAACATACAGTCCGTCGACGTGGACTAGTGAAGAATCTGGCGGCAGTGGATATGACGTGGGCGGCCCCTTGTGGAAGAGAGCCGCCCACATGTGTAAGGCATTGACGTTATTGCGTCAGTCGATGAGCTTGTAACCGTGGTCGGCCACCACGGACTTGAGCTTGGTGAGGTAGGTCTCGGCCGCCTTGGACAGCTTGGCGCGCTCGTTGGTGATCCAACCCACCAGCATGGTCTCGTCGGTGTCGAGCGGGACGGTGACGATCTTCTCGTTGTTGAGGTCGCCGTTGTCGATGCCGGTGCACACCGTGTAGCCGTTAAGGCCGATGATGAAGTTGAGGATGGTGGCACGGTCGGTCACGTTGATCTGCTTGGGGGAGTACTCCGGCCAGACCGCCTCCTCGTAGAAGTAGAAGGAACCCTCCTCGCCCTGCTCGTACTGGATGAACGGGTAGGGCTTCAGGTCCTCCATGGTCACGACCTTCTTGGAGGCCAGCGGATTGTTGCGGGAGATGAACACGTGCAGCGGGGCGCGGAAGAGCGGATGGAACTCGAGGTGCTTCTCGCGCAGAAGCTTGCCGATCACGTCCTTGTTGAAATCGGACAGGTAGATGATGCCGATCTCGGACTGCATGTTGGCGACCTGGTTGATGATGTCGCGCGTACGGGTCTCGCGGATGGTGAACTCGTACTCATCGGACTTGATGGAGCTGATCATCTCCACGAACGCCTCGACGGCGAACATGTAGTGCTGGGTGGAGACCTGGCACAGCTGCTTGCGCGGCTTGGCGTGCTTGTAACGCTCCTCAAGCAGGTCGGCCTGGTCGAGCACTTGGCGGGCGTAGGTGAGGAATTCGGCGCCGTCCACGGTCAGTGCGATGCCCTGCGAGGAACGGGTGAAGATCTCGATGCCCAGCTCGTTCTCCAGTTCCTTCACGGACGAGCTCAGCGCCGGCTGGGAGACGTACAGGGCGTGCGAGGCCTCGTTCATGGACCCGCATTCGACGATTTTGACGATGTATTTCAGCTGCAGCAGTGTCATAAGGTTCATTTATATCAGTACGGTGTGTCAAAGGTTGGAATTATAACGATTCCCCGCACAGGTACACTCTAAGTACACTCTATTTTTCGGCGTCGGTTGTGAAGCCGGATGGAACGAAATCGGCGATTTTGCGAACCTATTTCGAATGGAACGTGGACTCTCGGCGAACGACCAGCTTGCTGCGGGACTTGATTTGATTGATGATTTCGGTGTCCAAAGCACAGTTCGAACAGTGAGCGTCGGTGGGTACAACACAGGGCAAGAAAAAATGTATGATGTTAGCGAATTCAATTTTGAAGAGCCCTGATTGGGTGTTGAATCGCACAGTCCAGGTCATCGACGACCACAAACGGCTGCTGCATGATTATGCAAATTGAAGAAGGGGAGACCGTGATGGGTTTCAGAATCCGCAAGAGCATTTCCCTGGGCAAAGGGATTCGACTGAATCTCGGCAAGAATGGGATAACAAGCGTGAGCTTCGGGAAACGCGGTACGCCGCATGTGACCGTAGGAAAGAACGGGACACGCTTCGGCACGCCGGTGATTCCCGGAACGGGCATCAGCTATGAAACAAGACTCGATAAACCGTCAAGGGAGACGGAATCACAGAGACCAGTGATGAACAGACGGCCAATACATCCGGCAACACCCATGAGACCGATGCCGGCGGTCAATCCCCGGCAGACGCAAGTCCTGACACCGGTATCGGTGATTCCACCGTCGCCTGTTCCGCCTATGCCGAACGGGTACGCCGGAGGCAATGGCAACCGTGGCTCTCACAAGATGAAAAAGCCTTGGTACGGCCGTTGGTGGGCCATACTGCTTTATGTATTCCTTGCATTCATTCTGCTGTGCATCGTGGCATACGCCACCACGCCGAACGGTGAGATTCCCGACATGACGGGGCAGACCGTCGCCGCGGCGAAGACCGAACTCAATAACGCAGGTTTTGACAACATCACGGTCAAACCGGAGACCAAGGGCGGCGACGATAAATGGAAGGTTGAAAGCCAGAACCCGATAAGCGGCGAGTTCAAGACATCAACGCCAATCACACTCACCGTGAAACGCGATAACTCCGATCTCGCGGATATCGCGAAAAAGGACATGCGGTTGGACGCCGTCATTACAGCCTTGAAGCATGCAGGATACTCTTCATCGGATTACGTGATAGAGAGTGACACCGGAAAAACGGTGGACAAACCATCGGACTGGATCGTGCTGTCAGCCGGTGACGGAGTCATAAAGGTCCATGACAAAGCGGCCGAGGAGGCCAAAGCGAAGAGTGAAGCAAAGGCCGAAGCCGCCAAGAAGAAAGCCGAGGAAGCTGCCAAAAAGGCCGAAGAAGCCGCCAAAAAGGCAGAGGAGGAGAAAGCGGCCAAGGAACAGGCCGAACAACAACGCGCGGCCGAGGAAGAAGCCTCGCGTCAGGCGCAGCTTCAGGCTGAACAACAGCAGCAAGTCCAGCAGCAGCAACAGCAGCAACAACAAACCACGTCCCCGTCAGACAATGGGAGTGGTTCGCTCATCGCTATCTGCAGTGACGGTACGCAGGCTGCATCGGCACCGGGAGCCCCCAACTATCGGGGCATGTGTTCAGGCCATGGAGGCATAGCGCAGAAACTTGGACGACAATGAACGGCGCGACCGTCTAGCCATCCTCCCAAATATCCGCACCCCCATGACTGGACGTGTTCTATTGTTCCAAATCGCCGATTAGGGACAATAGAACATAGACAGACGGGTGCGAAACGTATGTACGGGGGACAGTTTGGTACTAACGCTTGACGATACTAACGTAAACAGATAGTATAAGGACATGAGAACCAGAGACAAGGAACTCAACGACTTCCTCTATGGAGGCCGATATCCCAGAGGCTTTCCGGCCGGCTGCGAACGACAGCTCATGCGCAAACTCCAGATGCTCAAGGCCGCGCATGAGCTTCACGACCTCAAGATACCGCCCGGCAACCGGCTCGAACCGCTCAAAGGGAATCTGAAAGGGCATTGGAGCATCAGGGTCAACCAGCAATGGCGACTCGTCTTCCAATGGGACGACGTAAGCAAGGAGGCAACCGATGTCTACTTCGACGACTACCACGACTAACGTCAACTATTACAGCACGCCCGGCGAGATCCTCAACGAGGAGTTCCTCGAGCCCCTCGGCATCAGCCGCTACAGGCTCGCCAAGGCCATCGGCGTGAGTGAGACCGCCATCGGCGAAATCATCCACGGCCGTCGGCGCATCACCGCCGCCATGGCATGGCGGCTCGGTAAGGCGCTTGGCACCACGCCCGACTTCTGGTCGAACCTGCAAGCCGACTACGACCTGCTGACATTCGACCCCAGCAGCTTGGGAGACATTCACCCGCTCGTCAACGCCTGAAACGAGAAAAGACCTCCGCCGGCGCTGCGAATGCCGGCGGGGCCAAGACAGTCAGAGACGCCGTTTAGGTGAGGATGGCGTGGTTCGTCATCCGGGTGGGCCGATGTCTCCGGTCTCCACCTTCAAACGACTTTGCTACAGTGGGTTTTCCGCATGATTCCAACGTTTTCCACGGCCCCTGCGGGCAATCCGACGTATAGCCGCAGGGATGGTCGGTAAGACAGGTTATAGCCGGGAAATTCCATACGTGTGGGCGAATCGTGAGACAATGCTGATGATGTCCGATTGATTCTTATGAATCTTACGAAACGTCAGTAGGGAGGCCAATGATGGCGGACAGGGATTACGTGTACCCGGAGGTGGGGGAGTCGCTGCGCAGGGCGCGGGAAAGCGCCGGCATGAGCCAGGATCAGCTGGCGGAGGCGTCGGGAATCTCGCGCATCACCATCAGCCGCATCGAACAGGCGCATATCAACCCGTCGTTCCGTTCATTGGAGGCGCTGGCTCAGGGCATGGGGCGGAAGCTGACGATCAGCTTCGATCCGGTTGAGTGAGTCTTCGTGACTTTCCCCTCTGGGGAGCCATTGTCGATGAGCAACTATTCCAAAGACTCAGCTGCAGCATGGTTGCTGATGCAATGAGACCGGGGATGTTCCTGAAGTAATCCGGATGCTCCCCTCAGTCTTCTGCTATCGCAGACAGCTCCCCTCGGAAGAGGGGAGCCGGAGCGAAGGCGTCTTACAATGCGACGCCAAGCTGGGCGAGGGAATCGCGGGCGGCGATGGCGCCTTCGAACAGGACGCCGTGGATACCGACCTCGTTGGCTCCGACCACGTTCTTGGCGGTGTCGTCGAAGAAGACGCACTGCTCGGCCTTAAGACCGAAGCGCTTGAGCGCCAGCTCGTAGATGTCCGCGTTGGGCTTGTGCAGCTTCTCCACGCCCGACACCACGGTGCCGTCCAACAGTTGTTCGAGGCGCGGGAACTTCTCGAAGGCCAAGTGGAAGGTCTCATGCGACCAGTTGGTCAGACCCCACACGCCGTAACCGTGGCGCTTCAAGTCCTCCATCAGCTCGACCATGCCCGGCAGCGTGCGTGGCAGCGCGTCCGCGTAATGGTCGATGTAATACTTGAAGATCTGCGCGATATCCTCGCCCTGTTCGCGCACCACGTCCGGATAGATGCTGGCGAAGTCCTCGCCGGCGTCCATCCGGTCCTCGTAATGGAAGAAGCCGCACGGGTCGTCGTCGGCGCAGATCCGGGCGACGACATCGTCCGGGAACTTGCCTTCAAGATAGGCGCGGGTGTTCCAATCCAGCAGCACGCCGCAGAAATCGAAGATCACATCGGTGATGGGGGCGTTGGTCATGATGCTCCTCAAACAAGCGGGAAACGGTATTCGGTTTGCTCCTACGAACCGGACTGTCCGTCTCGGCGGTCGACTTCGCCGCCGCCACCCCTCACCGGGAAAACCGGAAAGGAGCGGGCAATCCAAGCTCAATAGAGCCGTTCGGCTTCAGTGTACTCGCGGTATCCGCACGATTCGGCTACGCGACCACGTCCGCGATGGCCTCGGGAATGGCGCGAATCACGTCGCCGGCCACAATGGGGTGACCCAGCGTCATGAAACGCTGGCGGCGACTGTGACCGACCAGCTCCGGCTCCTGCCATCCCTGCTGCTCCGACTCGGAGGCGATGGACGCCGCCATGCCGTGCAGGTACGCGGCCGAGGCCACGGTCTCCGCCGTGGTGATCTCATCACCCTGCTGGGCGAGCAGCGCGCCGATGAGGCCGGCAAGCACGTCACCGGCACCGGCCGTGGCCAGCCACGCGGGCGCACTACCGGACACGTACGTGTGATCCTCGTCCACCACGATGGTCACCGCACCCTTAAGCAGCACGGTGGCGCCGGTCAGTTCGTGCGCGCGACGGGCACAGGCCAGCGGACGTGTCATCACGTCGTGCGCCGTGTATGCGGGGAAATCCTCGTTGGCAGCAGACGGAACGGAGACGCCATTGCCGGTCGGCACGACCTCGCCATCGTCCTCGTCGTCATCGGACGTGACGACAGGCTCGGTCTCGTCCGAGTCGACTGCGGAAGCCCGGTACGGCTGATCATCGTCTGGGTAGTCCGCAGCATCCGTATCGGATTGTGATGGACCGTCATGGACGGATCCGACCGAACCGGTATCGTCCGCTCCGCGCTCACCGGATCGCTCGACCGGCTCAAGCCGATTCAGCAACGATGCCATTTCGCCGGCATGCGGGGTGATGACCACCTGGCCGGGCACACGTTCCGGCAGCAGATCAAGCGCGCCGGCATCCACCACGACGGGCGGCATGTCGTAGGCGGCATCATCCACGGCGGGATCCCCGTCCAGCGCGTAATGCCGGAGCAGCGCGCCGATCGTCTCACGTTGGATATCGGCATCGGCGTTCGGCACGCCGGAACCGACCACCCAGGACTGCACATGTCCCTTGCCCATCACCGCCTCGGGCAGGGCTGCGAGCACCATGTTCTGCGCACGTTCGGGGCCAAGGTAGCGCACCATGCCGGTGTTCGCATGTGCGGCGGCGCGCGCGGTGAGCACGGCCGCGCCGGGGTAGCGCTGGGAGCCCGTCACGAGTCCCACCACGCCGCGCGAATACTTGCCGTCCTCGACGTGCGGCAGCCGTACCGCATCCGAAGCGAAGGCGTTGTCCACCACCTCGACGGCGGGTTCCACATCGTCGATGTCGAACCCGAAATCCACCAGTTCGATGCGTCCGCAGCCGAACGTCGCCGGAGGCAGGACCGCGCACGGCTTCATCGCGCCGAACGTCACCGTCACATCGGCCGGCAGATACGGACCCGGCAGCGAACCATCGTCCACCCCCACGCCGGAGGGCGTATCCACGGCGACCACCAGCGGGAAATCGCCGGACGGTTCACGTCCCGGCATGGCCGGAGTATCCGGCACCTCACCGTCGAGGCCCAACGCCGCGGCCAACGCGGCCGGAATGCCCCGCAACGCGCCATGGATGCCGATGCCGGTCATGGCGTCGATGATGAGATGCGACTTCGAGGCCAGGGAGACCGCGGCCTGCAACCGTTCGCCGGCCTCTCCCGCCGAGAACCCCGAAGCGCAGCCGGGGATTTCGGCGGCCGGGTCCAGCACCAGCACCTTGCCGCCGGCACGCACGAACTCGGCGAATCCGGCCTCATGCAATGACCGGCCTACAGCTACGGCCGTGACGGCGGCACCTTCCTGTGCCAACGCGGCCGCGGCGAACAGGCCATCGCCGCCGTTGTCGCCGGCACCGGCCAGCAGTACGATCGACGTATCCTCCAACGCCAGATCCTCATCGTCGAGCAGTCCGGCGGCGGTATGGGCCACGGCCTGCGCGGCCATGCGCATCAATGGCACGCCCTTGTCCAACAACGGACGCTCCATGGCCCTCACGGTTTCGGCATCATAAGCGCTGTGCAGCAGCAGCTCGCGGCGGTCGGCGTCATCGGCGTATTCCATGGCAGTCCCCTTCACAAAACGGCATATGCAATCATTGATTTTAGTGGTTTCGCTGGTCGCGGACCGCCAATGTCATGTTCGGCGAACACGGGCATCCCTCCCGCCTTCCATGGTTCTTCACGCCTTCCGCTACCATGGTCTGTTGGTTTATCGCAGTTTCAACGAATCACAAGGAAAGCGACGGGTGAGGTATGGCGATTGATGCACAGGGTCTGGAAATTCAGATCGGCGCGCGGACGTTGCTGCATCCCACCGACTTCCATGTAGCCAAGGGCGACAAGATCGGTCTGGTGGGCCGCAACGGCGCCGGCAAGACCACGCTCACGCGCGTGATCACCGGCGACATGCTGCCAACGGCCGGCAAGGTGCGCGTCTCCGGCAAGCTCGGCTACCTGCCACAGGACACGCACGCCTCCGACCCTACGCAGACCGCGCTCGACCGCATGATGAGCGCGCGCGACATCGCCACCATCATCAGCCGCATCCGCAAGGCCGAGAAGGAAATGACCGATCCGGATCCGGACGTGATGAGCAAGGCCATGACCCGCTACGACAAGGCCATGCAGGACTTCGACAAGGCCGGCGGCTACGCGGCCCAGTCCGAGGCGACCGCGATGGCGGCCTCGCTGGGACTGCCCCAGGAAGTCATGGAGCAGCAACTCGGCACCCTGTCCGGCGGCCAGCGCCGACGCATCGAGCTGGCGCGCATCCTCTTCTCCGACGCTGACACGCTCATCCTCGACGAGCCCACCAACCACTTGGACGCCGACTCCATCGAATGGCTGCGCGGCTACCTCAAGAAGTACGAGGGCGGCTTCCTGGTCATCTCCCACTCCACCGAACTGCTGGACGAGACCGTGAACAAGGTGTGGCATCTGGACGCGCAGCTCGGCCAGATCGACATGTACTCGCTGAGCTGGAAGGGCTACCTGCACCAGCGCGTGGTGGACGAGGAGCGTCGCCGCCGCGAACGCGAGGTGGCCGAGAAGAAGGCCGAACGCCTCATGAAGCAGGGCATCCGTCTGCACGCGAAGGCCACCAAGGCCGTGGCCGCGCAGAACATGATGCGCCGCGCCGAGAAGCTGCTCTCCGAAACCTCGGAGGCGCAGAAGAAGGAGAAGGTGGCGGACATCCGCTTCCCGGAGCCCGCGCCCTGTGGCAAGACGCCGATCATGGCCAAGGACATCTCCAAGGCGTATGGTTCCAACATCGTGTTCGCCGGCGTGAACCTCGCCATCGACAAGGGCTCGCGCGTGGTGATCCTCGGCTACAACGGCGCCGGCAAGACCACCACCCTGCGTCTGCTGGCCCATCTTGAGGAGCCGGACACCGGTTCCGTGGACTACGGCCACGGCTGCAAGATCGGCTACTTCGCCCAGGAGCATGACACGCTCGACCTCAACGCCACCGTGCTGGAGAACCTGCAGCATGTGGCCCCCGAACTGGACAACACGCAGGCCCGTTCCATCTTGGGCTCGTTCCTGTTCTCCGGCGATGACGCGATGAAGCCCGCCCACGTGCTCTCCGGCGGCGAGAAGACCCGTCTGGCATTGGCGACCTTGGTGACCTCGCGCGCCAACGTGCTCCTGCTCGACGAGCCCACCAACAACCTCGACCCGGCCTCGCGCGAGGAGATCCTTAAGGCCATCGCCAAGTACGAGGGCGCGATCGTGCTCGTCACCCACGATGAGGGCGCCGTTGAGGCCCTGAACCCGGAGCGCGTGCTGCTCATGCCGGATGGTGACGAGGATCTGTGGAACGACTCCTACCTGGAGCTCGTCGCCGAGGAATAATCTCCTCTCTCTTGTTTTTCGGCTCCTCTTCCCGAGGGGGAGCCCTTCCGGGATAATGAAGGTGATCCCGTAATCCTCAAACCTCAATCATCACCATGAAGGGAAGCGCCATGACCACTGCGAACGGACAGAAGATCGCCATCGTCACCGGCAGCGCGCTGGGGCTCGGCTACGAGTTCGCCAGCCAGCTCATCGCCAAGGGGTGGCTCGTCGCCGGCATCGACTTCAACGCCGAGCGTCAGGCCGAGCTCACCGCGCAATGGCCCGCCGAATCGTACCGCGCGTACGTGGGCGACATCACGGACGAGGCGTTCGTGCGTGAATCCGTGGCCGACATCGCCGCGTTGGGCCACATCGACCTGCTCATCAACAACGCCGGACAGCCGTCCTTCAAGGTGCCCACCGCCTACGAGGCCGCCGACGTGGACAAGTGCCTCAAGGGCCTCAAGGGCATGATCCTGTGGACCGTGGAGACGCTCAAGGCCTGCGACGAGAAGGACGTCAAGATCGCTCAGATCATGAGCACCGCCGCCACCCGTGGCAACGCGAACGAAAGCGTGTACTGCGCCACCAAGTGGGGCGAGAAGGGCTACACCAAGAGCCTGCAGGCCGCATACAAGGGCACGAGCGTCAAGGTGGTGGCCGTCTACCCCGGCGGCATCGACACCGCCTTCTACCGTGACAGCCACGACTACGTGTCCGAGGCCAAGCAGCACACCTTCATGCAGCCCGGCCCGTTGGCCGAGGTCATTCTGTTCAACCTCATCAACGAGGCGAACCTCACCGTCACGGACATCGAGATCAACCGCAACAGCTGAAACCGCGGTTAGGTGGCGATACACTCACCGAAGTAGGGGCAGTAACTGCGCGTGCAGGCAAAGCGGGCGCGCAGTTACTGCCTTTTCCGTTACTTGAACAGGCAGTAGTTGCGCGATGCTCCTGTCAGAATGCGCAGTTACTGCCTGTATTTGATGGAAAAGAGACAGTAACTGCGCGGTCGTTGTGCTCAGTCGAGATGATGTAGTGCGCGGATGATGCGGCAACGGTCTTCGACATCGCCCTCGTCGGCGCACATCGTGGCGTACCAGCGCGGGTTGCGCAGGGTTTCGCCAGCGTTTTCGGTCTCACCCGCGGTGACGAGCGTGCCGAGGTCGTTGGCGTACTGGAAGTGCAAGTGGCTGAGCAGACCGCCTTCGCCGAACGCCTTGCGCGAGGGCAGGGGAGCGATGGCCAGCAGCCAGCGGAACGGGCTGTCCTCGGCGTTCGGATCGTAGGTCGTGAACACGTAGGTGGGCGAGCCCTCCAGGCCATGTTCGATGACATGGTCGATGCGGTAGTCGTAGGTGTCGAGGTCGGTGTTGTCCTCCGCGTACCAGGTGATGCGTACGTCCGCCTGCTTGCTCTGCGGTTCGCCGACGGTCCAGTAGCCGATGTGGATGATGTTCTCCGGGCTGGTGGTGGCGCAGGCCATCGACCAGAACGTGCGGATGCCGTGGGCGGCCATGGGTGCCATCTTCGGGTCGGCGAGCACCGCCTGCTCGGCTTCCTCCCAGGTACTCCGGATAGACGAATCCTCGGAGTCGATGTAGTGCTCAAAACTCTCCCAATCACCAAGCCAATCAGAGAGGTTGAAAGACTGGAATTCCGCCGTTTGCTGTTGCGTGGTATTCACTATGGGTTCCTTTCCGGTACGTATGGGTACATATTGCTGCAGATTCTTGTGTTCCGGTTGCCTGTTTGTTGATTGACTACCCTTCAGTCGGCTTCGCCGCCAGCTCCCCTGACAAGGGGAGTCAAGAAATGCGATTCGTCTTCATGCCGCGAAAGTCCGTTCGAGGTTAACGATGCGGGTGCACCAGCCGGCGGCGAGCTCCTCGTCGTGCGTCACCACGAGAATCGTCTTGCCTTGTGCGGCCAGTCCCCGCAGTAGTTCGCCCACCTGTTCCATGTGGTAGCGGTCGAGGCCGCTGGTCGGCTCGTCGAGGATGATGAGCTCCTTGCCGCACATCAGGGCCGAGCCGATGGCCACACGCTGCTTCTGCCCTCCGGACAGGCTCATCGGATGCCGGTCCGCGAACCGGGCGAGATCCAGATCCACCAGCACGCGGTTCGCCTGTGCCAACACGGCCGGGTCGGTCTCGTCCAGTCCGATCATGAGCTCCTCGCGTACGCTGTCCGAGAACAGCTGATAGTTCACGTCCTGCATCACCAGGAATCCGGCGTGGGTCAGGTCGCGTGGTTTCGCCGTGCGCCCGTTGAGCGTGACGGAGCCGGAAATCGGCTTGGCCAATCCGGTCAGCGTTCGTACGAGCGTGGTCTTGCCGCAGCCGTTGTGGCCCATGAGCCCGATGATGTCGCCGGCGTGGAACTCCAGGTCCGGGATGTGCCGGGTGAAGTCGTCGAGTCCGCGATAGCCGATGACAAGATCCCGCGTGGACAGCAACGGTTCTGGACTTTGCATCCCCGATGATGCCTCGTCGCCAAGTTGAGATGATCCTGGAGTTGTCCGCCCGTCGAAGTTCGGGGACAATCCCCGTTGCGCGCCGCTTCGCGTCTCCAGTTCGGCGATGCGGCGGCGATATGGTCCGAGATCAAGCGCGCGCAGCCCCATCGCGGCAATGCAGCCGGGGGAGAGCGCCAGGAACTCGTCCGCCTCGTACTGCCGCGCGATACGCCCACCGTCGAACACCACGTACCGGTCGGCCACGCCGTTGAGCCAGGCGAGCCGATGCTCGGTGATGACGATGGTCAGCCCACGGGCCTTCATCGCCTCGATGAGCACACGCATGTCCGCGATGGCGGCCTGGTCGAGATTGCTGGTCGGCTCGTCCAACACCACCAGTCTCGGGTCGAGCATGCAGGCCGCGGCCATGGCGATGCGCTGCTTCTGCCCGCCGGACAGGTGGAAGATGCTGCGGCCAAGCAGCCCCGTGACGCCGAAACGTTCGGCCACGGCGTTCACGCGCCGGTCGATCTCATCCGCCGGAAGTCCTATGTTTTCGGCGGGGAAGGCCAGTTCGTCGGTCACGTTGGCGTTGAAGTACTGGGTCTTCGGGTTCTGGAACACGCTGCCGACCAATGGGGTGAGCCGGTCGATGGGTATGACGGCCGGGTTGAGCCCGCAGGTGCGCTGGCTGCCGGCGAACGCGCCATGAAAGAACTGCGGCGCCAGCCCGTTCACCACACGCGAGTACGTGGTCTTGCCGCAGCCGCTGGCCCCGCACAGCACCACGCATTGGCCACGAGGAATGCTCAACATGATGTTCATTAATGCCGGGGTGTCGGCATGCTCGTAAGTGAACGACATGTTGTCGGAATACACTTCGGGCGTCATCAGCGAATCACCCCCGCGATATCAAGGATGAGCGGGATTACCACGGCAACCATTGCGAGCCAATCCATGGCACGCAGGCGAATCAGCGTACGCGACGTATGCTCGCCCTCACGCCCGAGCCCCTTGGTCAGCGCCGCCACGGACAGGTCCTGCGCCACGGTGGTGGCGTTCATGAGCAGCGGAATGAGAATGTACTCCAGGGATTGCGCGGGATGCCGCACGAGTCCCCAACCGCCCGAGGCGATGCCGCGCAAGGCCATCGCGTTGCGGATCTGCCGGTAGTCTTCGGCGATGGTCGGGAAGAACCGGATCACCACCACGCAGGGGATCACCACCGTCTCCGGCACACGCATGCGACGCATCGCGCAGATGAACGCGCTGGCGGACGTGGTGGTGAAGGCGTAGGCGCCGGTCATGAAGCAGGGCAACATCATCGTGGCGCCCACCGCCAGCGCGGAGACCACGTGCAGCCACGGCAGTCCCAAGGCCTCCGGGTCGAGCAGGCCGAGCGCGGTGAGCACGGCGTACAACACCGCGAAATTCGCCGTGAGCCGCCACCGGCCCGCAGCCGTCAGCGGAACCAGGAACAGCACCACCATGATGATTTGCGTGGTGAGCGTCACATGGAAGAACAGCATGAGATTGGCCGTCAGCAGCAGGAACAGTTTCGTGCGTGGATCGAGCGTACGGTCGGCGAGGCCGGATCGCCTAGAGCTGCCGGATCGGGCCGATGGAAGGCCAGCGGTATCGGCCGAAAACGCGGGCGCCCCCGGTGCCGTCGTGGCCGCCGGGGGCTGAAGGGGCGTCCGGGAATCGGACGTCACGGATTCCGTGGAAAAAGAGGATCGCATCAGGCGATGCCGGCCTTGATGAAATGCTTCCTCAGCATCTTCTGACCGAACCATCCGCCGATCAGCGCGCACACCAGGATCGCGGCCATCGAAACGAAGAACGTTCCGGTGTTGATGTTGGCGAACACGCCGTCGATGTACGCCGCGTCCTTGCCACGTGCCTGAAGGCTGGCCACGTAGGCGTCCTTCATGAACCACAGCGGCAGGATCGGGCCGGTGAGCCCGTAGGAGAAGACCACGTAGCTCACGAGCAACAGCGCCTTGCTCTTGTACTTGCCGGCGCGCGCGATGAGGTCGGCGGCCACCGGGAAGACGATGCTGGCGATGAACGAGAGCACGAAATGGCCGGAGACGAACAGGAACAGGCCGATGACCACGCCCATCACCGTGATGCCGCCGAACTTGCCGAGACGCGCGGCCAGCAGCATGTAGACGCAGCCGGAGATCAGCGCGGCGATGGCGGGCAGGAAGATGGAGCCGAAGCCTCCGGTGAACAGGGTGCTCACCAGCGTGGCCACGCATACCATCACGAAGTAGAGCGCGGCAAACACGCCGATGGTGATGAGGTCGGCCACCTCCAGCTTGCGCGGCCTGTCCGGTGCGGTCGCGTTGGTGCTTGCGGAATGGTCAGGGGTGATGGATGCGTTCGGTGAAGTCAAATCGATTCCGTTCTTCTGAGGGACGGGTATGTTCCTCAGGCCAATCTAACGGTGATTCAAGGCAAAGGCAATACCCAATTTCGATTATCCGGCGAATCGGATGGACGCCCGGAATCGGTGGTCATCGGTACGGGAAAGATCGAGCGTCGCGCCCATCGCCTGGCATGCGGCGTCCGCGATGGACAGGCCCAATCCCACGCCGGGCGTGGCGCTGATGCGTGAGTTCTCGCCTCGGTGGAACGGCTGGATGAGCTCGGCAAGGTCGTCGGGCAACGTTTCGTCGGTCGTGTTGGTCACGGTCAGGGTCGTCTGTGACCGGCGGTCCGCGGATGCGTCGGGGTCTCCGGCTGCGTGGTTCATTCCGGCAGCATCGTCGGCAGGGCCGTCGGCCGGCGTGCGATCGATGGCCACGGCGATCGACCCGTGCTCGCTGTTGTGCACCACGGCGTTGCGCAGCAGGTTGCCGACAGCAAGGTCCAGCAGCGCCGGGTCAGCGTGGACCGACAGTGCCGCGTTTCCGGCGATTGCCGTGCCGTCATCGTCCGACGTGGGTTCCCCGTCCCCGAGACCGGTCACGTCCACGGTGATGCCGTGCGCGGCCGCGGAACCGGCGATATCGGCCAGTGACTTGTCCACGCACGCCCGGAGATCCGTGGTTTGCGAGGCGGCCGTGGCAGCGGCCCGGTCATGCGCCGGCCCGTCATCGCCGGACGGCTGTCCGCCGCCGATGGTGCCGCTTTGGATGCGCGAAAGCGTCAGCAACGCCTGCACGAGCGCGGCCCCGCGACGGTTGGCGGCGAGCGCGCGCCGCACGGACGGCTCCACATCGGCTGGGAACCTTCCCTGCGCAAGGGGCGCGTCCAGATTGGTCTCCACGGCGGCGATCGGCGTGCGCAACTCGTGCGAGGCGTTCGAGACGAACCGGCGTTCCGCCTCCGAGGCCGCCTCCACACGGTCGAGCATGCCGTTGATCGAGTCGACCAGCCGGTCGATGTCGTCGTGGCCGGGTTTCACGTCGAGCCGGGCGGTCAGGTCGTTCGGCTGCAATGCGGCCACCTGACGGTCCACGGCGGTCACGCGCCGGGAGAGCATCGTGCCGATGAGCCATGCCGCCACTACCGCGAACACACCGAATACGGCGAGCGCGATGATCGAGACCGTGCGCATCGTGGTGGTCAGCGTGTTGGTGACGGCGTTCGCCGTGTTGATCATCACGCCGTTGTATTCGTCGAGGATCCACGGGCCGTTCTTGGTCTTGTCCTTCGCCGCGTCCCATTCCTGGGAGGTGTAGGGCACGTAGAACTCCATGCCGTCGAGGTTGCGTTTCGCGCCCGTGTAGCAGACCACCGCGTAATCTCCGGTGCCATTGACGGCGGGGTCGTTCTCGGCGTCCGAGCCGGTGGTCACGGAGACCGTGCCGTCCTCGTTCGCGCACATGGTCATCGTCTGGTTCGCCTCGGCGGTGGTGCGTGCCACGACGATGTTCTGCGTGACGATGAGCGCCGTCATCATCGCGATGATGATGAGCGCGATGGCCAGCGTGATCTTCGCGCGGAACGATTTCGGCATGAGTCTGCCGGCGATGGCGGCAAGATGATTCCGCACGGATTTGAATACGTGCCTATGGCCGGCGGCAAGGGAAGCCGGGAACGGAGGATGCTTCATGCGAGTCGGTATCCTTCCCCGCGCGCGGATTCGATGGCGTCGCGGTCGCCCAGTTTGCGGCGCAGCGAGTAGACGGTGGTCTTGATCACGTCAGCCGGTTCCGCGGCGGCCGCATCATCCCAGACGGTCTCGTACAGTTCGGCGACGGTCACATACCCGCCGTCCGCGCGCATGAGCTCGAGCAGCACGCCGTACTCCTTGGGAGTGAGCTTGACGAGCGTTTGCCCGTGGTCGCGGAACACGAGGCGGCGCGTGGTGTCGAGCGTCAGATCACCGTGCGCGAGCACTGCCGCCGTGGCCTGGCCCTTGCCGGCGCGGCGCTGCAGGGCGCGGATGCGGGCCAGCAGCTCCGGATAGGCGAACGGTTTGGTCAGATAGTCGTCGGCGCCGAGGTCGAGTCCGCTGACACGGTCGCTCACCTCGGCGGCGGCCGTGAGCATGATGACCGCCACGGGGATGCGGTTCGCGGCGATCGTGGCCATCACCGCGTCGCCGGACAGCACCGGCAGATCACGGTCCAGGAGCACGATGTCCACGTTCTGCTCGGAGAGGATGCGCAGCGCCTCCACGCCGGTGGCGGCCAACGATGTGGCGTACCCCTCGTAGCGCAGCGCGTCGTCCAACGCGGCCGCCAGCTCGTGGTCGTCCTCCACGATGAGAATCCTCATGCCATACCCCTTCCATCCCGCGACGCCCATCCATCCGCATGCCGCAGGATGTTCATACGCCGGTGCGATGCGGCCGCCCGCCGGCCGATGAATGGCGACCGGACCCGTCCTATCCCATTATCGGCCCATTCTGCGCCGCGCAAGGTAAGGCGAAGGTAATCATGTTCCTCACCATGCCGGCACCGGCCGTGGGATTGAATGGAATCATTCCGAAACCCGCGAAGGACGGTGGCAAGCGGAACCGGTCGCGCGGGGAATCCCAAGGCATCGACGCCTCGGGACGATCGGAGGAAAGGGGAGCGAAGATGAACCGACATGCAGGTCACGGCACTGCCATCGCGGCGGTAATCCGAAACACCTGCGCCGCGGCACTGGCCGTGGCGTGCCTGATCGGCCTGGCCGCCTGCTCGTCGCCGGCCACGACCGCCGATGACGGCGTACGCGACAAACCGGCCGGCGGCGTCACGGCCGAAACGACGACCGGCACATCCGATGACGCGGACGACTCCGCCGCAGGACCGGCGGCCGACCTGAGCACAGCCGAACTGGAGACGATCGCCAAACGGTTCACCGCCTGCCTGGTCGGGAAGGGATTCGACGCCAAAGTCACGGCAAGCTACGCATTGCTGCCCGTCGGCTCGACCGCCGAAGCGGCACCGCAGACCACCGTGGTGGTGCGCAGACTCGGAGTGGACGGCACCCCGATCATCCCCGGACCGGGCATGGAGATCAGCGGGGACTCCGACCCGCTCTACCCGGATGTCATGTACAGCATCGTCTCCGCCGACGAAGGTATGTGGGTGGGATTCAAAAACTCCAAGGCGCTCGCCGGCTCCATCTACGCGGACAAGCAGGCCGACTACGCCGCATGCGAGCGGGAGAACCCCGACTTCGCGCAACCGAACTACTCGGCGAACGTCACCGCAGCCGGCGGCGCGTCCGCGGCGGGATCGGACGCCGAGGCGCAGAAGACGCTCATCGACTTCGCCCGGCAGGCCCGCAAGGACGGATTCGACTGGATGGCCGATCCCGCGCCCGGCGAGGACAAGTCGGTCGAGATCCCATCCGACGTGTCCTACGAGGAACTGCGCCGTTTCTACGACACCTACTCCGGAGACAAGTGGCCCAGCCATGATGGCATCCCGTTCGGCACCTTCTGCACCGGCGAATGCACCGCCTACAACCGTCTCATCGAAGAACGGTAGTGCCTCGTCTCGGCTCCCCTTGTCAGGGGAGCTGTCGGCGTAGCCGACTGAGGGGTAGCCTTCCCCGACCAATGTTGATTTTTCGGCCTGCCCCCCCAACAATCCAGGTTCTCGGTAAGGCGAAAGTAAGACGATTTCACACCGACTCGCCACCGCGGGCGGGGTTGGATGGAACCATCAACCGCACACGGACCGTTCACACGAAAGGAACCGTCATGACCATCGATATCGATCCCGACTTCGGTCTCCGCCACACCGCCAGGCACCCGTTCCGCCGCACGTTGGCGGCCGTCATCGCCTCCGGCCTGTGCCTCACGGCGCTCGCCGGCTGCTCCATGCCGTTCACCAATCAGGCGACCGATACGGACGATTCCGGCACGGTCGCAGGCTCCGGCTCCAACGCCACTGACAACCTCGCGACCGACGCCCACGCCAAGAAATTCGTCTCCTGCCTGACCGGCAAAGGCTTCGAGGCGCAGGCCACGGCCGCCCCCGGAGTGCCCGATGAGAACGGCAAAATGAAGACGCCGAACACTAAGAACATGGTCATGCTGCGCATGCTCGACGCGAACGGACAGCCTGTCGAATCCGGCAACGACGGCATGAGCGTGAGCACCGACTCCGCCACCCAGCAGATGTACGCCAACGCCATGTTCACCTCCATCGACTACGGCACCGTGTGGGTGGCGTTCAAGGATTCCACCGCGCTCGCCGGCAGCCCGTACGAGTCGAAACGGCAGGACTACGCGGACTGCGAGGCTGAGAACCCGAACTTCGCCCAGCCCGCCCAGGACCTGAACCAGACGCCCACCTACTCCGACGAGGACAAGCAAGCGGCGCTCGACTACGCGAAGAAGGCGCGCGACAAGGGCTTCAGTTGGGTTGCCGACCCGACCGGCGACGAGCCGACCACCATCCTCATTCCCAAAACCGTGGGGGAGGACGAGCTGCGCCGCTTCTTCAAGGAATGCCCGGTCGGCGACGCAAGCATCACCTTCGGATTCGACGGCACGGCCGAGGATTTCGGCTACGACTACACCAAGGTGATGGACAAGGCCATGGGCGTGACCTCCTGACCGCGCGCCGCTTCTTCCGGGAATGCCCGGTCGCCGACGTGCCCGTGATCATCGGCTGGGAAGGCGACTACCCGTACGACACCTTCGCCGTCTAGCAGGCGACGAACTGAACCATCGGAAGGACTCCCCTCAGTCTCGCTACGCGAGCCGGCTCCCCTCAAAGAGGGGAGCCGAAAACCAGACCACACTATGGCTCCCCTCCCTGAGGGGAGCTGTCGGCGAAGGCCGACTGAGGGGAGCATCTCCGAAAACGCATAAGGAGCAAACATCATGACGCGAACGGAAGCACGACGGTTCTCCAAACGCCGCAGAATCGCCACCATCGTCATCGCCCTCATCGCCGTGATCGGCCTGGCCGTCACCTGCGCGGTCATGAAACCATGGACGCTCGTCGGCCACATGACCTCGGCCGGCCAGCAATCCGCGCAGAAGGTCGACGTGACCACCCTGCGCGCGCAGCCGGTCACCAAGGGCGTGCTCAACGCCGAAACCCGGCTCGGCGCCACCCTGCAATACGACGACGCTTCCGACTTCGCCGCCGCAACCGGCGTCATCACCCAACTGCCGGTGGCCGGCAAACAGATCGGCACCGGCGAACAGGTGTACGAAATGGACGGCGTGCCCGTCGTGCTCTTCCACGGCGAGCGCCCATTCTGGCGCACCCTGGACACCGGCGTGACGGACGGGCCGGACGTGGCCCAACTCGAGCAGAACCTGGCCGAGCTCGGCTACTTCTGGGGTGTGCCGGACAACCATTTCGACGCCTACACCAAGGAGGCCGTCCGCCAATGGCAGCTGTATTCGCTCGGACTCACGGGCGATGCGGTGAACGGCGTCTTCCAACCCTCCGCCGTGGCCGTGGCCTCCGCCGCACCCATCCGCATCAAGACCGTGACCGCCAAACTCGGCGAGACCAACGTGAGCCCCGCCAGCTACACGGGCGTGACCCTGCACGCGCAGTCCACGATCACCGCCACCCAGGCCGCCACGTTCAAGGCCGGCGACAAGGCGCAGGTGATCCTGCCGGACAACACCACGATCGACACCACGCTCGCCGCCGTCGACCAAGGCGGCCAGCCCACCGGCAAGGACGGGCAGACCACCTCGCCCTCCGCGCGCATCGACTTCCCGGACCAGACGCAGGTGACGAAATTCGGGCCCGCGACCGTCCAGATCATCGTGCCGAACGCGAACGCCGCCAACGAGGAGACGCTCATCGTGCCGGTCACCGCACTGATCGCCGGCACCGGCGACTCGTACGCGGTCGAGGTGATCCGCGGGGACGGGCTCGAACGCATCAAGGTCGAGATCGGGCTGGTGGCGGGCGCCCAGGCGCAGATCACCAAGGCCGACGGGCTCAAGGCCGGTGACAAGGTGGTGGTCTCGTGAGCGCAACGCCGATTACCGGGCTTCCCGCAGCCGCCCCCGGCGGTGGTTCCCTCCGGCAAGGGACGCCGGAGGACAACGCCCTGCTCACCTTGGACCACGTCACCAAGGCGTTCGCCGGCAAGGACGGCAGCCCGCTGGAGATCCTGCACCCCACGACCCTGACCATCGGCCACGGCGAACGCATCGCCATCGTGGGCCCGTCCGGCTCGGGCAAATCCACGCTGCTCTCGCTGCTCGGCACGCTGGATATGCCCACCTCCGGCACGCTCTCCTACGACGGCGAGGACGTGGCCGCGATGGGGGAGAAGCATCGCAGCACGCTCCGGGCCGAACGCATCGGATTCGTGTTCCAGCAGTTCCACCTGATCGCCACCGTCTCCGCCCTGGAGAACGTGATGACCGGCCTGCAGTACACCGGCCTGCCGCGCAGGGAACGCCGCGCGCAGGCCGCCGAAGCGCTCGAACAGGTCGGGCTCGGCGAACGATTGCACCACAGGCCCTCGCAACTGTCCGGCGGTGAACAGCAGCGTGTGGCCATCGCCCGCGCGCTCGCCAAACGGCCGGACATCATCTTCGCCGACGAGCCGACCGGCGCGCTCGACACGGACACCGGCCACGCCATCATCGAACTGCTGCTCGGGGCGGCCGATCAGGGCGCAAGCCTCGTCGTCGTCACCCACGACCCGAACATCGCCGCACGCTTCCCCCGACGCCTGCACATCCAGGACGGCGTGGTCACGGAACTCGACGAAGGAGGCGCACGCCATGAGTAAACCGCTCGCCACACGCATCGCCGATCTCCTGCACGCGGCATGGATCGGTGCCACCGGCCGTGTCTCGCGCACCATCCTCGCCTCCCTCGGCATCGCATTGGGCGTCGCCGCCTACGTGGCGCTCTCCGGCATCGCCGCCTCCAACCAGGCCGCCCTGCTCGCCCGACTCGACGCGCTCGGCGCGAACCTGCAGGTCGTGGCCCCCGGACAGGACGCGACGGGACAGCCCGTGCCACTGCCCGACTACGCGCCCGAAACCATCGCCCGGCAACCCGCGGTCGAACGGGTGGGCGTGTTCCTCACCCCGCCCGCGAGCGCGCAGGTCTTCAAGAACGAGCTCGTACCCAAAACCAACGGCAACGCGCTGGCCGTGGCCGTCATGCGGCCCGGCGCGCTCAAGGCCGTGGACGTCTCCTTCGCCCAGGGTCGCGGCATCGACGCGCATAACGAGAGTCTGCCGGTCACGGTCCTCGGCTCCGAGGCCGCCTACCGTCTCGGCGTCAACGAGCCCGGCGACCGCATCCTCATCGACAACGAATGGTACGGGGTCATCGGCATCCTCGACCCCGTCCCGCAGGCGCAGGCCATCAACTCGTCCGTCATCATCGGCGCCCGATGGGCCCTCGACCATTACCCGGACCAGACGGAATCGATCGGCGCGATCAACCAGATCTACGTGCGCACCACGCCCGGCAACGCCGAATCGTTGCGACGCATGATCGCCCACGCCGCGAACCTTGCCGGCGGCAACGTGTCCGTCACCGCGTCCGCCGACCTGTCCCAGGCGCGCAACGCCACCAACGACTCCCTGACCGCATTGGGACTCATGATCGGCGTGATCGCGCTCGCGGTGGGTGGCATGAGCATCGCCAACATGATGATCGTCACCGTGATGGAACGCCGTGGCGAAATCGGCCTGAGACGGGCCCTCGGGGCCACGCCCGGCAACATCCGCCTGCAGTTCGTCGCCGAGGCGGCGCTCCTGTCCGCCATAGGCGGGTTCACGGGCGTGGTGATCGGAGCCGGGGCGGCCATGTCGGTCGCGGTCGGTGCCGGACAGCCGCCCGCCCTCGATTGGGCCGGTCTGCCGATGGCCTGGGGCGCGGCCGTGCTGGTCGGCATCCTCGCCGGCCTCTACCCGGCCTCCCGCGCCGCGCGCCTGACCCCCACCGAGGCGTTGCGCGGCGAATAACGGCGAAGGACCCTGTTCTGGGCTCCCCTTGTCAGGGGAGCTGGCGGCGAAGCCGACTGAGGGGTAGTCTGGCCGGTTCAATATCACCTTGACATAACAGAGCATAAAGTCAAGCACAATTCGCCCGCCCCCGGCACACGCCGGCATGCGCTCCGCGATCAACGCCCCGGATGATAGCCTTGTAAGCCGACGGGAAAGCGAGGCGACGATCGATGGGCGATGTCAGACGGGAGATGGAACGGCTGCGACCGGTCTACGAGACCGGCGTGCTGCGCTTGCTGCTGCGGGCCAATGCCAAACTCTACGTGGCCCTACTGCGCGCCGCGTTCGACCCCCTGACCGGCGAACTGCCGCGCGAAACCCTCGAGGAACGATTCGCGCAAAGCCTGTCCGCCCTCGCCGACACCGGCGACTACACGCCCAAACCCGATCAGTCGTATGCGGAGGCGGCGCACCAGATCCTCGTGGATCTGAGTCGTGAAGGCGACGGCGACTACGCATGGCTCGCCAACGCGCACGACGCCGCATCCCACCGGTTCCTCTACCGGCTCACCGCCCGCGCCCACCGCGCCATCGACGCGCTCGGCCGGCTCGAGGACGACACCCGCACCCTGTCCGGCGCGCAGGCCAATTCCATCATCATGGAGATCGAGCACGCGCGCATGCAACTGACCGCCGACCCAAGCGAACGGGTACGCCTGCTCAACCAGGAGATCAAGGAACGCCGGCACGAGATCAAACGCATCCAACAAGGCCAGCAGCACGCCGCACTCAGCGACGACCAGGTCAGGGACGTGATCGCCGTCATCCACAACACGCTGCGCGGCGTGCCCATCGACCTGCGCGAACTCGTGCTCGCCGAACGCGACAACGGCGACGCCCTCCGCCGGCGCATGCAGGGCGGCGACATGAGCGTCGACGAGATCCTCACCGCCTATCACGAGGAATACAGGCGTTCGTTCCGGGAATCGGACAGCGGCCGACGCTTCGAGGACGCATTCCAGGTGATCATCACCGACGAAGGCCGCCAGCAGATCGACGACGCGCTGCGCGACATCGCGAAAACCCCGTACCTGGCCGGCGAATCCAGTGCCCTGCTCGACCAGATCCGCGACGAACTCGCCCGCATCTACGAAGGCATCGAAGCGGTGCGCGGCCAGATGCGCGTCTCCGACGAAGCCGTCAGCCGACTGGTCCGCCAACAGACCGACACACGGTACCGCACCATGCTCGGCACGCTCAACCGCCTGTTCGTACGACTCAACGCCGACGCGAAAGCGCACCCGAACGACGCCTCACGGCCATACCCGACCAACAGCGCGGGCGCCCAGTTCGCGGCCCTGCCGACACGTCCGGCACGTTCGATGACCCGAACCGCGGCCCCCGGCCTGTCCGACATGCAGCTGGCCCAAGGCGACGATACGTCACTGGTCGATCTCAAATCGATGATCATCGGCGGCGGGCCACGATTGCATCGCATGATCGCCCTGATCCAGCACGATCCGGCCATACGCACGGACGGGCGCATCGACGTGGCCGCAAGCTTCAACCGTCTGCCGGACGAGGAGCGACGCGAAAGCGAACTGGTCGGATTCCTTGGCGCCATCCCATGCTCCGACGATGCGACCGGCACCACCTGGCACTGCACCACACTGGACGGCACCCAACGCGACTGGATAACACGGCCGGTACTGACGACACGGGACGAACTGGACGAGATCGTGAGGCAAGGATGAGCGAACCCATGAATAACACGGACACGATGGCCGGCACCGCAACCGCCGACGAGACGCAGGACGCCACGAACCCGGCCGAAGGCGCCGTCAACCCATACGCCCTCTTCGAAGGCGACCGCGGCGACATGACCGCCGACGCGCGCATGGCCGCGATCGCCCTCAAACGCGAACGCTACATCACCGGCGACCTGTACGACACGGTGCTCGACAACCTCGACGCCGTCACACGCTCGCTGAACAACGATTTGCTCGAACTGGTCGTCAACGAACGCTACCGCATCATGATCGCCATGCCCGTGACCGGCCCCGACATCACGTTGCGCGCGCTGAAAACCCGTATCAGCCTCAAACGCGAGGAGGCCGCATTGCTCGCGTTCCTGCGCATCCGCGTGCTCGAATACGAGAACTCACGCGAATCCACCGACCATTGGCTGGTGAGCTTCGAGGAGATCCGCGCCGCGCTCGCCACCGGCACCGGCTTCCTGGCGGCACGCAACGACGAGGAGACCGTACTCAAGCAGGTCGGCGCGATCGTGTCGGCCATGTGCACGTACGGGTATCTCGAACGCACGGCGGACGACGAGACCATGTACCGGATCACGCCGCTCGTGCCGGTGGTGCTCGACCGGGAACTGGCCGGCACATGGCTGGACGTCGCCGACAACGATTTCGAGACGGCGGCCGACGTCCCAGCGTCCGGCACGTCGGTCGCGGCCGACGAACTGCCAGCGGAAGATGAGAATGCCATCGATGAGACGGACTACGCCGAACCGCTCTTCGGTGATGGGCCGGCCGAAGCCGCGACTGATTCGACGGACGAGACGGATTCGGCACGCGACGGGGAAGGGGAGTGACGATGGCCAAGGACCTGCAGATGATCGCCGACCGGTGGATGATGGAAAGCCGTCAGCTCATCAACTGGGGCTCATACGAGGGATACCACGAATTCCGCCCGTCCATGGACAGGAACCTGCCCGTGACGCTGCTCGCCGGCGCCAGCGAATCCGGCAAATCGACGCTCGTGGACGCGCAGATCTCTCTGCTGTACCCGACCGGCACCCCATTCAACAAGGCTTCGAACTCCGGCCGCTCCGAACGCAGCGACTACACGTACCTGCTCGGCATGGTCGGCGTGGGCGACACCGGCGACGGCGACCGGCCGATCTACCTGCGAGGACGGGACGCGAACGGCGCACCCCAGGCCGTCTGGGGCGCGATCGTCGACACCTACCGCAACCTGACCGACGGACAGACGCTCTCATGCGCCAAGTTCCTCTACCTCATGCCCGGCGACGAACGCAACGCCGTACGTCGCCAATACGCGGTCTGGGACCGGCCGATCGACCCGCGGGCGATGGACGCCTACCGTGACGCGCCATTCACGCCCACGCAGCTGAAGACCGCATACCCGCAATGCCTCACGTTCCCCAGCGCCGAAGCCTTCCACGAACACATCTGGTCGGTGATGGGCCTGAGCGCCGAAGCATGCCGTCTGCTCGCCAAGATCCAGTCGGCCGACGCGCCCTCCCGGCTCGACGACATCTTCAAACAGGGCGTGCTCGGCGTACCGGAGGCACTCGACCTGGCACGCACCACGGTCGACGACTACGACCGGTACGCGGAGAACTTCCAAGCCATGGAGGACAAGGCCAACCGCATGGCCAAGCTGCGAGACATCCGCGACGGCTACGAGCGATACAGCGAAACGAAACGGCAGGCACGCCGGTTCACGCCGGTCGACCCGTCCACGCCGTCCGGCGAGGAGACGATACGGCGATGGGCGATCGCGCGCATGGCCGGCGAAGCCGCCGCGCAGCTGCCGGCCGACGAAGCCGAACGGACCGCACGTCAGACCGATGCGATCGCGGCCAGCCGCCGCGCGGACGACCTGCGCTCGCGCATCGACACGATCCGCAGCCAGATGCAAGGCCTGGACGGAGGCAATCTCGCCCGTCTCGAATTTGAGCTCGACGCCGCGAAACGCACGTTGGAGGATGTGCAAGCTGTCCGCGACCGTATCGCCGCAGGCTACGACGCGGCGGGACAAGCCATGCCCGATGACGAGAAGGCCTGGGAACAGGCACGCATCGATGCGGTCACGTTCAAAGTCGCCTACGAACGACGCAACAACGAGCTCGAAGAGGCGCGCAACGAGGCATTCGGACGCCAATCCGAGGCCCGTGGAACCCTGCGTATGCTGGAACGCGACTACCAGCGGCAGAGCGCGCAACGCACGCGCATCACGCAGCAGATGGACGAGACGCGCGCCATGCTCTGCCGGGCGACCGGGCTGAGCGCCGACGAACTGCCGTACGTCGCCGAACTCATGGACGTGCGCGACACGGAGGAACAATGGCGGCTCGCGATGAACGTGGTCTACGCGCCGATCGCGCAGACCATCCTCGTGGACAAGCGGCATGAACAGGGCTTCGCCGCCAAGGTGAGTACCATCGACCCGCATGCGATGGCCCGCCGCACCTGGCAGTTCGTCGACACCACGCGCGACTACGGAGACGGCGAGACCGATGCGGCGGCCACGGCCGATTCCGACGCATGGATGTCCGACAAGCTGCGCTACCGTGAGGACTCCCCGTTCGCCGGATGGCTGCGCGAGCAGACCCGCTCCGACCGGTTCGACGCGCGCTGCGTGAAGGCCATCGACGACACGGACCGTGACACCCGCCAGGTGCAGCTCGACGGACAGATCAAATCAGGCAAACGCGGCCAGCACGGCGTCAAGGACCGCCAGCAGATCATCGGCTTCGTCAACGAACGGTATCTGGAACTGCTGCGCTCGCAGATCGACGCCGCCCGCGCCCAGACCGACGAGGCGGCGCAGGAGTATGCGGACGCGAAGGCGGCGGTCGACCGACTGCACCGCGAGCGCGAACTCGCCGACCAGCTCGCCTACACGGCATGGGAGAAGATTGACGTGGACGGCGCCGAGCGTCATATCGGCGAGATCGAGGACACGATCGCCTCGATCAGGAACAATCCGAAACTCGCCAAACTCGCCGACATGCGTGACACGTTGAGCGAGGAACTCGACCGCGTCCAACGCCAGCAGATCGAGGCCGAACAGGCGGCGAAATCCGCTGCCTCGGCCGTCGAGGCAGGTCGTGCATGGCTGGATGCGCATCGGAACGGCGACGGTGATGCCGCCGGTACGGCCGCGTCCGTGTCCGCATGGGCGATGCTCGGCGACGACATCATCGCCGAACTCACGCAGGCGTATGAGCAGCGTTTCGCCGGATTCCCCAACGCGGCGCTACGTGCGCACATGATCATCGGCGCTGGATTGACGGCGCCGAGCGGAACCACGCAACCGCAATCGGGCGGCACGTTCGCCGACCGCATCATCGACGGCATCGGCAAGGATCTGGCCGCGCACATCCTCACGCTCAACGAGCGTGTCGAGACCGCGCGCACCAACGTCGAACTGAAGATGAGCGCGTACATCGAACGGTATGCGACCGACGACGACGCGCTCACCGCCAGCGTGAACGACTACCGGTACTATCTCGAGGAACTCGACAGTCTCGCGCATCTGGCCGCGGTGGCCGCCACGGACGCCGAATACCGGCGATGCCTCGACCATCTGCTCATGAGCCTGCTGACCATCAAACGAGCCATCGACACGGACGCGGGCGACATCCGCGACCAGCTCGACCGCATCAACCAGATGCTCAATGGTCAGAAATTCGGCCCGCGTCACGGCAGCCTGTCGTTGCACGCGGACGTACGCCGCCCCGACCGCGCGTTTTCGTCGCAGCTGCAACGCGCCATCGGCACGCTTAATGATTGGAAATCCGGACGGGCGGGGATGACCGGTACTGGCACCCACGAGCAGTCGGGCTCCGGTACAGACGATTCGAAGCGGGCGTTCGCGGCGTGCGCGCCGATGATCGAACTGCTGCGTCAGGAACTCGCGCAGGTCAAGGACGTCAACGGCATCCGCAGCTACGGCGCACGCGACCTCGACCCGCGCTGCCGTTCATCGTTCTACGCGATCGTGCATCATGACGACGGACAGGACGAGCGCATCACCTCGACCGGCGGACGTTCCGGCGGCGCACTGCAGGAGCTCACGTCGTTCGTGTACGGCGCCGCGCTCATCTACCTGCTCGGCGGCGGCATGGAGAACCGACTCAAGCCCAGCTACACCACGCTGTTCCTCGACGAGGCGCTCATCAAGGCCGACGGCCGCTACACCCAGCGCGCCCTGGGCGTGCTGCCGCGCCTCGGCTTCCAGGTCATCGTCTCCGCGCCCGAAAGCAAGACGGGCGAGATCATCGAGGTATCCACCAAGGCGTACGTCACGGTCAAGGATCCGTCCAGCGGATTCACCTCCCTGCGCGAAGCCACCTGGAGCGGCTACGAGGAAGCCTCTACTGAGACTGAAGGTGTGCCCGCAACCCAGACCGGCACCGCGAAAAGCGAAGACTGACATATGGTCGCGATTGTGCCATGCGTGCTGTCGCGACCATTCGCGTTGAATACGCATTCGTGTAACGAACGTAATTGCGGGTGGCACGCTTTCGTATGAGAACATGTGCTATGCTCTCATACGAAAGCGTTTGCATCATTGAATTCGAATCCATCTTGACCAGTCGTCATAGCATCCATCTTCGGATAGGAATGTGACTGAAGATCAGACGCTGCGTCATTTACCGTTTTCGGCAAATCGCCATTGTTTCCACCATTGCATACGTCGGCAGTGTCGAGGTCTCGCATCCTTACCACCGCGACCGGCACTGCGTCGTATCTGTCATCTTTACCATCACTGCCGCAATGCCGTCGATGAGCGGCGCGGCTTCTCTATAGTTTTTGAAAGGCCATTCCCATGATGTTCATCAAGGACAACACCCATCCCTTCGATTATGCCGAGCGTCTGTCCGGATGCCCGTCCGGCTTCGAGGCGCGCATCGTGCGTTTCACCAAGGAGCTTCCCTTCAACGCCACGGTCATCATGCCTCCGAACAAGGTGCCCGCCGACGTCGATTTCGAGCTGGTCGGCAATCACGCCGTCCTCCACCACATGACCCCCGACCTCGGTGCCGCCGAGGACTGGACCATGGCTTGGGCTTGCCGCTGACGTCAGCGACTCCCGGTTGTCCCGGTTGCTGTGGCCGTGTCGGACGTTCCTGCCAGCAGACGCCGCACATACCATGCGAACAGCAGTCCGGCCACGATCGCCGAAGTCGCATCCGAAATCGGCTCGGCGATGAACACGCCAGTCGTGCCGAGTCCAAGCCGGGGCAGTATCAGCGCCAACGGCACCAGCAGGATGAGCTTGCGGAATATCGCCAGGAACAGCGACGGTTTCGCCTGACCCATGCCCACGAACGCGCACTGGACCACGTTCTGGATGCCGAACACGCCCATGCCGCAAACGAAGTAGGGCAGTGTGCGCGTCACCACGTCGATGATCGCCGCATCCGAGGTGAACAGCGAGGCGACCGGCCCTGGGAACATCGCGAGCAGCGTCGTCATCGTGCAGTTGATGGCGACCTGCACGATCATGGTGCCCGAATACGCGCGCCGCACGCGGGCATACAGGCCTGCGCCGTAGTTGTAGCCGATGATCGGCTGCACGCCCTGCGAAATGCCCTGTGAGAATACGAAGATCAGCTGCATGAGACTCGTCATGATCGTCATCGCACCCACATAGGAGTCGCCGCCGTACCGTTGCAGCGACGCATTGAACACCACCTGGATCACGGATTCGGTGATCTGCATGATGAACGGCGAGACGCCGAGAAACAGCATCGGACCAAGCAGACGGGTCAGCCGTATGTTCCGTGTGCGAAGCCGGATGGCGCTGCGCGGGGAGGCGAGGAACCGAATCACCCATGCGGCCGACATCGCCTGCGCCACCACGTTCGCCAACGCCGCACCTCGCACACCCATACCGAGCGCGAAGATGAACAGCGGATCGAGCGCCAGCGAACTCAACGCGCCGATGAGCACCGAACCCATCGCCACAAGCGCCTTGCCCTGCGCGGTGATGAACGTGTTGAGGCCCAACGCGAACTGCACGAACAGGGTGCCGGACAGGTACACGGTGAGGAAATCGACCGCGTACGGCAATGTGGCGTCGCTCGCGCCGAACAGGATGAGGATCGGTGTCTTGAACAGCTGGATCAGCACCGACAGCACAATCGAGATCACGACGATCGTCGCCACCGACGTGCCAAGGTAGCGTTCCGCCTTGTCCCGGTCGCCGCGGCCGAGTTCGATGGATGCGAGCGGGCCGCCGCCCATGCCGACGAGCATCGCGAACGCGGAGACGGCGAGCGTGATCGGGAAGCATACGCCCACGCCGGTCATCGCCAGATCGCCCGCACCGGGGATGTGCGCGAGGAACAGCCGGTCGACGATCGTGTACGCCGCATTGCATGCCTGCGCCACCACCGCCGGAATCGCCAGCGACACCGCCAGCCGTCCAATCGGCTTCGTGCCAAGGTCGTCATTGGCGGCCTGCCGCCTCGTCGCCGTCTCCGCCCGCTCATTTGTCTCGCGTTTCGTCACGAGAGGACATTGTATCGCCAGTGCCGTCGCGGGGACCGTTGATGTGCCTAGACGCATGGTTACAGAAACGGCCGAATCGCCTATTACGGTCGGTGGCATGAGCACATTGCTGTTGACATCATTGTTCGCGAATGTGGCCTCGCTGACGCCTGAATGCCTGCCCGGTGTCGTGAATGCCGGCGCCACCGTCGCCTTCATCCCCACGGCGAGCCGGGCATCATGGCTGCGGTTCCACGTGCGCGCGGCCGAACGGGCATTCGGACGGTTGGGGGTCAAGGTCGATGTGTTGGATGCGGCGATTGAAACTCCCGCCGAAATCCGCCACCGCATCGACCACGACGATCTGATCTATGTGGCTGGCGGCAACACGTTCTATCTGCTGCAGGAACTACGGCGTCGCGCCGCCGACAAGGCTATCCGCGAGGCGGTGATTGCGGGCAAACCGTATGTGGGGGAGTCCGCCGGGTCGGTCGTCGCTTCGCCGAACATCGCCTACATCCGTTGGATGGACAGCACGGCGAAAGCCCCCGAACTGCACGGCTACGCGGATTGCGCCGCACTCGGATTGGTGGACTTCCGCCCGGTGCCGCACTGGGGAAGCCTGCCGTTCCTGACATCCACGCGCACCATCATGAAAAGGTACGCCGGACGATACGCGATGAAGCCGATGCGCAACAAACGAGGCGATTGCGGTCCGCGGGAGCGCGACGCGATTCCTACGTGGCACTCCCGCGTGATTCGCCGTACTGCGGCCGTCGTCTTACAGTTCGGCCTGCTCCCACTGCGCCGGCAGCGGAATCCACCGCGTCGGGGTGACACAGGCGAGCAACAGGCCGAGACCCGCGCAAACAACGACCAGCATCATGACCGACCGGAAGCCAAACCCGGATGCTTGCAACAGCCAGCCGACCAGCGCGGGAGTCAGGGCTCCGGGAACGCCGATCGCAGTTTCGAATACGGTGAACACCCTGCCCTGCATGTGATCCGGGGTGCGTCCGTAGATGAACCCAAGTTCTCCGGCGTTCAGCGCAGGGAACAGCAGCGACGCGACCGTCATGCACGCGACGATTACGCCGTATGAGTCGGTGAACAGCAACGGAACCATCGCAAACGTGAACACGGCGAAGGTGAGCATGATGAGCTTGCCGGTCGGAATATGGTCGACCAGCCAGCCGGCGGCCAGCGAGCCAAGCAATGCCGCGATACCGGTGGCCGTGCCGACCAGGCCGATGAGCGCCGCGTCCGTACCGCGCGCGGCGAGCATGATCTGCACGCCGATGATGCTCCCATAGCAGGCGACGTTGATGACCGCGCCCTGGGCGATGGCCGCGAGCACCGTCCGTCTGGTCAACGTCCATGTCCAGCCTTCAATGAACTGGGTGAGGAATGACGGATTCGTCGTCTGTCCGCCGCTGGTCGGCCGATTCGATGATGACGGACCGTTCTCAGTCGCGGCTTTAGTCCTCTTGGGCAATGCCAATGCGGTGAAGGCCGCCGCCAGATACAGCACCGTGGATGCGAGGAACGGGAACCAGCCGGCGATCCTATACAGCAGTCCGCCGATCGCGCCGCCGGACAGTTCGACGCAGGATTCGCGCGCCTCGCGTATCGCCTGCGCTTTGGCGAAGCGTTCCATCGGCATGATCGACTTGAGCATCGCGTCGTTGGAAGGCCCCAGCAGACCGTTCATCACGGCGAACAGGACGACGAACAGCGCGAACGGAATCGTGCTCATGATATCGGCGGCCAGCAGGACGGTCGTCGCGAGGGACAGGACCATACCGGCCAAGCCAAGCAGAATCATTAGTCGTCTGCGGTCGTGACGGTCGGCGATCGCGCCGCCGATCGACATCAGTACCAGTCCGATGGTCGATTCGATGGTGACCAGCAGACCCGAGACGAACGTCGAACCGGACAGGGCCAGCCCGACCAGCGGGATGGCGAACGTACGCAGACTGACCGCGAACACGTCGGCCGTGTCGGCGGCGAACCAGTTGCGGTACGCGGCAAGCCTCCACAGTGAGCGAGTGTTGTGCGCGGTTTCGGCAGGGGAGTGATCGGATGGGTGGGTTTCGGTGTTCATGGTGAAACTCGTTTCATGACTGCCATGAACGGCATGCGAAAGCCAATCGAGTACAGACGATTACGGCGATCGCGGTTTCGCGTTCATGGGATGCGTTCGGAAATCAGGCATAACGACATATCGCGCGAGCCCGAAGCGGCCCGCGGCGATAGGGGAGAGACGGAGAGAGATGAACCGTCAATCCGCTTAGTCGTATGCGAAGGATTCCAGAACGACGTACATGCAAGTCTCCTAAACTATGACAACGCTGTCCTGTTGCTGGGAACGCCCGGCTGGCATTCCCAGCAACATTGCATATATGTTCATGATAGCTCGCTGTGAGCGGAGCAAACGCCCGAAATATGTGGCGGTGTTGGTGGTGATGGTGGTTTGTGTGGCGTTGAGGGTGGGCGCGTCGTCGCCGGTGGTTTTCGCGTTCGGGGTGAGGGACCATAGGGCGTTGCGAGTCTGGCTGGTTTGCGGCCAGGTCTTGGTCCAGCGGGCGGCGAACAGTGGATGCTCCCGATTTCCGATTCCAGCTAAGAGGCGTGACCAGAAGCCGGACAGACCGAACATAATGCGCGTACAGTGGCAGTCATGTTGGATCACATCACCTTGCACGTACGAGACATAACACGCAGCATCGCGTTCTACCGGCAGGCGCTCGCCCCACTGGGATACGTCGCCAAAGCACACCACGAACCGACGATCGGCTTCGGTGTGGACGACGGCACGCTCCACTCCGACTTCTACGTTTCGCCGATGAACAACGATTCACCGGTGGACGACGCGGAAGCCTCGCCGGTCACCCACATCGCGTTCCTCGCTCCAAACCGTGAGTCCGTGCAGGCGTTCTACCAGGCCGCGCTCGCGGCCGGCGGCCGGGACAACGGGGCGCCCGGTCCCAGGCCCTACCATCCCGGCTACTATTCGGCGTTCGTGCTGGACCCGGACGGCAACAACATCGAGGCCGTGGTCGATTGGTCCGGTTGGTTCGAGGGTCGTCAGGAACGTTGAATATGCATCGCAAGGCGTGATGCGGGGTAATCCCAATGCAGGAATGGGCGCGATGTCTTTGTGGCATGGCGGTATGACGAGGTGGTGACATATGTACGACGGTGAGCGCTTCAGCCTTGCGATGGTGGACAACGACCAATTGACGCTGAGGATGCTAACGCTGCTGGTTCGGCGGGAGCTTCCCAACGTGGACATGGCATGGGTGTGCCGGAACGGCCGTGACGCGGTCGCCCGCTGTCTGTCTGCCGGTTCCCGGCCGGATGTGCTGCTGGTGGACATGTCGTTGGAGGGGTTGAGCGGCATCGAGGTGTGCCGGCGGGTACGTGCGACGACGACCGATGTGGTGTTGATCGGCATCACATCGTTTTCGTTGGAGCATTACGCGGCCGATGCTCTGGCTGCCGGCGCGCAGTGTGTGATGGACAAGGCGAGGGTGAAGGATATCTGCGATGCGGCGGTCGCGCTGGTCAACGGTCGCAGGCCGCAGACCCGGTATGTGTCCGATCTGACCGCCGCGCAGTCGCATGCATTGCTCGCGGCGCAGGCTGAAGCCGAGGCCGGAACGGTTGCCGGCGGCTCCCGTATTGGCTCGGCTGCTGCTGTGGTGTCGCTGACGGAGCGTGAGCGTGAGGTCATGCGACTGTGTGCGCAGGGCAGGAGTTCGCGTGAGATTGGCGAGCTGTTGCAGGTGGGCGAGTCGTCGGTGAAGACGTCTGTGATGCGTGCGGCGAAGAAGCTGGGTGCGCGGAACCGGACGCAGGCGGTGGCCGAATGGCTGATGTGGCAGGACTGATCAGACGCGCGGGCGAGCGTGTCCGTGCCGCCGGTGTGGGGCCGGTCATGTGGTGCGTCGTGCTGCTGTCCGCCGGGTTGACGGTGTTGGAGATGGTCGAGTATCCCGCGCAGCTCGTGGCGACTACGGTGCTGACGGTCATGCATGTCCTGTGCCTGCTGGTGCTGCCGTTTTACCCGTTGCCGATGAGCGTGGCGGTCGCCGTCACGTATGTAGGGTGCGCGCTCTTGCCGGACATGAGCGGGGCGAGTCTGTTTTATGGCATGTGGGTCGCGTTGGCGGCCGTCGGTCGGTATGGCAGGTCGCGCTGGTGGTGGCTGTTGCCGCCGTTGATCGCCGCGGTGCGTTGGATGGTCGCGGCCCGCGCCGGGGTTCCGTTCGGCGACTACGTGATATTGCTGGTGTCGTTCTTCGTCGTGTATGCGTTCGGACGCGCGATGTCGTGGAGGTCTGTGGCCGTGCAGGCGGAACAGGACCGGCTGCGCTACGAGCGGGAGCGCGACCGGGTGGAGGCTATGCGCCGCGACGCACGAGCCGCGAGCAGGATTCACGATGCGGTGACGAGCAATCTCGCGTATATGGCCATGCGTTTGGACTACGAACGCTCACGCGAGACGAATATCGAGCATGTCGAGCTGCTCGACGACCTGTACCGGCATACGATCGACACACTCGGCGAGGTGCGCACGGTCATCGACATGCTCGATGGAAACGATGATGACACGGATACCGGAAAGGCCCCTGATCCCATTGGGGATGGTCGCAACGACGTCTCTCCGCGAAACGACATCGACTACGGTGACGCCGAACATACCGGCGACGACAATGTCGAAAACGGAGACTCGGCCACAACACCCTCGTCCTGCACCACGTTCCCCAAACGTGTCCGCGATGTATTGGAACACGGCGACCAATATCTCGCACAGCTTGGCTTTACCGGAGACTCAACGCTGATCGACAACCTGCCCGAGCACAAAACGACGGATTCGGATGATGTCGTTCACGAGCGAGAGTCCGCCGTAATCAATCTGCTGCGCGAGCTGTACACCAACATCGCCGTGCACGGCGATCCGTCCGGCGAATACCGCGTGGTCGTACGCCGCAATCGTGATAGCCTGTCCGTCGACCAGGTCAACGACATTGCCACGCAGTCCCTCCTGTCCGACAAACCCCACTCCGGCAAAGGCCTCTCCCTGCACCGTATGCGGTTCGCATCCCTCGGCGGTTCGATCAGCACGTCCGCCGAAGACGGCACCTGGATTCTGCACGCGACACTGCCATGCGTTCCATTGTCATAGTGATCTCATTGTTCTCCGATAGTCCCCGTCAACCATAGTCGACATCGTCGGTCGTGCGGTTTCGCCGATTATTATCATTGAGGGCATCGGAAAGGATTCGGGATATGCTTCTTTGCTTGATCGTTCTCTTCCTGCCGGTGGCACGGTGGTGCTTCTCCATGTATGGGTTCGCGAAGAGCGGCCAATTGGAGAGGAATTACCATATGGGCATCAAGACTCGCTGGACCATCGCCTCGGACGAGACGTGGGAGTACGTACACCACAAGTATGCATTCGTGTTCCTTGGCTGTGGCGTTCTGGTCGCTCTGATGCCATTAGACGTGGCGGTAGGCATGATCGCGGACCGTGACATCAATACCATGGACATGATCTGGTGGTGGATGCTCCTTGCACTTGCCGTCATACTCGTCGCATGGCTTGTCATATGCGGAATCATCGCGAATCACGACGCCAAGAACCACTATTTGGATGCTGCACTGGGGAACCGTGAATGAATTGAAGGTCCCATGCAATGGTTTGAAGACGTCGCCGAATTGCTTTTAACTGCGTTGAACGCCATCGGCGACGTTGTCACTTATGGGATCCGACTGCTACGAGGCCTTGCGGTAAAGCGGTTATTTGCCCAGCAGCTCGTCATGGCTGCCGGTGCGCATGAACACGGCGGTGCCGTCGTCACGTATCCATAGAAGCAGCCAGTCGCCGGCGTTGCCGATATGGCATTCCAGCACGCCGGCCAAGTCGCCGGTAAGCGTGTGCGCCCGATGCCTGCGCCTTAGCGTCTCCTTGGATTGCGCGGTGTCTTCAAGCACCAGCCGTATGACTTCTTTGAGCGGGGCCATGTCGACATGCCTGCGTTTGAGTCTCTTGACGTCTCTCTGGAACGCGACGGTGTAATCCGGTTTGAGCATCCGTCAGATTCCCAACGAGTCGAACATGTCGTCGGCGTTGTTGAACCGTGGTTTGCCGTCGGCGATCTTGCTCTTCGCTTCGGTCAACGCCTGCATGGTTTCGTCCGGTACGGTCGTGTAGGACAGGCTGAGCGGGATGCGCTTCTCGCGCACGATCTGCCGGTAGAACGCGCGGGTGACCGAAGACAGGTCCAGACCGAAATCCTCGGCGATGGACGCGGCCTTTTGCTTGGTGTCCGCATCCACGCGGACGGTGACCGATGCCATGCTCATCGTAAACCTCCCAACATCACTCTATTGTAAGACAATAGTATAAGTTCGTATGACAATAGTCAATAAACATAGGATTCGCCGATTGCCGCGACCGAGACGAGCATGATCATCAGATCCATGTTTGTTGTCCTTGGATGACAACCGCTCCTCCGATCAGCGCGATTCCTTGCGAACAATCATCATGAAGAAAATGAAACGCAACAATGCGCACCCGCGGGATTTTCGGAACGTTCGACGGTTTCGGCGGCAGACTGCTGTCAACAGACCATCATCGGAATGTTGACCGTTGTGATCATTGCTGTCCGATCGGCGCACGCGGCGTCGTCCCTGTATCACAATAATCCGGCGAACCCGCACAACGGTAAACGAACCATAATCGGAACAGGACACGTACGATGTCATTGCGCAAGGTCAAGGAATGGTCGTCGCTCGCGGACGATTGATTGCATATAGCGCGTCAGCACATTGCATGATCAACGGCGGCACCAACGGCAGGAAGTATCGGCTGTTGATGCCGACGACGCCGGCCTGTCCGGTCAGCGTGAACTGCGTCCATATCGCCGCGTACACCAGCGTCACACACCCCATGATCGCCATCCATGAGATCAGCCAGAACAGCAGTCGCCGCCGATCACGTCTCCAGGCGATGACGGTCAGCATCAGGGCCGCAGCGGTAAGCGTCCAGAACAGGAACAGCAGCGGCGGCTCCCACCATGACCAGCCCTGCAAACGAACGATGCTGTAGAACATCCGTGGCAGGAACATATGCGGGGCGGCCAGCAGTTCCCGTTGCCTTTGCCGCACCTCATCGTACGGGACTCGCGACGGGTTCGTGGCGAATCCGGTTCCCAGCTTCAACCACGCCAGCAACAACATAACCGGCAGCACGCATCCGGCGACGAGGATGAGCCGTGAACGCACCGGCATACGACGGTGGGCGATCATCGGCAGCAACGTCATGAGCAGGCACGGCGCGTACGCGAACTTCGACAACGCCAGCACCCCGGTCGTTCCGACCAGCAGCACGCAGTCGCCGGCGCTGATCCGATCGGATTGCAGGCATCGGATCAGCATGCAGGCCAATGGCAGGGATAGAGCGACCACCGTCGAGTCAGGAGAGAACATGAACGAATCCGGCACCGCCAGACACACGGCCAACAACCCAGCCAACAGGCGAAACCAACGAGGCGACACCCCGGCCAGCAAACGCAAGCCGATCCACACCGCCGCGAGATAGACGGCCAGCTGGAACACTTCGGCGAGATAGAACCGCCATGCCGCGTCCAATCGCAGCAGGCGTCCGGCGGCGAAGGCGGCCAGCTGCGGCAGGTACGCGATCGGCGGGTACACGGCAGTGTTGTCGAACGGCGCCTCGCTGCGATGCCCGTCGTGGACGGTGATGGACGAGGCGTTCACCAAACCGGACACGTAATGGCGATCGTTGGCCAGCGAGAACGCGACCACGTCATCATCGACCCAGCCGCCCGTGTTGTGTTCCGCGTCGGGATGATAGTCGGACGCCGCGTGTACAGGTCGGGCGATCACGTCGCCGTTGAGCATCGCGTCCACACGGTACACGTGCGCCCACACGTCCGGCGTCGACCCCGGAGGAGTCAGTATGATGCCCAGCACGCCGCACAGCGCCACCAACGCAAGCACGATGACCGTCGTTCGACCTTGACGCGACCGGCCATCGTGACCATTCGGATACGGATTCATGACAAACCACCACAGGACTCCGCGGACCGGCACCATGCCGGACGTAATCCATGATGACCACACTCCGGCGATTCACACCAATCGAAGCGGAATCCGTCATCTTTAGACGACAGCAGGATGCAAGAACACGGCGATCCGAACGGCCGAGTGTAATGTAATCCGCATCGTAACAATGGAGGTGACTATGCAGTTGGTCGAGACATGGCTGGCGGATCCGGAGCGCGCGTTCGAGCTGTTCGTGAAGTTCCCGGCGGAGGAGACGGGATTCGAGAACCCCGCGGCCGGCATGGACCATGAGCAGTTCGCCGCATACGTGCAAGGCTTGCGCAACGAGTCGAGGGGCGTCGGATTGCCGGACGGCTGGGTGCCGGCCACCAAATACATCCTCGTCAACGACGAAGGCGAGTACGTGGGCATCTTCAACCTGCGCCACCGGCTCACCGAATTCCTGAGCAACGGGCCGGGCCACATCGGTTACGGCATCGCCCGCGAATACCGTGATCGCGGCTACGCGACCGCGGGGCTGAAGCTCACGCTCGCCAAAGCGTACGAGCTCGGCATCGAGGAAGCGTATCTGAGCGTGCACAAAACCAATCCCGCGAGCCTCGCGGTGCAGCGGCATTGCGGCGCGCGCATCGACCATGAGGACGAGCGGGAATACTACACGCGCATTGACACGAGTAAAGGAACAATGCGCGATGAGTGACGATACGACGATGCCGAACCTGCCCCTACCACCGGAATACGCCGATCTGCCGAAGGCCGAGTTCATGACGCCCGGGCCGACACGTGATCGGCTGGTCGGACTGATTCTTGACGGCGTGAAGACGGCCACTGCCTCGCTGCTGATCGACTATGAGGAGTGCGGCGATCCGTTGCCCCGCGTCGGCGATCGCACCGTCCTGGTCGATTCAAATGGACAGGGCGTAGCGGTATTAACCACCACCGATGCCGCCGTGGTCCGTTTGGGCGACGTGACCGACCGACATGCTTTGGCCGAAGGCGAAGGCGACACGACCGCGGCGCAATGGCGGCGCACGCATGAGGCGTATTGGAACTCCGAAGAATACCGTGCATGGTTCACCGACCCGACGTTCCCTATCAACGACGACACACTCGTGGTATTGGAACGCTTCACCGTCATGGAACGTTGCATGAACGCTGCGAGGAACAGCTAAACGATCCGCACGAGCATCAACCCTCAACGGCATGCAATGACGATTCGCGTCGCATCGATTGAACCACGATGGTTCGGGAGAGAGGGCGCGGCTGCCAACACTCGTTTGAACTCCCTTACGTCGCCCCCCCACATACCCTGAAACGGCAATGAGGGTAATGCGTCCGACAAACCAGGGGTGATACAGGCATGTTCCACGTTCCGACGAACGCACACTGGAATCGTACTGACACAAGTCATACGACGGATCGCAAGGTGGCGCTCGCCGACGGGAAGAAGGCATGATTATGGTCAATCGGTATTCGCAGCATCGCCGTACCACTCATGCTCCTGTGAAACGCAACCCCCGTGCGGCGATGGATATCGCAGATAATGCGTATCCCGAACGGCAGGTCACGCTGTCCATCGTCGTGCCCTGCCATAACGAGGAGGAGTGCCTGCCGCTGTTCCTGTCATCAGCCGCGCGGGCCGTCCGCGAAATCATGGCGGTGTATCCCGGTACGACGGCCGAAGTAGTGCTGATCGACGATGGTTCCACGGATGGGACGGCAGCGTTGTTGCGACAGGCCGCGGATGAACAGCAACTGTCATGCCATAACCCGGCGAAATCACGCCGTACCAGCGGTATCCCCGCGTCAAACCTGGATATGCCGCCCTTCGCAGTCCGCTGGCTGTCGCTGTCCCGCAATTTCGGTAAGGAAGGCGCGTTGCTCGCCGGACTGGACGCCGCACAAGGCGATTTCGTGGCGGTGATGGACGCCGATTTGCAGGACCCGCCGTCGCTGCTGCCGCGCATGTTCTCGATGCTTGCCGACGACCCGACACTGGATTGCGTAGCGACGCGACGCACCACGCGCGCAGGCGAGCCGCCGATTCGATCCGTGTGCGCACATATGTTCTACCGGCTGATGAACGCCATGTCGCCGGTTGAGGTGCCTGATGGCGCGCGTGATTACCGTATGATGCGGCGACGGGTCGTCGATGCGTTGACGTCGCTGACCGAACGCAACCGGTTCTCCAAGGGACTGTACGCATGGGTGGGATTCCATACGGCATGGATCGACTATCCGAACACGCGCCGGGCTGCGGGCAAGTCCAGTTGGAACTTCTTCGCGTTGGTCCGCTACGCGATTGAAGGTCTTATTTCATGCTCCACTGTGCCGCTAGCCGTAGCCTCGTACATCGGGTTGCTGCTGTGCGCCGTCGCGTTCGGAGCGACCTGTTTCATCGCTGTTCGCGCTGCCATGTTCGGCGACCCGGTGGCCGGCTGGCCGTCGCTCGCGTGCATCATCACGTTCATCGGCGGACTCCAGCTGATGTGCCTGGGTATCATCGGCCGGTATCTGGCGAACACGTACCTGGAATCCAAACGCCGGCCGAACTACATCGTGCGCGACGGCAACATCAACGTTCGTGATACCGGCAATACCCGTTTCGACCGTCCGGTACATGACGGGGAGATGCCGTCATGACGACAGTGAAGGACGAAGCCGTCATTCCGGACACCGGACATGCCTGTGAAAGCACCGACGATGGCCGTGCCGGTTGGATCGCATCCGCTATCTGCCGCTCAATCCCCGCACTGGCTGCCTGCTGCGCGCTGGCGACGACAGTCTTGAGCTGGCTGATGGGCCGCAATCAGTCGTTGTGGTTCGACGAACAGTACTCGCTGATATTGGCGAGTCGACCGGTATCGGAACTGATCACGCTCACCACCGTCGACGCGCATCCGCCGTTGTACTATCTGCTGCTCAAGACTTGGATGCCCGTCGCCGGTGACAACGTCGCATTGCTGCGACTACCGAACTGCGCGTGCCTCGGCCTTGCCGTGTTCGTGCTGATCATGTTGATGCGTGACCTGTTCGGCGACCGCGTCGCAGTGGCGTGCATGCCGATGCTGGTGTGCGGCGGATTCATGCTGCGCTACGGCTACGAGCTGCGCATGTACTCGCCTGCGATGCTGCTGGCCGTGGGTGGCACGACGATGCTGTTGCACGCGGTCGGGTTGATCGGGCAGCGCGACCGTCGGCATCACGTTGCGGATGCGGCCGAGATTGACGTGGGCAATCGACAAGACGACTGTTGCTGATCGCATGATCGACGTCGTCGCATCGCATGGTGGTGCGCGTACGCCGTGACCGTCACGCTCGGCACGCTGACGTTGTATCTGACCGCATTCGTATGGCTGACGCACGCGATCTGGCTCACCGCGCGCTCATGGCGCATGCGACGACTGTCCGCATGGCGATGGCTGTTCGCCTATGCCGCGTCGATCATACTGTTTCTGCCGTGGATGTCGGCGTTGCTGGGCCAGCTCGGCGGAAGTTCCGTGCTGCCGCCGGTCCGTCGACGCGCGAACATGTCCGGCGTGGCCAATGCGTTCGACGTCATGCTGCTCGGTATGACGGAAACAGAGCTGCCGTCGATCGTCTCGCTGCTGGTCGCGGCCGCGATGACATTGATCGTCGGCATACTCATTGCGGAACATTGGCGCGAGCGACAGCCGGTTAGTGCGACGGCATCGCAGGAGTCTGCCAAAGCCATGCGGCTGTTCGTCATGCTGTTCGTCATGTTGTTCGCCATGCCGGCCGCGTTCCTGATGGCATGGTCCGCCGTCAAGGAACTGTTCAGCGGCGGATACGGCATGTTCTCCGTGCGCTATCTGAGCGTGGTCGCGCCGTTCTTCTATGCCACGCTCGCGCTGGCGTGCGTTGTCGCCTATCGGACGCGCGGACGCTGCGCAATGATCGTCTACGTTGCGATAGTCGCGATACTGGCCGCCGGAACGATTGCGTATGGCGTGCGAGGCAACCATAGTTTCGACCGCAACGATACGCCCGGATCGGCTACGCTCAGCCAACAGGTTGTCTGCTCGGCCGCGCAGCCGGTCGTCGCGCAGGACGAATACACGTACATCGATGCATACTGGTACTACCGCGACTGCCCGCACTACTACTTCCTGGAATCAGGCGACGTTCCCGATCGCGGCGGATACGCGCCGCTGCATGATTCCGCCGCGCAACTGAAAACCGTCGCCGATCTCAGCGCGAACCGGTTCACGCTCCTGTCCTGGTCCACAACACGCAACTACGACAAATTCCTCGGCTCCACAGCCGACCAATGGACGCAAACCGGCATCATCAAGCGTGATGCGAACGCAGCCATCGCCTACCGTCGATGACCGGTTCTCGCGGAACAAAAACCCATGAAGGCATCTTTTAAGGAGCAACGCTGAAATGGGAGAGACTGGACGGGCCAAGAGCCATCGCCGAAGCCACTGTCATGCGATTGCATGACAGCATGTTGTCCGGCTTACGTGACGGCGCTATATATCGACTTATCACATGATCGTCGAAAGGGATTCGTCTTATCCAAACGTTTCTAGAGGGGGAGGGATTATGCGGAGTGGTTCCATTCGTCTTGCGTTGTGGATCGCGGCTTTCGTCGCGGTCCTGGGATCGTTTCTGATCCTGAATGCGTTGGATTTGTCGGCGCCTCTTGCGGTGCGGGCCACCGTGCAGGTGTCTGGGCCGTCCCCTCGGGTCAGGAGCGAGGAGACGATCGACGTGATATCCGAGGTGGCGCAGGCGAACAGGGTCAATATCACCAAGAATGTCGCCGATGTGCAGGACCCCGGCGGGGCCAGGCATGTATATGTCGCCGTGGGCAATCCTGCCGGCGGGGCCGCGTCATGGATCAATCATGGTTATCCGTCGTTCAACACCTCGATGCGGACCACGGTCGGCCGGATGGGCGACTTGGCCGGCTCCGACCCCCGTGGCACGTACTACGTGTTCGACGGGTCGGCCACGTCGGCGGTAGACATGCAGCGTGAACTGCGAGATCAGGGGTACAGCGTTCTGGTCAAGACGAGCTTCCTCGGCTCGTATGCGCAATGGGTCATCGGCAGGCCCGTCGGGGTGAGTCTGGTCGTCGCGCTGCTGCTGTGCGCGACGCTCGCGGGCGGTTTCTCCTTGATGAACGCGAAGGGATACGCCGTACAGAGGCTCCACGGGGCGGGTCCGCTGGTGTTGATGGGGCGGGATATCAAGGCCAATGCGGCCGCCTGCCTGCTGGGAATGTGCGTCGTGGCCACCGTCGTATGCGGGCCGGTGATGGCGTACAACCACGGGGCCCAGTGGAGTTTGTTCGGTATGCTGTCGGCCGTGATCTTCCTGGCCGTATGTGTGGTCATGGCGGCCGCCTATGGCGTGGGCTTCGCGATCGCATCCGCGGAGCCGTTGCTGTCCGCGGTCAAGGGGCGGCTGCCCTGCAGGCTGCCTTCCATCATGGTGTATTGCGTCCGCGTGCCGGCCGTGTTCATCACCATATGGGCGGTGACCCTTCTCTTCACGGCCCTGGGCGACCTGCACAACCAGCAGCAGGCCCAGGAGGCATGGCGGGACGCCGGCGGGGTGGCACAGGTGCATCTCAATCCGAACCTGTCGCCGGAGGAACAGGACGAATACAGTCGCAAAACCGGTGAATGGCTGGAACGGGCCGAGGACGAAGGACGGATGGTCCTGGCCCATGAAGACGACCTTCGTTTCATGTCGTCCCCGGCGGACGACGGGCAAACGGTATCAGGCACGGTGCTGCTGGTCAACGGCAACTATCTGCGGCACCAGACGGTCAAAGACGATGACGGGCATCGCCTGACGGCCGGCGGTGACGGTGTCACGGTGGTGATACCGTATGCCGCGGATGCGGCGGCCACGAAAACATACGAGAATGCGATCGGCAGCTGGGTGCAATCCCGGACATCCGCCCGCGGCATCGCCGTCCCCGAGATCGATTACGTGCGCGGCGACAGGGGCCAGCAGCTGTTCAGCTACGGGTCCGCCCTGCCCGACACCCCGGCCCTGTTCGACGACGCGCTGCTCGTCGTGGCCGACAATGATAGCGGACTGTTCTCCACTGACGATTACGCCGCGTATGCCAGCCAGGGCGACGCGCTGCTGGAAAGCACGCGATACGCGCTTGTCTCCTCGCGACAGGCCGGCTTGAAGGACTTCATCTTCGCCGTGAACGATGCCGGGCAAAGCGCCGCAGCGCATTACGCGCAGCTCAGGTCGGACCTGATCGTCCACGTATACAACGTCGCGATGTCCGTCATAGTCCTTATCGCCTCGGCCGTGGCCATCGCCCAGATCAGGGTCCGTGAACGCGCCCAGACCATCTTCGCCCGCTACATTCACGGATGGTCCTTCACGAGAACCCATCTGAGTCTGGTCATGGTCGAATCGGCGCTGATGGCCGCCCCGTGCATATGGTTCGCGGCGCAGACCGTTCGGGCCGCCGGTCGAATCGTAGTCTCATATGCCCAGAACGATCCGTCGCTGCTCGACGGATACCAGCCGCTCCTTGCCATGCTCATCGCCGTGACGAGTTTCGCGGTCTGCATGCTGTCCACCGCCATATACGTGCGCAGAAACGTCCAGGCCCACACCCGGGAGGAGTAACCGATGACCACCGCACCATCCGATCACACGCCGTCCACAACGCGGCTCGACATCAGGGATCTCTCCAAATCCTTCGGCAACCACCTGCTGTGGAAGGATCTCACGTTCTCGGTCCGTCCGAGGCAGATGATTGCCCTCACCGGACCATCGGGATCAGGGAAAAGCACCCTGCTGAACTGCATCGGACTACTGGAGAAACCGGACAGCGGCGTGATCGAGGTCAACGGGCAAGATATCACCCGATACCGTTCCCGCGCCACGCGCCTGTTCCGGGAAAAGACGCTCGGCTATCTATTCCAGGATTACGCGCTCATCGACAACGCCACCATCGAGGAGAACCTGAACGTCGCCCTGCTTCACCGTTCGACACAAGCAAGGAGAACCGCCATATCCCAAGCCCTGCAGCAAGTCGGCCTGGCCGACCGTGAAAAGGAGCCGGTCTACCAGCTTTCCGGAGGCGAACAGCAAAGAGTGGCGCTGGCACGTCTTATCGTGAAAAACCCAGCGATAATACTCGCCGACGAACCCACCGGCGCCCTCGACCACGACAACGCCGACATGGTCATCCATACCCTGCGCGACATGGCCGAGCACGGCGGCGCCGTCATCATTGCCACCCACTCCGACCACGTGGCCGAATCATGCGACTGGACCATCCAACTGTGATGTGCCGTCGGCGGTTTTGATGATGGAACAGTAACGTTCGGGGCCACTGTCATGCGATTGCTTGACAGCATGTTGTCCCGTCCTGCATGACGACGTTATATATCGACGTATCACAGTGATTGCAAAGAAATCGAGCCACGAGGAAGGGAATCGATCGCAATGGGAAAGTCCGTTAATGAAACACCGGTGCAAGAACGTGAGGGGAACGTATCGTATCGTTTGCTTCTAAAATGGTGGGAACTTTTGGCGTACGTGTTGATTTTTGTGCTGGCATTGGTTTTCAACGCGATGCAATTCCCCCAATGGGTGGTCGTTCCACTTGTTTTAGCAATCCTATCGGTCCGGGCCGCCCGAATACTTCTTGCAAAAAGAAAGAAGAATCGGGCGGATTAAGCCTGTGAGCAGGGACATCGCATATAGTCAGGTTCCGTAATGCAGCTGGTGGTGGTCTTCGAGCCTGATAAATAAGAGCAGAGGGTCCGGGCCATGCTTCGCAAGGGATCCGCATACAATGGAATGCGTAATATTTCGTAGGGGAATCATGGATTGGAGACCGTCATGGCGAGGATCGGCATGAGCAACCTGTTGGAGGCAAATGGTCTTCGACTGGGATACACGGCGAGAACGGTTACGGTCACCGAGCCGGCGACCGGATTCAAGATCGTGTTCAACAATGATGGCACGGTGCGCAGCAACACGTTCCCCTCCGAATCGCTTCCACTGGTGGAAGGATATTTCAAGCGTTCCTACCCGTTCGTGGAGGATGCGCGCGAAGTTGATCGCGAATATGCGTGAGATCTGGTTTGAAGACGTCGCCGGATACGAGTTTTATGTGACCAGCAATGGCGGCGGTCACGGCGTGCATTTTCATATCAAACGTAACAACTCGTAGCGGCTTGCCAAGTTCGTGCTGACCGCTGACGGGGATGTGGTCGTGGACTCGACCACGTTGGATGCCAAGACGACACGGAAGATTCAGTTGTACATACGCCGCAATTGGAACGGCTTCGTGCAATCATGACGCAGTTTCTTCGGTAACTGCCATTTCGACAAGTGACAGGTTCGGCAGGAGGCATTCGGCGTTTTACGGGTGTAGTCCGTTGTCCGACTTGTTTGGGATGGCGGCATCCAGTTGCCAGTACCGCTGTTCCGTGTGGATGGTGAAGCTGCCGCCGGCTTTTTCGATGATGGCGCGGTAACGGTCGAGGCCGCTGCCCAATCCAAGTTTTCCGTCATGTTCGGCGATGGTGTCGCTGACGGAGATATGGAGTTCTTCAGCGTCGAAGCTGATGGAGACGGCGTACCATTCGGCTGGGTCGGCGTGCTTGGCGATGTTCGCGTACAGTTCCGTCAGCAGGCCCGTGAGCAGTCGCATCATGTCGGGGGAGAGCGGGCGGCGGAGTTCTCCGAGCAGGTTGTCGCCAGTGAAGCCGAGCGATTCGAGCTTCGCCTCCTCGTCGTCGATCAGGGATTGCAGTTCTGCCTGCTGCACGGTGGCGTGATCTGCATCCGGTGCCAGCGGAAGTGCTGCCGTGCTTCGCGGTTCCGATGGTTGTGATTGCGGCTGTTGCTCTACATGTTCCTCCAGCGAGTCGATGACCGTGTGCGTGTGGGTCATGGCGCTATCTGCCGCGATGCGTAGTTCCCGGAGCTGTTGCCGGTATTCCTGTTCGCCGGCGGGCATGCCGCAGGCCTCGGCGTGGTCGATACGCAGGATGAGATAGGCGAGATCGTTGCTGATGGTGTCATGCATGCCGCGGGCCGTGTCCTCGCGTTCCTGCTGGCGACGCAGCAGATACGAGTCATGATCGCGCTGCCGCATCATGTGCAGCAACAGGCCGGTCACTAGCGGGAAGCAATAGAACGCAAGGTTCTGCAAGGTCGCCACCAGCAGACGACCGCTGCTTGGTTCGACGCCGAACGTGGTGGAGATGAGCAGCATGCCGGTGGCGATCGCACCCGACCAGGTGTCCAGATAGGCGAGGAATCCCGTACAGGTGATGATGACGGCAAGTGGCGTGATCATCGGCATTGCCAGCATGAGCATCTCCCCGGCCACGAGCGCCGCCCAGAGGAACCATTGCGGGCGGAACATGCCGCCGATCAGACCGACGAGCGTCACCAGAACCAGCGCAAGATGCCGCACGCTCACCGTTGAGGAGGCATCCGTCGCGGCCCGGGTCATGTATTCCGCGATGAGGGCCGCAGCCAGCAGCACGCATGCCGCCGCGATGACCGGATGACTGTTATCCGAGCCCAGCCGTCCAATAAATCGACTTACAGCAGATCGTATCTGGCGCATGCCTCCAGCACCTCCCTGCGGCTGGTCACGCCGAGCTTGTCGGCTGCGCGATGCACGTACGTGAACACACTGCCCTTGGCAATACCCAGCTGCTGTGCGATCTCGTCGGTGGTCAAACGCTGCGCGTACAGGCGCAGGATGTCCTTCTCACGTGCGGACAATGAGTCCTTCATGTCCTCGGACATCTTCGCCGGCACCGTGCCGGACAGCAGCGCATGCGCCGAAACCGCGTCACGGAATCCCGCCTCGGCCTGAGCGGCGGTCGGCAGGCCATGCGCCGCTTGCCGCACGGCGTCGGCGATGCCGGTCTTGAGTCGTTCCTTGGCGAGCAGTCCCTGCGCGCCCGCTTTGATCGCCTCATCCCGGTAGACGTCCGTCGAATACGAGGTGACGCAGATGACGCCCACCTCGCTCGTCCTGCGCCGGATGCGCCGGCATACGTCCGCGCCCGTGATGCCGCCCAACGCCATGTCCAACACGAGCACGTCCGGCCGCGTATGCGCGTTGTGGCAGTGCTCGATCGCCACCGCCGGCGACCCCGTGCTCCACACGACATGGAAATCCCGGGACATGGCCGCGATCATCGCGCACATCGCATCCAACGCAAACGGATCATTATCCAACACGCCGATGCGAATCACGTTCGCCGCGTCCGGTTCGTTCCCAAGTCCCATGACACCCACTGTACCGCCGACGACCATCAGCTCCCCGGCATGAAACGGTGTCATGCGTTTGCTTGACATGACGTTGCCTTGATGCTCACAGGCAGCCTTCAATGGCCAATGCTGGTATCTGCATACTTCAAAAGGAGAGACGGCCGCAATGATTGAGATTTCTGGTTTGTCGAAGATCTATGGGGATAAACGTGCATTGGATAATGTTTCGTTCCGTGCCGAATCGGGCAAGGTCACGGCATTGATCGGTCCGAACGGCGCCGGCAAATCGACCTTATTGCACATCCTGCTCGGATTGGAGCCAGCCAGTAGCGGCACAGCTACGTTCGACGGCAAACGGTACAACGAACTTGGCCCCAACCCACTCACGGTCGTCGGCTCGTTCATCGACGGGTTGGCACCGTATCCGTCGAGGACGGGTCTCAATCATCTTCATTGGATCGCGCTGGCCGCCGACATCCCTTTCTCCCGTTGCGACGAATGCCTGCGGCTCGTGGGCCTGTACGAGGCACGCAACCGCATGTATAAGACCTATTCACTCGGCATGAAGCAACGGCTGGGCATCGCGACCGCGATACTGACCGACGCCCCGTATCTCATTCTGGACGAGCCGTTGAACGGTCTCGACCCGGAAGGCATCAAATGGGTGCGCGACTTCATCAAGGACTACGTCTCGGGTCACAGGACCGTCCTGGTCTCCAGCCACTACATGGCTGAACTGGAACTGGTGGCCGACCGTGTCGTGGGCCTGTCGAACGGGCGGAAGGTGCTCGACGATGATATCGACACGCTCCTCGACGGTTATGTCAGTCTGGAACAGGCGTACTTCAATGTGGTGAAGGAATGACCATCATGGGAACGAATGTTTCACCCCGGTATGTGTCCTGCTCGCTGGTGCGGTACTGCTCGAACCGGCAGTTCTATTGGTCGGCGTTCGCCGTACTGGCGCTCACCGCGTTGTTCGCGGTACTGGACGTGCAGACGATCTCCTCGACGGTGTCCATCGCCGCGGATGGCGCCATACGGTCGACTGATTCCCTGGACCCGGATCCGGCGCATATCGTGTCCGACGCCGTACTTGCCTCGCCCTACCAGACCTCGATCATCCTTATTCCGATCATCGTGGCGTTGAACGTCGCGGCAGGATTCCGCGCAGGCGACGAACGACAACTACGACTGCTGGTCAACCGGCCATGGCCGCTCGCGATCGGGGACGTGCTCGCGACCGTGATCTACTGCGCCGGCGTCTCGCTGCTGTCATCACTGCTGAACGCGGCGATACTCGTCGCGACATTGAATCCTGTCCTGCGGCCCATGTGCCTCACCATGACCGTCGTCACGACGCCGTTGCGTGTCATGGTATTCGCCGTGGTCATGGGACTGGTCGGCTACATTACGGCCGTGGCCACGAAACGCGACGTACCGGCCTTGGCCATGATCCTCCTGCTGCTCATCGTCTCGCTGTCCGGCGTGCTGAAGGCAATCCACTTGGACGTGCTGCTGCCGATGATCGGAGGCAAAAGCTTCGCATTCGGGCGAATCGCCGATGCCGGGGACATCCCCATGGCAGCGTCCTCAATTGTCATGGCATGCTGGCTAACAGTGACGTTCTGCGCTGCGGTGATCATTCGCGGACAGTTTCTTCAGCGGTCACAGGCGTAGGAGGTAGTCTCATATGGTCAAGGCCCTGCTCTATAAAGATGTGACGTCTCGCCCCCTGCGAATCGCATGTCTGACAGCCATGTGCTGGGTGATTGTCGTATACGCGGTCGCACTCATGCCGATCAGCATGGATGAGTCCGGAAACAACCCGCTGAACGCCGAAAGCAGTATGACGCTTGCATCTCAGGCGACGGTGATCATTGCCGTTGTTCTGTCGAACATCGAGATTGGTTCAGGAGAAACGGTGATGGCAGCGCTTATCGCCGGCTCCCGACGTCGCATGGCCTATGCCTTGATAACGGAAAAGGTCGTGATTATTCTCATCGCCGGACTGTTTCTGGCCATGCTGGACATCATCGGCAACGTCGTCGTCTATGGAGACGGCGACGTCGGCTGTCTTTTGCTCTGTTGCCTGCTGCTGGCGGTCATGAACGGCATTGCAGCGCTGTCGCTGTCCATGTTCACCGGGAATGTACTGCTCGGCCTATCCATTTACCTGTTCGTACCCATACTGCTCAAACCATTCATCATGTATCTGATACCTGCTACGAACGGACTGTCCTACCCGGAGACGATACGCGCGGCGACTGCAGATTGTTCACTTGTCGGGACGTTGGTGTCAATCATGTGGCTGCTTGTCTTCATAATCGCAGGTTATGCCGCGATGGGGCTGCGACTGCATAGGGCCATCGACATGGGTTAGATTTGGGACCATCCATTCATCAGTCTGCGCATCATATGGGCGAATCCCGGCATGCCGGAATGTTCAAGCCGTTCCAGTTCCTCCTACATGGTGCGTGGTGGATGCCTTTTTGATGCGACCAGTTCAAGCATGGCCTTGATCGCACGCTCAGGATATGCTTCGGCGACGCTGGTCAGAAACATGTCAGGGTGACGGGCGGATAATCCAATCTTGGCGAGTTGGTTCGCTGGAAAGTCTTTCAGGTTGAAGGTGATGATCATATCCGCATTCCCGTTATAGGCGGCGGCCACCACATGCCGATCGCCGTCGTCCGGTAACACGACGTCACCGGTCAGTTCCGGAATGGAGGAGACAAGATAATACGGCTTGATATTGCGAATGGCGGACAGATAGCGGTCAACCCAAATGGGATCTTTGTTGAGAACATCGACGAATGCCCGGCGGGCTTCTTCAAGCACGTCGTCGGAGTACTCGGGGTCGAACAGGTGATGGTCGGCAAACGTGAGCAGCACATCCGTCAGCCAGGTGTGCAGGAAGATGTTCGCGTCGAGAAAAGTGACTACCAACTCAAATTCCTCTCGTTTTTTCAGCTGTAACGAGTCAGATAGGCCGAGTAGTCGATGTCGTCCAATCCACCTTGACTGGCGGCCTCGCGCATGGTCTCCAATGCCTCATGGCCATGGGATTCCGACTTGTCGCGGTAGGCGATGACCTGTGCTCGGGAAACCATGCGATTGCCTTTCGCGCCGTAGCGGACGAACGGAATCTCGCCGGCATCAAGCATGCGGGCGACGGTCTTTGCCGATACGCCGAGAATCTGCGCGGCTTCGCCGGTAGTAATCATTTCTGCCGAATTGTCGTGTACGATGGCCGCGAACGCGCGGCGCAGCTGCTCCGCATCCAATGGATACGCCTTGCCATCACCCGTAGTGATGTATGCGGATCCTTTACCGATCTGGGAAATAGGGATTGCCTCGAATATGGTCATGGCGAGTCCTTTCCTGAAGTCTTGAACCCAGCCTACCTCAAACCAGACATTTCGGCAATATCGGACATATCGGACAATCTATCGATTGATAGCGAAATAGGCTATGTTGCGTATGGAATACAAACCTACATTGAATGCCGAGCGGTCCAGGCGATGAGGCGCACGCGGTTGGTTTGAACGGTTTTCCTGAGGATATTGCCAATGTGAGTTTTTAACGGTGGATATGCTGAGACCCGGACTCGCAGCGACCTGGTCAATCGCATCCAACGCGAACGGATCATTATCCAACACGCCGATGCGGATCACGCCCACCGCTTCAGGCTCGTTCCCAAGTCCCATGACACCCACTGTACCGCCGGCGGCCACTGACTCCCCGGCATGAAACGGCATCGCTGTCATGTGATTGCTTGACATGATGTTGCGGGTGCGATACGTGCGTGGATTTAATGAATTCAATGAGATTATTGGTACACGACGAAGGCTAGGAGACCACGGATGGGAAACCGCGTAAGGAAAGATGGCGGCCGTGTCGGAACGATCATCGCTATTGTGGTCGTCACGGCATTGGCGGTGGCGGGATTATGGTTCGGATGGACGCGATACCAAAGCTACCGTCCGGTTTCGAATTTGTCGCAGAGGTTCTCGATCTCATTTCCCAAGGATGCGAGGGCAATCGTCAGTAAGGAAGAGGAGAGTTTCCACGGAGACGGGTACAGGTACGTGAAGATCACCGCCGACCCGGAAAAAGTTAACGGCACCATTCTGGACGGCAGAGAGTACTCCAGCAATCGGTTGTCGCAGGAGAGCATACGCATGGTCAAGGAAGCGAATACGACTCTGCAATTGGATCTGGGAACACAACTTGATGATCTGTACGAGCAGCCGCATAGGAAGATAGACAACGAGAACGGTACGCTGATCATCATCCGTGATGCTGATTCCTCGGAATGGCATTTCTTCGAATGCCTGATCTGAAAGGATCTCCCATGAAGTATCTGCTTATCATCGATATGCTGCCCACGTACGGGCTACTGTGCTATCTGCTGGTCAGCGTCTGTGTAATTCTGGCGTTTCGCTGGCTTGCGCATGCGTGCGAAGACCGGCGGCGACTGCGTTTCGCCGTCATCACACTGCTGATCGGTTCGTTGCTCGTTGCCCTGCTTGCTGGTTGTGCGTACACCATCGCTATGCCATATGCACAACCGGACATGGTTGATTTCTATCGTGCATACCGTCCCGCCGTGTTGGTGTTCCTCACGGGACTGTTCTGTGTGCAGTCCGTGTTCGGCGTCACCGCCGTGCAAGTGCCCCTTAGTCGGCATAAATGACTGAGCCACTGCACATCGGCTTCCACGAGACCGGCCGTACCCAAACCGAAGACATGGGGCTGGAGCTCGAAATGATTAACTATTGATAGTAGGGAAACCAACGGCGGTTCTCCATTGTCGATATTCATTTTCCGAGTATCGACATTCATGTGAACTCTTTACGTCGCCACTCGCATGCTCTGAAATGGCCATTAGAACAGAGTCCCTGAATCAGGGATGCCGCAGGCGTGGTTCTTGGAGTCGTATCCGTCCGTTGGACGCAAACCAATATCATCACATAATGCGTATGCAACCATCGCCTATCTCCGATAACCGACCCTCTAAAGATGCGGTTGCTAAGCAACTGTCATGCAATCGCTTGACATCAAGTTGTCGAACTGAATGTGGCGCGTCATGATAGTAATGATGTATGTGTGCCGCGATGAAAGAGGCGGATGATCATGAACGGAAACAACGCTTCGAAGACCTCCCACCGCATGACGGTCAGTGAGCGGCAAGTGAGTTCGTTCGGCGTCGCGTTCACTCTGGCGGTGTGTTCCATCACGGCCATCGCATGCGGCGTCATCCAATACGGCGGGCAGGGCAAACCGTTCTGGACAATCATGCTGCCCGCCGGTCTCGCATTGCTGGCGGCCCTCGCGTATGCGATACGAGGTTTCGTTTGCCGCAGGTGGGAGGCGGCCCATCCGCTGTCCGATGAACGGCTGCGTCGGTCCGACCGTTTGTGCGAGCAGCTGCTGGCCATTCTTGGCATCAACCTATGGGGCTGCCTGTTCATCGTCGCCATGATGTTTCAAATCAGGCCGTTGCAGTACGTGGCCTGGGCGTTGGCCGCGATCATCCTGATTGGCGTTCTGTTTGCAGAAGTCACCGACAGGCGTTCACGCAAACAGGCATAGCAGGCAGGGTTGCCAGACGGATTCGGCATCAGACGGATTCGGCATCAGTCAGACCACACTGCCTTATGAAATCACGTCCGACGTAAGACATTCATAGGCCAATATGCGTAGTATGCGGCATGATTCGGGACTAGATTGGACATGGATTTTGTACTGATAGCTAGGGGAGTAAAGCATGTCTTTGACGACCGAACAGCGTGCGGCGACCATCCGCGAGTTTCGTGAGAACATGGCTCTGCTCGGATTGACCGCAGACCAGATCGGAGCGGATTTCGGGGTTTCCGGCGCGACCATTGAGCGCATCATCGAACTCAAGTCCGGCGTGCTGGAGTATCCGTGGATCATACGACGCTATCTACTCGACAAGGCCGCCGCCGCAGGCGTGGAACCCGTGCCGTTCAGCGCGTTGCGCGGCGACCCGCACGACTACTGGTTCCTTGACGACCGTGTCATCGACGCGAACCGACTGGACTGAGGCAGTCGGACTGACCTGACGGTTTTGGAGCATCACGGAATGGTATGCTGACGCCATGTGCAGGTGCTTTGCCGCTGATTTGGATTGGGATGCGATCGCGGAGCAATTCGATGTGGAGCAAGACCAGACGGATCCCGCCACGCTTCCGCAGCCCTCGTACAATTTCCAACCCAAGCAGACCATCGGCATCGTGGCGCAGGGGAAGGATGGGCGGCGTCACCTGGCCGGCGCGTACTGGTCGCTGATTCCGGCGTGGGGCACCACCAAAAACCTGTCGTATCCCACATACAATGCGCGCATCGAATCGGCGTGCGTCAAACCCACGTTCGCCGACTCGGCCAAGTCCATGCGCGCGGTCATCCCCGCTTCCGGATACTACGAATTTCACGGCCGCCGACCGTATTACTTCCATGCGCCGGATGACGCCCCGTTGCCGTTGGCCGGACTGTTCTCCTGGTGGCGTGCAGGCCAATCCCCGTGGCTGCTGACCGCGACGATCCTCACCTGTCAGGCCGTGGGCGGTCCGGCCACGATCCATGACCGTATGCCGCTGCTCGTGCCACGCGACATGACCGACACGTGGCTTGACCGCTCGGTTGACGGCGAGTCATTGCTGCCGGATATGCAGGAAGGCAGCATCGCCCTATCCCGCGGTCTTGCGTTCCATGAAGTCGCCGCGTTCGGTCCGTCGGACGACGGGCACAAGTTGACTCAACCATTGCCTCGATTCCACGCCGATTACCTGTTCTGATGTGTGAAAGTGGTCCTGCTTCCGAACATCAGAATGTACGAAAGCCGGCATGACGCCATTATCGGGACCGGCCACGCAGCTCAGGCAGCATAACGGCGAACAGGATGATCGCGAGCACGGCGGTGAGCAGATCGGCCATGGCCTGCGCGGCAATCACACCCGTATAGCCAAACAGGCGCGAGCCGACGAACAACGTGACGGCGAGCATCACACCCTGACGGCTGATGGACAGCACGAACGCGCCGAGCGCCTTGCCTGCCGATTGGAACGTGCAGGTCGTGACCATCACCACCGCCACGCACACCAGACTCAGTAACTGCACGCGCAGCATGCCGGCACCCAGTGTCACAATCGTCTCGTCGGCGATGAAGAAGCGCATCAGCACACGGTCGGCAAGGCTCAGCACCAGGGTCATGCCGAGCGCGAACAGGCACAGGAACGCATATGAGAACCGCATGATCGCGCGCAGGCGCGGCATGTTGCGGGCACCGTAGTTGTAGCCGATGAGCGGCTGCGCGCCGAACGCGAACCCAGCGAAGATGAGCACGGCGATCATGATGATCTTGAGCGCGATGCCCATCGCGGCCACCGTGTCGGTGCCGTAGGGGAGCAGGAACAGGTTGACCATGACGATGCCCACGCTTTGCGTCAGGTTCGTGATGGCGGCTGGGATGCCGATGGCGAGGACCTCGCGGATCTCATGGCCGGCGATGTTGATCGCGGCGCCGATGTGGGAGAGGATGAGCCGCGGATTGATGGACAGATTCTGGCTGCGTGAGACGAGGAACCAGATGTAGTACACGTCGGTGCAGATGTTGGCGATCACGGTCGCGCCGGCCGATCCGGCCGCACCCCAGCCGAACACGTGGATGAACAGCGGGTTGAGCACGATGTTGACCGCCGTGCCGGCGATCGAGCCGATCATGGACTGCACGGCGTGGCCTTCCGTACGCAGCAGGTTGGTCGGCGTCATGGAGACGATGATGAACGGCGAACCGACGATGATCAGCGTGTAGAAGTCGGACGCATGCCGCCATGTGTTGTCGTCCGCGCCAAGCAGTGTGAGCATCTGCGGTCGGAACAATAGGCCGAAAACCACGATGAGCAGGCCCGTGACGATGGCCGCATAGAAGCAGAACACGCTCAGTCGTTTGCCGTCCGCGTATTTGTGTTGCCCGAACAGTCGCGAGATGACGGAGGCGCCGCCGAGACCGAAGATGTCGCCGAGTGCGATCATCACGGTGAATACGGGTGCGGTCAGGGAGACGCCGGCTACCATGTTCGTGTCCCCGGTATGCGCGATGAAGTACGTGTCGACCATGTTGTAAACCAGCGTGACCAACATGCTGAGCACCACCGGCATGGCCAGCGAGAAATACGCCTTCGGGATGGGTGCTTTCTCGAACAGTTCGTTATCCATGCCGCTCCTTGCCGCCTCTCGTTGATGCATGATTGTGGATGTGCGCCTGCGTTGCGTCCATCACGCGAATCACCACGGGCATGCTACCAACCACAGTGCGGACAACAACACGCCGTGCGGCTTGCATCGATGTGCCTTACACCCATCTGCTTCGCCAAAGCAGATAAAGATGGCTGAAGGGTAATCTCATCGAGTCCGCGGTTAATTCCGGTGTACGGAACCGTGCTTGTTGCGAACGTTCTGTTTGGCTGTTTCAGCGGCGCATTCGTTCTTCCGAAGCGCTGCCTTCAGCATATAGTGCAATCGTTAGCATTGATGGTTCCTTGCGGCCGGCTCGGCGGACCCTGCTCGAATGCTAGGCTGCGCCGCAAACGAATTATGTCAACCCCGCACTAGAGTTCACTGGGCTTCGGCAAGTCGCAAACAAGCTTACCGTACATTGGATTGTGGGGAAATAAGCAACGCGAACATCATCGTCGGCCTTGCATATATGCATGAATGAACCACGATGATGGCAAACGTTGTCAATCGCAGGGTGGACACTGTCGTACAGCGACCGGCGATGCACCAGCAAAGGTGCCGCATCGTCAATCACATACGACGGACCGTCTTGCGGCGACCGGATGGGGGAGTCGTGAACAGTCGCAGGAAGGACCGGGTGATCATCTCCGGAATCGGCGTAGTCATCGCCGTACTTACTATCGTCCTCAGCGTATTGGGCATACGGGTCAGCACATCGGTGCTCCCGATATACATGCCCATCGTGCATCTGCCGCAACCGGACGGCACGTTGCGTGCTGCCATGCCGTCGGAACAGGATGCCTGGACGGATGCTTGGGAACGGTATTGGCAAGGCGGCGGCGAGGAGCCGTACCGCGAACTGACGCCGGATGGCTCGTTGGACGGTCTCTTCGGCGATTCCGGCGGTTCGGGCCGCGACGGCGGGACAGGCATATTCACCTACGGCATGATTAGTGAACAAATCTGTCAGACACTCGCCCCGGTGGCCGTGCTGGCGTATACGTGGGACGTGCCCGAACGAGAGCAGAACCTACGCGACTCCTTCGTCGAAGGCGCCGATGGCCTGGACGCGCCCATCGAACAGGTCCGCTTGGATTCGGGTGTCAACATAGGACCGGGGTATGCGTCGCTGATCATCAATGACGCATCGGTGTTCTGCGTGGTCGAAACCAGCGCCGGCATCGACTGGGAACTCTACTATACGGACTACGAGCGCAACGAATATAAGGCCAGCGCCATCATGCGCGGCGACCATGCCGAAAACGGCCATGCCGATGATGGACGATCATTGACCTCTGTGGAATATCACGGATTGTTGCGCCCAGAATGTAGAACGGGCGGTCCGTGCGCGGTTCGCTGTGGCTAGAGTGTCGCATGATCGACCACCAACAAAGGGAGGATCATGTCGGTTTTGGACGAACTGGTGGCGGGCGCGCTGGAGGACCAGCAGACCCGTGAGCGTACCGTGTCGCTGGAGGAAGTGAAGAAGGCCGCGCTGGCGGCCCCGGCTCCCATCGACGCGACGCGATGGCTTAAGCGCGCGGACGGCATCCCCGTGATTGCCGAAATCAAGCGCGCCTCCCCGTCCAAGGGCCACCTGAGCGATATCCCCGACCCGGCCGCATTGGCCCGCGAGTATGAGAAGGGCGGTGCAAGCGCGATTTCCGTGCTCACCGAAGGCCGCCGCTTCCTGGGCTCCCTGGACGATCTGGACAAGGTCCGCGCCGCCGTGCATATCCCGGTGCTGCGCAAGGACTTCATCGTCACCGATTACCAGATCTTCGAGGCGCGCGCCCACAGTGCCGACCTGGTGCTGCTCATCGTGGCCGCGCTGGACGACGACCGGCTCAAGCACCTGCTTGACCTCGCGCACGAACTCGGTATGACCGTACTCGTGGAGACCCACACCCGCGAGGAGATCGAACGCGCCCGCAAGGCCGGAGCCCGCGTGATCGGCATCAACGCGCGCAACCTGAAGAACCTGCGTGTGGACGTCAACAAATACAACGAACTGGCCGCGGATCTGCCCGAGGATGTCATCAAGGTGGCGGAATCCGGCGTATTCGGCGCGGTCGAGGTGGAGGATTACGCCCGTGCGGGCGCGGACGCGGTCCTGGTCGGCGAAGGCGTGGCCACCGCCGACGATCATGAACTTGCAGTGGAACGACTAGTAAAGGCAGGAGCACAAGTGAAAGCATCCGAATCCACCCCGCTGAGTGAACATCAGGGACCGTACTGGGGCCAGTTCGGCGGCCGCTACGTGCCCGAGGCACTGATCACCGCGCTGGACGAGCTGGAGCGCGTCTACAACGAGGCCAAGGCCGACCCCGAATTCCACAAGGAGTTCATGACCCTGCAGCAGCGTTACGTGGGCCGTCCGAGCCCGCTGACCGAGGCGCCGCGCTTCGCCCAGCTCGTCAAGGACAAGACCGGCCTTGACGCCCGTATCTTCCTCAAGCGCGAGGACCTCAACCACACCGGCGCCCACAAGATCAACAACGCGCTCGGCCAGGCCCTGCTCGTCAAGCGCATGGGCAAGACCCGAGTGATCGCCGAGACCGGCGCCGGCCAGCACGGCGTGGCCACCGCCACCGTGTGCGCCATGCTCGGCCTCAAGTGCCGCATCTACATGGGCCAGATCGACGCCCGCCGCCAGGCCCTCAACGTGGCCCGCATGCGCATGCTCGGCGCCGAGGTGGTCGAGGTCACCCTCGGCGACAAGATCCTCAAGGACGCCATCAACGAGGCGCTGCGCGACTGGGTGACCAACGTCAAGGACACCCACTACCTGCTCGGCACGGTGGCCGGCCCGCACCCGTTCCCCGCCATGGTCCGCGACTTCCAGAAGATCATCGGCGAGGAAGCCAAGGAACAGCTCCAGGACTGGTACGGCATCGACCATCCGGACGCGGTGTGCGCGTGCGTGGGTGGCGGCTCCAACGCCATCGGCGTGATGAATGCCTTCCTTGATGACGACCGCGTGAACCTCTATGGTTACGAGGCCGGCGGCAACGGCCCCGAATCCGGCAAGCACGCCATCCGCTTCGCCCCCGGCACCGGCCAGCTCGGCATGTTCCAGGGCGCCAAGAGCTACCTGCTGGAGACCGACGAAGGCCAGACGCTCGACACCTACTCCATCTCCGCCGGCCTCGACTACGCCTCCGTGGGCCCCGAACACGCATGGCTCAAGGACATCGGCCGTGTGAACTACTCCTGGGCCACCGACGAAGAGGCCATGAACGCCTTCCGCGACCTGAGCCAGACCGAGGGCATCATCCCCGCCATCGAAAGCTCGCACGCCGTGGCCGGCGCCTACAAGGCCGCCGCCGACCTCAAGGCCAAGGGTTACGACAAGGCCGTGATGATCATCAACATCTCCGGCCGAGGAGACAAGGACATGGCCACCGCCGGCAAGTGGTTCGGCTACCTCACCGACGATCAGGCCAAGGCGCTTGACGTGACCGGAGCCCACGGCAACACCGTGGCGTGACCTCACCGCAATAAAAACCACAGGTGGAACCTCCCCTCAGTCAGCTTCGCTGCCAGCTCCCCTCAAAGAGGGGAGCCAGGGGACAAAAGGAGATTTTGATATGACCAACACTGCAACCATGCCCTCCGGCCAGCCGCTGGGCATCAGCCACAAGCCCAGCCAGACCGAGGCGATGTTCGCCAAGTTCAAGGCCCAGAACAAGCCGGCCTTCATCGGCTACCTGCCCTACGGCTTCCCGAATCCGGAAGTCTCTCTCGACGCCTTCCGTACCATGGTCGAGCACGGCGTCGATGCTGTCGAAATCGGTTTGCCGTATTCCGATCCGGTCATGGACGGCCCGGTGATCCAGGCCGCCTCGTCCATCGCCCTCAAGAACGGCGAGACCATCAAGCGCGTGTTCGAGGCCGTCGAGACCGTGGCCAACGCCGGCGGCGTGCCGCTGGTCATGAGCTACTGGAACCTCATCTACCATTACGGCGTCGAACGCTTCGCCACCGATTTCGAGAACGCCGGCGGCGCGGGCCTCATCACCCCGGACCTCATTCCTGACGAGGCCGGCGAATGGATCGAGGCCTCCGACCGTCACGGCCTGGACCGCATCTTCCTGGTCTCCCCGGATTCCGCCGACGAACGCCTCGAGACCGTGGCCCGCAACGCCCGCGGCTTCGTCTACGCCGCCGCCCGCATGGGCGTGACCGGCGAGCGTTCGACCATCGACGCCTCCCCGGAAGTGCTCGTGGAACGCACCCGCAAGGCCGGCGCCAAGAACGTATGCGTCGGCATCGGCGTGTCCACCGCGGAGCAGGGCGCCAAGGTCGGCTCCTACGCGGACGGCGTGATCGTGGGTTCCGCCCTCGTGCACACCCTGCTCGCGGACGACAACAAGACCGCCCGTGACGCGGCCGAAGGCCTGAAGCTGCTGGCCGCCAAGAGCGAGGAACTCGCCGAAGGCATCCACAACGCCCGCTGACGGGTCAAGGCCCGGTGCGCCTGCTCCCATTCCGCGCGCGACACGGTAGGGTAGTGGGCGTACCACAACGAGCATGACCACCAGCAGACACGAGGCATTATGAATCTGGCTTATATCCCCTCACCGACCTTCTCCAAATTCCAGGTCGGCCCGTTCACCATCCACATGTACGCCATCTGCATCCTGATCGGCATCTGCGTGGCCGTGTGGATTCTCACCACACGGTGGAAGCGGTACGGGGGCAATTTCGACCAGATCCTCGACACCACGCTGGTCACCGTGCCATGCGCGTTGGTAGGCGCGCGACTCTACCACTGCATCACCACGCCGAGCGCCTACTTCCCGCCCACCGGCGAGCTGGTGAACATCCTCAAGGTGTGGGAGGGCGGCATGGCCATCTTCGGAGGCATCTCCGTGGGTGCGCTCACCGCCTTCCTGTGGTGCCGCCACCGCCGCTACCCGTTCGGCATCTTCGCCGACTCCATCGCCCCCGCGTTGCTGGTCGCCCAAGCCATCGGCCGTCTCGGCAACTGGTTCAACCAGGAGCTCTACGGCTGGCCCACCAACCTGCCTTGGGGCTTGAAGCTCAACGATGCGGACGCCATCGGCAAATCCGAGATCTGCTACAACGGCTCCCAGTGCCCGGATTACACCACCGCCCTGTTCCACCCCACCTTCCTGTACGAGATGATCTGGAACCTCATCGGCGCCGCGCTGATCGTCGTCCTCGGCCGCAAGCTCGCCGACCGTCTCAAGGCCGGCCAGCAGTTCGCCATGTACATGATGTGGTACGGACTGGGCCGCACCTGGATTGAGAACGTGCGCATCAACTACTCCACGGTGATCCTGGGACTGAGAACCAACGTGTGGACCGCCATCGTCGTGTTCGTGCTCGGCTGCATCCTCTTCGTGGTGCTCTACCAGTACGGGCCGGACGTGGACGCCCAGGCACGCAGGCTGCAGGAGGTCACCGCGGAGGAGCTCGAACGCCAAAGCGTCGAGGAAGAAAAGAACAAGCAAAAGAAGCGTTAACGGCGACTCGCAACGCGGGCACCAACCCGGTGCAAGTCCGATTTGAAAGATAAGGTAAGGAATTATGAGCAACATTGCAATCGCCCCCAGCATCCTGTCCGCCGACTTCTGCAACCTTGAGCGCGATCTCAAGGCCATCTCCAACGCCGATCTGGTCCACGTCGATGTGATGGACCATCATTTCGTGCCGAACCTCACCCTCGGCGAGCCGATCGTGGGCCGTATCTGCCAGGTCACCGACCTGCCCGTGGACGTCCACCTCATGATCGAGGATCCGGACCGTTGGGCCCCCGAATACGCCAAGCTCGGCGCCGCCTCCGTCTCCTTCCACATGGGCGCCACCCACGCCCCGGTGCGCCTTGCCCGCCAGCTACGCGACATGGGCTGCAAGGCCTGCTTCGCCGTGCGCCCGGCCGAGCCGGTCGAGCCGATCTTCGACATCCTCGACGAGTTCGACATGATTCTCGTCATGACCGTCGAGCCCGGCTTCGGCGGCCAGAAGTTCCTCGACAACCAGATGGCCAAGGTCCGTCGCCTGCGCGACGAGATCACCCGCCGCGGCCTCAAGACCCGCATCCAGGTCGATGGCGGCGTGAGCCCCAAGACCGCGCACATCGTGGCCGAGGCCGGCGCCGACGTGCTCGTGGCCGGCTCCGCCGTCTACGGTGCCAAGAGCCCGGCCCAGGCCATCGACGACATCCGCGCCAAGGCCGAGGCCGCATACAAGGACTGAGCCACTTCGCCGGCGTGGGATCGTCATTCGCACCGCGCCCGAACGCAGTCCGCGATGCCTTCGCCGGCGAGCAAACCACACACAACCCAAGGAAACACGAAAACATGAAGACGTTTGAATCCCTGTTCGCCGAACTGAGCGAGAAGGCCCAGACCCGTCCCGAAGGCTCCCTGACCGTCGACGAGCTGGACAAGGGCACCCACTTCATCGGCAAGAAGATCGTCGAGGAAGCCTCCGAGACCTGGATGGCCGCCGAATACGAGGGTGCCGACCGCACCGCCGAGGAGATGAGCCAGCTCATCTACCACGTGCAGGTCATGATGATCAAGCACGGCCTGACCCTTGAGGACGTCTACAAGCACCTGTGAGTGCGCCCGGCGGGGTGAGGCCCGACAACAGGACCGACGCGGTCCGACCTCACCCCGCCATCATCATCACATCAACCAATTTCGCGCCGAACCAGACTCCCGCCAGGGGAGAGGAGCACTCATGCTGAGAATCGCCGTACCGAACAAGGGCATGCTTTCCGAGCCCGCATGGAACATGCTGGCCGAAGCCGGTTACCGCCTGCGCACCAACCCGCGCCAGCTCGTCGTCCAGGATCCGGACAACGACATCGAGCTGTTCTACCTGCGTCCGCTGGATATCGCCGTGTACGTGGGCCGCGGCGCCATCGACGTCGGCATCACCGGCGAGGACCTGCTCAAGAACTCCGGCACGGAGGCCATCGAGCATCTGCCGCTGGGCTTCGGCGCCTCCACCTTCCGCTTCGCCGCACCGAACGAATCCCCGATCTCCAAGCTCGAGGACATCCAGGGCAAGCGCGTGGCCACCACGTTCGACAAGCTCGTCCACGACTACCTCGTGGAGCACGGCGTCGAGGCCGAGACCATCCACCTGGACGGCGCGGTCGAATCCTCCGTGCAGCTCGGCGTGGCCGATCTCATCGCCGACGTGGTCTCCACCGGCACCACCCTGCGCAACGCCGGCCTGCGCGTGTTCGGCGAACCGCTCATGCACTCCGAAGCCTGCCTGATCCGTTCGCCGCGCCTGACCGACGACGACCCGCGTCTCGCCGTGCTTTCCCGCCGTCTCCAGGGCGTGCTCACCGCTCACCAGTACGTGCTCATGGATTACGACATCCCGGTGAGCAAGGTGGCCGCCGCAGTGGCCGTGACCCCCGGTTTCGAAAGCCCCACCATCTCCCCGCTGCACGACAAGCAGTGGAACGCCGTGCGCGTGATGGTGCCCAAGGCCACCGTGAACCAGCTGATGGATGATTTGTATGAAGTCGGCGCGCGAGGCATCATCGTTACCGCCCTGCAGGCTTCGCGCATGTAGGCTATTAGGCAGTATGACCAACCAGAAAGCCAACACCAGATACAGCCCGGAGGCACGGGACATCTATTTCACCGTGCCGAATCTCATCAGTGCGCTGCGCATCATCTCCATCCCGTTCATCACCGTTCTGGTGTCACGGCACGAGATGATCGCCGCACTGGTGCTGATCGCCATCTCCTCGGCATCTGATGGGCTGGACGGCATCATCGCACGCAAGTTCAACCAGGTCAGCAAGATCGGACAGATCCTCGACCCCATCGCCGATCGTCTGCTGATCTTCTGCTCGATCCTGGCCCTCGGCATCGCCGGCATCATCCCATGGTGGATGCTGATCATCGTGGGACTACGCGACCTGTGGATGGCCATTCAGGTGCTTTGGCTCGCCCAGTACGATTACGGCCCGCTGCCCGTGCATTTCGTGGGCAAGGCCGGCACCGCATTGCTCATGATCTCCATCGTGGGTCTGATCTTCGCGGATCTGGGCACGTCCACCTTCTTCCACCTGCTCTACCTCGCCGCGCTGGCGGCTGGTATCTGGGGTCTGGCCATGTATTGGCTCGCCGGATACATCTACACCAGGCAGGGCGTCTCGTTGCTGCGCAAGGAGCTGGGGGAGCGGCATGCCTCTTGATTCCACGGCCCCGGTCTCGTTCCCCGTATCCAAGGAGAACGAGCCGGTGCGCCGTCGCTCGGTGTTCTCCGCCTCCGTGCGCGGGGTGGAATCACACCATGCGCTTTCCCCGGATGACGCCGCGGCCATCCGCACCCGTCGACGCCGCAAGACCAACGACGACTCCCTGCGCCTCATCGACGACCTCGTCAACCGTCCCATGGATCCGATGTTCCATGACGCCCGGCTTGTCCATGAGCACCGCTCCACGTTCTCCATCTGGGTGAACCGCATCGTCGTGTTCCTCATCTGCGTGGCCGTGGGATTCGCCGGCAGCCTGTTCGTCCAGCAGCTCCAATCCGACCCTCGCAAACAAGTGCGGCAGACGCTCAGCAGCCAGCTGGAGGATCGCAACACGCAGATCGACGAACTCACCCAGCAGGTCAACGATCTGCGCAGTAAGGTAGATGCCCAATCCAAGAAGATCTCCGGATCGGTCAAAAGCGACACCCTCCTGCAGGACGAGATGCTCAACGGCACCGTGGCGGTCGAAGGCGAAGGCATCACGATGACCCTAGCCGACCCCATCGCCGCCAGCCAGTCGGACCAAACCTCCTCGTCCAGGGTCGGCACCTCCACCTCCATCCGCGTGGTCACCGATCTCGACCTGCAGCAGCTCGTGTCCCTGATGTTCCAGAACGGCGCGGAAGCCATCGCCATCAACGGCAACCGGCTCGGCGCACAGACCTCGATCCGCAAGGCCGGCGGACACATCCTCATCGGCATGTCCGCAATCCAAAGCCCGTATACCATCGAGGCCATCGGCGACAAAAACGCGCTGGCCGAGGCCATGGGGGAACGAAAACTCGCAAGCCTTTACGAATCCTTCAAAGAAGCAGGCATTTACCCGCAGGTGAGCAAATCCAATTCGATTACACTTGAGGCAGCGGTGGCTGGAGAGGTCCAGTACGCGGAAAGGAACGAGTAATGGCAGCCGTTCTCGGACTGATCATCGGCGTGGTCGTCGGCGTGTTTGTGAAGCCGGACATCCCGGTCATCGTCCAGCCGTATCTGCCGATCATGGTGGTCGCCGCGCTTGACGCCCTGCTCGGCGCCGCCCGCGCCTACTTCGAACGCAGCTTCTCCGACCGCGTCTTCGTGATCTCCTTCTTCGCCAACGTGATCACCGCCACGCTACTCGTGTTCCTCGGCAACCAGCTCGGCGTGGGTTCCCAGCTGCAGACCGCCGTCATCGTGGTCCTTGGCATCCGCATCTTCTCGAACGTGTCCGCCATCAGGCGCTTCATCTTCCGCAGCTGATGAGGGGAGCCCAGAGGTATGGCCAGACGCGCGAAATCGAACAACATGCTGGAGAAGATGCGGGATCAGCATGCCCAGGACACCGTCAACGACCGGATGGAAACCGGTTCGTTTCCCACCGTCCGCAAGAAGCCGCGTCGCAACACGAACCGCGGGGGACTGCGCTCCCGGCTGCTGTCCTCCGTACTCGTCACCCTCATGTGCGCGCTGCTGGGCTTCGCCTACATGACCCAGATCAACAACAGCAAATCCACGTATGAGACGCTGGACGAAAGCGAGCTTGTCCGCCTGCTCAACGAGTCGAACACGCAGATCACCAACCTCGAACAGCGCAAAAGCCAGCTCACCGAACAGCTCAACTCACTGAAATCCGCGGCCAACGAACAGGATCAGGCCCGCAAGATCGCCAAGCAGAACGAGGAGACCAGCGGCCTGATCTCTGGTCGTCTGCCGGCCAAGGGTCCCGGCATCACCGTGCGCGTAAGCCGCGGCTCCACCAAGGTGGACGCCTCCATCATGTTCACCCTCATCGAGGAGCTGCGCAACGCCGGCGCCGAGGTCATCGCCATCAACGACGTGCGCGTCGTGGCATCCACGTACATCCAGGACGCCGACGAAGGCCTCATCGCGGACGGCACCGCCATCTCGCCCACCTACGTGGTCAAGGCCATCGGCAACCCGCAGGAACTGTCCAACGCCGTGGACATCGCGGGGGGCGTCGGCGCCCAGTTGCAGGTCAAATACGGCGCCACCGTGGACGTGCGCTCCTCGGACAACATCGTCATCGATGAGATACACGAGGCTACGCAAAGCAATTATGCGAAAACCGTAGAGTAGGGAGTAAACTGAAATATTATGACTGATCCGATTCCTAGCGCAGGCGAAACCACCATCATCGGTCTGCCCGCCATTAACGTACTGCCCATCACCTCCACCGGCGACCGTCCGCTTACCCAGGACGATCTGGACACCATCACCCGCCTGTCCGACGGCACGGCGCTGCTGATCTCCACCCGAGGCGCGGTATCCGGCTCCCGTTATCTGCTGGACGAGGATGAAATCACCGTGGGCCGTGACCCGCGCGCGGACATCCTGCTGGACGACTCCACCGTGTCCCGCCAGCACGCCGTGTTCCGCCGCGTCAACGGCCAGTTCTCCGTCATCGACGCCGGCAGCCTCAACGGCACGTACGTGAACCGCCAGCGCGTCGATCAGGCCGTCCTGAAGAACGGCGACGAGATCATGATCGGCAAGTTCCGCCTCATGTTCTTCACCAAGTCGGCCGTCATCTCGCAGTAGCAGCCGACTCGTTTCCTGTGCCCGCCGCGACGTTGGTCCGGCAGGCACAGGGGGTACGTCCATCGTCGGCCGCGATGCGACGGAAACGCCATGATGCCGCACCCGATGGCCGTGCCCAATGAAGGGGGAGTGCGATGGAACAGACCGAGCTGCACCTCCATGTTCCGCTCCGCGAACAGACGAATCTGAACGCGCCCGCGATTCAGGGGGAACTGTTCTCCAGCGGCGACTCCGAGGAGCCCAAACGCGGATACCGTGGCACCGTGGCATCCAAAGTGGCCGGCATCACCTATCGGCAACTCGACTACTGGGCACGTAAGCAGATAGTCGAGCCCTCGATCACCCCCTCGCATGGCTCCGGTTCGCGCCGACTGTACTCCTTCAAGGACGTGGTGATTCTCGCCGTCTCCAAGAGGCTGCTGGACGCCGGTGTGAACCTGCAGAACGTCACCGCGGCCATCGGTTTTCTTACCCAGCGCAGCACCGACCAGCTGGCCAACGTGACCATCATGTGCGACGGCCAGGAGGTGCACGAATGCACCACCAGCGAGCAGATGCTCGAACTGCTGCAAAGCGGTAAGGCCGTGTTCGCCGTGTCGGTCGGTTCGCTCTGGCACCAGATCGAGGCCGCGCTCGAGCACGAGGATTACGTGGATCTGACCGCCAATCCGGCCATCATAACCACGGCGCGTCCCATCGACGAGCTCACGGCCATGCGCATGCGCAAGAAGCTCGAGGCACAGCGTCGACAGCGCGAGCAGGCCATGCAATGATTGTGGTTCTGCTAACCAAGATTTGTGGCATATATCCCTATTCGTGGCTCCTCTTGTCAGGGGAGCTGGCGGCAAAGCCGTCTGCGGGGTAGTCCGGTGGATTCACGTCAGCCTTGATAACAGGGCCACAATCATGTTGGTCGCAGCCTGTCGTTCCAATGCCTATCAGCAAGATTGACAACGTTTGCAATATAGGGGAGTAGCGTACCATAGCGTTACCCATGCATCACTCGATTCCGGAGGTTTCCGAACCATGACGCTATTCATCGAACTGCTGCCCGCGGCCTTGTGGATCATCGCCGTGGTCATGGCGGCGAACATCATCGGGCTCACGGTGCTGCGCGGCCAGGTGTTCACGCCGCGGTCCAGGCGCGGTGCCGTCAATCCGGTGAGCTGGACCGTGGTCATGGCGCATGTGGCGTCGTTCATCATGGCGATCGTGCCGTTTCCCGTATACGCGCTGACCGCCGACGCCATGGACGTGGACGTGCGTGCGTTCTATGAACAGAACGCGCTGGCCGGTGCAATCATCGTCATCGTGCTGGTGATGGCTGAAATCGCCGTGATGTACATGCAGGCGCGTCATGCGATGGAAACCGAAATGGACCGACGCATCGGCAGCGCAGCCGGACGCGACAGGAACGGCGGCAAGTGAAAACGACGTTTCGTGGAAACGGTTTTCGTGCGCCTATCCGTGTGTCTATGACAGGCGGGAACAACCGTAAGTATAAATAACAGGTTTCCAGTGATGATCGATGATTCGCGGAAATGACCGGGGTCTTGGAATTATTTGGTTTCAGACCCTTACAGTAACAAGATATTCCAAATATCCGATAACGACGGAAAAGGTGGGAACCCTTGGAATCGTTTGGTTCCAAGGGCTCCCACCCCATGCCGTTGCACATCATCCGATAATGTACGTTGTCGTCCGATAACGTACGTTATGTCAGATTGGCAATTCCGATAGTTCCCCGCCGCTCTCCGGACTACACCATTCCCAACTTTTAATCATAAGAAAACCGCTCCCCTCAGCCAATCTCACGGTGACACGCATCAACCGTTCGTCAGCCAAAGGAAGCGGCATCAAATCAACATGATCAGTGCGATGCGAAATACCGGTTGACCGCGTCCTCAAGCTGGTCGGTGGTTTCGATGATCTCGTAGACGCCGTGTTCCTCCATCTCGCCGGCCGGAGCGTAACCCCAGCGGCAGCCGATGGTGTCCAGGCCACAGGCACGGGCGCCATCGATGTCCGTGTAACGGTCGCCGATCATCACGGCCTTATCGCCGGCCTCGGTGTCGAAGCCGATCTTGTCGAAGCAGTACCGGATCACCTGGTCCTTGTCGAGGCGGGTGTTGTCCTTGGATGCGCCGTAGATGCCGTCCAGCAGTTCGGTCAGGTGGAAGTGCTCGCAGATCGGCACGCACTGGTATTCCGGCTTGCAGCTGGCCAGCGCCAGGTAGTAGCCGTCCTCGCGCAGCTTCGTGAGCTGCTCGCGGATACCGGGGAACACGACGTTCACCAGGCGGCCGGGCACCTTGTTGCCGGGCTCGTTCGGGTCGTCGAACACGGCCTTGTCCGCGTAGTAGCTGCGGTAGATGTCCACGGCGCGATCCAGCTCGTCCTCCGGCACATGGTTGCGCTGCAGGGATTCGATGATGGCCGGGCCGATGAAGCGGTGCAGCTCGACGTCGTCCGGCACCGGACGGCCCAGGGCCTCGAAGGTCTTGACGACGGACGCGATGATGCCGCCGTCGGACTTGGTCAGTGTGCCGTCAAGGTCCAGCAGGACCACTTTCCTCGGGTGCTGTGCCATGTGAGGTCTACTCCCCTGTCGTTGTTCTTGAAAAACCGTGCATATCGTGTGTTTCAGGTCACACTCGCTACGTACCAGCAATGATTATGCCCAGTCGGTTTGACTGGGTATCAAGTTCACGTGTTGTTCATGTGGTTGCGCGGACCGGCAACACCGGAATCGCTCGCGGCCATTCGCAGCCTATCACTCGTAGTCGGGGATCCAACCGTCACGGTGCATCTGCAGGCGCTTTTCGAGCAGCGTGGCGAGTTCCTCCTCACTGCGGCGTTCAAGCAGCATGTCCCAGTGGGTGCGGGTGGGCTTGGCGATCTCGTCGCCTTCGCGATCCTCGTCGCCCTCACGATGCGCCACGGCACCGCAACGGCACTCCCATTCGTCCGGCACTTCGGCGCCTTCGGCGAACGGCAGGATGGTGCGGTGGCCCTTCGGGCACACGTACGCCACATCGTTCCTGGCGGCGAAGTCCACGTTGTCGTCGGACTCCAGCGACTTCGCACCGATGCTCATGCCCCTCAAGCTACGTTCTGCCATATCGGCATCCTCCTTGAATAATTCGTAACCGTACTAATTTACGCAACAGTTCGGACTTGGATTCTATTCCGGCGGATTGCCTCGGACCGTTGCTGATTCGCCGCCGTACGTCCCTGTCAGTCCACTCAGTCCACGCCCGAGTACGCCACCACACCGCGATTGACGCGGTCCGCGGCCTCACGGGCGGTATCGGCCAGGGCTTCTCCCTCGTCGAACGGCAACGGTCCCGCCACGGCGATCTGTTGAAGCACGTCCGCCAACCGCTTGGCCGTACGCACGAAGTCGCCGCCGGTCATGTCCGTACCGTACAGGCATGCGGCGAGTGAGGCACCGTCCGCCCACTCGTACATGATGTCCACGATGCCGAAGTCCGGCTGGGCGAGTTCGGCGAGTTCATGGTCCTCGCACAGCGCATCGATGTGCGCGCAGACGCCCTTGAGCTTGGAGGATGCGATGGCGATTCGTCCGGAGACGCCGCCGGGGTAGTGACGAGGCTCGCCCTCTCCCCCACGCCTGGCCTCGTATACCAGCGCGGACAGCACCGCGGCCAGACCGTTGGCGTCAAGCTTGCTGAATGTGCCGGACAGCAGGGCCTCGCACAGCTCCAGATCATGCTCGCTGTAGATGCGGCGCAACAGCCGGCCCTTGTCCGTCAGTGTCATGTCGATGCGTCCGTCCGGGGTCTCGCGACGTTCCAGATAGCCGAGTTCGGTCAGGATGTCGCAGATGCGGTCGAACTGGCGGGCCACGGAACCGGTGCGGGAATCGTACCGGTTGGTCACACGCTCCAGTTCCCGCGTCTCACGGGCCCAGCGATGTCCCCATTTGAGGTGTTGCTGCAGATCCGGGCAGTTGCGGCAGGGATGCTGTCGCTCTGCCTTGCGCAGTTCCTGGATGCGCGCCTCAAGATCACGGAACGCCTTGCTGCGATCCTGGTCGGTGAGGAAGACCTCGTGCTTGAGCTTGCGTCGGCCGTCCTTTTCCAGGGAGCTCAGTTCCATGCGCAGCGTCATGAATTCCTTGAAATCGCCGTGGTTGCACTGGAACGCCTGTTCGTAGCCGGCCAGCGCGGTCTTGAGCGTGGTCATCTGCGATTCGAGCTGCCAGGCGGATTCGTTGGCCTCCCATTGGGCGAACGACTGGTCGAGCGTCACACGGGCGGTCTCGTAATCGCTGGAATTGAGCAGGTTGACGGCCATGTTGAACGTGGGCCGGAAGCTCGAATGCAGCGGGTAGACGCGCTTGGAGGACAGTGCGGCGGCCGTGGCCGGCACGAAGCCGTGATGGTCCACCACGATGGCATGGCCGATGGTGTCGATGCCGCGACGTCCCGCACGTCCCGTCAGCTGGGTGAACTCGCCGGGCGTCAGACCCACATGGCCGGTGCCGTCAAACTTCTCAAGTTTCTCGACCACCACGCAGCGGGCCGGCATGTTGATGCCGAGGGCCAGCGTTTCGGTGGCGAACACCATCTTGACCAGGCCCTCCTCGAACAGTCGTTCGACGATCTGGCGGAACAGGGCGATCATGCCGGCGTGATGCGAGGCGAAGCCCTCCTCGAGGGCGAAGCGGAACTTGGAGAAGTGCAGGGCCTTGAGGTCCTCCTGGGTGAGCTGGCCGTCCACCATCTCGTCCACGATGCGGCGGATGCGCACGGCCTCTTCATCCGTGGTGAGTTCGAGCCCGGCGTTGATGCACTGTTCCACGGCCTGGTCGCAGCCATTGCGCGAGAAGATGAAGTAGATGCCGGGCAGCATGTCAAGGAAATGCAGCTCGTCCACCACGGCCCACCGGCGGGGCGTATACCGTTCAGGCTTGAGCTGGCCGCCGTGGCGTGATTTGCCGCCCTTGAATCCCTTACGCTTGTCCGGACGCTGCTCGCCGCGCCGGCGTGCGGCCTTGCGGTCCAGCTGGTCGAGCCGGTTGATGAGTTCGGCGTTGAGTTTGACGGTCTGCTCGCCGTTGGCGTCTCTACGGTAGAGGTCCAGCACCTCCGGTTCGGTGTGTTCGTCCGCCTGCACCAGCACATGCTGTTCCAGCGGCACCGGGCGATGTTCGCTGATGACCAGTTTGGTCTCGCCCCTGACCGAGGCGATCCAGTTGGAGAAGTCCTCCACGTTGGACACGGTGGCGGACAGGCCCACGATCTTCACCGACTTGGGCAGGTGGATGATGACCTCCTCCCACACGGGCCCGCGGAACTTGTCGGCGAGATAGTGGACCTCGTCCAGGATCACGTAGCGTAGGGCGGCGAGTGTGGAGGAACGCTCGTAGAGCATGTTGCGCAGCACCTCGGTGGTCATCACCACGATGTCCGCCTCGGAGTTGATGGAGGTGTCGCCGGTCAGGAGGCCCACGCGATCCGGCCCGTACACGTTCACCAGATCATGGTATTTCTGGTTGCTCAGCGCCTTGATGGGGGTCGTGTAGAAGGCCTTGACATTGCGGTCCTGCGCCAGGTAGATGGCGAAATCGGCCACCACGGTCTTGCCGGCGCCGGTGGGGGCCGCGACCAGCACATTGCTGCCGGCCTCCAGGGCCTCGTTGGCCTCGATCTGGAAGTCGTCAAGGTCGAACGGAAGCGTGGCGGCGAACCGTGCGGCCACGGAGGCGCGCTGACGCTTGACCTTCTGGAAGGCGGCGTACCGTTGCGAGGGGCTCAGGTTCCGGGATTGCGAGTCGTCCTTGCTGTGATGGTGACGTGCCATGATGCCTTCCGTATGGGAGTAATTAGTTGTTGAAGCGTTTCCAACGGCTCCAGGCCTGCGTGTGGCGTTCGCGCTTGGCGGCCTTGCGCCTGAGCACCGCCGCATAGGTGTCGGCATAGCGCTCCTGCGCCACGCTCAGCGGCTGGGTGAACAGCGGGGGTTCGGGGGAATCGCCGGCTTCGGCGGGCTCGCCCATGGCGGACATGCGTTCGCCGACCTGCTCGGCCACGCCGGACATGTCCTTGAGCGCACGCAGGCCATGAATGCCGGCGTAGACCAGTCCGGCGACGATCATGCCCAGCATGAACAGGGCCAATACCAGCCATATCCACCAAGGCATGATGTCTCCTTCTGCTAGTTCCGCTACTTATCTTCCATTACGCAGCGTCCCATTCGCCCGCACGTGTGGCAATCGCACACTATCCGATGGACGGAACGCTATTGTCTACCGTAACTGTACCGCGCGGCCTACTGAATGGGCCTACTTGTTGTCCTTGCCGTCGCTGATGCTGAGCTCGCGTTCGGCGCGGGCCACGATCATCGTACGCAGCGTGTCCGGGGCCACGGCCGTGATGTGTCGGGCGTGGGAGATGCAGAACGCCACGAACCAGGAGTCGGAGGACACGGTCAAATGCACCTTCTCCCCCGCCCCGCAATGCTCCACGGTGGCGCCGGGCAGCGTCTTGATGAACGGCAAATCACGCTGGTCGGTGATGAACACCGCCTCGGTGCCGTTGTCGAAGCTCCACTTGCGCAGTTCGGCGACCGGCACGTTCGGCACGTCCAGTTCCTTGGTGGGCTTGACCAGCTCGGCCTTCTCGATGCGGGCCAGACGCAGCACCTGCCACACGCGAGGCTTGCCCGTGGCCTTGTCGATGCTCATGTCCTTGGCGACGTACGACTTCTTGTCCTTGGGGGCGGCGGATCCGACGTCCGTGTAGACGGCCGCGTAGTACACGCCCTCGTCGATGAAGATCTTGAAGGGGGCCACCAGCTTGCGGCGCAGACGGCCGGTGCCGTCCGTGTATTCCATGTCCAGCAGCGAATCGGTGTTGATGGCGCGCTTGACCACGGAGAAGCTGCGCGGCTCAAGTTCGTAGCCGGTCAGGCTCAGCCACGGGGTCTGACCGGGCGTGACGTGCCGGCGCAGGCGCAGGTACAGCGATTCTGCCTGATTGCGTTGCTTGTCCGGCAGCAGCGGCGAATGGGCAAGGTAGCTGACGGAGGCCGTGAGCATGCTCAGGTACTGCGGCGAGATGCCGGCCAGGCGCTCCAGTCCCAGCGAATTGGTGGCGGAGACGATGCCTTCGGCGTCCAGCAGCGGCCAGTCGATGTCGAAGAACTGGCTGCCGGCCATCTCGCCGTCATCGGACACGGTGGTGAGCGTGTTGATGTCCTTGTGAATGATGTTCACGAACTTCTTGAGCTCGTCGTCGTTCTTGGGCTTGCCGATAAAGCGCACCGCAAGCTCGCCCATGGAGAACTCCTCGCCCAGATGGGCGGAGAGGAACAGCATCAGGCGCAGGCGACGATCCACCTCGCTGCCGGTCTGGAACGCGGCACCGCTCTTCTTGTTCTGGGCCTTGATGGATTCCGGATCGCCAGGCTCGCTCACGTCGCGGCTGATGGACGGAGAGACCACGGAGGCGCTCACCGGGCTCGCCGACTCATCCGCCAGCGTGAACTGGCTGGCCGCGTGCAGACGACGGTGGTAGGCGTCCACGGCCTCCTGCGGGCTCACGATGGTGGCGCCGGGATGCTCCAGCACGTACATGGCCAGATCATCGGAGTCGGTGTACGCCACGTTGAGATGTTCGCCGTCCACCTCAACGGTGGCTGCGAAACGACGTGAGTCGATGACCTTGACCAGCGAATCGGGAATCGGTTGGGTGCCGAGACCCGGGGCGATGGAGTCGAGGCCGAGACCGGGAATCGGGGTCTGCGGCACGCGCGGCGTGGTACGCGAGGCGTGCTGGGTGAGCTGCGACTGGTCGGGCTCGGAGGAGATGGACATGGAACGGGCCAGGTAGTTGGCCGCCGCGAGCACGGGCATGTCCTCCGGTTCGAACATGAGACGGATACGCGGTTCGTCGCCCAGCTGCAGGCGGTAGGACGCGAAGTCCTGGCCCTCGGACTTGGACGAGTATTCCGGCTGGCGGGACTCGATGGCGATGCCCATGGCGGCGAGCTTGGCACGGTCGCGCTGGAACTGCTTAGCGAACGCGGCCTTGGCGGCCTGATCGGCCAGTTCGCCGTAGGAATCCGCATAGGCCTTCACACGCTGCGCAATCTGGCGCGAAGTAAGCCATTGCGGGAACGCCGAAGACAACACGGCCAGTACATCCAGCTCGTGTTTGCCCCACTTATCGGAAAAACGCCGACGTCCGCTCGTGCCTTCTGCCATTAGTCCTCACGTAAAGTTAATGTTTTGTTTATAAGTGTGCAGCATAACCTGCACTCCCTCTATCTTAGAGGGTTTTTCCGCTGTTCAGCGACATTTCCCGAAAAATAACGCTATTTTGTTGTTTTCCGTGTCCCGGCCGTGTCTTTTACCACCGTTCGCGCCGGTTTGAAGTGAGATCCAGCCGTTGCGACGAATATGCGCTCCTCATGCCTGTCGGGTGGTTATCGTCCGTCCAAGGGAGTGCATCCACCCCGGCAGGCATGGGATTTCACATGGGTTCACACCCAGTCATCCGGTTCGATGCCGAGCGGTCCGACGTATTCGCCGTTCGGCACGTAGCTGGGCTTGCCCTGATCCTCCAGCATCACGTCGGCATAGAACGAGACGTCGCGGCCGAACGTCCAATCGCCGTTGATGGTCACGGAATTGGCGGCGGCCAACGAGGGCACGTCGTACGGGAATCGCTCGTCGAAGTCGTGGATGTACTTGTAGTAGCGCTGGTCGAGCTCGACGTTCGGGAAGATGTAGTTGCCGTCCTCCATCTCATAGGTATCCGTGAGGTGGAAACGGTCCGACCGCATGATGAACAGGTCGTTGGTGGTCTTCACCGGCAGGAATCGCATACGGTCCACCTGCACGCAGATGGAGCCGTTGAACAGCCCGATGGCGGCGCCCATGGCGGTCTCGAGCTGGATCACCGGTTCAGTATCCGGATTGGTGGGATCCACCGTCTTCTTGTTGCGGATCACCGGCAGCGGCAGCACGCCGTTGCATTCGGCGAGCTTGGCCTTGAGGGCATCGATGCGGATCCAGATGGAGTTGGTGTTGAAGTACGGGTGCTTCTTGATGTCCTCGGCGGCGGATTTGTCGTCGGGATGGACCTGGCTCATCTCTCGCAGCATGAGTCGGCCGGTCACTTTGTCGCGCACGATGTGGCCACCCTTGCGGTCGGCCTTGGTGCGGATGGCCACCTCGGCCATGAACGGGGCGCCGGTATTCTCGAAATGCTGCGCCAGCGTGCGAGAGGGACGCGCGCCGAGGTTGTCCGAATTGGAGATGAACAGATACTTGAAGCCACGCTCCTCCAGCACATCCAGCAGGCCGGACTCCCAGATGGTGGAGAACAGGTCACCGTGGCCCGGCGGGCACCATTCCAGATCGGGGTTCTCCGGGAAGCTGACCGGCTCGCCGGTGGCGGCGGAGAGCTTGGGCTCCTGGTGCTGGATGATTTCCATGGGCACTTCGCTCTGCTTGAACTTGCGATGGTGCTTGAGCACCTTCATGGTATCCGCGGAGGTGTGGAACGAGTTCATGAAGGTCAGTGGCAGCTCCACGTCCAGTCGCGTGCGGGCGGTCAGCACCTGGCCGATGATGATGTCGATGAAGCGCATCTGCTTGGCCTTGTGGCGGCGCACCGGCAGCAGCGACTTGGCCTTCTCCAGACCCATGGAGGTGCCGAGGCCGCCGTTGAGCTTGATGAACGCGGTCTTGGCGAAGGCATCCACGGCCTTGTCGTGATTGATGGTCTCGTAGACGTCATGGAAGCTGGGGATATGGCCGAGCGGCTCGATGTCCTCCTCGCGGATCCAACTGGAGGCCTCCTCGCGGCGCCAGACGTCGTAAAGGCGTTCGAACTGGGCGATGGCGGTCTCGCTCATGCCGTGTTCGCGCATCTTGGTGGCGGAGTGCTGGAAGATCTCGTCGTTCTGGTCGGCGATCGCGTCGGCGGGTGCGACGGGAGCGCCTGATGCGTTGGCCATTGGCGGGACGGCCGCGCCGCCGGTTGCGCCGGCGACGTTGGTGCTGGTGGTGTTCGTGTTGTTGGCGATGTTGGTGCGATCGGCGATACCGCTCGGCTGGGCGTCATCGTTCAGTTCGGTCAATGTTGGTCCCTTTCGTACTGCGATAGCACCTCAGTCTAGCGCCAGAACCCTGAGAGGGCACATGACGTTGGCTGGGCGCGTGTTCGACGATCAGGGGCGCACCATCAGATAGTTGGTGAACGATACGTCTCCAATCGCTGGATGCCGGATTCCTTCGACATGGAATCCGTGATGTTCGAAGAAAAGCCTTGCGGTGATGCTCGCGTGCACGCTCAGCCCCGATATGCCATGCGCCGCGGCATGCCGTTCGGCTTCGGCAAGCAGCGTCGAGGCCACGCCTTGCCTCGTGTGGGATGGGTCCACGAAGAGCATGTCGATGTATCCGGTCTCATCGAGGTCGATGAACCCTGCGATTGCGGTGCCCGCACCGGTCCCGTCCGGCCTATCCGTGCCGGTCTCAGCTACGGCCACCCATGTGTTCACGGCCAAGCGGCGCCGGTCCCATTGCCGGACGGTTCCCGTATGCCCGGCCCATGCCTGAATCTGCCTCTCGTCGTAATCGCGGGAGGCCAGTCCGATAACCGACCGGCGGAACAGTTCAAGGGTCTGCGAGGCATCATCGGAACGGTACTCTCGAATGAGGAAACACATGATGGCCACTGTACGACAGGACGATGGACCGTGCTTTCCTTACCATCGGTGCTTACCAGTTGCGTAAACCGCGCACCCGAGTTCGTTCTAGAGCGGATCGTCCGGAACGACGGTCGCGTCAGAGGACCACGGAAAGCAGCAGAAGCACGAGGGCAGCGGCCGGGAATACGAATTGCTTGGCCGCCGCACCACGCTTGTCCGGGCTGCCGGTGAACAGCACCAGTGCGGCGAGCACCATGGACGCCGTACCGGCGACCATCAGCGTTATACCGACAACATGTTGGCCGGTAAGGACAAGCACCGCACCCGCCAAAGCCATGAGACCGAGGAACAGGTTATAGAAGCCCTGGTTGTAGGCCATCTCCTTGGTCGCCTCGGCCTCCTGGACCGAGGGAATGGAGAAGGCCCGCATCGTCTTCGGATCGGTCCATCGGAACGATTCAAGGACGAAAATCAGAACATGAAGCAGCCCGGCAAGAATCGCGAATACACACGATGCGACAAGCATGCGACGCTTCCTTTCTCTTTGGATTTCGTTGCGGAGCAAACCCATACAAGGTATCAATCCTCCCGTAGGAAACCGCTAAGCCAGTTGTTCCGGCATGTGTCCAGTCGTGGCTGAAGTGATTTCGACGGAAAACGAAAAAGCCCGGAATCATTAAGATTCCGAGCTTTCTGGTCGGACCAGCGGGATTTGAACCCGCGACCCCTTGACCCCCAGTCAAGTGCGCTACCAAACTGCGCTATGGTCCGATGTCGCAAAAGCAACAGTTGAATAATCTACCACATTAATTAATACATACAAAAAGCCTGCGTGTCGCAGCACCCGAATGGGGATTCAAATCAAACTTTTAGTCGCACTGCACAAGCTCACTGGTGACCATGCATGTGGTGTCGTCGGTCAGTATGCCGTCGATGGCGCGGGCGTCGAAGATCTCGTCGACCCACGCATGGTAATCGGCGTAGTCAGCATCGCCGGGTAGTGGGCTGTGCGAATGCGAGTCCATGTAGACGCGCCAGGAATCGCGTGTGTAGCGAATCGGATTGGGAAACGAACGCACCGCAGGCTTCCGGAAGAAGTCGGCCTTCGTATCGTCGAAATGTTTGATACTGCCGGCAAGACGATCGCCGCATTCGTCGTCCGGGCGCATTGCCGAATCGAAGGACGTGACGTTGTACAGGGAGACCAGCAGGTACCGTCCATCGCGTGCGATGCGGCGGCATTCGACGGGGAATGCCGCCGGTGAGAACCAGTGCAAAGCTTGCGCCACGGTAATCACGTCCACGCAATCCGCAGGCAACGAGGTCGCCTCCGCCGAGCCGTCGCAGACCGTTACGTTCGACAGGTCCCGTACGTTCCCGGCCAATACGCCGCGCATGTCGGTATCCGGCTCCACGGCGTACACCGGCAGTCCAAGACCGGCCAGCGGGACTGTGAACTTGCCGGTACCCGCACCGATGTCCGCAATCGGCACAGCGTTCGAAGACCCGCCGAAGCAATCGCCGATCAGGCCGTCGATATACCGGATCGCCGCAGCCGGATAGCTTGGACGCGCCGCTTCATAGGCCTGAGCCTTGCCATGGAATTTCGTCTGCTCCATGTTGCCCAGTGTAGGACTTGCATACGGCACATAAGCGGCAACCAGTCGGCCAATGTTCGCCGTTCTGTGCATCTACCCACCGGCTATTCCGTGCATATCCGTGTCATGAACGAGTTTCTGTGCATCTGCCCACCACGAAACCGACGAAACGGAGTCTTCGTGATACGTGTATGCACAGAATTCGAAATCATGGGTATCTCATGGTGGGTATACGCACAGAACAAGGGTTCCGAGCGGCAATAGAGCATGAGAAGGACCTGGACATCGCCGATCCCGCTGCCGGCGATGTCATGTCGTTGCAGGAATATGACAGGCATGGCCAGTTACGAGCAGATCAGAAGGTTCGCCGACGAACATGCCGACCGTGCGCGAATCATCGAACATGAGACGGCGATCGTCGATTTGGAATCCGGCGCGAAGGTGTTCGATGTGACCAAAGCGGCGGCCACGTATATCGTCGAGGCCAAGGAGGGCGTGTTCGCCGTCGTCGCCTCCGCGGCAGGGCATCTGAAGTGGCGGCAGCTCGGACGTGCTCTGGGATTGCACCAGATTCACTTGGCCCCACCTGAGCTGGTCAAGGAACGCACCGGCTATGACGTCGGCACGGTAGGTCCGCTGCTTCTGGACGGCGTGCGCATGTTCTTCGACCAACGGCTTCTGAAGCACGACTTCGTCTATTGCGGCACCGAGGACGCGCATCACACGCTGGCCATAGACCCGCGGCTCATCATCGATTCCAATGACATTGCAGGGTATTTCGATAGCGCGGAATTCCTGAAATGACAGCCGGCGAGATGGGCCCCGGCTTTCATCTGCCGCCTCGCATCCGACTTATGGTATGGGCCTTGCACGATGCCCGTAAAGCATCATGCAAGGCCCATAATCAAAGACTCTATTAAACCAAGATTGACATGAATTCCATAGGACTACCCCTCAGCCGGCTTCGCCGGCAGCTCCCCTGACAAGGGGAGCCAAGAATGGGGCCATGTCAATCTTGGTTTAACAGTGCCTGCTCAAAAGCCGCTGCAACAGCTGCAAAAAGCCGCGCGTGTCACCGCGTCGCAGGCGTCACTTCTTCTTGTTCTGCTTCTTTTCGCGGATGTTCACCGAAATCTGGATCGGCGTGCCTTCGAAGCCGAACTCCTCGCGGAGGGAACGCTCGATGTAGCGACGGTAGCCGTGCTCGAGGAAGCCGGTGGCGAAGATCACGAAGCGCGGCGGGCGCGTGGACGCCTGCGTGGCGAACAGGATGCGCGGCTGCTTGCCACCGCGCAGCGGGTGCGGGTGGGCGGCCTGGATCTTGCCGAGGAAGGCGTTGAGCTTGCCGGTGGGGATGCGCTGGTCCCAGGATTCCAGGGCGGAACGCATCGCGTTGGCCAGACGGTTCGTGTGCCAGCCGGTCTTGGCGGACAGATTCACGCGCTGCGCCCAGGTCACGCGATCGAATTCGGTGATCCACAGGCGCTCCAGGCGCTGCTTGTCGAACTCGTCCATGGCATCCCACTTGTTGAACACCAGCACGATCGCGCGGCCGGCGTCCACGGCGGTGGACATCACCTTCAGGTCCTGGTCGGAGATTGGCTGCGAGGCATCGAACAGGATCAGGGCCAGCTCGGAACGCTCGATGGCGGCCTGGGTGCGCAGGGAGGAATAGTATTCCGCGCCGGTGAGCTTGTGCTGGCGGCGCTTGATGCCGGCCGTGTCGATGAACAGCCAGTCCTCGCCGTCGATGTCGATCACTTCATCGACCGGGTCGCGCGTGGTACCGGCCAGATCGTTGACCACGGAACGCTCCTCGCGCGCCAGCTGGTTGAGCAGGGAGGACTTGCCCACGTTCGGACGGCCCACCAACGCCACGCGGCGAAGACCGGAGGGCGTGAGGAACCCGGAGGTCTTCTCCGCTTTCTTGAGCTTGTCCAGCGCGACGTCGAGCAGGTCTCCCACTCCCCTGCCGTGCATGGCGGAAACCGGGTACGGCTCACCCAGACCGAGCTTCCAGAACTCAGCGGCCATGTATTCGCTGGCCTGGTCGTCGATCTTGTTCACGGCCAGGGTGACGGGCTTGCCGGAGGCGCGCAGCATCTTCACGATGCGCTCGTCCGTGTCGGTCATGCCCACCTGTCCGTCCACCACGAACACCACAGCGTCGGACAGCTGCACGGCGACCTGCGCCTGAGAGGCGATGGCCGAGTCGATGCCTTCCACGTCGGCCTCCCAGCCGCCCGTGTCCACCAACTTGAAGTCGGTGCCGGCCCATTCGGCGTCGTAGCTCACGCGGTCGCGCGTCACGCCGGGCGTATCCTCCACCACGGCGGCGCGACGGCCGAGAATACGGTTCACCAGCGAGGACTTGCCCACGTTCGGACGGCCCACCACGGCGAGCACGCCCACCGGCTTGGGGCCGGCCTTGCGTGCGCCGACCTCGAAGGCGCGGCCGGAGATCAGATCCTCGTCCGCCTCGTCCAGGTCGTAGCCCTCCAGGTTGGCGGCGTACTGCTCGTACTCCTGGTTCTCGATGGCGTCCTCGACCAGACCGATGAGGATGTCCAGCGTATGGGCGAAGTCCATGTCCGAATTGTCGATGGTGGTCACACCGTCGGCGGCGGTCTGGAAATTGGTCACCCTGGAATCAGCCTTGTCGCGGGCGGCCACGTCTTCGGCACCCACGCCCTTGGCGGCTTGGCCGGCGCGACGGGCCTGACGGACCTCCTCGCGGGCGGTCAGCAGCACACGCACCTCGGCGTCCGGGGCAACCACGGTGGTGATGTCGCGGCCTTCGGCCACGACGCCCAGTCCCTCGGAGAAGGAGTCGGCCGAGGCTTCACGGGCGATGTACGCGCGCTGGGCGGCGATGAGCACGTTGCGCACGGGAATGACGTTCGAGACCTTGGAGACGTGGGTGGAGACCTCGGAGGAGCGGATGGCCTCGGAGATGTCCTCATCGTCGGCGAAGACGCGCGGATCGTCCGGGTTCACGGAGATGTCGAAGTGACCGCCGGTGAAGAATTCGCCGACAGCCTCGGTCACCACGCGCTCGTCCACCTGTTCGGCGTCCAGGTCGATGCCCTGCTTGAGACACCACCACGCGCAGGCGCGGTACATGGCGCCGGTGTCTAGGTAGGCGTATCCGAAGTACTTGGCCAGCGCCTTGGACGTGGACGACTTGCCCACGCCGGCGGGACCGTCGATGGCAACGCGGATCACAGGCCGACCTCCTTGGACAGCGAACGGATTTCAGTCTGGGACAGCACGCGGTAGGAGCCGGGCTTGAGGTCGCCGAGCTTGATCGGACCGATCTGCGTACGGACCAGACGCTTGACCGGGAAGCCGATCGAGCCGAAGATGCGGCGCACGATGCGGTTCTTACCGGAGTGCAGCACCACTTTGACAATAGTGGCGTCACGGGAGGAGTCGATGATGGCGCAGTGGTCGAGCTTGATCCAGCCGTCGTCCAGCTGCACGCCGGTGGTCACGAGCCTGCGGCACACGGTGCCGGAGATCTTGCCTTCCAGCGTGGCCACATAGGTCTTCTCGACCTCGTACTTGGGGTGCATGACGTGCTGGCTGAGTTCGCCGTCGTTCGTCATGAGGATGAGGCCCTCGGAATCGTAATCCAGGCGGCCCATGTGGAAGATGCGCTCGTACTTGTCCCCCACGATGTCGCGCAGGGTGTAGCGGCCCTTCGGATCCTCCATGGCGGAGAGCACCTTCTTGGGCTTGTTCAGCGCCAGCGTGACGTGGTTCGGGTTGATACGGACGCGGGAGCCGTCCACGCGGACCTGCTGCTTGTGCGGGTCGACGCGCGTGCCGAGCTCGGTGACCAGTTCGCCGTCCACCTCGACGCGGCCTTCGGTGATCATGATCTCGCACTTGCGGCGCGAACCGAAGCCCGCCTGGGCGAGCAGCTTCTGGAGTCGAATGGAATTGGAATCGTCTTGTGCGCTTCTGGCGCGGGAATATGCGTTTGGCATCGTTCTCCCAACGTGGCCGGGCGGCGGGTTCCGTACGTTTGTCGTTTGAGGGTACGGGCGGCCGTCAATGTACATAAATTACGAGCTGGTGGACTGGATTTCCAGCCAATTCCAACCTATCCATAATACCGAGTGCCACGGACTGCTGCTAGACTGTCCGGTTGGGCGGGTTCGCCCGTCTTCCAAGAAATTGATGAAAAGGAAATGAAAATCATGGAAGAAACCAAGCAACAGCCGCTGGGCCTTCGCGTGTGCGCCGAACTGGCCGGCAGCTTCCTGCTGTGCTTCGCCATCTACGCCTTCTCCACCTGGGGTTCGGCCGTGTATGGCGTCAATGTGGTCTTCTCCGCGCTGGCCACCGCCCTGGCCTACGGCGTGGTCACCGCCATCTTCTCTCGTGTTTCCGGCGGTCAGCTCAACCCGGCCGTGACCGTGGCCGCGGTGCTCGCCTCTAAGACCAAGCTGGTGGACGGCGTGCTGTACGTGCTGGCCCAGGTGATCGGCGCAGTCGCCGCCGGCTTCGCGGTGGTCAAGTTGCTGCCCACCTCCGAGCAGGTGACGGCCAAGGTGTGGCTCACCCCAGCTGTGAACGGTTTCGAGCAGGGCTCCGTGTCCTACTCGCTGCTTACGCAGTACGGCATCACGTTCTCCATCACGCTGGCCATCGTGGTCGAGGTCATCGGCTCGCTCATCGTGGTGGCCGCCGCCATGTCCTCGCTCGGCGAGCACGGCGAGGCTTCCGACCGTTACGTGCTGACGATGGCCGCCGCCTACGGTCTGGCCGCCGCCTTCAGCTACCCGGTGACCGGCGTTGGCCTCAACCCGGCCCGTTCCACCGGCATCGCGCTGGCCACGATGAATCAGGGCCTGACGCAGAACCCGGTCCAACAGCTGTGGGTGTTCTGGATCAGCCCGGTGCTGGCCGCCGCCGTGGTGGCGCTGGTGATGATCGTCGCCCAGATGGCCACCACGCCGAAGGTGAAGGTCGCCGATCAGGAGTCGCTGGAAGGCCTCGACGGCGCCGAAGCCACTTCCGAGGGCGATACGGCTGAGACGCTAGCCGAAAATGGTGTTGCCGAACAGGCCGAAGAAGCTGAAATACGTGATCAGCAGGCCGACGCCCAGGGCGATGCCGATGAAGGAATCGAACGCCACTGAGCGCACCTTCCAAGGGCTTTTGTCCCGCATGATCAGGCGGATGAGCCCGGTAACGATGGCCGTCACGGAAAGCACAACCGTGGCGGCCATCGTGTATCCGAGGAGCGCCAGCAGCACGGCGGCAACGACGACGCCGAATACGATCCATTCGAACCATGGTTTGCCCTCGTGGGCTTCGGATACGTACGGATGGTTGTGCATGGCGACTTCCTTGTGAACACGAAATCAACGATTACGGATAAACATAAAACTTGGCTCCCCTCTCTACAAGGAGCTGCCTGCGAAGCCGGCCAAAGGAAGCTCATCACCACGGTCGGGTTGCTCCCCTCAGCCTCACTCCGTTCGACAGCTCCCCTCAAGGAGGGGAGCCAACATAGGACTATTCTCAGCGCAATGCCAAGACGCGCCGATCAGTGGAAGAAGTGGCGGGTACCGGTCAGGTACATGGTCACGCCGGCCTGCTTCGCGGCCTCGATGACCTCCTCGTCGCGGATGGAGCCGCCGGGCTGCACGATGGCCTTCACGCCGGCGTCGATGAGCACCTGGGCGCCATCGGCGAACGGGAAGAACGCATCGGAGGCGGCCACGGAACCGGTGGCGCGGTCGGCGCCGTCGGCCAGCGTGTTGGCACGCTCGACGGCCAGATGGCAGGAATCCACACGGTTGACCTGGCCCATGCCGATGCCCACGGTGGCCTGATCGTGGGCCAGCAGGATGGCGTTGGACTTCACGCAACGAATCGCACGCCACGCGAACACGAGATCCTTGAGGGTCTCGGCGTCGGCGGGCTCGCCGGCCACCAGCTTCCAGGAGTCCGGATCGTCGCCCACGGCGTTGATCAGATCGGTGTCCTGCACGAGCAGGCCGCCATCGATCTGGCGGATGGCCTCATGGCCCTTCGGCGGCTCGGCCACCTTGAGGATGCGCAGGTTCTTCTTCTTGGCCTGCAACAGCTCCAGCGCGGCGGGCTCGTAGTCGGGGGCCACGATGACCTCGGTGAAGATCGGGCGCACGCTTTCGGCCATCTCCAGCGTCACCGTGGAGTTGCAGGCGATCACGCCGCCGTATGCGCTCATCGGATCGCAGGCGTGGGCCTTCTTGTGGGCCTCGGCCGCGGTGGCGCCGATGGCGAGGCCGCACGGGTTGTTGTGCTTGACCACGGCCACGGCGATGGCGGGGGCCATGTCCCACACGGTGCGCCAGGCGGCGTCGGCGTCCACGTAGTTGTTGTAGCTCATCGGCTTGCCGCCGAGCTGCTCGGCGTGGGCGAAGCCGGTCTGGTTGAGCGGGTCGACGTACAGGGCGGCCTGCTGGTGGGAGTTCTCGCCGTAACGCAGGGTGTGCGCGCGATCCCAGGTACGGGTGAACTGAGCCGGGAACTTGGCGGAATCCACTTCAGTGCCCTGATCGTCACGGTCGATCTCGCTGGACTCGAGCGATGCGGGCTTGGGCCAGTGCTTGGCGGTCCACTCGTTGATGGTGGCGTCGTAGGCCGCAGTGTGGGCGAAGGCCTTGGCGGCGAGCCATTCACGCTCCTCCAGGGAGAAGCCGGTGCCGTCGGCCACGCGGGAGGCCACGAGGGCGTAGTCGTTCGGGTCGGTGACGATGGCCACGGTGGCGTGGTTCTTGGCCGCGCCGCGCACCATGGAGGGGCCGCCGATGTCGATCTTCTCGATGACGTCCGCCTCGGACGCGCCCGAGCGTACGGTGTCGGCGAAGGGGTACAGGTTGACGACCACCAGGTCGAACGGCTTGATGCCGAATTCCTCAAGCTGCTTGGCGTGCTCGGGGTTGGTCATGTCCGCCAGGATGCCGGCGTGGATGTACGGGTGCAGGGTCTTCACGCGGCCGTCAAGGCACTCCGGGAAACCGGTGACGTCCGAGACCTCGGTGACCTTGACGCCCAGCTCGGCGAGCTTCTTGGCGGTGGAGCCGGTGGAGACCACTTCGGTGCCGGCCTTCACGAACGCTTCGGCCAGAACCTCGATGCCTTCCTTATGAAAGACGGAAACCAGTGCTCGACGTATCGGCCGGTTCGTGTTTGTCATCCTGTTCCTCCTTGGTTGTGGATTGGGATTTCGATGGTTTCGGTTGGGATTGTACGTATACGGATTGCCGCGGCTTCCTGGGCGCCCCGTCCCGCTTCGCCCGCTTCCGCTGCCCGTCCGCTCCGGGTTTCGCGGCCGTATCCCCGTCTCCGGCGGAACCGTTGGCGGGTGCGGCGCCCGAGGTGCGGGAGGGATGCAGACGTTCAGCTATCCAGCCTACAGAAAAAACGAGTGCGGTGCCAATCAGCGCGACGAGCCATGCCGTGGCGAGCCCCAGTGCGGTGGGATGGCCCACGGCGCGGGTGGAGGCCATGACGCTCACGCCCACATGGGCGAGCCTGTGCTGGCCGAGCGACCCGTTGGACAGCGCGAACAACACCGTGGAGCCGAGGGAGACCAGTCCCGCGCTCAGGCAGAACGCGCCGGCCGGGTACGCAAGATCAAACACCATGGCCCGGCGATCGGAGTCACTGCGCACGCTGATGGGACGATATCGGAATCCGGCGGGCAGGAAGAGGGCCAACAGACCCACGAGCGTGGCCACGGCGAACGGCGTATTGAGCGCTATCGTGCGCCACAGTTCGCTGGAGACCGCTTCGGGCAGGATGCCGAACGCGGGTACCGCCGGCAGGTCCTTGGACTGGCCGACCCACAACGTGAAGCTGGCCACGTCGCCGATGACGAATCCGGAGCCGAACAGCCAGGAGACGGCCCATAGCATGAGGTTGGGCAGCCAGATGATCATGGCCAGTGTGGTGAGGATGCGCGATCCGGTTTCCATGCCGGACATCTCGAACACGGAGACCACGGCCGTATGGTTGCGTACGGTCCAGACGATGACGGTGATCAGTCCGATGAGCAGATACAGTCCCAGGATGATGGCCGCTACGGCGACGCCGGTCTTGAGGCAGTGCCGGACCTTGGCGGAGGACTGTTTGCGGATCCAGACCATCAGGTCCTTGAGCTTGTCCGAACCGGGCACCGCCGCGCAGAGGAATCCGAGCAGGAACACCGTGCCTGCCTTGAGCAGCGTGATCCATTGGTCGTCCACCAGACTCAGATGCACGGACTGGCGGAACCACTCGTTGAGGGCAAGCCATACGAGCAGCCCCGTCACGAGGGCGTGCGGGCCCGTGGCCTTGAGCCGCGCGACCAATGTGGCGATGAGCCAGATGAGCAATACAGTCAGCAGCAGCGGGGTGATGGTCAATGTGACGGAATCGGTGGCGAATCCCGAACCCTCGCTCAGCAGCACCACGGCTTTGGTGAGTCCGGTGGTGCCTGTGGTCAGGTTTTCGCCGCCCTCCTCCATGGAGATGACGAGCAGCATCAGGGCCACGTAGCAGCCCAGTGCGATGGCATAGATGGCCATGGATGCGAGGGCCGCAAGGGCTCCCCGCACCCATTGGCGAATCACTGCTTTCATGTGTTCGGCGGGCCGCACTTAGTCGATGTTGGCCTTGGCGAGCACGTCGCGCATGATCTGGGCAGCCTGGCCCGGGGTGCGGCCGACGGGGATGCCGGCGGCCTCCAGCGCGTTCTTCTTGTCCTGGGCGGTGCCCTTGCCGCCGGAGACGATGGCGCCGGCATGGCCCATCTGCTTGCCTTCGGGGGCGGTGAAGCCGGCGATGTACGCCACGACCGGCTTGGTCATGTGCTCCTTGGCCCATGCGGCGGCTTCCTGCTCGGCGAAGCCGCCGATCTCGCCGATCATCATGACGGCCTTGGTGTTCGGGTCGGCTTCGAAGGCCTCAAGGGCCTCGAGCAGCGTGGTGCCCACGATCGGGTCGCCGCCGGCACCCAGGCATGCGGTGAAGCCGATGTCGGAGAGTTCGCCCATGAGCTGGTAGGTCAGCGTGCCGGACTTGGAGACCAGGCCAAGCGGGCCGCGGCCCACGATGCCGTCCGGGATGATGCCGAGATTGACGCCGGGGTCGCCCAGCGTGATGAGGCCCGGGCAGTTCGGTCCGATGATGCGCACGCCCTTGCGCAGGGCAAGCTCCACGAAGTAGGCGGAATCGGCGACCGGGATGCCCTCGGTGATGACCACCACGAGTTCGATGCCGGCCTCGACGGCCTCGACCACGGCGTTCTTGGCGAAGCGCGGCGGCACGAATACCACGCTGGCCTTGGCGCCGGTGGCCTCGCGGGCTTCGGAGCAGGTGGCGAACACGGGGATGTCCGCTTCCTCGCCGTTGCGGGCGGCCGGGAAGGTGACGGTGGTGCCCGCCTTGCGCGGGTTCACGCCGCCGACGATGTTGGTGCCGGCCTTGAGCATGCGCGCGGTGTGCGTCATGCCCTGATGACCGGTCATACCCTGAACGATTACCGGTGCGCCGTCTTCGATGAACAGCATCAGCGAACCTCCTTGGACTTGGTGGCTTCGGCGGCCAGCTGGGCGGCCCTCTGTGCGGCGCCCTCCATGGTTTCGGACACATGGATGATCGGGTTGTTGGCTTCGGCCAGAATGTGCAGGCCTTCCGCCGCGGCGTTGCCGTCGAAGCGGACCACGATGGGCTTGGAGCTGCCAAGCGCCTTGACGGCCTCGAGGATGCCGTTGGCCACCTCCACGCAGGAGGTGATGCCGCCGTAGACGTTGATGAACACGGATTCGACCTGCGGGTCGGACAGGACGATCTCCAGGCTGCTGGCCATGACGGCCGCGGAGGCGCCACCGCCGATGTCCAGGAAGTTGGCTGGCTTGATGCCGGTGCCCTGCTCCTCGCCGGCACCGGAGACGGCGTCCAGCGAGCTCATGACCAGGCCCGCGCCGTTGCCGATCACGCCGACCTCGCCGTGCAGGTGCACGTAGTGCAGGCCGTGCTCGCGTGCCTTCTGCTCGAACGGGTCGGGCACGATGGGATCCACGAAGCGAGTCCAGCCGTCATGGCGGAACGCGGCGTTGTCGTCAAGGGAGATCTTGGCGTCGAGCGCGCACAGCTGCTTGGTGGATTCGTCGTCCGGGTCCCCGATCTTGGCCAGCGGGTTGATCTCCACCAGCGTGGCGTCGTTCTCCTTGAAGCAGCGCCACATCTTGAGCAGGATCTGGGCGGCCTGATCCACGTCCGCATGGTAGAAGCCGATGCTTTCGGCCATCTTGGTGGCCGCCGCGAGATCGAAGTCGCCGAGCGCCTCGATGTGCAGGCGCTTGACGGATTCCGGATGCTCCTTGGCGATCTCCTCGACCTCGGTGCCGCCGTTGGCGGTGGCCAGCACATCGAAATCGCGGGAGGTGCGGTCCACGGAGATGGACACGTAGTACTCGTGCAGGATGTTCTTGGCTTCGGCCACGAGCACGCCCGAGACCTTGTGTCCGTGGATGGTCATCGGCAAAATGGCCTCGGATTCGAGGATGGCCTCGTCGCGATTGTGGGCGATCTTCACGCCGCCCGCCTGGCCGCGATGGCCGATCTTCACCTGCGCCTTGATCACGCAGGGGTAGCCGATCTTGTCCGCCGCCTCGGCCACTTCATGGGAGTTCTGTGCGAAGATGGCACCCGGGGTGGGGATGTCCTGTTCCTCAAGCAGCTCACGCGCCTGGTATTCGTAAAGGTCCATGGATCCTTCCCTGACTAAATAATGGTCCGGCATGTAACTGTACACAGTACATGCCGGACCATGACAACAAACCGCGTGTTCGTGAGACGGCTCACGCGGGCATGGAGACCAACGAGCTGGTGGGCACGCCGCCGAGCTTGTCGATGCCGTCGAGTCCTTCGAGGCGCATCACGAAGCTGAAGCCGGCCACCTTGCCGCCGGCCTTTTCGATGAGATCCGCGCCGGCCTTGGCGGTGCCGCCGGTGGCGATCAGGTCGTCCACGATGAGCACACGCTCGCCGTGTGCCACGGCTTCGGTCTCAATCTCCACGCTGGCGGTGCCGTATTCGAGGTCATAGGATTCGCCGATGGTCTCGGGCGGCAGCTTGCCGGCCTTGCGGATGGCGATGAAGCCCTTGCCTAGGTGGGAGGCCAGCGTGGGGCCGAACAGGAATCCGCGGGATTCCAGGCCGGCAACGGCATCGAACTCGTCAGGCGCGACCGGCAGCGCCTCCTCAAGCGCCTTGAGCAGGATCCTCAGGCCCTTCGGGTCGGCGAGCACCGGCATGAAGTCGCGGAAGATGATGCCTTCCTTGGGGAATCCGGGCACGGATCGGATCAGGGACACCATGTATTCGGCGTCCTCCTGTCCGACCTTGCCCAATGCCTCGATGGTGATATCCGACTGTGCCATATGCTCGCCCCTTGATGACTTGTTGGTTGACGGTGTTGACGATGATGGGAACGTCCCGCGTGCGTGGAAGCCCCGCGGTACGAAAGCTTACTTCGCTTCGGTTTCGCCGTTCTGCTTGGTCTCGGCGTCGTTCGCCTCGGTGGTTTCGACGGCGGCGTCGACCGGCACCTGGCCGGCCTCGTCCGCGGCCGGGGCTTCCTGGTCCTCGGACAGCGGGTTGCCGTTCTCGTCCACCTCGTCGTCGGAGACGTAGGCCGGGCGGGTGTACTCGCGGGCGATGGCGTTGAAGCCGAAGCGCAGCTTGGAGCCTTCAGAATCGATGACGATCTCCTCGTACTGCTCATCGACCTCCACGACCTTGCCGATCACCTGGCCGATGGTGATGACCTCGGTGCCGGGCTGCAGATTGCGACGGAAGTCCTGACGCTCCTGCTGCTGCTGCTTGGACTTCTTGGACTGCCACCACATCATGCCGCCGATGACCACGACCATGACGATGAGCATAATATACGAAGAATCCACGGAAAACTCCTTCAGATCAACGGTCACGGCCGGTTATTGACACATGACCGGATTGTGCAAACAGGCAAAAGTCTAGAAGAGCTTGCTGACATCATCGTTGGGCGTAAGGCCCAGATGCTGCCATGCCTTCTCGGTGGCTACGCGGCCCTTCGGCGTGCGGACCAGAAAGCCCTCACGCACCAGATACGGCTCGCAGACGGTCTCCACGGTCTCGGATTCCTCGCCCACCATGGCGGCGAGGTTGTTGAGGCCCACGGGTCCGCCATTGAAGTTGCGCACGATGGCGTTGAGCACGGCGATGTCCAAGCGGTCGAGTCCCTCCGAGTCGATCTGGTAGAGCGCCAGCGCCTCCTTGACATCCTCCGGACGAACCACGATGAGGTCATGGACGATGGCCCAGTCACGCACGCGGCGCAGCAGACGATTGGCGATACGCGGCGTGCCGCGGGAGCGCAGGGCGAGCTCATGCGCGGAGCCTTCATCCAGGTTCACGCCCAGCACGTTAGCCGACCGCTCGATGAGCTTCTCCAATTCCTCGTGCGGATAGAAGTCGAGATGCGCGGTGAAGCCGAAACGCGCGCGCAGTGGGCTCGGCAGCATGCCCTCGCGCGTGGTGGCGCCGATCACGGTGAATCGCGGCAGGGTCAGCGGTATGGAGCTCGCGCCCGGTCCCTTGCCTACCATGACGTCCACGCGGAAGTCCTCCATGGCGATGTAGAGCAGTTCCTCGGCGGCTCTCGGCAGTCGGTGGATCTCGTCGATGAACAGCACCTCGCCGGTGTCCAGCGAGCTCAGGATCGAGGCGAGGTCGCCGGCATGCTGCACGGCCGGGCCGGAGGTGACGCGGATCGGCACCTCGAGCTCGTTGGCCACGATCATGGCCAACGTGGTTTTGCCCAGGCCCGGAGGACCGGCGAGCAGGATATGGTCGGGCGGCACGTCGCGTTTGCGGGCGGCGTCGAGGAAGAGCTGGAGCTGTGCCTTGAGCCGGGGCTGGCCGATGAATCCGTCCAGCACATGCGGGCGGAGCTCCTCGTCACTGACCGGCTCGTTGCCGATCGGCTGGGAGGAGACCATGCGCAGCGATTCCTCGTTGGCACCGGTGTTGGAAGTGCCGTAGTTCATGTCGTCGCTCATCAGCGGCCCCTATCCATGAGCGCCAGGGCGAAGCGCAGCACGCGCGGCACGTCGTCCGCCGCCAGCGGAGTGGTGATGTCGTTGTCGTTGATCGCCTCGGTGACGGCCTGTTGGGCGTCCTGCTGCCGCCAGCCGAGCGAGATGAGTCCCTCGATGACCTGTTCCATGCCGGTATCCACGGGGGACTTGACCGAAGCCGGACCGGAGGCCGAAGCGCCTTCGATCTGGCTCAGGTCGATGGAGCCCTTGAGTTCGAGGATGATCTTTTGCGCGCCCTTCTTGCCCAGACCGGGCGCCTTGGCCAGTGCCGTGGCGTCGTTGTCCGCGATGGCATGCGCCAACTGGATCGGTGTCAAGGTGGACAGCAGCGACTGGGCCACCTTCGGCCCGATGCCGGACACCTTGATGAGTTGCAGGAAGGTCTTCTTGGCATCCCGGTCCAGGAATCCGTGCAGGGTGACGGCGTCCTGCGAGATGTTCATGTACGTGTAGACGCGGGTCTCCTGTCCGGCGCGCAGCCGCCCCAGGTCGGTGGAGGACATGCGGACCTCGTATCCCACTCCCCCGACGTCGATCAATGCGGTATCGGCCTCAACCGATTCGACCCGCCCGGACAGCATGCCGATCATCGCCCACTCCTTGCGCAAATCCCCCGGATGCCGGGCGATCCCGCAGCAGCAGCACCCGCACACCCATAATCGAACAACTGTTCGAAGTATACTACATACCGCGGTCGTGGTTGATGCGGCGACGTGTCGTATGCTGCGCGGCCTCGGCCCATTGGCGCTGCGCGGGCGTCAGATGCTGCTCGCGTTCGCCGCCCTGCAGCGCTCCCGCAGGGCGCAGGGCATGGCAGATGGCCAAGGCCAGCGCATCGGCCGCATCGGCGGGGGTCGGCATTTTGGTGAGGTTCAGGATGCGCGTGACCATGCGTTCGACCTGAATCTTCTGGGCCTGCCCGTTGCCGGTGATGGCGAGCTTGGCCTCGGTAGGCGTATGCAGGGCCACCGGGATGTTGCGTTGCGCGGCGGCCAGCATGGCCAGTCCCGCGGCCTGGGCGGTACCCAGCACGGTGTTGCGGTTGGATTGGGCAAACACACGTTCGATGGACACGCTGTCCGGCGCGAACCGGTCCATCTTCTCCGCCAGGCCGTTGTAGATGGCCAGCAGACGCAGGTCCTGCGAGATGTCGGGCGAGGAACGCACCACATCCACGTGAATAAACGAAAGCCGGCGATGTTCGCCGGCTTCGATCACGCCGACCCCGCAGCGCGTGAGCCCGGGGTCGACGCCAAGGATGATCACTGGGGATTACTCCTCGTCGAGCTGGGCCATGACCTCGTCGGAGGCGGTCCAGTTGGAGTAGATGTTCTGCACATCGTCCAGGTCATCGAGCTTGTCGATGAGGTTTGACACCTTGCGGGCGTCCTCGAGGCCGAGCTCGACCTCGTTCTTCGGCTGCATGACCTGGTCGGCGGAATCGTAGTCGAAGCCGGCATCCTGCAGGGCCTTGCGCACAGTGAACAGGTCGGACGGGCCGGTGATGACGGTGAAGACCTCACCATCGTCAGTCACATCCTCGGCACCGGCCTCGGCGGCGGTCTCGAAGAGCTTGTCGAAGTCCACGCCTTCGGACGGGACCACGATCTGGCCCTTGCGCTCGAAGTTGAAGGACACCGAACCGGAGGTGGCCAGGGAGCCGTTGCCCTTGGTCAGGGTGGAGCGCACTTCGGCGGCGGCGCGGTTGCGGTTGTCGGTCAGGCACTCGATGATGAGGCCCACGCCGGCGGGGGCGTAGCCCTCGTAGACGATGTCCTCGTAGTTGGCGGCGCCGTCCTCGTCACCGGCACCGCGCTTGACGGCGCGGGCGATGTTGTCGGCCGGCATGGAGGCCTTCTTGGCCTTGTAGATGGCGTCGTACAGGGACGGGTTGCCGTCCGGGTCACCGCCGCCCAGACGGGCCGCGATCTCGATGTTCTTGATGAGCTTGGCGAAGAGCTTGCCGCGCTTGGCGTCGATGGCGGCCTTCTTGTGCTTGGTGGTCGCCCACTTGGAATGACCTGACATTAATGCTCCTAGCGATTAAACGAATGATGTCAAACGGAATGATTGTAGGCCGGTAATCAGACATAAGCGGTATCGACGTCTCCCCACCCGCGCGAATGCGGGTGTGAACGAGGCCGGAACCGCCCGTGGCCGATCAGGCCAGCGGAAGGTTGAGTCCGGGCGCGAGGCGTTCGAAGGCGGCGGCGTATGCGGCACGCTGGTCTTCGAGCAGGATCGGCATGGTGCGCGTCTGGGCCACGATGGGCATGAAGTTCGCGTCGCCGTTCCACCGGGGCACGACGTGCTGGTGCAGGTGCGCGGCCACGCCGGCGCCCGCAACCTCGCCCTGGTTGATGCCGATGTTGTAGCCGTCCGGATGCGAGACGGATTCCATCACCTTCATGGCGAGGGTGGTGGCCTTCTCGAACTCGAACAGTTCGGCGTCGTCCAGTTCGGTGATGAACCCCACATGACGGTACGGGCAGATCATGAGATGGCCCACGTTGTAGGGATACAGGTTCATGATGGCGAACACGTGCGTGCCGCGCCAGGCGATCAGACCGTCCTCGTCGGACTTCTTCGGGCCCGCGCAGAACGGGCACTCCTTGGTCTTCGGCTTGGTGGGCCTGTCCTCGCTGTTGCGCAGCACGTAGGTCATGCGCTGCGGGGTCCACAGGCGTTCGACCGTATCCTCCTGGGGAGGGAAATCGGCCGGGTCGTCGACACGCACTTGTTCGGTCATCGGTATGCTCTCAACCTTCGGGGTATCGGGGGCTCCCCTCGTCTGAGGGGAGCCGGGTGAGGAAATGACTCAGTCCTCGGTGGCGGCCTTGAAGTCGTCGACGGAATTGACCTGGACGCGCTTCTTGATCACGGTGAGGATCTTGGCGCGGGCCTCGTCCACCGGCACGCCGTTGAGCTGGCTGCCGTCGCGGAAGCGGAAGCTGACCGCGTTGTTGTTCATGTCCTCCTCGCCGACGATGAGGATGAACGGCGCCTTGGACTTGGAGGCGTTGCGGATCTTCTTGCCGAAGCGGTCGTCGGAGGAGTCGATCTCGCAGCGGACCATCTCGTCCTCCAGGGACTTGACGAATTCCTCCAGGTGCGGGGCGAACTCGTCGGCCACCGGCACGCCGAGCACCTGCACCGGAGCGAGCCACGCCGGGAACGCGCCGGCGTAGTGCTCCAGCAGCACGGCGAAGAAGCGCTCGATGGAACCGAACAGAGCGCGGTGAATCATCACCGGGCGCTGGTGGGTGCCGTCCTTCGCGATGTACTCGAGCTGGAAGCGCTCGGGCAGGTTGAAATCGAGCTGGATGGTCGAGACCTGCCAGGTGCGGCCGATGGCGTCGCGGGCCTGCACGGAGATCTTCGGACCGTAGAAGGCGGCGCCGCCCGGATCGGCAACGAGGCTCAGGTGGGAGGCCTCGGCGACCTCGCGCAGCGTGTTGGTGGCCTCCTCCCAGATCTCGTCGGAGCCGACGTACTTGTGCTCGTCCTTGGTGGACAGCTCCAGGTAGAAGTCGGACAGGCCGAAGTCGCGCAGGACCTTGAGCACGAAGGTGAGCAGGTTGGTCAACTCGTCCTTCATCTGCTCGCGGGTGCAGTAGATGTGGGAATCGTCCTGAGTAAGGCCGCGCACGCGGGTCAGGCCGTGGACCTCGCCGGACTTCTCGTAGCGGTACACGGTGCCGAACTCGAAGAGACGCAGCGGCAGCTCACGGTAGGAGCGCTGGCGCGACTTGAAGATCAGGTTGTGCATCGGGCAGTTCATCGGCTTGAGGTAGTAGTCGGCGCCCGGCTTGGTGATGTTGCCCTCGGCGTCCTTCTCCTCGTCCAGGTGCATCGGCGGGTACATGCCGTCCTTGTACCAGTGCAGGTGGCCGGAGGTCTCGTACAGGCCGCCCTTGGTGATGTGCGGCGTCTGCACGAAGCTGTAGTGGTACTTGCGGTGCATCTCGCGGGAGTAGTCCTCCATGGCGTTGATCACCGCGGCGCCCTTCGGGTGGAAGACAGCCAGACCGGGGCCGATCTCATCCGGGAAGGAGAACAGATCCATCTCGGCGCCGAGCTTGCGGTGGTCGCGCTTGGCGGCCTCCTCAAGACGGGTCTGGTAGGCCTTGAGGTCCTCCTTGGTGGCCCAGGCGGTGCCGTAGATGCGCTGCATGGTGGGGTTCTTCTCGGAACCGCGCCAGTAGGCGGCGGCGGAGCGCTCGATCTTGAAGGCCTTGATGAAGCGGGTGTTCGGCAGGTGCGGTCCGCGGCACAGGTCCTTCCAGACGGTGTTGCCGTCGCGATCCACGTTGTCGTAGAAGCTCAGTTCCTTCTCGGCGATCTCGGTGGCGGCGGCCGGGTCGAGGTGCGCCTCCTTGTCCTTGATAAGCTCGATCTTGAAAGGCTGGTCGGCCTCCTCGGCCAGAGCCTCATCCTCGGTCACCACGCGGCGGCGGAAGGACTGGGAGGACTTGACGATGCGCTGCATACGCTTCTCGATCTCCTTGAGATCGTCCGGCGTGAAGGGCTTGTCCACCTGGAAGTCGTAGTAGAAGCCGTCCTTGATCACAGGGCCGACGCCCAGCTTGGCGTTCGGGTAGATTTCCTGCACGGCCTGGGCCATGACGTGCGTGGCCGAGTGGCGCATGATCGCGAGGCCGTCCTCGGAGTCGAGGGCGATCGGCATCACGGAGTCGCCGTCGGCAAGCGGCGTGTAGAGGTCACGGTTCTCACCGTTGATCTTGACGGCGATGATGTTCTTGTCATCCGCGAACAGCTCGACGCCGGTGGTGGTTGCTTCCACCTCCTTCGCTTCGCCGTTGACTGTAATGGAGATGGTAGCTTGCGCCATGATTTGTCCTTTGCTATCGGGGTCCGCGTTACTAATGTGCAGGCCTGGACTGGTTAATCAACATGCGACACGATAGGAACGGCTCACGACATTCGCCATGAGCCGTGTACCCATGTGCCTGGCGGTTCAGGGCATCAGCCCGAAAGCCAGGGGAATGCACACGCCCAAAGCGGAGCCGATTAACGGACCGACGAACGGCACCCAAGCATAGCCCCAATCGGCATCGCCTTTCCCGGCAATAGGGAGCAACTGATATGCGAGTCTCGGGCAGAAATCTCGCGCCGGGTTCAGCGCCGCCCCAGATATGCCTCCCAGAGCCATGGTCAGCACCGTGACGACCATCGCTATGGCGAGTGGCCCGACTTGTGTGGGCGTGCCGCCGTTGACCGTTATCCAGATGACCAGTATCGCCGTTCCGATCGATTCGGTAACGACGTTCCAAAGCGGTGATGCCACCGCCGGTTTGGTGCAGAACACGGTCAACGTGACATCAGGATTCGCCGGCTCGGCGAAGTGCCTGCGCATCGCCATGAATCCCACACAGGCTCCGACGAAGGCGCCAAGGAACTGCGCGGTCAAGTAAATGGCCACATTCCCCATCGTCACTGCGATGCCGCCATCGTGGACCGATATGCCGTTCAATGTCACGGAGGGATCGGACCAATGTTGGATCACGCGCGCCAAGGTGACGGCCGGGTTCAGATGGGCTCCGGTAGGCCAAGCCACATACACGCCAACGAACACGGCCAATCCCCAGCCGAGCGATACATTAATCCAGTCATTTCGGTATGCGCCGGTCTTGGGCAACGAGCGGCTGCCGCACACCATGACGCCGATGGCGATCATCATCACGGTTCCGAGGAATTCGGAACCGAACATCTCACCAACGCCCATTCAACTCAACTCCTTGCAACCTTGATATCGGAAACCATCATTGCCCCTGCGCTCAGTCAGCCGATGCCTGCGAGACGTTCGCATACTCAGCCAACACCCGTTCGCGCAGCCGACGACCCTGCGGCCCCATGAACGAAGTGATGCTATTGAGCGGGGCCGCTCTGAAGAAGATCCTGTTGACCTCATCCTGCGGGAACACGGTCACACCTGCAGCCTCGAATCGGGAGACCTGACGCATGAATACATCACGCCCGATGGGATCCTCCATCCATTCGCCCATGGTCGACATATCGCTCAACGGCATTGATTTGCCGTCGCCTTCGATGGAGATCGACGTCGATGCTACGACATCCCGCGACGAAAAGCCCAGTTCGATCCGGTATGCCCCCGCTTCCGCATGCCAATCCGCATGGCGTTCGGACCAGTAGGAGAAATCACGTTCGCCTAGCTCGAAACGAACGGTCGTGCTCTCCCCCGGATCCAATTCGACCTTGGCGAACGCTTTAAGCTCATGAACCGGTCTTGCAGCCGCGGACTCGTGCCGTGGCGCTACATACAGCTGTATCGTCTGCGATCCCCTACGCTTGCCGGTATTGGTCACTGAAGCGCGAACCGTCGCCGAGGTTCTCCCAGTGACGTCGACCTGCATGTCCTCGACGGCGAATGTGGTGTAGCTGAGCCCGTATCCGAACGGATAGGCCACCGGCACATGCTGGGTATCATAATGCCGATAACCCACGAATACGCCTTCACCATAATCAACATTGCCTTCGCTGCCTGGAAAGTTCATCATCGAAGGGTCGTTTTCGAGACTCATCGGAATGGTCTGGGCCAAACGTCCCGTGGCATCGACGTCTCCATACAGCACATCGGCTGTCGCTCCGCCACCTGCCTGACCGAGAAGCCAGGACTCCAACAATCCACTGATCTCGTCTTGCCAATCGGCGACGGATACGACCGAGCCATTGGACAACACGACCACGATATTCGGATTCACCTTGCGTACCGCATGCAATACGTCAATCTGCTTGGAAGGCAAATCAAGTGTGGTGCGATCGTACCCCTCGGATTCCGCGAACTCAGGCAGGCCCAGGAACAACAGGACTTTGTCGGCCCCACGGGCAGCGTCCACCGCTTCCCGCGTCATCGATGGCTGCTGAGGGCCGTCATCGAGCGTGAACCCGGAAGCAAAAACAGGCGCTTGTGTTGTTTTCGTGGGTGTGGGTTCGTCGTTGAGCCGTTGAGGGAGTAAGAGAAGAGCGCTTCCTGGGTAGGATGTTTTCGACCAAGATAAACAAGCAACCAGCAAGCGCCTGATGAAC
>NZ_JAHBBJ010000008.1 GCF_019331675.1 Bifidobacterium miconisargentati
TCGAACAGGCACCGGACGGCCTGACCGGCGGCCTTTAATACGACATCGCGTTAAAACCACCCCGACACGCCTACTGCTACAAGGCCAAACCCCGGTCATAAACACCACGTTTGGTTCCTATAACCCGTCGTTCCAGTCGATGCTGTTGCCGTATTCCGCGGAACTGTCGTCGTTTGCGACATCCGGTTACGCCGCACGCCCGTCTTCGCCCTGCCGTTCCTTTTCATTGTCAAACCACACACGGAAACACTTCTTCGTCTTGCTGGATCTCATTCTCAAGGCACCCAGCCCAACAAAGGAACGCCCTCTATTCCCACACGCGGAAAACAACACCACGACACACCTATTGCCACTGCCACAAGACCGAACCCGGAGCATAAACAACACTTTTGTTCCTATAGCCCTGGGAAAAAGACCCGTGCAGGCCATGCTCTCGGGGCACCGCACGGGCCGCATCGACCCCGCTAGTTCACACCGCCGGGGCTGAGTGTGTCGCTACTCACGGCTTTCCTTGCGGTACTGCCACATCGCATAGGCTGCCAGAGCCATGCAGATGCAGTCGGCCGTGACCGTATCGATCTTGGCCGAAACGACGATGAGCATCACCGTCATGTACCCGAGCATCGAGCCGCCGCGCGGCTCCTCATCCAAACTGCGCATGATTGCGCCTTTCATCAGGGCCGCGCCGCGTAGGACGCGGCAACGTCGCCCGACTATTGCCGGACGGCCGAATCGATTCCTGCTAGAGAACGTCATCGACACCGATCATGATATCGACTATGCTGGAGAGTGCCGGCGGAAACACTGCTAGCCGCTCCCGCTCTTCAGGCGCGCACGAAGGACTTTTAGGGAACGGGTCGAAACCGGCGGGGTGGCTCCAAACCCATCCCCATTAGAGCCGCAAGGGGTGCCGGATTCACATCCGACACCCCTTAACTCTTTATGGCAGGGGCTCCGGCGCATGATCGTCTCTCCCAGATCCGCCGTAACAAAAAAGTGACGAGCGAACCCAAACCAGCCGAAAACGCTTGATTCAACACCGGACAGAAGCCAGGCAAACACAGGCCAAGCCGGCTATCATGACCCAAACCAGCAACGTCGGCAGAGTTCAACTCCCCCACTCGCACCAGCAAGAAAGGGCTGGAACCGAAAGGTTCCGGCCCTTTTGCTTTATCATGATTCAGAGCCGCAGGGGCACGACGGCGCGAAAGGACGGCGAATCATGGCATCACTCAGCGGGAGGCACGTACTCGTCATTGGCGGGACGTCGGGGTTCGGGCTGGAGATCGCGAGGCAGGCCCTCGGCGAGGGAGCCGACGTGATTGCAATCGGGCGTTCGCCAGAACATCTTGAAGCGGCGAAAACCGCACTGGACACGGCCGTCTCCTCGGCCGACCGCACGGCACACGCGGAAATCGCCGCCCTGGACGCGACGGACATGCAGCAGCTTGCGGAGTTCGTGGAACAGCACGGTCCGTTCGACCACGTCGTTTCGATGATGGGCGGCGCGATGGGCGGCGGGTTTCTGAACAACACCGATGACGCCATCCGCGCGGCCGTGGACGGCAAGTACCTCACTGCGTTGCGTATCGCACGAGTCGTGCTGCCGCATATCTCGGATGGCGGCTCGCTGACGTTGACCGCGGGCTCCGGCGGACGACCGTACAATGCTTCGGGCGCGGTGCTGGGCAATCAGGCGATCGAGACGCTGGTACAGGGACTTGCCATCGAATCGTCCCCGCGCGTACGTGTGAACGCAGTGGCCCCGTGGTGGACGCCCACCGGCCTGTGGCGCGGTATGACGCCGGAACAGCTCACGGCCCAAGCCGAGCAGATGGCCGACGCCAATCCGCTCAAACGCCTCGGCACAATCGACGAGGTCGCGGACGCCTATCTTTTCCTGATGCGCAATGGGTTCATGAACGCCGAAACCATCCACGTCGACGGCGGCGTCAGCGCGTTGTAACGACGGCCGGCACGAATCTGCAGTGCTCAGAACGAGGACTGCGCCGAGTCCGCCGCATCCGGCACCAGCAGATACTCGCCTCGTTCGTAGTATTTGGCCGCTGGGCGCGCAGGCGATGCATCCGAGCCGGATTGGTCGGCGGCAAACCCCACCAGACGAACCCGAGCACCGAAAATCAGCAAGGTGACGCGGGCCGCATCTCCTCGATCACCGACCTCGCTGCCTGCGGGATACGCGAACACGGTAATGCTGCGATCACCGGAGACCGGACGGAACAGCAGCGTCCGCACCGGCCTGGACAGCCACGAGGGCGCCATGCTGTCATTGCTGGAATCCGTATGGTCGTCGCCGCCGACGATTTCGTAGCCTTGCGGCTCGAACAGTGCCGTCTGCACGCCGACCAATCCCTCCGGCACATGCGCCCGATGCCAGAACACCTGCACCTGCGCTAGGCTACGTGCAACGACGAACGTTGCACCGACAAGAATCGCCGCTTCGACTTTATGGTCTTCGAAATGGTTGAATATCTCCCGCGTATACGGAATCACCATGACGATCATGGCCACCACCGCCCAGCAGCCGAAGAAAAGCAGCGCCATCGCGAGGCCGCCCACCGGCTTCAAACGATTCCACGCCTCACGGCCGACGTCTTCCCGCCCCTCGAACCAGGCACCCATATCCGCATTCATAACCCGATTATGAGGGCCTTGCGGACCGGAATCGCGCGGAATCGGATGAATAGTCGATGAATCGCGCGGCGGGTCGTGCCCGTTCGCGTTCGGATACCGGCCTTAGGCCTTGCGCGCGAGCTGCACGGCAGTGCCGGAGGCGGTGACCATGAGCATGGAGCCGTCCGTGCCGAGCACCTCGTAGTCGATGTCGACGCCGACCACCGCGTGCGCACCCATCGCCTCGGCACGCTGCTGCATCTCGGCGATGGCCTCGTTGCGGGCGTTCAGCAGCTCCTCCTCATAACCCTGGCTGCGGCCGCCGAACACGTTGCGGAAGCTCGCGCCGATGTCCCTGAACATGTTCACGCCCGAGACGACCTCGCCGAACACGATGCCCTGGTAGTTGGTGATGGTGTATCCGTCGACGGACGGCGTGGTGGTGACGAGAATCATCGTGGGGCTCCTTTGACTAACTTTTCTACTAGCTAACGCCCACTAACCTTACGGCGCGGCAATCCCATCCAGCATTATCTTTCATCACGGCGCAAAGGGCGAAGACTAATCAGGCGCAAAGGATGAAGACCAATCAAGGAAGTAACTGGATTATAAAAGAAAACAAATGTCTTTTTTTCTAGTCCAGTCTCTCGCCCATAATTACAACATGACTGATACCCTTCTAACAGGTAGGCAAGCCGCAGAGTACATGGGCGTATCCCCATCCGTTATTACGCGGCTCGTCAACGACGGCACCCTCAATTGCACTATGGTCGGGGCGCGCAGAGCATTTGCACAAGATACGCTCGAAACCTATCTGGAAAAACATAACCAAAGACGCGCAGCCGTCGATCATGAACGCAAGGACTCAGGAATCCCCGAAATTGTAGCACTGTCTTTCTTCACTGGAGCCGGCGGGCTGGATCTCGGAATGGAGGAGACCGGCATTCACAGTATGTTGTATTGCGAGAACAACCGAGAATGCCGCATGACCATAGATAGGAACCGCCCCAATGCTGCTTTGATTGGAGACATCAACGAGTATGACGCAGCAGACGTACTCCGTATGGCCGGGATTCCTGAATCTCACGAAGTAGATATAATGTTCGGAGGTCCGCCATGCCAAGCCTTTAGCACCGCCGGAGCCCGCCGGGCTTTCGACGATGCCCGCGGCAATGTGTTCCTCCGCTTCTTAGCAATCGCCGCAGATATTCGCCCACGATATTTAGTTATCGAAAACGTACGAGGTCTTCTTTCGACTCCTTTCCCAATTGAGAATGGTGGACGTCCCGTGCGCGGTGGAGCCATGCGCGTCATTTTAAATAAATTACATGATATGGGTTATAAAGTATCTTTTAATCTATATAATGCCGCCAATTTTGGAGCAGCACAAATCCGGGAACGTGTTGTTATAATCGCCAAGCGCAACGGCCAAGCAGCCAACTGGCTAACCCCCACCAACAGCAATCAACCCTCATGGGGACTTCCTCAATGGAAGACGTTTCGTGAAGCAACAGAAAATATTGAACCTAAATCACATCATTACATACAATTCCCACAGAAACGAATAAAGTATTTTAAAATGCTCAAAGCAGGCCAATATTGGACGTCTTTGCCAAAGAACATACAAAGAGAAGCCATGGGGAAAGCTCTTGACCTCGGTGGAGGAAAAACTGGTTTTTATAGAAGATTAAGTTGGGATAAACCGGCACCAACGCTTGTTACAAGCCCGATTATGAAAGCGACAGATTTATGCCATCCGGAAGAATTACGCCCATTAAGTATCGAAGAATACCGAGCAATCCAAGGTTTCCCCGAAGATTGGTGGATAGCTGGTGAACTAGCAGATATGTACCGGCAAATTGGCAACGCAGTTCCGATCAAGCTCGGCTCTGCTATTGGACAAACACTCATCGACGATATGAACGGAGTCAAACAGGATAGAGACTGGAGCAAATTCCCATATTCGCGATACACTCATACAAGCGACAAAACCTGGAGCGCAGACTAGCCGCCCACCACCCGTCGTATACTATCTTTTATAGGCAGACCTACAGGGGAGGCGAGGCAACGATGGCACGCACGAAGAATGCAAGCAAGGAACTCGTCTATGCAAAGTTACGCGAAGCTTTAGATTGGTGTAACGCTCATAGCGACAGCGCACAGCAACGATTTAACCGATGCGTAGATATTATTATCGACCCGCAGGCGTACAAGACCCGCAATCAGGAAATGAAATCGCTCTTCCCTGTGCTTATGTTGAGCAAATTCTCCGGATACCGACCCGGTATCCCGGTAAAAGAAACTTGCCTTCCCTTAGACAGTTCAGATTTTCTTGATATGTATTTCACAACCTGGGCAAAGAAGTATTTCAACGCTTGGAAGGTGCTCCCCTCGCAACGCATCGCTTCACCAAAAGGGGCTGCCACAGATCCTGCATTAATAAAGATGGTAGAGCCACGTGCTGGAAGTATCTATATTGCTCGTGATTGGGCCTCATACCATAATTTATTCATGTCTGCGGAAAATGTCGGCGGGAATCTACTCGAAGAGTATATTTATACCAAAGTTTGCAATTATGGATGGATGTGGTGCCGAGGGGAAGTCCTAACTGCAGTAGATTTCTGCAGTATGGGGAAAGAACGTTTTATCCAAATTAAAAATAAATCCAATACGGAAAACTCATCTGGGAAAGGCTTTCGAGAAGATCACGATGCCGACAAATGGTATCGAATGGAAGCCCAGAAAAAAGATGGAAATATCATTACACGGTGGAGCGATCTCGTGAAAATCATTCAGGAAGGCGCTCCCGACGGAGTCAATGTACCAACAGACATAATGACGGAGGAGTCTTATTTGGATTTCGTCCGAAATGCAGCTGCCGCGAATCCCGCGTTAATCACCGATCAGGAAAGGTGACACTGTCGGCAGCACAGAAGCGACTCTGCCTACGCTGCCGACAATTGCTCCGGAGCCGTACCGGCATGAAATGAAGTAAATGACAGCACACAGCTAGAGCACGGCCTTTCGGCGACGCCGTCAGGCGTTTGCAGCGTCATAGGTGTACGACTTCCATTACGTCAACCCGCGCATGCACCTCCAATTACATTTCTGCATCATCGGACGGTTTTCTGCCTCATATTGGCGTGATTTGATGCAGAAAACACCGCGAAAGACGGACCTACAGACCAGTCGTATAGCACATATGCTATATTCGTGGCATGAAGACGATTGGGGAACTGCGCGAAGAACGACTGCGCGCACATATCAATCAAGCCAGCGTGGCCGCGATGATGGGGACCACGCAGTCGGCAGTGTCTCGCGCAGAGCGCGACGGCAACCCAACACAGGACTTCCTGCAGCGCTATGAGAACTCGTTACGCAGCATCATCACAGGCGATACAGGTATCAGCAACAGCGCCGCAGCCCAACCCCTCCTAGGCCAAGCGCCCACCGATAATCCCGGCCTTTCTCATGACAGCACACTCGAAATCGTCACATTGCGACTGATCATCTCCCAGCTCGTCGAGCGATACGACATCGCGGACATGTACGTTTTCGGCTCCGTGGCGCGAGGTGAGGCACGACCGGATTCCGACGTGGATTTGCTGTATCGGCTCAAACCCGGCGCTTCGCATTCGATGATGACAATGCAACGGCTTACTGACGACTTGGAATCGATGACCGGCCGCAAGGTGTCGCTGACTTCATACGACTCGCTGCTCCGCAACGCGCAACGAAGCCGGGCCAGCCAACGATTCCTCGAATATATCGCCAAAGACATGATTAAGGTGGCCTGACGCCCATGAACAACGCCCCACGCCAGACAGGCCATTGGGATAACACCACGCCTATCATTCACAGCGACCAGCTCTTCCGCGACCAAACCACGCTCATCCGTCTGCTAGAGCATCTCGACCATGCCATCGAAGACGCGCAAGGCGCCCAATCGCCCGATGATCTGTTCGCCGATCGCATGCGCTTCAATTCCGTCGCCATGGAAATGACGCAGGCCCAGGAATGTGCTCGCAGGCTCTCCGGAAGCTGCCGTCAATCAATGCCGAACTTGCCTTGGGCCGAGCTCCGCGCGCTTCGCAACGTACTGGTTCACGATTACGACGAAATCGACGTTGAATCACTCTACGACACTGTCATGCACGATGCACCGGAGCTGACGGCACGACTTCGCCCCATCGTAGACGCCATAGACTCCATGTGAACGATTAGCCCCGGTGCGCCGGACCGGGCTTGGGGCGGACCTTGACGGTGAAATAGTCGGCCTCGATTTTCCAGACGGCTACGCTCATGAGCTGGGCGTCGGTGAATTCGACGTGGGGCATGTGCGCCTGCTGGGTCATGAGGGCCTGCAGGCCGCGACGGCGCTCGTCCAGGCTGTCGACCAGCGAGGCGGTGCCGTTGCCGACAATCGACTTGAACGCCTCGCCCCAGTTGCACGCGGTCCGGCCGGCCACCACCTCGCAGTCGGTCTGCATGGTGAAGGCGACCGGGAGGCGATTGCCGGCGGCTCGAATCGCGTCGAGTTTGCGGCCGCGTGGGGCGGAGTGGAACCAGAGCGCCAGATGGCCGGGGGCGCCGTTGGCATCGCCGCTATCATCAGCAGCTGCGGCGGCATTCGTGCCAATCGAATCAGCCAGGTCAGTCGAATCAGCCAGGTCAGTCGAATCAGTCAAGCCGGTCGAATCAGTCATACCCGCTGAATCAACCGGACCAGCCGGACCATTCACGACAACCACACCGGCCGCACCCACCGCACCAACCGAGTACTCATACCCGAAGTTGAGCGGCACGATGGTCAGTCCCTCGGCGTCCACGTACGCCATCTCCACGACGTCGCACCCGTCGATAATCGCGGCGATCTGTGCGGGGTCGGTCACCTCGCGATCGGCGCGGCGCATCGGACGATGCCCGCCCGCGACCGTGTGCTCGTTCTCCCGCTTTTGCGGCCGCGGATGCGCAGGACGTGCCGAGCCGGTTTCAGCAGTCGGCGGCACATTCTCCATGCTCATGACTCGTCGCCCTTCGCGGCGTTGGCGGCACCCGCATCGGTGCCATCCACGGCGGGAATCCAGTCGCCGTAGCCCTCGGCCTCCATCCGCGAGCGCGGCACGAACCGCAAGGCCGCCGAGTTCATGCAGTAGCGCAGGCCGCCACGGTCGGCAGGGCCGTCCTCGAACACGTGGCCCAGATGAATCTGCGTCTCCGCCGTGCGTACCTCGATGCGATCGCGACCGGGGATGCGGTGGTCCTCGTGCTCGGTCAGCAGAGACGCGGCGATCGGGCGAGAGAACGCCGGCCAACCACAGCCGGAATCGAACTTGTCACGCGAGGAGAACAGCGGCTCGCCGCTGACGATGTCCACGTAGATGCCCGGCTCGAACTCCTCGTCGTACTCGTTGACGAACGGGCGCTCGGTGGCGGCGTTCTGCGTGACCGCGAACTGCTCCAACGTCAGGTCCCAGATGCGCTCCACGTACTTCTGACGGTGCTTCACGTTCGCGATGGCCGCGATCGGCACATGGCAGTAGCCGCCGGGATTGTTGATGAGGTAGTCCTGATGATGCGCCTCGGCCGGGTAGAAGTTGCGCAGCGGCTCGACCAGCACGGCCGGACGCTGCGGCTGACGGTCCACCAGCTGTTCCAACGCGGCGATGTACACGGACTTCTGCGCGTCGTCGGTGTAGAACATGCCGGTACGGTACTGGCGGCCGGTGTCCTCGCCCTGACGGTCCACGGAGAACGGGTCGATGACCTCCAGGAACAGCAGTGCCAACGTACGCAGACTCACCTGCGACGGGTCGAACGTGACCTGCACGGTTTCGGCCGCGTCCGTCGCGCCCGAGCAGACCTGCTCGTAGGTGGGCGATTCCACCTTGGACTGCGCGTAGCCGACCGTGGTGTCCGTGACGCCGTCGACGTTCTGGAAGTACCGTTCGAGGCCCCAGAAACAGCCGCCGGCGAAGTATGCGATCTGTGTTGAAGTACCGTTGTGCTCGCTCATGGGATTCACGTTACTACGGGCCGAACGGCCGCCGCGGGGAACGTCCATGGGCACCGGCCGGGTGGCATATGCTGATGGGTATGACGAATGCGAATGAAGAGCGATTGCAGCGGAGCGACGGGCCGTCATCAAAGGTATCGAAGACGGCGAAAGGCACGTGGACCAAGGCATCGGGACCGAAGCAGGCCCGAGCGACCATCATCGGAGCAATCGCAGTGGTTGCGGTCGTACTGGTCAGCATCGGAATCTTCGTGAGCTGGGGACTGGCGGCGATCGCCGCGATCATCATGATTCCGGGCGCGATCTCGTTGGCGATTCTGGCGCGGCACCCGGAATCGACCGGCGGCCGCAGCATGCTCGGCATCTCCAACCCGGATACGCTACTCGACCCGCTGCGCAGGCCGTCCGAGCGTCGGGGCAAGTAAGGGGAAAGCTAAAGGCTCTGTTAAACCAAGATTGACATGGCCCTTATTCTTGGCTCCCCTTGTCAGGGGAGCTGCCGGCGAAGCCGACTGAGGGGTAGCCAGACATGGATTCATGTCAATCTTGGTTTAACAGAGCCAAGCTAAAAGGCTCGTTGCACCGAGATTGACACGAATTCGACGGAACTACCCCTCAGTCGGCTCCGCCGCCAGCTCATCCTGTGATTAATGACGAACTCCTGTCAATCCTGGCTTAACAGAGGGAGTCAAAACAGCCCCTCCCTGCCGCAATCAAGCGCTACTTCCGCGCGGTGACCAGGTAGTTGAGCACCGAACCGGCCACGACCAGCGCCACGCCGCACCAGAACGGCAACGCAAGCGCCAGACCCAGCAGCACGGCGCTGGCCGCGGTGGACAGCACCGGGGTGGCGTAGGAGGCGATGGCCAGCCGCTCCATCGAACCGTGCAGGATACCGTACCCCCAGCAGGCGTATCCGCCGCCGATCGACGCGGCGGCCACCAGCACGAACAGCCATGCCAGCGGTCCCGGCATCGTGGCCGGCAGTCCCTCGCCTGAAGTGAAGTGGATGATCCACAGCGCCACCGCCACGCACGGGAAGAACAGCGACGTGCCGTCCACGCCCTGCGACCATGCGGGGGTGAACACCGCGTAGATGGACCAGGCGAACGCGCCGAGGAACGCCAGCACGTACGGCAGCGGGTTCTCCGCGATATGCTGCGCGGCCGCATGCCAGTCAAGCCCGGAATTGCCGCCGACGGCCAGGGCCACGCCCGCGGTGGCCACTACCGCGCCGGGCAGCACCTTGAGCACCGCGTGGTGACGATGGGAGACGGCGGCGGCGAGCAGCACCATCATCGTGGGCCACAAGTAGTTGACCAGACTCACCTCCACCGAGGACGCGGCAGTCGAGGCCAGGCCCAGCGAGAGGGAGATGGACGATTCGTAGAACACGAACAGCAGGCCGCCGGCGATAAGGTATTTCCGGGGGAATTCGCGCAGCGGTACCGGGCGGCGGAAGATGAGCAGCAGGATGCCGCCGAACGTGTAGATGAGGGCCGAACCGAGCGTGGCGCCGAAATCCTCGGCCACGATGCGCACGGTGCCGGCCATGAAGCTCCACAGCACGATGGCCGCCAGGCCCACCACCGTGGCTCTGGCGGAGACGACGTGGCCGCCGGCGAGGTTGCCGGCCGCGCTGGCCTTGCCGTGCTGATTCTCCGGTTCCGACGTGTTCGACGCCATCGCTCGTTCACTCCCCTTGCTTCGATGTGACTCCCCTCAGTCCGCTACGCGGCCAGCTCCCCTCAGCGAGGGGAGCCATACACGACGGGCGCGATGCATGGAATCGCTGAGGCTACTCTACCAAGTCACATCTGCTGGGCGTTTTCGAGGAGGGCCTGCTTGAGGTCGGACTCGATCTGGCGCATCTTGACCTGCGCGGCCTCGCGGTTGGCCTTGCCTTCCTTCTGGATCTGCACGGTCTCCTTGAGGGTGGCGATGAGCTCGGAGTTGATCTTCTCCAGCGTGTCGATCTCGACCACGGAACGCTGGTTGGCCTTCTCGGCATCCACCGCGCCCTTGTGCAGGGCGGCGGCGTTGCGCTGGAGCAGCTTGTTGGTCACGTCATCGGCCTTGTTCTGCAGGTCGAGGGCCTTGCGCTGGTTGGACAGGCCCAGCGCGATCACCATCTGGCTCTTCCACACCGGGATGGTGGTGGAGATGGTGGTGTCGATCTTGTCCACGATGGTCTGGTCGGCGTTCTGGATGATCTTGATCTGCGGCGCGGTCTGCAGCGTCACGACGGAGATGCGGTCGAGGTCGTCCAGTCGCTTCTCGAAGCGGTCGAGCTTGGACTTGAAGTCCTTGAGGACCTGGGCCTGCATGGCGTCGCCGCTCTTGGCGGCCTCGGCCTCCAGCGCGGGCAGCTGGGTGGCGCGGAAGTCGGCGAGCGCCTTCTTGCCGGCCAGCACGGTCATCTTGAGCTCGCGGTACTGCTGAGCGTTCTGCTGGTACATCGTGTCGTACATGGAGATGTCCGCCACGAGCTTGGCCTGCGCGGCCTCGAGCTTGGTGATGATCTCGTCGATCTGCGAGTCCACCTTCTGGTAGCGGCGGCGCAGCTTGTCGATGGAGACGGCCACCTGGCCGATGATGGGCAGCTTGCGGAAGCCGCCGAGCTCGGCCTCATCGATGGTCACCAGCATGGTGTTGAGCAGTTCGCCGGCCTCACCGGTGTCCTTGGAGCGGGTGTCGGAGAGAATCTCGTCGGCGAAGGTGGAGGTAGCGCGCTGGGCGTCCTTGCCGTAGCTGGATTCGATGCCGTCGCGCGTGAAGTCGATCTGGCCGGCGAGCTGGTTGACGGTGGCCTGGTCGGCGGCCGGCAGCTTGGCGATCTGCTGGTCCGGGGTCAGGGCCGCGGCGGCCTGCGCTTCGGCGGCGCTGGGTACGAGCTCCCCGCCCGCAGCGCCGGCGGTGGCGAGCGACGGGCTGGTTACGGGAGATGCGCCCTTGGTGAGGTCCGCGAGGGTGATTTGGTTGGGCATGGTGTGGATCCTTTCGTACATGACATTCGTGCTGACTACCCCTCAGTCTCGCTGTGCGAGCCAGCTCCCCTGATAAGGGAGCCGAGAAAACCAGCGCCGACAAGGGATGACGGCTACTGCTTGACGCCCTGGAGGGTGGCGATGAGTTTCTGCATGGCGTCGTTGTTGGGCAGTTCGGAGACGGCGGGGATCTGGTCGAGCGTGCCGGGCACCTTGAACCGGCTGATGGAGTCCGTGCCCACGAAATTGGCCGCACGGAAGCCGTGACGCTCCCACGCAAGTTTCTGGATTTCCGGCGTCTTGAGCAGGTTCAGCAGTTTCACGCCCTTGTCGTCCAGTGCCATCACGGTGTGCGTGCTCCAGACGGTGGGCGTGGGGTAGACGATGGTCACGTCGTCTTTGATCTGCTTGAAGGCGTCCGGCTGGTTCACGGCCAGGTCCAGGATCTGCGATTCGTAGCCCACCATCATCGGCTTGGAGCCCACGCCGAGCGTGAGGAACTGGTTGAACGAGTCCTCGGAGGAGGTCTCCATCCAGCCCGATTTGGCGAAGATATCCGCGATCTTGGAGCCGTCGCGCGTGACCGAATCCACGGTGGCCGGCTGCCCGCCGTTGAGGACCGTGGCGATGAGCGCCGCGTATTCGTTGCCCGAGTTCGACTGGACCGGGTCGGTGGAGTCGATGCGGAACTGTCCGTAGCCTGCCGTGTACCCCACGTCCGCCCAGGTCTTGTTGTTCTCCATTGCGTCCACGGCCTTGGCCATGTCCATGTGGTAGACGCCGTTCTGGTCCTTGGTGATGAGCCCGCCTGCGACCAGCCCGTCCGCCACGGCCTTGTGCGTGTACAGCACGATGGGCGAGTTGAAAACGATGTCGCTCTGCTGGGCCTTGACGCCCTTGGCGTTGCCGTATTCCACGGCCGCGCGCGAGGAGGGGAACAGGTAGTCCATGCCGGAGCGGTCGGCGTCCATCATGGCCAGCGAGCCGGCCTTGCGGTAGTCGATGTCAAGGCCCTGCTTGGCGGCGGCGGCCTTGAATTTGGCGTCGTCGAACAGGCCGATCTTCTCGCCGCCGAGGTAGCCGGTCACCTTCACCTGCTCGACCGGCGCGGCGGGTTTGGGCTGGGACTGCCGCCAGACCAGCGTGCCGCACACCACGGCCACCACCGCGAGCAGGGCGATGAGGCCGATGATCTTGGATTTGGAGAGTTTCATGATTGCTGTTGCTCCGTTCTCGGCTCCGACGGCGCCGGGTGGTCCGGTGCGGGGGCCTGCTGGGCGGTCGGCCCGCTAAGTGGCGGTGTGATGCCAGCGGTATGCGCAGCCGGCCCCGCGGGCACGCCGGCCGCCGCCGTGTCCGTGTCGTACCCGTCCATGCGGGCCAAACGCTGGATGGCATCGGAATCGGCCGCGATGCCGAGCGTCTTGGCGCTCACCGCACGGCTCAGCTCGCCGGCCGCGGTCTGTTCCAGCACCTGCAACGCCTCGATGGTCTCCTGCCGGGCCTTGGCCACCTGGTCGCGCGCGCCGGAGCTTTCCACGTCCACGTACGAGCGCAGCAGTTTCTCGGTCTGGCCGCCGTACACGGTGATGTAGTGGCGCAGGATGGCGTAGGCGGACGTATCCCGCGCCACGTACTTCACCAGGTCCTGCGTGGCCACGATGAAATCGTTCGCTTCCTTGCGCACCACGGGGTCGCGCACCTGCCGCAGCAGCATGCCGATGCCGTTGAGCCGCGTGTTGGCGGCGTCGATGGCGTCGGCGGCCTTCTGCCCGTTCGGCAGCGCGGAGACGAGGATCTTGCCGATGCGGCGTTCAGGCTCGGTGAGCGTGGAGGCGGCCACGTAGCCCAGCGCGGCCAGCACCACGGCCACGCCCATGCCCACCACGCCGCCGCCGGCGAGCCAGAAGCCCAGCCCGGCGAGCAGCGCGCCGGCCACGAATCCGCATATCACCTGCAGCACTGTGCGCTCCTTTCCGCGAGTACCGTGCGCGCTTCACCGGCCGCGACCATCGATTCACCGGCCGACCGGCCCATCAGTCGAGCCATCAGTTGAATCCCTTGACCTGACGGAATACGGCGGCCAGATCGCCGGAACGGCCGTCGAACACCTTGGCGTTGCTCAGTGAGGCGAGGGACTTGAGCTGGCTCGGATCGGCGTCGCCGAACATGATGGAGAAGATCGGCAGGTCGCGGCCGTCGCTCTTGTAATCGCTTTCGAAGGACGACTGGTGGCCCGTCTCCGACCGTCCGTCCGTCATGAGCACGATGGCGGTGGTGTACTTCGAGGCCTCGGATTCGCTCGGCAGCTGCTTCAGCGCCTCGTCAAGGCCGAGGTAGATGTCGGTTCCGCCGCTGGCCTCGGTGGTCTGGGCCTTGTTCAGCAGGGTCTCGGTGTTCTGTCCGGTGGCCTTGATGGGGCTGTGCGCCTCGGATTCGAAGGGGATGAGGATGTTCACGTCGTCGTCCGCGGGTTCGATGTACGCGGCCTTGGCTTTAGCCGGGTCAAGTGCAGCATTGAGACCCTTGACCACGCCGTCCTTGCCGTCGCCGTACATGGAGCCGGAATAATCCACCACCCACACGGTCCAACTGGGCTTGCGCAAGGCGGTCTGGTAGACGTTAAGCGCACTGTTGATGACGGATGCGGCGGGCAGCGGGATGGTCTTCAGGGCCGAGCCGTCCGCGTTGATGCCCCAGTCCGCACGGAAGGATTCCTTGACCTTGCTGTCCGAGGCGTAGGCGAGCACGCCGCCCAGTCCGGTGCGGCGGCCGGCGCGTTCGAACTCCAGCTTGGAGTCCTTGGATGCGAGCGCCTTGGCGAAGGAGTCGAAGGCGTCCTTGAGATTCTGCCCGCGGTCCACGTAGCCGAGCGGGGAGTCGGAGATGGCGATGCCGTCCGCCGGGTAGACGGCGAGCAGCGGGTCGTGTCCGTTCTTTTCGAGCATCTTGTTGGCCTGGATGACCAGCGATTCGTAGTTGACCATCGAATCGAAGCGGTCGGGATTGGCCACCACCATGTCCTTGAGCCAGTCGGAGGAGCCGGAGGAGCGGTCCACGCCGGACAGCAGCGTCTTGACCTGGGTCTTGAGGTCGGCGTTCTTGAGGTCGGCGTCGGTGAGCGGCCCGTCGCCGCCTCGCAGGGCGGTCATGAAGGCCAGGTAGGCGGAGGCGCCGGAGTTCGACTGGGTGGCGGAGGTCATCGAGAACTTGAGGTCGCCCTTCTTGACGGCCTCGATGATGTCCGCTGTGCTCACGGGTTTGGTGGTGCCGGTCGAGTCCGCCCAGCCCAGGGCGACGGCCTTGGATTTGGCGATGCCGAAGACGATGGGCGTGGTGGACGTGCTGGCGGCGTCCTTGACCACGTGCTTGGTGTCTCCCATCGAGATCCACATGGAGGAGGCGGGCCAGACGGCGTCGTAGTCCCGTCCGCCGGCCTTGAGCGCGTTCATGATCTCCAGCGAGCCCATGTAGTGCATGGTGATGGCTACGTTGGAGGCGTCGGCGGCCTTCTGGATGGCGGTGGCGACTTCCTTGTTCTCGGAGCCGGAGGCCACGTTGAGCGTGGCGGTGGGTTTGCCATCCGCCGGGGTGAAGGTCTGCGTGTTGGCATCGGATGCGGCGTCCGCGTTGCCGTTGCCGCCATCGGGCAGCAGGGAGCAACCGGCAAGCGTCAACGCGCCGGCGGCGATCACGGCGACGACCGCGGCGGCGCGGCGGCGAAGGGAAGACATGATGTCCATGCTTCCATTGTTCTCCCGCCATTTGAAGCGGGCCGGGCCGCAAGATGACCGCACGGTGAACTCTCGATGAAGAGCTACATTCGGTTATGTAGTCTTCAATCAGGAGAGGGCGGATTTGCCGAACCGGAATGTATCTTGGGGACTACCCCTCAGTCACCTGCGGTGACAGCTCCCCTGACAAGGGGAGCCAAGGCACCGGCATGGGAAGAACAGCGCAAGAACGAGACAGCCCCCCGGCAAGGGGAGTCGAGATACAGCCTCAGTAGGAGGCGTTGGCGATCATCGGATCGTCGTAGAACTTGAGGATCTGCTCAAGGTAGGGGCGGAACGTGCTGTTCGGCATCGAGAAGATCTCATGGCGCGATTCGGGGAAGCGCACGATGGTCGCCTCGCCGCCGCCGTCCCTGACCAGTTCGACGAACCGGTTCTGCGGCTTGTTGAGCACCCAGATGTCCCGGCCGGACTGGAACAGCAGGATCGGCGTCTCCACCTCCGAGCAGGCCGAGGGGCTCAACACCGCGCGGTTCATCTTGAGCGCCTGACGCACCCATTCGAAGGCCGCGCAGTAGGTCTGATATTCGGGGTTCTCGCACCGCAGCTTGAAGTACCAGCGTTCGCGGGCCTCGGAGGCGCCTTCGTTGCCCTTCATCGAGAATTCGGGCGTGAAGTCCCCCTGGCCGAACACGCGCTTGTGGCTGAAGCCGAGCTTGCACAGCACGCCCACGAGCACGCGCGCCACGCCCAGCGGCATGCCGGTGGCGGGGGCGATCATCGGGGCGGACAGCACCGCCTTGTCGAACAGGGTGGGGTATTGCTCCAGCACGGCCGCGCCGATGCCGCCGCCCATCGAATGGCAGAACAGGTTCAGGGGCATGCCGGCCGCGTACTGCTGGCCGATGGTCTGGGCGAACGCGGCGAGATCGACCACGTAGCGACGCCAGTCGTCGATCCAGACCATGCAGCGGTTCTCCACGTTGCGCGCGGATTTGCCGTGGCCGCGATGGTCGAGCACGCACACCGAATAGCCGGCGAGCAGGAAGTACCAGACCAGCTCGTCGTACTTTTCGGCGAACTCGGTGAAGCCGTGGCTGATCACGACGACCCCGCGGAAGGTGGCGGTGGCCCCCTCCTCACGGATGGCGTCGAATTTGGCGACGTCGTAGCACAGGTAGTGCAGCTGGCCGGGGTGGCTGCCGTTGTCGCCGATCACGTCACCGACCAGTGGCTCGAGGCCGGCCGCACGTTCGGCGGTGGCCGGGTCGAACCAGCCTTCGGTGCGGCATTGCTCCAATGCGGGCACCACCATGTCCGTCATGGTCTGGGCATACGTGCGTTCGTCGATCATCGTCACCTGCATGCCCCTTATCTTAGGGCAGAGGGTCCGCGGCGGCCGATTACCGGGCAGATTCGGGTGGCGTGACGGGTGCTTCCGGGCTGTGCAACAGCTGTTCCGCCCATCCCGTGTGGCTTTCGCGGTCCTTTCAGCCCAGAAGACCAGTGCTTCTAGCATCAAAAGACCGCTACAGGGGGCTTTCGCGGTCCTTTGAATCCAGAAGACGGACACAACTGGACTCAAAAGACCGCTGAAACCGTGTTTTGCGGTCTTTTGGATTCAGTAGGACCGTGCTCATGTCCTCAAAAGACCGCTACGGCACCCGGCAGCCGAATAGGCCGGCGTTCGGCCGACCGTTAGGCCAGCGCGTCCTTGAGGAAGTCGCGCTGGAGGATGAGCAGGTTCTCGGCCACGGTCTCGTCGTTGGTCATGTGGGTGATGCCGGTGAGTGGCAGGAACGTGTGCGGCCGGCCCGCCGCCATCAGCGCCCGGGAGAGCCGCAGGCTGTGGGTGATGGTGACGTTGTCATCAGCAAAGCCGTGGATGAGCATGAGCGGGCGTTCGAGCTTCGGGGCGTCCTGGATGATGCCGTTGTGCGCGTACACCTCGGGGTCGAGGCCCAGATAGCGCTCGGTGTAATGCGTGTCGTACAGCGTCCAGTCGGTGGGCGGGGCGCCGGCGCACGCGGCCTTGAACACGTCCGGCGCGTCCAGCACGGCGAGCGCCGAGAGGAAGCCGCCGTACGACCAGCCGATCATGCATACCTTGTCAAGGTCGGGCGCGGGGACAGGTTCCGTCTCGTCCAGCGCGGCGACCGCTTCGGGCAGAGCGCGGACGGCCTCAATCTGATCAGCCAGGGTCACGTCCTTCATGTTCTCGAAGATGGCACGATCCCACTTGGGGCCTCGGCCGGTGGTGCCACGGCCATCCGCGGTGACCACCAGGAAGCCCTGGTCGGCCCACCACTGCGCATCCCAGTAGAAGGACTGCGAATCCACGACCTGCTGGTGGCCGGGGCCGCCGTACGGCTTCATAAGCACCGGCAGTTTCTCGGCGCGCGCGTACGGGCTATCGGCGCTCGGCGCGATGATCGCCGTGTAGAGGCGATGCTCGCCGAGGCGCGTGAAGCGAATGTTCGGTGTGAAACCGGGTTCGGCCGCGTAGTTGGCGATGTCCGCGGAGAAGCCGCGGCCGCTCTTGGGCTCCCCTCCCTGAGGGGAGCTGTCAGCGGAGCTGACTGAGGGGAGTTCCTCCGTCGCAGCTCCCCTCAGTCGCCCTTCGGACGACAGCTCCCCTCGGAGAGGGGAGCCGGAGAAGAACGACGAATCATCGATACCGGCGCAAGCAGTATCCGGCGTGAAGCAGTGGGTCGTGTGCGCGTGGGCGTGCTCCATGTCACGGCCGGAGATGACCATGCCACGCGGACCGGCCGAAACAGTCCAGACGCCAGGGCGCGTGGTGACGGGCACCGCGTCGCCGTCATGCGAACCGTCGTAATCGAACAGCACCACATCGAAGCTGCGGGCGTCATGTTCGCCGCCGGCCGCAGCCCAGACGGACGGCAGTTCGGCCGTATCCGGCTCGCGCTGGACCACGGCCATCACCCCGGCGTCATCCACATGCAGCACCTCGCGCACGTTCCAGCCGGCTGGCGTGAACGGGCGGCCGTCCACGGTCAGACGGTTGGTGTCCGTGTCCATATCGTTCAGAGCGCAGACCAGACGACCGTCCGGCGTGGTGGCGGGAGTGCCGGCCACCAGGTCAATCCACTGGTCGTTCGCATGCTCCTCCAGCACGCGCGTCGCGCCAAAGGCGGGTACGAGCATCTCGGACTCGGCATCGACGCCATCCCCGGTTTCGGCATCCTCCTGCAACAGCGCCGCACGCCAGTCTTCAACGGCCTTGGCACTCAGCGTCTCCGGCTCCTCCGCGGCGGCCACGGCCACCTCAAGCACCTGGTCGCGGGTCTGGCGGCGGTTCTGCACGAGCAGTAGCGGGTCGTGGCCCTCGCTCCAATTCACGGCAGCCACGTATTCGTATGCCTCACGATCCCAGTCCACATCCGCGTTGGCGGTGATGCCCACGTACCGGTCGTCCGCGTCGAACGCCAAGGAGATCACGGTCAGGTACACGTCCGCGTTGCGGGTCAGCGCGCGCGGGTAGCGGCGGCCGGCAGCGGGGACCTCCGGATTGGCGGGGTCGCTGATGTACCAGGTCGGCTCGTCGGCGGTGTCGAAGGATTCGAACATCACATGCTGCGAGTCCGGGGACCACCAGAAGCCGTCGTACCGGTCCATCTCCTCGCCGGCCACGAATTCGGCCAGGCCGATCTTCCAGGTGTTCTCGGCCGGATTGCCGTCCTCGTCCTCCACGCTCACGCCGTAGATCGCGGTGATGCGGTCGTCCAGCGGGCCGTCCTCATCGTCGACGCCAGAGCCATCGAGACCGTCCGGTTCATCGTCAGCGTCCTGGCCATACAGCCCCTCGCTCAGGGCCTCCTCCACGGCGTCCGATTCGACGTCCACGCCGTCGGCCAGCTCGCCGGCCGGAACCTCCGCAATGCCGTCGCCGGACTCGTTGACAACAGTGCCGTCGGCCGCCTCGGCCGGCCAATCGCCGATGTCCACCAGCATCAGGTACGAACCGGTGGTGTACAGCACGTGGGTACCGTCCGGGGCGATGCGCGGATTAAGCACCGGGGCGTACATGTCCGGATCCTCGTCCAGCCATGCACCAGCCAGCTCGCGCGTCCGAGCGACGGGCGTGGTCGTCGCACCGGTCTCGCTCCCGTCCGTCCCGTCGAAGTATTCGTCCGGCCAGGTCACGTTGCCGTCGGCATCCGCTTCGCCGATCTCGGTCATGAACAGACGGCCGTTGATGGTGAACACCACACGATCGCCCGCATCGGAGACCGAATAGCCCACGATGCCGGCACCACCCTCGCGCGCGCGTTCGCGGCGGGCGCGCTCCTCGGCCGGCACGTCCTCGCTGTCCGCCTTGCCACCCAGCAGTTCACGCGGATCGGCGAGCTTGGTCTCGTGATGTTCGCCGTCGGCATCGAACCAGCTCAGCCACAGCGCGGTGACCAAATCCTCGGGACCGTCGGAGCGCAGGAACAGCGCGCGGGAGCCATCCGCAATCACCTTCGCGGACCGCGGCGCGCCGCAGGTGAACCGCAACGTCCGGGCCTTGCGGCGGGGAAAATCCTTGATGGCATCGTTGGTATCAGTCGTTTCGCTCATGCCTTACAACCTACGCCGTTGTGCGGAGATGCCGGACGGTCGGAAGCTGGCACTTCGCCGTCGCAAACGGTCGCCGGATGCCCTTCAGTGACGGCAACGGGCCAAGGGCCGGCACGCCGCCTCCGATGAAATCGCTCAGCGACGGCATCCGGCCATACCTTGGCCCGCAAACGTCGCCAAAACCGTTTTCAGCGACGGCAAAAGTCCAAAGCCTGGCTCTCCACCGCCGCCACGACCCGTCAGTGCAGTCTGATAGCCAACCGCCGGCCCTCTGCCGTCGCTGAGAAGCCCCCGAAGCGATGTGGTGCCGGGTGGTGCGCCGCGCCCATAGGAAGCCCTAATTTTTGTAAATTTTGCACCCATAACCACGCTGGGGGATGGTTTTTTGCCCCAAATTCCCATTGCCGCGTAGGATAGGTGAAGATTAGAAAGGGATGACTATGAGCGTTCTCGACCGTTTTGAAAAAAGCGTGGAGGGTGCAGTCAACGGAGTGTTCGCCAAATTCGGCTCCAAGGATCTGCAGCCTGTCGACCTCTCCAGCGCCTTGGAGCGCGAGATCGACGCCGAGGCCATGCCGGTGGGCCGCGACCGCACCGTGGCCCCGAACGAATACCGCTTCAAGCTCAGCACGCCGGACTTCGACCGCATCGAAGCGTGGGGAAGCGAGACCTTGGCCAATGAGCTGGCGGACAACCTCACCGAGTACGCCAAGAGCCAGCATTACGCTTTCGTGGGCCCGGTGGTCGTGATCTTCGAAGAGGATCTGGATCTGTCCAAGGGCAACTTCAACCTCACCTCCGAATCCGTGCAGGGCAACGCCGTGCCCGTCACCACGGACGCGCAGACCGAGGACAGCCCGGTGCTCGAGGTGAACGGCAACCAGTACCTGCTCACCAAGGACAAGACCGTGATCGGCCGCGGCTCCGGCTGCGACATCGTCATCGACGATCCGGGCATCTCCCGCAAGCACCTGGAGATCGACATCACGGACAACGGCGTAATCGCCCGCGACCTCGGCTCCACGAACGGCACGTACGTGGAGGGCCATCAGGTGCCCGCCGCCACGCTGCTGGACGGCAACACCATCACCATCGGCCGCACGCGCATCCTCTACTGGGCCTCGGCGCAAGCCCAGGAGTAATCGAGCGCACCCGCCCGAAAGTCGGCATCCATGACCGAACTGACATTCGCCCTACTCAAGTACGGATTCCTGATCCTGCTGTGGGTCTTCGTATGGCTGTGCGTGCGTTCCCTGCATCGGGACATCGAGACGTTCAGCCCCCGTCCCTCGCGCGCACGCCGTCGCCGTGAACGCGAGCGTGAAGCCCATAAGGCCAACGCCGAGATCCCGCAGCCGCAGTCCCCCGTACGCGCACACCGCACACCGACCGCCGGGTCGGGGGCGGAGCCTACCCTCCTGGTGATCATCGACGGACCGCTGGCGGGCAGCTCCGTGCCGCTGAGCGGCTCCGAAATCACGCTGGGACGCGCCGCCTCGAACACCGTGGTCCTGGACGACGAGTTCGTCTCCTCCCACCATGCGCGCGTCTACAAGGATCCCCGCGCCGGCCAGTGGGCCATCGAGGACCTGAACTCCACCAACGGCACGGTCGTGAACCTGCAGCGCATCAACCGTCCGACCATCCTGCCCGCCCGCGTGCCCGTGCGCATCGGCGCCACCACCTTCGAACTGAGGTAGCCGCATGCCCAATTCCGCCGTTTCACAACCGCTCTTCCTGTATTCCACCACCGTGTCCGACGTGGGCACGGTGCGCGCGAACAACCAGGACTCATCCTTCGCGGGCGAGCACCTCATCGCCATCTGCGACGGCATGGGCGGTCACGCCGGCGGCGACACGGCCTCCTCCATCGCCATCCGCTCGTTGGCGCACATCGAACAGGACGACACCGGCGGCGACATCGAAACCATCTCTCGCATGATGGAGACCTCCGTCATGGCCGCGCACGACGCGATCGTGGGCAAGGCCAAGCGCGAGCGCAAGCTGGCCGGCATGGGCACCACCGTGACCGCGGTGGCCCTCGTGGCCGGGTACTGGGTGATCGCGCACATCGGCGATTCACGCGCCTATCTGCTGCGCGACGGTCATCTGGGCCGCATCACCTGCGACCACAGCTACGTCCAGCACCTCATCGACACCGGCCGCATCACGCCCGCCGAGGCCAAGAACCACCCCCAGCGCAACGTGGTGATGCGCGTGCTCGGCGACTTCGACATCGACCCGCACCCGGACATCTCCATCCGCAAGGCCCATCCCGCCGACCGCTGGCTGCTGTGCTCGGACGGCCTGTGCGGCGTGCTGGAGGACTCCACCATCGAGGCGACCATGACCTCGCTGGCCGATCAGGGCGAGTGCGCCCAACGGCTCGTGCAGATGGCCCTGCGCGCCGGCAGCACGGACAACGTGACCGCCGTGATCGCGGACGCCACGCTGGCCCTCGACGCCGACGCCTTCGACCTGCCGCACCAGACGCCGCTCATCGGCGGTGCGGCCAGCCGTAACCTGGAGCCCATCGCGGACATCATCAACGAACCGGTGGCCACCGCCCCCGCCCTGCGCGAGGACGACTCCCCCGCCGCCCGCGCGGCCGCGCTCATCCAGCCGGCCAGCGCCCACGAGGACGCCGACGACGCGCCCGCCACCGAACCCGGCACGGTGCGCGTGGCCCAGCCGTCCACCGTGCGCGAGGAGAACGGCGAGCGCGCCAACCCGGACACCGGCGAGATCCCGGTGGTCCTCAAGACCGACGGACGCCTGTCCGCCGACCCCAACGACCCGGAGGTGGCCAAGGCCATCCATGCCGAGCATGTGGAGCAGAAGAAGGCCAAGCGCGTCAAGAAGCGCCGCGGCACCATCGCCGTGGTGATCGGCTGCGTGCTGGCGCTGCTGGCGTTGGCCGGCGTGGCCTGGGGCGGGTACGCCTGGAGCCAGACCCGTTACTACGTGGGCACCAGCAGCGGCAAGGTGACCATCTACCAAGGCATCCCCACCAACGTGTTCGGCCTGGAGCTCTCGCATGCGGTGGAGCGCACGGACATCACCTCCTCCGAGCTGCCGACTACCTGGCGTGACCAGCTCAAGCAGGGTATCACGGTGGATTCGCTGGCCGAGGCGCAGTCGCATGTGAACATCATCCGCAGTGAAATGATCAAACTTCAGCAACAGCAGGAGAAGGCGGCCGAGGAGAAGGCCGAGGCCGTGACCAAGAGCGCCGAGAAGGCGCAGGCCAAGGCCGATTCGTCCGATTCGTCTTCATCCGACAAGTCCAATGACTCCGGTTCGTCCGGTGATTCCAGTTCCTCTGATTCGTCCAACCCGGACATCGGCGCGGCGGACGACGCCGCCACGGGGGGTGCGCAATGATCGCAACCCGCCTGCGCCAGATCTCGCTGCTCATCTTCGCGATGGCGGTGAGCGCTCTCGGCCTGGTCCAGATGTTCCAGCGCACCACCGGCGAGTTCCCGCAGCAGTACCTCATCATGCTGGCGGTCGTGGTGGCGCTCTTCCTGGTGCTATGGGGCCTGACCATCCGATTCCAGCCGTACGCGAGCCAGTCGATCATCCCCTGCGTGCTGCTGCTGACCAGCACCGGCGTGACGATGATCGCCCGCATCGACCAGAGCATGGGCAAGTCCGTGGGCACGCGCCAGCTGCTCTGGCTGTGCCTGGCGCTGGTGCTCGTGGCGCCGATCATCATCTTCCTCAGGGACTACCGCGTGCTGCGGCGGTTCTCGTACGTGTCCATGGTGGTGGGCCTGGTACTGCTGCTCTCCCCGATGCTGCCCGTGATCGGCGAGGAGGTCAACGGCGCGCGCATCTGGGTCAAGATCCCCGGTCTCGGCCAGTTCCAGCCCGGCGAGTTCGCCAAGCTGTTCCTGGCGTTCTTCTTCGCCGCCTACCTGTTCGATCACCGCGACCAGCTGGCCGTGGGCGGCAAGAAGGTGCTTGGCCTGCAGCTGCCGCGCATCAAGGACCTGGGCCCGATCATCATCGTGTGGTTCGCCTCGATGGGCGTGCTCATCATGCAGCACGATCTGGGTACCTCGCTCATGTTCTTCGCCATGTTCGTGGCCATGCTGTACGTGGCCACCGGCCGCAAGAGCTGGATCATCATCGGCCTGATCGCCTTCGCGGCAGGTGCCGTGCTCGCCGCGGGCATGTTCAGCCATGTGGGCCAGCGCGTGGACGCCTGGCTGCACCCGTTCAGCGCCGAGGAATACAACAAGGAATACGGCGGCTCGTGGCAGCTGGTCACCGGCATCTTCGGCTTGGCCTCCGGCGGCCTGCTCGGCACCGGCCTGGGCCAGGGGCACCCGGCCCTGACCACGTTCGCCAACTCGGACTTCATCTACGCGGCCCTCGGCGAGGAGCTCGGCCTGGTGGGCCTGCTGGCCATCCTGATGATGTACCTGATCATCGTGGCCTCCGGGTTCATCACGTCCATGAAGGTCAAGGACGGCTTCGGCAAGCTGCTGGCCTCCGGCCTGGTGTTCACCATGGCGTTCCAGGTGTTCACCGTGGTGGGCGGCATCACGCTCGTCATCCCGCTGACCGGCCTGACCCTGCCGTATATGGCGGCGGGCGGCTCGAGCCTCATCGCCAACTACATCCTGGCGGCGCTGCTCATCGTGATCTCCAACGCGGCCAACGCACCGGAACCGGAGCTGACCTCGGACACGTTCCAGTACGAGGCGCTGGCGGTACTGCGAGACAAGGAGCTCAAGGCCCGCGCACGCGCCACCGAGGAGATCGTCAAGCCGCGCAGCGCGTCCGCTTCGGCATCCGCGGACGCGACCGGGACCGAAGCCGTGGCGCAGCAGGTGGCCTATGCGGCGCAGGCCGGTCAGGCCGCCGCGGCTACGCGATCGGGGCAATCAGCGCAACCGACACAGCCGGCACCATCGGCATCATTCGCACAGCCGGCCGCCCCGGACACGGCAACGTCCACTCAGACCCCCGCGCCGACCGCATCGTTCGCCGATATCCCCGCTCCCCCGGCTCCGCACGCAGGCCATGCCTCGCATGCCGCCCACGGAGCCCACGCCGCGCACGCCGCCGAGGACAACCCGTTCTCCGGCTTCCCCGGCTTCGGCAGCTCGGACGGCGCCGACGACCTCGATGACGACGATCCGATCATCGACATCACCCGTCAGGACCCTTCGCGCTTCGACATCCCCGAGCCGTCCACCCGGACCGCTTCCCTACCGCCCATTCCACCCGTCAACGGAGGTGACCGCGTATGAACAAGTATCTGCGCCAGCTCTTCACCGCCGTGGTGGCGCTGTTCGTGGTGCTCGGCCTGTCCTCCACGATCCTCATGGCCGTGCGTGCGAACGAGCTCAACAACGATTCGCGCAACGCCCGTTCGCTCTACCACCAGCTTGGTGCCGACCGCGGCGCCATCCTGGCCTCCGACGGCACGGTAATGGCCAAATCCGAGCCGATCAACGATGCCTTCAAGTACCAGCGCGTCTACTCCAACGGCCCGCTGTATGCGCCCGTGACCGGCTTCTTCTCCATCACCCAGACGGCCGACCGCGGCCTCGAGGCCTCCCGCAGCATGCTGCTCAACGGCGAGGCCGACGCACTGATGTGGCAGCGCACCAAGGCGCTGCTCACCGGCGGCTCCAACCAGGGCGCCTCCATCGAGACGTCCATCGACCCGAAGCTGCAGCAGGTGGCCTACGACCAGCTCGGCTCGCGCGACGGCGCTGCCGTGGCCATCGAGGTCAAGTCCGGCCGCATCCTGGCTATGGTGAGCACCCCGAGCTACGACCCGAACCAACTGGCCACGCACGACACCAAGGCCGCCGCCAAGGCGTATCAGGAACTGTCCGCAGGCCAGGATAGCCCGCTCATCAACCGCGTCACCTCGCAGCTCTACCCGCCCGGATCCACGTTCAAGACCATCGTGGCCGCCACCGCGCTGGAGACCGGCGACTACGAGCCGGACACGCAGATTCCGGCCGGCTCCTCCTACACGCTGCCCGGCACGGTGACCCAGCTGCCGAACGCCGAATCGCAGGCGGACGGCACCAACGGTCAGATCACCCTGCAGAACGCCATCGCATGGTCGTCGAACACCGCATTCGCCCAGTTGGGCGTCAAGCTCGGCTCCGAGAAGGTCTCCGACATGGCCACCAAGCTCGGCTTCGGCAGCACCATCACCATCGACGGCTCGGATGCGACCGGCACCCCCATGACGGCCACCGCGTCCACCTTCCCCACCGATCCGACCGACGACAAGCTCGCGCTGGCCTCCATCGGCCAGGGCGACACCACGGCCACGCCGCTGCAGATGGCGATGGTGGCCCAGGCCATCGCCAACGACGGCAAGCTTATGCGCCCCACCCTCGTGGACCGCGTGCGCGCCTCCGACCTGACCGTGCTCTCGCAGACCAAGGCGCAGGTCATGGCGAACGTCTTCAGCAAGGATTCGGCAGACAAGCTCACCCAGATGATGGAGCAGGTGGTCACCCAGGCCAACCCGCAACTGGCCATCGACGGCATCCAGGTGGCCGCCAAGACCGGCACCGCGCAGATCGGCGTGGGCAACACCAGCATCGACGGCTGGGTGATCGGCTTCGCCCCGGCGGACGATCCGCAGATCGCCGTGGCCGTGCTGGTGCACAACACTGACGTATACGGTTCGCTCGCCGCTGGCCCGATCATGCGTGCGATGATTCAGGAGGCTCTGCAGCAATGAGACTGATCGAAGGTCAGCTGATTCACCGACGTTATCGCTTGGATTCCCGCCTCGCGCAGGGCGGCATGGGTGAGGTCTGGAAGGGCTACGACATCCAGCTCGGCCGCGAGGTGGCCATCAAGGCCCTGCGTTCGGACGTGACCAACGCCGAGGCCAAGCTGCGCCGACTGCGCGCCGAGGCCCACAATTCCGCGAACCTCGCGCACCCGAACATCGCCGCGCTGTTCGAATACTACGAGCACGACGGCATCGGCTTCCTCATCATGGAGTACGTGCCGAGCAAGTCGCTGGCGGACCTGTTCCACGAGAAGGGCGCGATGGACGCCACCGAGCTGCTGCCGATCCTCATCCAGACCGCGCGCGGCCTGTTCGTGGCGCACAGCCACGGCGTGATCCACCGCGACGTCAAGCCGGCCAACATCATGGTCTCCGACTCCGGCCAGGTCAAGATCACGGACTTCGGCGTGAGCTACTCCACCGGCCAGGGCCAGATCACCCAGGACGGCATGGTGGTGGGCACCGCCCAGTACATCTCCCCCGAGCAGGCGCAGGGCCAGCAGGCCACGCCCCAGTCGGACATCTACTCGCTGGGCGTGGTGGCCTACGAGGGTCTGGCCGGCCATCGCCCGTTCACCGGCACCACGCCGGTGGACATCGCGGCCGCGCACGTGAACGACCCGGTGCCGCCGCTGCCCGATTCGGTGGACGTGCAGTTGCGCGAGTTCGTCATGTCCATGCTGGCCAAGGACCCGCTGGACCGCCCGAAGGACGCGCTTGTGGTCTCCCGCACGCTGGCCCGCATCGAACGCCGCCTGCTTGACCAGCAGACCGAAATGACCGACCGGACCGCCACGATCGCGTCCGGCGGACGCCTGCCGCGCAGGGTCACGAGCACGCCGCGCATCGTATTGGAGACCCCGGTCTCAAGGATTGGAAGGAAGAAGCAATGAGCAGCATGCCTACTGCGTTGGCCGGCGGCCGATACCAGCTTGGCCAGCTCATCGGCCGCGGCGGCATGGCCGAGGTCCACGTGGCCCTCGACACCCGTCTGGGCCGCACCGTGGCCATCAAGATCATGCGCGCCGACCTGGCCAACGACGACATCTTCCTGGCCCGCTTCCGCCGTGAAGCGCACGCCGTGGCGCAGATGAACAACCCGAACATCGTCAACATCTACGATTCCGGCGAGGAGACCGTCTCCAGCGAGAACGGCCAGACCGAACTGCTGCCGTACCTGGTCATGGAGTACGTCAAGGGCCAGACCCTGCGCGACATCCTCAAGGTGAACGGCTCCCTGAGCCAGCGCGACGCCGAACAGGTGATGCTCGGCGTGCTCAGCGCCCTCGACTACTCGCACCGCATGGGTGTGATCCACCGCGACATCAAGCCCGGCAACATCATGATCTCCGAGCAGGGCGTGGTCAAGGTCATGGACTTCGGCATCGCGCGCGCACTGGACGATTCCGCGGCCACGATGACCCAGTCGCAGGGCGTGGTGGGCACCGCGCAGTACCTCTCCCCGGAGCAGGCCCGCGGCGAGACCGTGGACATGCGCTCTGACCTGTATTCGGCCGGCTGCGTGCTCTACGAGATGCTCACCGGGCGTCCGCCGTTCACCGGTGATTCGGCCGTGGCCATCGCCTACCAGCACGTGTCCGAGGTGGCCACGCCGCCTTCCGCCGTGGTGCCCGGCCTGCCGAAGATGTGGGATTCCATCTGCGCCAAGGCCATGGCCAAGGACCGTCAGAACCGCTATGCCACGGCCGCGGAATTCCGCAACGACATCCTGACCTTCATGAACGGCGGCGTGCCCGTGGCGGCCGCGTTCAACCCGCTCACGGACATGACCAACGTGCAGGCCCGCAAGAACGCGGAGACCGCCAGCCCCACCGTGCAGATGGACCGCCAGCCCACCACCGCGTACAACCCGGCCACCGGCCAGTTCGAGCAGATCGTCCCGGCCAGCGGCAGTTTCGCCTCGGTGCAGTCGCGCGCCAAGCAGCGTGCGGCGGCGGCCAAGGCCAAGAAGCGCCGGACCATCATCATCAGCACGATCATCGGCATCGTGGCGGTAATCGCCATCGTTTGCGGCGTGGTGTACGCCCTGCGTGACACCGGTTCCGCCACGGCCGACACGGTCACCGTGCCGGAATGCACGGCCAACACCTCCAAGGACGGCATCAACGCCAAGCTCAAGGCGCTGGGCCTGACCATGGTGGAGAAACACGACACCGACTCGACCGAACCGGCCGGCACATGCACCAAGATGAGCCCGGAGGCGGGTTCCAAGGTGTCCAAGGGCTCCGAGGTGGAGGTCTGGTTCTCCGACGGCCCGCAGTCCACGTCCGTGCCCGACGTCAAGGATCTGAGCCAGAGCGAGGCCCGCACCAAGCTGGAGAAGGCCGGATTCAAGGTGAACAGCTCGGTCAAGAGCGAGCCCAGCGATTCCATCGAGAAGGACAAGGTGACCCGCACCGATCCGGCCGCCGGTTCCTCGCAGCCCAAGGGCACGACCATCACGATCTACGTGTCCACCGGCATGACGGTGGTGCCGAGCAACCTCGTGGGCCAGACCAAGGAAGCCGTGGTGGCCGAGTACGGCGACGACTTCACCCTCAACTTCCAGGAGGAGGAGTCGGATACGGTGCCGGCCGGCTCGATCACGCGCGTGAGCCCCGGCTCGGGCGTGGCCATCGAGCAGCACGGCACGATCACGCTGTGGGTGTCCACCGGCAAGCAGCAGGTCACGGTGCCTTCCATCGCCGCGGGCACGTCCTATACGACCGCCAAGCTCATGCTGCAGGCCGAGGGCCTGAACGTCTCGGTCAGCGGCCCCACCGACTCCACGGCCATCGTGGTGAGCATCAATCCGGGTGCCGGCACGCAGGTGGACAAGGGCTCCACGGTGACGCTCACCACCACCAGCAGCGGTAGCGGCGGCAACGGCAACAACGGAGGCAGCACCGACAACGGCGGCGGCTCCACCGACGGCGGCGAGACCAAGCCCACCACGCCCACGGAGTAACCATCGATAGAAACAAACTGGCTCCCCTCTCTGAGGGGAGCTGTCGAACGGAGTGAGACTGAGGGGAGTCCATCGGGACATTCCCCAGCCAGCTCCGCTGACAGCTCCCCTCAACAGGGACATTGCCGTGAAGCAAACAGCAGAGCTGTTTGTAGGCAATGTGCGAGACGACAGTCGAGCCGGCAAAACGCGAACGAAGTTCGTCCTTAATTGCAGGACGAGCCCAACTATCTATATAAGCCCTTACTTCGTCACCTTCGGCTGCAGACCGGCGGACTTGGCCACGGCGTTCTCCTGGCCGCAGACCTTGAGCCAGTTGGCGAGCAGACGGTAGCCGTCCTGCGTCATCACCGATTCGGGGTGGAACTGCACCGCGTACATATGCTTGCCCTTGACCTTCAGGCCCTGGATGATGTGGTCGCCCTCGGTCCATGCGGTCACCACGAGCGTGTCCGGCACGGAATCGGGTTCCACGGCCAGCGAATGGTAGCGGGTGGCGGTCATCGGGTTGGCCACGCCTTCGAAGATCTCATCGTCGATATGTTCCACCTGGCTGGTCTTGCCGTGCATGATGGTGGGCGCGTGGTCCACCGTGCAGCCGTAGACCTCGGCGAGCGCCTGCAGGCCAAGGCATACGCCGAACATGGGCGTATCGGTCTCGGCGGCCAGACGGATCATGCCCTCGCTGGCACCGGATTCGGCCGGGGCGCCGGGACCGGGGGAGATCAGCACGCCGTCGTAGCCGTCCAGCACGCCGGGCGCGGCCGGGTCGATGGCGTCGTTGCGCACCACGTCAACGGTGGCGCCGAGGGTTTTCAGGTAGCCGACGATCGTGTAGACGAACGAATCGTAGTTATCCACCACCAGAATGTGCGCGGAATCAGTCATGCTTGCTCTCCTTGGAAGACGTGTTCTGCAAGCCATACTACTCAGTACGGGTGCGGCGATGCGGGTTGATTCCAGTAAGGAGGAATTGGCGTGAGGAATCGGCGTGCGGCCGATGCTGTGTTTCCCGCAGACTTCCGCCTGCCTCTTCTCTCCCCCAGTCAGCTTCGCTGACAGCCCCCTCGTCAGAGGGGGCCAAGGAACTATACGATATAGACTTGCCTCCCTCTGGCGAGGGAGGTGGCTCGGCGTAAGCCGAGACGGAGGGAGAGCAGCAACGCAGACGAAAGTCTGCGGAAAAACCCAGCATCGGCCGCAGGCCGATTCCCACTACTGCGGAACGGCCACGTAATTGGACATCTGCTGGAGGAAGGGGATGTGCGCGGCGGCCCAGGGGAATCCCCACTGGAACAGCGCGCAGGAGGCCGCGAACAGGAGCAGCGCGGCCAGCAGCAGTCGGATCGGCAGCACGCCGGGCTGTAATCGCACCAAAGCGCCATACAGGCTCGCGTCCGGACGGCGACGCTCCCCCAGACGAATCGCACGCATCACCGGCCATCGCCAAGCCACGGCGGCGGCGATGAACAGAATCACCCACGCCACCAGGGCCCATGCCATCACACGGTCCAGCGAGCCGATGCGCGAGGCCACGGACGGCGTCTCGGTCACCGCAAACTTCACCGCCCCGGACGAATCGGTGGTGGCCAGCTCGGCCGGCACCCCGTCGGACACCTTGGCCCAGTAGGCCAGTTCGCCGTAGCTGATCCAGCGATGCGTGGGTGTGGAGTATTTCGGCTCGCAGGTGGTCATCGTGATCATGCGTTTGGTGGGTTCGGCACCCGGGTTCTCGGGGTTGGCCGAGATCACATACGTGTCGGTGGGCAGCACGATCTCGTAGCGCGTGTAGTGGTAGACGTACCAGTAGTGCTCGGTGCGGATGATGATGGGGTCGCCGGTCTGGAGCTTGTCCACGTCGCCGAGCGGCTGTCCGTAGCCGTTGCGGTGGCCGGCGAACGCGAAGTTGCCCACCTGACCGGGCAGTTGGCTGGTCTGGTACCGGCCGAGACCGTGGCGGTTGAGCTGTTCGAGCGTGGTACCCTCCACCAAGTTGCGGTGCCAGCCCGAGCCGAAGCGGGGGATGTACACCTGGGCGATGAGGTCGCCGTACTGCGGGTTCTCGGGTTCGGCGGGCGGGTCGCCCTCCTGCGCCTTGGCGATGGTCGTGGTGCCGCTGTCGTTGCTTCCTGCCGCCGGATCGGACCAGGAGACGGATTGCAGGGTCTCGTTCTGCGTCTGCTCGGATTCCACGCCGGTCCACCACATCTGCCATACGATGTACAGCGCGCAGATCGCGGCCACGGTGATGAGCAGTTCCGCAACGACGCCGAGCGCCTGCCACAGCGGGCCTCGGCGGGTGCCGGGCATGCCTACGTTGCGCGAGCCACCGGGAATCTGGCCGGAACCGCCGGGAATCATCGCAACGACGCCGTCGCCCTGCGCACCCGCCGCTCCCCTACGCGCCCCACGCGCCTCGGCCCGGCTACCGAATCGGCCGCGCGAGCCGCCGGCCCCGCCGGTGTGCCTGCCGCGGCTCACTGCGCCGCCTCCTCGTCCTTGACCTTGGACGAATCGACCGTGGCGTACTTGAGCTGCTGGAGCAGGGCCGCGGTGGACGGGAACTGGAGGTCGTCCTTGTTCTCCACCTTGTACCCGATGCCGAACGCGGTGACGTACTGTTTCAGAATGGTGATGGCCTTGGAGTCGTTGAGTGCCTTGCGCATGGCCGAGGCATCGCCGATGGCGGAGATGGTGAACGGCGGCGCGTATTTCTTGCCGTGCAGCGAGAGCACGTTGCCCGAGCAGATCACGGCGGAATTGAACAGCACGCGCTGGTCCATGATCATCATGGCCTGGGCGCCGCCGGCCCACAGCGCGTTGACCACGGACTCCACGTCCTGCTGGTGGATCACGTAGTCGTCAATGTTCGAGATCGAGCCGTTGTTGTTCACCGCGTTCTCCCACAGCGGCGAATCGTCGAGGATCACGGTCACGCCCGCACCCTCCAGTTCGGGCAACATCAGGCTGGAATCGTTGCCGCCGGACTGGGATGAGCTTTGCGAGCCGTCTGCGCTGAGGATGTCGGTGAGACTGTCGATCTGCGAGGTTAGATCCGTGACCTCCTTTTGCAGGCCCGCCACCTCGTCCACGCTGTGTTCGATGAGGTCGGCGGTATCATTGTTCACGGTGGTGGTACGGTTCACGCGCACGTTGGTGCTGAGCAGGAATCCGGTGAGCGCGATGACCACGAACGCCGCGATACCGGCCGCAAGAGAGCGCTTCACGCCATGCTTACCCACGTGTTTGACCATAAATACCCGTCTTTTCCTCGGCGTGTTCGCTGGTTTCGAGTGTAACCACTATTATGACTTTTAGCCTATTGAATGGAGACTATGCTGATGGCTAACGAAGAGCTGCACGAAACCGACTCGAACGACCAGAAGGACTGGCAGGACGAGACTTCCGCCAAGGCCGCTGACGACGCTGCTGCCGCCGAGGACGAGAACTACGGTGTTGATATGGATCAGGTTCAGGCCGTCCTGAACGCCACCGCCGACAAGTCCACGATGACCCCGCAGATGCAGCGCATGATGAGCCGCCAGGAGGAGAACACCAAGCGCGTGGAGGAGACCATCAAGGGCACCAAGTCCAACCCGCGTTGGTTCGTGCCGGTGTTCTGCGCGTTCATGATCATCGGTTTGATCTGGTGCGTGGTGTACTACCTGTCCCCCTCCGGCGCCTGGCCGATTCCGAACATCGGCGCCTGGAACCTGGCGATCGGCTTCGCGCTGATCATGGTGGGCTTCCTGATGACGATGGGTTGGCGCTGAGTCCGCTACCTTCGTCGTCTGATTGACGTATTTCAAGGCCGGCTTTCCGATTCTTCCGGATCGGGAGCCGGCCTTTTGCGTAGGCTCTGTTCAACCAAGATTGACATGGCCCCATTCTTGGCTCCCCTTGAAGGACATTGCCGTAAGGCAAACAGCGGAGCTGTTTGTAGGCAATGTGTGAGACGACGGTCGAGCCAACGGGACGCGAACGAAGTTCGTCCTTGATTACGGTAGAGCTGTCGGCGAAGCCGACTGAGGGGTAGCCCAATGGAATTCATGCCAATCTTGGTTTAAGAACCTTTGCGTATCCGTTCCGTTCTGGCGGGCCGGTATCGGCTGTGCACGTCTTGTCCACCAGTTACCCACAGCTATCCACCACTTATCCACGAGTTATCCACACGGTTATCCACCCAATGTGGATGAATTACATGATTGTAGTTTTTCGGGCCAGTTATCCACCGAATGTGGAAAAGGGTGTGGATAACTAGTGGATAAGTGGTGGATAAGGTGCGTTTCATGGTGCATATCCCGTGTATAACCCTGATTTACGCCGATTTTCCGCCGGTTGGCCGGTGCATGAAAAGCCAGGAAATCGGCATGATACGCAAGTTATCCACAGTTGCGCGAAGAGGACTTATACACCGGGCTGCCCTGATATCCACCGATTCACCGGGTTATCCACAGACTTATACACTTTTCCCCACACCTGTGCACAACTCGATTCCACACCCCGCGGTATCCCTTGCATCGTCGATGTGCATAACTCGGGTGTGGATCGGGGAGGGCAGGACCTTACAGCAGCCCGGCGTACGGGTTGGCGGTGTTGAGGGCGAGAATCAGCGCGATCACCAGCACGGTGACACCCCAGCCATACACCTGCATGCGCCATTTCAGGCTCTTGCCGCGCCACGGCTTCACGCCGGCCACCAGCAGCCAGGTGAGCAGCCCGCCGACCACGAAGCCGCCCACATGCGCCTGCCAGGCCACGCCGCCCACCACGAACGGCAGGGCGAAGTTCACCGCCATCCACACCAGCATCGAGCGGATATCGGCACCAATGCGCCGATACACCACCAGCAGGGCGGCGAACAGGCCGAACAGCGCGCCCGAGGCACCGTATGCGGCGTACCGCCATCCCTGACCGCCGGGGGCCAGCACGCCCCATGCCATGAGGCCCAGCGCGCCGCCGAGACCGGAGATCATGTACAGACCCAGGAACCGCCAGTGGCCCATGAGCCGTTCGAGTTCGGGGCCCACAGAATACAGGGCGATCATGTTGAACAGGATGTGCAGAATCGAGTTCGGCGCATGCAGGAACATCGAGGTGACGATGGTCCACGGCTCGCGCACCATCGTGGCCGGGGCCGCCATGCCCTGCACGATCAGCCAGTTCTGCAGCACCGGCGAAAGGAATCCGGCGAGCACCTCCACCAGCCACACCGCCACGCAGACGATGATCAACGCCCAGGTGACCACCGGACCGCCGCGTTCCCATTGGTATCGAATCTGCTGTTTGGTAGGCATACGCATGGGCTCCACTGTATCGGAGCGCATGTCATTCCACCCAATCGACACAAACACCGACTTAGAATAGGGAGCAGAGTCGGTCTGAATGGGCATACCGACCAGACGATCCCTAGGGAAAGGAGCCGTCATGGAGAACAAGTCTTCTAACGGTTGGAAGTTCTTCGCACTGCTGTTCGGCGCGCTGCTCGCAGCGGTGGTGGGTCTGTACATCTACAAGCAGCAGAACCCGGATTACGATCCGTGGGAGGAGCCGTGGGAGAACAGCTCCTCGCCGGTGGATCTGGGCCTGAACAAGGCCGCGGACAAGGGCGATGAGGAGGAGCCCGAAGCCGCCCCGGCCGAAGCCTGATTCCCAGCCGTTATAACGGAAAGCCCCCGCAACCGATTGGTTGCGGGGGCTTCCTTTATGTCCGTGCATCAGCCGACTGACCGAGGGGAGTTCTAACACTGACTATCCCTCAGTCGCCTCCGGCGCCAGCTCCCCTGACAAGGGGAGCCGGAAAAACTCAGGCGAGCGGAGCGAGTCGACTGACGTGCGGCGCCGTTAAGCAAACAGTCCGGTGGACTGTTTGTAGGCGACGCCGAGCGACGACAGTCGCGAGGCAGGGACCAGCGCGCATTTGGCGCGCCGGTTCCGAGCCGTCAGTTGGCGAGCTTGCTGGACTGATAATGCGTGCGGCCTCTAGGCGCAGAAGGCGAAGGCGTACGAAGGTACGTCGAACCTTCTGCAACGACGAGGACGCTCCATTATCAGGCGAGAGGACCGGTGTGCCAAATGCGCTCGAGGTAATCCTCCATCGAGCGGTCGGAGCTGAAGTAGCCGGAGTTGGCCACGTTGAGCAGGGCCTTGCGGTTCCACTCGAGCGGGTCGCGGTAGAGCTTCTCGATCTCGGCCTGGATGTCGGCGTAGGCGGAGAAGTCGGCCAAGGTCATGAACCAATCCTTGGTCAGCCAATCGGCCACGAGCGGGGCGTAGGCGTTGCGGTCGCCGTTGGAGAAGGTGCCGTTGGCGACCAGATCGATGGCCTGCTTCAGGCGAGGATCGGCCTCGTAGTACTTGGCCGGATCGTAACCGTCGGCGTACAGCTTCTCGACCTCATCGACGGTCATGCCGAAGAGGAAGAAGTTCTCGGCGCCGACCTTCTCGCGGATCTCGACGTTCGCGCCGTCCAGGGTACCCACGGTCAGGGCGCCGTTGAGGGCGAACTTCATGTTGCCGGTGCCGGAGGCTTCCTTGCCGGCCTGGGAGATCTGCTCGTCCAGCTCGGTGGCGGGGATCAGGTTCTGGGCCATCTCGATGTTGTAGTTCGGCAGCATGTGGACGGCCAGCTTGCCCTTGACGTCCGGATCGTTGTTGACGACCTTGGAGACGTTGTTGATGAGCTGGATGGTCATCTTGGCCAGGTAGTAGCCCGGGGCGGCCTTGGCACCGAAGAACACGGTGCGCGGCAGGATCTCGTCGGCGGAGACGGTGCCGTTCTTGATGGCGGCGTACTTGGAGATGACGGCCAGGATCTTCAGGCTCTGGCGCTTGTACTCGTGCAGACGCTTGACCATCGTGTTGAACATGGTGTTCTCGTCGATGTCGATGCCGTAGCGATCCTTGGCGAAGCCCACGAAGGAGTGCTTGTTGGCGGCCTTGACGGCGGCGAACTTCTTGACGAACTCGTCGTCCTGGGCCAGCGGGACCAGGCCCTGCAGCAGCTCGAGGTCGGAGAGCCACTTGTCGGTGCCCAGGCCCTCGGTGATGAGGTCGGACAGGCCGGGGTTGGCCAGCTTGACGAAGCGACGCGGGGTCACGCCGTTGGTCACGTTGGTGAACTTGTCCGGGTAGGCGTCGGAGAAGTTCTTCAGGGTGACGTCCTTGAGCAGCTGGGAGTGCAGCTCGGCCACGCCGTTGACGTGGGAGCCGCCGTAGGTGGCCAGGTAGGCCATGCGGACCGAGTCGCCGGTGTAGATGCGCATGTCCTCGATGGTCTCGTCGGCGACGCCCTTGCCCTTGAGCTCGTCCTCGAACTGCTCGTTGATCTTCTCGATGATCTCGAGGTGACGCGGCAGCAGCTCGCCGATCAGGCTGGCCGGCCAGACCTCGAGGGCCTCCGGCAGCAGGGTGTGGCAGGTGTAGTTGAAGGTCTTCTGGGTCACGGTCCAGGCGGTATCCCAGTCGTAGCCGTACTCATCGATGAGGATGCGCATGAGCTCCGGGATGCCGATCACCGGGTGGGTGTCGTTGAGCTGGAAGGTGATCTTGTCCGGGAAGGTGGTCAGATCCGGCTTGTCCTGGCCCGGGTAGAAGACGCGGATGGCGTCATGCAGGGAGGCGGACACGAAGAAGTACTGCTGCTCGAGACGCAGCTCCTTGCCGACCTTGGTGGAATCCTCCGGGTAGAGGATCTTGGAGATGTTCTCGGCCTTGACCTGCGGCTTGACGGCCTCCATGTACTCGGAGCGGTTGAAGGCGAGCAGATCGAACTCGTCGTAGCTCTTGGCGGTCCACAGGCGCAGGGTGTTCACGCGCTGGGACTTGTAGCCGGGCACCAGGTAGTCGACCGGCACGGCGCGCACGGACCAGGCCGGCTTCCACACCTTCTTGCCGTTCTCCTCGACGACCTCGCCGCCGAAGGAGACCTTCTGGTCACGGTTGTAGTCGATGTGGCCCCACGGCTCCTCGTTGCTCAGCCAGTAGTCCGGGGTCTCCACCTGCTTGCCGTTCTCGTCGAACGTCTGCTTGAAGATGCCGTACTTGTACTGGATACCGTAGCCGAAGGCCGGCACGCCCAGGGAGGCGAGGGAGTCGATGAAGCAGGCGGCGAGACGGCCGAGGCCGCCGTTGCCCAGGCCCGGCTCGTACTCGGCGTCGACGATGTCCTTCGGCTGGAAGCCGAGGGCCTCGACGGCCTCGTCGAACTGCTCGGTCAGACCGGCGTTGAGCAGTGCGTTCTCCAGCTGCTTGCCCATGAGGAACTCGGCGGAGAGGTAGCCCACGGCCTTGGTGTTGCCGTTGACGGTGTCGGCCTGGGTGGTGAACCAGGCGTCCGCGAGGTGGTTGCGCACGGCCTTGGCGGCGGCGACGTACACGTCGGCGGCGGCGGCCTGCTCAGGGGTGACGTTCTGGGTGTACTTGAGTTGCTCGCGAATCTCGTCGGCGAACTGAGCCGCCGTGACAGGAGACTTGGGTGCGGTGATTTCGGTCATTCTGACTTTCCTTCCGGGATAGTTGCCCGACTTCATTATGCCGCGAGATAGGTATCGCCACATAAACGCAGGCATGAACTCTCCGTAACAGCATTGGAAAAGAGCGTTATGCATACGTTCTCATTGAGAGCATAGCACGCCTACGTAGTTTGCGCATCTCCGCGTATGTCATCGATGTCATCGTTTGCAGTGCGCGCCCCGCGGCCTGCGGAATGCCCCTCGCCCGGGCGCGCGACATTCCGGTATCCGAGACATCCTCCACGTTGGCGTCATCGAAGAGCCGCCGTGCACGCCATCGTGCGAAGATGGGGGCATGGCTGTGATTTTGGAAAGGGACCTGCCTCGCGGCCGCGAGGCATTCAAGCGTTGGGCCGAGGCCGCACGGGAGGCGGCGAACGCCGTCGGCGGCACCGGCGCCGCCATCAGTGATTCCGCCGATTCCGGCGATTCCGGCAGCAGTAGCGCCGCCCGCCTCGCCGTCCGGCCCGAACTGCCGCGCAACGTATGGGCGATGGCCGTGCGCTACTCGCTGTTCCTGCTGGAGCGCCGCGCGCCCGGACCGGGCGTGGAGGTGCGCGTGGCGCCATGGGGCGCGGTCAAGATTCTGGACGGCCCGGAATCGGATCCGCACAATCTCACCCCGCCGGACGTCATCGAACTGGACCCGGAGGTCTGGCTGAGGCTGGCCTGCGGCATCACGGATTGGACGGAAGAGAAGGACGCCGGGCATATCAGCGCCGTCGGCGAACGCGACGACCTGAGCGACCTGCTGCCGCTGGTCTGACGGAGTCGCACGCAATGAAAAAGGCGCCCGCATTAAGCGGACGCCTGAAAAGCATGAAGAACGACGGCTCTATGACCGCCGTCAAACGCCGATCGATAAGCCCGATCACTGCTTCGGCTTGAGGGCGCTCGGAATCGGGCGCGGCTTCGGCATCGGGATGGGCTTGTGCGGCGCGGCCGGCTTGGCCGTGGTCTTCGGGAACTCGCCGCTGGTCGCCTTCGCGGCGGCCTCGGCGGCCCACTTGGCGTATTCATCAAGATCATCGTCCGCGACCGAAGCGGCCGGTTCGGAAACGGCATCCGCAGCGGACGTCTCATGATCAGCGTCCACATCGTGAGCATACTTGGCTTCGATGTCGGCGAACGGATCGGGAGACCCCACTCCCGGCTCCTGCTCGCTCAGTTCCTTGGCCAGCTCGTCATAATCGGTATCGGTAGTCAGATACTTGAGCTTACGGGCTATTTTCTGCTGCTTGGCTTTCTGACGTCCGCGGCCCATGCGACCCCCTGCGATTACTGTGCTGTTCGATTCATCAACTTATGAGAGTACCACTTGTTTGCGGCTTGTTCGTTGTCGGCTCACACTTTTACCATAAAAAGCGTTTATTTGAGGCTATTTCAAAGGATTTCGCATGACCGATGAGCAGCAATTGACAGCGGCTGGCAATGAGATGAGCGCGAGCTTCCTCGCCGCGAAGAAGCGTTCGGATGAGACGCTCGCCAAGCTCGAAGCCGAGCCGGGCAAGTTCACGATGCTCACCGGCGATCGCCCGACCGGCCGCCTGCACCTGGGCCACTATTTCGGCTCCATCAAGGAGCGTGTGGCCATGCAGAACAAGGGCGTGCACTCCAATATCATCATCGCGGACTATCAGGTGATCACCGACCGCGACACCACCGAGCACATCCAGGAGAACGTGCTGAACCTCGTGCTGGATTACATGGCCGCCGGCATCGATCCGAAGAAGACCATGATCTACGCGCACTCCGCCGTACCGGCCGAAAACCAGCTGCTGCTGCCGTTCCTCTCCCTCGTGACCGAGGCCGAGCTGCACCGCAACCCGACCGTGAAGTCCGAGATGGAGGCCTCCGGCCACGCGCTGACTGGCCTGCTGCTCACCTACCCGGTGCACCAGGCGTGCGACATCCTCTTCTGCAAGGCCAACGTGGTGCCGATCGGCAAGGACAACCTGCCGCACATCGAGATCACGCGCACCATCGCCCGCCGCTTCAACGAGCGTTACGCCAAGAAGCACCCGGTGTTCCCGGAGCCGGCCGCCATCCTGTCCGACGCCCCGGAGATCCCGGGCCTCGACGGCCGCAAGATGAGCAAGTCCTACGGCAACTCCATCATGCTGGGCGCCACCGCCGAGGAGACCGCCAAGCTCATCAAGAAGAGCCCGACCGATTCCGAGCGCAAGATCACGTTCGACCCGATCGCCCGCCCGCAGGTCTCCGCGCTGCTGACCACCGCGGGCCTCGTGACCGGCCGCGATCCGAAGGAGATCGCCGAGGAGATCGGCGATGCCGGCGCCGGCGCCCTGAAGGCGTACGTGATCGAGTCCGTGAACAGCTTCCTGGCCCCGCACCGCGAGCGCCGCGCCGAGCTGGCCAAGGATATGGATTACATCCGCGACGTGCTGGAGGACGGCAACAAGCGTGCCAACGCCATCGCCGAGGAGACCCTCGACCAGGTGCGCGAGGCCATGGGCATGAAGTACTGAGAGTACTGAGTTTTCGCCCGGTCGTTCGGGCGGGCGTGTAAGTACGTGCAAGGCTGTGCGCCGCATCCCTTTTGGAGGTGCGGCGCACAGCCTTTTTGTATGGCCTTTGGTATGGCTCAGTAGACGCGGGTGCCGGCCACGAACGTCATCGTGACGTGGGCGGGCATGGCGCGCATGGCCTCCGGCGTGGCCTGGGCGTATGGGTCGGCGTCCAGGAGCACGACGTCCGCGGGATCGCCGGCTTCGAGGCGATCGCGGCCCACTGCCGTGGATGCGGCCAACGCGACCTCGACCGGCAGGCACTGCTCGGGCTGGAACGGCTCGCGATCCGAGCTTTCCGTGCCGAAGACCGCGGCGGAGATGGCCAGCCACGGATCGAGCGGGGCGACGGGCGCGTCCGAGCCCATGCGCAGTTTCGCCCCCGCGTCATGGAGCGCGCGGAACGGGTAGGGGATGCCGGCCGGATTGGCCCAGAAGCGGGTGATGACGTCACGGTCGTCCATCGCGTGCTGCGGCTGGATGCTTGCCGTAAGCCCCAGCTGGGCGAATCGTGGGATGTCCACGGGCTTGAGCATCTGCGCGTGCTCGATGGAGCCGTGCGCATGGGTGGCCTCCGCGGCATTCAGCACGATGGTGTTCGCCTCGTCACCGATGGCGTGGCAGGCGATGTCAAAGCCGTGCTCGGTGGCGAGCCGCATGTACTGCTCGATCTGCTGCGGCGTGTAGCTCAGGGTGCCGTAGGTGGCGGGTTCGATGCCCGAGTACGGGGTGGAGCAGTAGGCGGAGCGCGTGTTGAGCGAGCCGTCCGAAATAAGTTTCATGGCGCCGACGCGGCCCAATCCGTTGCTGCCTGGGAGGGTCTTGCCGGTATGCCATCCGGCGTCGATGGCGGCCTGCATGCGTTCGGGATATACGCCGGCGTCCACCCGCAGCTTGTTGATGCCGGCCGTGAAACGGCCGATCCAGGTGTCGATGTTCTCGGCCATCTCGTAATCGCGGATGCCGACGATGCCTTTGGCGACCGCATCCCGCTCGGCCTCGCGCAGCAGTCGGTCGGTCTCCTCGGCGGCGCCGGGCGCCTTGTCGAACTGGGTGTAGGCGTCAAACCATTCGAGTTCGCCCACAAGCCCGGTGCGTTCGTCCACATGCACGCCCAATCGCCGTGCCGCCGCGGAATTCACCCAGCCGCAGTGCATGTCCGCGCTGGAGAGCGCCACCGGCTGATCACCGGTCACCGCGTCGATGGCGGCGAGCGTGGGCTGTTCGTCGTCGGACCAGAGGGAGTGGCGGAATCGCATGCCCACCACGAAGGCGTCGGGATCGAGCGTGCCGGCGGCGCGGCGCTCATCGAGATGGGCACGCAACATGTCCATCGCCTCGGACGCCGAGCGGGCGTTGATCAGGTCCAATCGCCCCAGCGTCTTGGACCATTGCGTGAAATGCGTGTGGCAATCCCACAGGCCGGGAATGGCCCAGAGACCGTCGGCGTCGATGGTGGTTTCGGCGGCCGATGCATCGACCGGCACAGACGGCCTCTCATCAGCCGAACCGGCCGGACTGACGGACGCGACCTTTCCGTCCTTCAGGACGATATCGACACGGGCTTCGGAGCCGGGGACACCGGCATTGGCAATGCGCACCAAGCTATTCATACCTGCCATCATGCCACCGCCAAGTCGACGGAAGGCCCGCCGCGCTCACTTCTCGCCGCGGACCTCGGCCTCCATGGCCTCCATCGGCCCGTCCACCAGCACGGAGCCGGAGGGCAGGGAGCCGGGCAGCGGATCGTCCATGTAGTGGTCGAACTCGTAGAGCATGCGTTCGTTCGGCGCCTCGGTGACCAGCGAGACCACCACGATGAACAGCAGCGAGATGAGGAACGCCGGCAGCAGCTCGTAGATGGCGAAGATGCCGCCCAGCGGCTTCATGACGTTGTGCCAGATGAGCACCGTGGCCGTGCCGGAGATCATGCCGGCCACCGCGCCGGCCTTGTTGGCGCGGCGCCAGTAGAGCGCGCACAGCATGAGCGGGCCGAACGAGGCGCCCAGGCCGGCCCATGCGTAGGAGACCACCTGGAAGATGGAGGAGTTCTGGTCGTAGGCCACGAGGCAGCCGAAGATGAACATCACCACGAGGGTCACACGGGCCACGATCATGACCTGGCGGTCCGTGGCCTTCCGGTGGAACAGGCCGCGGAAGATGTTCTCGCCCATGGCGGAGGCGCCGATGATCATGTACGAGGAGCTGGAGCTCATCGAGGCGGCGAAGATGCCGGAGACCACCACGCCGCACATGAAGCTCGGCAGCAGGGTCTGGGCCAGCACGATGAAGATGGTTTCGGCGTCCGTGGCGGTCAGCAGCTCGGTGGGCATCATGGCGCGGCCCACCAGACCGATGCACACGGCGCTGGCCAGCGAGAGCACGCACCACAGGGTGGCGATGATGCGGGACTTGCGCACCTCCTCCACGCTGCGGATGGAGAGGAAGCGCACGAGCACCTGCGGCATGCCGAAGTAGCCCAGACCCCACGCGAGCATGGAGACGATGGTGATGATGCCGTACTCGGACGGCTCGCCGAACACCGCACGGCCGGCCTCGACCAGCTGTCGTCCGGTTTCCGGGTCGAGCTGCGGGGAGGCCACCTGCGTGCCGGACAGGTATCCGGGGATGGACTGGAGGAAGGCCACGGTGTTGCCGACGCCGCCCGCATTGGCCACGGTGCCGATGAACACCACGGCGAGCGCGAAGAACATGAGCAGGCCCTGGATGAAGTCGGTCATGACCACGGACAGGTAGCCGCCCACCACGGTGTAGACGAACACCACCAACGCGCCGAGGATCATCATGAGGTGGTAGTCGAAGCCGAAGAGCGCGGCGAACAGCTTGCCCACGGTCACGAAGCAGCTGCCCACGTACACGCTGAAGAACACGAGGATGATGATGGCGGCGATGGTGGAGATCACGCCCTTGGTGTCATGGAAGCGCTTGGCGAAGAAGTCCGGGATGGTGATGGAGTCGCCGGCCACCACCGAGTAGCGGCGCAGGCGCCGGGCCACGATCTTCCAGTTGAGGTAGGTGCCGATGGCCAGGCCCAGCGCGGTCCACATCGGGTCGGCGGCACCGGTGAAGTATGCCAGGCCGGGCAGGCCCATGAGCAGCCAGCCGGACATGTCCGAGGCCTCGGCGGACAGGGCGGTGAGCCACGGTCCCACGCCGCGGCCACCCGCGAAGTACTCCTTGGAGGAGGAGTTGGACCGCTTGGAATACACGAATCCGATGGACAGCATGGCCGCGAAGTAGATGACCATGGCCAGCAGAATCCAGAAATCGTTCGCCACGCTAACCGCCTTACGTCAATGGGATGGCTCCGCCCGTCGCGCTTTGGATTCCTTTGTACGGGAACCGTCAGTGCAGTGTCGGCTGACTGCAGGTAGTCAGGGGGACAGGTCACGGGGATAACCGCCGTCATGACCCGATCGAAGAGCCTTCAGAAATCTTCCTTTGTGGCCGACCTTTCCGGAACGCAAGGACAAAGCGGCGCAAATGGAACGATTATGTCTCAGAGTGTGGCTGTGCGACACGGAGGCGCGGTGTGGCGCCGGAAGCGACGCCACACGCAACGTCAGATGTCGTAGCGCCAGGACTTGTCCGTGATCACGCGGGCCATGGCCAGGCCGATCGGCAGGCAGATGATGACCATGAACGCCTTGAACGCCCAGTCGAGCGCGGTCAGCGTATCGAACGACCCCAGGTGGAACATGGCCTGGTACATATACAGGCCGGGCACCATGATCACGATGGACGGCACGGTCAGGCAGATGCGCGGGTAGCCGAAGTGCGGCGCGAGCCAGCCCTTGCGCACGGACGAACGCCATGCGGTGGCAAGCAGGCCCGCGAGCAGCGCGCCGATGAACGCGCCGGCCTCGGCGGGCACGCCGTGGTCGACGATCTCGAGTCGCAGCGTATCGGTGATGGCGCCGATGGTCGCGGCGACGAGGCACATGCGCTGCGGCGAGTTGAACATGATGGAGAAGCCCCAGACCCCGAGGAATGCGAACACGAAGCGCAGCGCGCCGTTCACCCACACGTTGAGGCCGAGCGGCTCGAATCCGGTGGGGTTGAGGTGCACGATCGAGGCCACCATCCAGCCGGCGAGCGTGGCCATGAGCACGATGCACAGGAAGTACGCCAATCGCTGGATGCCGGACGGGAAGTCGATCTTGGCCATGTCCAGGCCGCTGGTGATGAGCGGGAAGCCGGGGATGACGAACAGCATGGCGCCGATGTAGGCGGTGTCGTGTTGCAGGGCTATCGGATCGAACAGGCCGATGAGTCGCAGCGTGCCGGTGCAGGCGAGCGCCGCCAGGGCGACGCACACGAAGGTGACGAAGAACTGGTTGAGATGCCGCTTGAACAGAAGACGGCGCAGCCAGTGGCCGAGGCCGGCGCCCACGAACGCACCGACCATGTCGTACGGACCGCCGCCGAGCAGGAACACGAAGGATGCGCAGGCGATGGCGGAGGCCAGGCCCGCGAAGGCCGGCGAGTACAGGGGCTTGCGGTGCTCGATCATGTCGAGGCGCTGATGGGCCTGTCGCACGGTGATGCCGCGGCCTCCGTTGCCATTCGCGCCGGAGGCGTTGTCGAGATGGTCGAAGTGCTCGGCGTACTCCTTCGGCGGCTTGCGGTTTGCGGCCTTGGTGGCCTTCGTCGCCTTGGCGCCGCGAAGGCGCGACGGCTTGTCGGAGGATTCGGCGGTGTGGTCGGGGAAGTCCGATTCCATCGCGTTCGAAGCCGGTGTGCGCCGCGTCTCGGCCGACTGTTCCGCCGCCTGTTCGGCCTCGCGGACCTGCTCGTCGGCGGCGCGGGCTGCGAGCGACTGGGCCATCGCGGACTGCGACCAATCGGTCTCGTGCACATGCAGCTGGTGGGCGCGCGGGTCGCCGGGATCGACGTGGCGGCTCGCGTCCTCAAGGGCGTCGAGCACGGCGTCCTGCCCAGGGCGGGAGGAGGCTTTCTCCTCCTTTTCCTCCTTGCGCAGCTGCTTGGAGAGGTCGGCGGAGACCTGCGAGGCGTCCTTCGCGTCGAGGTGCTGCATCAGGCCCTGGGAGACCTCGGGCTGCACGTGGTACATCGACTCCTCGCCCAGGTTCACGGAGAACCAGTCGGCGAAGTGCTCCAGCAGCCAGATGCGTTCGGTGTTGACGCCGGTGCTCGGCAGATCGATGACCTCGGTGATACGGTCCTTGCCGTCCGTGCAGGCCGCCTCGATGTCCGTGAGGTTCACGTCGGCGCGCACGTGCACGCCGAGCGGGTAGGCGATGCGGTGCATCATCTCGCGCACGCGGAACGATCCGGTGCCGGCGGACAGGTCCAGCAGGCCGACGCGCACGATCACGCTGGCTTTGGCCGCGATGCCGGCCTCGGCGATGGGCTTGTCCCAGTCGCGCTCGATATCCTCCATGTCCAGCGGAATGGAGTGGGTATGGAAGTGCGAGACGGCGATGGCGCCGTGCTCCTTATGGTCCTCTTGATGTTGGCTCTCACTCACGTTCTCCATTACTACCGCGCGCAATCGACCGGAAAACGGCGAAAAATGGACTTCGTAACGTAAGTGGTGATTGGGCGGCGATACACTGTAGCGCGTAAACAACCACGTTGAATACAGGCTGTGGGCTCGCAACGACCGGCCTCAACAACCGCGGAGGAGCCGCGGGCGACCGGCAGACCGAGCAACCTGATATTCAGCAAAGGAGGTTATATGGCAACATCCGAAGAACAGATCACTCCGGCTGACGCTGCCATCGTCACCACCGGGACCGGACGAAAGGGCCCGGAGGAGCATGATCTTCCCGCAAAGCTCAAGTACGACATGGATCTGTGCCTGCGGATCCTGCGCGACGTGCTGGGCGAATACAACCCCGAACTGCTCTCCACGTTCGACACCGTGCGCAACTACGCGGTGGAGGCCAGCGCCGAGCACTTCGGCGGCATGACGGACCCGAACCCCGGACATGACGGGCTGAAGGCCGCCGTCGAGGTCATCGACAACATGACCCTGCACGACGCCCAGCTGCTCGCCCGCGCGTTCGCCACCTACTTCCATCTGGCGAACCTGTCCGAGGAGAACTACCGCGTTTCCGTCCTTCACCAGCGCGAGAACGAGGTGACCGAGGACAGCGCCGTTGATCCGATCAACGAGCTCACCGTGGCCTACCACCAGCTCATCAACGAGATGGGTCCGGCCAAGGCTAAGGAACTGCTCGATCGCCTGGAGTTCCACCCCGTCTTCACCGCCCACCCCACCGAGGCCCGTCGTAAGGCCGTGGAGGGCAAGATCCGTCGCATCTCCGAACTGCTCACCGTGCACAACAGCCTGGGCGGCTCGGATCGCAAGGAGAACTGCCGTCGTCTCTACAACGAGATCGACGCCCTGTTCCGCACCTCCCCGATCGCGCTGAAGAAGCCGACCCCGGTCGAGGAAGCGGACACGATTCTCGATATCTTCGACAACACGCTCTTTCACACCATCCCCCAGGTCTACCGTCGCTTCGACGACTGGGTCCTGGGCGACAAGGCCGGTCTGGTCGAGCCCGTCTGCCCCGCGTTCTTCCATCCGGGCAGCTGGATCGGCTCCGACCGCGACGGCAACCCGAACGTCACCGCCAAGGTGAGCCGTCAGGTGGCGCGCAAGTTCTCCGACCACGTGCTGGCCGCCCTTGAGGAGGCCACGCGCACCGTGGGCCGCAACCTCACGATGGAGGCCGAGACCACGCCGCCGAGCGCCGATCTCAAGGTGCTGTGGAGCCACCAGAAGGAGATGAGCGAGCGACTGACCGACAAGGCCGCCCTGATCTCCACCAAGGAGCTGCACCGTGCCGTGATGCTGGTGATCGCCGATCGCCTGCACTACACCATCGAGCGTGACGCCGACCTGATGTACCACACCTGCGACGACTTCATCGCCGATCTGAAGACCGTGCAGAAGTCCCTGGCCGACGCGGGCGCCAAGCGTTCCGCCTACGGCCCGCTGCAGGACCTCATCTGGCAGGCCGAGACCTTCGGCTTCCACATGGTGGAGATGGAGTTCCGCCAGCACTCCGTGGTGCATTCCCGCGCCCTCGCGGACATCCGCGAGCACGGCCTGCACGGCGAGCGCGGCGAACTGCAGCCGATGACCCACGAGGTGCTCGACACCTTCCGCGCCCTCGGTTCCATCCAGAAGCGCAACGGCCAGAAGGCCGCCCGCCGCTACATCATCTCCTTCACCAAGAGCGCCCAGAACATCAAGGACGTCTACGAGCTCAACCGTCTGGCCTTCGCCCATCCGGAGGACGTGCCGGTCATCGACGTGATCCCGCTGTTCGAGCAGCTTGAGGATCTGCAGAACTCGGTGGACGTGCTCGAGGAAATGATCAAGATCCCCGAGGTCCAGGCTCGACTGAAGGCCACCGGCAACAAGCTCGAGGTCATGCTCGGCTACTCCGACTCCTCGAAGGACGCCGGTCCGACCTCCGCCACGCTGGCCCTGCACTCCGCCCAGGAGCGCATCGCCAAGTGGGCCGAATCGCACAACATCGACCTGACCCTGTTCCATGGCCGCGGCGGCGCCGTCGGTCGTGGCGGCGGCCCGGCCAACCGTGCGGTGCTCGCCCAGCCGGTCGGTTCCGTCAAGTGCCGCTTCAAGCTCACCGAGCAGGGCGAGGTCATCTTCGCCCGCTACGGCAACCCGGTGCTCGCCATCCGCCACGTGGAATCCGTGGCCGCGGCGACCCTGCTGCAGTCCGCTCCGAGCGTGGAGAAGACCAACACCGAGATGACCGAGAAGTACGCCGGCATGGCGCACGCGCTGGACGAGGCCGCTCACGAGCGCTTCCTCGACCTGCTGCACACGCCGGACTTCGCCCAGTGGTTCTCCACCGTGACGCCGCTGACCGAGATCGGTCTGCTGCCGATCGGCTCCCGCCCGGCCAAGCGCGGTCTGGGCGCCAAGTCCCTGGACGACCTGCGCACGATCCCGTGGATCTTCTCCTGGGCTCAGGCACGCATCAACCTGGCCGCCTGGTACGGCCTGGGCACGGCGTGCGAGAAGTTCGGCGACCTCAAGACCCTGCGCGAGGCGTATGAGGAATGGCCGCTGTTCTCCACCTTCATCGACAACATTGAGATGTCCATCGCCAAGACGGACGAGCGCATCGCCAAGATGTACCTCGCCCTGGGCGACCGTGAGGATCTCAACGAGAAGGTGCTGAGCGAGATGGAGCTCACCCGCAAGTGGGTGCTCGACATCGTCGGCGACAAGTGGCCGCTGCAGCACCGTCACGTGCTCGGCCAGGCCATCCGCATCCGCTCGCCATACGTGGACGCGCTGTCGCTCACCCAGGTGCTCGCCCTCAAGTCGCTGCGCAAGAAGGTGGACAAGGAAGAACTCAGCCAGAGCCAGCAGGCCGGGTTCATCTACCTCATCCTCTGCACCGTTTCGGGCGTCGCCGCCGGCCTGCAGAACACGGGCTGACGTTTTGGTCGGCGTTCGCGGCTCGCGCCGCGTAACGCCGCCGGTGAAGTCCAGTGGACTTCACCGGACCAAAACGTAGCGATGGTTTTTGCGTAGTAGCTTTGCGCACGCAAAAACCATCGCAGCACAGTACCCCGCGGCCTAGCGGGGTTCCTTTTTCTCAAGACAAATGAGCCCTGTTGCGCGATGATGTTCGGCATCCGCGCAACAGGGCTCATTCGGTTCAACCGGCATTGCCTTCAAAAGCACCCGAAAACTGATCAGCGGTCTTTTCGCGCTAGAAAAGCCTATCTTCTGGCACGAAACGACCGCCAAGAAGGTAATTAGCGTCCCTTTCGTACTAGAAGGACAATGCTTCTAGCATCAAAAGACCTCTAAATGCCCATTCAGCGGTCGTTTCGTGCTAGAAGTATTGTCCTTCTGACATGAAACGACCGCTATAAGGCCAATTTGAGATCGTTTGCCGCTAGAACCATCGTCTTCCTAGCATGAAACGATCACTAAACAGGCATTTTGAGGCGGTTTTGTGCTAGGAGCGACGCTCTTCTAGCACAAAACCGCCGCTGAGCCGTCGAAAACTACCGCGCGGTCGATTCGCGCTCGATGAGCTTGTACCCCACACTCACGGTTTGGGGGTAATACTGCTCGTCCGGGTGCTCGATGCGCCGCATGAGCAGCGTCAGGGCGGTGTTCGCCATGCCCTTGAAGTCGGTGGCCACGGTGGTCAGTGTCGGCACGGTGTAAGCGCCCTGGCTCAGGCCGTCGAAACCGATGACCAGCACATCCTCGGGCACATGTACGCCACCGTCCGCAAGGCCTCGCAGCAGGCCGATGGCGATGCCGTCGTTGAGGCAGTAGAAACCGTCGTATTTCTTGGCTCTACGCCATTTCTTGGCCAGCGCGCGGCCGGCCTCGATACCGCCGTCGATGGACCATGCGCAGCGGATGAAGTCTCGCTTGTCGTCGAAGTCGAGTCCGGCCGTGCGGATTTCGGTGGCGGCCGCCTGCATGCGGATATCGCGCGAACCGGGGATGATGTTCGGGTTGTTTGGATCGCGGTTGTCACCCACGATGCCGATGCGAGTGCAGCCGCGCTCCAGCAGGTGCCGAATCGCCGCGCGCGAGCCTTCGGCACTGGGCGCGTTCACCGTGTCGATGGGCAGGCTGGCATCGTAGTTCTCCAGCATGACCGAGGGGTGCTGGCGCAGGATGTCCACCGCACGCGGCGCGTTGATGGCGATGATGCCGTCGGAGAACGTATAGGACAGGTCGTTGTCGTCGGTCAGGTAGCGCGAGAGCTCGATGAGCATGTGCGAGCCGCGCTTGTGCACCTCCTCGGCGACCGCCATGGCCAGGTGCGAGAAGTAGTCGCCCTCGATGCCGGAGGTGAGGAAGGTGATGGTGTCGCTGCGGCCGGACCTCAGCGATCTGCCGGACAGATTGGTCTTGTATCCGAGCTTCTTGGCAGCGTCGCGCACGCGCTGCATGGTCTCCGGCTTGACGTAGTCCTTGCCGCGCAGCGCGGCCGAGGCGGTGGTGGCGGTCACGCCGGCGAGCTCGCCCACGTCCTTCAGCGTCACCATGGAATATCACGCTCCCTGCTGGTGATATGCGATTCATGCGATGTCGAGGGGCGGCCCATACTTGGGAATCCGCCATACTTAACGATGAGAATTATACAGTCCGCCGGTTCCGCCGACGCGCCGCCCATGGAGGCGAACGGTCGCGGTCCCGCAACTATTGCGAAGGGCGGGAATCCATGAATCGGATTCCCGCCCCAAGCAGCGAAAGAGAGAAAGAAAAAAGGAAAGGAGTTGCGCCGCAGATCGGGGAGGTTGGTCGATTGTTGGCCCGACCTGCGGCACGTTGGTGTCAGCTGTTCAGTTAATCGATGTTGGTTTGTGTCAGTCGATCACCTCTCAGCCCTTGTGGGAAGCGTTGATCACGTTGTTGTGGCCCCAGCACTGCTCGTACGGCATGCCGGCCAGGTCCTCGACGACCTTGCGGGTCTCGTCGGTGACGTCGGCCATGGAGCCGCCGTTGCGCAGGCGGGCGGACTCGCCGACGAGGATGTCGTGGGTCTTCTCGTTGAGGTGCATGCGGTAGGTCAGCAGGATGCCGACGAGAGCGAGCACGACCACGGTGCCGCAGTACATGTAGAGCAGCACGTTGACCACGAGCGGGGACTGGGTCTTGACGTCGGCACCGGACTGGAAGCCGACGGCCTGCAGGATGACGCCCACGAGGATGGTCACCACGGTGTTGACGATGACCTCAAGGGTGGACTGGATGCCGGCGTACTGGCCCTCACGACGCTTGCCGGTGACGAGCTCGTCGACGTCCGGGACGAAGGACTGCACGTAGGTCTGGGCGTTCACGATGCCGGAGTTGCCGAGCGTGAACAGGGTGATCAGAACGGTGAACACCAGGGTGACGGTGGCCTTCGGCATGGAGCCGTGGGTCAGACCCAGGATGAAGATGCCGATGAACAGGATGATGGTGAACCAGGAGCCCAGACGGTAGGCGCGCATGCCGCCGATCTTGGTGATGATCGTGGCCCAGATGACCACGCAGACCATGCCGAACAGGAAGCTGAAGCCGGTGGAGAGGGAGACCTCGGCCGGGGTCAGGAGCAGCACGAACATGATGAAGTAGGCGTTGATCTGGCCACGGACGGTACGGAAGGTCATCTGGGACAGGAAGATGCCGAGGTAGTTGCGGAAGGTCTTGATGCGCAGCACGGACAGGAAGTTCCAGAACACGGAGACCAGGCGGCCGAAGAAGCCGACCTTCTCGGCGTCGCCCTTGTCGGCGGAGGAGATATCGGTGGTCTCGTCGTACGGACGTTCCTTGATGCACAGGGCGCCGATCACGAGCAGGACGGTGCCGAGCACGGCGTAGATCATGGCGATCTTGAAGTACGGCTGCCAGCTGTCGGCACCCCAGATCTTGAACAGGTAGGCGTTGAACATGGACAACGCGAAGCCGCCGACGCCGCCACCGATCTGCTGGACGGCCACGAGCTGGGCGCGATCCTTGGAATCATCGGTCATCTCGGAGGGCAGCGAGTAGACCACGGTGTTGATGCCCGGGTACACGCCGTAGTAGATGACGTTGATGAGCAGGTAGAACCACACCGGCATGTTCGGGACCCACAGCAGCACGTAGAAGATGAGGTTCAGCGGTGCGGCGATGAGCAGCGTGCCCTTACGACGTCCGACCTTGCGGCCGAACGAGGTGGAGTACATACGATCGGAAATGTAGCCCCAGACCGGAGTGATGAAGCCGCCGATGGCCTTGCCGACGGCGAGCATCGTGGTGACGATGCCGATGGAGATGGCGAGCGGCTGGGTGTAGTAGATTATCTGCCAGGTCATCACCATGGTGGTCATGGTGAAGGACAGCGGCAGCAGCGCGTAGGTGAGCTTCGTCACCCAAGAGAGCTTGCGGCCCGCTGCGGACGATGCCGAGTTGGACATTGGATTTCTCCTGTTCTCCTTTGAAACCGACGCGACGAACTACGGCGCAGGGCCATAGACCTTGGAGCTGCTTGGGATTGCCGGACTGCTGCGTCCGGTGTCCGATTCGCCTACCCAGAAACCTTATCGTTGAGATTTCTGGGCTCGATTTCATTTCTTGATGTTTGCGAAACTAACCATATCACAAATCTCATCGATGAGATTATTTTGCGATTCGGGCGTGTCGTAGAGGGACAAGGAGGGCGGTTTTGCCTGATAAATCAGGCTCGAAGCGGCATAAAAATAGGCTCCCCTCCTTGAGGGGAGCCATGGCGCAATCAGCCCTTATGACTCACGTTGATGACGTTGTTGTGGCCCCAGCAGCGCTCATAGGGCATGCCGGTGAGGCTTTCGACCAGCGTGCGCGTCTCGGGCGTCACGTCGTCCATGGAACCGCCGGAACGCAGACGGTCTATCTCGGCGAGCAGCAGCTCGTGGTTCTCGCGGTTGAGCCTCAGACGGAACGTGAAGACGATGCCCACGATGCATATCACGATCGGCACGAACGAGAACAGGCACGCCAACGCGAGCACGGTCTGCGGCGGCTGCGACTGCGCACCCTCCACGAACCCGGTCGCCTCCAGCACCAGGCCGATCACGATGGTCTCGGCGGAGGAGAAGATGTCGTCGATGGTCGAATTGATGGCAGCGTACTGGCCCTCGCGGCGTTTCGAGGTGATGATCTCATCCACGTCCGGAATGAACGTGTACGTGTACTGCGTGGCGTTCACCACGCCGGTGATGCCGAAGTTCATGAACAGGCCGAGGCCGATGTACAGCACGGCGCGGGTGCCGGTCGGTATGTGACTCGCGGCCATCGCCAGCATGAACATCGCCAGGAACACGAAGATCACCTCGATGCCGCCCAGGCGATAGGCGCGCGGGCCTCCGATCTTCGCGGTGATCCACATGAAGAAGCCGACGCACGCGATGCCGAACAGCAGGTTGACGCCGGTGGCCAGCGAGACGGTCTGCGGGTCGAGCAGCAGCACGAAGATCACGAAATACGTGTTGAGCGTGCCGCGCACCGTGCGGAACATCTCCTCCGAAAGGTACAGGCCGAGATAGTTGCGGAATTCCCTGACCTTCAACACCGAGAGGAAGTTCCACACCACCGAGACGAGCCGCCTGCCCGCACCGACGCGCGCACCGGTGCCGCCGGACTCCTCCGCGTCCGCATCCGAGACGTCGGTGGATGCGCTGAACGGGCGCTCCTGGATCGACAGGAAGCCGAGCATGAGCACTGCGGTGCCCATGATGCCGTACAGCAGCGCCATGTTGAAGTACGACTCCCAGTTGTCCTTGCCCCAGATGGTGAACAGGTAGACGTTGAGCACCGAGAGGAAAGTGCCACCGATGGCGCCGGCGATCTGGTTGACGCCGACCAGCTGCGCGCGCTGCGTGGGGTTCTCGGTCATCTCGCTGGGCAGGCCGTACTGCACGGTGGTGATGCCTGCGAAGAACGCCCAGTACAGCAGGTTCGCAAAGAAGTAGACGGCGATCGGCAGGTTCGGGATCCACAGCAGCAGGTAGAAGACGAAGTTCGCGGGAATCGCGAAGATCAGGATGGAGCGGCGGCGGCCGAAGCGGCGGCCGAGCGCGTTGCGGTACATGCGGTCGGAGATGTAGCCCCAGACCGGGCCGATGACCGAGGCCACGATCTTGCCGGTGGCGATGAGCACCGCGGTGACGGCCATCGACACGTTCAGGAACGTGGTGAAGTAGAACATCTGCCATGTCACGATCATGGTCTGCATGACGTAGGACAGGGAGAAGGTGGCGTACCCGAGCTTGGCCTTCCACGACAGGGCGGCATCCACCGCCTCGGACGCCACGTTGGCGCGCTTGATTCGGTTGCCGTTCCCTTGTGACATCTTCGTCCTTTCCTCGGCCTGCGCCGGCCGATGCCGGAGACGCGCGGCAGCACGCCCGTCCGACGGCATATCTCATGATGATGGTTCACGGCCTGTCAGCGTCGTCGCGACACGCCGTTCGTTCGTTCTGATTCAGAACTCTATCATCGTTAAGATTTACGCGCCATATACGGCGTTTTGAATCCCCGTAAAAACAAGCATTATTCGCAATCTCATCGTTGAGATGCTATGCTGGTCATCGTCAAGGACGAACCGCCCCGGCCTCCCGAACAACGAGAGAGGCGGGGCAACCGCATTCCCGACGTCGGGAATGCCCAACAGTCGCACCCCACCACACAACCCCACATCATCAAAAGCCACGGAGGTCTTTACGATGACAACATCCAACCGCCCGGAAGCCGGCAGCAACGCCGGCCTGACCGCACGCAACAACAACTTCGACCAAGGCTGGCGGTTCTTCCGCGGCACCCCGAACGGCGCCGAACGACCCGAATACGACGACTCCGACTGGCGTGAGGTGACCCTCCCCCACGACTACGGCGTCGAGGGCCGCTTCTCCCGCAACGCCCGTGCCACCGTGGGCTACCTCAAGGTGGGCGAGGGCTGGTACCGCAAGACCTTCACCGCCCCCGAATCGCTCGCCGGCAAGTACGTGACCCTCGACTTCGACGGCGCCATGGATCGCGCCGAGGTCTGGCTCAACGGCGAGAAGGTGGCCGAGCATCACTACGGCTACACGAACTTCGCCATCGATCTGACCGGCAAGATCAAGCCCGGCGAGACCAACGTGCTCACCGTGCGCACCGTCAACGAGGAGCCGAGCTCACGCTGGTACGCCGGTGCCGGCCTCTACCGCGACGTGACCCTTACCGTGGCCGAGCCGGTGCATGTGGCCCGCTTCGGCACGCAGATCACCACCCCGAGCCTGGAGCAGGACGTCAAGGACGGCCACGCCAACGTGCTCGTCTCCACCATCGTGGCCAACGGCATCGCCACCGACCAGGCCATCGAGCTGCGCCAAGAGATCCTCGACGCCAACGGCGCGGTCGTGGCCTCCGGCGAGGACGGCGTGACCGTGCCGGGCGGCACCCCGGACACCACCGAGGCCGCCGCCGCATACGACGCCGCCGAGGCCCCGAACCGCTTCGAGACCACGCTGTCCGTGACCGACCCGCACCTGTGGAGCACCGCCGACCCGTACCAGTACACGCTGCGCACCACCGTGCTCGTGGACGGCGAGGCCGTGGACGTCACCGAGACCCGATTTGGCCTGCGCTGGATCACCCTCGACCCGAAGCTCGGCCTGTTTCTTAACGGTGTGAACATGCGCGCCCTGGGCATGTGCATGCACCATGACCTAGGTTCGCTGGGCGCCGCCACCTACCGCCGCGCCGTGGTCCGTCAGCTGGAGATCCTGCGCGACGCCGGCGTGAACGCCATCCGCACCTCGCACAACCCCTGCTCCAAGGTGTGGGCCGAGGAGTGCAGCCGCATGGGCTTCCTGCTGCTCGAGGAGCTCACGGACATGTGGACCGCCCCGAAGAACCGCAACGACTACTCCAACTACTTCGCCCAGGACTACCCCGAGGACCTGGCCGCCATGATCCTGCGCGACCGCAACGAGCCGGCCGTGTTCATGTGGGGCATGGGCAACGAGGTGGCCTGGCAGGAGAAGGAGATCCCGATCGCCGAGGATCTGACCCGCCGCTGCCACCTGCTCGACCCGACCCGACCGAACTCCGTGAACGATGCCTCCTACCTGTCCAAGGGCATCGACGGCATCGGCAACAAGATCCACGAGAAGATGGACGTGCGCGGCTACTCCTACATCAACCGCGATCAGATGGAGAAGGTGCACGAGAAGCACCCGAACGACGTGATTCTCAATTCCGAGTCCGGCAACTGCACGCCGTGCCGCGGCTTCTACGTGCATCCGACGATCCTGACGGACGAGTGGCAGCTGCGCGGCCGCGACTACCCGTTCGCCAAGGGCCGCCAGCCGTGGAAGGAGGACACCTACGAGATCTCCGACTACAACGTCACCACGAACCGTGGCTACCCGCTCGACATCGCGTTCGACCGTCTCGTGAACCTGCCGTTCAACGTCGGCGAGTTCGCATGGACCGGCTTCGACTACATCGGCGAGCCGGCACCGTACATCTCCAACTTCTACTGGAACAAGCCGGACATGCCCGAGTCCGACGGCACCGTGCTGGCCCCGTTGCGCTCCTACTACGGCATGGTCGACACCGCCGGCTTCCCGAAGAACCCGTGGTGGCTCTACAAGGCGCTGTGGACCGACCCGGACGACGCCCCGATGGTGCATCTGCTGCAGCACTGGAACTGGGACGAGGGCGAATCCGTGGCCGTGTGGGCGTACACCAACGCCGCCTCCGCCGAGCTCTTCCTCAACGGCCGCTCGCTGGGCAAGCGCGAATTCGAATCGCACCAGGCCACCTTCCACCTCAACAACAAGTACGCGGACAAGCCGTTCGAGTACCGCTACCAGAAGGACGGCAACGAGCCCAAGCAGCTGACCCTGCAGTGGGAAGTGCCGTTCGAGCCGGGCACGGTCGAGGTCGTCGCCTACGACAAGGCCGGCAAGGAAGTGGCCCGCGACTCCATCACCACCGCGGGCGCCCCGGCCGGCATCAGGCTTATCCCGGACCGTCACGTCATCGATGGCGACGGCCATGACCTGAGCTTCATCGAGGCGGACGTGATCGACGACGCCGGCGTGATCGTGCCGCGCGCCAACGACGAGCTGACGTTCCACGTGGAACATGGCCACCTGCTCGGCACCGACAACGGCTACCAGGCCAACACCGAACCGCTGCAGTCCCCCGTGCACTCCGCCTACTCCGGCAAGGTGCTCGCCATCGTGGCCTCGGACGGCTCCGGCAAGCCGATCCGCGTGACCGCCACCGCCAAGGGCCTGCGCTCCGACACTGTGAACGTGTTCGTGACCGACGCCGTGCCGGCCGGCACGGACGTGCTCGAAGTGCGCGACGCGGCCGTGCGCGTCCGTGCCGGTGAGACCCCGGTGCTGCCGCAGACGGTGACCGCCCTGCTCGCGGACAACACCAGCGCCGAGGTGCCGGTGGAATGGAACACGGCCGATCTGCTGGACGCCGTGGCCGCCGCCGAAGGCAAGTCCGGCGCACAGTCGTTCACCGTCGCCGGCGAGGCCGCTGGCCTTCCGGTCACCGTCACCGTCACCGTGGCCCACCCGGTCTCCGTACGCCCGGTCTCCCTGGCCTCCGCCGCCGGAACCGTGCCCGCACTGCCCGCCCGCGTCATGGTCATCTTCGATGACGGCAGCAGCGTGGACGCGCCGGCCGCCTGGACCACCGACGGCGAAGCCGCCTCCTGGACCCCGGGCACCGTCACGGTGAACGGCACCGTCGAAGGCTACGGCCTGCCCGTAACCGCCAGCGTGCGCGTGGCCGATCCGGCCGATGTCAAGGACGCCGAATCCCTCGCCCATGACACCACCGAATTGGCCCGCGTGACGGTGGACGGCAAGGCCGTCTCCTTCGACAGCGAGAACCGCGCCGTGCTGCACCGCGCCTACACCGCGGGCGCCCCCGAAATCGCCGTCGAGGCCAAGGACAACGCGGTGGCCTACGTGGTGCCGCCGCTGCACTACCCGTACGGCTCGTACGTGATCCGCGTGGTCTCCGAGGACGGCGAACAGCATGCCGCCTACGCGCTCGACCTGGACGTGCCGCCGGCACCGGTGGCCGAAGTCACCGTGATTCCGCCCGCCTTCACCGTGGGCGAGGACGAGACCACACGCCTCATCGTGACCGCCACGGACGAGACCGGCGCCGCCATCGACCTGGGTGAGGGCAGCGAGGCCGTCGTGACGTTCGCCTCCGGTGACGAGTCCGTGGCCGGCGTGGCCGACGACGGCACCGTCACCGGCCGTCTGTCCGGCAGCTCGAACGTGACCGCCACCGTGACGTATGGCGGCGTGGCCAAGACCAGCGCACCGGCCATCGTGACCGTCTCCGAGGGCGCGGAGCCGAAGAGGCCGACCGGCGTCGCGGCGCCCACCGTGCGCACCGTCGCCGGCGAGACGCCCGAACTGCCCGCCGCCGTGACCGTGAGCTTCGACCACGGCGTGGACGCGCCGCTGCCGGTCGAGTGGGACGCCGTGCCCGCCGAGGCTTACTCTCAGGCCGGCGAGGTAAGCGTGCAGGGTCATGTCGCCCGCTTCGATCTGGACGTGGCCGCCACCGTGCATGTGGTCAAGGTGCTGGCCGTGCAGTCCGTCTCCCTGGCCACCATCACCGGCATCGAGCCGCTGGTGGGCGAGAGCGCGCCGGAAGTGACCGTCTACTGGTCCGACGGCGCCAAGGAGCAGCGCGCGGTGACCTGGGACAAGCCCGAGGCCTCCCTGTACCGCAATGCCGGCACGTTCACGCTGCTCGGCACGGTGGACGGACTGGAGGAGAAGGCCATCGCCCATGTGCGCGTGACCGACGACTACGTGCAGAACCGCGACCTGTTCTCCTACCGCAACGACGTGTACCCGCAGGTGCGCGCCTCCTACACCAACCCGGATCCGAAGGCCCAGGAGGATGCCTCCCTGCTCATGGACGGCATCGTGTCCTACACGCCGCGCGTGGGCTACAACCTGAAGAACCGCTGGTCCACCACCGGCGACCCGTCACGCACCGCATGGCTGGAGTACCGCTTCGGCTACGGCGAGGAGACGCCGTTCATGCTCAACTCCTTCACCGTCTACTACTGCCTTGACGGCGAGAACGTGGCGCTGCCGGAGTCCGTGGCCGTGGAGTACCTGGAGTCCGACGGTTCCTGGCAGCCGGTGCGTGGCCTGTCCGCGACCTCGCATCCGGTCGAGCAGACCAACGATGCGGCCTGGGTGTACGCGACGGTCGGCGACAAGCCCGGCTCCTCGATGAGCTCGAAGGGCGACGAGACCACGTACTCCTTCGACATGGTGCGCACGTCCCGCATCAGGATCACGTTCACGTCCGCCGAGGGCAAGGTCGTGGCCATCACCGAGGTGCGCGGCGACGCCCGCATCCCCGCCCAGCACAGCGAGGCCGTGATCGGTGGCCTGTTGGTGGACGGCAAGGAGGTCGCCGGCTTCGACCCTGCGGTCGAGAGCTACGAGACGGCGGCACCTGCCGGCGAGACGCCCGAAATCCAGGCGCTGCCCGGCGAGGGCAACGCCGCCGTGACCGTGGTGAACACCGCGGCCGCGAACGGCGAGGCCCAAGTGATCGTCACCTCCGAGGACGGCATCACCACCCGCACCTACCACGTCGCGATCGTCCCGGAACAGTGAAAGGTCAGGTGATGCCCATCCAATGAATCGATGAGTTTCCTAGCCTGATCAATGTCAAAGGCCGGCCGGTTCCCGTCAAGAGAACCGGCCGGCCTTTTCCGTCAACAACAACGATCCCATCGCCTCGACCCCGATTGTCGGGAAACCGGCGGCGGCGAGGCGATGCGCGGTTCGGCTACGCGCCCAACAGGTCGAGCATCTGGGGGATGTTCTTCTTGCCGAATTCGACGGTCTGGGCGCCGTCGGCCTTGTCGATGACGATGCAGGGCACGCTCATCGCGCCGTACTGGTCCCTGAGCTCCGGGAAGTGCGAGACGTCGTACGCCTCGGCACGTACGGCCGGGTTGAGCGAGGCGATGCGCTGGGCGGACAGCACGGTCTCCGGGCACATCGTGCAGGTCAGGGAGACCAGAACCGTCACGTTCACCGGCTCCTTGATGGCCGCGATGCGTTCCTTGAGGTCGTCGCCGAGCGGCTGGCCGGGGCCGGCCGCGTTGTAGAGACCCAGCACGAACGAGTTGAACTCGTGGCCGGAGGGCACGCCGTGGAAGGCGAGTCCGGTGAAGGTCAGCTTGCCGTCATCGCCGTCAGCCGGCAGGCAGATGCGCACGGCCGGGCGGGCCGACGGCAGCACACCGGCCGGATCGAACTCGGCGCGACCGGAATCGTCAAGGGAACCATAGACAGGCAGGGCGGCGCCGTCCGGCAGCGTGACCTCAAGCGGTTCTCCGACGACCAGCGAGGCCGGCGCGGTCTCACCGTCGATGGCGGTGACGAGACCCGCGGCGTCCACGGCCACGGAGTTCAGCTTGCCGCCGGACAGGGCGACCATCTCCCCCACGAATCCTTGCAATTCCGTGGAAAGCGGGGTGTTGTCGAGTTCCAGGACCAGCGTCGCCGGGCGGTTCATGCGGCCGAACACCACGCCGAGCTGCTGCTTGATGGCGGCGGAGAACAGTTCGCCGGGCTTCTTGGCGGCTGCCGCGGCATCGGCGCTGCGCTTGGCCGGCGCGGGGGCCGGCGAGGTACCGGCGTTCGCGGCGGAGGCCGCCTTGGAAGCGGCCGCGGCTTCGGCCTGCTCGTAGGCTGAGGTGTTGGGGCGCGGCGGCACCAGACCGGTCTTCTCGCTCAGCTGCTTGGCGTAACGTTCCAGTTCCACTGCGGCGATGGCGCCGTCGGCAGTGGCGGTGACCACCTGGCGCAGGTTCTTGACGCGCAGGTCGCCGGCCGCATACACGCCGGGCACGGAGGTTTCGAGGTAGCCGTGCGTGACCACGTAGCCGTGGTCGTCGAGCTCGACCACACCGCGCACCAGATCGGTGGCGGGCACGTATCCGGCGAACACGAAGACGCCGAACGTGCCGTTGTCGGCCGGCTTCCAGGTCGTTATCTCGCCGGTTTCGACGTTGCGGACCGTGGCTTCGTGCAGGCCGCCCTGACCTGCGGTGACGCCGTCAAGAACCGTGTTGTAGCGCACCTCGATTTTCGGGTTGTTCTTGGCCTCGGCGGCCACGGAAGCGTCGCAGGTGAAGTCGGGTTCGCGCACGAGGATCGTGACCTTGCTGGCGTACTTGGTCAGGAACACGGACTCCTCGGCCGCGGCGAATCCGCCGCCGATCACGAGGACCTCCTTGCCGGTGAAGAACTCGCCGTCACAGGTGGCGCAGTAGGCCACGCCGCGACCGGCGTATTCGGCCTCGCCCGTGAAGCCGAGCTTGCGCGGGGAGGCGCCGGTGGCGATGAGGATGCCGAAGGTCCTGAGATCGCCGCGGGAGGTGTGCACGGTCTTGACGTCGCCCTCGACGTCCAGTCCGGTGGCCTCGGCGGAGAGGAACTCGGCGCCGAAGTCCTGGGCCTGCTGGCGCATGGTCCGGGTGAGCGCGCGGCCGGTGGTGCGGCCGACGCCCGGATAGTTCACGACTTCGTTGGTGATGGTGATCTGGCCGCCGAAATCGTCCTTTTCGAGGATGAGCACACGGTAGCGGGCGCGGGCAAGGTACAGGCCCGCCGTGAGTCCCGCCGGGCCGCCGCCGATGACGACGACGTCGTAGAGGTTGTCTTGAGTTTCGGTCATGAAAAGCTCCTTGATATGTATAAAAGCGGCTCCCCTCTCTGAGGGGAGCCAGAAAAACAAACCGTTCGTTTAACGACTCAGCGCTATGCCACAATCACAGCTGGCCGACGAGGTCGAGGCTGGGCTCGATGGTCTCCTCGCCCGGGGTCCAGTTGGCGGGGCAGACCTGGTCGCCATGCTCGTAGACGAACTGGGAGGCCTGCACGCGGCGCAGCAGCTCGTCGGCGTTGCGGCCCACGTTGGAACTGGTGACCTCGTAGGCCACGACCTTGCCCTCCGGGTTGATGATGAAGTCGCCACGTTCGGCCATGCCGTCGGCCTCGTTGTAGGTGTCGAGGTCGCGGGCCAGCAGGGCGGTCGGGTCGGCGAGCATCGGGTACTGGATCTTGGCGATCTTCTCGCTGGCGTCGTGCCAGGCCTTGTGCACGAAGTGGGTGTCGCAGGACACGGAGTAGATCTCGCAGCCGATCTTCTTGAATTCCTCGTACTTGTTGGCGAGGTCCTCAAGCTCGGTGGGGCACACGAACGTGAAATCGGCCGGGTAGAAGAAGAACACGGACCAGTGGCCGAGCACATCCTCCTTGGTCACCTCATGGAATTCGTTGTTCTGGAAGGCCTGCACCTTGAAATCGGTCAGCTCGTGCTGCAGAAGAGTCATCATCGGTCCTTTCATGACGTCAGAAACGTTGCCATCTCCCATCGTAACGTCGCCGGGTCGTGACGGGCCGGCTGTTCCCTATGAGCCTTATCACAGCCTTTATCACAGTGCGACGGCGTGCGGCGCCTCACCGGACCGCCGGACCATAATCACGGTACTTTTCCCCACGATCGCCCTTGATTTTGGGGAAAAGTACCGCTTCCTCCCACAGCCAAGCCGATACCACCGCCCCGGCTAGTATGGAACACAGCAGAACCATCGAAACATGGAGGTGTCATGGCTCAAGAGTTCACCCAGGAAACCACCGCAAACGCCACATGGAGCCGCATGCTGCAGGGCAACCGGCGTTTCTCCGAGGGCAAGGCGGAGCACCCGTGGCAGGACAAGGAGACCCGGCACATGCTCACCGACGGGCAGAACCCGGATGCCGCGGTGTTTTCCTGCTCCGACTCGCGCGTGCCTCCCGAAATCATCTTCGATCAGGGCCTGGGCGATCTGTTCACCGTGCGCACCGCCGGCCAGATGATCGACGACGCGGTCATCGCCTCGCTGGAGTATGCGGTCAAGAAGCTGCATGTGAGCCTGATTTGCGTGCTCGGCCACGGCCGTTGCGGCGCGCTGGAGACCGCCGAACGCGAGTTCGACGCCATGCTGGAGTCGATCACCGCCGAGGCGGAAGGCTCGCTGGAGGCCGCGGACATCCTGGACAATCTGGACGAGCAGCTGGCCCAGTCCGATTCCATCGTCCTGCGCCAGGCCGGCATGTCCGTCTGGCAGGCCCGCGAGGCCGAACTCGACTGCCTGGACGACATCGAGCGCGTGCATGTGGCGCGCACCATCGAATCGCTGGTGGACCGCTCCGAGGTGATCCAGCAGGCCCTGGCGAATGAAAAGCTCATGATCGTGGGCGCGCGATACCAGCTCGACTCCGGCAAGGTCGAGGTGCTGAGCTTCTAGCTCTTGCCTCAGCTCCCCTCCGAGAGGACATTGCCGTGAAGCAAACAGTCCGGTGGACTGTTTGTAGGCAATGTGCGAGACGGCAGTCGAGCCCCAGAAAGACGCGAACGAAGTTCGTCCTTAATTGCAGGGCAGCTGTCGAACGGAGTGAGACTGAGGGGAGTTCCGTTTGCGATGAAACTCCCCTCAGTCAGCTTCGCTGCCAGCTCCCCTCAGAGAGGGGAGCCAAAATCCGGAGAGGAAAGCCAGGATAAGGCCCGACGCCTTGCATCACACCAATAATGCGGGGATGATAAGGGTTGTCAGAGAGAAGACAACCGGAAGAAGTCGGACCCATGCCACCTGCTCTTACCGTCTATTACGGCTCGACCAAATACACCGTCAGCCCGGAACGCACCACCATCATCGGACGCTCGCCCGATTGCGATCTGGTGATCCGCAATCCGTACGTCTCGCATCATCACGCCCGCATCACCTGGACCGAGGACGGCTGGCTGCTGGCGGACATGGGCAGCGCGAACGGCCTGACCATCCAGGGCATGCACACCAATTCCGTACTGCTGACCTCGACCGTCACCGTGGCGTTGGCGCGCGACGCCGTCATCACCTGCGTGGTGGGCGATCAGGCCCCGCAGTCGCGTCCGTTGCCGGCACAGGCGCCGGCAACCCCAACGCGCCCCAACGCATCGGTTCAGGAAAACATGCCATCAGGCGTGCGACCGACCGCCGCACAATCGGACGCACAGCCTCAGTCTTCACGGCAACGACAGCAGCAGAGGCCCGTAGCCTCGCCCGCAATCCCCCAGCAAACCACTGAGGCGGCGGTACAACGGCAGCCGGGCGGAACCCGCAGGCCATCGGCAACAGCTCACGCAATTCCCGCGGTCCCCGCACGTCCGGCTCCCGCCACCGGCACAACGATCGCAACCCCTCAAGCACCTGCCATTCCAGTCAAACCGACGGCCCCATCAGCCCAAAATCCGAACCCACTGCCGCCGCGCGCCACGGCCCCCACGAACCCACCGGTAGCACCAGCGCTCCCCCATCAGCCCGTCACGTCCCCGGCCAATCCCGGCGACCCCGGCGATGGAATCACCGTACTGTCCGACGCACATCGTCCAACCTCCGTAAAGCCGACATCCGCACCTGACGTCCCGGTCTCCCCCATCGCCGCGCGACCGACCACAACGCACGTAACCGGCACTGCACCGGCGAACCAGCCGCAATCGCAGCTGAATCAGTCAACTCAACCGACACGTCCCGTCTCACCCGCACCGAAATCGGCCACTGCCACCGTGCTGGCGGGCAGCACGCAGGCGGCGCACCTCGAGTCGCAGCTGACCTCGCACCGCGTGACCGGCTCGTTCGACCCGACCAAGGACAAGGAGGGCACACTCGGCCGCGACGCCTCCTGCCAGATCCGCATCAACGATTTCCTCGTCTCCCGCAGGCATTGCTCGCTGGCGTCCACGCCGAACGGCATCCTCCTGACCGACCTCGACTCGGCCAACGGCACGTACGTCAACGGCCGTCGCGTGGCCAAGATCTGGCTTGAGGAGGGCGATTTGGTCACCGTGGGCAACACGGACCTCATCGTGCACGAGGGCGTGCTGTGCGACCGCGAGCCGCTGGCCGGCACGGACGCGGTGATCGCCGAGAACGTGGGCCTGACCGTGGGCAAGGGCACACGACTGCTCAAGGGCATCAACGCCGTGTTCGCCAAGGGCACGTTGACCGCCGTGATCGGCCCGTCCGGCGCGGGCAAGACCACGTTCACGTCCATCGTGGCGGGCCTGAGCTCCCCCACCGAGGGCCATGTGCTGTTCGACGGCTACGACGTGCAGCAGAACATCGAACTGCTGCGCAGCCGTATCGGTTTCGTACCGCAGGACGACGTGGTGCACCGCAAGCTCACCGTGGACGCGGCGCTCGAATACGCCGCCAAACTGCGTCTGCCCGGCTCCACCAAGGCCGAGCGCGCCGAAATCATCAATCACGTGCTGGAGGAACTGGAGCTCACCGGCCGCCGCGGCAATCGCGTGGACCAGCTCTCCGGCGGCCAGCGCAAGCGCGTCTCCACGGCCATCGAACTGCTCACCAGCCCTGAGCTGCTCATCCTCGACGAGCCGACCTCCGGCCTCGACCCGGCGCTGGACCTGACGGTGATGACCATGCTGCGCCAGCTCGCGGATGCGGGCCGTGTGGTGATCGTGGTGACGCATTCGCTGGCGTACATCAACAAGCTGTGCGACAACGTGCTCATGCTCGCGCCCGGTGGTAAACCGGCGTTCTTCGGATCCGTCGCCGAGATGCAGCAGGCGTTCCACGGCCAGGAATGGGCGGACATCTTCAATGCCGTGACCGCCAATCCCGACCGCGTCTACTCCATCACCGATTCGCGGCAACGGGCGATGGCGGCCAAACAGACCGTCCGCCCGCACGGCGACCATGAGAAGCCCGCCAAGCCGTTCCGCATCAAGCAGACCGTGACTCTCGTGGCCCGCCAACTGCATTTGATCGCGGCCGACCCCGGTCTGCTCATCTTCCTGGTGCTGCTGCCGCTGTTCCTGGGACTGCTTTCGCTCGTGGTGCCCGGCTCGCACGGCCTGGGCGAACCCGATTTCAAGGACGCCGCCACCGAACCGAACCAGCTGCTCTCGCTCATCATCCTGGGCGCCTGCTTCATGGGTTCGGCCCTGTCCGTGAGGGACATCGTCTCCGAGAGGGCCATCTACGACCGCGAGCGCGCGGTGGGCCTCTCCCCCACGTCGTACACGTGCTCGAAGCTCATCGTCATGGGCTTGCAGACGCTGCTGCAGGCCGCGTTGCTCGTGACGGCCGTGAGTCTGGGCAAACCGCACCCGGATCAGGGCGTGCTCACCAATTCGGGCATTCCCGAACTGGTGCTGGTGGTGTGGCTCACCGCGTGGTCCTCGGCCATGCTGGGCGAGGTGGGCTCGGCGCTGGTCAAGTCCGGCGAGCAGACCATGCCGCTTCTGGTGATTCTGGTGATGGCCCAACTCGTGTTCTCCGGCGGCATGATCCCGGTGACCGGGCGCGACGGACTCGACCAGCTGAGCATGGTGTTCCCGGGCCGCTGGGGCTTCTCCGCGGCCGCCTCGGACATCGACTTGAACGGCCTGCTGTACGGGCCCACCAAGGTGCCGACGTTCAAGAAGGACGACCTGTGGGAGCACACCGCGGACCAGTTCTGGTTCGACCTGGGCATCCTCGCGCTGATGGTGGTGGTGTTCACCGTGGTGCTGCGCGTGTGCGTGAGCAACGCGGCGGCCAAAATGCGCCGGCGGTAGCGGCGACTCACGGTAATTACCGGCGATGATGCCGATGGCAACGGAACGCGGGGATGCCGGAAACAGCAGCATGGTGGATTGCACACGAATCGCGTAATCCACCGCGCTGCCGCGGGTATTGACTCCCCACTCCCCTAGAGTTGGCGGTATGTCACTTGGTTTGAACATCCTCCTGATCTTCGTGTTCCTGGTCATCGGCTCCGTGTTCTCCGGCACCGAGCTGGCACTGGTCTCCCTGCGAGGCTCGCAGATCGAGCAGATGGAGCAGGAGGACGCCCGCGGCGCGAAGGTGGCCAAGATCGCGCGCGACCCGAATACCTTCCTGTCCACCGTGCAGATCGGCGTGACGCTCTCCGGCTTCCTGTCCGCATCGTTCGGCGCCTCCTCGATCGCCCCCTACCTGATCCCCACGGTGGAAAGCTGGGGCGTGCCCACCGGCATCGCCGGCGGACTGGTGAACATCATCCTGACGCTCATCATCTCCTACTGCTCCATCGTGATCTCGGAGATGGTGCCCAAGCGCATCGCCATGCAGCGCACCGAGCAGATCGCGCGCGCCGTGGTGCCGGCCATCGACGTGTTCGCCACCGTCTGCCGCCCGATCATCTGGCTCATCGGCAAGAACACGAACGGCATCGTGCGTCTCCTGGGCTTCGACCCGCAGCAGACCGAGTCCGAAGTGAGCGACGACGAGCTGCGCGTGCTGGTGAGCTCCAATACGAACCTGTCGAAGGACGAGCGCACGATTCTGGACGACGTGTTCGACGCCTCCGAGACCATCGTGGCCGAGGTGATGCGCCCGCGCGCCGACGTGGTGTTCATCGAGGGCGACCAGCCCATCGCCGATGCCGCCGCGTTCGTGCGCGACCAGCCGTACTCCCGCTACCCGGTGACCGGCAAGGACTTCGACGACGTGATCGGCTTCGTGCATGTGCGCGACCTGCTGGACGTGCGCGACCCGAACGCCAAGACCGTGCGCGACGTGACGCGCGAGGGCATCTCGCTGCCCGGCACGTCCAAGCTGCTGCCGTCCCTGGAGATGCTGCGCAAGCGCGGCATCCATCTGGCCGTGGTCATCGACGAGTACGGCGGTACGGACGGCATCGTGACGCTTGAGGACATGACCGAGGAGCTTGTGGGCGATATCCGCGACGAGTACGACCTGCCCACCGAGAAAGGCGGCGAGCGCACCACCCGCACCGCGTTCGTCAACGGCGTGGCCACCATCGAGGCCAGCATGACCATCGAGGACTTCGCCGACCTGACCGGCATCGAACTGGAGGACGGCCCATACGAGACCGTGGCCGGCTACTTCCTGGCCCACACCGGCAAGATGGGCGCGACGGGCGACGTGCTGCATTCGGACGACGGCTACGACATGGTCGTCACCAAGGTCGACGGCCGCCGCATCGAGACCATCGAGGTGCGCAAGGCCGGCGCCCCTGATCATGCGCCGGTCGCCGAGGCCTCAGCCATCAAGTGATTCTTCCCACGTTCGCTCCGGGCCTGTGCGAATGGCGGAACACCTAGACTGGAATGACTGTTCCCAAACATGAAAGGAAGGAATATCATGACACTTGCATTCGTGGTTCCCGGTCTCGATGAGGCGGCCAGCGAGAAGGCCATCGCCATCCTGCAGAACCGCCTGAGCCAGGAGCAGGAGGCCGCCCTGGTCCTGAAGCACGCGCACTGGAACGTGACCGGACCGAACTTCATCGCCGTGCACGAGATGCTCGACCCCGAGGTCGAATCCGTGCTGGCCCAGGCGGACGAGACCGCCGAGCGCATCGCCACGCTGGGAGGCACTCCGGACGGCCGCGCGGACGCCATCGTACGCAACCGCACATGGAAGCCGTTCGACGTGGACGGCCGCGCCGGCACCGAGGAGTACCTCAAGGCTCTCATCGAGTACTACGACGCCTTCATCGCCGACGACCGCAAGGCCGTGGCCGAACTGGACGAGTTGGACTTCGTGAGCTCCAACATCATCCAGGACCACGTCCAGCAGCTCGAAAAGTTCCAGTGGTTCATGCGCAGCCATCTGGCGTGAGATAGCCGCAAACATGGTTCTGGCTCCCCTCAGAGAGGGGAGCCAGATTACGTTAGGCTCTGTTAAACCAAGATCGGCATCGGCCCTTTATTCTTGGCTCCCCTTGTCAGGGGAGCTGTCGGCGAAGCCGACTGAGGGGTAGTCAGACATGGATTCATGTCGATCTTGGTTTAACAGAGCCTTACGTTATGCCTGCATTCGTGCCGAATCAGCCCTCGATGATGAGGACGCCCCAGGCGGGGATGCCGACCTCGTCGCCGACGGCCACCGAAGTACCGGCCAGCAAATCGGTACCGGCGATCGGCGCCTTGAACTGCACGGCCTTGCCGGAATAGTTCAGGAAGTAGGTCACGGACTTGCCGGCCTCGTTCACGCCGCGACGCACGCGCACCGGGGTGCCCGCGAAGTCGTCGGTGGACCAATCCACCACACCGGCGCGGTGGGCAGCCTCCAGCAGCACGGGCTTGACCTCGTCGGTGGAGGTCATCGTGCCGACCCATTCGGCGGAACCCTTGCCGAACCCGTGGCGCGTGATCGCCGCGTACCCGGCCTGGCCCCACACGGACTCGCCGTAGTCGGCCAGCACCTCGGTGCCTTCGGCCGGCTTGAGCAGTTCCAGGAAGTGCTGCGGACGCACAGTTTCCGTGCCGTCCAGGGCGCCCTTGAAGGTCACCTCCACATCGGTCATGTCGTTGGTGAACTGGTTGTAGCTCACGCCGAACACGTCGGTGAGGTTGTGCGGCTGACGGTCGTGGTAGACCTTCACGTTGTCGTCCGTCACGAACGACTTGAACGTGGCGAGCACGTTGCCGCCGTGCTCCACGTAGGCGCGCACGCGGCCGATCAGGTCCTCGTCCGCCACGTACAGGGCCGGCGTGATGAGCAGCCTGTACTGCTCCAGCACGGCGAGCGGCGCGGTGTACGGCACGAAGTCGGCCTCGATGTTGAGGTCGAAGAGCGCGTCGTACAGCCAACGCATCACGTCGTTGTACGTGGTCAGGCCGGAGACGCCCTCGTCGTACGGGTTCGGGTCCGGGAAGCCGGTTTCGATGGTGAATCGGGTGAGCGCGGTCAGGGCCTTGTTGCTCATCATGATGGCGACCTTGTTGCGCTTCTTCAGGTTCACCAGGTGCGAGCCCACGCGCTCGATCTCGCCGCCGAAGACGCCGGCCTCCTCATAGGTGGGGTTCGGCTCGAAATCGTGACTCAGCAGGCCCTTCCAGTACGTCTCGAAGGAGTTGTGGATGGAGTGCCAGTGCCAGTACATCACTGAATCGGCGCCATTGGCCAGGTGCGAGTAGGCCTGCAGGCGCAGCTGGCCGGGGTAGGGGAGCCAGCCGTTCTGGCCCTGCGCCTGGGTCTCGATGAGCAACCAGTTCTCGCCGCCCTTGAAGGAGCGGGTCAGGTCGCCGCCCATGCCGATCTCGCGGCCGGTCAGATGCGATTCACCTGGATGGTAGATGTCCACGCCGGCGATGTCCAGGTGCTTGGAGGTCTCGTAGTCGTCCGCCCACGGCTGCAGGCCGTAGGAGTAGCCGCGCCATTCGAGGTCGTAGTTGTGGGTGACGAACTGGCCGGGGCGGGCGTACTCGCGCACGATGTCCGCCTGCCAGCCGATGTAGTCGGTGACGAGCTTGCGGCGGAAGGTGTCGAATTCGGAGCCGAGCGAGCCGTTGATCGTGCCGGTGGCGCCGGTCACGTCCGGGAAGTCGTCCCAGGAGTTGATGCGGTTGGACCAGTAGTCGAGGCCGTAGGCGAGGTTCATGGCGTCGAGGTCGTCATGGAACTTCGCGCGCAGGTGCTTGACGAACAGCTTCTGCACGTTGTTGGACACCACGTCGTAGTACTTGCACTCGTTGTCCACCTGGTAGCCGATGACGGCCTTGTGGCCGGCCACGTGCGCGATGAGCTTGCGGATGGCGCGTTCGGCGTAGAACAGGAACGAGGCGTCGGTGATGTTCATGATCTGGCGGCCGCCGTAGATGGCCTTGCCCTTGTGGGTGGTCTCCAGCACGTCCGGGTACATGTTGGACAGCCAGGACGGGAAGGCGTACGTGGGGGTGCCGATGATCACGTCGATGCCGGCCGCGCCCATGGCGTCGAGCACGCGGTCGATGTGGGAGAAGTCGAACACGCCGGGCTGCGGTTCCATCGTGCTCCAGGTGGATTCGGCGATGCGCACGGTGTTGATGTGCGCGGCCTTCATCAGCGCGATGTCCTTGTCGAGGCGGTCCTCCGGCATGTACTCGTCGTAGTAGGCGGCACCGAAGAGAATATGGTCGAGTGTCTTGCTCATGGCGTTTTCCTTTGCGTCCGGGCCCTTAGCGGACCTTCTTGATCGTCATGACCAGCACGGCGCCGACCAGGGCGATGACGGACAGGCACGGCAGGATCGGCATGTACTGGCCGCCGAGGATGTTGAACAGGACGGCGCCGACTACCGGGGCGAGGATCTGGGCGCCCGTGTTGGCGAAGTTGAGGATGCCGAGGTCCTTGGCGGCGTTCTCCGGGTTGGGCAGCACCTCGATGTTGAGGGCCTGGTCCACGGAGAAGAAGATGCCCGCGCCGATGCCGGCGACCACGCCGTACCAGACCATGGAAACCGGCTCGCGGTAGATGAACGGGATGATGGTGCCGATGGCGGTGAGCACGGCGGAGAAGGCCACGAGCTTCTTGCGGGTCTTGAGGAAGTCGGAGACCGGGCCGGACAGCGGGGCGAAGATGATGGCGGTGATCATGGTGGCCACGCCCATGGCGGAGATGTACTTGCCGGCGGTGGACTGGTCGGCGCCCATGCCGGAGGTCAGGTAGAAGACCTGGTACACGGAGAAGCCGGTGACGGCGATGTTGATCATCATCTTGCCAAACAGGGCCTTGTACAGATCGGAGGCGCCCTTGGTCGGGAACTTGAAGGTGTCGGCGAAGACCTTGGCGTCGAAGCTCTTCTTGGGCATGCCGAGGCTGGACTTCTCACGCATGAGGACCGCGGCCACCGGGCCGGAGAGCAGCATCATGACGGCGAGCGCGTAGTAGCCGGTGTTCACGAGGCCGGGGTTGGCGTCGGACATGAAGAAGCCGCCGATGACCGGGCCGCCGTACTGGCCGATGATGTAGCCGATGGCGTACACGGAGGAGATCAGGCCGCGGTGCTTGGGGGCGGTGCGGTCGGCGATCACGGCGATGAGCGGGGCCACGATCATGTTGATGAAGGTCTGGATGAGGCACCACAGCACGGTGAAGATCCACAGGTGCGCGCGGTCCTGGACCAGGCCGAGGCCCACCATGACGGCCGCGGTGAGCAGGGAGCCGGCGAGGATCCACGGGGTGCGGCGGCCGAGGCGGGAACGGGTGATGTCGGTCAGGGCGCCGATGATGATCGTGGTGATGGTGGAGACGATGGCGCCCAGCGTGCCCAGCATGGCGAGGTAGTTGTTGACCTCGGCGCCGGCGCCGCCCATGATGGCGGCCAGCTTGGCCGGGTTGAGCACGGAGTTGAGGCCCATGAACGGGGCCAGCCACAGCAGAGCGCCGACTCCGGTGGCGATGCCGATGATGATGGGGGCCTTGGGCTGCTCCTCGTCGGTGACGTGGCCGCTCCACACTGCTGCGGTCTGTTCGTTAGTGGACATCCTGCGTCCTTTCGATTGTCTTTTGTTGCGTTATACCACTGCGATGTCGATATTGACTCAGCGTTGAGTCAATATGGCGTCCCTGCTTGCCTCAACGTTGTGCCACCTACGATACACCTCTTTGCGTAATCGTTGAGTCAAAATGTGCTTCGGCGTGTCGCGCGCTGTTGTTTCGTTGCGGAATCGTGCCCGAATCCCCGAAAAACCCAGCTTCCGGCGGCACGGATGCCTACAATGGCAGGGTTCGCATGGCTTGGTTCCTTGGTTCGACCGCTGACAGCCGAGGCTCATCCGATTCAGGATGGACGGCCATCAGCGCGGACAGGACGGCCACCCGTCCGGCCCGCGCCGGCAACACGGGCGACACGTCGGCCGACGGCCCGGCGGACCCGTTCGGAGCAATCGCAGGCCCGTCCCGGACCCGCGCCGCCGACGAGCCCAAACCGGACCCCACGCCCGGAATGGGCGGAACCATAGCGTTGCAGTAGAGGAAGTAGTGCTGGAGGATCATGGCCAAACGTGTCACGCTCGCCGAAGTCGCGGCCCACGCGCAGGTCTCGCCGAAAACAGTCTCGGACGTGATCCACGACCGCGGACGCATGCGCCCGGAAACCCGCGAGCGCATCATCGCCAGCATGCGCGAACTCGGCTACCATGCCAACGCCGCGGCCCGCACCCTGCGTACCGGCATGAGCCACACCATCGGCCTGGCACTGCCGAATTTCGCGCAGCCATTCAACGGCAATTTCGCGGACACGCTCACCCAATACGCCAAGACCAAGGGTTATCGCGTCATCATCGCCACTTACTACGGGCTGGACGGCGGACTGCCCGCGCTGATCGAGGAGACCTACAGCATCGGCGCGGACGGCTGGGTGTTCCTGTCCGATTCGCCGATTCCCGAGCAGCATAACTATCTGAAGCAGTCGTACCCGGTGGTGCTCACCGGCGACTACCTGGCGCACGACGCGGTGGACACGGTCATGTTCCCCAATCTGGAGGGCGCGCGGCACGCCACCGCATGGCTGCTGAATCACGGCGCCCGACATGTCGGATTCATAGGAGCTCCCGAACAGCTGACGGGCCGGGGAGGGGACCCCACGGCGTGCGCCGACATCGCCGCGGCCAGCGAAGGCAACGCGCCATTGCGTTTCAAGGGCTATGTCACGGCCATGCAGGAGTCCGGCATGCCCATCGACCCGGCTCTGGTAGGCATTTGCCGGCGACTCGACCGCGAGGACGGCGAGGCCGCCGCCGAGGCCATCATCCGTTCCGGCGCACCGCTCGACGCGCTGTGCTGCGCGAACGACGCCGTGGCCCTAGGCGCCATGTCGGCGCTGGCCAACCACCACATCTCCATCCCTGAAGACGTGCAGGTCATCGGCTTCGACAACACCCCGGACGCGCGGTTCGCCAGCCCGAAGCTCACCACCATCAACCCGCATATCGAGCAGTACGCGCAGCTCTCCATCGACCTGCTCATCGCCCGCATCGAGGGTTCCGATGCGGCGCCGGGCACCTACACCACCACGTTCGACCTCGTGCAGCGCGAGACCACGCGGTAACGGGCGTCCGTAGCCGTACGAGAGCCGTTGCGCGGCCGCGCAACGTGGGTCATTCTTGGACCAATCCGCAGTCGGTGAGGCCGTGATTGTGGGGAATAGGCTCCCGCGATGCCCCCAAATAACTGTCAATCGACAGACAGGCGTACCGGGGACAAATTCGCTTGCCCCGACAGCCCATTTCGGCCGATTTTCGCATACCGGGGCAAAATGCTCTCGTGCAATACGGATTCGCCACAGACCGCATTTGCCCAAAACCGCGGAATTCCGCCAATCTTCAATCCGCGACTTCGTTGTCGATCCAGCCACTCTTGCCCCGGCAATCAAAAAAACACGCAAAATCGCTTATCGGGGCACGAAAAATTGCCCCGGCGTGCATGTCAACCGATTGATGAAATTACCGGGGCACAAACAGCTTTGGGCTCCCCTCGGAGAGGGGAGCCAGGATTATGTCATTCCTCGACGGCGAGGGTGCCTTTGGCCGCTCAGTGCGTGGCAATCTCGTCCACCTTGGTCACGTGGCCGCCGAACTGGGCGCGCAGGGCGGTCACCACGCGCAGGATGTCGTCGGCGCCGCCGCGGGAGGTCTGGCGCTGCCACAGGGCGGCCGCGGTGGTGGGCACCGGCACGCCGAGCTCCAGGGCCGCCTCGACCATCCACTTGGCCTCGCCGGACTCGTTGGCCACGGCCGGCACGCTCTTGAGCTCCGGATCGTCCTTGGTGGCGTTGTCGAGCAGGTCGAGCAGCCAGCTGGCCACCACGGAACCGGTGCGCCAGGAGGTCATGGTCTCGGCCGGGTTGGTGACGTATTCGCTGCGCAGCATGGTGGCGAAGCCTTCGCCGAACGCCTGCATCATGCCGTATTCGATGCCGTTGTGCACCATCTTGGCGAAGTGGCCGCCGCCCACCGGGCCGGCGTGCACCAGGCCGTACTCGCCTTCCGGCTTGAGGCTTTGGAAGATCGGCAGGACGGTCTCGTAATCCTTGTCCGAGCCGCCGATCATCAGCGCGTAGCCGCGCTCGGCGCCCCACACGCCGCCGGAGACGCCGCAGTCCAGGAAGCCGATGCCCTTTTCGGCCAAGGCGGCCGCGTGCTCGCGGTCCTCGGTGTACTTAGAGTTGCCGCCGTCGACCACGATGTCGCCCGGCTCCAGCAGCTCGCCGAGTCGCTCCACGGTGGAGTCGGTGGGGGCGCCGGCCGGCACCATGACCCACACCACGCGCGGGGCGTCGAGCGCCGCCACCAGGGCCTCCAGCGAGTCCACGTCGCGGCCGGAGTCGGGGTTCATGTCGAAGCCCACGATCGTATGTCCGTCCTCGCGCAGGCGCTTGACCATGTTGCCGCCCATTCGGCCGAGGCCGATCATTCCCATCTGCATTTCGTTGCCTTCTTTCAAATTTCGCAAGTTCGTTGGGTCTATGTCGTCAGGTCTACAGGTCTTCGAAAATCACAGGTTCAGCGCGCCGGCCACGGCCATGGCCTCCTGGTCCGGATCGGCCAGTCCGATATGCACGTTGACATGCACCTCGTCGTCGCCCGGCTCCTCGAGGATGTCGAACTGGCTCTTGAGCATGCTCGGCTTCATGAAGTGGCCCTCGCGGTGGGAGAGGCGGTCCATCACCTCGTCGAAGGTGCCCTGCATGTAGACGAACACCACGCCCGGGCGGCGCAGCTTGTCGCGGTAGACCTTCTTCAGGGCGGAGCAGGTCACCACGGCGGCTTCCCCGGCGACCACGCGCTCGTCGATCCAGGAGGCGAGGGTGTCGAGCCACGGCCAGCGGTCCTCGTCGGTCAGCGGGATGCCGGCGGCCATCTTGTCGATGTTGGCCTGCGGGTGGAAGTCGTCGGCCTCGGCGTACTTCAGGCCGTAGCGCTCGGTCAGGTGGGTGGCGACGGTGCTCTTGCCGCAGCCGCACACGCCCATGAGCACGATGATCGGCTTGGTGGTGGCGAAGTAGTCCGCGGGGATGGTGTTGGCGGTGATGATGTCGGTGTGTTCGGCGGTCGCGATGGTCATGGAAGTCTCTTTTCAGCGGTGATGGGGAAGTGGATTACGAACGATTGGTGGGGGAGTGGGGCCGGTGCCGTCGGCGGAAAGGAAGGAAGGAGACCAGGCGGCACCGGTCGGGTTTGCGGAATCGTGGGGCTTGCGGGACTCGGCTAGACCAGCGGCACGAAGATGCTGCAGATCATGACGAGGGCGAGCACCACCACGGACAGCAGGCATTCGAGCACGGTCCAGGTCTTGAAGGTCTCGCCGACCTCCAGGCCGAAGTACTCCTTGATGAGCCAGAAACCGGCGTCGTTGACGTGGGAGAGGAACACGGAGCCCGCGCCGATGGCGATCACCAGCAGGGCGATGGCCGGTGCGGTGACGCCCATCTGATCCACGACCGGGCCGAGGATGCCGGCGGTGGTGATGATGGCCACGGTGGCGGAGCCGGTGGCCACGCGGACGAACGCGGCGATGATCCAGGCGAGCAGGAAGATGGAGATGGAGGAGCTTTCCACGAACTTGCCGATGATCTCGCCGATGCCGGTGTCCACGAGCACGCCCTTGTAGCCGCCGCCGGCGCCGACGATGAGCAGGATGCCGGCGATCGGGGGCAGGGCGGCCTTGAGGGAGTCGTTGACGGCCTTCCAGGTCATATGGGTGGTGCGGCCGAGCACGATCATCGCGAAGATCACGGCGGTCGCCAAGGCGATGGCGGGCTTGCCGAAGAAGGCGAACACCTGGGCGTACAGGACGCTGGAGTTGGCCTGGTCAGGGGCGGCGATCTCGAAGATGGCGTTGCCGAGCATGAGGATGGCCGGCACGAGGATGCACAGCACGGACAGGGCGAACGGCGGCTTGCTGGTCACGGGGTTGCCGTCGGCGTCGACGCGGCCCTTGCCGGTGTCGAAGTTGGCGGGGGCGCCGACCGGTACCCACTGGGCGGCGAACTTGGAGAACAGCGGGCCCACGAGCGCGGCGGTAATCACGGCGATGGGCAGGCCGAACATCATGGTGATGCCCACGGAACCGTTCTTGAAGCAGCTCAGGGCGGCGAGCGGGCCGGGCTGCGGCGGCATGCATGCGTGCATCACGGACAGGCCGGCGAGGGTGGGGATGGCCACGCGCATGAGCGGGAGCTTGGAGCGGCGGGTGATGAGGATGATCACCGGCACGAGCACCACGAGGCCGACCTCGAAGAACATCGGCAGGCCGATGAGGGCGCCGATCAGGGCCATGGTCCACGGGATCATCTTGGTGGAGGTCTTGGCGAGCAGTGTGTCGACGATGCTGTCCGCGGCGCCGGTGTCCATGAGCACGCGGCCGAGCATGGCGCCCAGGCCCACGAGGATGCCCACGGAGGCCATCGTGGAGCCGAAGGTGGTGGAGAAGCTCTCGACGGTGGCCACCGGACCGTAGCCGGAGCCGATGCCGACCACCAGCGAGGAGAGCAGCAGCGAGACGAACGGGTGCAACTTGGCCACGGTGACCAGCAGGATCAGCACCACGATGCTGGCCACCACACTGATGCCGAGCTGGGTGCTATTGAGCTGGACGGCCTGCGCGGTTTCGGCCAGAACGAGTGTATTCATAATCCATCTCTTCTTTGAGTCGTTGTATTTGGATGACGTTTCATTGTCATCTCATACATTTTGTATGTTGACATCCAATATAAAGCTGTTTTATGGATTACGCAATACGTGTTACGTTCGGCGTGTTGAATATGTATGCCATATTCGTCGGCACGTGGGATACTTGCGTTATGACTTCCGAACGCTCCATTGATTCCGATACGACGGGTGCCGCCGACGTGAGTTTTGCCACCGGTGACGCCGGTAATGGCACCGTTGCCGCGACCGGCATCAAGGCCGGCTCTGGCGATGCGGGCAGCACGGCCGCCGGCGCCGCCCAGACCATCGTCACCTCGGAAATGTCGCTGCACGACCGACTGCTGGACGAGTGGGGTATGGCCGTGGTCGGCGGCGCCGTCGCGGCGGGGGAGCGGCTGCCCGAGCCGGACATGGGAGGCGACGCGACGCCGTCGCGCACGGTGACGCGCGAGGTGACGCGCGTGCTGGAATCGATGGGACTGGTCAGCGTCAAACGCAAGGCAGGCGCCACCGCCAATCCAATCGAGGCTTGGAACATTCTGGATCCGCAGGTGATCCGTTGGCGGTTGCGCGGCCCGCATCGTATCGCGGCACTGCACGAGCTGTCTCAGCTGCGCGCGGCCGTGGAGCCCGCGGCGGCCCGATTGGCGGCCACAGCGGCCACTCCGGAACATTGGGCCACGCTGACCGAGGCGGCCATCGGCATGGTGGCGCATTCCGACCACGCCGACGAATCCGAGTATCTGGAGGCGGATATCCTCTTCCACCGCACGCTGTTGGAGGCGTCCGGCAATCTGATGTTCGCGGCCCTGGGGGAGGTGATCGCCTCCACGCTGACCGGCCGCACGCAGCACGAGCTCATGCCCAAGACGGCCGACCAGACCGCATTGAACTGGCATACCGAGGTCGCGGCCCTGATCCGCAAGGGCGACGGCGCGGCGGCCGAAGCCACCATGCGGCGCATCGTGGACGAATCCGACCAGGCCATCAGCCACATCGCCGGCGACCGGCGGTAACAGGGCGGGCAGCCGGGCTACAGCACCACGCGGCGATTGAGTTCGCGGCGCAACTGCCGCCAATTCGGCAGATAGGCGGTCATGCGCCGCTGGAATCCGGCGCCGTGGCCGCGCTCCCACAGGTGCGTCAGCTCATGCACCAGCACGTACTCCAGGAATCGCGGTTCCATCAGCCCCAATTGCAGGTTCAGCCTGATGCGGCCGGTGGCCGGCGTGCACGAGCCCCAGCGCGAGGTCATGACGCGCAACGTGATATGCGTGGGCGTCCGGCCGATCACCGGACCCCACTTGGCCAGCAATCCCGGCAGTTGCGCGTTGATGCCGGCCGCGGCCCGCGCCTTGCGCTCGTCGGTCCAGATTGCGGTGCGGTCGAAGGTGGGCGGGGTCGCTCCGGCGTCGTTCGCACGACCATCACCGCCAGGCCTGCCGTTGTTTGATTCGCGATTCCCGCCAACGCCGGGACGGCTGCCATGCCCGTCACGCCCGTCACGCGGAAGGACGCCGCCGGCCAGTCCGCCCATATCCAGCGACCGTCTGCGCGCCTCGGCCATCTTCCGCACGTGCATGTCGATCCACGAACGGCGGCCCCGCACGAAGTCGACGATGGTGCGATCGGACATGCGCCGGGGTGCGGAGATCACAATCTCACCGTTCGGCGGCTTAATGCGCAGATACATGTTCTTGATGGGTTTGCGTACCACCTGCACTTCAAGCCCGTCGATATTCATGCGGTCATTGTGCAATCGTCGCGCGACACCGCAATGCCATCGGACCAATGATGCAACCATTCGCACCCTTTCTGCGCGGTCCGATTCTCAGGGAGATTGCCGGTAAAACCAGTTGCGTGAAGTCGCACAACCGACAATCCACGCATCACACGAATCAACCACCGACAGCCCGCAAACGGCCATCTGCGCACCTCACCGCAGGCACCCGATGCCGACGCCGACCTTGCCGCCGTCCAGCAGGAACCGCTTCATATTGCGCTGCAGCGACGTGTGCTCGGGCAGCTCGGCAATCGGCGCATCGCACCGCTGGAACACCCACTCGCGCCAGTCCGGCGCGTCCGGATGGGTCTCGCGGATGTCGAATCGACGCTGGAAGGCGAGGATACGCGAGCTTTCGGGCAGCAGTCGTTCGAGTGCGGGGGAGAGCAGCCACGATTCGCACCAGTACGGCAGGCCCGTCCAGTCGGGGAAGAACTCGGCGAGGAACTCACGTGATTCGTCGACGGACCGGTCGCATTGGGCGGGGTCGAGCGACGCATCGGACGGAATATGCACGTTGATGACGCGCGGCAAGCCCGCGATTGTCGGCACGTCGGCTGCATCGTAGGCCAATTCGAATTCCAGCGACCCAAGCCGGAACAGTCGTGCGCTCAGCTCGCGGTATGTCCAGAAGTCACGGTCGAACCCGTACCGCCCATAGCTGGTCCGATGTTCGCCGACGAACCGCGTGAAGCAGCCCATGGTGGCATCGAATATGTCGTCGGGAATGCCCATGCGGCGGTATGTGGGGAACGTGTACCGGCCGGCCGCGTGCAGCATCCAGTAGAGCATGCGCAGGCCGTTTGGGTCGCCGCCGGCGAGCTCGGCTTTGAGCGTTTCCCATGATTCGACTCGTTCGCGCGGGTCGGCAAGGCCACGCACGGCTTCCATACCGCTTTCCGATAGCGTTTCGCCGGATTCGTCGATGCACCGAAGTTCGGCGACGACCGGTTCGGCCATGCCGATGCGCCCGGCCACCTCCAGTACCGTCAGAACCGCCGAGGAACTATCGCGATTATCCAATCCGCCCATCTTCGCCCCTTCGCCCGCCTTCGCCGTTCAGGACCAATCACCAATCATCTTGGTTCTATCATCGCCCGTACGCAACGATTGCGCGCGACGCGCTCAGCGCCCCGAAACAGACGAAGCACTGTCATTCAACGCGACACGCCGAAGCACCAACCTCGTTGACACCTGCACGTTCGGTGGTATTGTAATCACTTGTGCGCTTTTGAAGTGCATGGATCGGGCCCATAGCTCAGCTGGTTAGAGCGCATCCCTGATAAGGATGAGGTCGGAGGTTCAAGTCCTCCTGGGCCCACAGAAAATAACAGCGGCTTCATGCCGCTATTTTTTTCCCACGGGGCATTAGCGCAGCTGGTAGCGCATCTGCTTTGCAAGCAGAGGGTCACCGGTTCGAATCCGGTATGCTCCACCACCAAAACCCTTGGAATCAAGCCAATTCCAAGGGTTTTTTCGTTTTCCCGATCACCGACGAACGTATCCCGCGGAACACACCACGTTGACACTGCGTCAAAATGCGCGCTACAATAAGCCGCGAGAGAAATTGACGCTCCGTCAACACCGTGCGCATGGCAGCGCATGACGCCTCGGCCCAGCGCCAATGGCCCACGAACGGCCCGGCACCAGCGAGGATGACGGGCGTACAGCCACAAAGGAAAGGACAGCAATGCTGTTTCAGGTCTACGGCGACAATGCCGTGTATCAATGGATCGGATGGATTCTCGTCTTCTGCTGCCTCATCGGCGCCAACGAGCTGGCCCGCCGCACCAAGACGGGCGGCGTCATCGCCTTCCTCGTTGTGCCGGCCATCCTGACCGTCTACTTCATCACCATCTACACGGCCGCCGCCATGGGTGCCGATTGGGCCCTGAACAACCCCACCTACGTGCACATGACCTCGTGGTTCCACTACGCCAAGCTGTACGCGGCCACCATCGGCTGCATCGGCTTCATGGCCCTCAAATACAAGTGGGGCTCCATCGGCAAATCGCAATGGTTCAAGTGCTTCCCGTTCGTGATCGTGGCCATCAACATCCTCATCGCCGTGGTCTCCGACTTCGAATCCGCCATCCGCGGCTGGGGCACCACCTGGATCTCCACCGAAGGCGTGACCCTGTACGGCGGCTGGCACAACGTGTTCAACGGCGTGGCCGGCATCCTCAACATCTTCTGCATGACCGGCTGGTTCGGCATCTACGCCTCCAAGAAGAAGGACGACATGCTCTGGCCGGACATGACCTGGGTGTTCATCGTGGCTTACGATCTGTGGAACTTCTGCTACACCTACAACTGCCTGCCCACGCACTCCTGGTACTGCGGCCTGGCGCTGCTGCTGGCCCCGACCGTGGCCAACTTCTTCTGGAACAAGGGCGGCTGGATCCAGAACCGCGCCTTCACGCTGGCCATCTGGTGCATGTTCGCGCAGGTCTTCCCGATGTTCCAGGACTACTCCGTGTTCTCCACCCAGTCCGTGAACAACCCGAACGTGAACCTCGTGGTCTCGCTGATCGCCCTCGTGGCCAACGTGCTGGCGCTCGGCTACATCCTCGTCCGCGCCAAGAAGCAGGGCGTCAACCCGTGGCTGCAGGAGATCTTCAAGGGCACCCGCGACTACGAGCAGGCTATCGCCCGCGCAGCGTGATGCCCTCACGACTGTCGTCGTTCGGCGTCGCCTACGGGAACCCCACCGGGCTTCCCGCTTCACGGCTCCGTGAGCAAATCGTCGCCCACGCGGCGTGACCGGCCCACAGTCACCGTCGTTCGACAGCGGAGCCGACAAAACCGGCGCTATGTTTGCGGCCCGACCAAGGCCCCGCAAACATAGCGCCTTTTTACATCCCCAAACCGGCGTTATGTTTGCGCGCCCTTCGTCGACGCGCAAACATAACGCCGGTTATTCATCCGCGCCCAGCCGCACACCATCCGCCCCATCCGCATCCGTCCGATTGGCCGAGTGCGCCGGCGCATACGTCACGCCATGACCGTCACCGGGTGGTACGACACGCTGTGCCTCCCGGTGACGGGGTTCCAAACCCGTTCGGCGAAGGCCCGCAGACGCGCCACGCCCTCACGTAGCTCATCGGCGTCGCCCGCATACGAGAGCCGCATGAAACCACGCCCCTCCTCGCCGAACGCCTCGCCCGGCACCACGGCCACCCGCTCCTCATCCAGCAGACGACGCGAAAACCCGTCCGAATCAAGCCCCGTGAGCCTCACGTCCACGAAGGCGTAGAACGCGCCTTGCGGACGGATGAGGCGCAGCACCGGGCAATCGGCAAGCCCGTCGACCACGATCTGCCGCTTGGTCCGATAGTCCTCGCGCATCACGGCGACGTGGTCCTGCGGTCCGGTCAGTGCGGCCACGCCGGCATATTGAGACAACGAATTGACCGAGGAATGCATGAGCTCGGCGATTTTGCCCGTCTGTTCGATGACCGCCGCGGGCGCCAGCAGGTAGCCGATGCGCCAGCCGGTCATCGCGTACGTCTTCGACAGGCTTTCCACCACGATCGTGCGTTCCTTCATGCCGGGCACCGCGGCGATCGACGGCGCCACCGCACCGCCAGCGCCGCCAGCGCCGCCAGCACCGCCATCGCCGTCGAACACAAACGGGTGGTACACCTCGTCCGCAATCGCCCAGATGCCGTGCCGTTTGCACACGTCGGCGATACGCGCCATCTCGGCCGCCGACGTCACCGCGCCGGTCGGGTTGCCGGGGGAGTTGATGATCACCGCACGGGTCCGCGGGGTGATCGCCGCCTCGATGTCCGCCGCATTGACCCGCATGCCGTTCTCGGGACGCAACGCCACCATGACCGGCCGACCGCCCACCAGCATCACCTCCGCATCGTACGAGGTGAAGAACGGCGAGGGAATGATCACCTCATCACCCGGACCCACCACGGCCGCCAACGCCAGATACAGGCCAACTGTGGCACCATCCACGGCCTGGATCTCACACTCGGGATCATAGGAAAGTCCCTCCACGCGAGCGGAATAGTCCGCCACCGCACGGCGATACTCGGGAATGCCGAGCACGTTCGTGTAGCGCGTCCGCCCGTCGCGCGCGGCGGCACAGGCGGCCTCGACGATATGCGGGGCCGCGGTAGCGCTCGGCTCGCCCACGGTCAGGGAAATAGCGTCCGGAACCCGCTCCACGCGGTCGAACACGTCGCGGATTCCGGAGCGCGGGATATCGAGCGCAGCAGGGGAGAGCGGCATCGCCGGTGAAATCATCATGGCCCGCGACGCCGGGACCGACGGCATCGCAGAATCGGACGACGCGGACGAGGGTGCCGTAGTCCCGGACTTCACAGCCTGCGCAACGACGGAATACTGCCGCATGTCCAATCCTCCATTCGCCCGGCATCGAACACCTCGCGCAACCAGGCGCACCGTCGGCACAAGCAGGGCAATCGATACCACCAATACGGAAATAATTACATTCCACAAAACCTTTTAATGTAATTATTACATAATTAACTAACTATCGATGTAAACATTACATTTCACAGGCCAAGTCACCGGAATAGTCACACCGGGCGGACGGCAGCGGGTACAGTGGCTCGAAGAGGCGACGGAACCAGAAACGAACCGCACGGGAAACGGAGGCAGCATGACCGGCATCGACGACACTGACCAGCGCATCCTCACCATGCTCGAGGCCGACGGCCGCGCCACGCTCGCGCAGTTGGCGCAGGCAACCGGACTGTCCGTCTCGGCGGCGCAGTCGCGTGTGCAGAAGCTGGAGAAGCGCGGGGTCATCAAGGGGTACAAGGCGATCGTCGATCAGGAGCAGCGTGGCCTGCCGATCAGCGCGTTCGTCAACGTGACGCCGCTCGACTATTCCGCCGAATCCTCGATTCCGGACAAGCTCAGGGACATCGAGGGCATCGTCTCCTGCTATTCGGTAGCCGGCGCGCCCAGCTTCGTGCTGGTGGTGCGCGTGGCCTCGCCAGGCGCGCTGGAGGAGCTGCTCAACCTCATCCACCGCACGGTGCCGGTCAGCACCGAAACCACGGTGATTCTGCAAACCTACTTCGCGCACTGAGAGCGGACGGCACGCGCGCGAATTCCCGTAATCCGAGCGAGACCCTTGGCAGGCACCCCCTTGGGACCTACAATGAAAGCGCCTTATTTGATAGTCCAACCCAAGGGGGAGTTTCACTATGCTTACCAATGAGTACGTCAAGCGCGTCTACGATCAGGTCCAGAAGCGCGATGGCGATCAGCCGGAGTTCCTGCAGGCCGTGTACGAGGTGCTCGACACCCTGCAGCCGGTCATCGCCAAGCACCCTGAATACGAGGCGAACGGCGTGCTCGAACGTCTGGTGGAGCCGGAGCGCGTGATCAAGTTCCGCGTGGCCTGGGTGGACGACGCCGGCAAGGTGCAGGTCAACCGCGGCTACCGCATCCAGTTCAACTCCGCCATCGGCCCGTACAAGGGCGGCCTGCGCTTCCACCCGACCGTGAACGAGGGCGTCATCAAGTTCCTCGGCTTCGAGCAGATTCTCAAGAACTCCCTGACCACGCTGCCGATGGGCGGCGGCAAGGGCGGCTCCGACTTCAACCCGAAGGGCAAGTCCGACGCCGAGGTCATGCGCTTCTGCCAGGCCTTCATGACCGAGCTGTGCCGTCACATCGGCCAGTTCACCGACGTTCCGGCCGGCGACATCAACGTGGGCGGCCGTGAGATCGGCTACCTGTTCGGCCAGTACAAGCGCATCCGCGACGAATACTCCGGCGTGCTCACCGGCAAGGGACTGGAGTTCGGCGGTTCCCTCGCCCGCACCGAGGCCACCGGTTACGGCCTGTGCTACTACACCCAGGAGGCCCTGCGCGTCCTGAAGAACGATTCCTTCGCCGGCAAGACCGTGGTCATCTCCGGCTCCGGCAACGTGGCCATCTACGCCACCGAGAAGGCCCAGCAGCTGGGCGCCAAGGTGGTCACCGCCTCCGATTCCAACGGCTACGTCTACGATCCGAACGGCATCAAGCTGGATGTGGTCAAGCAGATCAAGGAGGTCGAACGCGGCCGCATCAAGGAGTACGCAGAGCGCGTGCCGGGAGCCGAATACCACGAGGGCTGCGCCGGCGTGTGGACCGTGCCGTGTGACATCGCCCTGCCGTGCGCCACCCAGAACGAGATCAACGAGGAGTCCGCCAAGGCCCTGGTCGCCAATGGCTGCAAGGTGGTCTGCGAGGGCGCCAACATGCCGTCCACCCCGGAGGCCATCGAGGTCTACAAGTCCAACGGCCTGCTGTACGGCCCGGCCAAGGCCGCGAACGCCGGTGGCGTGGCCGTCTCCGGCCTGGAGATGAGCCAGAATAGCTACCGTCTGTCCTGGACCTTCGAGGAAACCGACGCCAAGCTCAAGTCCATCATGGAGTCCATCGTCGCCGCCTCCCTGGCCGCCGCCAAGGAATACGGCGAGGAGGGCGACCTGATGGCCGGTGCGAACATCGCCGGCTTCGTCAAGGTGGCCAACGCGATGGTCGCTCAGGGCGTGCTGTGATCTGATTTTTGGCTTCTTTGGCAAGAAGGAGCTGACACGCGAAGCGTGACTGAGAGGAGTATCTCAGCTCGGTATAGCTCCCCTCAGTCGGCTATCGCCGCCAGCTCCCCTCAGCGAGGGGAGCCAAAAACTATGACACCCTGACAACTACATAAGACTTGCCCGCTGGCGCGAGGGGCCCACAAGGCCCGCCGCGGGCGCTTACACGTCCGGCGTGTGGGGCGAATCCTCTCTGCTCCATGCGTCGGACTTTTTGTTCTGACACGCCTGCCGCCCCGCCGCCAGCAGTCATGGCAGCATCATGGCAGCAGATCCCATGGGGCGCGGCGGACCACCAGTTCGAAGAGGAACAGCGCCGCGAAGGCGTACAGCGCATACCGAAGAGTCAATCCACCGAAGGCGATGCCCGCGATCAACGCAAACGTCATCGCGCCCAACATCGCCGTGCGCAGCACGTAGAACGCCGCGCGCCATCCACCGCGCCGATCCCTGGTTTCCACGGTCATATGCGTGTACATGCCGCCGAGCGTCTGCCCGCGATGGCACACCGGAATCAGCAGTTGGAATATCAGGAACGCCAGCAACCCCACCGCAGGCGCCACGAAGTTCAGCCAATCCACGCCGACCGTCACCCGTCCGCCGAACAGCGTGAAATCACCGTTCTGCAACGGTTCGGCCACCTTGTAGAACAGCAGCACCACGCCGAACGTAATCGGGAAATACACCAGCACCACGAAGATCATGTCGATCGCGAACGCCACGGCCCGGTGCAGCGCGCCCGGCTTGCGGTTCACGTCACCGCGCCCCGGCGTCGAGGCCGTCGGCACCCATCGGCCGAACGCCACGGCCAGCCAGCAGCCGACCAACGCGCCCATCGCGTTCGTGATCAGATCGTCCACATCGAACTGACGGTAGGCGCACGGGTACAGGCCCCAGAAACCGGTGAGCTGCGTGGTTTCGATGAGTAGGGAGACCACGAATCCAGAGGCCAGCACCGCCCACCATCGCCAGCGAAGCCATCGGGCGACGACGAAGCCGAGCGGCACGAACAGCACCACGTTCATCACGAGTTGCAGCACGCCGGTCATGCCGGAATACCGCACGTCCTCGATGAAGCGCATCGGATCGAGCTGCGGGGCGTACTGGCCGGACGTGGCCTCGCAGAAGGCCTCCGGCTCGTCCGGCATCGGGTAGAGCGTGAACGCCACGAGACCCAGCACGTACAGCACGGTCAGGTAGTCGGCCGCCGCCGACAGCAGACGCAGGCGATGGTGACGGTGGTAATGCACCGCCAGGATCGGCAGGGTCAGCACCGCCGAGACGATGGGCCACAGCACGCCCGCGATGATGAACGACGTGGAGAAGTAACTCAGATACCGCAGCATAACTCCACCCTATCGCGCGGGACGATGCGGGAATATCGGACAAAACTCCGTATTGTCCCGCAAAGGTGCGGGACAATACGCCCATTCGTCACTTCATAACCGCATCGTCCCGCATCATCGCAGCACAAAACCCTGGAAATACGCCATTTTGTATGGCGGCCGCCCCGACACCGGCACTAACAGCTGCGGGACGATGCGCCGAAAACCAAGAAAACGGCGCATCGTCCCGCACGGAAGGCTTCAAGCCCCTCTCAAGAGCCCTCAAAGAAGCAGTGATGTCAGATGAGCTCCAACGTCACGTCGAGCTTGAGCGGGCGGTCGGAGGGCAGCTGGAACTCGGGATGCACGGGCGCGCCCCAGGTGTCGTCGCCGCCGATGCCCATCTGGGCGGCCAGCAGGCGCAGGAAGGTGTGGCGCACGGGCGGCAGTTCGTCGGCGTGCGTGGCCTCCTCGATCATCAGGGAGCTGTACGGCAGCAGGCTCATCGCGAACGGCTCGCCGGAGCCCGACCCCAGATCCGTCCCCGAGCCAACGCCTGCACCGGCCGTCACGCGCATGCCGTGGCCGGTCGCATCGGTGATCTCCGCCCAGCGCACGCCCTCGTGGTTGCCGGTCTCCTGCGGCACCAGGTACGGCGCGAAGTCCTGCTTTGCGGTGCGCGAGAAGACGCCCAGCTTGGCGCCGTGCAGGCGGTCGGCGTACGTCTCCTCGGGGCCGAGGCCGTAGAAGCGCAGACGGTCGTACTGGGCCGGCAGCATCCATTCGATGCCGAACGCGGGCAGCGTGGCCGCGTCCGCCTCGCCGGGGTATTCGGCGGTCAGGTGCACGCGCAGGGCCGTATCGACCTCGTAGGTCACCGTGACGGGCGTGTGCGCGGCGTCCGCCAGCTCGTAGCGGTAGACCGCACGCAGTCCGGCGTCATTACGCTCGATGGACGTGCCGGTCACACGGGCGTAGCGGCCGGCGGCGAACCACTGGGCGCGCTCGAATCCGGAGCCGTAGCCGCGGTCGTTGTCCACCAGGGCGCGGAACGTCGTGAGGTTCGGGCGGCGGATGACCATCTCGCGGCCGTCGCGCACGAACGAGACCATGCCGCCGGCGGTCTTGGGGAGCAGCACCTCGCCGTAATCGGTGTGGATGCCGGCGTTGAAGCCGTCCTCGGCGGTGATCGCCAGCGGCCAGAAGCTACCGTCGGCGTCGGCGGAATCACCGTCGCCGGCCGCAACGCCATCGTCGAACGACACGGTGGCCACGTACTGACCGAACGCCAGCTCGTAACCGGCGGGCGCCCAGTCGGTGGCCGCGTCAAGCCGCTGGTCGACCTCGTAGGTCACCTCGAACCGTCCGGCGAGCGGCACCAGGTCGGTCACGCGCGGGAAGGCGATGGGCAGGCGCTGCGTCTCGCCGGCGGGCACGTCGAAGCGGTAGTCGGCATGCCAGCGCTCCACGCCGTTCACCAGCACGCGCGCGGTGAAGCGGAAGCCAGCGGTGGAGATGAACAGGTTGTCATTGGTGATGGTCACGCCGCTTTCGTCCGGCACGAGGCGAACGTTGGCATACAGCTGCTTGACCTCCTGGGCCTTGGGTGTGACGCTGCGGTCCGCGAAGACGATGCCGTTGCCGCTGAATTCGTAGTCGGTGGGGCGGTCCCCGAAGTCGCCGCCGTATGCGAGCCGTTCGGTGCCGTCCGGGAGCCGCTGGAAGAGGGCCTGGTCCACGTAATCCCAGATGAAGCCGCCCTGGTACTTGGGGTACTGCTCCAGCGCGGTGTACAGGTGCAGGCCGCCGGTGGAGTTGCCCATCGAGTGCGAATATTCGCAGGAGATGTACGGCTTCTGGTCCTCGCCGAACAGGTACAGTTCCCTAATCTCGTCCGGCTTGGCGTACATACGGCTCATGATGTCCGTGACGTCGCTGTACTCGGGGTCGTTGAATACGCTCTCATAATGCACCGGGCGGGCGGGGTCCGTGGCATGCACGAAGTCGCGCATGGTACGGAACACGTCGCCACCGAATGACTCGTTGCCCAGCGACCAGATGACCACGCTCGGATGGTTCCAGTCGCGGCGCATCATGCTGTTGAGACGGTCCACGCAGGCGGCGCGCCATTCGTCGCGGCTGCCGGGCACGGCGGTCTCCGGGTGGAACGAACCGTCGCCGTAGGTCCAGGTGCCGTGGGTCTCGAGGTTGGTCTCGTCGATCATGTAGATGCCGTATTCGTCGCACAGCTCGTACCAGCGGGACTGGTTGGGGTAGTGGCAGGTGCGCACGGCGTTGATGTTGAGGCGCTTGAACTCGCGGATGTCCTGCAGCATCACATCCTCAGTGAGGGCGCGGCCGACACGGGCGTCGAATTCGTGGCGGTTGACGCCCTTGAATACGATGCGCTTGCCATTGAGCTTCATGAGCCCGCCCTCGATGGCGAAGTGACGGAAGCCCACGCGCTGCGGCACGGTTTCGATGACGCGGCCGTCCGCGTCCAGCGCGGTGACGGTGAGCGTGTAGAGGGTCGGCTCCTCGGCGCTCCACGGGTCGACATGGCCAACGTTCGCACGCCAGGTCAGGGCCTCGCCCGCCGGAACGTCACCGGACACCGTAGACCCAGCGGCACGCGACTCACGCCAGACCTCGGCGCCGGCCGCATCCGTCAGCACCGCCTCGAACGATGCCGCGCCGGCCGCATTGCGCACGAAGGCGTCCACGGACAGCTCGCCCTCGCCGCTGACGTGGTCGTAGTCCGCGGTGACGCGCAGGTCCTCGACGTGCACTGCCGGCTGGGCGGTGAGCTCCACGGAGCGGAACAGACCGTGCATGCGCCAGAAGTCCTGGTCCTCCAGCCAGCTGGCGGAGGCGAACTCGAAGACGGCCACCGCGAGCAGGTTCTCGCCGGTGGTGAGCAGCGGGGTCACATCGAATTCGCTGGGCGTGTAGGAATCCTCGGAGTAGCCCACGAACGTGCCGTTGAGCCATACGGCGATGGCCGTGGAGGCGCCGTGGAAGGTGAGTGTGACCGTGCGCCCGGCCTCGATCGCCTCGGCCACCTTCGGGCTCGGCGTGAAGATGCGGCGGTAGAGGGCCACATGGTTGTGCTCCGGGATATCCGGGGCCTGCGGTGACTCATGGCCGGACCACGGGTACTGCTGGTTGACGTACTGGTGCTTGAGCAGGCCCTTGACCTCCAGACAGGAGGGCACGTCGATCTGGTCGAAGTCGTCGTCAGGGAAGCCGGGGCGCGCGAAATCGGCGTCAGCCACCTCCTCGGCGCCGTCCTCCACATCGGCAAGATCGGCCCAGTCGGCCAGATCGGTGACGGTCACACGCCAGGTACCGTCGAGGCTTTGCTTGAGATCCATCGATTCGCCCGCGGCCGGCACGTGGTCGTAGAACCGGTGGCTGGAGTGCGCGGCGAGCCGGTTGACGGCGAACACGCGCGGGTCGGCGATCCAGGCCGGATCGAAGCGTTCGGCGGTCGGCACCGCGGGGGCCGCGGCGGCACGGGTCTCGCCACCCGCGGCACCACCGGCGTCGCCCGCGCCGGCCGAACCGGCGGCATCGGGCATCTCAGGAACGTTGCCCAGGCCAGTCACATCAGTCATCAAAACCTCACCTTTCCTTGTCCGCCCGCGGCACGGCACCGTGCCGGAGCATACGATTCGCCTGCCCTACGATAACCGATGACCAGGGCGGGCGGCATCCACGTCATCTCCCAGTGTATCCGCTGTGTAACCGGTCACGCAAACGAAGGTGAGCGTGTGTCGCAAACGCCAGTTCCCCGCAAAACGCCAGAATCGCGAATACGATGAGGAGCATGACCAAGGCAGGTAAGAAAGCGACCATCCGCGACGTTGCGCGACTGGCGGGCGTGTCCTACGGCACCGTCTCCCGATACCTCAACGGCAGCGCGCACGTATCCCCGGCGGCCGCCGAGCGCATCGCCCAGGCCATCCAGGACGCCCGGTACACGCCGAACCAGGCGGCCCGTTCACTGGCCCAGCAGCGCACGCAAACCATCGCCCTGGTGATTCAGGTCGAATCGAACGAGACGCTCATCCAGTCCAGTGTGGCCCGCGCGATGATCGGCGCGAACCAGACCATCGGCGACGCGGGCTATCAGATGGTCACGCTCATCGCCAACACGGACGCCTCCACCAGCCGCATCGCGCAACTGGTCAACAGCGACTTCGCGGACGGCTACATGCTGTTCTCCCTGAGCGAGGACGACGTGCTGGCCGACGCTTTCCTCACCACGGACCGTCCGGTGGTGATTTCGGAGGTCAGCAACCGCAGCGATCTGCCGTTCCCCGCCGTCGACTTCGCCAACGAGGACGGGCAGCGCGACATCACGCGACATCTCATCGAGGCCGGACGCACGCGGCTCGCGTACGTGTGCGGCCCCGGCTATTCACCGACCGCCACGAACCGTTTCAAGGGCTTCCGCGAGGCGATGGGGGAGCGGTTCGACGAGCGTCTCGTGTACTTCTCAGACGATTGGGAGATGACCAACGGCGAGATGGCCACGGCCGATTTCCAGCCGATGCTGGACGATTTGGATGGCATCGTGTGCGCCAACGACGACATCGCCTTCGGTGTCATCAACCAGCTGAACCGGTTCGGCTACCGGGTGCCGGAGGACATCGCCGTGACCGGTTTCGACGATTCGCCGATCGCCGTGCTCTCGCGGCCGAAGATCACCACGGTGAGGCAGGATTCGCAGCTGCACGGCCGCGCGATGGCCGAACTGGTCCTTTCGATGATGCACGGCGCGCAGGTCGAGCCCGATTACGTGCGACTGCTGCCCACGACCATCGTGGACCGTCAGTCGGCGTGATGGGGCGTAAGAAACCAAGCCGCACGCATACGAAAAACTCCCCTCGCTGAGAGGAGCCGGGACATCCGCAATCGAAGCTTGTTTTGTATAGTTGGTGCTCAGTAAAGGGGTTTCTATGGTCACCATGAAGGATGTCGGGCGCGAGGCCGGAGTCTCGGCCATGACCGTCTCGAACGTGCTGCGCGGCAACGACAACGTCGCCCCGGAGACGGCGAAGCGCGTGCGCGAGGCCGCCGACCGGCTGCACTACCGTCTCAACACCACCAGCCTGTCCGCACGCAGCCTGCGCGTCTCCACCAGCCGCCGGGGCCGCACGTTCGGCACCATCGGACTGGCCATCTTCGAGCTCGACCGGCCGTACCCCTCCCAGCTCGCCTCGCTGATCTCGCAGGCGGCGGAGAAGCGCGGCTACCAGACCGTGGTGCAGGAGACCCGCATCAACGCGGAGAACGAACGCTCCATCATCGAGCGGGTGTCCAACCAGTTCTGCGACGGGCTGATCTTCAGCTCCAGCCGACTGTCCGCCGCGGAGATCGAGCAGTTGTCCAATCACCGGCCGACCGTGCTGCTGGACGACGACCGCCCGCAGCATGACATCGATACGATCCTCACGCCGAGCGAGCTTGGCGCGCAGGCGGCCATCGAGTATCTGTGGGCCGGCGGCAAGCGGCATATCGGCATCGTGGGAGGCCTGGGGGAGGGGTCGGACGAGCATGAGACCGCCGATTCGTACGACACCCGCCATCGCCGCCTGATGGGCTGCAGGAAGGCCTTCGAGAAGCTGGGCGTGGACTGGTGGGAAGTGCCGATCATTCCCACGCCCTGGAACGATGTGGAGGCCCGTCAAGCCGTCAAACAGTATGCCGATGTGATCCGTTCCTGCGACGCGCTGTTCTGCATGACCGATACCACCGCGTTCGGCGTGATCCGCGGACTGAAGGACCTGGGGCTGAGCGTGCCCGAGGACATCGCCGTCATGGGATTCGACGGCATCGAGATGGGCGCCACGATGGTGCCGTCGCTGACCACGGTGGCGGTGGACATCCCCATGGTCGCGCAGAAGGCCGTGGACATGCTCATCGAGCGCATCGATGACGAATCGGACCGCGAGCGCCAGCGCATCGTGGCCGACTTCCACATCGAACGACGCGAATCCGCGTGACGGCATCGGCCCTACGGGCCGATGCTGTGTTTTCCGCAGGCTCACGCCTGCTCCGCTTCTCTCCCTCAGTCCGCCTGCGGCGTCCAGCTCCCTCGTCAGAGGGAGCCAAGAACTACACCGTATAAGGTCTTGCCTCCCTCTGACGAGGGAGGTGGCATCGGCGAAGCCGATGACGGAGGGAGAGAAGCCAAGCAGGCGCGAGCCTGCGGAAACGCCGCATCGACCGCAGGCCGATTCCTCTACCGCCTCACCAACACAACAAAAAAGCGGCCCGCATAGGCCGCTTTTTCAATGCTTGACGAAAAGTCCGTATCAGTCGTCGCCGAGCGTGAGGTGCACGCCGCCGACCAGGGTGCTGACCACGTTGTAGATCAGCGCCACGATGGTGGTGAGCAGCGTGATGATCACCACTTCGACGATCGAGAAAATGGTCACGGCGGACACCACGGTGGGCAGGGACAACACGTTGCCCAGGTTGAAGGAATCGGCATCCAGGCCGGTGGAGGAGACGATCTGCGTAATCTGGCCGAACACGCCGACGGCGTCCAGCAGCAGCCAGACGATGGTGGCGGCGACCACCTGGATGATGGCGCCGGCGATCGACAGCAGGAACGAGACCTTGGCCACGGACCAGGCGTCCACGCGGGTCAGGGACAGGCTCATGCGGCGGGCGCGCGGCGCGGCGCGGCGCACGGCCGGACGGACCGGGGTGGTGCCGGACGGCGGCAGCGTGGATTCCTCCGGGTCGCTGGAAACGGAGCGGGCCACACGCGGTGCAGCATGCTCGTTGGTGGGCTGGATCGCTGCGGGCTCGTCGTTTTCGAGATTCTCGCTCATCGTTTCTCCTTCAAGGGCTTAATCGGTAGCCTCGTTGTTAGCGAGGCTACCAGTGTTTCAGGACTCCGCTCGCGCCTCGTCCGCGTTGTTTTTCGTCTTATCTCGGCTCCCCTCTGTGAAGGGAACCGAAAACGGTCACTCCTCGGTAGGAGCCTCGGTGGCAGCGGACTCCGTGGCGTCGGCAGCAGCGGTCTCAGCAGCCTCCGCAGTCTCCTCGGCGTCCTCCTCGTCCTTCTCCTCGTTGCGGGCGATGGACAGGATCTCGTCGCCCTTGTCCGGCTTGGCGAAGGTCACGCCCTGCGTGGCGCGTCCGGTGCGCTTGACCTCGTCCACGTTGGAGCGGATCACCTTACCGGACTTCATGATGGCCATGACCTGATCGTCCTCGGAGACCACAAGCGCGCCCACCAGCGAGCCGCGGCCCTCGACCAGCTGCACGGCCTTGACGCCGTAGCCGTTACGGCCCTGCAGGCGGTATTCCGAGATCGCGGTGCGCTTGGCGAAGCCCTCGTTGGTCACGACGAACAGGTCCTTGTCGGAGTCGGCCGGGACCACGTCCATGGCCAGCAGCTCATCGCCGTCGCGGAACTTCATGCCCTGCACGCCGGCGGTCTGGCGGCCCATCGGGCGCAGCTGATCGTCGTCCGCCTCGAACTTCAGGCTCATGCCGAGCTTGGAGACCAGGATGATGTCGTCCTCGGCGTTGCACAGCGCGGCGCCGATGAGCTCGTCGGCGTTCTCACCGTTCTCGTCCGCCATGAGTCGCACGGCGATCAGGCCGCCCTGACGCGGCGAATCGTATTCGGCCAGCGGCGTCTTCTTGACCTTGCCCGAACGGGTGGCGAGCACCAGGTACTTGGCCACCTCGTAGTTCGGGATGGACAGCACGGTCTGGATGGCCTCGTCCGGCGCGAACTGCAGCAGGTTGGCCACATGCTGGCCCTTGGAGTCGCGCGAGCCCTCGGGCAGCTCGTACGCCTTGATGCGGTACACGCGGCCCTTGTTGGTGAAGAACAGCAGCCAGTTGTGCGTGGAGGTCAGGAAGAAGTGGTCCACCACGTCGTCCTCGCGCAGCTTGGTGCCCTTGATGCCCTTGCCGCCGCGGTGCTGGGCGCGGTATTCGTCCGCCTTGGTGCGCTTGATGAAGCCGGAGTGCGTGACGGTGACCACCACGTTCTCCTCGGCGATCAGGTCCTCGACGTTCATCTCGCCGGAGAACGGCAGGATCTTGGTGCGACGGCCGTCGCCGTACTTGGCCACGATCTCGTCAAGCTCGTCGCCGATGATCTTGCGCTGGCGTTCCGGCTTGGCGAGGATGTCGATGTAGTCGGCGATCTTGCGCTGCAGCTCCTCGTGCTCGGCCACGATCTTGTCGCGGTTCATGCGGGTCAGCGTGCGCAGCTGCATGGCCAGGATGGCGTCCGCCTGCACCTGGTCGATGTCGAGCAGCTGCATCAGGCCCGTGCGGGCCGCGTCCGTGTCCTCGGAGGCGCGGATGAGGGCGATGACCTCGTCCAGCATGTCGAGGGCCTTGAGGTAGCCCTGCAGGATGTGGTCGCGCTCCTCGGCCTCGCGCTTCAGGTAGGCGGTGCGGCGGGCGATCACGTCGAGCTGGTGGCCCACCCAGTGGCGGATGAAGGCGTCCAGCGAGAGCGTGCGCGGCACGCCGTCCACGAGGGCCAGCATGTTGGCGCCGAACGTCTGCTGCAGCTGGGAGTGCTTGTACAGGTTGTTGAGGACCACCTTCGGCACGGCGTCGCGCTTGAGCACGAGCACGAGGCGCTGGCCGGTGCGGCCGGAAGTCTCGTCGCGCATGTCCGCGATGCCCTGGATCTTGCCGTCGCGCACGGCCTCTCGGATGGAGACGACCAGTCGGTCCGGGTTGACCTGGTAGGGCAGCTCGGTGACGACCAGGCACATGCGGCCGTTGATCTCCTCGGTGTTCACCACGGCACGCATGGTGATCAGGCCTCGGCCGGTGCGGTAGGCCTGCTCGATGCCCTTGTGGCCCAGGATGGTGGCGCCGGTGGGGAAGTCGGGGCCCTTGATGCGCTGGATCAGGGCCTCCAGCAGCTCCTCGCGGCTCGCGTCCGGGTGGTCGAGCGCCCAATGGACGCCGTCCGCCACCTCGCGCATGTTGTGCGGCGGGATGTTGGTGGCCATGCCCACGGCGATGCCGGACGAGCCGTTGACCAGCAGGTTCGGGAAACGCGCGGGCAGCACGGTGGGCTCCTGGGTCTTGCCGTCGTAGTTCGGCAGGAAATCGACCGTCTCCTTGTCGATGTCGCGCACCATCTCCATCGACAGCGGCGCCATACGGCATTCGGTGTAACGCATGGCGGCGGCCGGGTCGTCGCCGGGGGAGCCGAAGTTGCCCTGGCCGTCCACGAGCATGTAGCGCATCGACCACGACTGGGCCATGCGCACGAGGGTGTCGTAGATGGCGGAGTCGCCGTGCGGGTGGTACTTACCCATGACGTCGCCCACCACGCGCGAGCACTTGTTGTAGCCGCGGTCGGGACGGTAGCCGCCGTCGTACATCGCGTAGATCACGCGGCGGTGCACGGGCTTCAGGCCGTCGCGCACGTCCGGCAGGGCGCGGTCCACGATCACGCTCATCGCGTAGGCGAGGTAGGACTCGCGCATCTCCTGCTGCAGGTCCTTGCGCTGGATGCGTTCGCCGGCCAGCAGGCCGTAGTCGGTGGTGTCCGCCTCCTGCGGGCTCAACGGCTCCATCGAACCGTCCGGCGTGAACTGCTCATCGCCGTTGTCGCCGCCGGCGGGGTTGGCACCGCCCGGCATGGTGTTGTTTTCGTCTGCCACTTAAGTTCCTTTTTCCGTCCTGCGGCTCCCCTCTCTGAGGGTGAGCCAATCATCAATCACGCATCGATCCAGCTGACGTTCTTGGCGTTGCGCTGGATGAAGAGTCGGCGGGGCTCCACCTCGTCGCCCATGAGCATCGAGAAGGTCTCGTCCGCGGCCGCGGCGTCCTCGATGTGCACCTGCTTCAGGATGCGGTGCTCGGGGTCCATGGTGGTCTCCCACAGCTCCTGGTAGCTCATCTCGCCCAGACCCTTGTAGCGCTGGATGCCCTCGCCCTTGGGCAGCTGACGGCCCTTGGCCTTGCCCTCGGCGAGCACGCGGTCGCGCTCGGCGTCGGTGTACACGAAGTCGTGCGGGCCCTTGGTCCACTTGAGGCGGTACAGCGGCGGCATGGCCACGTACACGTAGCCCGCGGTGATCATCGGGCGCATGTAGCGGAAGAACAGCGTGAGGTTCAGCGTGGCGATGTGTGCGCCGTCCACATCGGCATCGGCCATGATGATGACCTTGTGATAGCGCACCTTGGAGATGTCGAAGTCCTCACCGTAGCCGCCGCCCACGGCGGTGATCAGCGATTCGATGGTGTCCGACTTCATCATGCGGTCCAGGCTGGCGCGCTCGGTGTTGAGGATCTTGCCTCGAAGCGGCAGGATGGCCTGCGTGATCGGGTTGCGTCCCTGGATGGCGGAGCCGCCTGCGGAGTCGCCCTCCACGATGAACAGCTCGCACTCCTCCGGATTCGAGGACTGGCAGTCCTTGAGCTTGTCCGGCATGCCGGCGGACTCGAAGATGGACTTGCGGCGCGTGTTCTCGCGGGCCTTCTTGGCGGCCAGGCGGGCGCGGGAGGCCTCGATGGCCTTCTGGATGATGTTCTTGGCCTCGTTCGGGTGGGCGTCGAACCAGTCGCCGAGCTTGTCGGTCATCACGCGCTGCACGAAGGTCTTGGCCTCGGAGTTGCCGAGCTTGGTCTTGGTCTGGCCCTCGAACTGCGGGTTGGTGAGCTTCACGGAGATGACGGCGGTCAGGCCCTCGCGCACGTCGTCGCCAGAGAGGTTCTCGTCCTTGTCCTTGAGGATGCCCTTCTCGCGTGCGTAGCGGTTGACCAGGCTGGTCAGCGCGGCGCGGAAGCCCTCTTCGTGGGTGCCGCCCTCGGTGGTGGAGATGGTGTTGGCGAAGGTGTGCACGGACTCGGAGTAGGCGGTGGTCCACTGCATGGCCAGTTCGGCGGAGATGCCGAGCTTGAGGTCCTCGGCCTCGAAGCTGATGACCTCGTCCTCCACCGGGGTGGTCTTGCGCACCTTGACCAGGTAGTCCACGTAGTCCTTGATGCCGTTGGCGTACTGGTAGGTGACGGTCTGGTTGGTCTCGCCGGCGTCCGGTACGCCGTCGCCGGTGACCTCGTCGCCGGCCTGGTCGGGCTCGCGCAGGTCGGTCAGGCTGATCTTGAGGCCCTTGTTGAGGAAGGCCATCTGCTGGAAGCGGGAGCGCAGCGTCTCGAAGTCGTAGACGGTGGTCTCGAAGATCTTCGGGTCCGGCCAGAACGTCACGGACGTGCCGGTGGACTCGCCCTCGGCCATCGGCTCGCCCTGCTTGAGGCGGGCGGTGGGGTGCTGGTCGATATACGTCTGGGTCCAGTGGAAGCCCTGGCGGCGCACCTCGATGTCCACGCGGGTGGACAGGGCGTTGACCACGGAGATGCCCACGCCGTGCAGGCCGCCGGAGACGGCGTAGCCGCCGCCGCCGAACTTGCCGCCGGCGTGCAGCTTGGTCATCACGGTCTCCACGCCGGAGACGCCCTCGCCGGGCACCTCGTCCACGGGGATGCCGCGGCCGTCGTCCACCACGCGGATGCCGTTGTCCGGCAGGATGGTGACTTCGATATGGCTGGCGTATCCGGCCAGGGCCTCGTCCACGGAGTTGTCCACGATCTCGTAGACCAGGTGGTGCAGGCCGCGCGGGCCGGTGGAGCCGATGTACATGCCCGGGCGGATGCGCACCGCCTCAAGGCCTTCCAGCACGCGCAGATCGGATGCTTCGTAGTGCTCGGGAGCCATGGATTCGTCGAGCTCGCCTTCGGTCAGCTCCGCATTGTTGATATGCTCGTCAGCCGCCTTCAGCTGTTCCTCTTTGCTGGTTTCGTCTGCCAACAGGCTTCCTTCCGTAACTTCAAGGTCAGCTCGCAAACGAAGGTCATTTGCAAGGGTGATATGGCTTAGGAGGCTCGTAAAGGGCTCTTCCAGCCGTTTGACCATACTGCATGTGATTTTACTCGTCTAACACGACGAGCGCCATAGCGAGGCCTCTGAAGCATTTTTCAAGGATTCACGGCTCCATTGGGCCGGGAAGCCGCCCTCTCATCGCCGAATGGTCGCCGTTCAACCCCGCTCCACGATCCGCCCCCCGCTGATGGGGAAGCCAAAGGAAGGATCGGCTATTTGCGACGGGCCCATTTGCGGGTGTATCCGGCGGCGGGGCCGGTCACGCGGATCTCGTTGATGGTCAGTCCCTTGAGGTTGCGGCGGATGGTTTCAGTCAGCTGGGGGATGAGGTAGGTCAGCTGCGTGGCCCAGACGGTGGATTCGGCGCGGATGATCAGGATGCCGTCGCGGAAGTCGGCCACGGCGGAATGCTGGGCGATCGCCGGGCCCACCACCTGGTCCCAATGGTTGCGCAGCTGGGCGAGCTTGAGGTTCGAGGCCCAGACGCCGCTGCCGGCGATGGTGGTCATGACCGACCCCAGTTCGGCCGGGTCGCGGCCGGGCTTGCCGAAGTTCTCCAGCGACTCCTCCTCGCGCCGGCGTCGGTCCTTGAGCAGCGCCCCGCGCCGGGAGAGCCGCTCGAACACCTCTGCGGGCAGTTTTGCGGCATCCAGATGCAGCGCCTCGGCGATCGGCGGCCTCATGCCGCATCCTTCCCGACGGGCTTCTCATCGGCCGCCGATGAGTCCACAACGCCACCGGCTCGCCCCGGCTCCATATCGGCGCCCCGACCGACCTTCGGAGAGTCGGCCACCGCGGGCTCGGCCGCCGCGGGAATCAGCGCCGGGGATGCATTGGCTTCGGACGCAGGCCTGTCGCCCTCACCCGCAGCGCACCCCTCTTCTCCCCACTCGATACCCTTGTTTCGCTTTTCTCGCAAACCGGACAATAATTCCGAAACCAACCGTTCGTTGGGATCCGGCTCGACCAGGGCCGCAACGTCGATGAGATGTGCGTCCCGGTGCGCGGGAACATCGCCTTCGGCGGCCACGGTGACGAGCACCTGGTCCTGCTTGCCGGCGAAATCGAGGATCTGCCGGCGACGGTTGTCGTCCAACTGGGCGAACACATCATCGAGGATCACGATGGGCTTGACGCCCAACCGTTCGCGCACCACCTGGAACAACGCCATCTTGAGCGCCAACGCCATGGTCCACATCTCGCCGTTCGACGCGAACTCGCGCGCGGCCATGCCGTCGAGCTCCAGTTCCATATCGTCGCGCTGGGGCCCGATGAGATTCACGCCGCGCGCCACCTCGCCGGGGTAGATGCGTTGGAAATGCTCGCTGATCGCCGGATGCGGATCGTCATACAGCAGCACCTCGTCGAACGAAGGCGCATAGGTGAGCCGGACCGCCCCGGCCTGCGAGGCCAGCTGTCCGTAAATCGCGGCGAACGGTTCGGCGAGCAGGTCGATCACCCGCCGTCTCATGCGGGTCAGGGCCATGCCGGCCTCGATGAACTGGCCGGTCCAGATTTCCAATCCGCTCAACGCCGCATCGACCGGAACTCCGGCGTTCGCATTGGCGCCGATCTGCTTCAGCAGCGTCGCCCGCTGCTTGCCGATGCGGGTGAATTGCTGCAAAGCCGCGGAATATCCAGGTTCCAGCAACGCCCCGGCCTGGTTCAGCATGGCCCGGCGCGCCCCGGGATCGCCGGCGACCAGCCGCTGGTCCTCGGGAGTGAACGAAACGCTGGGAATCTGGCCGATGATGTCGCGCAGATACAGCGATTTTCCGGAATTGATGCGGGCCCGGTTCGCGCCGTGCGCGTGAATCGCCGCCTCATACGTGGTCTCGTCGGACGAATCGTCATCGAATACGACGTTCGCGCGGATCGTGGCGGTCGGCTGCCCGCGTTCGATGAGCGGCAACGTGCCGGAAGTGCGATGGCTCGCCCCGGTCGACAGCACTTCGACGGCCTCGACCAGATTGGTTTTGCCCAATCCGTTGCGGCCCACCAGAATGTTGACGCCCGGAACGAAATCGACCACTACCTGACTCCAGGAGCGGTAGTGGTCTAGTGCGAGACGGGAGATGTACATCAGTTGTTGAAGCGCATGGGCACCAGCAGGTAGCGGTAGTCCATGGATTCGTCGGAGTCGGCCTCCTGCTGACCGTTGAATTCGACCGGCTTGACCGGGGTGGTCATCTTGATGCGCACGAACGGTTCGGCGATGGCGGACAGACCTTCCTTCAGATAGCTCGGGTTGAACGCCACGGTGATGTCGTCGCCGTCCATGTCCACTTCAAGCGTTTCGTTGGCCTGGGCCTCATCGGCGGAACCGGCGGAAAGCTGCACTTCCTGGCCGGAGAAGACCATGCGGATCGGGGCGTTGCGCTCGGCCACCAGGGCCACGCGGCTGATCGCGTCGAGCAGATCCTGCTTGCTGACCACGGCCTGGATTGGGTATTCGTCGGCGAACAGGCGATCCACCGCGGGGAACTCTCCGTCGATGAGCTGCGAGGTGGAGACGCGACCGGCGTTCTCGAAGCCCAGCAGCGTGGGGGAGTCGGCGTCGAAATCGAGGCGGATGTTCTGGTGTTCGTCGAGGGAACGGGCCACATCCTTGAGCAGCGAACCGCGCACCAAGGTGGTGGTCTCCACGTTCGGATCCTGCGGAGTCCAGGTGAAGGTGGCGCGGGCCAGACGGAAACGATCGGTGGAGGTCATGACCACCTTGTTGCCCTGGAACTGCATGCGAACGCCGGTCAGCACCGGGCGGTTCTCCTCGCGGGAGACCGCGACGCACGCCTGGCCCACCGCCTGCACGAACGTGGGAGTGTCGACCTGGCCGAGCGCCGGCGGCACGGTGGGCAGATCCGGGTATTCGGCATCGGGCATGAGCTGCAGGGTGAAGGTCGACTTGCCGGAGGTGATGGTCAGGGTCGATTCGTTGGTGACGAGGTAGGTCTTCTCGCTGCGCAGCGATTTGGTGATGTCGGCGAGCAGTTTGCCGAGCACTAGGGCGGAACCGGATTCGTCGACACCGGCCTCGATGTGGTGACGGGCGGAGATTTCGTAGTTGAAGGCCGAGAACTGCAGCGTTCCGTCGATGGCTTCAAGGCGGACGCCCGCCAGAATCGGGTTGGAGGGGCGTGCATCGATGACGCGAGAGGTCCAGGCGACGGCATCGGCCAGTGCGGCGGTATCGATTTCGACTTTCATGTGTGATTGTTCCCTTCGTCGGATGATCTGAGCAACATTCTAGCGGCTGGCGACTTGGTCCAGTACGTTCGGTTGGTCCGGCGTTATTATGGCGATGGTGAATTCGTAAGCACTGTAGGTAATAGCCATAATAAGCGCTGTGGATAGTGTGGATAAGTGGGGCCGAGACCTACTGCCATAACGGTTGATAACTTTTGCAGAACTGTGGATAACTTCTGCATAGATGGTGGACAACTAGCCGACTTATCCACAGGCGCTTCGATTGATTTCGGTTTTCCACTTTCGAAGCCGATTTATGCACGAGTTTTCCACTGAAAAACAGTGGGTAATCCACGACTTATCCGCAGAGTTTACCCACATTTGTGAATAAGTATGTGGATAACTTTTCCCCACTTTCGTCTCCCGCACGGCGTGTTGCGGACCCGATCCGGCTGGGAGAATCGTTTTCAGCGACCGTTTTCGAGGGTTTTCCGGCGCCGGGCGCACAAAGTGCCGAAATCGGTCTCCAGGATCGATTCTGCTGGTTTGGGGTTGTGACTTGGGCGCCAGAGAGAACTTGGTGCCCCTCTTCGAGGGGAGCTGGCACGCGAAGCGTGACTGAGGGGGAGTCCGCGTGAGCACCCTTTTTCTGCTCCCCTCAGTCGTCTTCGACGACAGCTCCCCTCAGAGAGGGGCGCCGAGAAGACGGGATGAGTTCTCAATCGAGCGTTGAAAATCGCCGGACCGGTGAGAATCGGCGTCCGGGAGAATCGTTTCTGACGAACGAAAAAGGCCCTTTTCCATCGCACGGACGGAAAAGGGCCGAAAACGGTCTGTCAGACGGATCGTACGAGACGGGCGAACGGGTGGCTCAGTCGCTGCTGTTCTGCTTGAGACGCACGGTGAGCTCCATGACGTAGTTGTAGATCTCCTGCTTCTGCTGCATCTCGTCGCTCACGCGCGTGTAGGCGTGCATCACCGTGGTGTGGTCGCGGCCGCCGAAGACCTCGCCGATGTCGAGCAGGCTCATGCTGGTCATCTCACGGGCGAGGTACATGGCGATCTGGCGGGCCAAAGCCACGTTCTTGGTGCGCGAACGGCCCACGAGATCGTCGAACGTCAGGTGGAAGTACTTGGCGACCTGTCCGATGATGTCGGTGGGCTTGATCTCCACGTCGGTGGTGAAGAAGTCCTGGAGGGTCTGTTCGGCCAGGGCGCGGGTGACGGGTTGGTTGCTCAGGGAGGCGACGGCGGTCACGCGGGTCAGGGCGCCTTCGAGTTCGCGGATGTTCTCCGTGAAGCGTTCGGCGATCAGGTCGAGCACGTCGTTGGGGATCTTGGACCCGTTCATCGACGCGATCATCCTCAGGATGGCGATGCGGGTCTCGAGGTCCGGCGGCTTGACGTCCACGGTGAGTCCCGATTCGAAGCGGGAGATGAGCCTGGCTTCGAAGCCCTTGAGGTTCTTGGGGGCGACGTCGGAGGCGATGACGATGCGCTTGTTGGCCTGGTGCAGGGAGTTGAACGTGTGGAAGAACTGGTCGAGGGTCGCTTCCTTGCCGCCGAGGAACTGGATGTCGTCGATGAGCAGCACGTCGACCTGGCGGTAGCGTCGGTTGAATTCGGCGATCTGGCCCTGGCTTTGGTTGGGGTTCTGCAGGGCGTCGATGAATTCGTTGGTGAATTCCTCGCTGGTGACGTACCGGACCTTGAGGCTGGGGTCCTTGACGAGCGCGTAGTTGCCGATGGCGTTGAGCAGGTGGGTCTTGCCCAGGCCGGAGCCGCCGTAGATACACAACGGATTGAAGTCCTGGCCCGAGCCCTCGGCCACGGCCAAGGCCACGGTACGGGCGAACCGGTTGGAATCGCCCGGCACGAACGAATCGAACGTGAAGTTCTTATTGAGATGGGTCTCAGGATCCCGGTTCATCTTCTGCTGGCCCACCGGGAAGCGCGGCTCCGACTGGGGCACCATCGGCTTCGGCTCGGGGGCGGAGGATGCGGACGGACCGCCGAACGGTTCCTTGCCGAAATCGGCGACGGTCGGATTAGCCTCCATCGTGAACGGCGCGTTCGGCTTCCTGCGTTCGGGCTCGGTATGCGGCACCACCTTGAACGCAGGGAACATGTCCTGGCCGGTGGCCGTATGGAGTGCCTGGACCAGCGGGCCGTTGAGGTCGCCCTGGACCGCACGCAGCGTGACGTTGTTGTCGACGCACAGCACGATGGTCGAACCGTAGACGCCTTCGGGCACCACGCCCTCCAGCCAACCCTTCTCGCGGGCGCTCAGCGATGAGTTATGCTTGAGCACCGTCAGGGTGTTGGCCCAGATGTGAGCGGCCTCGACGGCAGGGTCGCCGGAAGTATGCACCATGGTCGGCCCTTTCTTCGCTCTGGCGTGGATAATACAACTAACTATGTTTACTCCGATATGGGGAAGTTATCCACCGCGTTGCGTGTTGAAAACACTGGAATGTGAATAACATACATGTAATTTGTGGATAACTTTCGGCCCTGAATGCCTGATTTTCCGCCGTTTCGCGGGTTGCTCCGGCGTGTCGTGGGCCGTGTCGAAATGTGAAAACTCCCCTCTCGTTTTGACTTCGGACTAGGGGTGAGGGTAGCTTGGTATAGCTTGACTCACGTGAGGGCAGCGCGAAGCGTTGCCGAATAGACCTAGGAGCAATTATGAAGAGGACGTTCCAGCCGAACAACCGCCGTCGTCACATGAAGCACGGCTTCCGTCTGCGCATGCGCACCCGTTCCGGCCGCGCGGTGATCAACCGCCGTCGCGCCAAGGGCCGCAAGTCCCTGTCCGCCTGATTCGGTCGGACCATTACCACAGCGGCATAGTCGAGGTGGAGCGGCTACAAAGCCATCGTGATTTTGTCACCGTGCTCAAGCGCCGGCGCAAGGTGGGTGGCAAGGATATCGTCGTGCACTATCTGGTGCCCGGCGCGGTTCGCGATGAGGAACAGACGTCGAATCACCGACGTCTGGGATTGGCCGTATCCAAATCGGTCGGCAAAGCGGTCACGCGCAATACGGTGAAGCGTAGGTTCCGGGTATCGGCCCGGGCCCACGAGCATCTGCTTCCGGAGCAATGCGATATCGTGCTGCGCGCCAAGCCGAGCGCCGCGACCGCGGATTTCTCGTCATTGGACGAGCAGATCGCCAAGGCTTTCGCTGCGGTGGCACGGAAGACGGCTTGAATCATGGCTTTTTCCTTCAGGGCGGTGTTGATTGCGGGAGTGCGCTGGTACCAGCGCAACATTTCCGCAAACACACCGCCCTGTTGCAAGTATTACCCAAGTTGCTCGAACTATGCCATTCAGGCGCTTGAACGATATGGCGCATTCAAGGGCGGGTTGCTTGCCGTGTTGCGTCTGCTGCGTTGCAGGCCGTGGAGCCGCGGGGGCATCGATGATGTTCCCCAGCGCTATTCCGTGTTCTATCGATTTTCGTGGTCGAAGGCCCATGAGGAGCCTCGACTGACCCCATTGGCCACAACTCAAGGAGAGGCCCATCGATGACTAACCCAAACCAATTCCTTCTGGACAGCGGTTTCTGGGGATTCTTCTATAAGATTCTGACCCCGGTCGAATGGCTGCAGACCTGGATCCTGAAGCTGGTTCATGATTTCTTCGTGCTGCTCGGCATGAACGAGATCGGCGTTTCGTGGGTCCTTGCCATCATCTTCCTGGTGCTGGTGGTGCAGGCGTGCATCTTCCCGCTGTTCTACAAGCAGATCAAGTCGATGCGCAAGATGCAGGCCCTCGCGCCGAAGATGCAGCGCATCCAGAACAAGTACAAGGGCAAGACGGATCAGGCTTCGAAGGAAGCCCTGAGCCGTGAGATGATGAAGCTCTACCAGGACAACGACGCCAACCCCGCCGGATCCTGCCTGCCGATGCTCATCCAAGGCCCGGTGTTCATGGCGATGTTCTACACGCTGTCCGCCATCCCGTACATCGCGAACGGCGTACGCGAGGAACCGCTGGGTGCCTTCGACGTGGCCACGGCCAAGCAGTTCACGCAGACCGACGTGTTCGGCATCGTGAGCGTCACCGACAACTTCACATCCGCCGCGTTCGGTGGCAAGATCGTCATCGGCATCTTCGTGGCGCTGATGTGCTTCTGCCTGTGGTTCGTGCAGTACTTCAGCATGAAGCGCAACATGGCCGCCGCCTCGATGAACAAGCAGGCCGAGTCCATGCAGAAGATGATGCTGTGGATCTTCCCGGTCATGTACATCTTCTCCGGCGTGACCATGCCGTTCGCCGTGCTGGTCTACTGGCTGACGAACAACGTGTGCAACCTGGTGCGTACGCTCTGGCAGGTCTACTACTTCCCGACCCCCGGCTCCCCGGCGGCCGAGGACAAGGAGAAGCGCGACCACCGCATCGAGAACGCACGCCGCGCCAAGGAAGGCCGCCCCTCTCTGGAGGAGGAGGCCCTGGTCAAGGCCAAGGAGGAAGCCGAGCGCAAGGACGCGCGTGGCTACCAGCGCCAGCAGCCGGTGCGCAAGAGGAAGAAGAAGTAGCGCGATAGGGGAGCGCGACTGGGGGATGGGTGTCCGATGTTTCACGTGAAACACCGGACACCCGCAACACCGGTCCACCGGTTTCGGGCGGACTGGGCTTAGACTTGGAATTCATACCTGACATAAAGGAGAGGCATATGGCACAGGATGATGTGAAGACGATCGATCAGCTCAACGAGGAAGCTGACATCGCTGCCGATTACCTCGAAGGACTACTGGACATCGCCGACTACGAAGGCGACATCGAAATGGGCGTGCGCAACGATCGTCCCACCGTGCAGATCGTCGCCGACGATGACACCGACATCAAGCACCTCATCGGACGCAACGGTGAAGTGGTGGATGCCCTGCAGCAGCTCACCCGACTGGCCGTGCAGCAGAAGACCGGCGAACGCTCCCACCTCATCGTGGACGTCGACGGTTTCCTCAAGCGTAAGCGCCAGCGTCTGCGTGACATCGCGCTGGACGCCATCGATGCGGTCAAGGACACCGGCGAACCGGTGGACCTCAAGCCGATGAACTCGTTTGAACGTAAGGTCGTGCACGATGTGGTGCGTGAGGAAGGCCTCAAGTCTCGCTCCCATGGTGAAGAGCCGCACCGTTATGTGACGGTGTACATGCGGAGCAAGGCCGAGGATGATGAACTCGAAGACGAGGAGTGATAGAGTCAAGACTTGATTGACCGATTCCCCACATACGGTGGTGGATGGCGCGTTGCGCCGGTGGATGGTTTACTAGGGAGGATCATCCACCGGCGTTACGCCGACCGATCCGCCGGTCGTGTGGGATCGGGTCAATCAGCGTGTGAAGTATTCGGATGATGGAGATGGCGTCGTAAGGCACGGCGCCTTTTCCATGCCGAATACCTGGATACGTAGTACGGATAAGCCGGATGTTTCACGTGAAACAAGGACGACAAGGGGAATGGCTATGACGGATCAGCTGACCGGTTCGCCGGTACTGGCCGAAGTGCTGGGTGACGCACTGCCTCAGCTCGAACGTTTTCATGCCAAGCTCGCCGAAGAGGGGGAGCCGCGTGGCCTGATCGGACCTCGTGACGTGGACATCATCTGGGAGCGGCATATCCTGAACTCGGCCGCCATCGTGCCGTACGTGCGCGAGGTGACCGATGGCATGCGCTTCAAGACCGTGGCCGATGTGGGCAGTGGTGGTGGATTTCCCGGCGTGGTGGCTGCGGCCTGCCTGCCTGATCATGAGTTCACTTTGATCGAACCGATGGAGCGCCGTATCGAATGGCTGCATGAATGCGTCGATCTACTAGAGCTGAAGAACGTGACGATCGTGCGCGGCCGCTCCGATGAGGTCATCGCCGCCGTGCGCAAGCGTAAGGTGCATCCGTTCGCGGTGGTCACCTGCCGTGCCGTGGCACCGATGACGAAGCTGTCCGGCTGGACGCTGCCGTTGCTGAAGTCGCAGGGACGTCTGGTCGCATTGAAGGGACGTTCGGCCCAAGCCGAAATCGATAAGGCCGCCAAGGAGATCGCCCGTTTCGGTGGCCTGCGTCCGCGCGTGGTGGAGGCCCCGGTTGGCCCCGGCCTGGAACCCACGCATGTGGTGCTGGTGGATAAGCGATAGGGGAGAGACGGTCATGGCATGGCAGTTATCCACAATCGCAGGTCCGCCGAAAAGTTATCCACAATTTCGGCCAGAGAAGTGCACAACTCGCAAAACGTTGCAAAATCAACGGTTATAGAGGGCTCTTGTGGATGCGATAACGAGGGAATCGTCCACGTTATCCACAGTTATCCACAATGCGGGTCGAAATAGTGGATAACTCAAACCATGTCCACACGAATGAGAACACTGGAACATACGTCTGTGCAAGGAGGAACGATGGCCTCGAAGGATCATCAATCGGAACCGATGGAAACAGCTTCCGAAACCCTTCATCGTATTTTTGATGGGCAGGGTTCCGTGCTGGGTAACCAGATTGCCGACGAATCCTCCCGCTACGAGGCACTCAAGCAGGCGGTCTTCCCCAAGCCGGCGAAGACCCGTCGCATCGCCGTCGCCAACCAGAAGGGCGGCGTGGGCAAGACCACGTCCACGGTGAACGTCGCCGCCGCGCTGGCCAACAAGGGCGCGCAGGTGCTGGTCATCGACATGGATCCGCAGGGCAACGCCTCCACGGCTCTTGGCGTGCCGCATGCCTCGGGGGACAAGTCCGTGTATGACGTCATCGAAGGACGCGCCGGACTGGGGGATGTGCTGACGGTCTGCCCGGACTTCGCCACGCTGGACGTGGTGCCGGCCTCCATCGACCTGAGCGGTGCCGAACTTGAGGTGGCGGACCTGCCCAACCGTAACACCCTGCTCAAGGAGGCGCTGGACCTGTACCTGCGCCAGTCCGAGAAGCACTATGACTACGTGTTCATCGACTGCCCGCCGAGCCTGGGTCTGCTCGTGATCAATGCCATGTGCGCGGTCACGGAGATGCTTATCCCGATTCAGGCCGAGTACTACGCACTGGAGGGTCTGGGCCAGCTCATCAACACCATCGGTCTGGTGCAGACGCACTTCAATCCGGTGCTGCTGGTGTCCACCATGCTGGTCACCATGTTCGACCGCCGCACCCTGCTGAGCCGCGAGGTGTATGGCGAGGTCAAGGGACACTACCCGAGCATCGTGCTCAACACCACCATTCCACGTTCCGTGAAGATCTCCGAGGCACCCAGCTTCTCGCAGTCGGTGATCGCCTATGACCCACGCGGCATCGGCGCGATCGCCTACGGCGAGGCCGCTCTGGAGATTGCCAAGCATTCCCAGCAGGTGCTCGACGCCATTGATGCGAGGAGGAAGAACAACTCATGACATCGAAATCTCGACTCGGCAAGGGCCTCGGTGCATTGTTCCCCACGCTGCCGGGGGAGCAGGATGCCAACGCGCAACTGGAACTGCTGCCGGATACCGATAAGCATGATGGAGCCGAAGCGCAGGCCGGGGCCGGTGCCACTGCCGTGAAGGACTCGGTGAAGTCCGGTAACGCCGGTGCCGTAGCGGGGGAGTCCGGTACGACCGCGAAGCAGTCCGCCAGCAAGCATCAGAAGAAGACCGCGGGCAAGCGTGCCTCCATGCCGAGCATCGGCGCGATCGCCCACCCAAGTGATCTGTTCTTCGGCGGTGAGGACGTTCCCACCGCCACCACGCCGATCGATACCTTCATGCCGATTCCGGGCGCGGCCCAGCATGCCGTGCGTGCGGACGAAAGCAAGGATGTTTCACGTGAAACATCTCAGCCGGCGTCGGCGGGCAAGGATAAGGATGCGAAGGATTCCACTGGTTCGTCCGAGCAGTCGGGCGAGGATAAGCCGGTGGAGCTGAAGCCGGTGGAGGGCGGCTACCTCGCCGAACTGAAGCTGTCCGACATCGGGCCGAATGCGCATCAGCCGCGTACCATCTTCGACGAGGACGAACTCAACGAGCTGTCCGCTTCCATCAAGGAAGTCGGCGTGCTGCAGCCCATCGTGGTGCGCCGCCGACCGGCGGATCAGATCGCCGCGGCCAAGGCCGAGCAGCAGTCCTCCGATACGGAGTCGAACGCCAATCCGTTCGCCGGGCGTATGGACAGCCCGTATGAGCTCATCATGGGTGAACGCCGTTGGCGCGCGTCCCAGCTCGCTGGACTGGAGACCATCCCGGCCATCGTCAAGACCACGGCAGACGATGACATGCTGCGCGACGCCTTGCTGGAGAACCTGCATCGTGTCGCCCTGAATCCGCTGGAAGAGGCGGCAGCCTATCAGCAGATGATCGACGAGTTCGGCCTGACTCAGGCGCAGCTGTCCAAGTCGGTGTCCAAGTCCCGTCCGCAGATCGCCAATACGCTGCGACTGCTCAACCTACCTGCCGCGGTGCAGAAGAAGGTGGCGGCCGGCGTGCTGTCGTCCGGTCACGCACGTGCGCTGCTGGGATTGACCGATCCTGAGGAGATGGACAAGCTGGCCTCCCGCATCATCGCGGAGGGACTGTCCGTGCGCAGTGCCGAGGAGATCGTCTCGATGAAGATCGCCTCGGGGGAGCAGCCCAAGAAGCCGAAGACCTCCAAGACCAACCCGTGGGTCGGATCCGCCATCCAGCAAAGCCTGGAGAACCACTTCGACACCAAGGTGTCCATCAAGGGCACACAGAAGCATGGTCGCATCGAGATTGTGTTCTCGTCGCCGGAGGATATGGATCGCATCCTGCAGTTGTTGGTTCCCGGACAGGGTGACGCCGCTGCGTCCGGTTCTGGCGACTCCAAGTGGGTGTGAACTCGTCTTGGCGGTTGATGGCCTAGAGATGGCCGAATAGCGTATCTGGACGCTGATGGAATAGGGGTATGCCTCCCGACACACTCAAGGCCGTTCGGCCAAGCTTACGGTCGGGAGACATACCCCTATTCCATCAGCTACGGGATATTGTTTTTTATTCCAGGTAAGCCTGGGCGTCGAGGGCGGCTCGGCAACCCATACCGGCTGCGCTGATGGCCTGGCGGTAGGTGCGGTCCACGCAGTCACCCGCGGCGAAGATGCCGGGGGCGCTGGTGACGGTGCTGCCGCCGTCCACGGCGATGTAGCCGTCGGCATCGCGCTTGACCACATCGGCCACGAAATCGGTGGCGGGGGTGTGGCCGATGGCCACGAACACGGCGTTGCAGTCCAGCGTGCTTTCCTCACCGGTCACGGTGCTGCGCAACGTGACGCCGGTGACATGCTTTTGCGGCTGCTTTGCCAAGCCGGACAGTAGTCCGCCGCCCAAAGCATTGCCGCCGAGACCGGGGAGTGTGATGGCCGGCTTGTCGTCGGTGGCTGTGCCGGGCTTGGTCAGACCGATGCCTGCACCGATATTCAGGGAGACACCGGCGGTCTTGATGGACGGCGCGGACGGGGCTTGATCGCCGGACCGCGCACTGCTGTTGGCTGTACTGGTTTCGTCAGCTGCAGCGGTGGAGGGTGCGTCGCTTGTGATGGCGGTGACGACGGTGTTGGTGACGAGCGTTAGTTTCGGATCGGCTTTGGCGCGTTCGACCATGATCTGCGAGGCGCGGAAGCTGTCGCGGCGATGAATCAGGGTGACTGACGAACCGAAGCGGGTGAGGAACAGGGCCTCCTCGAAAGCGGAGTCACCGCCGCCGACCACGACGATGGGCTTGTCCTTGAAGAAGAAGCCGTCGCAGGTGGCGCAGTAGGAGACGCCATGACCGGACAGTTCCTCTTCGCCGGGGACGCCGAGCTTGCGTACGTTGGAGCCGGTGGCCACGATGACGGCCGAGGTTTCGAGCGTTTCGTCGTCCGAGGTGGTCAGGCGGTATTGCGGGTGACCGTCATGCTGGGGGAGTGCTTCCACCGATTCGACATCGGCGGGAAGGAATTCGGCACCGAAGCGTTCGGCCTGCTTGCGCATGCGATCCATCAGTTCGGGGCCGAGAATGCCCTCCGGGAAACCAGGGAAGTTCTCCACCTCCGTGGTGTTGACGAGCTGGCCGCCGGGTGCCAGCGCGCCCGTGATGACGAGAGGATTGAAGCCGGCGCGGCCCAGATAGATGGCCGCGGTGTATCCGGCAGGACCGGAACCGATAATGATGACGCGATGTTTCACGTGAAACATTCTCACATTGTCATAAGACCTTCCGCCCTCCGCTATAAACCTTGGCCCCCTCTGTCGAGGGGGCTGTCAGCGAAGCTGACTGGGGGAGAGTAGCGGAGCAGGCGGAGCCTGCGGGAAACTCTATCGACCGCAGGTCGATGCTAATTTACCGAAGCGCGATTACATAAGTTGGATCTAGCTATCTCTCATGCTCGTCCGGACAGTGCTATCAATCCGCTGGCATACCTCATGGAACATGAAGTCAACTTCATTGTTGGCGAACCGCAGCACTGACACCCCTGCAGCCTCAAGCTCTTTCGTGCGTATTGCATCGGCTTGCTGCTGGTTCACTATATAGTGACCGCCGCCATCAAGCTCCACCGCCAAACCGGCTTTGGCGCAATAGAAATCCACGATACGGTTGCCTATAGGCTTCTGACGCTGCCATCGGACTGGGTAGGAGCTGAGAAATCCATACCAGAGTTTCCTTTCCCATGGTGTCATATCTCGTCGTAGCTTCCTTGCTTTGCTGACGTTATCGGGGTTGTAATCCTTCATTGGTACAGCATAGCTGTCAAGCTGCGGTAGCGGCATCGGTCTGCGACCGATGGATTTCTCCGCAGGCATTCGCCTGCATTGCTACTCTCCCCCAGTCAGCTTTGCTGACAGCCCCCTCGACAGAGGGGGCCAAGGTCCTATACGAAAAAGGCCTGTGGAATTTGGGTTCCACAGGCCTGGGTAAGAGGGAAAAGAGGAAGGTTAGAAGACCTCGACCTTTTCGATGTAGAGCTGGTTTTGGGGCATGCTATCGACCGGGACCCAGAGGATAAGGTCCTGGGTGTTGACCGTCTTGGTGAACTTGATCTCGGTGGTACCGCCCTCGGCGAAGGTGAACTCGGCCACCTGCTCGCCCTGGGTCGGGTCGCCGGTGGTGTTCGCGCGGATGTAGCCCTTGCCGCCGGAGGTGCGGATGGTCACCGTCATGCGGTACACGTCATGCGCCTGATCGAGATGCATGTAGTACGCATAGCCGGACTGGCCGCCCGGATTGGACAGGAAGTTCGCGCTGGAGATGGTGTACGCGGTGTTATTCACATGCTTCGGCGTGGGAACGGCCTTCGAATCCTTGTCTTCATTCGTGGCCTTCTTGGTCGTCGTGCTCTTCTTCTTGGTGCTGTCGGAGCTGGACGAGGAGGAATCGGACGAGGAGCTGCTATCGGTGCTCTCGCCCTTCGTGGCGCTGGCGCCGGTGCCGTCACCGAACGGAACCTGGCTTTCGTCGAACTCGGGCCACTCGCCCTCGCTCACGGACTTGCCGGTGGTGTCGGACGGGTTGCCGGAGCTGTTGCGGAAGGCGGCCACGGCCCAGACCGTAGCGGCGATCACCACGAGCACGGCAGCCACGATGGCCACGACCTTGGTGCTGAACTTGCCGAACAGATGCGCGTTCGGCAGCTCATCGCCCTCCGTACGCTTCGGCGGATCCTTGGGCTCGAAGCTCGGCGGAATCGCGGCGATCTCCGCGATGCGGGCCTGCTCCTCCTCCAACGCACGCAGGGACTCCTCGCCGGGGGCCACCGCGCGGCCGGCTGCGTCATACACCGGAATGCGGCTTGTGGTCTCGCCGGGTGCCTGCTCGGGGTTGAGCGAACCGGTGGGAATCGGCACGGTCAGCCGGGAGTTGCCCACGGCCGTGGTAGGGGCGGGATTGAAGCTGTTGTACCAGTCGCCGGTATCCTCGCCGGACAGATTCTCGTTCTGCCAGGCGTCGGAGAAGTTGAAATCGAACAGGCGGCGGCCGTCGTTCGCGTCGCCTTCGCCGGCGGCGTCACCGTTCTTCTGCGCCGGGTTCGGCGGCAGGGCGATGGCGGGGGTGCTGGTGGCAATGGACAGGGTCGGCAGCTGCTGGTTGCTCACCAGACCGTCCGGAATGGGGTTGATGTCCGGTTCGGCCACCGGGCACAGCGGTGCGGTGGCGATGGAGCATTCGCCGCTCACGTTCGGCAGGGCGATGTCCTCCGCACCCAGCTCGGTCAGCGGCTTCCAGTCGCCCAGCAGCGCCTCGAGCTCCACCAAGGAAGCCATCGGCAGGGTCGGATCATCGGCCTCGATGAGGTTCAGGCCGCGCTTCAGGATCACGCGGAACTCGCCCGGAGCGTCCTGCGGCAGTTGATTCAGGTCGAAGTGGGGGTCGGTCTCGCTCGGCGTGCGCGTGAGCAGCGAGTACAGCAGCGCGGAAAGCTGACGGATGGCCAGCTGCTCGGCGCTTTCCAGCGGCGTGGTGAGTCCCAGCGTATCGGCCAGCATCGGGGTGAACGGACCGTCCGCGATCTCCACGCCGGTGGTGGTCACGCGCACGGTGTCGGTGGTGATCGCCACGTTGATGGGCGTGCCGGACAGCATCGGACGAATGCCCTGCAGCGTCTCGCCGATAATGGAACGCATGGCGTCATGGCTGAGCACGTTGCCCGCGCCGGTCAGGTAATCGGTGACGGACAGGCCGTTGTCCAACGGCATCACGGCCAGCAGTACGCCGGACTGCAGGCGGTACTTGAGCACCGGCGTATGACGTTCCGGTTTGGTGGCCACGATACGGCCGGCGATGGTGTCGATGGCGGTGAGCACCTGGCTGTTGGAGACGAGGAACAGCTGGCAGTCCTTGGCCAGCACGCGGTCGTTCGCCTTCCATGCCTCGATGCCGGGTTCCTCGCGCAACGAGGACACCAGCGTGTATCGATTGAGAATGGTATCTCCCAGATGCGGTTTCATAAGCTCGTCCGGCTCCGTATGGTTGTTGGTGATGTTCTTCGAAAGTGTCTTTGACATTCTATCCGTCGGGATGGCCCGGCGAATGGTTCCCGAGGATGATGTGGACGGGATGAGCGCGGGGATCGACTCGGCCGGCCAGGCGGGGGAGGCGCCCTGTGCGGAGCGGTCTGCGGCATCGTCTGAGACACCGTCTGCAATACCGTCCGGTTCGCTCTCGTCGCCGGGGTTCCGCTGGTCCTTTGCAAGGGAATTGACGGCTTGGTCTGCCCCGGCATCCTGCGGCTGCGGTTGCGCGGGCTGAGCGGGCTGCTGTGCCTGCGACTGTACATCCTGCGACTGCGTGGCCTGCGGTCCGCGGCGTCGGCCCAGTCCGAGCCGTGCACCGACCATCCGCGCCGCACCGGTCAGTTCCGGCGTGCGCAGCACCCACAGCACACCCACGTACACCACCGCCAGCACGATGGTGAGCACCACGCAGATGCCGAGCGCGGCGAACCATCCCATATGGCCGCCGGTCGGCTGGATGCTCACGCCGAACAGTGCGGTGATTGGCTTCTTGATGAGCCAGGTGACCAGTCCGCCTGCCACCGCGGCGAGCGTGGCCTTGCCGTACGTGAGCATGATGGCCCGGCCGCCGAGACTGCCGTCGAACCGTTTGCGCAGCATGATGATCGTGGGCGGCATCGCAAGGAATGCCGCGAGGGTGACGGAGCAGGCGATGCCGGTGACCCAGTGCTCGGGTGGCAGGATCAGCGTGCCGGCGACGATAAGAGCGGAAACGGATCCGTACTGTATGAGCGCTGATAGGAATGGATGCAAGCCGTCTTCGAATGCGTAGAACGTACGCTGAATGAGCAGAAAGGCTGAGCATGCAGGAATCCCAACAGACAATGCTATCAACGCATAGGAGATGAGCATGGTCTCGTCCATCGAGACCGAGGGCAGCAGCGCGCGGATGATCGGTTCGGGGAACACGATCATCGCGGCCGCGAAGAACATGATGAGCAGTCCCACGTTGTTCAGCGCGCTGCCCAGGTCATGCCGGGCCTCGTCGAGATCATGCGCGGCCACGGACCGGGAGATCTTCGGGAACATCGCCGTGGACACGGATACGGCGAGCAGTGAATACGGCAGCACGAACAACGTGTAGGCGTTCTGGTAGGTGGCGTTACCGGCGATGTCAAACAGGCTCGCGCCGGTCAGTTCATGAGCGCGCTGCGGGGCCAGCGTGGCCACGCGGGTCAGCACGATGCCCGAAATCTCGCTGGTGATGACCACGCCGAGTGAGCCCAGCGCCACCGGGCCCATGGCCTTAAGGCCGAAGCCGGTCAGGCCGAAACTTGGCCGGTATTTGAAGCCGATACGCGCCAGCGGCAGGAACAGGATCAGCGCTTGGAACGCCACGCCCAGCGTCCAGGTGCCGGCGGTCAGCGCGATCTTGTCCGCCGTCCAGAAGTCGAGTGGCTGCTCGTTGGCCTTGCCGAACAGCAGGATGAACGCCGTGAAGCCGGCGCAGCTGATCACGTTCGCACCCGTGGAGCTCCACGCATAGGTGACGAAATGGTCTCGTGCGGCCAGGATCTGCCCCAACACCGTATACAGGCCGTAGAAGAACACCTGCGGCATGCACCACAGCGTGAACGCGGTGGTCAGCGCCATCATCTGATGGTCGTTGCTGCCCACGTACAGTCGGGCGAGCAGGGGAGCGGCGGCGGCCATGATCAGGGTCATCGCCAGCAGCAGACCGATGGCCAGCGTGATGAGTCGGTTCAGACGCTCCTGGGCGTCCTTCTCCTTCATCGTGCGCACGATCTGCGGCACCAGCACGGCGTTGAAAATGCCACCCGAGACCAGCGTGAACACGGATTGCGGAATCATCGATCCCGCCTGATAGGCGTTGGCCGCAAGTCCGGTGGTGCCGATCGCGGCGGCCAGGAGAATCGTACGGAGCTGACCGGTCACGCGGGAGGCCGCGGTTCCGGACGCCATGATCAGGGAATTACGGCCAACGGTCGAACTCATTCGTCGGGATCCTTCTTACGGTTGAACTGACGCCACAGACCCACGATGCCCAGCAGCACCGCGAAGCCGATGATGATGAAGCCGCTCATGTCGCTGATGCGCATCACGCTGGTGATGGCGGTGTTCTGCACGTTGCCGAACGCCTGGCCGTTACGATCCGCCAGCGAGACATGGGCGACGGTGGAGCCTGAAGTGGAGACTCGGATGGTGAACGAGACCTGGGCCTCGCCGTTCGCCGGAATTTCGATGTCCGTGGTGCGCGAGGTCACGATCTGCATGGAATCGGTGATCGAATTGACCCTGACGCTCACCGCATACGGCAGTTTGTTGCTCACGGTCACCGGCATCTTCGCGGATTCGCTGAACACCGACACGGATTCCGAAGGCGTGATGGAGACCTTGCCGAGCAGGGTATCCGCCAACGCGCGGGTGGCGACGGTCATGCGCTGACCGGTGTCCGTCTGCTGCGAACCGGACAGCGCGCGCAGGGCCATGCTGTCATGCGCAGCGAGCAGCGAGGCCACCCATGAGGTCGGGTCGCCGTTGCTGGCGGCCGTGGCCGCGGCGTCCTGCCGGGCCAGCGCCTGCGGATCGAGCGCGCTGATATCCACCACCGAGGAGACGTCGTCGGAATCCACGCTGTGCTTGAGCACGGCACCGGCCAGACGCATGATGTCCTGGCGGCTGCCGGCCAGCTGCTTCAACGCCGTGCGGGCTGCGGACACCTGGGACTTGCCCGAATCGTCGAGATTCACCGTGTCGCTCACGCTGTACGGCTCGGCCTTGGCCATGGTCTCCAGATCCGTGAGATTGAGCCAGGAGGCCTGTTCGAGGGCACCCATCACCTGATCGATCCAGACCGCGGAGCTGTCGCGGGAGAAGGTCATGAGCAGGTTGCGGGACGTGTAGGGCTGCTCCATCTGGTAGAACGCGCTCTGGGCGAGCAGGCGTGCGAGACGGCCGGCGTCGCTGGCCTCGCCGTTCGCGTCCTTGCTGGTGGGCTGGCCCTGGGCCAGTTTGCCGAGTTCCGCCTGCTCCTTGAGCACGGTCACGTCGCCGGCGTCCGTGTTCACCACGTAGGTGCCGGTATGCACGGTGTCCGACTGTTCGCTGTCGAACGAGGCGTCCGCGATCACCGTGGAGTACCCCTGTTCGCTGGCTTTGGTCAGGGCATCCAGCGACCAGCCGGCATTGCCCTGCCAGGCATACGTGCTGGTCTTGGCGGCGGACTGCATGTCCTCGCCCTCCTCGTCGGCGTACAGCGTCTGCGACTGGTCCGCGCTCCACTGGTCGTCCGTGACGCCGGCCTTGGCGTACGACTTGCCGCTGTCCAGCGCGGAGTACGTGGTGATGTCGAAGTCGGCGGGCTGCATCACGCCGTCCACGTCCGGGTCGATATCCGAGGCCTTGAGATACACCGGATCGGCCACCACCTGCAGTTTGCGATGGCGGTTCAGTGCCTGGGCCAGTGCCTGGGCGGCCGTCTCGTCCTGTTCGGACAGGGTGATGAGCTGGCCGCTGGCGTTGCTGTCGCCGGTGCCTGTGTCTTTCTCGTCCTTGTTCTCGCCCTTGCCGTTGGTGATGGTGCCGGGCTTGCCGCTGCTGGTGGCCGCGCCCTGCTTGGCATCGCCGGTGCCGGTATTGTCCGTGACGAGATTGTTGACGGCGGTGGCGTTGACCTGCCAGTTATCCGAGGTCAGCGGCATGGCCACCGTCAAACCCATGGCCGGCGTCTGCGCGGTGTTGAGCCCGTCCGGCGAGCGGGTCAAAAAACTAGTCAGATTGACCAATATTTGGTCGTTGACGATGTACGACAGAAGGAGCGGCTTCGGGCCCCATGTCTCGATGACCTGCAGGGCGGGCCGGTCCGATGCCACGTCCAGGTTCACCGTCACGGTGCCACCGGCCGGGATCGCCGGCACGGTGACGTGCCCGATCTCGTTCGGCGTGGGGATCGGCGCGGTGCCTTCCGCCCAGGACTGGATGTCCGCGCGGGAGATGAAGGTGAGCAGCGCATTGGTGCTGACTTCCAGCGTGCCGGACGCCGTGGGCTTGTCGCTGTTGTTGGCCACCATCACCTTGAGATGGAAGCCGGACGTATCGGTGACCACGGCGGTGCTCTGCTCGATGGTCAGGGATTGCTTGGGACGGTCGCCGTTGTCGGCATCGGTACCATCGCCGGCATCATTATTGGTGTCGCCGGCGTCGGCGGTCGCGCTGGACCCGTTCTGATCGTCCGTTCCCTCCGCCCAGGCAGACACGGGGGAAAGCGGGGCCACCACCAGCGCCACCAGGGTCAGCATCGTGATCAGCACGCGCGCGAGGAGCCCGTGACGGCGGAATACTGCGGGTAGATTCACTCGTTTGCCTGCCTGTTCTTCTTCCTGGCGTACAACCATGCGATTTTCCGTTCGTTCGGGTAACTCAGCACGTCGTCCAAATCGTCGAACCGCACCCAGATGGCGTCCTCCGCCTCATGATCCGGATCGCCCTCCACGGTCAGTTCGCCGCCGGTCTGACGCAAGGCGAAATGATGCACCAGTTTGTGCACACGCTGCGTGGTGCCGGTGAACCAGTAATCGATGGTGGCGATGGAGTCGATGACCTCGCCCAGGATGCCGGTCTCCTCGTGCACCTCGCGCACGGCGGTCTGCTGCGGGGTCTCACCCTTTTCGATATGGCCCTTGGGCAGACACCATTCGAGATGCCCGGACCGGGAGTGACGGGCGATGATGGCCACACGGTTCTGGTCGTCGAAGATCAGTCCGCCGGCCGAATATTCGCGCACCACTGGCAATTCCTGAGCATCCAGGGACGCGAACGTGGTGGGGCCGTCGGAGGTGCGGCGCTGCGGCATCATGGCCGGTGTGGGGCCGCTGGGAACCGAAGGCTGGGCCGGAGCGGGGACCGCGGTCCCCGTGCCTTGCGAGGCGCCGGCCAATCGTGCGGCCGCTGCCGCAGCGGCGATGCGTGCCGCCGGATTGGTGCCTTTGCGATTGCCTCTGCGGCCGCCGTTCTGCCCGTTGTTATGGCCGTTCTGTCCGGGGTGAGAGCCGCGCGTGTTCTGCCCGCGCCGGCCGAACACGCTGGCCGGTGTAGGGCCGCTGGGTTCGGCCTGTTCCGCTGCCGCGGGGGCCTGCGATTCAGGCAATTCCGGTGATTCGGGCGGCACCGGCAGTCCAGCGGCGGCAATCGGGTTCTCGACGGAATCGGACACGACCACGGCCGAATCGGCGGCATGCGGGGCCACGATGGCCTCGGCGCCGGCCTCCGCCACGATGCCGTCGGACTGGCCGGCGATGGTGCCGTTGGCGGTGGCGATGGTCACCATCGCACGCATGCCGAACACGGTCGCCGGCGTGGGCATCACCGGGGCCTGCGGGCGTGGCGACGCCGCTGCGGGGGAGCTGTCCACAAATGAATCGGAAGATGACCGCGATGCGGACGGCCTGTCGTTTCGGGCGTCCGAGCGGACGGCGGAAACGGGAGCCGCGGCCGCCGGAGCATCGGCGTCATCCGATTCGGCGCTGGACGATTGCGCGGCGGAAGCCGGGGCGCCATCGTGTGCATCGGCGGCGGAATCGGCGGAATGACGCGGAGTTTCGGACGTATACAGCAGCTGGTCTTGGGTACGGTTGTCCGCCGAATCTGGTGTTTGCCGCAGCATGCGGGCAAGGTCGGCGGGCGTAATCATATTCTCCACCATACTCAACCCCGTGTGCAGGTGGGGTAACGGTATGCTGGTAGGGCAGAAAAAACGTGATATGCGGGAGAGTGCCCATTGGATTTCGAAGTGTGGCCCGAAGCCATCGAACTTGGTCGAATGTTCGCCGAGCAAGGCTATGAGCTGGCGTTGGTCGGCGGACCGGTCAGGGACCTGCTGCTGCACCGGCCCAGCCACGACCTCGACTTCTGCTCGTCTGCCCGGCCCGAACAGTTCGAGCCGATCCTGCGCCGCTGGGGGCACGACGGCTTCTGGGACATGGGCCGCAAGTTCGGCACGTTGGGTGCCATGCGTCGCCGCCCGGACGGCACCGAAGTCAAGGTGGAGGTGACCACCTACCGTTCGGACACCTATGATCCCGACTCCCGCAAGCCGGAGGTCAACTACGGTGACACGCTTGAAGGCGACCTCTCCCGTCGTGATTTCACGGTGAACGCGATGGCGCTGCGTGTGCCGGAACTGGAGTTCGTGGATCCGTTCGGCGGTGCGAGCGACCTCGCCAAGGGCGTGCTGCGTACGCCGGTGGATCCGCGTCAGTCCTTCGATGACGATCCGCTGCGTATGATGCGCGCCGTGCGGTTCGTGGCCCAGCTCGGTTTCCATATCGCGCCGGACGCGGCCGAGGCCATCACCTCCATGCGCGACCGCATCGAGATCGTCTCCGCCGAGCGCGTGCGCGACGAACTGACCAAGCTGCTGCTGTCCGACCGGCCGCGCGCCGGCCTTGAAGCGCTGGTGGAATCCGGCCTCGCGGACATCGTCTTCCCCGAGATTCCGGCCCTGCAGCTGCAGATCGATGAGCACCACCGTCACAAGGATGTGTTCGAGCACACAATGATCGTGCTGGAGCGCGCGATCGCGCTGGAAACCGGCCCGGACGGCCCGGTGCCGGCCCCCGACCTGACGCTACGTCTGGCGGCCGTGATGCACGACATCGGCAAGCCGAAGACCCGCCGGTTCGAGCCGGGCGGCAAGGTGAGCTTCCACCATCACGACGCGGTGGGCGCCAAGATGACCCGCAAGCGTCTGAAGGCGCTGCGATTCGACCATCACATCGTGGAGGACGTGTCCGAACTGGTGAACATGCACCTGCGCTTCCACGGATATGTGGACGAGCCGTGGACCGATTCGGCCGTGCGCCGCTACGTCAAGGACTCCGGCCACCTGTACGAGCGCCTCAACCGCCTCACCCGCGCGGACGCCACCACGCAGAACAAGCGCAAGGCGCAGATCTTCTCCGACGCGATGGACGAGATGGAGGAGCGCGTGCGCGCGTTGAAGGAGAAGGAGGACTTCGACGCGATCCGCCCGGATGTGGACGGCAACGAGATCATGGAGCTGCTGGGACTGGAACCCGGCCCCATGGTGGGCAAGGCCTACAAGCACATGCTCGACTATCGTCTCGATAACGGCCCGGTGGAACACGACGTCGCCGTGGCCGAACTGAAGCGCTGGTACGCCGAGGTGACGCAATAAAAAGAGGAATCGGCCTTTGGCCGATAGAGTATTCCGCAAGCTTATGCTTGCGGTTCTTCTCTCCTTTCGTCATCGCTTCGCGATGCCACCTCCCTCGTCAGAGGGAGGCAAGGTGTATACGTGTAGGTTCTCGGCCCCCTCTGACGAGGGGGCTCCCGGCGAAGCCGGGTGGGGGAGAGAAGAGAAGTGGTCATAAGACCGCGGAATACTCTATCGGCCAAAGGCCGATTCCGTTACTTACTGCTATTTTATTTACTGCTGCTGGGTCTGCTGGGCCGTGTAGGCGGTGTGATCGGTGTCGGCCGGCAGGTTGGTCATCTTGTCGGCGGCCTTGCAGCCTTCGATGCTGGTGATTTCCTTGCCTTCCTGCGGTGAGGCGTTCGTATCCTGCAGGTCGGTGAAGGTGGCGCCGAGCACCACGTCGATGAGCTGGTCCTCACGGGCCGTCATGATCATCGTGGCATCGGTGAAGTTGCCGGCCAGCGTGTACGCCTCGTTCACGGCGTTCTTGCCGAAGTAGATGGTGGTGCGTTCCACGTCCGTCTTGGCCACCATCACCTTGCCCTTCTTGACCTGGTAGTTGCCGATGAACTGCACGCTGAAGCCGCGCTTGGTCAGCGCGTTGCCCACGGCCGAGGCGAATCCGAGATGACCGGTGCCGTTGAGCACCTGGATACCCACGGAGCCGTTGGCCACGTACTTGGCCTTGCCGTCCTTGCCCTTGACTGCGCAAGGGGCGGCGTTGCCGTAATTCGGCTCGGTGGTGGGCGTCACGTACGCGCCCAGTCCGAACACATGGAAGTTGAACAGCAGCGAGACGACCATGATGACCGCCAGCGCCGCGCCGGTGATGGAGAATACGACGGTCTGACGGTGGCGTACATACGCCTTGCGAGCCTCACGTTCGTCTACCTGTTGCGTCATCGTTCGACTTCCTTCTGGGTCCTATGGCTTGTTGCTACCTTAGCGTCACTGGCTGACGCGCACGAGCGGTTTGGCTGGTGCCTTGGCGCGGATGATGCGGTCCACCAGACCGTCCGCACGCCAGGCGTCGATCACGCGCTGCGCGGCCGCCCCGCCATCCACGAACGCCACCACCGACGGGCCCGATCCGGACACGAACGCATGCCGTGCGCCCGCCTGCGCCGCGGCGTCGACCGCCCGGCCACTGCGTGGATGCAGATTGATCGCGGCGGCCTGGAGATGATTCCGGTCGCCCTCGCCGGCGCCCACCGCATCGAACGTGCGGTACACCTCGGGCGTGCTCAGCTGCGACTGATAGGCGCCCACCAGCACATCCCCGGCAAAGCCTTGGGCCGCAAGCTCGCGCCCCCGCGGGCTGTCCGGCGTGATGTCCTCGATGCGTTCGCCGTATCCGGTGCCGTGAGCGAATCCGCCGGCCACGCAGAACGGCATATCCGCGCCCAACGTGGCGGCGATCGCACGCAGCCGGTCGACGGGCCAATCGAGATCCCACAGTCGGTTGACGGCCAGCAGCGTGGCCGCGGCATCCGCCGAACCGCCGCCGAGACCGGCCCCCACGGGAATGCGCTTGGTGATGGTCAACGCCACATCCGGATCCCGTCCGGCGGCCTCGGCCATGGCGAACAGGGCCAAGACCGCGTGATTGCGGCGCATATCACTGCTGGATGCGGCCAGATCGCCCAGATGCGTGCCCTCGATGTCCAGCGAGAATCCCGCGCCCGGATACTTGGCGGTGGCGGTCACCGTGTCGTACACGCCCACCGCGCAGTACACGGTGTCCAGGGCATGCCTGCCGCCCCACTCGTCATGCGTGGGCCCCACTTCAAGCGTGAGGTTCGTCTTGGCCGGGCAATCGACGCTCACCGTCATCGCGCCGGCCGGAGTCTGCGCCAGTTCGTCCTTGGTGAGATGCTGTGCCGCGCGATGCTGCGTCGCACGCGGACGGGTCAGTACCGGGCTCATCATGCCGCCCCGCCCTGCGTCGCCTGGGATCGGCCGTTGTACTGGTCCAGCGCCTTGGCCAATGCGGCGAACTCGTCGATGGTCAGGGTCTCGCCGCGCCGCGTGGCGTCGATGCCGGCGGCCTCGAACACCTCGGCGGGCACCATATGCTTCAATGCGGCGTGCAGCGTCTTGCGGCGCTGGCCGAACGCGGCATCGATGAGCTGGAACGTGAGCTCGCGCGGGGCCGCATCCGGACCGGTACCGGGGGCCGAGGCATCGTCCGCGGCATAACGGGTGAACTTCACCAGCGCGGAATCCACGTTCGGGGCCGGCCAGAACACGTTGCGGCCGATCGTGCCCACGCGCTCGGCGGTGCCGTACCAGGCGAGCTTCACGCTCGGCGTGCCGTAGATCTTGGAGCCGGGTTTGGCGGACAGGCGGTCGGCCACCTCCTTCTGCACCATCACCAGGAACGAGCCGAGGTTATCGAACCGCTCCAGCAGGGTGAGCAGAATCGGCGTGGCCACGTTGTACGGCAGGTTGGCCACCAGCGTGAACGATTGGTCATCGTTGAAATCCGGCACGTTCTCGGGCGTCACGGTCAGGGCGTCCCGGTTGACCACGGCCAGACGACCGGAAGCCTCGGGCATGAACTCGGCCACGGTGTCCGGCAGGCGTTCGGCCAGCGGCGGGTCGATCTCCACCGCGGTCATCGAAGCGCCGGTTTCCAGGATCGCCAAGGTCAGCGAGCCGAGGCCAGGACCCACCTCCATGACGTGATCATTGGCGGTCACGCCCGCCTCGCGGACGATGCGACGGACCGTGCCCGGGTCGATCACGAAGTTCTGCCCGAACTTCTTGGTGGGGCTCACGCCGGCTTCGGCCGCGATGCGGCGGATGTCGGCCGCGCCCAACAGGTGCCCGGCCGGCTGGTTGCCGGCGTCCTGTCCGGTCTGCGCGGTGGTGGTTTCGTTGTTCATACGCTGTCCCTTATGCCTTGGTGGTTGCCGTGGTGTTCCGGCGATGCTGTGTTGTGGTTGCGCCCGATGCGATTGGTCGTCGCCGTTTCGGTTATCGTCCGGCGGTCAGTACCAGCCGACGTCTTCGGAATGCTGCCAGGCCACCGACGGGCTGCCGTACCGCTCGGCGATGTACGCCAGTCCCCAGTCGATCTGCACGGCGGCGTCGTCACGGTAGTTGGCGCCGAACGTGGCCATCTTGTCGGCCGGCAGGGCCTGCGGGATGCCGTACGCGCCGGAGGAGGCGTTCTCGGCGTACCACAGCCAGCTTGACTCGCGCGTCCACAGCTTGACCAGGCAATCCCATTCGTTGCCGGTCCAGCCGCGCTGGGCCGCCGCTCCTGCCGCATAGGCCTGGGCTTGCGCCGGGGTCGGATGCCAGAGTCGGCCGGAGGAGGAGCCGTTGTCCGGGGAGGGCGTGGGCGTCGGATCGGGGGTGGTGTTGCCTCCGCTGTTGCCCGAATCGTCGTCGGCGCTGCCGTTGTTGTCGGAACCGGAATCGTTGCTGGTGCCGCCGTTATTGGCGTTACCGTTGTTATCGGTGCCGTTATTGTCCGTATTGCTACCGGAATTGTCTCCGGTGCCGTTGCCTCCGCCGGTGTTGCCGTTTCCGTTACCGGAGCTGTTTCCGTTGTCGGCGTTGCCGCCGTTGTCGGTGGAGCCGCTGCCCTCGCTGCCGGAACCGGAATCGCCGGACGTCGAGTCGTTTGCGGAACCGTTCGCGGACGAACTGCCGCTGCCGTTGGTCGTGCTGGAATCGTTCTTGTTGACGGTGGCGGACGGGCCCACGGCGATGATCTGGTCGACGGCCATCTTGGTCACGGTTTCGGACTTCAGCGTCTCCGATTCGGCCTCGCCGTCCACGTACGTGACGTCGTACACCTGCGTCTTCTCGCCGTTGACGCCCTGCTGGCGCACTTCCGTCTGTCCGGCGGCCAGCGAATTATCCACGATCGTGCGGGTGGAGAACGGAATCGTCACGGTGCGCGTCTCCTCGCCATGGGTCACGCGGCGCACGCGCAGGATGGTCTTGTCGCCGTCCTTCTCGACGCTGACGCGATCCTCCTTGCCCAGCACGATGCCCTTGGAATCGAGGATGGATGCGGCCGGGAGCTTGCCGTTCGGGGCCACCGAGCTTTTGCCGTCCGCGATGACGGTGACCGGGCCCTTCCTGTTGATTACCAGTCCGCCGGTGAGCTGGTTGTATACGTTGTCGATGTCCACCGTAATCTTGGTGGCGTTGGTCTCGTTCTCCTCGAAGAAGCCCAGCAGCTGTTCGGCGCTGGTGGCCACGGTCCAGAACGGCACGGAGACGCCATCGATGTTGATGGTGGTCTGGTAGGCGGAACGCACGGTGACCACGGCATGGTCGGCGAGCGTATTGCCCGAGGAGGTCTGCACGATGTCGTGGGTTTTGACGTCGATGCCCTGCTCCTGCAACAGACGGGTGGCGGTCATGGCGTAGGTGGTGACCTGCGTGGTCTCGCCGTTGACGTTCAAGGCCACGGATTTGCGGGCGGTGAAGGCGAACGTGCCGCCCATGGCCAGACTGAGCGATAGAACGCTGGCGATCACGCGGATGCGACGCAGTGCAACAAACCGCTGCGGGGTCCAACGCCGTGCCATGGTTCCCTTTCCGTTGTACGAAGACTTACGCCCACCATCGTAATGGTTGCCCCGGCCGCGCCGCCCGTTGCGCTCCTCACCGTCACCATTCCTGCCCGGTTGCGCAGAAAAAGAAGAAAGGGGGGCGGGAGAGAAGGGGATGTTCCCGCCCCCTTGAAGGCGCGGAGCTGGTTGGGGGACGCTCCGCCCTTAAGTCCAGGAAGCCCATAGTTGGGGGAAGGCTCCTGGATTACTTACCCAAGGCAAGAATTCAGTGCGCCGGAAAAACCGCGCATATCCATGATACGCTTTTTTCCCACGCGACGAGCCTCTTGTCGGGATCGAACCGACGACCTGCCGCTTACAAGGCGGCCGCTCTGGCCATCTGAGCTAAAGAGGCGTGTTACCGAACATCAATCGTTCGGAACAAATGAATAGCATACCAGCAGTCCCCGAATGCGCGGCCGCTGTGTCGCCTGTCACCTCGGTTTCATGTCGATCTTGGTTGAACAGAGAGCAAAAAAGGGAAGCCGCGGACGAACCGCGACTTCCCTTACGTATGCCCCCGTTGCCCCGCACGGGGATCGGGCCGATTATCAGGCCGTGATGTCGATGGGCTTCTTGCTGGAGCCGATCGAGGGCATCTTGCCTTCCACGCCCACCTGATCGGAGTCCAGTCCGATGGCCTTGAGGAAGCCGTCCTTCAGGTCGAGACCGGCCAGGGAGACGTTGTTGAGGGCCCAGTACTCGCCGTTGATGGTGAGCGTGGGGGAGGAGAAGCTGCCGGACGAGGAGAAGAGCTCCGGGCGCTGGATCGTGTAGTTGTTCGAGGCGGTGAGCCAGTCCACATACTCGTTCTTGCCGCTGAACGCCGCGGCCGCCACGTCCTTGCTGACCCCGGCCTTGACGGCCTGCTCCTCAAGCTTGCTGTTGTCCACCGGCACGTAGTTGGTCAGCTCGCCGGGCTGAAAGTCCTCGGCGTAGATGTTGGACAGGTAGTTCATGAGGTGGTTCGGGTCGCTGTCATGCTCGGCGATGTAAATGGCGCCGTTGAAGGCACGGTTGGAGTAGTTGTCCGAGCTCTTGTTGTCCTGGAAGTTCAGGAAATGCAGCTCCAGATTGAGCTGGCCCGCGTCCATGAGCTTGACGAGCGTGGGGTCGAGCTGCCGGTTCACGGCCGCGCAGCCCGGGCACAACGGCTCCATATAAATACCCACGGTAGGGGCGCCGTCCACGGACTTGCCGTAGCCCTTGCTGGAGATGGTGAAGCCGGCCTTGTCGTCGGCGTTGGCGGGCTTGGTCTTCACGGACTGCAGCGTCTTGTAGGCCTCGTTCACATCCGAGGCGGTGGTCTGGCTGCTGCTGCTGGAATGCGTGGCCTTGTACACCGCGAATCCGCCGATGGCCACCAGCACCACGATGATGGCCACCACGATGCATCCGATGATGGTCTGCTGCTTGCGCTCCTTGGCCGCACGTTCGGCCTGGGCCTTCTGGGCCGCCTCCTCTGCCGCACGGCGCTCGGCGCGCGTGACGCGCTTGGCCTGACGCTTTGGATCTGCCATGAATCTCCCCCTGAAAACAGTTCAATGGATGGGCCCCATCATAATGGCCGGGCCTGAGGAAGCGGCCGCGAAGGTCGGCTCTGAGGTGAATTCTGCGTAAAAGTGCCGCCCTTGCTGTGCCACTTGAATGGCACAGCTGGCATAGCGTTACAGCAGCGGCGTCCAGTCGATCGGCTGGCTGGACAGCGACAGTGCGCCCAGCGCCACGAAGGCGATCAGCCAGACGACAATCAAAACGGCGTCCCGTCGTCCGCCCTTGGGAGCGGCGGCGGTATTCGGCGAACCGTTCGGTCCGAGCGCGGGGGACGCGGAGGCCAACAGCGCTTCACCTGCCGGCGTAATGCCCGCGGCCGCGGCTGAGGATGGCCTGCGGATGCCACGCAGCACGCCGGCGCCGAGACGGACCATCACGGCCCGCGGCCCGAACGCCGTGACCAGCCAGCCAGCCGCCGTGAACCCGCCCAACACCAGTCCGGTCGGGGAGGTCGACATGTCGGTCAGCACCGGAATCGGCAGGGTCCACGGACCCGCGACCCAATCCACCGTCTCCACGGGCAGGTTGAGCAGCGCCGCGGCCAATGACGTGCCGACTGCGGCGATCGTTGTCATCAATGCCAGTCGCGGCAGCATGAGCAGCAGTCCCTTGAGCAGATGCCAGGGGAGCGTGGCCGCGCGAATCAGCGAATCGGAGCCCTTACGTTCGCCGCCTCGCCGGCCCTCGCGCTCCAGCTGCGATTCGGCGTTGTATGCCAACGTGAGCAGCAGCCACAACACCGCGGCGGCGGTGAACAGGGCGATGACCGGTAGTACGGAGGCCAGCAGCGCCAACGGGACCGCGATCAGCCACAACGGCAGCGTGCCGCGCGAGAGGTATTCGCCACGACGTACGTCCGCGGGATTCGGCCCCGGCTGCGACTGGGCGAGTGTCTGCGCGCTTGCCTGTGCGATCGCCTCGGTTGGGGAGGCCTGCGCGGTCTGGTCAATGATGCGCTGCAACGCCGGCCGGATGGTCGGATCGGCGATCGTGGGCTGGGTGTCGCCCATTGCGCCGTAGGTGGGTGAGCCGTAGCCAGGCGAGCCATAGGCGGGCTGCGGCTGGCCATAGGTGCCGTACGGCGAACCGTTCGGGGCATACGCCTGTCCACTTTGCGCGCTCTGGCCCGTCTGTCCGTTCTGTCCGGCCAGTATGCCGCCGGCCTGCACGGGTGGGAATACGGAAGGCATGGGTTGCAGCGGTGCAGGTGTAGTTGCGGCCGTGGCGCCCGAGGGCATCACCGCGGTGCGTTCGGCCAACGGAACCGTCGCACCGGCCAACGACGTGGGCGCCACGGTCTCCTGCGATTGCAGGAACGCCGGCACATTGCCGGTCGGTTGTGCGGATTCTCGCGAGAGTGCGGCCATGCCGGCCGTGCGCGGCGCGGTTCCGCGGATGTCGCGCACGGAGTCCGGTGCCGCTGCGGCCGTTTGGACGTTCGTTTCGGGCAACACCCGTGTGCCATGGTCGGCGCCGGTCGCGCGTCCCACCAGCGTGCGCGTGGGTGCGTCCGCACCGCGGGTGCCGGAGGCGTCCGCCAGCGGCACCGTCGCGTTGGCGATGGTCGTGCCTGCCGGGGATGCGGGGAAGACGGTGGTCGCGGGAGCCCCCGCGGACAGCACGGCGGTCGCGGAGTGCGGTGCCGGCGGTGCGGGTGGGCCTCCCGACACGGCTTCGGTGCGAATGATGTCGGCGTCGTCCGCGGTCCGCCAGACCGTGCGGGGATTGTCGGGGTCAGCGCCAGCGGTTGCGCCGGAGGCCGAACCAAAAGGGGGCATCGCCTCGGTTCCGTCGGACGTTCCGGCTCCGACTCCGGCCAGCGCGGCCACGCCTCCCGCGATCGCGCCGGCACCGAACGGCCCGGCCTGCGTACCCTGCCATGCGGCGGGATTGAGCGCGTCCAGGGCGATGGCGTGCAACAGCTGATCGGGCGTACAACGTTTGCTGCGATCCGGGCTGAGCGCCGCGCGGAAGGCCGCCAGCGTGCCGGCCGGCAGACCGGTAAGGTTCGCATTGCCCGAGGCCGCGCGCTCCAGCACCGCCATCATCGGCTTGACACCGAACACGGGTGCGCCGGTGGCCGCGAACGCCAGCACGGACGCCACCGACCACCAGTCGGTCGCCTCGTCCGATTCGGCGCCCTCGATGATTTCCGGGGCGATGAATCCGGGCGTGCCCATCACCAGCCCCGTGCGGGTCACGTGGCTTTCGCCTTCGCCCATCGCGATGCCGAAATCGACCAGCACCGGGCCGGACGCGGAGACCATCACATTGGTGGGCTTGATGTCGCGGTGGACGATGCCGGCCGCATGCACGGCCTTGACCGCCTCGATGAGCTTGCGGGCCAGCCGTTCGAGATCGTCGCCGATGTACCGGCCGTTGACGGCCACGTCATCCTTGAGGTTGCGGCCCTCGATGAGTTCGGTGACGATGAACGCCAGCGAATCGTCCAGCTCCATATCCACGATGCCGCACACGCCCGGATGGTTGACCTTCTTCAAAGCCATGGCCTCGCGGCGCAGGCGTTCGCGCGGGGTCACGTCCGGCTTGAGATTGGGGTCCTGTTCCGCGGCCGGGCCCGCGCCCGCCGCCATCGCGTCGTCCGACTCCTCGGCCAGGGAATCACGCAGGATCTTCATCGCGTACGTCTGGCCGCCGTCGTCCCGCACGCGCCAGACCGAACCCATGGCCCCCGAACCGAGGCGGGATATCAGCGTGTAGCCGCCCACCACTTCGCCCGGTTCAAGATTCAATGCGTTCAGATCGCTCATGGACTCCATCCTAGCCGGGCCCCCGCTGGAGCGCCGTGGTCCTTTCGGATGAGCCGTTCTTGCACCGAAAGCGACCGTTCGCGCATTTCTCCTGTGCGTCGCGGGTGACGTGTGCTAGCAGATTATGCGCCCGAAATGACAGGATGGGGGTATCGCCTTACACGGCGGATGCGAATCTGCGAACCTAAGGTCATCGGCATCAAGGATGTGCCGTCGGCCCCAAAGGAGAGCCGGACGGACGCATCCGGCGGCCAGCGTGGCTAGGGCAGTGCCACCGGGCCGCCGTTCGGATTCGATAACGATATCGGATTCGGGCAGGCATGCCGCGCAAAGGTAAGAATCAAGGAGGAGACCCCATGCTGCAGATCAACATGGCCGACGTATTGAACGTCATCGGTTCGCTGACACCGTATCTCATCGCCATCGGCGTGCTGCTGGTACTGGCCATCGTCATCACGTTCGCCGTCAACAAGAAGACGGTGAAGGCCGTGGCCAACCGCAAGCTCATTCATTCCGAATCCTGGCTCGTGGCGCTCGTCGGCATCGTCGTGGCCGTGTCCATGATGCTGTCCGGCCCGCTGGCCACGCTGCTCAACAACGCGACCATCACCAAGTACCAGCTGTCCGATTCGACCGTGGCCGCCGCGAACAAGCTGGCCAAGGACGTGCAGACCGAGGCCGTCACCATGCTCAAGAACGACGACTCCAACCTGCCGCTGGCCAACAAGAAGATCAACGTGTTCGGCTGGGGCTCCACCAATCCGGTCTACGGCGGCACCGGTTCCGGTTCCATGTCCGACCAGTACGAGACCGTCTCCCTGCTTGACGGTATGAAGGAAGCCGGCATCGAGACCAACAGCGAGCTGACCAAGCTGTACACCGACTACCGCAAGGACCGTCCGGAAGTGGGCATGTGGGCCCAGGATTGGACCCTGCCCGAAGTGCCGGCCGACCAGTACTCCGATTCCCTGATCTCCGACGCCAAGTCCTTCTCCGACGAGGCCGTCGTGGTGCTCACCCGTGTCGGCGGCGAGGGCGCCGACCTGCCGATGGACATGACCGCCGACGGCATCACCTACACCGACAATTCCAAGGATTACAAGGACTTCCAGAAGGGCCAGAGCTTCCTGCAGCTCTCCCAGACCGAGCGCAACATGCTCGACCTGGTCACCAAGAACTTCAGCAAGGTCACGCTGATCTACAACGGCGCCAACACCTTCCAGTTCGACTTCCTCGCCGACTACCCGCAGATCAAGTCCGTGCTGTGGTGCCCGCCCGCCGGCCAGACCGGCTTCTCCGCCCTCGGCGAGGTGCTCGCCGGTGACGTGAACCCGTCCGGCAAGACCTCCGACACCTTCCTCAAGGACCTCACCAAGTCCGTCTCCTACAACAACTTCGGCAACTTCAACTACGACAACGCCGATGAGTTCGAGGTCTCCTTCAACTCCTTCGCCGGTGCCGTGACCGCCACCCCGAGCTTCGTGAACTACGTCGAGGGCATTTACGTGGGCTACAAGTTCTACGAGACCGCCGACGACGAGGGCCTGATCAAGTACGACGACGTGGTGCAGTACCCGTTCGGCTACGGCCTGTCGTACACGACGTTCGATCAGAAGATGGGCGACGTGACGTACTCCGATGGCAAGATCTCGTTCGACGTGACCGTGACCAACACGGGCGATGTGGCCGGCAAGGACGTGGTTGAGGCGTACTACAACCCGCCGTACACCGATGGCGGCATCGAGAAGGCCTCCGTGAACCTGGTGGCCTTCGAGAAGACGAAGGAGCTCAAGCCGGGCGAGTCCGAGACCGTCAAGATTTCCTTCGATGACGACGACATGGCCTCCTACGACTCCAAGAACGCCAAGGCGTATGTGCTGGAGAAGGGCGACTACGAGGTGTCCATCCAGTCCGACTCCCACACCGTGATCGACGAGCAGACCGTGAACGTGCCGGAGACCATCACCTACGACTCCGACAGCAACACGCACAACGGCGACAAGACCGCGGCCACCAACCAGTTCGACGATGCCGCCGGTGACGTGACGTACCTGTCCCGTGCGAACCACTTCGCCAACTACAAGCAGGCGACCGCCGCTCCGACCGACTTCTCCATGAGCGACGAAGCCAAGTCCACCTTCTACAACAACGGCAACTACGATCCCACCAAGTTCGACAACGCCGATGACCAGATGCCGACCACCGGCGCCAAGAACGGCGTGCGTCTGGCCGATCTGACCGGCAAGGACTACGACGACCCGCAGTGGGACAAGCTGCTCGACGAACTCACCTTCGACGACATGGACAACCTGATCGCCAACGCCGGCTACGGCACCCAGGCCGTGACCTCCATCGGCAAGATCCAGGTGACCGACGCCGACGGCCCGGCCTCCCTGAACAATAACTTCACCGGCGTGGGCTCCATCGGCTTCCCGGCCTCCACCGCCTTCGCCTGCACGTGGAATAAGGACCTGGCCAAGCAGTTCGGCGAGATGATCGGCCAGATGGCCCGCGACATGCACGTGGCCGGCTGGTATGCACCCGCCATGAACATCCACCGCAACGCCTTCTCCGGACGTACCTTCGAGTACTTCTCCGAGGACGGCCTGCTCTCCGGCGTGATGGCCTCCAACCAGATCGCCGGCGCCAAGGAGAAGGGCGTGTACTCCTTCATGAAGCACTTCGCCCTGAACGATCAGGAAACCAACCGAGACCTGATGCTGTGCACCTGGGCCAACGAACAGGCGATCCGTGAGATCTACCTGAAGCCGTTCGAGATGAGCGTGAAGGAAGGCGGCGCACAGGCCGTGATGAGCGCCTTCAACTACATCGGCAACACCTACGCCGGCGCCTACGCTCCGCTCCAGCAGAACGTGCTGCGCAACGAATGGGGCTTCCAGGGCTTCGTGCTGACCGATTACTTCTCCGGCAACGGCTACCAGAACGCCGACCAGCTCGTCCGAGCCGGCAACGACGCGATGCTGGCCACCACCTCCATCACCAACCACATCACCGACAAGTCCGCCACCTCCGTGAAGGCCATGCGCACGGCCGCCCACAACATTCTGTACACCGTGGCCAACGGCTGGCAGTACGAGAACGGCGAGCCCGAGGTCGACACCCCGATGTGGAAGACCGCCATGTACGTGGCCTGGGGCGTGACCGCCGTCCTGGTGATCGCCCTTGAGGTCCTGACCATCATGAAGTTCCTCAAGCGCCGCAAGCAGGTCGTTGCTGCAGTGGCTCCGACCACTCAGGCCTGAGACCCGCGCGATGGCCCGGATAACTGAATAATTGAATAGCCAAACGGCTCGTCCCAATACCGGACGAGCCGTTTCGCATATGCGAGACTGGAGAGAGATTTCCGGCTCCCCTCGCTGAGGGGAGCTGTCGCCATAGGCGACTGAGGGGAGTCACCCGATGTATTGGCTGGGAAAGGAAGAATCGCCGATGATTCGCATTGCCATCGTCGATGACGACGATACCGACGCCGCACGCACCGCGGAGATGATCGAACGGTACTACGCCGAGCGTGAAGACGAATCGCGCGGCACGGCGGCCGAGCATGATGCCCGCTCCGGCACCCAATCGCACCCCGCCTACACCATCACCCGATTCACGGACGGCGAGTCCTTCCTGGACGACTACAAGGCCGAATTCGACGCGATGTTCCTGGACGTGGAAATGCCCGGCATCGACGGCCTCGAAACCGCGCACCGGTTGCGCGAGATCGACAGCCATGTCGTGCTCGTCTTCACCACCAAAATGGCCCAGTACGCGGCCGTCGGCTACGACGTGGACGCCATTGGCTACCTCGTCAAGCCCATTGATTACTTCGGATTCGCGCTCAAGATGCGCAAGGTGGAGGATCTGGTGGCCAAACGCCAGGGCGTCACCATCCCGCTTACCGTGGGCACAGGCACGCAGTTCCTTTCCTCGCATGACGTGCGGTACGTGGAGGTGCTCGGCCACGAGGTCATCTATCACACCGAGCGTGTGGCGTACAAGGTCTGGTCCAGCCTCAAGGAGGCCGCCGCGCTGCTGGAGCCCGTGCATTTCGCTGCCTCGAACCGTTACTGCCTGGTCAACCTCGAATGGGTGCAGGCCGTCAACGGCGACACCGTGGTGGTGGACGGCCAGACCCTACCCGTCTCCCGCTCCAAACGTAAACCCCTCATGCAGGCCCTAGCCGCGTATTACGGAAGGTGAACGATCATGCTTGCTGACTGGTTCGGATACGGATTGTTTCCTTTGCTGCTGATGTGCGGCGCCGCGGTGTTCTCCAAACAGCTGATGTGGCGTAAAACCGTCTGGCTGCTGACCTTGCCGGCATACGTGATCATCGGTGACGTGCTGTATCAGCTGCTTATGGCGGTACTGTCCCACTTCGCCGCCGGGCACCTCGTCCAAGTGCTGTCGTTGACCGGCTATTACGCGATATGCGCGGCATCGCTCATCGCGTTGTTGCGCGAATGCACCAAATCAGCATGGTTGGAATCACTGGTCGTCGTTGCGGCGGGATACACCCTGCAGCATATCGCGGTGGGGCTTCTCGCATCGTTGACCCACTCTCCGCTGGGGTCTCATCTGACGTTCCTTCGTTCCCAGGCGGCCAGTCTCGCGTTTTTCGCGGTGGTATATCTGGTGGCCTACCTGATTCTGGGGCGATCGTTCGTCATCGAGTACGCGAAGGTTCGCAGCCGTGTCACCTGGGTTTTGATCAGCGTCGTCGCGCTCGCGTTCGTCATCGTATTCAACATGGTGATGCTGGACGGGCAGTCCGAGCAAGTCATGTTCGTCGGATTCAGCTACGACGCGATAACCTCCATGCTTCTGCTGGTCATTCTGGTGCTGATCTCCTCAAGCGACCATCTCTACGGTGACCTGGAAGTGATGCGCCAGCAGGCGAGACTGGCCGAACATCACCATGAACTGGCCAAGGAGAACATCGAACTGATCAATATCCGATGCCACGATATCCGCAAGTCCATCGCCTCACTGAGCGGCGGCGGACTTACGGCTGACATGGCTAAAAAGATCGAGAACAACATCCGCATCTACGATTCCATGTTCCACACCGGCAACGAATGCCTGGACGTCTTATTGACGGAAAAGGGGCTGTACTGCACCGGCAAGGGCATCACCTTCACCTGCATCGCGGACGGCAGCCGTCTTGGATTCATGAGCGACGCGGACGTGTATGCGTTGTTCGGCAACATGCTGGACAACGCCATCGAAAGCGTGGATGCGGTCCGGCAGCCCGAGCGGAAGATCATCAACTTCACCCTCACGGCGAAAGGTGGTCTTCTGGTGGCGGAAGAGGAGAACAGCTATGCTCCCGAACGGCAGCCAGTGTTCCGTGATGGTCTGCCGTGCACCACGAAGGCCGATGCTGCCGAACATGGATTCGGCACGCGGTCCATGGCCTGGCAGGTGCATAAATACCAAGGTGAGATGGCCATGAAGGCCGAGGACGGCATCTTCTCCGTCAGCGTGGTGCTTCCCATCCCCGCGTGAAAGCGCGGTCCCTCCCATTCATGCGTTCGACTTGACCTCTCATGCGAGGTGCGCTGTGGCGGCAAGAGCAGATTCATATCCTCGGAATTGTTCACCGGCACAGTAGCCGAACGACAGGCAACGAAACCTGCGGCGGCTGTTGCGCCCACGCATAATGAGAGTTAAGGAGACCTGTCATGTTGGATATCAACATGGCCGATGTTGCCGCAGTCATGGGATCGTTGGTTCCGTATCTGGCAGCGGCCGGTGTGATTCTGGTGCTGGCTGTGATCATCACGTTTGCGGTCAACAAGAAGACCGTCAAGTCCGTGTCCATGCGCAAGCTCATCCATTCCGAGTCTTGGCTGGTGGTGTTGGTGGCCGTGGTGGTCGCCGCCTCGATAATGGTGAGCGGCCCGCTGTCCACCATTCTGAACAATGCCTCGGCCAAGAAGTACACGCTGTCCAGCAGCACAGTCGCTGCTGCGAACAAGCTCGCCAAGGACGTGCAGTCGGAAGCGATCACCCTGTTGCAGAACGATGACGCTAACCTGCCGCTGTCCTCCAAGAAGGTCAACGTGTTCGGCTGGGGCTCCACCAATCCCGTGTACGGCGGCACCGGCTCCGGATCGATGTCGGACCAGTACCCGACCATTTCCCTGCTTGACGGACTGCATGAGGCGGGCATCAAAACCAACACCGAACTATCCAAGCTGTACACCGACTACCGCAAGGATCGTCCGGAAGTCGGCATGTTCAACGTCGATTGGACGTTGCCTGAAGTGCCCGCTTCCGACTATTCGGACAGTCTGATCAAGGACGCGAAGGACTTCTCCGACGCCGCCATCGTGGTGATCACCCGAGTCGGTGGCGAGGGCACTGACCTGCCGAAGGACATGAAGGCCGACGGCGTCACCTACCACAACAATTCCAAGGATTACGAGGACTTCCAGAAGGGTGACCACTTCCTGCAGCTCTCCCAGACCGAGAAGAACATGCTCGACCTGGTCACCAAGAACTTCGACAAGGTCACGCTGGTATACAACGGCGCGAATGCGTTCCAGTTCGACTTCCTTGATTCCTACCCGCAGATCAAGTCCGTTGTCTGGTGTCCGCCCGCCGGCCAGACCGGCTTCTCCGCCCTCGGCGAGGTGCTCAGCGGCGAGCTGAACCCCTCCGGCAAGACATCGGACACCTTCGTCAAGGATCTGACCGCCGCGCCGACCTTCAACAACGTCGGCAACTTCACCTACGACAACGTCGACGAGTTCGCGATGACCAGCTCCTTCTCCGGCCAGGACGTGACGCCTACGTTCGTCAACTACGTCGAAGGCATCTACGTGGGGTACAAGTTCTATGAGACCGCCGCAGACGAAGGACTCATCGACTACGCTTCGACCGTGCAATACCCGTTCGGTTATGGCCTGAGCTATACGAAGTTCACGCAGAAGATGGGCGACGTCTCCTATAAGGACGGCAAGATCGGCTTCGACGTGACCGTCACCAATACCGGTGACCGTGCTGGCCGCGATGTGGTGGAGGCGTATGTGAATCCGCCGTACACCAACGGCGGCATCGAGAAGGCCTCGGCCAACCTTATGGCGTTCGACAAGACCGACGAACTCAAGCCTGGCGAATCGCAGACTCTGTCCATCGAGTTCGATGACGATGATATGGCATCGTACGATTACCGGAACGCCAAGGCCTGGGTGCTCGAACAGGGCGATTATGAGGTGTCGATTCGCTCCGACTCGCATACCGTGCTCGAAGATCGGACCGTGAATGTGCCGAAGACCATCACCTACGATTCCGACGATAACACCCACAACGGCGATCAGACCGCGGCCACCAATCAGTTCGATGATGCCGCGGGCGATGTGACCTACCTGTCGCGCGCCGATCATTTTGCGAACTACAGCAAGGCGACCGCCGCTCCGGTCAGCCTGTCGATGTCCGACGAAGCGAAGTCCAAGTTCGTCAACAACGGCAATTACAAGGCGACGGATCACAACGACGATTCCGATGAGATGCCGACCACCGGCGCCAAGAACGGCGTGCGTCTGGCCGATCTGACCGGCAAGGACTACGACGATCCCCAGTGGAACAAGTTGTTGGACGAGCTGACTGTCGACGATATGGACAATCTGATCGCCAATGGCGGCTTCGGTAACGCAGCCATCAACTCCATCGGCAAGATCCAGCTGGTCGATGCGGACGGTCCTGCTGCGTTGAACAACAACTTCACCGGCATTGGCTCGATTGGTTTCCCCGCCGCCACCGCATTCGCCTGCACCTGGAACGTCGATCTGGCCCAACGCTTCGGCAAGATGATCGCCCAGATGGCACATGACATGCATATCACCGGCTGGTATGCGCCAGCCGTGAACATTCACCGCAATGCGTTCGCCGGACGTACCTTCGAGTACTTCTCGGAAGATAGCGTGCTTTCCGCCGCCATGGTGTCGTCGGAAGTTGGTGCCGTACAGAAGCAAGGGGTGTATGCCTTCGTGAAGCACTTCGCCTTGAACGATCAGGAAACCAACCGCACCAACATGCTGTGCACGTGGTCGAATGAGCAGGCGATCCGCGAGATTTACCTCAAGCCGTTCGAAGCGGCGGTGAAGGATGGCCATGCCACCGCCATGATGAGCTCGTTCAATTACATCGGCACCACATACTCGGGCGCCAACGCACACCTGCTGCAGAATGTGCTGCGCGATGAGTGGGGCTTCCGCGGCATGGTGGTGACGGATTACTTCGGCAATTACGACCTGTTCCAGAACGCCGATCAGGAGATTCGCAACGGCAACGACCTCATGCTGGCCACACTCGACGTGACGAACCATGTGTCCGATCGTTCCGCCACTTCCGTGAAAGCGATGCGTAATGCGGCGCACAACATCCTGTACGCCACAGCCAATAGCTGGATGTACGAGAACGGTGAGCCGGACGTTGATACGCCTCTGTGGCGCGTGGCCATGTATGTGGTCTGGGCCGTCGCCGCTGTGCTGTTCATCGGCCTGGAGACCGTCGCCATCCGCCGCTTCCTGGTCCGCCGTAAGCCGGTTGTGATTGTGGAAGCCGGTGACATCGATAAGTAGTGTCCGATCATCCTTGATGTGCACCTTGCCTGTTTTCTGCCTCTCGCATTGAGTCCTTCCGTGTTCGTTGGCGGCATGGGGAAGTGGAGCAAGACGGGCAAGGTGGTCATCGCCCAGAAATCGTGTGCCGGGTTGTTCTTCTCCTGACCCGGACGCCCGAATAACCAAATAACCAGCCGAATCCGAGCCGGCCATCACTGCCCAACCGATGGCCTCCCTGGATTCGGCTAGTTTGCGTTGTGCTGATGTGTCTGCGCAAATGAATTTATGGAGAACACGCCGATACTAAACAATTTTTAGGGCATTTCGCCGTGTTTGGTGGCGTTATATTGGCAGTAGCAGGGGTGAAATCGGCTGTTTGCGACACGCCGAGAGAACGTTGCTATGGTGCGGTTTTCTCGGGTTTTGTCATGCCTCGGTTTGCGTTTGTTTTTGGTTTCGTGTAAGTTATTCATTCGCTGCCGCTGAGCGGTTCGGATTCCTTCCATTTCAATGGTTTTACGGTGTTCGGGTTGGTTTGTGTGTGGTGGTGGTTTGAGAACTCAAGAGCGTGTTTGTACTACTTCTTTATAGTCAATGATTGCCAGTATGCCTCAAGCCCGGCCTTGTTTTGGTTGGGTTCCCTGGGAGGGGTTGAATTGGGGTGTGGTTTTTGTGAGTGTGTCCTTTTCCTTAAAAGGATTGCTTGTCAATTTTGTTTTTGAGAGTCATCTATTGGCTTTTCTGCAAGTTTTTTTGTGGAGGGTTCGATTCTGGCTCAGGATGAACGCTGGCGGCGTGCTTAACACATGCAAGTCGAACGGGATCCGGCCAGCTTGCTGGTTGGTGAGAGTGGCGAACGGGTGAGTAATGCGTGACCGACCTGCCCCATGCTCCGGAATAGCTCCTGGAAACGGGTGGTAATGCCGGATGTTCCACATGAGCGCATGCGATTGTGGGAAAGCTTTTGCGGCGTGGGATGGGGTCGCGTCCTATCAGCTTGATGGCGGGGTAACGGCCCACCATGGCTTCGACGGGTAGCCGGCCTGAGAGGGCGACCGGCCACATTGGGACTGAGATACGGCCCAGACTCCTACGGGAGGCAGCAGTGGGGAATATTGCACAATGGGCGCAAGCCTGATGCAGCGACGCCGCGTGAGGGATGGAGGCCTTCGGGTTGTAAACCTCTTTTAGCAGGGAGCAAGCGTTTGTGAGTGTACCTGTTGAATAAGCACCGGCTAACTACGTGCCAGCAGCCGCGGTAATACGTAGGGTGCAAGCGTTATCCGGAATTATTGGGCGTAAAGGGCTCGTAGGCGGTTCGTCGCGTCCGGTGTGAAAGTCCATCGCTTAACGGTGGATCTGCGCCGGGTACGGGCGGGCTGGAGTGCGGTAGGGGAGACTGGAATTCCCGGTGTAACGGTGGAATGTGTAGATATCGGGAAGAACACCAATGGCGAAGGCAGGTCTCTGGGCCGTTACTGACGCTGAGGAGCGAAAGCGTGGGGAGCGAACAGGATTAGATACCCTGGTAGTCCACGCCGTAAACGGTGGATGCTGGATGTGGGGCACGTTCCACGTGTTCCGTGTCGGAGCCAACGCGTTAAGCATCCCGCCTGGGGAGTACGGCCGCAAGGCTAAAACTCAAAGAAATTGACGGGGGCCCGCACAAGCGGCGGAGCATGCGGATTAATTCGATGCAACGCGAAGAACCTTACCTGGGCTTGACATGTTCCCGACAGCCGCAGAGATGTGGTTTCCCTTCGGGGCGGGTTCACAGGTGGTGCATGGTCGTCGTCAGCTCGTGTCGTGAGATGTTGGGTTAAGTCCCGCAACGAGCGCAACCCTCGCCCCGTGTTGCCAGCATGTTAGGATGGGAACTCACGGGGGACCGCCGGGGTTAACTCGGAGGAAGGTGGGGATGACGTCAGATCATCATGCCCCTTACGTCCAGGGCTTCACGCATGCTACAATGGCCGGTACAACGGGATGCGACGCCGTGAGGCGGAGCGGATCCCTGAAAACCGGTCTCAGTTCGGATCGCAGTCTGCAACTCGACTGCGTGAAGGCGGAGTCGCTAGTAATCGCGAATCAGCAACGTCGCGGTGAATGCGTTCCCGGGCCTTGTACACACCGCCCGTCAAGTCATGAAAGTGGGCAGCACCCGAAGCCGGTGGCCTAACCTCCTTTTGGAGGGGGGAGCCGTCTAAGGTGAGGCTCGTGATTGGGACTAAGTCGTAACAAGGTAGCCGTACCGGAAGGTGCGGCTGGATCACCTCCTTTCTACGGAGTATTCAGGCCAGTGTTCGCTGGCCGGTGTGTGCCCCGCGTCCGCGACAGTCGCGGTTCGGTCGGGGTTGCTGGTGTGGAAGAGATCATGGGCTTTCGGCCTGTCCGTCGTGGGATGGCCGTGGAGTGGTATGGATGCGCTTTTGGGCTCCCGGATCGCCACCCCCGAGGTTATTCTCGGGTGCGATTCGCTGCCCCATGGGTTTGGTTGCCTGGGTTTCGGCCCGGTGGTCGGCTGGTGGGTGCGTGGTGGTTTGAGAACTGGATAGTGGACGCGAGCAAGAAAGTTTCTTTTGATTCTTTTCTTGTTGTTGATTTCGTTTCGAACTCGAAAATGAGATTATTGTTTTTGTTGTTCGTTTCGATCGTTTTGTGATCGTTTGATGTGTTGATTTGTTGTCTGGGAGTCCAGAGTTAGCTGTTTTCGGGATCACGCAACGCCTGTTGTGTGTTGTGTGTTGTCTTGAAGGGCGTATGGTGGATGCCTTGGCAGACAGGACCGATGAAGGACGTGGGGGGCCGCGATAGGCCTCGGGGAGCCGCCGACCGGGCTTTGATCCGAGGATTTCCGAATGGGGGAACCCAGCCGCCGTCATGGGCGGTTACCGCTTTTGCGGGGGGTACGCAGGGAAGTGAAACATCTCAGTACCTGCAGGAAAGGATATTCCGTGAGTAGTGGCGAGCGAAAGCGGATCAGGCCAAACCTCATGCGTGTGATACCCGTCGGGGGTTGCGTGTGGGGTGTTGTGGGAGCGTGTGTCCCGGTGCCGACGTGCCGGGCGGCGGTGATAAAGACGTGTGCGAGGGGAACCGGATTGAATGCCGGGCCGTAGAGGGTGAGGGCCCCGTACCCGTATGCGCATGTCCCGTCGATCGCGCCTCCCAAGTAGCACGGGTCCCGTGGAACCCCGTGCGAATCCGTCTCGACCGTGAGATAAGCCTAAATATTCCTGTCTGACCGATAGTGAACTAGTACCGTGAGGGAAAGGTGAAAAGCACCCCGGGAGGGGAGTGAAACAGTCCCTGAAACCGTGCGCCTACAAACCGTCGGAGCCCTGCGGGGTGACGGCGTGCCTATCGAAAAATGAGTCTGCGAGTCAGTGGTGCGTGGCGAGCATAACCCGTGTGGGGTATGCGTAGCGAAAGCGAGTCTTAAAAGGCGTTTTAGTCGCGTGTCCTGGACCCGAAGCGGGATGATCTAGCCCTGAGCAGGTTGAAGCGCGGGTAAGACCGTGTGGAGGACCGAACCCACCTGGGTTGAAAACCGGGGGGATGACTTGGGGTTAGGGGTGAAAGGCCAATCAAATTCCGTGATAGCTGGTTCTCTCCGAAATGCATTTAGGTGCAGCGTCAGGTGATTGCGTCCGGGGGGTAGAGCTACTGGATGCTTGCGGGCCCGTATCGGGTACCAATAGCAACCAAACTCCGAATACCCGTGACGTGTATCCTGGCAGTGACCCGGCGGGGGATAAGCTTCGTCGTGGAAAGGGAAACAGCCCAGACCGTCGTCTAAGGTCCCCAAGCGCGTGCTAAGTGGGAAAGGATGTGGAGTCGCATAGACAGCCAGGAGGTTGGCTCAGAAGCAGCCACCCTTGAAAGAGTGCGTAACAGCTCACTGGTCTAGTGGTTCCGCGCCGACAATGTAGCGGGGCTCAAGCACGCCACCGAAGACGCGGCAACAGTCTTTTTGGATTGTTGGGTAGGAGAGCGTCCCCTGCGGGGCGAAGCGGCGGTGGAAACCGGCCGTGGACTGCAGGGGAGTGAGAATGCAGACATGAGTAGCGAAAGCGGGGTGAAGATCCCCGCCGCTGGATGACCAAGGGTTCCAGGGCCACGTTCATCGTCCCTGGGTGAGTCGGGTCCTAAGGCGAGGCCGACAGGCGTAGTCGAATGGATGAACGGGTCGATATTCCCGTACCGGCTGGCGACCGGCAAAACCGAGCCCGTGAGTACTAACCTCCGGTTCCTCCTGAATTCCCCTTCGGGGGTCGGATGGTGGTTCCGTTGGGACTGTAGCGGTAGTAGGTCAGCGCAGGAGTGACACGGAAGGGTGGCCGGCTCCGGAGGTGGTTTTCCGGGGCCAAGCACGCAGCCCGTCCCCCAGGCAAATCCGGGGGCATGTAGGGTGAGGTGCGATGGGACGCGCGTTAGCGTGGATCCGGTGATCCCGGCCGTCGAGAAAAGCTTCGGCGTGAGGGCGTCAGTCCGCCCGTACCCCAAACCGACACTGGTGGTCAGGTAGAGAATACCAAGGCGATCGAGCGAATCCTGGTCAAGGAACTCGGCAAATCACTCCCGTTCCTTCGGTTTAAGGGAGACCCCCGATGGTGAAAGGACTTGCTCCTGGAGCTGTTGGGGGTGGCACAGACCAGGGGGTAGCGACTGTTTACCAAAAACACAGGTGCATGCGAAGACGCAAGTCGCTGTATATGCACTGACGCCTGCCCGGTGCCGGAAGGTTAAGAGGATCCGTCAGCCCTTCAGGGTGAAGCGGTGAATTCAAGCCCCGGTAAACGGCGGTGGTAACTATAACCATCCTAAGGTAGCGAAATTCCTTGTCGGGTAAGTTCCGACCTGCACGAATGGCGTAACGACTTCCCCACTGTCTCGACCAGGAGCTCGGCGAAATTGCAGTACGAGTAAAGATGCTCGTTAAGCGCAGAAGGACGAAAAGACCCCGGGACCTTTACTATACCTTGGTATTGGCATTCGGTGTGGATTGTGTAGCATAGGCGGGAGACTTCGAAGCGCCGGCGCCAGCCGGTGTGGAGTCGCAAGGTGAAATACCGCTCTGTTCGCATTGGATGTCTAACCTCGGCCA
>NZ_JAHBBJ010000009.1 GCF_019331675.1 Bifidobacterium miconisargentati
CACACCCCAATTCAACCCCTCCCAGGGAACCCAACCAAAACAAGGCCGGGCTTGAGGCATACTGGCAATCATTGACTATAAAGAAGTAGTACAAACACGCTCTTGAGTTCTCAAACCACCACCACACCAACAGGCGACCAACCAACCAAAGGAAGGAAACCCGCCGTGCCGAGCGGCAACAGGTGAATAACTTACACGCCACAAACCAAACACGCAAATCGAGGCATGACGAAACGAGGGAAAACCGCATCATAGCAAGGCTCCCTCGGCGTGTCGCAAACAGTCTACAACGCTGTTCTACAGACAGAATAAACCTCCTGACCCCGGCCTCGATGCATCAACATTCATTGTTCATCGGCGTGTCGGAAGAATTCGGCCCGTCCTCAACAGGCATTCACCCGTCGGACACCTGCCTCTTCGTCCCATCAAAAAAGCGTGAGGCACGAACGCCGTTGTTCGCGCCTCACGCCATGGGGGGACCCATCGCAAGGAAATCGGCAAGTCCGATCAGGCGGTCAAATCGTGCGCCATCTCCTCGAATGCGGCGAGGTAGGTATCGCAGGCCTTGTCGTCATGTGCCACGGACAGCGTCCACTCCTCCTCGCGGCCCGGAGCCATGTAGATGCCGCGGTTCGCCTCGTAGAGCCAGGCGAGCTGGTTGAGCGCCGCGTTCTGGCCCTTGCGGAAGCTCACATAGTCGGTGATCTTGTGCGGGGAGAACGTCACGCAACCCTTGGCGCCGAAGCCCTGGGCGTAACCGGGGAAGTCGTACTTCTTGATGATCGCGCGGCATCCGTCCATCAGACGCTGGTTCATGTGGTCGAGATGCTCATAGGCCTCGGGCGTGAGCACCTTCTCGAGGCTGGCGCGGGCAGCCGCCATGGACAGCGGGTTGCCGGAGAACGTACCGACCTGATAGACCTCGCCGTCCTCGACCACGTGCATGACCTCATCAGTGCCGCCGATCGCGCCGGAGGGCAGGCCGCCGGCCAGGGACTTGGCGATGGTGACCATGTCCGGGGTCACGCCGAACAGCTTGGTGGCACCGCCGGGGCCCACGGTCAGGCCGGTCTTGACTTCGTCGAAGATGAGCACGATGCCGTGCTTCCTGGTCAGCTCGCGCACGCCTTCCAGATATCCGGGCTCGGGCGGCACGATGGACATGTTCATCAGGCAGGCTTCCATGATGAGGCAGGCGGGCGGGTTGCCTTCCTCCTCCATTTCCTTGACGCGGTGTTCGAGGGCGTCGAGGTCGTTGAACGGCACCGGCACGGTCAGTTCCACGGTGGCCTTCGGGATGCCCGCGCCGTACGGCAGGGACTTCAGATGGTAACGGTCGCCGATGTTGTTGTAATCCTCGGAGATGGAGATCATCACGGCGTCATGGTGGCCGTGGTAGGAGCCGAAGATCTTCATGATGTGATCGCGGTGCGTGTAGGCGCGGGCGATGCGGATGGCGTCCATCGTGGACTCGGAACCGGAGTTGTTGAAGCGCCACTTCGGCAGGCCGAAACGCTCGGCGAGCTCTTCGGCCACCACCACGTCGTCCCAGTCGGGCATGGCGAAGTGCGAGCCCTTGGAGAAGCGGTCGTTGACGGCCTCGGCGATGATCGGATTGGCGTGGCCCTGAAGCATGGCGCCGAAGCCGTTGTTGAAGTCGTAGTATTCGTTGCCGTCCACGTCCCACATCTTGGCGCCCTGGCCGCGGTCCACGTAGATCGGCCACGGATCGCGCAGCTGGTAGGAGGATGCGACGCCGTTGCACAGGTGCTTGCAGGCGCGCTCGTACATTTCGCGGGACTTGCCGAGCTTGGCGTTGAGCTTGTCGCCTTCCTTCGCGGTCAGTTCCTTGATTCTGGTTTCATCGATGGTAGCCGCCATGGTGTCGCTCCTTGGGTTCTTCAATGATTGGTTGGTTTCGATTCAGGATTTCGCATGAACCGTATGTTCAACCTGCGTTTTTCTCGACATCTTTAGGTAATCACCTATTTATTTCGTAGCCATTAACTGAATATGGCACGATTTACAAAGTGGTGTTGCGTGAATGTTGCGAAAACCGTTGGATTGCACGAAAACAGGCATGGGAAAGGCTCCTCTCGGGGGAGAGGAGCCGGGAATGAGGAGAGAGGGATGAAACGAGGACAGCATTCCGCAGACGCCGCTCCCCTCAGGCGGCTTTGCCGCCAGCTCCCCGCAAAGAGGGAAGCCGATGTTTGCGCTAGTTGCGGAAGTCCTCGAACATCATCGTGTAGTTGTCATTGAGTTTGTTCGAGCAACGCTTTTCCAGGATGGCGTGCTTCTCCTCCTCGGCGGAGGGCACCACCACGTTGAATTTGCGCATCGCGGCGGGCAGCAGCTCGTCGCCGCCCTTCAGCACGCTGCCGGCGCCGGCGTTCTGTTCCACCGCGGTCTTGTTGGATGGGTCAAGCATCCAGTTGATGAATGTCTTGGCCTGATCAACGTTCTTGGCGCCGCGCGATATGGCCACGTTGTCCACGAACTTGTTCGCCCCGTCCGAGGGGAACACGAATTTCAGGTCGGGGTTGCTCGCCATGGCCTGATAGGCGTCGTAGCTCCATGCCATGCCGACCTTCTGTTCGCCGGAGGCGAGCCGGTCCGCCACACCTTCCGAGCTCATGACGCCCAGCTTTGACTTGTACTGCTCGAGCAGGTTGGCGGCGTCCTGGTAATCCTGCGGGTCAGTGGCGCATTGGTCGGACCCCACGGCGCGCAGGGCGGCGTTCACCACTTCGATCTGGTCGCCGAGCAGCTGGGTCTTGCCCCACGATGTCTTGGGATGGAAGAAGTCGTTCCAGGATGTGGGCGCGTCCGCCGCGGGGATCGCCTTGGCATCGTAGACGATGCCTGTGTAGCTGACGATGTAGGGTGCCGAATACTCCATCTTTGCGTCGTAATAGGGATCACGGAACTCGCTTTTGATGTTCTTGGCGTTCGGCAGTGTGCTGACGTCGAATTTCATGAGCAGTTTTTCATGGATGAGTTGTTCGACCATGTAGTCGCTGGGCATCACGATGTCGTATCCCTCGCCGCCGGTGGATTGCAGTTTGGCTTCCAGCGCCTCGTTGCTGTCGAAGGTGTCCACGGTCAGGGAGATGCCGGTGTCCTTTTCGAAGGCCTTGATCACGCTGTCCGGCATGTAGCCGGCCCATGTGTAGACGTGCAGTTCGCCGCCGGTGGCCGCGCGGTAGGGGCCGACCGCGCTGACCACCGGGCCGGAGGCCACGTCGCTCACGCCGCCCGAGCAGGCGGCGAGCCCGCACACCATGGCCCCGGCCAGAGCGCAGGCGCAGCCGCGCCGCATCAGAATCCGCATCGCATCATACTGTGGATGTTTCGTATTCGTCATCATGCGCCTCACTTCGATTTGCGGTTCGTCAGCAGCGTGGAGGTGACCGTGACCACGACGGCCAGCAACAGCAGCAGCGAGGCCACCACGTTCACGCTGGGGTTCACGCCCTTGCGAATCAGGGAGAAGATATAGATCGGCAGCGTGGTGGTGCCGGCCGTGGTCAGGAAGTTCGAGATCATGAAGTCGTCCATGGAGACCACGAACGCCATCAGCGCGCCGGATACGATGCCGGGCACCAGCAGCGGCAGCGTCACGCGGAACACGGTGACGGGTCCGGAGGCGCCCAGGTCCTCGGCGGCCTCGAAGCATGCGTGGTCGATGGTCGCCAGTCGCGCGCGGATCGGCATCACCACGAACGGGATGCAGAACGTGGTGTGCGCGAGCACCAGCGGCACGAATCCGGGAGCGAGTCCTATGAGCCTGATGAACGCCATGGTGGCCACGCCGAGCACGATCTCGGGGATGAGCATGGAGGCGTTGATGAGCATGGAGGCGAGCGCCGATCCGGCCCGGGACATGTGGTCCACGGCCAGTACGTAGAGCACGCCCAACGCCGTGGAGAGCACGGTGGCTATCACGGCCACGAGCAGCGAGGTTTCAGTGGCGTTGATGATGGCGCCGTTGGTGAACACCTCGCCATACCAGCGCAGCGAGAACCCCTGCCACAGGAGTGCCTGCTTGCCGCCGTTGAAGGAGAAGAACACCACGATCACCATCGGCACGTAGAGGAACGCGAGCACGGCCACGCTCACGAATCCGACCATCGGGAATCGTTTGAGGGTGTTGCCTTGTTTGCCGGAACGTCGCGTGCTCCACATGCGGTCGGGCTGCTTGCGCTCCAGATCGGCGGGCATGCGCACGCCGGACACGTCCTGCGCTCCCCCGCGTTCCCGCTGGGTCCGGGCCACCAGGGCGCCGAACTCGCCGGCGTTGCCGTAACGGACCTTGTTCGGGTCGGTGTCGTCATGCATCACGGTCATCGTCATTCACCTGCCTTTCGGGAGGCGCGGCCGCCGAGTACGGAGGCGACCAGTGCGCCGAGTAGCGTCACCGCCAGGATCACCGTGGACAGCGCGGCGCCGAACGGCCAGTTGCGGGCCTCCGCGAATTGGGAGGCGATGAGGTTGCCGACCATGAGCACGCGGCCGCCGCCGAGGAGCACCGGCTGCACGTATGATCCGAATGCGGGGATGAAGCACAGAGCGATGCCGCTCATCACGCCGGGCATGGCGGCGCGGAAGATCACGCGGCGCATGACGGTAAGCTTGTGCGCGCCGAGGTCGTAGGCCGCCTCGACCAGCCGGAAGTCGAATCCGGACAGGGCCGAGTACATGGGCAGGATGGCGAACGGCAGGAACGTGTAGATCAGGCCGATCACGGAGGCGAACGAGGTGTACAGCATCTGCTGCGAGCCGATGCCGAGCAGGCGCAGCGCCCAGTTGATGGGGCCGTTCTCGTTGAGGATGAGCATCCATGCGTAGGTGCGCACCAGCAGGTTCGTCCAGAACGGGATGGTGACCAGCAGTACGAGGATCTGCTGGATCTTGGCGCTTTTCATGGACATCCACAGGGCGATCGGGAAGGCGAGCGCCACGCAGATCACGGTGGTGAGCAACGCTTGCCACAGCGACGTGCCGAATACCTGCAGGTAGCGGGCGTCGAAGGAGCGGTTGCCGAAGAAGTCGTGGCGGAACAGCAGCTTTTCGTAGGCGTCGGTGGAGAATCTGAAGACCACGCCGCCGCCCATGTCCGGCCGGCTCATGAAGGAGAACGCGATGATGACGCCGATCGGGCCCAGGGTGAACAGCAGTCCGATGATGATGGACGGCAGGGAGTAAAGGCGGTTCAGCATGCCGGGTTTGACGGCATGGGAGGAACCGAACCAGCGGCTCCATGCGGAGGTCTTTGCGGCGGGGACGTCCGCCGGTTCCCGGCGCGTCCCCGTCTTGCGGTCGGCGGCGCTCATCGTTCCACCACCCTCATGTGCTCGGCCTCGACCTCCACGGACACCGTGGCGCCTTCGTGCAGCACGGCCGTGTCGTACGGGGGCGAGAGCCGGACGAGGAGTTTGGTGCCGTCCGTGAGCCGGACCTCGCAGCGCACGTCGGCGCCCATGAACATGAGCGTTTCGACCGTGCCGGTGAGCGCGGATTCGCGCGGGGCGGTCAGAGCGATGCGTTCGGGACGGATGGCGGCGCTCACTTCGGCGCCCACCGGCAGGCCGGAGATGTCCTGCTTCACGCGGAAGGGCACGCCTTCCACGGTGATTTCACCGTCCGCGCTCTTGACCGCGTCCACGAAGTTGATGTCGCCGATGAAGTCGGCCACGAAGCGGTTGGCGGGTTCGTTGTAGATCTCCTCCGGCGTGCCCACTTGTTCGGGGCGCCCCTTGGAGAAGACGGCGATGTGGTCGCCCATGGAGAGGGCTTCCTCCTGGTCGTGGGTCACGAACACGAAGGTGATGCCGGTTTCACGTTGGATGCGCTTCAGTTCCACCTGCATCTGGCGGCGGAGTTTGAAGTCGAGTGCGGAGAGGGATTCGTCGAGCAGCAGCACCTTGGGGCGTTTGGCGAGCGACCGGGCGAGGGCCACGCGCTGCTGCTGGCCGCCGGAGAGCTGATGGGGCTTGCGGCCGCCGAATTCGCCGAGATGGACGAGGTCGAGCATCTCCTGCACGGTTCTGGCGATCTCGGCCTTCGGCTTCTTCTCCATTTCGAGGCCGAACGCCACGTTCTGCGCCACCGTCAGATGCGGGAACAGGGCGTAGCTTTGGAAGACGGTGTTGACCGGACGGTCGTACGGCGGCAGCTGGTCGATGCGCTGGTCGCCGAGGTAGATCTCGCCGGCGTCGAGGCTTTCGAGGCCGGCGATGGAACGCAATAGCGTGGTCTTGCCGCAGCCGGACGGGCCGAGCAGGATGAAGAACTCGCCTTGCCGGATGGCCAGGCTCACGTCGTTGATGGCCTTGACTTCCTTGCCTTCGGCGGATTGGAACACTTTGAACGCACGGTTGATCGTCAGTCCGGATTCCCTTGATTCGACTTCAGGGTCGCGTGCCACCAATGGTTGGGTCTCGCTCATCGCGTCTCCTTACTCTTCGGCTCGTACCATCACAACTGTCAGTGAAGAAGACCGCGATTTCCATAAAGTAAACAGAACATTGCGATTCTTTTCGCAATGAAAACAGAAGATTATGCGAATAGCGCGTTTAGTACGTTTCTATATAACGAAAATCGCATATTTATGCTGATTTGCCGGCTTTCACCTGAAGGAAGCCATACGACACATCTTCCGTCGAAAATATGTCACATAGTGAACCCCGGTTAATGCGAAAATCGCAGATGCGAGACACGCGAATTAACGATTTCGAATCATTCCGACATCACTGGCAGGCATAATGGGACACACAAGACTGGAATGCATACCGATCAGGACAAGGACGGCGATCATGGCGGCGGCAAAAAGCGGCAAGGACGGCACGGAGGGCACGGCATCGGACACCGCCGCGCAGTCGATGGACGAGACGAACAAGAAGATCGTGACGCTGCTGCAGGAGGATGGCCGCCGGTCGTATGTGTCGATCGGCAAGCAGATCGGCCTGTCCGAGGCGGCGGTGCGGCTGCGCGTGCAGAAGATGCTGGACGACGGCATCATGCAGATCGTGGCCGTGACCAATCCGATGGACATGGGTTTCAAACGTCAGGCGATGGTGGGCATCACCGTCAATGGCGACATCGAATACGTGGCGCGCGAACTCAAGGAGATCCATCAGATCGACTACGTGATCATCACGGCCGGTCGCTTCGACATCCTCGCGGAGATCTTCGCCGAGGACGATGAGAGCATGCTGGAGCTGGTGAACCGTCACATCCGCAAGATCGACGGCATCGACCGCACGGAACTGTTCACCTACATGCGTCTCGAATCCCAGCGCTACGACTGGGGAGTGCGGTAGGAGCCGGATGATTCCGGCGCGCTTGGGCTCCCCTCTTCCGAGGGGAGCTGGCGTCGAAGACGACTGAGGGGAGTCGCAACGGGTTGAACCGCGACTCCCCTCAGTCTCGCTTTGCTCGACAGCTCCCCTCGGAAGAGGGGAGCCCAGGCGTGCCGCTTGCCAGCTTGGATCAAACGGCACGCCTCACGAAATCAGATCACGTGGTACTCCTTGAGCAGCGTGGCGATGTCGGTGCCGTCGAGCTTCTTCAAGACCTTGCCGAGCACGGCCTTCTCCACGAAGTTGAGCTTCATATCGGTGACAGGCGACCCATCGCGTAGTTTGACGGTGGCGTTGAGCAGGTTGCGTACGTCGTACACGCTGCCCCACACCTCAGGCACGCCGCGGTCCACGTCGAGCAGGGTGTACACCGCTTCCATGCCGGTGCGCATCGAATACTCGGTGGTGAAGATCGTGTCGCGCGGGGTTTCGGCGAACTGGCCGAGGAACGCGAAGTTCACGGCGCCGTCCGGCACCACGTCCGGGCGGTCGCCGGCGGCGCGAGGCATGAAGAACGCGGTGATGTACGGCATCATGACCGGCACGGTGTTGGCGTGGTTCTTGGCGAGCGCCTCGATCTTGTCGGTCGGGACTCCCATGTGGTAGAGCCACTCCTCGCAGATCTCCTCGCCGGTGCATTCGGTCATCGGCTTCTTGACGTAGTTGCCGGGCTTGTCCGGGAACAGGCCGTAGACCCACACGCACAGCTGGTCCTTGGGCTGGTCGCGGAACTGCTGCTGGCGGTTGAGGGTCCAGCTCATGAGCCAGTTGGAGTCGGTGACGGTGACGATGCCGCCGGTGACGACGTGGCCGGTGAACGGTTCGCGCTTGCAGATGCGCTGGATGTACGGCGGAATCTCCTTGTCCAGAGTGGTCACGGTGGCGCTCATCCACTTGGTGGCCTGCGGGTCCGAGCAGAACTTGTCCGGGTGACCGAAGCTCGGGTCCTGCTTGGCGATGTTGCGCCACATGTCCCAGCCGCCGCCGGGCTTCAGGTCCGGGTTCCACGGGGCGGGCGCGTGCTGCGAGCCCATGGTGGAGTTCTCCACGCAGCCGCCGTTGGTGATGAACACGAGGTCGTTTTCGGTCAGGTCGATGGAGGACTTCTCGCCTTCGTGATCGATGTCGAGGCGCACGGCGAGCTTCTTGGTGGGGCTGGAGTACGGGTTGCGCTTGAAGACGCCGGAGGTGGCCTGGATCTTGAGAATGGTGTCCTGGCCCACGCCGGTATGCTCACGCTTGGGTCCGTCTCCCCCGCCGATGGCGAATTCGACGTTCTCAACCTTGGTGTTGTAGTGGAACTGGACGCCGAGGCCCTCGAGGTACTTGACCATTGGCAGGATCATGGATTCGTACTGGTTGTAGCGGGTGAAGCGCAGGGCGGAGAAGTCCGGCAGACCACCGATGTGGTGGATGTAGCGCTTGATGTACAGCTTCATCTCGAGTGCGGAGTGCCAGTTCTCGAAGGCGAACATGGTGCGCCAGTACATCCAGAAGTTGGAATTCAGGACCTCGTCGTCGAAGAAGTCGGTGATGGGCTTGTCGTACAGCTCCTCGTCCGGGGTGAAGAAGAGCTTCATGATCTCCTGGGAGGCCTTGTCGGACAGGCCGAACTTGCCGTTGGTGCCGGCGTCCTTGCCGAGATCCTTGGTGGCGCGGCACAGCGAGTAGTTCGGGTCCTCCTTGTTGAGCCAGTAGTACTCGTCCAGCACGGAGACGCCTTCGGTCTCGATGGAGGGGATGGAGCGGAACAGGTCCCACATCACCTCGAAGTGGTTGTCCATTTCGCGTCCGCCACGCATCACGTAGCCGAGGCCGGGGATTTCGGCGCCATCGCAGGCACCGCCCGGCACCGGGTCCTTCTCGAGGATATAGATGTGGTCGACGGGCATCTGACCGTCGCGCACCAGATAGCAGGCCGCGGACAGGGCAGCGAGTCCGGTGCCGATGATGTAGGCCGATTTGCCATCGACGCCGGCCGGCTTCTTCGGACGGGCGAATGCCTCGTAGTTTCCGTTGGAATAGTACATGACACTCCTCCTTTGGAGAATGTGTTGACATTGCGTCAACCTTTTGACAGACATCTTGTCGCATTATGTGTCGGCGCGCCATGGGCAATCGTCGGCGTTGTGTGGGATTTATGAGGGATACGGCGGACTCGCGGCCGCGGTGATGGCGGGGCGGCTCCTCTTCGCATGGGGAGCCGCCCCTCCCAGGGCATCAGATGTTGCCGCGGACGTGCTGGTCGGCCCAGGACTGGGAATGGGTGAACGTGGCCGGATCGGCGCTCACGTTGGCGTGCGGGTCGTCGAGCGCGTCGATGGCGGCGAGTTCGGCGGCCGTCAGGTCGAAGGTCGCGCTGGCGAGGTTCGCCTTCATGCGTTCGACATGCTTGGACTTCGGGATGATGATGCGGCCCTCCTGCGTATGCCAGCGCAGCACGACCTGCGCCGGCGTGACGCCATGGGCTTCGGCGGCCTTGACGACCGGATCGGATTCGATGTCCTTGCCGTGGCCGAGCGGGCTGTAGGCTTCCGCCACGATGCCGCGCGCCTTGCAGAAGGCGAGGTTGCCGGGCTGGTTGTAGCGCGGGTGGACCTCGATCTGGTTGACCGCGGGGGTCTCGCCGGAGTCCTCGATGATGCCGCGCAGGTGCTCGGGCAGGAAGTTGCTGACGCCGGGCACGCGGATGGCGCCTTCGTCGCGCAGCTTGAGCAGCGCCCGCCAGGTCTCCTTGTAGAAGCCGGCGGCGGGGAACGGCCAGTGGATGAGGTACATGTCGACGACATCCACCTTGAGCTTCCTGCGGGACTCCTCGAAGGCCACCATGGCGGAGTCGTAGCCCTGATCGCAGTTGCGCAGCTTGGTGGTCACCCACACCTTGCCGGCCATGCCGGTGGCCTTGAGCGCGTCGCCCACCTGTTCCTCGTTGTAGTAGGCGGCCGCGGTGTCGATGTGGCGGTAGCCGATTTCGAGGGCCTCCTCGACGGCTCGCTGCGTGTCCTCCGGGGGAATCTGGAAGGTGCCGAATCCGATTTGCGGGATGACGGAATGCGCCTTGTCGTTCAACGTCAGTTCGGGGGAAACCAGTTGCTGCTCGCTCATGACGATCCTTTCGTTCATGGAAAACGAATGTTCGCCTTCATGCTACTCCCGGAATACTGGGAGGTCACTGGTTTCAAGAGGGATATCAGCTCTTCACGAACCAACGCGCGGGATGGTTGACAAGGTCCCGTTCGATCCAGGCCATCACGAGGTCCGCAAGACGGTTCACCTCATCATCGGTCAGCTCACGGCCTTTGGGGATGTGATGCCATTTTTCGATGCAGCCACGGCAGCAGGTGGCGGTGGCATGCTGGGCGGTGAAGACCGGATGTCCGCGCCACGGGGTCTGCCGTCCGTCGTTCTTCGGCTCGGCGGCGCCGACCCTGTCGCGCAGCATCTCCCTCGCGTGCCGGTCGATGGTCGCCTTGCCCTTGGCGCGGGCGTATACGCGGTCCTTGTCCGCAAGCTGGAATTTGTCGCGGAATTGCGAATGCGAGAGCCGTTCCAGCGTCTCGGATATCCAACGTTGCTCGTCTTCTACTGAGGTGGTCACGGTTCGACATGGTAGTACCGGAACGGCTCCCCGGTTAGACTCCTCTCGACTGGACTCCCCTCAGTCAGCTTCGCTGACAGCTCCCCTCAGCGAGGGGAGCCGGGACCATCAACAATCTCCGGAAGAAGACGCACGGCTCACTCAGGCGGCGGGCAGGCAGCTGGGGCCGAAGAGGATCTTGATTTCGGCGAACAGGGAGGTGTCGCGCTTGACGCGGAACCGGTCGCCGAAGGTGAGCACCTGGGCGTTGCCCTTCTCGTCCATCACCGCGAGATGCACCTCGCAGTAGCCGGGGTGGTTGGAAAGCACCTGGCCGAGTTCCATCATGCGGCGGCGATCGAGCGCCACCGGCGGCAGCGTGATGACCAACGGCCGCTCGTCCTCGGCCTCCAGCGTGGGCACCTGCATCTCCGTGGCCCTGAGGGAGACGGTCTCGTCGCGCAGCTCCACCTGACCGCGGATCTGCACCACGGAATCAAGTGCGAGTTCGGCGGCCGCGGCCTCGTACACCTTGCCGAAGAACATGCATTGGATGCTGCTTTCCATGTCCTCGATGGTGACGATGGCCCACGGGTTGCCCTTCTTGGAGACGCGCCGGTCCACGCCGGTCACGAGGCCGGCGAGCGTGACCTGCTGGCCTTCGGGCATGGTCTTGGCACGGTCGATCAGATGCGCGATGGACATCTCCCGCAGCGACGCGAGCACGGACTGCATGCCGGAGAGCGGATGGTCGGACACATACAGGCCCAGCATCTCGCGTTCGAAGTTGAGCTTGGTCTTCTTGTCCCATTCCTCGATGTCCGGCACGCTCACGGAGGCGTCGCCCATGGCCTCGGCTCCCCCGTCCTCGTCGTCGGAGAACAGGTCGAACTGGCCTTCGGCCTGCTTGCGCTTGAGGCTCACGACCGAGTCGATGGCGGCCTCGTGCACGGTGAACAGGGCACGCCGGTTCGGGTCGATGGAGTCGAACGCGCCTGCCTTGATCAGGGATTCGACCAGTCGCTTGTTCAAGGCGGTCAAGGGCACGCGGCGGATGAAGTCCATGAAGTTCACGAACTTGCCGCGCGGGCCCTCGCGTTCGGCGATGATGTCGGCCACGGCCTTGGCGCCCACGTTGCGGATCGCGCCCAGGCCGAAGCGCACCACGTCGCCGACGGCGGAGTACTCGTACACCGACTCGTTGACGTCCGGGGAAAGCACCTGAATGCCCATGCGCCGCGCCTCGCCCAGGTAAAGCGCGGTCTTGTCCTTGTTGGTGGCCGCGCCCTGCAGAAGGGCGGCCATGAACTCGACCGGGTAATGGGTCTTGAGGTACGCGGTCCAGTAGGAGATCAGGCCGTAGGCGGCGGAGTGCGCCTTGTTGAAGGCGTAGCCGGAGAACGGGACCAGGATGTCCCACACGGCGGTGGCGGCCTCCTCGGAGTAGCCGTGCTCCTTCATGCCGGCGAAGAACGGCACCTTCTCCTTGGCCAGCACCTCGGGCTTCTTCTTGCCCATGGCACGCCGGAGCACGTCTGCCTTGCCCAGGGAGTAGCCGGCCAGGATACGGGCGGCGGACTGCACCTGCTCCTGGTAGATGATCAGGCCGTAGGTCTCGTCGAGCACCTGCTTCAACGGTTCCTCGAGCTCGGGGTGGATCGGCGTGATCTTCTGCAGGCCGTTCTTGCGCTTGGCGTAGTTGGTGTGCGAGTCCATCGACATCGGGCCCGGACGGTACAGGGCGATCAGTGCGGAGATGTCGTTGAAGTTATCGGGCTTCAACGTCTTGAGCAGCGCGCGCATGCCGTCGGAATCGAGCTGGAACACGCCCAGGGTGTCGCCGCGGGAGAGCAACTCGTACGTGGGCTTGTCGTCCAGGGGGATCTTGGTGTAGTCGATGGCGGGCTTGCCGTTGGCCTCGATGTTCCTGAGCGTGTCGTGGATGGTCGTGAGGTTGGACAGGCCCAGGAAGTCCATCTTCACCAGACCCAACGTTTCGCACGTATGGTACTCGAACGTGGTGGTGATCGTGCCGTCCGTACGTTCCAGCAACGGGGACGTGTCCGTGATGGGGGCGCTACCCATGATGGTGGCGCAGGCGTGCACACCGGTCTGGCGGATCAGGCCCTCGATGCCCTTGGCCTCGTCGGTGATGCGGCGCGCGTCCGGATCGGACTCGTACATCTCACGGAACTCGCGGGCCTCGGCGTAGCGTTTCGCCTGCGGGTCGAAGATGTCGTGCAGGCTGATGTCCTTGCCGCCCGTGGCCGCCGGGGGCAGGGCCTTGGTGACCTTCTCGCCCACGGAGAATTCGTAGCCCATGATGCGTGCGGAGTCCTTCAACGCCTGCTTGGTCTTGATCGTGCCGTAGATCACGCACTGCGCGACCTTGTCCGTGCCGTACTTCTCGCCGCAGTACTCGATCACACGGCCACGGCCCTCCGGATCGAAATCCACATCGATATCCGGCAGACTCACGCGCTCCGGGTTCAGGAAACGTTCGAAGATCAGACCGTGCTTCAACGGGTCCAGTTCCGTGATGCCCATCGCGTAGGCGACCATCGCGCCTGCCGCCGAGCCACGGCCAGGACCCACCATGATCCCATGGTCCTTGGCCCACTGGATGTAGTCGGCGACCACCAGGAAGTAACCGCAGAACTGCATCTGGCAGATCACGCCGCACTCGTAATCCGCCTGCTTCAACACCTCCAACGGCGGGTTGCCCTCGTAGCGCTTCTCCAGGCCCTCCTCGACCTTCTTCAGGAACAGGCTCGTCTCGTCCCAGCCCTCCGGGCAGGGGAACTTCGGCATGAACGCCCCGTCCTCGTGATCGTCGAACATCACATTGCAACGCTCCGCGATCCGCAGCGTATTGTCACAGGCTTCGGGCAGCTCACGGAACAGGTCACGCATCTCATCGGCGGTCTTGATGAAATACCCGGTGCCGTCGAACTTGAACCGGTCCGGATCATCCAAACGGGAGCCCGAGTTGATGCACAGCATCGCGTCCTGCGCGCCCGCGTCCTCCGCATGCACGTAATGCGAATCATTCGTCGCCAACAAGGGCGCGTTGAGCTTTTTCGCGATGTCCAGGAGATCACGGGTCACCTGGGTCTCGATCTTGAGGCCATGGTCCATGAGCTCGATGAAGAAATTATCCCGGCCGAAGATGTCCTGGAACTCGCCAGCAGCACGCAACGCCTCATCGAACTGCCCCAAACGCAAGCGCGTCTGGATGATGCCCGACGGACAACCCGACGACGCGATCACACCCTTCGAATACGTCGACAGGACCTCCTTATCCATACGCGGGTAACGCATGACACGGCCTTCAAGATTGGCCACGGAGGACGCCTTGATGAGATTGACCAGACCCTCGTCGTTCTCGGCCCACATGGTCATGTGGGTGATGAGGCCGCCGCCGGACACGTCGTCGCGGCGCTGTGCCTCGGTGCCCCAGTGCACGCGGGACTTGTCCTGTCGCGCGGTTTCCGGGGTCACGTAGGCCTCGATGCCGATGATGGGCTTGACGCCGTTGGACACGCAGTTGGTGTACATCTCGTACGCGCCGTGCATGTTGCCATGGTCGGTGATGCCGATGGCCGGCATGCCGAGCTCCGCCGCGCGCTTGGCCAGCGCCGGAATCTTCGACGCGCCGTCCAGCAGCGAGTAATGCGTATGGTTGTGCAGATGTACGAAGTTCCCGGTTTCAGCCATGCGTTCCACCATACCTTGTGGCCTTGGCAGCGCTTAGTCGACCAGAATCGTTTCGTCCAAGGCTGAGGCGGATGCGTCGGGCTCGGCAGTGGTGATATCGGTCTCGACATGGCGGGCCCGCATGACGGCAAGCGCCTGGGCGAGGTCGGCCGGGTAATGGGATTCCACGGTGGTCCACACGCGGGTACGGGGATGACGGAATTCGAGTTTCATGGCGTGCAGCCACTGACGGTCGAGGCCGAGTGCCTCGGAGAGCACCGGGTTGGCGCCGTACATCGGGTCGCCGCACAGGGGATGCCCGATGGATGAGAAATGCACGCGGATCTGATGCGTGCGACCGGTCTCCAGGTTCACGGAGACGAGCGTGGCCTCATGGCCGAACCGCTCCAGAACATCCCAATGGGTCACGGCGGGTTTGCCGGCCGGGGTCACGCAGAATCGGAAATCGGAGACCTTGGCGCGGCCGATGGGTGCCTCGATGGTGGCCTTGTCCTGCTTCAACGAGCCCTGCACGAGCGCATGGTAGGTCTTCCTGACCTCGTGTTCGGCGAACTGACGGCGCATCTCGGTGTATGCCAGATCGGATTTGCACACGAGCATGAGACCGGACGTGCCCACGTCCAAACGGGAGACGATGCCCTCGCGGCCGGCAGCGCCGTAGGAGGTGATGTGTACGCCGCGGTCACGCAGCGAGCCCAGGACGGTGGGGCCGGTCCAGCCGACGGATGCGTGGGCGGCCACACCGACCGGCTTGTCCACGACGACGATGTCGTCGTCCTCGTAGACCACGGCCATGTCGTTGGCGATGGGTTCGGGTTCGGCGTGTTCCTCGACAAGATCGAATTCGACGGTCTCCCCCGCCCCCAGGGTGCTGGATCGGGCGACATCGCGGCCCAATACGCGCGCCTGACCGGAATCAATGAGGTCGGCGGCCTTGGACCGGGAAATGCCGAGCATCTTGGCCACGGCAACATCGAAACGTTTGCCTACGAGGGCGTCGGGAGCGGGAACCATGCGACTCATTGCTTGGCGTCCGCCTCCGGGGTGGCATCGGTCGTTTCCAGATCCTTGGCGCTGAACGGCTCGCCCTTCAGGATGAGCAACACCAGCACCACGCCGGCGACCACGAGGTAGATATCCGCCACGTTGCCCACGGACCAGCCGTAGTTGAGGAAGTCCACCACCTTGCCGTTGAGGAATCCGTCCGCGTACATCACGCGGTCGATGAGGTTGCCGAACGCCCCGGCGAACGCGAAGGACAGCGTGACCGTCCATTTCATGGATACGGTACGCACACCGAACACCACCAGCGCCACGCATGCCACGACGGCCAGCAGACTGATCACCCATGTGGCGCCGGAACCCATGCCGAGCGAGGCACCGGGATTGCGCACGAGCGTGAGCGACAGCAGTCCGGGGATGATACGGATGGTCTGGCCGGCGGACAGCGCCGCCATGGCCCAGGCCTTGGTGAGCTGGTCGATGATCAGCGCGACCGCGGCCACACATGCAAAGACGGCCGCGCGGGTGCGCAGCCGTCCCTGTTGGTTCGTCATACGACTTGACCCTGCCTATGCCTTAGTTGTTCGAGGTCTGGTCTTCGTAGTTGTTGGACTCGGAGACCTGCGAAACCAGCTGGCCGAGGAACTCGGTGAGGCGGGCGCGGTACTCGGTCTCGAACTGCTTGAGGCTCTGGATGTTGCCCTCGATGACCTTGGACTGGGCCTGCAGGTTGTCGCGCACCTGCTCGGCGTAGGTGTCCGCGGCGGAACGGGTCTTCTTGTCGTACTCGGCGGCGCGGCGCTGGACTTCGGCCTCGTAGTTGTCGGCGTCGGTGTGCTGCGTCTTGGAGTAGTTGTCCGCATCCTGACGGGTCTTGACGGAGTAGGCGTCGGCCTCGGAGTGCACGTTCTTGGCGTAGTTCTCGGCGTCCGCGTGCGTCTTGTCGCGGTAGGCGTCGGCCTCGGAGTGCGTGCGGTCGGAGTAGGTGTCCGCCTCGGAACGGGTGCGGGCGGAGTAGTCGTCGGCCTCGGCGCGGGTGCGATCGGAGTAGTTGTTGGCCTTGGTGACCAGGTCCTCGTACTTGTTCTGGGCGGCCTCGCCGATCTCGCGGGCCTTGTTCTTGCCCTTCTCGACGTACTGGTCGTGCAGCTGCATGGCCAGGGTGAGCATGGCGGTGGCGCGCTCGGGCTCGGTGCCCGGCATGGAGGCGGCGCCTGCGATCTTCTGCAGGGAACCGGTCTCGGTGCTCGGCTCGACCTTGGAGACCTGGCTGCGCAGCTGGTTCTCACGCTGCTTGGCCTCTTCGAGCTGACGGGAGAGATCCTGGATCTGGGCGGCCTGCTGCTGGGCCACGGCACCCTGCTGCTGGGCGGCGGCGAGCTTGCGGGACAGCTCCTCGGCGGAGGCGCGGAACTTGTCGCGCTCCTGCTGGATGGCGGCGATCTGCTGGCCGACGGCTTCCTGGTTGCCGGAGGCCTGGGCGGCCTGGGCGGTCAGCTGGTCGATCTGGGCGTTGAGCTGGTCGACCTGACCCTTGAGCTGTTCGTTCTGGGAGGCCAGCGCACGGTTGGATTCCTCGGCCTCGCTGAGCTTGGTGGCGGCCACCTGGGCGGCCTGATCGCCGCGGGATTCGGCAGCCTGCTGGACCTCGGCGGCGGACTTCTTCAGGTTCTCGTTCTCGGCCTGAAGCTGCTGCACCTGACCGGACAGCTCGGAAATCTTGTTGTTGAGGCTGGTCACGTCCGGACCCAGAGCCTGGGTGGACTGGCCGCCGGCTACCGCCTGACGTCCCAGAGCTTCGACCGTTTCCGTGACCTGATCGAGGAAGTCGTCAACCTCATCGACGTCATAGCCTTCCTTGAATCGAACGGTCTGGAAGGTATGCTCCCTAATATCCTTCGGCGTCAACAGAGCCATAAATCTTGCACCTCGCTTTGGGGCAGTGCCCTCGCTTACGTTGGTATCATCACGATGCTATCACGACCCCATCGTTTCATGGCAAGTAACGCGGTTTTATGGCGGATAAAGTTCGCGAAAACCGTGTTGCCGCGCCGGCGGCCGCAAGGTCAGAAGATGATCATGATCACCGATTCGAGGGCGACGAGCAGGAAGTACAGGACGATGAAGCTGATGTCCAGGTACATGCCGCCGAGCGGCAGCGGGCGGATGTACTGGCGCAGCCACCTGAGCGGCGGTTCGGTGACGGTATAGACGGCGTTGATGAGCTGGGCCACCACGCCGCGCGGATACCAGTTGCGGGCGAGCAGGGAGACCCAGTCGAGGATCATGCGGATGAAGAGGACGGTGATGTAGGCGTTGATCAGCCATGCAAGGATGCGGCCGATCATGGCGAAAGTCAGGGATAACATGCTGCCAGCCTAACAAGCGGCGGTGAAATGTTCGCTGGTGGCCGGATATGCGAAAGCCGACTCCTTGCTGGGAGTCGGCTGGAAAGACGATGGGAGACGATCGTCCGATTATCGGCAAACACTGTTCGGATACGCTCCCCTCAGTCAGCTGCGCTGACAGCTCCCCTCAGGGAGGGGAGCCAAGGATGGGACTAGTCCGCGAAGAGGTCGTGGGCGGATGCGGGGGCGGTGGGCTCCTCGACCTTGATGTTCACCTGGGCGGGGCTCAGGAGGAACACACGCGGGGTGACGCGCTCGAGGGAGCCGCGCACGCCGAACACCACGCCTGCGGAGAAGTCCACGATGCGGTATGCCACGGCCTCGGACACGCCGGTCAGGTTGAGCACCACCGGCACGCCGTCGCGCAGGGCGCGGCCCACGAGCTGGGCGTCCTCATAGGACTTCGGGTGGATGGTGGTGATGCGGTTGACGCGACCGACCGGGAACTGCTTGGTCGAGGACGGCGTGCTGGTGGTGGCCGCCGGCATCGGGGTCACCGTGTGGTCGGAGTCGAACGTGGGCTTGGGGGCCGGCTGGACCGGTTCCTCCTCCTCGATGTAGTCGTCATCGTCGTCCACCACGTCGCTCATGCCGAGGTAGGACATAGCGTTCTTCATGAACCCTGCCATGGTTCGATCCTTTCAGCGGTCAGCTTCAGCGCAGGAAGTCGGGAATGTCGAGATCGCCCATCGGGTCGCTCGGGGCGACGGCCGGACGTTCGGTGGTCGGGTCGTCAAACGGCAGCGAGGCCGGGGTGCTGGGCGCGTACGTCGGCTGGGTCGTGGCCGGACGCGGCTGGGACACCGCGGGCTGCTGCACGGCCGGCTGGGGCTGGGCGGCGGCAGTGGTCTGCGGCGCGGTGGCCTGGCGGACCGGCGGATGGCTCAGCGCGCTGGTGGGCACCACGGGGCTCACCGGCTTCTGCTGCTGGGCGGCTTCCTGGGCGGAGACCGGGTCGAAACCGGCGGCGATGACCGTGACGCGCACCTCGTCGCCGTAGGCGTCGTCCAGCGCGAGACCCCAGATGATCTGGGCTTCGGGGTGGATGGCCTTGCGGACCAGCTCGGTGGCGGCGGAGGCCTCCTGCAGCTTCAGGTCGGTGGGGCCGGCGATGTTGATGAGCGCACCGTGGGCGCCCTCGATGCTTTCCTCAAGCAGCGGGGAGCTGATGGCGATTTCGGCGGCCTGGGTGGCGCGATCCTCGCCCCGCGCCGAACCGATGCCGAACAGTGCGGTGCCGGCGCCGCGCAGGATGGAGTTCACGTCGTTGAAGTCGACGTGGATGTACGAATTCGCGGAAATCAAGTCGGTGATGCCCTGCACGCCGGCCAGCAGTGCGGTGTCGGCGGTCTTGAAGGCCTCGATGATGCCGATGGAACGATCGGAAAGCTCCAGCAATCGGTCGTTCGGGATGACGATGAGGGCGTCGACCTCCTTGCGCAGGTTGTCGATGCCGTAGTCGGCGGAGGCGGCGCGCTGCGGGCCCTCGAAGCTGAACGGACGGGTGACCACGGCGATGGTCAGGGCGCCTTGCTGGTGGGCCGCACGGGCCACGATCGGGCTGGCGCCGGTACCGGTACCGCCGCCCTCGCCGCAGGTGACGAAGACCATGTCGGAGCCCTTCAGGGCCTCCTCGATGTCGGACTGGTGATCCTGGGCGGCCTTGGCGCCCTTCTCCGGGTCGGCTCCGGCGCCGAGCCCGCGGCTGGTCTGGTCGGACAGGGAGATCTTCACGTCCGCGTCGGAGCGGAGGAGATCCTTCGCGTCGGTGTTTACCGCTACAAACTCGACGTTCTGCAAGCCTTCGGCGATCATGCGGTTAACGGCGTTTCCGCCGGCACCACCGACGCCGACGACCTTGATGTTGGTCTTGTCGTTGAACTCTGTCTGCGCGATCTCGCTCACGTTTGGCTCCTGTCACTTCACGGTTACACCCAAGAGTAGCGCACCTAGGCTACTGCCTGGGGGAAATTCACACGCCCAACCGCGCGTGTTGTGTGGATATTTTCGTCTTTTTGCGTACGTTTGCCGTTTTTCCGGTCCGGGGCGTCCTCCGGACCGGTTCCGCACGGCGTGCGGTCAGTAGCTGGCGTCCATCGGGTCGTCGCCGAAGAGGGCCTCACGCTCCTCATGGGTGGTGGTGCGCGAATCAAGCCAGCCGTAGGGCAGGTGGACCTTCTTGGCGAACCGCACGCGGCCGCGCGGCTTGTCCACCACGCGCGGCGGGTATTCGATGGTCGGGTCCAGGCGGCCGATCTCGCGGTCCACGTCCGCCAGGCTCTCGCATTCCATGAAGGCCTTGCGCGTGGAGCCGCCCACCGGGAATCCCTTGAGATACCAAGCGATGTGCTTGCGCAGGTCATGCACGGCCATCATCTCGTCGCCCTCGTAGAACTCGGTGAGCAGTTCGGCGTGACGGTGGATCACCCGGCAGACCTCGCCGAGATTCGGGTTGAGTCGTTCGGGGTTGCCGGCGAAGGCGTTCTTGATGTTGGCGAACAGCCACGGGCGTCCCTGGCAGCCTCGGCCGATGGCCACGCCGTCGCAACCGGTCTCGCGCACCATTTCAAGCGCGTCCTCGGCGCCCCAGATGTCGCCGTTGCCGAACACAGGGATGTCAAGGCTGCTCTTGAGCTCGCCGATGCGGGACCAGTCGGAGTGGCCACCATAGTATTCGGCGGTGGTGCGGGCATGCAGGGTCACCGCGCGGCAGCCTTCCTCCTGGGCGATGTGCCCGGCTTCCAGGAAGGTCTCGTGCTCGTGGTCGATGCCCACGCGGATCTTGGCCGTGACGGGGATGCCGGCGGGCTCGCACACGGCGACCACGCGCTGGATGAGCTCGGTGAAGATGTCCGTCTTCCAAGGCAGCGCCGAACCGCCGCCGCGACGGGTGACCTTGGGCACCGGGCAGCCGAAGTTGAGATCCACATGGTCGGCCATGCCCTCGTCCACCACGATTTTCGCCGCCTGTTCGGTGATGGAGGGGTTCACACCGTACAGCTGGAGCGAGCGGATCTTCTCGCTGGGCGCGAAGTGGCACAGACGCAGGGCCTTGGGGTTGCGCGCCACCAGTGCGCGCGCGGTGATCATCTCAGCCACATAGAGGCCGTCGGGGCCGTACTCCTCGCAGATCACGCGGAACGGCCAGTTGGTCACGCCCGCCATGGGCGAGAGCACGACCGGTGTGGGCACGGTGATATCGCCGAGCCTGACGGGGGCGATATGCACGGGTTCGGACGCACGGGCCGGCGCATCCGTGCGCGGGTCGAGGTTGTCGGTCTCGTGCGGTGCTGCGATGACGGTTTCGGGGTTGTCTGTCACGTTGTTCCTACATAGTTCGACTCCCCGCGCTGAGGGGAGCTGCCTTGCTTTGCAAGACTGAGGGGAGGATTCCATAGCGGAATGCGCTCCCCTCAGTCACCTACGGTGACAGCTCCCCTCAGCGAGGGGAGCCAGAATCGATATCTCTTCCGTGCCGGCCGATCAGTACAGGCCGCCGGCTTCCTGGATGCCGGAGGCAGGCCAGGGCTCGCCGCCCATCTCGACGGGCTTCAGCGGCACGCGGGTGCGCTTCTCGCCGATGCGGGCGGAGACGTAGTCGGCCACCTTGTCCAGGGAGACGCGCTCCTGGGCCATGGTGTCGCGCTCGCGGATGGTCACGGCGTGGTCGTCGAGGGTGTCGAAGTCCACGGTGATGCACAGCGGGGTGCCGATCTCGTCCTGGCGACGGTAGCGGCGGCCGATGGCGCCGGACTCGTCATAGTCGATCATCCACTCGTTGAAGCGCAGGTCGGCGGCGAGGTTCTGGGCCACCTCCTGCAGCTCCGGCTTCTTGGACAGCGGCAGTACGGCGGCCTTGATGGGGGCCAGGCGCGGGTCGAGGCGCAGCACGGTGCGCTTGTCCACGCCGCCCTTGGTGTTCGGGGCCTCGTCCACGTCGTAGGCGTCCACCAGGAAGCACATGAGGGAGCGGGTCAGGCCGGCGGCCGGCTCGATGACGTACGGCACGTACTTCTCGCCGGTGGCCTGGTTGAAGTAGCTCAGATCCTCGCCGGAGTGCTTGGCGTGCGCGGACAGGTCGAAGTCGGTGCGGTTGGCCACGCCCTCGAGCTCGCCCCAGTCGGAGCCCTGGAAACCGAACTTGTATTCGATGTCCACGGTGCGCTTGGAGTAGTGGGCCAGCTTCTCCTTCGGGTGCTCGTAGTGGCGCAGGTTCTCCGGCTTGACGCCGAGGTCCAGGTACCACTGGGTACGGGCGTCGATCCAGTACTGGTGCCATTCCTCATCCGTGCCGGGGGCCACGAAGAACTCCATCTCCATCTGCTCGAACTCGCGGGTGCGGAAGATGAAGTTGCCGGGCGTGATCTCGTTACGGAAGGACTTGCCCATGTTGGCGATGCCGAACGGCGGCTTGGAACGGGAGGAGGTCATCACGTTCTTGAAGTCCACGAAGATGCCCTGGGCGGTCTCCGGGCGCAGGTAGTGCAGGCTGTTCTCGTCCTCGACCGGACCCAGGTGGGTGCGCAGCATCATGTTGAAGTCGCGCGGTTCGGTCCACTCGCCGCGGGTGCCGCAGTTCGGGCAGACGATGTCCTTCATGCCGTTCTCGGGCATCTTGTCGCCGTGCTTCTCGGCGTAGGACTCCTCGAGCTTGTCCGCGCGGTTGCGCTTGTGGCAGTTGAGGCACTCGACGAGCGGATCGTTGAAGACGCTCACGTGGCCGGAAGCGACCCACACCTCGGGCGGCAGGATGATGGAGGTGTCGACGCCCACCACGTCGGGGCGGGTGACGACCATGGAACGCCACCATTCGCGCTTGATGTTGTCCTTCAGCGCGACGCCGAGAGGACCGTAATCCCAAGCGGAACGGGTGCCGCCGTAGATCTCGCCGGCGGGGAACACGAAGCCGCGACGCTTCGCAAGGGATACGACTTCATCGAGTTTGGATTGAGCCACAATGCACCTTCTGGTTTGAACGGTTTGGGGACTTGGTTACAACCGCTTCAGGATAGCGGCACTCCCCTACATCCCTTCCATACCCTGGGAATTGCGAAAATCAGCGGCAGGGGCGGGTGAGGGGCTGCCAGGGGTCAAGCTCGACCGGTTCGGCCTGGGCGAGCTTGAGCGTCGCCTCGTCGAGCATGTCCTTGCGGATGATGATTTCGGTGACGAACTGGTCGAACCAGGCGTCGGAGGCCACATAGTAGCCGTCCTTGCCGTTGTCCTTGCCCCAGCTGTTCTCGATCTTCCAGCGATTCGGCTTGCCGTTGTCATCCAGGTTCACGCCGGTGAGGGTCATCGCGTGGTTGCTGGGGCGGTCGCCGTATTCGAGGCCGTCCGCCTTGTCGAACGTGAATTCGGTGCCGAAGAGCTGGTCCACGCGCACGGTGTCGCGGTCGAAGACGCCTTCGCCGCGCAGCGCGAACTGCATGCAGTCGCAGGCGAACCAGATCGGGTGGCCGGCCCTGAGCTGGTCCACGGCGGCCTTCTTGAACACATCAAGCGGCACGTTGACGAATTCCATGTCGCCTGCCTCGATGACGTTCGCGGTGTAGCGGATGCGGTAGCGCGTGTTGAACGGGGTGCGCTTCATCGGGGCGTTGGAGATGGTCACGAAGTCGTTGACGTCCACCGGCACGTACTTGCGGTAGAACTCCATCGGGGTGATGCCGGTTTCGCGGATCTGCCTGCGCTCGTCCATGCCGGATTCCTGCTTGGACTGTTCGGCCTTGCCGGCCTTGTCCGACTCGCCGTCCTTGTCGTCATCGTCGTCCTTGACGCGGGCCAGGAAGTCGAACGCCGCCGGCGGCTCGCCGAGCGCGATCGCGCAGATGCGGTAGACGGTGGCCATGTCCTCACGCTTGGCCTCACGCAGGGCGTCCAGCGCCTCGCCGGCCTCGTGACGGCGGCGCAGATCGGCGGCGAACTCGCGCAACTTGGTGTTGAGGTACTGCTTGAAGGAGTCGGAATCGCGGGAGTTCGCGGATTCGGGGTAGGCGGACTTGGGCACGAGGCCGTACTTGTTCACCAGCGCGGCGAACATCTGCCACCAGCCGCCGTCGTCGGACGGGCCGTCATTGATGACTTCGAAGATGCGGGAGTCGGTGGGCTCGTCCAGGGTTTCCAGCACATGCTCGAGATAGGTGTTGGACTTCTCGATGGCATCCCAGAAGAAAAGGTAGGTTTCGGAGAACTCGAAGTCCTCGAGGTTCCAGCGGTGCATGAGCTCGTAGCGCAGGGTGTTCAGGGACGCGAACATCCAGCAACGGCCGGAACGTTCCTGGTTGGTGATCGAACCCTGCTTGAGCTCGACGGAGAAGTCGCGCGGCAGGGCGCGCAGGCCCTGGTAATCGGTGGCGGCGGCGAGCACGCCGGTGGAGACGGCGGCGTTGGCGGCCACGAGATTGGCGCGGTCGGCGTTGAACGCGCGCGAATAGTCCCTGATCTGTTCGATATCGACGGCGGATTGATCGGTCATGGTTCCTCCCCTGTGGATGGGCTCACGCAAACGGTTTCATCCTACACGGGCCGGGGCGGGATGAGCGGCTGCAGGAGAGACCTGACACCATATGATTGCCGAAAGCCATCCGGCCGGTCTCCCCTCGGTCCGCTTCGCGGCCAGCTCCCCTCATCGAGGTGAGCCAAAATCCTGAGTGCCGCCCCAATACCACAGCGGCGGGCGACGCGCCAGAGGCAATGGCCGCAAATCAACGATTCCGTGCGATTTTGTGACGAAATTGTCTGGATTCGGGCATACGTTGGGCTGCGTAATGCAGGGGGACCCGCGTCAACGGCGGGTTGAGAATGGCTTCGCGCCTGACCCTTTGAACCTGTTGGTTAAGACCATCGTAGGGAGCAGTGATATGAGCGATGATTCGCACGTACATTGTGGTACATCCAATCAACTGAACGACGACGCGCATGCGGACGGGCAGGCCGATCTGACTGCTTTGCGGGCCTCCATCGCGCAGGCGGTGCGCGATGTCAAGGCCAGGACGCCGTTGGCACAGTCGTTCACCAACTTCGTGACCATCAACCTGGTGGCCAACGCGCAGCTCGCGGCCGGCGGCACGGCAGCCATGAGCTTCCTGCCGGACGACGTGATCGACACGGCCTCCATTTCCGGCGCGGACTATATCAACGTGGGCACGCTGCTGCCGTTCTATGCGGAGGCGCTGCCGCAGATCGCACGCGCGTTCCATAAGAGCGGGCACAAGTGGGTGCTCGACCCGGTGGCGGCCGGCATCGGCAAGACCCGCACCGAGATCCTGCGCGCGTTCCGCGCCGCTCCCCCGACCATCGTGCGCGGCAATGCCTCGGAGATCATCGCCCTGACCGCCATGTGGGGGCTTGCCACCGAGGATGACGGGACGAGCCGGCCGGCCGGCGTGGAGTCGGTGGATGAGGTGGACGCCGCCGTGGAGCCGGCGAAGCGTCTGGCACGCTTCCTTGCGGATTCGGCGCCTGCGGGCAAAGCCGCCGTGGCCGTATCCGGTGCCGTGGACCTCGTGACCGACGGCGAGCGGGTGTACCGGCTGCCGGGCGGCAGCGCGCTGATGGCCAAGATCACCGGTGCGGGGTGCTCGCTGGGCGGCGTGACCGCCACGTATCTGGCCGTGGCCGAGCCGCTGACGGCCGCCCTGGCCACCTCCCTGCTGTACAACCGCGCGGCCGAAGCGGCCGAGGCCAAGGCCGAGGGGCCGGGCTCGTTCCAGGTGCATCTGCTCGATGCGCTGTGGAACCTCACACCCGAACAGGTGGCCGATTCGGAGATTCTGGCGTACTGATCGCGCGAATTCAAGTAGTCGATATTCCGGCTTCATCACCTTACAAAGCACCATCGCCGTAGGCGATTGAGGAGAGAACGGCTAGGACTTCATGAGCTCCCCTCAGTCCGCTTCGCGGCCAGCTCCCCTCAAAGAGGGGAGCCAAGATTTCAATCAATCAAAGGAACAACCAATGAGCAACGAATACCCGTACGCATCCATGCGCGACTCGTTCGACCTGTCCGCGTACTTCGTGGTGGGCCCCGAGGACTGCAAGGGCCGCCCGCTGACCGACGTGGTGGACCAGGCACTGCGCGGCGGCGCGACCTTCCTGCAGCTGCGCGCCAAGCACGCGGATGCCTCCGAACTGACCGCGATGGCCCAGGACATCGCCCAGATCATCGAGGACAACGACAAGTCCGACTCCGTGGCCTTCGTGATCGACGACCGCGCGGACGTGGTCTGGCAGGCTCGTCGCAAGGGCATCAAGGTGGACGGCGTGCACATCGGCCAGACCGACATGGAGCCGCGCGAAGCCCGCGCATTGCTCGGCGACGACGCCATCGTGGGCCTGTCCGCCGAGACCGAGGCGCTGGTCAAGCTCATCAACGAACTACCGGACGGCTGCATCGACTACATCGGCGCCGGCCCGCTGCACGTCTCCGCCACCAAGCCGGAGGCCTCCGTGGGCGGCAACGACGGTTCCGGCAAGACGCTGGACGCCAAGCAGATCGACACCATCTGCGCCGCCTGCGACTTCCCGGTGGTGGTGGGCGGCGGTGTGACCGCGGCCGACATGGACATGCTGGCGCACACCAAGGCGGCAGGCTGGTTCGCGGTCTCTGCCATCGCCGGCGCCGACGATCCCGAGGCGACCACCCGCGCGATGGTCGAGGGCTGGAAGGCCGTGCGCGGCGAAGCGAAGCACGGCTATGCCAAGCGCATCGTGACCCACTCCCCCGCGGCGGACACGCAGGCCGCCCAGGAGGGCACCGCACCCGCCGGTAGCGAGGCCGCCGACAAGCAGTTCACCAACGCCAAGGAAGCCAAGGCCGCGCAGAAACTCGCCAAGCAGCAGCGCGTGGACATCGCCGCCCGCGGCTCGGCCCAGCGCGACAAAGCGCACATCCGCAAGACCAAGCCCGTGCATTTCGAGAACCAGTTCGGCTCCTACGAGCTTGAGGTGCCGTACACCGAGATCAAGCTCTCGGACACGCCCGGTGTGGGACCGAACCCGCCGTTCATTGACTACAACACCGAAGGCCCCAAGTGCGATCCGAAGGAGGGCCTGAAGCCCCTGCGCCTCGACTGGATCAAGGATCGCGGCGACGTCGAGGAGTACGAGGGCCGCGCCCGCAATCTGGAGGACGACGGCAAGCGCGCCATCAAGCGCGGCCGCGCCACCAAGGAATGGCGTGGCCGCACGCACCAGCCGATGCGCGCCAAGGACCACCCGGTGACCCAGATGTGGTACGCCCGCCACGGCATCGTGACCCCCGAGATGAAGTACGTGGCCGAACGCGAGAACTGCGACGTGGAACTCGTTCGTTCGGAGCTCGCCGCCGGCCGCGCGGTGATGCCGTGCAACATCAACCATCCGGAAGCCGAGCCGATGATCATCGGATCCGCGTTCCTGACCAAGCTCAACGCCAACATGGGCAACTCGGCCGTGACCTCCTCCATCGACGAGGAGGTGGAGAAGCTGACCTGGGCCACCAAGTGGGGCGCCGACACGGTCATGGACCTCTCGACCGGCAACGACATCCACACCACGCGCGAGTGGATCCTCAGGAACTCCCCCGTGCCGATCGGCACCGTGCCGATGTACCAGGCGCTCGAGAAGGTCGAGGACGACGCCTCCAAGCTCAGTTGGGAGCTGTTCCGCGACACCGTGATCGAACAGTGCGAGCAGGGCGTGGACTACATGACCATCCACGCCGGCGTGCTGCTGCGCTTCGTGCCGCTGACCGCCAACCGCGTGACCGGCATCGTCTCCCGCGGCGGTTCGATCATGGCCGAATGGTGCCTGCAGCACCATCAGGAGAGCTTCCTGTACACCCACTTCGACGAGCTGTGCGACATCTTCGCCAAGTACGACGTGGCGTTCTCGCTGGGCGACGGCCTGCGCCCCGGCTCCCTCGCGGACGCCAACGACGCGGCGCAGCTCGCCGAGCTCATGACCCTGGGCGAGCTCACCCAGCGCGCGTGGGCCAAGGACGTGCAGGTGATGATCGAGGGCCCGGGCCACATCCCGTTCGACACCGTGCGCATGAACATCGAGATGGAGAAGGCGATCTGCAAGGACGCCCCGTTCTACACGCTCGGCCCGCTGACCACGGACACCGCGCCCGGCTACGACCACATCACCTCCGCCATCGGCGGCGTGGAGATCGCCCGCTACGGCACCGCCATGCTGTGCTACGTGACCCCGAAGGAGCACCTCGGTCTGCCGAACAAGGACGATGTCAAGCAGGGCGTGATCGCCTACAAGATCGCCTGCCACGCGGCGGACATCGCCAAGCACCACCCGCACGCGCAGGACCGCGACCTGGCCATCTCCAAGGCCCGCTTCGAATTCCGTTGGCTCGACCAGTTCAACCTCTCCTACGATCCGGACACCGCCATCGCCTTCCATGACGAGACGCTGCCCGCCGAACCGGCCAAGATGGCGCACTTCTGCTCGATGTGCGGCCCGAAGTTCTGCTCGATGGCCATCTCGCAGAACATCCGCAAGCAGTTCGGCGGCGCGGCGGCCCAGGAGCAGCTCGTGGCCGACACGCTCGCCGGAAAGATTCCCTCCGCGCAGGAGGCCCGCGGCGCGATGAGCACCCCGGCTTCCGCCGGCGCTACCGCCACCGCCGAGGACATCCAAGCCGGCATGGCCGAGATGAGCCGCAGGTTCCAGGAGGGCGGCTCCAAGCTGTACCAGAGCGCGCAGTAACATAAAGCCGACTTCACACGGAAGAAAGGAAGAACCATGTCCACGTTGCCGCCCGTACTCGCCATCTCCGGATCGGATTCCTCCGGTGGCGCCGGCATGCAGGCCGATCTCAAAACCATGATGGCCTGCGGCGTGTTCGGCATGAGCGCCATCACAGCGCTCACCGCGCAGAACACCACCGGCGTGCGTTCCATCCAGGACACCAAGCCGGAGATCCTGGCCGACCAGATCGACATGGTCTTCGAGGACATCCCACCGCTGGCCGTGAAGATCGGCATGGTCTCCGCGACCGACATCATCGACACCATCGCCGACCGTCTGACCGCCCACCACGCCACGAACATCGTGCTCGACCCGGTGATGGTGGCCACTTCGGGAGCCAAGCTCATCAGCGACGACGCCATCGCCGCGCTGACCGGCCGTCTGTTCCCGATGGCCACGGTGGTCACGCCGAACATCCCCGAGGCCGAGGTGCTCACGGACACGCTGATCCACGACCAGGAGGACATGGAGGCCGCGGCCCGCCGCATCGTGGACAAGTTCGGCTGCGCGGCGCTCGTCAAGGGCGGCCACGGCACCGAGGACGCCAACGACGTGCTGGTGGAGACCGACGGCACCGTGACCTGGTTCGACGGCGAACGCATCGACAACCCGAACACCCACGGCACCGGCTGCACGCTGAGCTCCGCCATCGCAGCCTACCTGGCGCAGGGCGACTCGCTGCCCAAGGCCATCAAGCACGCCAAGAAGTACCTGACCGGCGCGCTCAAGGCCATGCTGGACCTGGGCCAGGGCTCCGGTCCGATGGATCACTTCTGGAAGTATCGCTGACGCATCGGTAATCGGTGGCTCCCTTCGCTTTGCCGAGGGGAGCCACCCACGTATAGGAAGGAATACCCCATGGTTCTTGACCGCAACGCCGTCAGGCAGGAAGTGCCGGTCGATCCGGTCACCGGCAAGCCGTACCTCAACACCGTGGCCGCCATCCAGGTGTCTGCCGCAGGCGTGGGTTCGGAGGTCTCGCCGTACGTGTCGCAGGCCATCGAGGTGATCCGCGAATCGGGCCTGCCGCAGGAGACCAACGCGCTGTTCACCAACGTGGAGGGCGATCTGGACGACGTGCTCAAGGTGGCCGGCGAGGCCGCCAAGAAGCTCGCGGAGCAGGGCTACCGCACGTCGCTGGTACTGCACATGGACATCCGTCCCGGCTTCACCGGGCAGCTCACGGAGAAACCGAAGCTGGTGGACGAGATTCTGGCGGCGAAGCAGCAGGCGCGGCAGTAGTCCGCGGTTACCGTGACGTCATGATTTCAGGGCGACCCTTATCGGGCCGCCCTTTTGCGTTGTTTCCTCTGACGGTTACCGTTCACAATGTGGCCGTCGCCGAGCAGCCTGCGGGAGCGCACCTATAGTTCTTTCCTGACGTACGTGGGCAATCTCACAACGATTGCCCACCGTAGGTGAATTCAAGACGCCGCCCGCATCCGACGCCCATCCCACACAATGGGAGGGAGAACGGGATCACGGGCGAAGTCAAGAGTTCGTCCGCCGGCAATATACCGTTGAGCGGTTGCCGTCGGGCAGGATGTAGAAGAGGCGCTCATTATGACTGCTGCAGAACAGCAGATTTCCCGCAATTCCACGGCCATGAATTCCACGCAGGCGCGTGAGGCCGCCGCGAATCGCGCTCAGGTAGAAGAAATCATCTCGCGCGTGGATCGCGCGCATGAAACCCCGATGTTCCATCGCATCGTCGCCTTGGTGGCGGCCGGCATGCTGATGGACAGCATCGACGTATACATCGGCAGCGCCGTGGCTTCCAGCGCGCTGTCCACCCACTGGTCCACCGTGGCCCAGAACTCCACGTTCATGTCCGCGGGCTTCCTTGGCCTGTTGGTCGGCTCCCTGCTGGCCGGCTTCGTGGGCGATCTGAAGGGCCGCCGCGTGGCCTACCAGATCAACCTGCTGCTCTTCGGCGGCTTCACCTTCCTTGGCGCGTTCGCACCAAACATGGCCATTCTCTCCCTATGCCGCCTCGGCGCGGGCCTCGGCCTCGGCGCCGAGATCGTGACCGGCTTCGCCATGGTCAACGAGTTCGCCCCGATGAACCGCCGCGGCCACTGGTGCGCGATCGTCTCGCTCGTGGCCAACTGCGGCGTGCCGATCGCCATGCTGCTGTGCGCGTTCATCATCCCCCGCTGGAGCTGGCGTCCGCTGTTCGTGGGCATCGGCCTGGTGGCTGCCGTGATCTGGTGGCTGCGCCGCGACATCCCCGAATCCCCGCGTTGGCTCGCGGTGCATGGCCGTTACGATGAGGCCGACGCCATCGTCAAGCAGCTTGAAGCCAATGGTTCCGAACCGGCCGAATCCGTGGCGACGTCCAAGACGGATTCCACCCGCAACGCAGGCGGCCGTTCGCTCGGTATCTGCCTGCTCGTGGCCATCGTGGCAGTGAGCGCCACCAACGTGTGCTCCTACGCCTTCACCTCCTGGGTGCCGACCATCCTGGTCAAGCGCGGCATCAACCTTTCCGCCTCGTTGACCACCTCCACGATGATGATGCTCGGCGCCCCGGTGGGCTGCCTCATCGGCTCCCTGCTCATCGACCGCATCGGCCGCAAGCGCACCATCGTGCCGGCCTTCCTGTTCACCGGCGTGTTCGGCATGCTCTACGCCTTCCAGACCTCCACCACCGGCGCCATCATCGTGGGCTTCCTGCTCATGATGTGCCTCTACGTGCTCATGGCCTCCGTGGTGGCCGTGTACGCCCCCGAGCTGTTCGCCACCAAGGTTCGTTTCCGCTGCGTGGGCGTGGCCAACGCCATCGCCAAGCTGCTCAACGTGCTCATGCCTATGGTGGTGGGCTGGATGCTCGTCTCGCTGGGTGCCACGTCCATCTTCGTGTCCATCTCCGTGATCGCCATCGCCTCGATGCTCATCGTCGGCTTCTTCGGTGTGGAGACCGCCCAGAAGTCCGTCGGCTGATCGGGTTCGTTAATCTCAATGTGTTGTCAGCGGTATGACGGCTGACAACGTCCATTCGGCGTCCTGCATTTCGATATGCAGGACGCCGTTTTGTTGTTCCAGCAACCTGCGGTACCGGTTCAGGCCGGTGCCCGACGACAGGGCAGCATCATCCATATCCCCCGCCGTCCCCATGGCCTTCGGCGTATCGGTGCAGACGACGCGCACGGCGTCCGTTCCGATGCCCACCGTCATCACATACCCCTGTGCCGGGTCGGCGTGTTTGGCCACGTTGCCGTACAGTTCCTCCAACAGTCCGGCGACGAGTACGCTGCAATCCGCAGTGGTCCCGGCATCGGTAATAATCGTCTGTCCTTCGAACCCCAGTTCCCGGAGCCTCCGGTCGCCTGTCGCCGCGATGCTCCGCACCTGCTCGGCCAAGGGACAATCAGCTTGTTTCCTGACTCCGACCTGTGACAAGCCCGCATTCCGCATCCCGACAGCACTTTCGCAACTCGATTGCGCGGCGTCTCGTCCTTCGATGACGCTGATGACCTGATGTGTGCGCTCCAGTGCCTCAGCGGCGACCCGACACAATTCGCGCAGTTCCTCCGTGGAGGGCGCGTTACCGTCGGCGATATCCTTGTCGAACCGCAGGATCAGATATGCCAGATCGTTGGACACGTAGTCATGGATGTCCCGCGCCGCACGCTCCTGCCTTTTCCTGTGGTCCAGCTCCGCCTGCGCCATGCTCCGTTCATGATTCCATCGGGCCGCCACGCCGCCCAGGAGGAATCCGAGGAATAAGACGATCACCGGCATGACGCCGCGTATGGCGATGGTACCGAACAGCAGTCGCGTGCCGGAGAGGTTCGCATTCCCCACGAACCATGCCAGCATGGCGACGGCGGTGATCGCGAGCGCCAACCGCCTGTCAGCATATCCGGCGATGCCCACCGCCAGCAGCACGGACAACAACGTGGCCGAAGGCATCTGAGCCGCCGCAAGGCAGAGGACCGTCCATGCCATGCCGGTCAATACACATCCAGTGACCGGGCGGAACGCCATGAGGATGACGGCCACGACGAACACGAACGAGGTGATGGCATCCGTAATCGTCATGTCGCCGTTCAATATGCCGCCCAAGGTCTCGGCGGAACAGACCAGGGCCGTGACCAGCACGGCCACGAGCAGCCATGCGTTGCGCACGCGATCGTCGATGGCGTCGATGCTGTGCCTGAGCTCGTACATCCGCCTCATGACGTGTCTCCTTATCCGCCGGACCTGGCATATGGACGATTGCCCTGTTGACGGCGGCACCCCTATATTTCGTGGCGCCGTATGCAGATGGAAATGGCGTGGGCCCGACTGCGGGCACCGAGTTTGACGAGCGCCCGCCGTTCGAATGTGGCGACGGTGGCGCCGCTGATACCGAGATGCCCGGCGATCTCCTTGGTGGTCAGGCCTTCGGCGTAGAGGCGCAGCGTGTCGCGTTCCTTGGCGGACAGCGCCCCTCTGACGGCGTAGGCGGAATCCTCCAGCAGCGTATGCGCGCTGGCGGCGTCCAGGAACGGCGGCCTGCCGTCGGCGGTGTCGGTATCGGTTTCGGCGCCGTCTTCCCCACCATCGGCATCGAAACCGGTGGCGCGGGAATCGGTGGGCAATCCCCGCGCGGCGTTGCGGATGGCGAGCGCCATGCCGGGCAGATCGGTTTTGCCGACCAATGCCTGCGCGCCGCACCGGGCCGCCTCGTCCCTGAAGGACGCGAGATCGTATGAGGTGACTCCCACCAATCCCACGGCGGGTGTCTTGAGTCGGATGGCACGGCAGACCTCGGTGCCGGGCACGTCTCCCATGGACATGTCGGTCAGGAGCACGTCCGGACGTTTGGCAGGGTTCAGGCAACGGCTGATGGCCACGGCCCCCAATGTGGCGGTCCAGGCCAGCGTGAATCCCGCGTCCAGACGTTCGATCACGTCACTCAATGCCGAGAGGGCATACGGATCGTTGTCCACGATGCCGATGCGTATCATGCGATGCCTCCTCGTCCCGACTGCTTCCATGTGGCGTGACACGGACGCCATCAATGCCGTGCATCAATCCCAGTGTGCCACGTGCGGACACGCCGTATCCCGCGTTGTCACAACGGTTATGACAACCATCATCGCACCGGCCGCCACCGTTCTACGATGGAATCACCAGACATGCCGATGGACATCGCGGTTCATCGGCCGGATGCCGGTACGCCGGCAGGAAAGGAGGCCGTCATGACCTCTGCACCATCGACTTCCCGCTCCCCGCGCCCATCGAATTTCCCCGTTGACGGCGCACGGCGCACAGCCTTGCCTCGGTTCACATGGAATCGCGCGCACGGCATCGGCATCGCCGCGCTGGGCATGTTGCTGATACTGCTCGTCTGGGCATCGGGACTGTTCGTCATCGACCCGGCACTCACCTCGGAAACCACCAGGACCATGCTGCCGGGGTTCGCCTGGCAGACCAGCATGATCGGGCTGTGGCCGGTGGGATTGGGACTCGCCAATCTGATACTCGGTTCGATCCGTTCCGGGAGCCTGTCATTCCCGTTGGCGAGCACGTTGCTCGGCCCGGTCGGCTTCGGCTGGGCAAGCCTTCGGCTCATGCCCGGCGGCCGAGCCGACTGGCGGTATCTGCCGTTCGCGGATTGGCTGGCGCTGATGCGTACCGAGGGACTCCGGCTTGCGGCGACCACGTTGGGAGGCTGTCTGATACTGCTGGCCGCCTATGCGGCGATCGCGTTCGTCTGTTTCGCCATCGGCCGGTATGGGCTGCGTGAACTGTTCGTGGACCCGCCGCCGGCGAGCGCGAGCGGCCGTCTGCTGGCATGGATCCGACTGGATACGGTGCGGTTCGGCTGCTGGCTGACGGTCGTCTTGATCTACGGCACGTTGTTGGGCTGCGCGATCGCCGGCGGCGGAGCGGCGATGGTCGGTGCGTTGCTCATCAATTTCGTGATTCCGCCGGTCCTGTTGGTGACGTGCGGCGCATACGCCTCGCGCGAGGAGTCGCTGGACCATCCGTGGCGGGCGCTGCTGTTCCCTTTGGTCTGCACGTTGGCGGCCGTGCCGTTGCTCGTGGTGTTGATCCATCCGTTCGACGATGTCTGCGTGCTCGCCATCATGTGCGAGCCAGCGGCTGAAGGCGGTTCCTTCGACTGGTCGTCGATGTCGGACGTATGGCATTTCACCGTGGTGTTCGCAGTGTTCTCCTTCCTCGGGTTCGGCGCGGTGTGGCTCATCCGGCGGATCGCCGCGACGGTCCGGACACACGGAGCACGGCCGTAGGATGCGGAAATCGCGGGGATGAATCCCGCTCGTCCCGCTTGTGTAAGAGGCGCTTTCCGTACAATGGAGATAGGTTCCCGCGCGATGTGGCACGGAACCGATGTGGCGGAAGGAGCCCATCATGAGCACGACGACTTTCGAGTATTACCGCGCACGCCAGCATAGGCGGAAGCGTCTCATCCGCATCGCCGCGGGCATCATCGCGGCGGCCCTGCTCATCATCGCGGGCGGCGTGTGGTGGACGGCCGGCGATGGACGGCTCATCGGCATGAACCTGTTCAAGCCGGCCGCACGACCAGCGACGACGGCCACCGTCGAGGGCGTCTCCGAATTCACGTACCGGTCCTCGCCGGAATTCCTCACGATGGAGTCCGCCCAGGATTCGAACGGCAACGTGAACTACTCCCCCGCCTCGATGTGGCTGGCGTTGGCGATCGCCGCGCAGGGCGCCGACGGCACGACCCGCTCGCAGATGAACGATCTGCTGGGCACGGGGTCATTGGATGCGGACGATTACCGGTCGTTGCTGCGTTCCATCAACGGTCGGTACGACGGCTCGCAATCCGAGATGAATGCGGCCAACTCGCTGTGGATTGACAGCCGGTACACGTTGGACGGCGATTTCAAGGCGACCGTCAAGGACTCCTTCGAGGCGGACGTGGAGTCGCTGACGTTCAACGACGCCGCAGCAAAACGCATGAGTCGCTGGATCGCCGACCATACCCAGAACGCGCTGAAACCGGACATCACCCTGCGCGACGGGGAGGTCATCTCCATCATCAACACCGTGTACGCGGACGGACGTTGGAAGGACCCGTTCGAGCCCGAGGCGACCACCACCGAGACGTTCCACGGCGAGGACGGCGATGCCGAGGTGCCGATGATGCAACGGCTCTTCGAGGGTATGGCCTGGGCGCGCGACAACGACAACGACACCTGGCAGCGGGTTTCGATCCCGTTCGACAACGGCGGCTCGCTGACCATCCTGCTGCCGGCGGCCGGACATTTCGACGAGATCGCCTCGGACACGCAGAAGCTGCGCTGGGCGCTGGGCACGTGTCTCGGCGAGGAGTACGGCTGTGCGGTCGATGCCTCCGCCGGATGGGGCGTGTCCTCCAATCCCACTTCGGTCAACGTCCGGCTTCCGAAATTCACCATCGACAGCACGTTCGCTTCCGGCGAAACCATCGAGGCGTTGAAAAAGTTGGGCGTCACCGACGCCTTCACACCCGGAACCGCCGACCTGAGCAAAATGACGACCTCGTCCTCCGACGAGTTGTTCATCGGCTCGATCATCCAGGGCACGCGCATCGAGGTGAACGAGAACGGCGCCAAGGCGGCGGCGTTCACCAAGGTGGACGCGAAATCCGGGTCGGCACCGGAGCAGCCGCAGTACGTGGAGTTCACCGTGAACCGCCCGTTCATCTACGCCTTGACCACGCCGGATGACGTGCCGTTGTTCGTCGGGGCGGTGCGGAACCTGTAGCCGTGGGATTCGGTCTCGTACGCGCCCGATCCATGCCTTTCTTTACATCCCGGCCCTGATCGTCAAAGACACCGAAACGTATGGGTGTATCGTTTGACGCTATGGTTACGATGAAGGAAATCGCCAAGCAGGCGGGAGTGTCGGTCTCGACGGTGTCGCTGGTGCTCAACAACCGCGACGAGGGGCGCGTGAAGACCGAAATCGCCGCCAACGTGCGGGATATCGCCGCCGAGCTCGGATACAAATCGAACCCGTTGGCCAGTTCGCTGCGCACCGGGCGCACGCATATCCTCGGTTTCATCAGCGAGGACGTGGCCACCACCCCGTACGCGGGCGGCATCATCCTCGGCGCGCAACGCGCGGCCCAGCAACTCGGCTACATGCTCATCGTGGTCAGCACGGACGGCAGGGACAGCGAGGCCAAGGAGATCGCCGCGTTGCAGCGGTACGGTACGGACGGTTTCCTGTATGCCAAGATGTCGAACCGGCTGACCGACGTTCCCGCATCGCTCAAGGACACGCCGCTGGTGCTGGTGGACGCCACCGATGAGGCGGGCGCCGTGCCCAGCGTGGAGCCGGATGAGTTCCACATCGGCTATGATGCCGCCAAGCGGCTCATCGACGCGGGCTGCCGACGCATCGCCTATGTCGGGGCCGCAGACCCGATCATCGCCGAACAGGGGCGTCTGGACGGCTACCGTGCCGCGCTGGAGGAGGCCGGGCGTGACTTCGACGAGCGACTGGTGATCCACGTGCCGAACAACAAGCCGGCGTTGGACGCGGTCTCGGAACTGTTCGACGGCGAACGGCCGGACGGTTTCTTCTGCTTCAACGACGCACGCGCCTGGTACGTCTACGAATGCGCCGCGCGCCGGGGACTGACGGTGGGACGCGACATCTCCGTGGTGGGCGTGGACAACCACCGCGTCTTCGCGGAGACACTGAGTCCGCAGCTGACCACCGTGGAGCTGCCGCATTTCGAGATGGGCTACTGGTCCGTGGCCAAGCTGGTCTCGATGATCGAGGACCGTCCGCTGGACGACGCGGACTGGCCGGAGACCACCGCTCCCCTGCCACCGCTCGACGGGCCCGTACCGGCGAAGATCCGCTGCACGCTGATCGAAAAGGAGTCGGTGCGGCGGTAAGGCAGGCTTGTCCCGGCTCCGCCCCGGACGAGTTTCGCAGAGCATGCTTCGGCCGCGCCCCGCGCAGCATTCCCATGCCATCCGTATGTCATTTCCACGCCCTTCGCTACGACACGCCACGTACGTCAATCGATTGACGTCAATCGATTGACGTCGCATAATGACAAGTGAAACAACCACACCATCGCAACGGCGCCATCACCGTGGAACGCAACATATCAGTCACCCCATCAAGGCAAAGGACAGCCATGACCGATTTCACCCCGGCAACCCCCGTGTTCAATCCCATCCTCGATCATCAGGCCGAGCTGGCCAAGGCGGAGGAGGGAGTGGCCGCACTCGCCGCCAAGCGCGTCGACCGCTGGTACCCGAAGTACCACATCGCCTCAAACGGCGGTTGGATCAACGACCCGAACGGCCTGTGCTACTACCATGGCCGCTGGCACGTCTTCTACCAGCTGCACCCGTACAGCTCCCACTGGGGCCCGATGCACTGGGGCCACGTCTCCTCAACCGACATGATCCACTGGAAGCGCGAGCCGATCATGTTCGCCCCCTCCCTGGAGGAGGACAAGCACGGCGTGTTCTCCGGTTCCGCCGTCATCGGTGACGACGGCAAGTTGCGCTTCTACTACACCGGCCACCGCTGGCGCAGCCCGGAGGACCGCACCGACGACTGGCAGGTGCAGCTGCTCGCCACCCCGGACAACGACGAGCTCACCTCCGCCACCAAGCAGGGCATGATCATCGACTGCCCGACCGATCGCGTCTTCCATAACTTCCGCGATCCGAAGGTGTGGAAGACCGGCGACACCTGGTACATGACCTTCGGCGTCTCCTCCGCCGAAAAGCGCGGCCAGATGTGGCTGTTCACCTCCGAGGACATGGTGTCCTGGAAGTACGAGCGCGTGCTGTTCGAGCACCCGGATCCGAACGTGTTCATGCTCGAATGCCCCGACTTCTTCCCGCTGAAGGACAAGGACGGCAACGAGAAGTGGGTCATCGGCTTCTCCGCGATGGGCTCCAAGCCGAACGGTTTCACCAACCGCAACGAGGTCAACGCCGGATACATGATCGGCACGTGGGAACCGGGCGGCGCATTCCAGCCGGAGACCGAATTCCGCCCGTGGGATTGCGGCCACAACTACTACGCGCCGCAGTCGTTCAACGCCGGTGGCGCGGACGGCCGTCAGATCATCTACGGCTGGATGGCCCCGTTCATGGACCCCGCACCTTCCATGGAGGACGGCTGGTGCGGCCAGCTCACCCTGCCGCGTGAGATCACGCTCGGCGCGGACGGCGATGTGGTGACCGCGCCGGTCGCCGAGATGGAGGGCCTGCGCGAGGATACGTACGATCATGGCGCGATCGTGCTTGACGGCGACGGCGAGAAGATCGTCTCCGACGACGCCGAGGCCGTCGAAATCGAAATGACCATCGACCTCGACCATTCCACCGCCGAGCGCGCGGGGCTCAAGATCCACGCCACCGAGGACGGCGCGTACACGTATGTGGCGTACGACGACCAGCTCGGCCGCGTGGTGCTGGACCGCCAGACCATGAAGCACGGCGATCGCGGTTACCGCACCGCTCCCCTGACCGAGGCCGAGCTCGCCGCCGGCACGCTGGATTTGCGTGTGTTCGTGGACCGAGGCTCCGTGGAGGTGTACGTCAACGGCGGCCATCAGGTGCTGAGTTCCTATTCCTACGCCTCCGAAGGCCCGCGTGCCATCAGGCTTGCGGCCGAATCCGGCTCGCTGACCGTCAGCTCGCTGAAGCTGCATCACCTGAAGTCCATCGGACTGGAGTAATAAGCCGACCGCCCGGTCGGCCGGGCGCGGACGTTTGGTCAGTCAATCCCCAAAAAGCCTCGCTGAGCCCATACTGCGCGAGGCTTTTCCGTATCCGCATACCCGTTTTACCGCGCTGGCGTATCCTCAGTGGGGTCCAACAGGGTGGTATTCCCCATTCCGCCCCGGTAAGCGCATGCCATCGGGGCGGAACAGATACCAGATGGCAGATACTCCACGCCATGACCCGGCTCGCAGAGGCAATATGGATGCCAGCTCCCCACTTAGCCCCACTCATCACGTCACGGCAGCGCTATCCCTGGCACGGTGCACCGGCGAAGTCCCATCCGAACGGTTGGCATCATCGCGGTTATACTGGGAGCCGTTCGCGCGGTTGGTGGCAGCAGCCGTGCCCACATCATAAGGAATCACGCCCCCGCATACGCGACAAGGGGCGTTGGTCTGATGTCTCGCGCGGGCTCCTCACCTTCCCGTCTGCCGAGAGTCGGACTGTAGCGCACTATGCGCGGAAGGCAAGGTGACATTGAGATGAAGATTGAAGTCAAGAAGGGTCTGACCAAGCTGGCGGCCGTGTTCGGAGCCGCCGCACTCGGCCTGTCCGTGGCGGCCTGCGGATCCACCAACACCGCCGATTCCGGCGATTCGGCCAAGGATTCGAGCACCCCCACCGTCTCGTTCATGCTGGACTGGACGCCGAACACCAACCACATCGGTCTGTACGTGGCCCAGAAGCTCGGCTATTACAAGGACGCCGGCGTCAACGTGAAGATCCTGCCCACCGCGCAGGCCGGCGCGGAAACCAGCGTCGAGAACGGCGTGGCCAACGTGGGCTTCACCACGCTGAGCAACGTGGCCGCCTTCAACTCGCAGGGCGCCGATCTGAAGTTCGTGTTCGACCTGACCCAGAAGCCGGTGGCCCGCTGGTGCGCGCTGGCCTCCCGCACGGACATCAAGACCCCGAAGGACCTGTCCGGCAAGACCTTCGTGAGCTTCGGCTCGGCCGAGCAGACCGCCGTGGTGCAGCAGATGATCAAGTACGCGGGCGGCACCGGCGAGATCAAGACCGCCACCGCCGGCACCAATACCTTCGAGACGCTGACCAGCGGCAAGGGTGATTTCGGCGGCTTCTACGTGACCTGGGAGGGCGTGGAGAGCGAGCTCAACGGCCCGGCCCTCAACTGCTTCGTGGCCTCCGACTGGGGCGTGCCGGGCAACCCGGACCAGCTCGGCTTCGCCGTGAACTCCTCCTGGCTCAAGGATTCCGCGAACGCCGACGCGCTCAAGAAGTTCATCGAGGCCACCAAGAAGGGCTACGACTACGCGCTGGCCAACCCGGACAAGGCCGCCGATCTGCTGGTCGAGCAGGCCAAGGAGGCCCAGCTCGATTCCAAGCTGACCCGCACCTCCATGGAGGAGATCGCCAAGAACGGCTACTGGACCACGGATGACGCGAAGTCCCTGCCCGGCACCGTGAACTTCGACGACGCCCAGCCGTATCTGGACTTCCAGTACAAGGCCGGCACGTACAAGGACAAGGACGGCAAGAACCCGGCCGAAGCCCCGCAGGCCAAAGAACTCGCCACGAACGATTACGTGGCCTGACGCCGATAACCGATAACCATGGCCTCCTCCTCGCGAGGGGGCCAATTCATCGGGTAAAGACTGTTATGAAGCAATTGCAATCTTGGCTCGCGCGCATCGCCCCGCCCGCACTGACCATCGGCGGCCTGCTGGTGGTCTGGGAGGCGGCGGTCCGGGCCGGACATATTTCGGAGCGTGTGCTGGCCGCCCCCACCCAGATCGTGGCCTCGATGGTCGATACCTGGCCCGACCTCATGACGGCCGCCTCCATCACCGCGTATGAAGGCATCACGGGCTTCGCCATCGCGATCGTGACGGGCATCGCCATCGGCATCGGACTGTATGCGTCCAAGACCATGTACCGGGCGTTCTACCCGCTGCTGGCGGCCGCGCAGACCATCCCGCTCATCACGGTGGCACCGTTGTTCATGATCTGGTTCGGCTTCGAACCGTTGGGCAAGATCGTGATCGTGGCCGTGTTCGGCGTGTTCCCCATCGCCGTGCAGACCGCGCGCGGACTCAACGCCGTGCCGCAGTTCTATGAGGATGTGGCGCTGACCTGCGGCGCCACGCGATTCTGGACGCTCACGCATGTCAAGCTCAGGGTGGCGGCCCGCCAGATCTTCGGTGGTCTGCGCATCGCCGCCGCGTACGTCTTCGGCACGGCGGCCACCGCCGAATATCTGGGCGCGATGAACGGCCTGGGCATCTGGCTGCAGGCCGCGTTCAACTCGTTCCGCACGCCGCTGATCTTCTCCGCCACCGTGGTGGTGATCGCCCAGACGGCGATACTGCTGGGCGTCATCTCGCTGGTGGAGTGGCTCGCGCTCGGCAATGGCAAGGACGAGGATCTCGACCAGTAGAAACCTAGCCTAAGGAAGAGGCGGCTGGTGGGATGCGTGTTGTTCGGACCGTAAGCAGCGGAGGCGCATGCTATGCTCTGCGAGCATGCGCCGGAGCGAGGCCGAACGGCCTTGAGTGTGTCGGAACAACACGCATCCCACCAGCCGCCGGACACCCTATTGGAAGGGTCAACTACCCCGGCTTGGGTTCGGTGAGGCTCTCCTCAGCGAGGGGAGCCAGTTTTACTTGGCATTGCCGAATCGACGGTCACGGTGGATGTAGTGGTCGATGGAGCGCCAGAGGACCTCACGGCCGCAGTCGGGGAAGAGTTCGGGCACGAAGTCGAGTTCAGCGTAGGCGGCCTCCCACGGCAGGAAGTTCGACGTGCGCTGCTCGCCGGACGTACGAATCACCAGATCGCAGTCGGGAATATCCGGGTTGTACAGGTGGTCGGCGATCATCTTCTCGGTGACGCGGTCGCCGGAAATCCTGCCGTCACGCACCTCGCGGGCGATAGCGGCGCAGGCGTCGGCGATTTCGGCGCGCCCGCCGTAGTTGATGCAGAACACCACATCGATGACCTTGTTGTTCTTCGTGCGCTCCTGTGCGATCTCCAGCTCGTCGATCACCGACTTCCACAGCTTCGGACGGCGGCCGGACCAGCGCACGCGCACGCCCCACTCGTCCATCTGCGCCACGCGGCGGTGGATGATCTCACGCGAGAACCCCATGAGGAAGCGCACTTCCTGCGGCGAGCGCTTCCAGTTCTCGGTGGAGAACGTGTAGAGCGACAGGTAGCGCACGCCCGCCTCGATGGCGCCGGCGATGGTGTCGAACACCACTGGTTCGGCGGCCTGATGACCGTTGGTGCGGATCATGCCGCGCTGCTTGGCCCAGCGGCCGTTGCCGTCCATGATGACGCCCACATGACGGGGCACCTTGTCCTTGGGGAAATCGGGGATGCGGGCGGGGTCGGAAAACGGTGCCGCCGGAATGCTCAACGAAGTGTAGTCGACGTTCTCAAAAGCCATACTCACGAATCTATCAAGCGCAGCGAACGAATCGGCCGCTCCAGGTAATACTCCCCCCAATCTTCAACCAACTGTTCGGCGACGGTGTCGAGCGGCTCGGCGTCGAGCACCGTCCAGTCGCCGTCCACGAGCGCCGCGAACTGGCGCAGGGCGAGCGGTGGGATGCGGCGGGCGTCCGTGGTGTGGTCGGCCTCGCACATCACGCCTCCGGCCGCGATGGACAGGTAGGCGCCTTCGCGTTGGCCGCACACCACGCAGGTGGTGAGTCGCGGCGTCCAGCCGGCCAGGGCAAGCGCGCGCATCACGTAGGAGTCGCCGATGGCCCGCGGCGCGTGAGCGTGTTTGGCGAGCGCGTTCAAGGCGCCGATGACGAGCCGGTACTGCCGCACGGTCTGCTCGTGTTCGGTGTTCACCAGTTTGTCCGCGGTCTCCACGATGACGTTGGCGGCCTCGTACGCCGCGTAATCGGTGGCGATGGCGGCTCCGTACGCGGCCACGGATTCGGCTTGGGAGACCACGTCCAGCGAACGGCCCTCGGCGATGAGCACATCCACGCGCATGAACGGTTCGAGCCGGGCGCCGAACCGCGATTTGATGCGTCGCACGCCTTTGGCCACCGCACGTATCTTGCCGTGCCCGCGGGTCAGCAGGGTGATGATGCGGTCCGCCTCACCGAGTTTGGCGGTCCTCAGGACCACGGCCTCGTCACGGTAGAGCGACATTGGTTTTCTCTCCTCGTTTCCCGTTTCCGGTAATGGTTCGGAACGCGGTCAGTAGATGAACAGCCCCCAGAAGGCGAAGAACAGCAGCACGTTGAGCATGGTGAAGGTAACGAGCCAGAACAGCACGCGGCCGAGCCTGGTGGAGGCGAGCACCGGTTCGGTTCCAGTGACGATGCCGTGGACGGCCCCCTTGCGCGGCGGCCATTGGATGAGCCCGCGAGCGGAGGCGACTTCGATGAGCCGCATGAACACGCGCGACCATGCCCAGACCACCAGCACGGAGACCACCTGGATCACCGGCCAGCTCCAGTACATCACGCCCGGCGTTTCGGTGGGGGCGCCGCCCCACGCCAGTCGGACCACGCCCATGACCACCTGGCCGAGGCCCGCGGCGAAGATGAGCAGCGTGGCCAGCGTGGTGAAGGTCAGGGTCAGGAGGGCGCCGCCGAAGCCGTGCGAGAAACCGAGCACGACCGGTTTGGCGGGCAACGGCACGGTTGTCGCCGTTCCGTCCGGCCTGTCCTGCCCGCGGCCTTTCAGCGCCTGCCTGCGTGCGCGCCGCCAGCGCGAGCGGACCACGATGACGCGGACCAGCGCCACGAGCGCGAGCGTCGCAGAGGCGATCAGCAGCAGGATCAGCGTGGCGTGCAGGATCAGGCCGTAGATGGTGCCGGCGCGACGCGCCTTCAGCGCGCCCGGCAGGCCGATGGACTGGTACAGGTCGGTGCCGGCCACCCGTTCGCTGGTCTGTTTGAGGCCCGCGGCGGTGCCGACGGCCCAGTCGATGAGGTCGTCCACGTAGGCATCGGCGAACGGCGTTCCGGCTTCGGATTCGTCGCCCAGGCGCAGCACATGGTTGGCCACCGGATAGCTGCGGACCGTCACATCCCAGTTGCCGGCGCGGTGCGCCTCGTACAGGATCGCTCGCACGCCGTCCACCTGCGCGGTCATCACGTCCTTGGACCCGTACGCCACGTAGGTGGGAATGTCGTACGCACCGGGACCGAGGGTACGGATGTCGAAGTTCGTCAGTCCCACCACGGTGCCGTCCGCGCTGAACAGTCGCTGCACGATGGATTGGTAGCCGTCGTTCGCGCCAGCCAGCGTGAAGTCCTGGGTCACGAAGAAGCCGAGGGATTGGCGGGGGCTGAAGACCATCGGACTTAACAGGATCTGGAAAGCGATGTCCGGGTCGTCCTCGAGCAGGTACGAGGAGATCCATGTGGATTCGGAGGTGGCGTAGATGCCGACCTTTGAGGCGTCCACGTTGTTCTGGTCACGCAGGTAGGCGATGACCTGGTCGTAGGCCTTGGCGGAGGCCGGGTAGTCGCGGTTGATGTCGGTGGTGTTCCAGACGGGCTTGTCCAGCACGGCGGTCACGAAGCCGGCGGAGGCCATGTCCGCGGCCACGTCGCCGAAGGAGTTGTCGCAGGTGCCGTAGCCCGCGCCGTGCATGAAGACGACGGCCGGGCGCTTGCCGGAGGCGCCTTCGGGCTCGCGGATGAGTACCTTGATGGCCTGCACGCCCTGTTCATTGGCCTTGTTCCGTACGCCCGCCTGCGTGGTCAGGGATCCGTCGCGCGCGATGTTGAGGGTGACGTACCGCTCGGTGACGGTGTACGAACCTTTGTCCGGCAGACCGGAACCGGTGGCGGTGTCGAAGGTGACCGCCGTGTCGTCGCTGAGGGTGGCCATCGATTGGCCTGTGGGTTCGATGTTCCACGGCACGATGGTGATGTTGGAGACGGCCGCGAGGATGCCGAACAGCATGATGAAGATGGGCAGGCTGACCATCAGCCGATGGCCGCGGGTCCATGGCCGGGTTTCGCTCTGCTGTTCCTGATTCGACACGCAGACCATTGTGGCACCGGGCCTGCCCTGTTATGTCGGCGGCGAACAACGAAAACGCCACCGGCCCGGTAAGGGCCGATGGCGGAATACAGCAATGGGATATGTCAGCGGTTCGGATGCTGGATCGGCACGACGACCGGGCCGGTGGAGCCGGCGGGCACCTGGCCGTCCGCCTCCATCTGGGCGGCGATCTCCTGCGCCTTGGTGAGCAACGTCTCCACGATCTGGTCCTCGGGCACGGTTTCGATGACCTTGCCCTTGATGAAGATCTGGCCCTTGCCGTTGCCGGAGGCCACGCCGAGGTCGGCCTCACGCGCTTCGCCGGGGCCGTTGACGATGCAGCCCATCACGGCCACGCGGATCGGCGCGGTCACGTCCTTGAGGCCTTCGGTCACGGCGGAGGCAAGCTGGATCACGTCCACCTGGGCACGGCCGCAGCTCGGGCAGGAGATGATGTCGAACTTGCGGGGGCGCAGTCCCATGTATTCCAGGAGCTTGCAGCCCACCTTGACCTCTTCGACCGGTGGGGCGGAGAGGGACACGCGGATCGTGTCGCCGATGCCCTCGGCCAGCAGGGCGCCGAACGCGAGGCAGGACTTGATGGTGCCCTGCCATGCGGGGCCGGCCTCGGTGACGCCGAGATGCAGCGGCCAGTCGCCCTTGGATGCGAGCAGTCGGTACGTTTCGACCATGGTGATCACGTCGTGGTGCTTGACGGAGATCTTGAAGTCATGGAAGCCCACGTCCTCGAACATGTGCGCTTCCTTGAGGGCGGAAGCCACGAGCGCCTCGGGGGTGGGGCCGCCGTACTTGGCGTAGAGCTCCTTGTCCAGCGAGCCGGCGTTCACGCCGATGCGCAGGGAAATGCCCGCGTCCGTGGCGGCCTTGCAGATGTCCGGGCCGACCTGATCGAACTTGCGGATGTTTCCGGGGTTCACGCGCACGGCCGCGCAGCCGGCGTCGATGGCCTGGAACACGTACTTGGACTGGAAGTGGATGTCCGCGATGACCGGGATCGGCGACTTGCGGCAGATCTCGGGCAGGGCGTCGGCGTCGTCCTGGCTGGGCACGGCCACGCGCACGATGTCGCAGCCGGCGGCGGTCAGCTCGGCGATCTGCTGGAGCGTGGCCGGCACGTTCGCCGTAAGCGTGTTGGTCATGGACTGCACGGAGATGGGGGCTCCCCCACCCACCGGCACCGGTCCGACCATGATGCGGCGGGACTTGCGGCGCGGATGCAGCGGCGATTCGCTGGTCAGCTCCGCCGGGTCCCCGGTCTTGCGGAACGGCTTGTTGACAGGTAGTTCGGTGCTCAACGTATTCATCACTGCTTGTTTATCAGGTCATCGGCGCGACGGCGGGCCTCGTGCTCAACCTGACTCATTTCCTCCACGTCGGCGAACAGCGGGTTGCCGCGCAGTTCGGCGTCCATCTCGTCAAGTACCTCCTTGACCGTGTCGACGATGCCGAGGTAGGGCAGGCGGTGGTCGAGGAAGGCATGCACGGCCTGCTCGTTGGCCGCGTTCAGCACGGCCGTATGCTTCTCGGACGCGGACAGGCAGTGACGCGCCAGCGAGACGGCGGGGAACGCCTCGTCGTCCAACGGTTCGAAGGTCCACGTGGCGGCCTTGGTCCAGTCGCAGGCCGCGGCCACGTCGCCCATGCGGTCGGGCGCGGACAGGCCCAGCGCGATGGGCAGGCGCATGTCCGGCGGCGAGGCCTGGCAGATGGTGGCGCCGTCCACGAACTCGACCATGGAATGGACGATGGACTGCGGGTGCACGGTCACGTCGATGCGTTCGGGCGGCACGTCGAACAGTCGGGACGCCTCGATGACCTCAAGGCCCTTGTTCATCAGGGTCGAGGAGTTGATGGTGACCACCGGGCCCATGTTCCAGGTGGGGTGGTGCAGCGCCTGCTCGGGTGTGATGTTCGCCATGTCCGCGCGCTTCCAGCCGCGGAACGGGCCGCCCGAGGCAGTGACCACGAGCTTGGCCACTTCGGCGTGGGTACCGCTTCTCAACGACTGCCAGATGGCGGAATGCTCGGAGTCCACGGGGTTGATCTGCTGTTCGCGTACCTGGGCGCCGAAGAGCAGATGGCCGCCGGCCACCACCGATTCCTTGTTTGCCAGCGCGAGCTGCGAACCTGCCTGAAGCGCCGCGATCGACGGTTCGAGGCCAATGGATCCGGTGATGCCGTTGAGCACCACGTTCGCGCCGGAGCCCGCCATGGCGAGGACCGCTTCCGGACCTCCGCTGACGCGCACCGAGGAACGGGCACCGGCCTGTTCGAGCGCCTCACGCAGGGCCGGGACCTTGGATTGGTCGTACACGGCGATTTCCGGCACGCGGAACCGGATCGCCTGCTGGGCGAGCAATTCCACATGTCCACCGCCCGCGGCCAATCCGGTGACGGTGAAGCGCTCGGGATGACGTGCGATGACGTCAAGTCCCTGGGTGCCGATGGATCCGGTGGATCCGAGGATGACGACGCTGGAGTTGGAGACTATGCTCACTGTTCCTTCTTCGGTTCATGGTCGTTCAGGGTCGGGAAGGACAGATCCGGGATGTCCGTGTCGAATCCGTTCTCCAACGGGAAGAACGACGGGAAAAGATCGTCGGTGTGATGCTGCGCCGGGGACAGCGATGCCGGTGCCGCGGGCGGCTGCGTCGAATGATGCTCGTCCGACGGCGTGCCCGACTGCACGCCGGAGTCGTCGGATGGCGTCCCGCTGGTGCCGGCATGTCCGACGGACGACGGCATGACGGGCTCGGGCAGGTCGTTGAGCTTGAGGACGCTTGGCGTGTCGAGGCTCGGCATCTTGGGCTCGAAGGCCTGCGTGCGGATGGCCGGCATCTCCTGGGAGATCTCCACCATGTGGGCCAAGGCGGCCAGGGAGGAGTCGTCGCGCGAGGTGTCGATGACCGGCTCGGTGCTCTCCGGCGCATGCCGGGCGGCGGCATCGCGGGTGTGCAGGGGTGCGAACGATGGCGCGGCGGGCGGTTCCGGAGCCGGCTGCGCCGCGGTCTGCACCGGGGCGGCATAGTCGGACGCGGCGGATGCGGCGGCATGGGAATCGGCCGGAGACTGCGCGGCAGGTTCGGCGGCAGTGGCCTGGCCGGCAGAGGTCTGACCGGCCTTGGTGCCGAACGGATCGTCGGGAATCGGGGAAAGCACCACGGTTTCGGACTGGGCCACGGCGGGAGCGGCGGTGGCAGGCGTGGGCGTCACCGGTTCGGCGTGCCGGTGCTCCGGCATGACGGACGGAGCGTATGAGACGGGCTGCGGCGCGGACGGGCCCGAAGGCGCGGATGCGGAGAACGCGGGCGCGTACGAAACCGGCTTCTCCTGCGCGGCAGGAGCGGCGAACAGGTCGCGCTCGGCCTGATGAAGCGCGTCGAACGACTCGTGGTAGACCGGGGAGGCCGCCATCTGGGGCTGCGCCTGCACGGCGGGTTCGGGGGCCGGAGCCTGCGGGGCGGCGGAGGCAAACAGGGAGGAGACGTCCGCGGCGTGTGCCGGGGACGCGGCCTCGGCCGCGGCCACAGCCGAGGAATCGCCCACGAAATCAGCCACGCGGGCATAGGATTCGAGGCGGCTCAGCAGCTGGACGCAAGTGTTGAGGAAATAGTCCACCTGCCGTTCGTCATAGCCCTTCTTGCCCTTGCGCTGGGTGAAGACCACGTTGTTGACCGCATTGGCGTTGAGGTCCGCGAGCTTGCGCACGTCCTCCGGGTTGACGCCGTCCACGCCCAGGGAGGCGGCGGCCTTGTCCACGATCTGGTCGACGAGGCGATCCACCTGCTTCTTGTCATAGGAAGGCTGCTTGGCATTGCCGGAGCGGAAACGTTCGCGTTCGGCGCGTTCGGCGTGCTTGGCGATCTCCTGGTAGAGCTTCTCGGTCTGCGCCTTCCATGCCACGCGGCCATGCTGGGAGATCTCCCAAGTGGTCTGCTTGTCCACCACGGCGCGTTCGAGACGGCTCAGCGCGGCGTCCACCTGGCTGATGACATAGCCGTTCTTGGCCACGTCGAAGGAGACGTCCTGGATGTCGCGCTGGGTGAGCTTGGCGCCCTCGCTGTCATACAGCGCGTGGGCTCGTTCCAGGAAGCCATCGACCTGAGCCGGATCGTACCCCCACTTGCGCTTGCCTGCACGGGCGATGCCCGACTTGCTTTCCCCTTCACGAAGTTTCTGCGCCATCGGCTGTCCGACCTCCTGCTGAATGAAACACTCCGAACACAACTTTACGTGACTGTTGCGACGCCCGCCGTCAGCGCCTTCCCGGTTTCCTTCCCGTTCTCACTGCGCCGGGAAGGCCGGGAAGGTCACTCGTTACCGGCAGCCGGGCCGTCGGAATCGCCCGGAGCGTCCGGGTCGTGGGAACCGCCCTCATCACCGTCCTCGCCGAGGAGCTTGGACAGTTCGGCGTCCCAGTCGATGTCGCTTGACTTGCCGTCCGCCGCCGGATGCGTGGCGCCGATGCCGGAGGCACCGGAGCCGGAAGCGGAACCGGCACCGGCCGTACCGGATGCGCCGGAATCGTCCGATCCGGACCGGTCGCCGGGCAGGACGGGCAGCAGATCAGGGTGGGACCACTTCGCGTCTCGGCCTTCGGAGCCTTCGGCGGCGGTGATCATCTCCCACAGGCCGGCCGCCTCGCGCATGCGCTTGGGGCGCAGCTGCAGGCCGAGCAGGCTTTCGAAGGTGCGTTCGGCGGGGCCTCCCATCGCGCGTTCGCGGCGGGTCATCTCGCGCAGCTGCTCGATGTGCGGCAGGTGTGCCATGCCCGCGCGCCACACCACGCAATCGACCCAGCCTTCGACCATGGCCAGCAGCGATTCGAGCGAAGCGAGCGCCTCACGCTGTTCGGGCGTGTCCGGAATGCCGACCTTGGTGAGGTTGACCGCATCGGAGATGGACTCGGGGTCCATGGACGTGGCGTCGCGCAGTTGCTCCTCCATCGCGTCCAGGTCGATGGAGATGCCACGCGCGTACTTGCCGATGAGCGCCTCGAAGCGGGGCATCAGCCACGGCACGGAGGCGTACAGGCGGGCATGGGCCATCTCCTGCAATGCCAGATAGGACAGGACCTCGGATTCGGGGATCTTCTCGGTGGCGTTGAACCCGGCGAAGGCGGCCTCGAACGCGGCCTGGTCGGCGGCGGACTCGGACGAATCGGCTTGCGCGGACCCGGCCGGATCGGTGCCGGCATCGGCCTTGCGGGCGGATGTGAAGCCGATCGGGTTGCCGGAAGCATCGCCGTCGGCCGCACCGGAGACACCGCTCCCCTGCGTGCCGTCGGTCGTCGTCTCGCCGTTGAGCGCCTTGGCGTATTCGGTGGCGTTCTGTGCGATCAACGCGCCGGCGGGGTTCTTGGTGAGCGCGATGCCCTGGTCGAAGCTGCCGTGCACCTCGTGACTCAGGTTGCCGGCCGCATGCCCCAGCTGCATGGCGAAGGACGTGTTGCCGAGCAGTTTGATGAGCTGGGCCGGATCCTTCATGCCGTCCGGGATCGGAATCGGCACCGGGCCGGCGAACATGCCGGCGATCTCGCCGTCGCCCAGCATGCCGCCGAGTCGTTCGGAGATCACGGAGGCGAGCGCGTCGTTCATCGATTCGGCCACGGGCGCGGCGAACTTGGCCCACTGGTCGATGGTGCCTTCCACCCATCCGGCGCGGGTGAGCACGTCCGGCTCGCCGGGCGCGGGGTTGAACTCGCAGGCGGTGTCCAGCCAGAGGTTGGCCTCGCTCATCGCGCGGCGCGCGGCCTCGCCCTCGATGGCGGTCACGCTGGAGGCCGAGCCGGCCGCGTTGGCCTGCTGCAGGGCGATGGATTTGGCGAGTTTGACGTTGATGGGCCCCTCCTCCACCGTGCGCTGCATGTCGCCCATGGTGTTGAGTCCGCCGGCCGTGAACGCGGCCATCATCTGCTGGACTTCGGACGGATCGGGCAGTCTGCCGGGATCCTGGCTCATGAGCTGCTCGCGGATCTCGGCGGGCAGCTGGTTGATCTGCTGCCAGGCCATCTCCCCCTGCACGGGGCCGAAGCACTTGATGAGCCATTCGTGAATCGCGTTGTCGTCCATGCGTATCCTTCTTTGCCGCGGTGTGTTACCCCAAGGTCTGTTACCCCAAGTGTAGGGTCTTCCCGCGCCCGTTCGCCTGCGGCCGAGGTTTTTTTCGCGCCGCGCGTCCTGACGGGTCCCGCGCGCGGCTCGTGCAGGACCGTTGCATACACTGTTGGATATGTTTGCACGTCACAGGAATGAACAGTCCGAACAGCCTTCCCGGAGTGGACGGGCCGGAGAAGCCGCGGCCGACGGTCTCGGCGCGCGGGTGGCGCGTTTCCTTGCCGGGTACTGGCGGGATGTGCGCCGGTACGTCACGAGCCGTTCGCCCCGGTATTGCGTCGGCGCGCTGGCCGTGATCCTGGGTACGGCGATCCTGCTGCTGCCGAGCCCGTACGTCATCGAGATGCCCGGCCCCACCCAGGACGTGCTCGGCAAGGTCAAGGAGGGGCAGGTGATCGCCGTGTCCGGCAGCGGCGTCGAGACGCATCGTGATTCCGGCAAGCTGCTGCTGGTGACGGTGAGCGCGTCGGGCGTGCCCGGCTACCCGATCATCAACGCGCAGGCCGTATGGGGGTGGGCCAACCCGCATGTGGAGGTCATGCCGCGCGAGGCCGTGGTGCCGGTGGGCCAGACCGCCGACGAGTACCAGAAGAAGGTCGATTCGGACATGACCGGCTCCCAGGATTCGGCGGCCAAGGCCGGGCTCGCGTATATGAAAGCGCATGCGGACGAGCTCGGCATCAGCAAGGCCACGCTGAAGAACCTCAAGGTGACGATGCATGTGGACAGCATCGGTGGCCCGTCCGCCGGCATGATGTACACGCTGGGTCTCATCGACAAGCTCACCCCCGCCGAGGAGACCGGCGGCGAGACCATCGCCGGCACCGGCACCATCGATGCGAAGGGCAAGGTGGGCAAGATCGGCGGCATCCGGTTGAAGATGCTCGGCGCCAAGCGCGACGGGGCCACATGGTTCCTGGCACCGGAGTCGAACTGCGCGGATGTGGTGGGGCATGTGCCGGACGGGCTGCGGGACGTGAAGGTCTCCACGCTGGACGAGGCGTATCAGGCGCTCGTCGCCATCGGCAGGGGGCAGGCGGACGACCTGCCGCACTGCACCGCGTGAGTCGCACGGATCGCCGCGGCATCGTGACGTAGATCGCCGCGAGCTAGTTGCGAACGGCCGCGGACGAAGCTGTCACCCGATCGGCCCGACGCACGGCCGTCGGTCTTCCGTCCCTTCCCCGAACGTCCGGTGTCCACAATCCGAAGGTTTTTTCGGTGCCGTTAACGCGATTGTTCGCAGTGGCTTGCTAATGTATCCCCTGTGAATCAAACGGCATCACAGAACGCGGAAGAATTCGGTTTCAAGCCTGGAGACATCATCCAGGAATGGCTCTGGGACGACGACGTGGACGATTCCATCCGCGCCGAGATCGAGAAGCTCACCGGCGAGGAGCTCGTGGACGAGGACTATGACTCCGCGGTGGATGGCGTCATTCTGTGGTGGCGCGACGGCGACGACGAGGACGAACTGTCCGACACCATCGTCGATGCGTACGCGGTGCTCGGCGACGACGGCCCGCTGTGGGTGCTGACTCCGAAGCCCGGTCGTCCGGGTGCGGCCAGCTCCTCCACCGTGCAGTCCGCCGCGAAGACCGCCGGCATGAACGCGGCCACCCCGCTGACCGTGGGCCCGGACTGGAACGGCATCCGTCTGCGCGCCTTCGGCAAGGGCCGCTGACTGGTTTTCGCGACCATTTCGCATTATTCGACGTCAAGTGTCGCGTCGGGTCCGCCCATGCGCTATTCTTGACATCCGCGGGCAATTAGCTCAGTTGGTTAGAGCGCCACCTTTACACGGTGGATGTCGGGGGTTCGAGTCCCTCATTGCCCACCTTTCCAGACCGTTGGAATACCAACGGAATCAAGCCATTCCGGCAGGTACAAGTTCCTTTTTGCCCACATTTTGCCCACATTCCAATTCGACCGCCGCACCCACCATGCGCGACACGTCCATCAGATCGGAGTCGAACAGGTCGGCATACACATCCAGCGTCATGGCCGCCGACTTATGCCCCAGCATCCTTTGCAACGCCTTGACGTTCGCCCCGGCATGCACGGCAATGCTCGCCGCCGTGTGACGAAGGTCATGCGGACTGGGCCAATCATCATGCTCCCACCCCAATCGTTTCAAAGCGCTGGGCCACCAGGTGCGATTGCCTCGCACGGCACTCACCGACTGCATGCGAATCGGCCCTCCCCCGGTATCGGAGAACACGCGGTCACCGGCGTGTCGCTCGGCCAATAGAGGACGAAGCGCATCGCTTACGATGACAGGCATGGGCACATTGCGCATCTCATAGGACTTTGGCGTTCCCTCGACCGGACGCCCCCTCACCCACACGATATTGTGCCGGACCGTCAACAAGCCGCGTTCGAGATCCACATCCTCGCGCCGCAACCCTGCGGCCTCGCCCCATCTCAACCCGCAAAACCCGAGCAGCAGGACGAGAGCCCGTCGTTCAGCGCCAAGATTCATGGCCTTCCCGCATTCTTCGGCGAAACGCACCAGCCGGGGTATGGGCAGGTACACCCGACGTTCCTTCCGCACGGGTTTCCTTGGCAGATCAAGCCCTTTACACGGGTTCTCGGCTATGAGACGATCCTCCACCGCACGGTCGAGCACAGCGGAGACTATGCCCTTGGCTCGGAGGACCACGCTTGCGGAACGGTCCAGGGCGAGCGTGCCGACCCATTCCTGAAGCTCGGCGTTGGTGATGTCGCCTATGCGCCGGCCACCCCATTTCGGACCGACGTGGGTACGGTATGAAGTCTCCGTGGTTTCCAGTTGGCTTGGTTTCCAGAACGGCTTTTTCATGGACAACCACGATTCATACATGTCGCGAAACAATCGGTTGCCGGCCTGTGGGTCGATGAACGTGCCGGTGGCCTTGGCGATGGTGACGTGTTCTGCGGCCCAGTTCTCGGCGTCCTTCTTGCGTTTGAACCCGCGTTTGTCGGTCTGCGTGCCGTCCGGTTTCCGGTAGCGGACCCTGTACCGCACTTCGCCTTTGCTGGTGGTGTATTTCACGATGTTCGCCATGGGATGGCCTTTCTCCGTGTCCTGTTAAGGTTGTCCGGTTATGATTGGCGCACACGTAGTGTGGTGTGGGAGGACTGATGAGCCATGAACATGGTCAAGGCGATGTCGAGAGGCGTGAGACGCGGGCTGGCAATCGCGTCGAGCCCGGACACAAGGAACGACTTCCGCAAGATTCGGGAGAACATTCTGACGGCGAACGTGCAGAGGTCGTCGGCGGAACTGGTCAAGAAGGCGATGGCAGATTCGACCAGACGGCTGATCCGCGGTCTCTGATTGCCAGCGCATCCTACTGGGCTGGCTCCGTGCCTGCTCCGGAAGATATGGCCGCGTTCAAAAAGGTCGACGCCACATTCCCCGAACGTATCCTCCATATGACCGAGCAGACCGTCGAAACGCAGAACAAGGCGCTTCTGTCCGCGTCCAGGCTGGAGGCCTGGTCCGTGGCGATTACTTCCGTGGGATACACCGTTCTTCCATGGGCCGCGGCGCTCGTGTTCGGATTCACCGGGCATGATATTCCCGCCGCCATCGCCGCTGTTGCTGGTCTTGCGGAAACCGGCCCGAAAATCATCAAGGCCATCAAGGGTGATAAATCTTCGGGAGACGAGCCTTCGCAGGGAGACAAGGCTTAGCATTTTCGGGTGTGCTTCGCCCGGCCCGTCGGCTAGGATGGGTGGGTGAAGCATCCTCCTTTCTTATTTCCTTGTTGGATTCTTCAACCGCCGGAACCGGAGTGTTGGTAGCACTCCCCCGGCTAGTGCCCCGTTCGGCGTTGGTGCGCCGGCGGGGCCTTTTTCGTATTTTCAGGCGTCTTGGAGGGCGCTGACTCGTTGGGGGCTGACGCCGGTGACGGTGGCCACGTCGCGGACGGTGAGTCCTTCCCTGCGGAGGGTGGCGACGGTGGTGCGGGCGAGTTTTGATGCTTCGTCCTGGGCCCTGCGGGCGGCGTCACGTTTGACGAACAGTTCCTCGACCATGCGGCTCGTGGCCGCGTCGAGTTTCGGGTCGAGGGTGACGGAGCCGACCCGCACGTCGAGCATTTCGGCGGCGTCGCGCACCTGGTCGGCGACCTGGTCGAGGCGGCGGGCCTGGGTGAACAGGCCGGGGATTTCGGGCACTTCGACGGCCCACCAGCCGTCCGCGCGTTGGCAGACGGCGGTGACGTCCTTGTTTTCGCTCATTTCATGTTCCTTTCGATGTATTTCAGGATGCCTTTGGCGGTGAGTTCGTTGATCTCGCCGTGGCGTGGGACGGTGGTCTGGGCGTTGCCGACGGTGACTTTGCTGTGGTTGCCGCCTTCGTCCCAGATGTCCGTCAGCCCGTTGTCCTTGGCGAGCCGGTGGATTCGTTTTTCGAGGTCTTTTCTCTTCATAGTTATAGTCTATACCTATTTACTAATTCAAGTCAAGGGGTATTTACTAACGTGAGTCGTGGAGCCATTCCCGGTAGTCGTCGATGATCTCGGGAGTGACGTTCAGCTCGTCGGCCATGAGCCACTTGTCACCCTCGTACATGCGTTCCGCCAGGGCGTATTCGGCCGGGTTGATGAGCTCGCGGGCGGCGGTCATCCTGCATCGGTGTTCGCGCGTGTGGTCGTCGTCGCCGTACATGCGGTGGACGAGCTCATGGACGAGCGTGCAACGTTTGCGCGTGTAGGTCATGCGACGGTCGATGAGGATGGTGTCGTCGTCACGGTCGTACATGCCGTTCGTGTCGTCGTCGAACAGGCTGCTGGCGACGGTCAGGCCGGGCGCGACCCTGTACAGGAGCATGCGCATGGGACCGTAGTTCGCATGCGCGTCGACGGGGATGGCGGTCATTTCGGGTCACTCCCAGTGCAGCGGGGACCTCCGAAAATGAGAGAACCTCCCGGGTTGCGCACTGTGAGTAGGCGTGGGAGGCTTCTGTTGTCGTTCATGGTAGCATCCATTTCTGTTTTGTGCGTGTTGTCAAACGCCGACCATTTTCCCGAGGCCGGGAAAATGGTCTGAAGGCAGTGTTTCCAATGGTTTTGAACTTGTAAGAAATGCTTGCAAGTTGAACTGGCGAAGAATAATCGACGGTTCGGTTCGAGTCATTCGGAAATTCCGGACGGCTTATGCGATGTCTGGGTCTGGGTCGTATTTGTGGCTGTCGTGGTAGGCGGCGTAACCCTTGCCGCTGCGGTATTTCCTCATCGCACGCTCCTTCGCGGCCTGTTCACGCGCCGCGGTCTCCTCCAAGGACTCGCCGTCCGCACCCGTATAGTCGGCGGCTTGGATGGTTGGGGTTTCGGTTGGTTGGGTAGCTTGCTGTTGGATGCGTTCGGCTTCGGCGATGATGCGGCGGAGGGTTTGGACGGGATCCGCATTGCAGGCTTCGCAGATCGCCAGGAACTCAGACAAACGAACCGGAGCCTTCGCTCCATTATGGATATCACCCACACGGACATGGCTGATAACGCCTCCCATGCGATCGGCCATCGCTCTTAACGAAAGCCCCGATCGATCGATGATCTGGGCTAGTTCATTTTTCGCCGCATGATCGATTGCGGTCCATTCAACTCTAGAAGCCATGACTAAAGGCTACATGTAAGCATGTGAAGACACGCAGACACTTGACTTTATGTAAGCGTGTGCTTACGTTAATGGTGTTGTCAGCAAGAGCTTACGGAAAGGATCGAGGAAATGAAGAACGAGGACTGGAACCACCTGGCCGAGACCGAGACCAAGGCCACGGTCACCCGCGAGGGATGGAACAAGACGCTGACCTTCGAATGGGAGAACGGCCGGACCCTGACCATCCACCGGACACCGGAAGGCCTGGCCAGCTTCGAGACCCACGGTGACGGCACGTTCTACCTCACGTCCGCGGCGGCGGACGAGATCCGCCGATTCCTGTTCTAACCCCCGGCCGGGGATCCCGGCCTCCACCTTTCGGAAGGAGAAACCCCTGATGCTCACCCAAGCCCAGCGTGCGGCCGCCAAGGCCGTCGAGAACACGAAGAAACGCATGCTCCTGACCAAGACCCCACGGGTCAGGATCGCCGAGGAAAGCGGCGTAAACCGTCAGACCGTCGCCAAATACATCGAACACTCGAACGACATGACCATCAGCATGTTCGTCGCCGCCCAGCAGCTCACCGGCGGGGATCCCGTCAAGGAGCTCGCCGACGCACTGCAGGCCACGGAAAAGGACCCCGCATGAACAGGCCGGAACCACCCACGCTCCAGTTGGAGCACTCCCCCGGGTTCACGTTGCGCGAATACCGGGATCCCGGAAACGAATGCTCGCTGGTCGTGTTCGAAACCGAACTCGACGAGTTCGGCCTGAGTTTCGCCATCGACCTGTTCGAGGACGGACAGACCAGCAACGTGATCGAAACCAATGGCCCCATCGGCGAGGACCTGACCGCGGAACAACTCAACACGTTCGGCGACCGATGCGACCTGCTGCAGGAATGGTTCGACGACTGCGCCACCGCCCAGGCATGAGCCGACCGACACCGGCGGGAGCTCACGCGGCTCCTGACCGGCCAGACAAAAGAAATGCCGCCGATTGCAGCGGCGGCGACAACCACATGAAAGGAATGATCCAAATGGTCAAATCCAGTATACAGGGGTTCCTCCTCGGCCCGGACGACCGGTACCTCACATGCAAGGAGGCCATGGAGGTGACCGGCAAAAGCTACCAGTCGCTGGCCCACATGCGCCACTACGGGGGCGGCCCCGAATTCATAAAACTCCCGCCCGTCAGAGGCAAGACCCAAGGCAAGCTGCGCGACACGCTGCCCGTCCGCTACTCGCTCAAACGCTGCCAGCGATGGATGGAATCCCGCGGCACCCAAACCAGCACCAGACTGCCCGAACCAGCGAAAGGAACCAGATCATGAAATCAGACAGCACGATCCTCGACGACGTCGACATTCCCGGCGTGAAAACCCAATACTACCGGGACAAGCTGGCCGACGCATTCCAGGTCATACACCAGCTCGCATCCGCCGCGTTCATGAACGGCGACCACAGGATATACGAGCTCGCCAACCAGGCGGAACTGAAGATCCACGTGCTCGACATGGCCGTCGACCAACTCGACAAGAAGGAGGAGTCATGAGCATCGACGCATTGCACAAGAACCGGAACAAACGCCGTCGCCGTTGGCCGAGACCACGGTTGACGGACGCCCGCAGGGCGATGCTCCTGCTCTCATTGGCGTTCACGGAGGGTTGGCTGTGCTGCTACACGGTCACCCACAGCAGGCTCCCCCAGCCGTTGGGCACGGGCACCCCGCAGTGGATGATCACCGGCAGCCTGCTCACGGCCATCATCCTGCCGTTCATATTCCTGCTAATCATCGCAAGGTACGAGCATGACGGCGACCGGTGACGGGTTCACGCTCCTGCTGCCGGGCGATCCGACACCAAAGGGCAGGCCGCGCGTCTACCGGGGGCATGCGGTCACGCCGCAACGCACCGCCCAGGCGGAAAACCGGCTGCGCATGGAATTCCGCCGCAAATACCCGCGGGCGGAACCCTACCGGTGCCCGGTCAGGTTGGACGCGGAGTTCTGGATGAGCCACCGTGGCCGTCCCGACCTGGACAACCTGCTGAAGCTCGTGTTGGACGGGTTGAACGGCGTCGCCTACCTGGACGACCAGCAGGTCGCGGAGACGCATGCGTTCAAACGGGTGCCCGACCCATGGGCGTACGGGGCGCGCGGACGCTACCGGCGGCGCAAGGCCGGCGACCCGTACACATCCTGCGGCCACGAATACGAGCCACACCTGTACATCCGCGTCCAACCGTTGCCGGAATGGACGCCACTCACATGACCATCATCGCGATCATCCTGCTGGCATTCACCGTGCTGGTCGGATGGATAGGAGGCAGACATTGAGCCGCCAGTACATGCCGCGCTGCCGCACCTGCGGCCCATTGGGACCGGCCGGAAACCTCGAACAGGCAGTCCGACAATGCGACGCGCATCATCTCAGACTTCCCACGCACCGGACCTTCTGGATGCCCGTCAAAACAACCGAACCGAACGAAAGGACAACATCATGAACACCGCTCCCATACCCGCCTGCACGCTCGTCGACGGGGAGCCGGACGACGGACTGCGCAGGCAGCGCCTGCTGAACGCGCAGGCCAAACGGATCAGCATCCTGCAGGAGGAGATCGCCACCCGTCAGGAGGAGGTCGAACGGTTGAAGGCGCAGATCCTCGACTCGCATGCGCCCGGCACCTACCAGGCCGGCGGACTGAAGGTCCAGGTCAAACCAGGCAGCCGTCGAGTGGACGCGGCCCGGTTCATGAAGACGTATCCGGCCGACAAATATCCGAACGCTTACCAGTTGAAACCGAAACCGTTGTCCCAGTTGGAACGGTTGCTGACCGCGGACGCGGTGGCCGCGTACGCGGTTTCGGCGAAGCCGACGGTGGTGGTCTCATGAGCATGCTCATCGGCGTGAACGTGACCCGCAAGGCGGTGATCACGGAGAAGGTATGCATCGACTGGCCGGAAGACCGGTTCGGGAAGCCGACCGACGAGAACGTGCTCAAGGCGTTACGAGCCGGTTGGGTCAGCGAGGTCGACAGTCTCGACCTCGACGTGGAGGAAATCCTGTCGAACGAATCCGTGGACGTGTTCGACACGGGCGACGATGAGGAAGAAAGGTGATGAGATGCTCGCCAGCATAAACATCGCGGACATCATCGGCCGCACCATCGTCGACTACGACCTGAAGGACGAGGACGGCGTCTCACCCACGGACGACCTGTACATGATCCGCTCCAGCCAGTTGGACGACCTGTGCACGCGCGCCGCCCTACGCATCCTGCACGCCGAACAACGCCTGCGTCGACGGGTGGAACAGGAAGCCGAAGAGGAGGACGAGTCAGATGGATGTTGACCAGATCCTCGCGGTAGCCCACGCCACCACGTTCGAACCACCGTCCACCCCGGTCGGGGAGGCGACGTTATGGCCGGAGATCCGGGGGCTCATCGAACACGGGATCGCGAACCAGCCGCGCGAACTGCAGAAGGAGATCGGACCAAGCGAACTGGGCACGGACTGCGTGCACTGCCTGGCCGCGAAGCTCGCGGGCTGGCCCGAACGCCGCCAACCCGGATGGCTGCCGTTCATCGGAACATGCGTCCACGAACGCTTCGAGCACATGTTCGAAGCGTTGAACACGGGCGAACAAACGGACGACAGTCTGCCGGACGGACGTTGGCGCACCGAACACCGGGTCACGGTCGGACGCCTGCAGGGATTGCACGGCGGATACGACGTGTCCGGATCCATCGACCTGTGGGACCGGAAGACGTGCAGCACCATCGACTGGAAGATCGTCGGCAACACGACGGTCACCAGGGTCAAGGCGCACGGGCCCAGCCAGCAATACCGGATCCAGGCGAGCCTGTACGGCATCGGTTTGGAGAACGCCGGGGAACAAGTGTTGCGCAACTGCATCTACTTCCTGCCCAGGAACAAGACCAGCCTGGGTGACGCGCTCCCATGGGAGACCGGCTTCGATTCGAAGCCGGGCCGGTGGGCGTTGGCCCGCGCCCAACTGCTCGTCAACCTCATGGACTGCATCGAACAGGCGGCTGGCGTGGACGTGCGCGACAGCTGGATCAGACAGTTGCCGGCGGCCGGCCCGGACAGGTGCTTCGCATGCAAGGGCCGCGTGTGGCCCGACATGCCGGCCCTGCCCGAATTCGACGAAAGGCCATGGCCGGACGTGCCCGGCAAGTGGCTGGACCTCATCCCATTGATCGAACCCGAATACAAGTTCGCCGAATAACGAAAGGAAACCATAGATCATGTTCGGACAGCAACCACAACAGTACGGCTACCCGTCGCAGGGCTACCCTCAGCAGGCCTACCAGCCCGTCGCCCAGCCTGCCGTCCGGTTGAGCAGTTTGGACGACCTGCTCTCCGGCAACAGCGCCAAGGCGTATTTCACCGGGGACAGCCAGCCGGGCGACAGCGTGACCGGCGTCATCGAGAAGATCGAGACCACGCAGGTCAACGACTTCCAGACCAAGCAGCCCGCCTATTGGAACGACGGGCGGCCGAAGGAGCAGATCCACATCATCATCCAGACCCAGCTCAGGGATCCGAGCGTGGATGACGACGACGGCCGGCGCAGCCTGTGGGTCAAGGGTTGGGGCCTGCAGTTGAAGGCGTTCCGTGAAGCGTGCAAGCAGGCTGGCGTGAAGGCGCCGAAACCGGGCGACACGATCACGGAACGGTACATGGGGTTGGGGCAGCGGGGCAACGCGCCCCAACCGCCGAAAATGTACGAGTTCCACATCGAACCCGCCAACAACGTGAACACGCTCATCAACGGCCCGCAGGCCCCACAGCAGCCCGTCCGACCGCAACCCCAGCAAGGTTACGGACAGTCGGCGTACGCCCCGCAGGCGGGCTTGCAGGCCCCGAATCAGGGGTATGCGCCGACTCCCGTGGACCCGTGGAACCCGCAGGCGCGGCCGGTGCAGCTCACCCAACCCCAGGCGCCGGCGGCGGATCCGATGAAAGTCCAGCAGTTGAAGGCGTTGGGCAAGCCGCCGCAGGAGATCGCCGGCCTGCTGGGCGTGCCCGTCGAGGCGGTCACCGCGGTCACCGACCAGGCGCAACCGCAGAACCACGGAGGCAGCGAGCAGATGCCGGAGACGGGTGAGTTCTGATGGACGAGCTCCTCAAACACCTGCGACGCCAATGCGCGCAGCTGCGCGACGACATGACGTCCCTCGGCCACGACCTGGCCGGATTCACCGACGTCGATTCGGAAAGCTGGGAGCTGCTCGCCATGAAGCTCGCGCTCATGGGCTGGCGCAAATCCAAGGATTCCGACGGGGAATAAACCCCAGCCGTAGCCGTATCCAAGCGGCCGGCCGCGTGCAAGGCGCGGAACGGCACCATATGACACGTTATCCACGAGGAAAGGGAAGAGCATGGGAATGACCAGCGTTTACGGTTACGCGCAGGCCGCGCCCCTGTACCGTGCGGCCGGATGGATGCAGGTCATCCCCCTGCCCGAAGGCAGGAAGACGCCGCCGCCCGCCGGTTTCACCGGCCGCAACCGGCAACCCGTCACCGACGACCAGATCATGCTCTGGTCGCAGTGGACTCCGCAGGGCAACACGGGCCTGGTCATCCCCGAAGGCGTGCTCGTCCTCGACATCGACAGCATGCAGGGCCATCAGGCGAAGGCCGACGGCGTACGCAACATGGGTGAGCTCACGCGCGAACTCGGCGAACTGCCCGACACGTGGTCGAGCACCGCGCACGGACAGGCCTCGCCCGCACGCCATTTGTTCTACAAGGTGCCCGAAGGCGTCGCGTGGAAGGGCGGCGCCATCGAAGGCGTCGACATCCTCCAACCCGGCCACCGGTACAGCGTGGTCTGGCCTTCCATCCACCCGTCCGGCGAACAATACCAGTGGTACGCGCCCGACCATACTCCCGCCGACCGGATCCCCCATATCACGGACCTGGCCTCCATGCCCCGCAAATGGGTCGACTGGCTGCGCAAACCCGACCGGGAAGACACGCCGAACCCGGCGCAACCCGCCCCCATACCCGTAAACCCCTCGATTTCGAGGGGTTATGACGCGCGCATGTGCAAGGCCGTGAACACGTTCCTGGACAGGATCCTCGCCAACCCGGCGGCCAAGGGGTCACGCCACGACACCACGCTGCAGGCCGTGTGGACGCTCGTGCATTTCGCGCAGGAAGGGCATCGGGGCGCGTTGGACGCCATCAACCAGCTCAAACCCCGGTTCATCCGCGAGGTCGCACCCGACCGTCAGGGCGGCGAACAGGAAGCCACCCGCGAATGGGCCGGCATCCTGGGCGGAGCCATGGAAAAGGTCACGGGCATCCCAGCCCATGATGACCCCTGTGAGCAATCCAAGATCGAACGGCTCACCCCCGGCGAAGCCGACATGCTCAACCCCGCGACGAGCGCGGAAAGTTACCAGCAGGCCGCGCAAAACGTTGCAACCACGCCGAAACAGGCCGACGCAAGCCAGGACGACACCCCGGAAGACCGGACGCGGGAAAGTTACGACACGCCATCGGCCCCGTCGAGCTGGCGGTTCGAGGACCTCACCCGACTCGCCGCCGGCGTGGAACTGCCACCCACGCCCACCGTGTTCGAACGCGAGGACGGACAGGGACTCTTCTACATGGGATGCGTGAACGACCTGCACGGCGAACCCGGCTGCGGCAAAAGCCTCATCGCACAGATCGCCATCACCCAGGAACTCAACAAGGAACACCACGTGATCTACATCGACTACGAGGACAACGCCAGGAACATCGTCAAACGACTCCTCCTCATGGGAGCCGACCCGCACGGCATCGCCCACCGGCTGCACTACGTGCGCCCCAACGCGAAGCCCAACAGCCCCACCAGCATCGAAGGATGGAAGGAGACCCTCATGTACGCGGACACCGCCACACTATGCGTCATCGACGGCGTCACCTCGTGCCTCGCCTACGCGGGCCTCGACAGCAACAACGGCGACGACATCGCCGCCTGGTACAACACCATGCCCCGCGTCATCGCCGCCCACGGACCCGCCGTCACGCTCATCGACCACGTCATCAAAAACAAGGAAGCCCGCGGCCGGTACGCCGGCGGTTCGATGCAGAAACTCGCGCTCATCGACGGCATCAGCTACAGCGTGTCGATGAGCAAACCGGTCGGCAAAGGACTCAGAGGCCTGATCGTCATCAGTTCGGGCAAGGACAGGATCAGCGAAATCGAGGAGCATTGCGCCGTCACCTGGAGCAACAACGGCTCACACCTCAGGGAGGCTGCCCGCATCAACGTGGACAACACGAACCCGGACCGGATGCGCGTCACCATCGAACGACCCAACATGATGCCCCACGAGGAGCCATCGGCGAAACGGGACGACTTCCGACCGACCGGACTCATGGAGAAGATCAGCAAAATTCTTGAAGTCGCGAACGAGGAACCAAACCAGAAGGAACTGTTCCAAGCTCTGAAGTCCGATGGCTCCAGTGCTCGAACCGCGGTCATGAGCAACGCAGTCGGTCTCCTGCTGGCGGAGGGGTTCATATCGAATCGTTCCGGCCGCAACAACCGGTCGATATTCAAATCGGTACGCCCGTACAGGCAGATCGATGACCCGAAATCCGATGCCTTCGTGGATCGGATGAGCAGGGAGGAGGCAAGTGGGTTGGATAGCGAGAATCAGCTTCCGGTTTAGCTTTTCCTGTTTTTCCCAGTTTTGCCGAGCTTTTCCCGGAAAAACTGGAGCACCGAGTCTAGCTTTTCCCAGCACTTCCCACCCACACTACGTGTGTGGGTGGGTGCGGGAAAAACTACGGCTCGCCCCTCCGGAACACCCAAAAACACCCCTCAACAACACTAGTTTTTCCCAACCTCAAAGGAGACCCAAAATGACCCTCACATTCAAAGAGCAGATCGAAGCGACCGCGTTCGAACTCGGCAACGGCGAAGACAACGTGCCCGGTCTACGCAAGCGGTTCGATGCGGATCCGGACACCCCGAACTTCGATCCGACGAAGGCACTGGAGATGCTGCACATCCTCCAGCTCGTCAACTACAAACAGACCAAAGCGCCCGGAGGGCAAAGGACCCGCAGCCATTACCTGAAGCGGCCCGAATACTCGCTCCTCGACCTCGACCAACCCAAACCCGCACCCAAGGACGAACGGGAACGGGACATGCGCATCCAATGGGCCGACGACCTGCGCACCATCGCCCACTGGCTCGACGCCAACTGCCACACCACCGAAAGCGACACGAAATGACCAACCTCATCGACCACACGCAACTCGCGTTGAACGACCTCGCCGAAGCGGGCCTCGGCAACGAGTCACCGGCCGAAGCATACGTGACCGGCTGGCGGGCCGGCTGGGACAAGGCCCTCGCCTACGCCATCCACATCGAAACCATGCTCAACCAACAGGCCCCCACGGAAGGAGCGGCCGATGAGCAGGCCGAATGACACGCACGCCACACGCATCCGCAGCGACAACACCCGCGGAGGCCGAACCACCAGCCGATACGCGGCCTACCAGCATGAGGATCCCGGCCTCGTGGCCGAAATGCTGCGCATCGCCCGAGCAGACCGGGAACAAGCGAACCAAACCACGAAGGAGCATGAATCGTGAGTATCCTCAGCGACGAGATCGACAACCGGTATCCCCTACCCGAAGCCGGCGCGGACACCATGGTCAGCATGGGCCGCGTCCAGGCGGAGATGCTGCAACGGAAAGCGTACGCGGCCGGAGCCACACGACAGTTCACACAGGAGGAGATCGAGGCGGCGGCGAAGGCCACGTTCGAAACCTATTGGCGGCTGCTCTATGGGCGCGACGACATGACATGGGAGAACGATTCCAGCGTCGCCAGCACGGAACTGTTCACCATAATCGCCCGAACCGCGCTCGACACCGCACGCGCCAAGACCACGGAGGAATCATGAGAGGGAAAAATTTTACCGTCATCATCCTGACCGGAATCCTAGCGCTCGGACTCACGGGCTGCGGCGACCATGCGGAGACTGACCAGAGTACGGAGGCGGTCACGAAAAGCGAATGCTCAAGGCGGGATGCCATGCTGGAGTTCTCCACCTGCGTGATCACCATGCCGGACTCACGCCGCGTCACCTGCATCATTCCGGCAGGCGGCTACCCGAAAGCCATGTCCTGCGATTGGGCGCACGCCGACGGAGCCGACCAGGGTGCCGAATGAGACGGTCGACGGGCGAACGCAAGCCCGCGTGGCTGCGCTCGTTCATCCCCGAACCGAACCTGTCGCACCTGGTCACCCGCAAATGCGCCGGCTGCGGCCAGTACATCATCGAGGACCGGGAAAACATCTGGCAGCAATGGGACTACGGGATCATCCAAGGCGAGAACCTGACCGTCGCCGTCATCCTCGGCCGACCGTTGACCCGCGTCACCTGGATAACCGCCGCCCGCCAACCCCGACTCACCAACGTGTGCGGCACCGCCGGCCTCAAGCCGGACGGCCGATACCTCGCCGCCCACGAATGCGGGCGCATGAGGATCAGCGTCGAACCGTACAAACCGCCCAGACGGGAACGCCCGCCCGGCCAGCCATGGGGCGGCCCCGATCTGGAGCCGGACGAGCTCGCGGAGTTCACGCGGGTCTGGAATCTGCCATGCGAGGCGCTGAGGACATGAATAAGCCCCATCCGAAAACGGGTCGGACGGGGCGCATAGGAGCACGAACCATTCTAGCCGAACGGAAGGGGCTTATCCATGAACTGCCAATACTGCCACGCCACTGTCAACGAGGGTTGGACCCTGTGCGCCTCCTGCCGTGCGGACTACGCGCGCCAACTCCACCAGCTCCGCCGGAACCTCTACCTCCTGCAACGCATGGCGAACCGGGAATACCGGCTCACCGAACACGCGACGGGCGGGAAAACCAGCGTGCCGCCCACCCCCGCCGACCTCGGCTTGCTCGACGAGATCGACCGGGCGGAAAGCCTGTTGAAGGACATCTGGACGGTAGCGACCGGGGATTGGAATGTGGGCGCACGCTGGCAGCGGCTCATCCCCCGCATGCAGGCCCACATGGGAGATTTGAGCCAATCACCCATGGCCGGCGAACACCTGACCATGCTCATCGCGTTGAACCAACGTTTGGAGGGATTGGTCGACCGGCGTCCCCGCACCCGACGCCTGGTCGGCGTGTGCCCCGACTGCGGACGCGACATACTCGCCGGCAAAGGCGAACTCCTGTGGCGCTGCAGATGCGGTCGGGTCGTGAACGTCCCCCTCCTGCGTGAGGAGACGCGGGAGCGCGTGGAGGCCGTGCATCTGACGCGCACGCCGGCCGGACTGGCGGAATGGCTGCGCGAGAACTACGGGTACCGGGTCAGCAGGAAGCAGGTGACCGATTGGCTGCGCAGGGGCAAACTGCCGTCCTCGAAACCGGTCGAGGACGGGTATTGGGAGTTCAACGTGCGCGAGGTGCTGACACTCGCCATGGGCGCAACCGCTTGACTGCACGGGCGGCAAGGAACTATCTTGAAACCAAGCCTTGGCCCATGCTCCTCTTTCCGTCCGGGAGGACGGGGCTGAAGCTAAAGCTTACCGCAACCGGAATCCTCTGCCGTGATGCTCGCAGCCGCTGCCTGCGGCGGCCACGAAGGAGCACCTAGCCTTGGGAGAAGGCGAAACGCGCCGCAAGACGCGAACCTCCCGTAGACCCGTTCGCGTCACGGGTCGCCTAGCAGAGGGCCATACAAACACGGATTCCCAACAGCGGGGCCGGGGAAAAGTCGCGTTTCCCCGGCTTACAATTCTTTCTTCCAGGAGGATTCGATGACAGGTCGCAGGGATGATGGCATCCCCGACGTCATCGAACGGCTCCGCCCCATGGCCCGCCTCTACAAGCGGGACTTCCTCGACCGTCACACCATCCTCGAATTCAACGGCACCGCGTTCGACGTGCACTGGCATAAACACCATTTCATGCACCTGTGCGGACTCGACTGCACACTCCCCCAACGCCTCTACAGAACCAAGCCGAAACCGGTGAAATCCGAAGTGTTCTTCGACATGCTCGTCTCCGACGGCATGCAGGGATTGACGGTCAGGCACGCGCACAACCGCGGCATCACCGAGGACAAGCTTTCCGTACTGCCGTTGATGCTGCGCACGCCGGAGAGCGTGGAATCGGTCGCGGACTCCGCCAGCCGCGACTACCGGTATTTCTTCGGCTCGGACGAATGGTGCGTTGGCGTCACCCTGACCGAGGAGCGGCCCGTGGATCCGGACGCCGACGTGTACGCGCCCCGGACCGTGCGCAACGTGAGCATCTCCAGCAGGTCCATCCGCTTGGCCGGCACCACCCTGTACCCATTGACCGGCGCGAGGATCATCCCGCCGAGAGACAATCCGTAAAAACAAAACCCTAAGCGGCAGTAGGCTGCCGCCACCCTGTGGTATACTGCGTATCAGCATTAGTGTGAAACCCGGAAGACCGAACGGCTTTCCGGGTTTCATCATATTCAATCCTTGTTCTTGCGGGGCCTGCCACCGCCGACGCCACGGCCGGGACGGTTCCGGTTCCACTCGTCGATGGTCTCGGGAAGCCAGCCTTTGGTATCGCCGATGTAGGCGTCCGGCTCGGGCAGCTTGTAAGCGGCGGCGTTCTTGACGCCGAGCCGCTCGCCGACCTGCTTGACGCCGAGGTATCTAGTCGCCATCGCCGCGCCTCCCGTATGCAAGCGCGATGATCACGCCACACAGGCCGAACACTCCGGCGGGGACGCCATGCCCGGCGACGCCGAGCGCCAGCGACGCGATGCCGCACGCCAAGGGGATGATGTTTTTCCTGTTCATGGCTTTCATGGATTAGTCTGGAATGGGGCGCGGCCCCGGATAGGTGCAGAATCCGGGACCGGCCTTTTACTTTTTCCGCCGCTTGCCGGGCTTGTCGTCCGGCTTACGAGCCTCGGTATAGGCGGCCAGTCCGATGACCAGCGTGCCGACGCCGAGAAGGAAGTTGCCAATCGCGTTGATTGCATTCCAGATGTTCTCCATGTCACCTCCTTTCTTTCTTGCTGACATAACTATTATATGTCAGATATATAAGTTACGCAAGCCGAGAAGCCGCGACACGCCGAGGATTCCAACGATTGTGAGGTGACGGCGATGGTCAGTTACAGCCGTCAGGTTCGAAAAGGCGGCCGCCGGTTCGAGAAGGACCGCAAGGCTTTCTTCCTCAGATGCAAGGCCGAGCATGCGCCCTGTTGGCTGTGCGGCATGCCCATCGACTACGACGCGGCGCAGAACACCACGGACGACTCATATAACCTCGACCATTTCTATCCCGTCACCAAACGTCCCGAACTCCAGCACGACCCGGCCGGCTTCCGCCCAAGTCATACGCAATGCAACAATCTGCGCGGCAACAAGGATCCGGCCGAACCCATCGGCCAGCTCAGCCGCCAATGGATATAGAAATCAACCGATCCGACCGGGAGGGGCGGTGGAATCCCAAAACCGCGCGCTGCCGGGGCACGTCCCGCGTGGCCGCTCTTCCTCTCCCCCTGAACTTCCGTGAAATTGCGACCGGGGGTCGCGCGCGCGAAAGCGAGGCCATCATGACATCGAAGACGACATCCAGACGGGAACGATTCCCCCACGAGACCGTGTCCGAAGCGCTCGAACGCTCCATCCGCAACGCATCCCACCTCAAGGCGAAGGATTCCGCGGCCATCGCGGCCGCCCGCGAGCTCGCCTGGCGCATCGACAACTGGAACGCGCTCGCGGAACGCGCGCTCCATGACGCCAACGAGTCCGGCAAGCGTCCCGCGGTCCCGCAGAACGACAACACGTCGCTGCCGACGTTCCTGAAATACTGCACGTCCCTCGGTCTGGTGCCGGAGGAGGACAAACCGGCCAAGCCGACCCGCGCGAAGGCCACGCGCATGGCCGAGCCCACGGTGGCTGACGAGTTCGAGGAGTATCTGGCGAACATCGGCTGACGGGAGGCGTCATGGATCTCGGCGAAATCATCGACGGCGACCATGGCATGACCACGCCGCGCATATACACTCCCCCGCTGCGCGAGCTGACGCCGAAGACCTCGAACGGGTTCATGGTCATCGAGTTCGCGGAGCGGTTCCTCGGCGTGCGCCTGTACCCGTGGCAGAAATGGCTGCTCATCCACGCGCTCGAACTGAATCCCGACGGGAGCTATCGGTTCCGCCGCGTGATCACGCTGGTGGCGCGCCAGAACGGCAAGACCACGGTCATGGGCGTGCTGTGCGCCTGGTGGCTGTTCGTGGATTCGGGCCGGCATCCGGAACTGTCTCCCGCATGGAAGTTCCTCGTGGTCGGCGCCGCCCAGACGTTGGACAACGCACGCGCCCCGTACCAGGCGGTGCTGAACTGGTGCAACCCGTTCCCCCAGTCCGATGCGGAGGCGCAACTGGTGGTGCCCGCCCTGCAGCGGCGCGTGCAGCGCATCAACAACTCGCATGGCGAGGAGGCGATCGTCTGCCGCAACAAGGCGCAGTACATCGTGCGCGCCGACAAGAACATCCGTTCCAAGTCCGCGTCCCGCGTGGTGTTCGACGAGTTGCGCGAGCAGCATACGGACGACGGGTGGAACGCCGTGTCCCAGACCACGAAGGCCATATGGTCGTCGCAGTTGTGGGGCATCTCGAATGCGGGCGACTACCGCAGCGTCATCCTGCGCAAGCTCGTGGACGAGGGGCGTGCCCTGGCCGACTCCTGGAACGCGCAGGTCGTCGCCGAGAAACATGCCCCGTCCGACTGGGCGGAATCGCATGACCAGTCCTACGGGTATTTCGAGTGGAGCGCCCCGGACGGATGCGAGCTGGACGACCGGGACGCGATACGCCAGGCGAACCCGTCCATGGGGTATGGGCCCATGACCCACCGGAGCATCTGCGCGGACATCAACGGCCTGACCGAGGCGGCGTACCGCACCGAGGTGCTGTGCCAATGGGTCACGGCCGACATCATCCCGTACATCGACCCGAAACTGTGGAAGCGCGGCATCGACAAGGATTCGCGCATCCCCGACGACGGGCGCGTGGTGCTGAGCGTGGACACGAGCGCGGATCGCGAGACCACGTACATCGCCGCGGCCGGCTACCGGTCGGACGGCCTGCCGCACGTGGAGCTGATCGTGCGCCGCGACGGCATGCTGTGGGTGCCCCGCTACCTGAGCATGCTCAGGGAACGCTGGCCCGACATCCATGAGATAGCCATCCAGTCGAAGGGCTGTCCGGCGGTGGATTTCTGCGACCCGCTCACCGAGGCCGGGTGGACGGTGCACCTCATCGAGGGTTTCCGCATGGGTGCGGCCGCGGGCCGGTTCCGCGACCGTGTGCGCGACGGCAAGCTGCGTCACCTGCCCCAGCCGGCGGTGGAGCAGCAGGCGGCCGTGGCGATCACCCGCAGGCTCGGCGAGGTCGAGGTGTGGGACCGCAACCAGTCGGCCATGCACATCAGCGGTCTCATCGCGGAATCGCAGGCGCTGTACGCGCTGGAGACGATGAGCGGCGAGCCGGAGAAACCGAAATACCAGCCCAGCGTGGGCGTGAGAGTCACCTTCTAACGATCGGAGCCGTATGGGATTCCTGGATGATCTGCTGCGCGGCCCGGCCGCGCTGGCCATGAAATCCGCCGACACGGAGCGCCTGCCGACCATGGCGGACGCGATGCCGCCGGCCATCAGCTGGCCCACGGACGTGGAGTTCGCCGGGCACGTGTCCGGCATGTACTGCCGCGAGTACGCGGTGCATGTCGTGGTCGAATACATCACCCGCCAGCTCGCGTCCCTGCCGTTGAAGGTGTACCGCAGGAACGCGGACGGCGACGCCGAGGAGGTGCGCGACGGCAACCTGGCCCGACTGGTCCGGCACCCGTCCGGACTGCCCGGCGTGAGCCGCTACCGGTTCTACGCCTCACTCATCCGGGACATGCTCCTGGAGGACCGGTGGCTGTGCACGCTCGGCCTGAAACCCGGCGGCGACTATTCGCTGCGCCGCATCCCCGCCGACGGGTACAGCCTCACGGCGAACGGTTTCGGCGAACTCACCGGCGTGACCATCGACTCGGTGGACGGCAACCCCGGCGGCACATACCGTCTGCCCTCCCCCAACGTCATCCTGGACGTCGGCTACATCGACGGCCTGAACATCGGCGAACCTATAGCAAACGTGCTGCGCCCGCTGCTCGCCGAAGCACGGGCCATGGCCGAATACCGGCGCAACATCGCCAAAAACGGCTACCAGATACCCGCCTACGTGTACCGGCCCAAGGAAATGCCGTGGATATCGCAGGACGACTACGACGACTTCACCCAAGGACTCAGGAACTACGTGCAGGGCGGCGGCATGGCCGGCACCTGGCCCGTGTTCAAGGACGGCATGGAAATCCGCACGGTCGACAACCTGTTCAAACCCGTGGACATGGCCGACCTCGAAGCACGCGAGAAAATCAACGAACAAGTCGCGCTCGCGTTCCACATCAGCCCCGAGAACATCGGATTCCGCACCGGCACGAACAGCAACATCGCCGCATACAAGGAGAAACTCTGGAACGTGGAGCTGCTGCCCTACCTCGTCGCATTCGAAGAGGCGCTCAACCTCACGCTCCCCGAAGCAGTGGGCGAACCCGACTGCTACATCCGGGCGAACCTCGACGCGAAACTGCGCGGCACCATGGAAACCCAGTTCCAGGCACTGTCCACCGCGACAGGACGCCCGTTCATGACCACCGACGAAGCACGCGAGCTCCTCGACCGGCCCAAACTGCCCGGCGGCGACCAGCTCATCACACCACTCAACGTATCCGAAGGCGGACAACCCTCACCCCAGGACGGCGGACGGACACAGAACGCCCAACAAGCCGCAAGCCCGAACGGCAAACAGGCGCTCGCCATGTTCGACCAGTTCCGCCGCCTCTACCGGTACGACGCCGGTTTCCGTTCGGCGTGGGATGCAATGACGAAGGGAGAAGACCAGAATGACTCTTGACCACAGGGGCTTCGAATTCAAGGAGGCCCCGAACAATGACGACGCGAGGGCCGGAGTGTTCTCCGGCTACGCGAGCACATGGGACAAAGACCTGTACGACGACGTGATTGTCCAGGGCGCGTTCGAGCAGACGCTCGCGAACGATTTCAGGGACGGCGGCGCGGGTATCCCCATCCACTGGCAGCACAAGGACGGCTCCCCGAACGACATCATCGGCGAGACCCTCTCCGCCGTGGAGGACGAGCACGGCCTGCTCGTCACCGCAAGGCTCGACACCGACATCCCCGAGGGCAAACGCGCCTACGACCTGCTCAAGCGCGGTCTCATCCATCAGATGAGCATCGGCTTCATCGCGGAGAAGACCGCATGGGTCGAGGACGAGGAGTCCAAAAGCCCATGGGACGGGTACAGGGAGATCCGCCAGGTCAAGCTTTTCGAGATCTCGCTGGTGCAGGTCGCCGCGAACCAGGGCGCGGAAGTGCTCGAGGTGAAGGCCGGCAGCGCCATATCGAAGGCGAACGAAAGCAAGATCCGGGTGGCGTACGACGCGCTCGGCGAACTGCTCGACGCCATCACCGACACGCCCGACGACGAACCGGACTCCGACGGCGACGACGGCAAGACCGCCGACAGCAAGGACTTTGACCCGGCCTGGGTCAGGGAATTCAACGAAATCAGCGACTTCCTCTCGCTGGCAAACCACTAACAGGAAAGGATGATCCATGAACCTCATGGAACAGCTCGCCGCCGAGAAGAAGGCGGCACATGCCCTCGTCGACAAGGGCATGGAAAACCTCGCCGAAGACGAGGTGACGCAGCTCAAGCAGCATTACACCGAAGCCAAGCGTCTGCAGGAACGCATCGACCTGTTCAAGGGCGTCAACGACCTGAACGCGGACGAGGCCAAGCCCGCCGCCAAGTCGGCCCCGGCACGCTCCCTGGGCGACCTGTACGCGCAGGAGCTGAAGAAGGCCGGCCTGAGCGTCTCGGAGACGAAGGGCTTCACCACCCCGGACTTCAAGGAGGCGACCGACACGCACGTGGCCGGCACCGGTTCGGCGGGCACCGGCTACGAGCCGGTCGTCACGCAGATCGACATGAACGGCGTGTGGCCGTACGAGCGTCAGCTCGTCGTGGCCGACCTGTTCGGCTCCGTGACCCTGTCCGGCAACGCGAACACCGTGGAGTACCCGGTGTACGGCGCATTGGAGGGCGGCGCGGGCACCGTGGGCGAGGGCGGCGCCAAGCCACAGACCCACCTGCCGGCCCCGAAGTGGGAGTCCGACAGCCTCAAGGAGGTCGCCGCCTGGTGGAAGGTCACCGACAACATGGCCGAGGACCTGTCCTACATCGTGAGCGAGATCAACAACCACGCACGCTACAACCTCCAGCTGCTGGAGGAGACCCAGCTGCTGTCCGGCGACGGCACGAACGCGAACATCAAGGGCCTGCTCGCCCGCGACATCCAGACCATGCCGCAGGCCGCCGACTCCGATCCGGACCGCATCTTCAAGGCCCGCACCAAGATCGCGCTGGCCACCGGCTTCCGCGCGGACGCGCTCGTGATCAACCCGGCCGACTACGAGGCCATCCGCCTGTCCAAGGATTCGAACGGACAGTATTACGGCGGCGGCTACTTCAACGGCCAGTACGGCAACGGCACCATCATGCAGGATCCGCCGCTGTGGGGCCTGACCACCGTGGTCACCGAGGCCGTTGCGGCCGGCACCGCCATCGTGGGCGCGTTCAAGCTCGGCGGCGCGGTCATCCGCAAGGGCGGCCTGCGCGCCGAGTCCACGAACTCGCACGAGTCGGACTTCACGAACGACCTGATCACGTTCCGCGTGCGCGAACGCATCGGCCTGCAGGTCAAGTACCCGCAGGCGTTCGTGAAGGTCGAGCTCGGCAAGGCCACGAAGTGAGGCAATGATGAGTGACGCCACCAAGATCCTGCAGACCGGCGTGGGCGATGCGGGAGACGGCTCCCAGTATCCGACGCCGGTGACCATCGTGGACGCCGACGGCAACCCGGTCGATATCGGCGGAGGCCCGGCCGTCGAGGCCCCGACCGCGGACACGCTGGCCGGAGCCACCGCCACCGGACGCGCCGTGTTGAAGGCCGCGGACGCCGCGGCGGCGCGCAAGGCCATCGGGGCTGGCATCAGCTCGTTCTCCGGCTCGTACAACGACCTGACGAACAAGCCGACGATTCCGACCGTGCCCGCCGCGCCGACATGGGCGACCATCTCCGGCAAGCCCGCGGCCGCAGCGGCCATCGCGGATGTCGCCACGGACGGCACGGTCACGCCCGCGGCGTTCAACGCGCTGCTCGCCGCCTGCCGCGCATTCGGCATCATCGCCAAGTAAGGGAGGCCATGATGGCCGACGAGACCATCGAACCGATTCCCGACATCATCGCCGACCCGTCCGCGTTCGAAACGGACGGGTCGTTCTGGTTGAAGGCGGCGCAGTCGGCGATACGAAGGGAATGCGGGTGGCACATCACGCCGAACCTCCCCTTGGAGGGCGCGGTCAACTCGCGCGGCGGCGCGGTCATCCGGCTGCCCGCCCGGCATGTGACCAGCATCGAGAGTCTGACCGACCGGACCGGCAACCCGCTGGCCTATGTCTACGATCCGGAAACCGGTCTCGTGGAGGCGGTCAACGGCACGTTCCCCGTCGGCGTGGCCGCCGTACGGTATGCGATCCACGCGGGCTACGACGACTGTCCGGACGTGCAGGGCGTGCTCGTCAACGCGGCGAAACGCGCCAGCATGGCCGCGGCCGGCGTCATCGCCAGCCAGTCGGTCAACGGCAGTTCCGTGAGCTACAACGTCACCTTGATGGCGGACGAGCTCGCCAAGCTCAAACCGTACAAGCTGGGGGTGCTGCCGTGAGCCTGCTCGATGATCTCGGCGGAGGCTTCCGTCTGGGAGGTGCGACCCTGTTCGAACGATTGCGGGCCGCACGCATCCCGGACGCCTACAACCCGATGCAGTCAGCCGAGGACTGGGAGCATCCCGACGTCCTCGAACTGCGCGGCGCGTTGGCGTCCTCGTCCAGCACGCGCACCCCGGACGTCCTGGACAACCAGACCACGAGCGTCGCGTACCTGACCGTCGACAACCCGATGGCCGACGTGCGCATAGGCGACCGAATCCGGGCGAAACCGGACGACGGACGCATGTGGGAGGTGTCCGGCTTCCCCAGCCGGGACGTGAACGCCTTCACCGGCTGGCGGCCCACGTTGGAAATCCAGCTCAACGAATGGAGGGGATGACATGGCCACGGTCAGCGTGAAGTTCAACGACCGGTATTTCGACGAAATCCTGAACTCCGCCGGAGTGCGGGCCCTGACGCGAGGCGCGGCCGAAAAGGCCCTCAGCGTCGCCAGGGCCAACGCCCCGGTGGACACGGGCGCATACAGGAACGGCCTGACGGTCGAACAGGTGCAACGCGCGCACCGCGTCACCTACATGGTGGTCGGCCATGACCCGAAGACCATGCTCGTCGAATCCCGCACCGGCAACCTGGCACGCTCCATAAAGGCGGCGAAGCTATGAGCGTCGTGCTTCCTCCGGACATGGAGGCGTGGCTGTGCGGGTATCTGCGGGCCCGGCTCCCCGACGTCGCCGGTCTGCAGGCGGGCAACAAACGACCGCAGGACTACCGGGGCTCGTATCCGCTGATCGTCGTGCGCGACGACGGCGGCTCCCAATCCGACCGGATCTCGTTCGATCGGAGCATCGGCGTGACCGTCACCGGATGGACCCGCTCCAACGACAGGCCATGCAAGGACCTCGCCCGCCGCGTGTACGGCCTGCTCACCGACGATTCCATACCGTTCGCGGCAGGCTCGCCCGTCGCCGCCGTGGTCGAGCAAGGGTGCAACGGCCCTTACCCGGTCACCGACGATCTGGACGTGGCCTGCTACTACCTGACCGTCGAATACTCGGCGGCAGGAGTCCTCAACTAACCCATCGATTGTTTCCACCCCGGGCCGAGCATGCGCGCCCGGGGCTTTTGTCTGAAAGGAGCACTGCCATGACGGCAGACGCGCAGGGCAACGACCTCGAAAAGGTCAAGTACGTAGTCACTTCGAAAATCAAGCTCGCCCCCTACGACCCGTCCAAGGCGCTCGTCGCGGCCATGATCGCCGCCGGCGTCAAGGACCCGTTCACCACCCTCGCGGACATCTTCGCGGACGGTTCGTTCGTGGGCCTCATCACGTCCGACGGAGCGCCGCAAGACGCGCGAGACAGCGACGACGCGATTGAGTTCCACCAGCCCGGCTACTCGCTCAACGCAGACCCGTCCCTCACGCTCGCGTTCACCGTCGCCGAGGACAACGATCTCACCCGCGAACTGACCATCGGCAAACCAGACGCCAACGGCGTGTACCACGTCAAGGACACCATCCAGGACACGAAGTGGTTCGCCTACCAGGAGACCGTATACAAGTCCAACATCGTCCGCCGCCGCTTGGGCGTCATCCAGATCACCGGCAACGAACCGGCCCAGGATACGCGCGGCGAGGTCTCCGGTCTCGCGCTGACCGCCCAGTGGCAGATCGACTCCACCGTGGACGCCGGCAACAGCCGTTACCTGCAGTCCTACTACGATCCGGCCAACGAGCCCGTCGCCGTGGAGGCCATCAGCCTCACTCCGGCCACGGCCGATGTGAAGGTGGACGCCGATGTGGAATTCACCGTCGCATTCACCCCGACCGACGCCGCCGACCAGACCTACACGGTCGAATCCTCGGACACCGACAAGGCGACCGTCACAAAGGACGGCCTGAAGGTCACGGTGCACGGCGTGACCGAGACCACCGCCCCGGTGACCGTCACCGTAACCAGCACGGACGGCGCGAAGACCGCGGCCGCTCAGGTGAACGTACTCCCAAAAGCGTGACGTCGGTGACGGTAACCGCCGCTGACGGCGGATCCGCCCCGACCGAGGTCATGGTCGGCCACACCATCACGTTGAAAGCCACCGCCCTGTACGAGGACGGGACGCAGGCTCCGGCCCTGGCTGTGAAATGGAAGTCCAGCGTCCCCGCCAACGCCACCGTCACCGACGGCGTGGTCTCCGGCGCTGCCACCGGCACGACGGACATCACCGCCACCGTGAACGGCGTCACCAGCGACCCGTTGACCATCACGGTGATTCCGGTACCGGTCGAATCGGTCGCGTTCACCAGCACCGTGAACTCAGGCGTCCTGGGCACGGACGTGACCCTGACCGCCGAAATCACGCCGGAGGACGCGACGGACAAGACCCTCACATGGGAGTCCTCGAAGCCGGACGTGGCCGCGTTCACCAAGACCGGCGCCCCCGCGGGCGGCAAGATCCTCTCGCTGCTCAAAGCCGGCGCCACCACAATCACCGTAACGGCCGGCGGCAAGACCGCCACCATGGAATTCACCGTGGAGAATCCCCCGCTCGACGCCCTGACCGTGACCGCCGAGGCGCGTGCGGGCGGCCAGACCCTGACCGTCGCGGAAGCCCTGGGCACGGACCTCCAGCGCCGCTACAAGATCACCGCCGAGGCGGACAAGCCCACGGTCACGTACGACCAGGTGCTCGCCACCGCGGACGGCTGGCTCGCCTACCCGGCCAACGGGCAGGTGTCCGGCGCGGAAGGTGATGTGGCGACCGTCGTGGACGTGAAGAACAAGGGAGCCAACGCCCGCGCGGTCGGAACGGTCACGCTCCCGGCCCCTTTAGCGTGAGCCCGGAAAGCATTACCGTGAGCCCCGAATCCGTGACCGTGCGGGTCGGCGAGACCGTGAACCTGTCCTATAGGGTGCTGCCCGAAGGCGCATCCCAGGACGTGACGTTCACGGTCACCGACCCGTCCATCGTTTCGGTGACCTCCGTTCCGGGGGGGGGCAAGCTGACCGGGCTTAAGACCGGAGTCACCACCGTCACCATGCAAGCCGGGGACGTGACGACCGCGCTTACAGTAAGCGTGTTCGAGCCCGTCCCGGCAAGCCTGCCCGCGGACCTGCCCGAAGGCGTGAGTCTGGACGCGACGCACGTGAAATACGCCACGCAGGCCGTCAAAATCACCGCACCGGCGGGCAAGGATGGACTGACCGCGGACCTGTTTCCTTCGTACAAGCCCCGACAGGCCGAGACCATCGGCATATGGGTGTACGTGGAACCCACAGCCCTTTCCCCCAACCCGCAGAACGGCTACGCGAACGTGGGCATGGGCCGCATCGGCCAAGCCGGCTCGCTGGCGAAGCTCATGGGCTGCGACCAGATGAACGGCCTGCACGCGGGATGGAACCTGTGCCTGTTCACCAGCATGGCATGGCAGTCGGGCGCCACAGTCCAATTCATCTGCGAACGGGGCGGAAGCATCTGGGTGGACTCACTGATCGTCAATCCCCCCACGCAGAAAGGCGTCATCGTGTTCACCCACGACGTCAGTCCATCGCGTTCGGCCGTGAACCTCACCGGCCTGTACGCGGAATACGGGCTCCCGTTCGACTGGGATTCGTCCGCCACACACTCCGGCGTGACGGACAAATCCATCCAGGCCATGCGGGACGCGGGCCTCACCGACTGGGGTGTGTATAGCGGCATGGAAGGCGGAGGCCGCCCGGACGAGGACTACCTGTCCGGCGACTGGACGCAAACCGTCCAGGCCATGACCCAGGCCAGCCGCATAGACGGGCTGCCGCGAGCCAGCTACGTCGCCAGCACGAACAACCGGCTCGGCCCCGCGTACACCAGCGCCCTCACGCAGGCCGGCTGGCCCCTCATCCGGGGCACGTACGGCGGCGGCGCGGCTACGAGCATCGACCCCGCCCGACGCGAGGTCATGACCGTGCCCTACGACAAGGCACTCGCGGGCCTCGAAACATGGGCCCGAGCCGGGTACATCACCGTCGTGACCGCGCACGACGTACCCCCGGACGACCAGGTCACCGGCGACACGGACACCAAACAATCCGAATACAAGCCCCTCCTCGCCCTGGCGAGACGGCTCATCGACGCCGGCGACCTCGAATGTCTCACCATGCGACAACTCGCCGAACGATACACGCCCAACGCGCTGAACGCATGGGACGGGCAAACCCACTAGCCCCATGACGGGGCTCCCACCACCACAAGGAGGCCCATCATGGGCACCATCACCGTGGCCGGACTCGACACCGGCCAGACCAACCTCAACCTGACCGCGGGAGACGCCACGGCGACGGTGCCCGTCACCGTCCTCGAACCACCTAACCTCATGCCCGCGATCACCACGATCTGGCGCGAGGACAACGGCATCAACTACGCCATCACCGACGACGGGACATCGTTCACCGCCAAGGGCGGCATCGGTGAGAAACGCGACTACAGCCTGGTCCCGCTCGGCACCATCATCCTGACCGCCGGCACGTACACGCTCGCCAAGACCCGGTTCGACGGGGCCGGGTTCACGACGGCGTCCCTCGTGCAGCTCGCCAACGTGACGAACGCGAACAGCAACCGCACGTCGTTCAACGTCCCCAAGGACGGCGAGTACACGATCCAGTTCGTCACCCGCGACCCGACCGTGGACGGCACCGTCACCCCCATGCTCACCATCAGCACCACCACGCCCGCGGCCGACGAAACCAGCGAGGAGGACCCGTTCGCATGACACAAGCACCAACCGAGAGAGAGAGAGAGAGAGAGAACGGATTCCGCATCACCGGCGTCACGCCCGGGACCACGGAACTCGTCCTGACCGCCGGTGACATCACCCGGCATATTCCCGTGACCGTGCTCGAACCCCTGAATCTGTTCCCGACCATTCCACCGTTCACCCGCAACGGGGTCACGGTCACGAACAACGAAAACGGGACCATCGTCATCGACGGCACCGCGACCGCGGGCTCCAGCTGGTACGGGGACATTGAACTGGAGGCCGGACGATACAAGGCGGAGGGATGCTTCATCTCATGGAGCCTGTTCATCAGGTTCCGCAACCCCGCCGGCACATACATCCTGTCAGGCAACGGCACGTTCACACTCACCGAGAAGACGACCATCACCGTCCATCTGCTCATCAACCAGGGCCAGCCCGAGAACCCACCCGTCACGCTCACACCCAAACTCACCCGCATCGGCGACGCCGCCGCAGACGAGACCATAGACGGCCCCGACATCATCTAGCTTCCCCGCGGGTTTCCTGCCTTTCTTCCCCGCGGGGCTTCAAAACGTCCCCATGCGGTCTCCTATCCGCCGCATGGGGATTCCCTTTATCCACGGATAGGACATTCAAGGATAGGAGCCGAATATGGCTGAAAACACGCAGATTCCCACCATTGACGAGTTCGATGCGTGGACGGACGAGGCCGAGGAGCAGGCCATCGCCGAGACCGCGACGCAGACCCGCGTCAGGCACATCATCAAGAACGGCGAATACTGGGCGTTGGCGCCAGGCGGCACAATCTACAAGCTGCCCCTGTTCCTGAGCATCAAGGATTTCGAGGCATTGTCCGGCGCGGCGGATGATTCGCAAAGCATCGAGCAGGTCAAGCGCATCCTGACCGTATTCGCCGGTGAGGATCAGGCCAAGCGTCTCGAAAGCGAGCCTATGCAGGTCGCATTCAACCTGCTGCAGGATTATGGCGCGACGCTCTCCCGCACCCAGGGCGTGGATGGCCTGGGAAAATCGCCAGTTTCTGCGCGGCACTCCGCACCGACGGCGGAGTAGCGATACGTGCGGATTTCGCCCGAGCCGGGTGGAGTCTCGAACGTGACCTGGGCGACCGTCTGCGCTACGCGGACGCCATCGCCCTGCATGAGTCGTTCACGACGGACCCGCATACGTATTCGGGAGCGGCATCGTTCGGTCTGGCGTTCCCGATGGATGCCTCGGACATGGTGTTGCTGTCCATGTCTGGCGGCGGCGCGCTGCTGGGCGACATCGGCGCTTCCTCCAGCGAAACCATAACCACGGATTCCCAACCCACGGCCGATGAGGTGCGCGAGGCCGAATCCCATATGAGCAGCATGTTCCAGTAATCCCTTAAGGAGGCCCGTCATGGCATTCGGTTCCGAGGTCGGCACCGGCCATATCTCGATTTTCCCCACCATGAAGGGGTTCCGCAGCGCAGTCAACAAGGAGATGCAGGGAGCCGGCAAGTCCGGTTCCAGCCGGTTCTCCCAGGCGTTCGGCGACGGTTCGAAAATTGGCAGGAGCTTCGGTACCGGTTTCAAGAATTCGTTCAAGAACGGTGCCGGCAACATGTCGCAGGACGTGTTGAAATCGTTCCAGCGTGACGTGGCACAGGCATCAAGCAAGGCCACGTCGGCGATGCTGAACTACCGGCAGGCCACGGTCAACGTGCAGGCGGCCCAGGAGAAACTGAACGCGGCGGTCGCGAAATACGGGGAGGATTCCACCCAAGCGCAGACCGCGGCCATCAATGTCGAGAAAGCGCAGCTGCGTCAGGTCGCCGCATTGGAGAAATCGAACGCGGCAGCCGAAGCCAAAGCCGATGCCGTCAAGGCATTGAAGGCAGCCGAGGAGGAGCTCGAGAAATCCTCGGACACGGTGTCCGGCTCGTTCAGGACCATGGCCAGCTCGTTCGCCAACGGGTTCTCCAGCATATCGCGCGGTCAGTCCTCGTTCACAAGTCTGTCCGGCGCGTTCGGCTCCCTCGCGCGTAGCCTGCTCGGAGTGGACGCGATATGGCAGCCGTTGGGCGCGAAGATCAGCAGTTTCGTGTCCACCGCCATCCAATCATTGAATGGTTTCGCGGTGCAGGCGGGCGCGAAGATCCAGACGGGGCTCAAGGCCGCCGTGGACGCTGCACAACAGACCCTCAAGGGCTGGGGATCCGGCATATCAGGCTGGGCGTCCAGAACAGCCGGAACGATCGGGGCAAAGGTTTCGGAATGGACCGAGCCCATGCGCTCGTTCGGAACCAAGGCCGCCGCCCATATCTCCTCCGGACTGAACTCCGCCGCGACATCGGTCAGGACGTTCGGGTCGACCATCGCCGCCGCGGTCGCGCCGACGGTGGAAAAGATGAGCGGCCCATTCCGTTCGTTCGGAAAGCTCGTCACGCCTTATGTGTCGTCGGCCATGCAGTCGGTGTCCTCGACTTTCGGACGGTACACGTCAAATATCGCATCCGCGGCCAGTGCGGTATGGTCCAAACTGCCGGACGGACTCCAGTCCGCCGCCAGCACCATCGGCTCCGCACTAGGCGGCATGGCATCCAATGCGGCCGGCAAGTTCCGGGAGCTCGGCAGCAACGCCTTGTCCTCCATCAAGAGCCTGGCCACCGGAGCCGTGGCCGCCATCGGAGCCGGAGCCGCCGCCATAGGCGCATCGGTCGTGACGGCAGGCAAGCAGGCGCTGGACGCCTATGCATCCTGGGAGCAGGCGGTCGGCGGCGTGGACACGCTGTTCAAGGACGCCAGCGGCACCGTGCAGCAGTATGCGGCCGACGCTTACAAAACCGCTGGGGTCTCCGCGAATGACTACATGAACCAGGTCACGAGCTTCGCCGCGAGCCTCGTGAGTTCTCTGGGCGGTGATACCGCCAAGGCCGCCGAGATGGGCAACCAGGCCATCATCGACATGTCGGACAACGCCAACAAGATGGGCACCGACATCGGCAGCATCCAGCAGACGTACCAGAGCCTCGCCCGAGGCAACTACGCCATGCTGGACAACCTGAAGCTGGGTTACGGCGGCACCAAGGCCGAACTGCAGCGCCTGATGGACGACGCGAACAAAATGCCGGCCGTCCTCAAGGAGGGCAACGACCTCTCCATCGACTCGTTCGGCGACGTAGTCGAGGCCATCAGCCGAGTGCAGCACAATCTCGGCATCAGCGGCACGACGGCCAAGGAAGCCGCAACCACCATCGAGGGCTCCGTGAACTCGATGAAGGCCGCATGGCAGAACTGGCTGGCGGGTCTTGGCAACGAGAACGCCGACATGGGCGCTTTGAGCCAGCAGCTTGCGGATTCCATTGGTACGGCGTTAAAGAACATCGTTCCTCGTATCGGCGCCATCGCTTCGGGCGTGGTGTCCGCGATACCCTCCCTGTTCTCCGGTCTGGTTGATCTGCTTCCCCAGCCGTTTCAAAAGGCCGTGGACGCGGTGGGTAACGTGTTCCGGAACTTCGGAGACGTGCTTGCTCCCCTTGGTGCCGCGTTCGGCGTTCTGGGTGCGAGCGGTTTGACGGAGCTGCTTTCGAAGATTCCGCTGATAGGCGGCGCGTTCGTCACTGCGGGCGAGGGAGCCACCCTGTTCGGTCGGGCCCTGGGCGTCATCACCGGCCCCATCGGCATGGTCGCGGCGGCCCTAGGTGTCTTGATAGCCACCACGCCGGAGCTCAGTCAGGCGTTCGGCGCGCAGGCGTCGGCGTTGGGTTCCCGTTTCATGGCGGAACTGCAGACCCTGCAGCCGGCATTCGACGCATTGATGCAGTCGATTCAGGGAATGGTCGGCCAGATCATGCCGGTCATCACCCAGTCGGTGGGCGCGTTGATTCCGATGGTCGGGTCGATCATCCAGGCGTTGCTGCCGTTGATTCCGACGGTCATGGAACCGTTGATGGCCGCGTTGACGGCCATCATGCCGGTCATCGGCCAGCTTGTATCCTCGATACTGCCTCCGTTGACGAGTATGGTCACGTCGCTCCTGCCGCTGATCACGCAGGTGATCGCGGCGAACGGCGAGATCATCGGCCAGATCTCCTCCGCTCTGGTGCCGATCATCCAGCAGGTGGCGCAGTTCGTCACCGATCTGATAGTCGCGCTTGGACCTGTCATCCAGTCGCTGGTGCCTTTGGTATCGGAGGTGGTGCAGGGCATCATGGCGCTCATCGATGCGGCATTGCCTGTCATTCAGGGCATCATCGGTGTCGTTTCCAATGTGGTCAGCACGATCGTGGGATTCCTCACGGGCGCGCTGATGCCCACGGTGCAGTCGATGGTCCCCCATGTCACGGCGGTCATCAACAACATCACCGCGGTGGTGAGGAACGTGGTTGGTGTCATCAAGGGCGTGTTCAACATGATCACCGCCCTGGTCAACGGCGATTGGAAGGGCGCGTGGGAGGCGTTCAAGAGCATTCTTTCGAACGCGGTCGGAGCGGTCGGCAACATCGCCAAGGGGATCCTCAACGCCATCAAGGGCGTGTTCGCCGGCGCGGGCACGCTGCTGCTCGAATCCGGCAAGGCGCTCATCCGAGGTTTCATCGATGGCATCAAGTCGATGGCCAGCGCGGCGGGCGATGCGGTGAAGGGCGTCATGGATTGGGTCAGCGGGTTCTTCCCGCATTCCCCTGCCAAGCGCGGCCCGTTCTCGGGCCATGGATGGACGCCGTATTCGGGACAGGCGCTGGTCGAAGGGCTCGCCGAAGGCATGGATTCTGCAACACCCGCCGCGGTACGGACCATCCGTGGAGTCATGCGAGACGTGCATGACAATCTCGGCGGCGACGCGACGATGGGCGTCGGCGTGCAGGCGGCGCAGGCCACAGGTACGAACGGCACCGTGTCCGCGCGTTCCGCGTCGGGAGGATTGTCCGCGGAGCAGCTCGGCGAAGCCGTGTACACGGCGGTCGTGCGCGCGTTGGCCGGATTGCCGGAACTGCAGGTGTACCGCACGCCGCAGCAGTTGGCGCTGGCCATCGCGCCGGCCGTCGACAGCGAACTGGCGAAACGACGTGAGAGGGGCATCATCAAATGAGTCTCATGCCATTGGGCGCGTTCGACCGGCGGCGCATCCCGGTCGACCAGTCAGGCCTGCGGTTGGGCGGCAAGCCCATCCGGGATTACGGGCTGAACCTGCTGCTGGGCGGCGTCGAGATAGAGGCCGCCTCGGCGTCCACTGATTTCGTGAACGTGCCCGGCCTGTCGGGCAGCGTGAACCGCACGCTGCTGGACGAGTCGGGGCACGCCTACACGGACAGGCGCACCATCACCATGCACGTGGCCACCACCGGCCGCGAGCCCGAGGCCGTGGAGACCAAAATCATGCTGGGCGGTCTCGACGGCACGGACACGACCCTGGAATGGGGTTCCCTGCCGGGCCGGTACGAGGGTTTCCTCACGGTCGGCACATGGTCGGACGTGTACGGGCACGGCGGCATATACCGTCACTCGACCTGCGACCTGACCATGCTCGCCAACCCCGACCTGATAGGCGACGCCCGTTCGTTCGACCTGTCCACCACGGAGCGGGGAGTGTGGATCAAAGGCAACCGTCCGAGCCGCCCCGTCATCGAGGCGCTGCCGTCGGCCGGCACGAAGCGTTTCTACATCACCGTCAACGGAATGCAACTGGTCTACAACCTGGCGAACGCAGACGGTGTCAGGAAGCTGCTCGTGGACTGCGACAGCCGGGAAAGCACGTACGGGAACGCTCCCGTGTTTCCCACGGTCGATTCCGACTATCCGGTGCTGACACCAGGCGTGGTGATGGCGCAGGTGAGCGCTGGGACCGCGACGGTGACCTACCATCCACACAACCGCATCTGACGGGAGGCCCGTATGCGTTTCATCCTGTTCGACCGTTGGGGCAATCCCAAGGGCGAGATAGCGAACCCGGTGGAGGCGAAGGTCACTCGCAGCATCGGCGATGAATGGCAGGACACGTTGGACATCACCTGCGACACCGGCGTGGACAAGGGCGACCGTCTGCTGCTCAACGACGGAGAATGGCGCGAATACGTGTGCACCAGCCCGGACGAGACGCGCGAGCAGTCGTTCGTCAGCAGCCCGCATTTCGTCAATTCGGTTCAGGAGCTGCAGACGGCCCGGTACATCGACTCGTACCACGAGACCGTCGTGTCGCCCCGCCGCGCGCTGGAGTACGTGGTCGAGGGCACCCGCTGGCAGGTGGGCGAGATCGCCACGGACATGGACTCGATAGAGCTCACGTTGGAGCGCGTCTGCGGGTACGACGCGCTCAAGTCCGTGGCCGACACGCTCGGCCTGGAGATAGCGACCCGCATCAAGGTGCTCGGCACCGGCACGGGCGTGGAGCAACGCTACGTGTCGCTGGTCCACCGCGTCGGCGAGGACACGAGGCAGCGTTTCGAGTTCGGATCGAGCCTGGACAGCGTGCGGCGGACGTTCTCGGACCAGGACGTGATAACCCGCCTGTACGTGTACGGGAAAAGCAAGGAGGACGAGAACGGCGACGACAAGCCCATAACCATCACCGGTGTCGCCGGCAAACCATATCTCGACGCGGACGAGAGCGCGCTCGCGGAATGGGGCCTGCCCGACGGCAAGGGCGGCCGGATTCCGGCCGTGGGCGTCGTCGAGCATTCGGACATCGACAGCGTCTCGAAGCTCTACGACGCGGCGGTCGCCGACCTCGCGTCGCTCAGCAAGCCGAAGGTCACCTATGAGGCGAGCGTGAGCACGCTGAAGGCGGCCGGCATGGACGTGTCCAAACTCGATATCGGCGACATGATCCAGGTCATTGACACGTGTTTCACTCCCGCACTCCGGTTGGAAGCGCGTATTAGCGAATACGTGGAGGATCTGCTTAACGAGGCCGGTTCGACCATCACGCTCGGCTCGGTCATCGAGAACGTGTCCCAACGGCAGACCACGGTGAACAGGACCGTCGAAATCGTCAATGCCGGCAAACCCGTGTGGGATGCATCCGCGAACGTGGCGGCCAGTGCGCACGACGCGGCCAGTTCCGCGTTGAGCGAGGCCAGCGGACTGACCGGGAAGGTGGATACGGCCGTGTCTTCGGCTGCCGCCGCCTCCACCGCGGCCTCGGCTGCGGCCTCGAAGGCGGATGCGGCGCAGACCACCGCCGTGACGGCGAACACGGTGGCCCAGTCGGCCATGCAGCAGGTCAACATGGTGGGCGGCATGACCGATGTCACGTTCACCGTCGCGGAGTTCAATGGCGGGCTTTCCGCGACGAAGCAGGTGGCGGACCTGCCCGCGTCGATCGTGGCCGGCCCTCCCCCGATACGAGCCCAACTCGATCTGTGGGGAGCCTGCCAGCCCATCGTCCTCGACCATGACTCCGACAGCACGATACCCGCCGGTTCGATCCGCGTGGACGTGACCGCCACGCCCGCCACCGCGCTGACCGTCCGACTGGCGGCGTTGAAGGGAGCCACAGCATGATCATCCAGTCCTCCGGCGGCGTCGGCACGGTCGAACCCGCCGAGACCCTGACGGCCACGGACGTGCTCCTCCTGCATGCCAAGGCCGGACTGCAACTCATCTCAGCGGACGACGCCGCGGCCGTGGCCTGCAAGGCCCTCGGCCGGGACGCGATGACGCTCGCCCAGTTGCAGGCCGACGCGACCGTGCTCGCACAGGTGAGGAACAGTCCGCTGGCGGTCGCGTGCATCCGGTTGAGCGCGGACGCGGCCCACGCGCTCGGCCTGGACGAGACGGACGTGACCAGCGAACAGGAGATGACCCTCCTCGCCACGGACACGGACAGGCTCATGGAGTTCTGCCGTTCCGGCAGGATGCTCTCCCGCATGGCCCGCAACCCGGTCAACAAGGGCACGCTCGCGGTCATCAAGGCCATCAACAAAAGCCAATCCCTGCTGCAGCAGGTATGGCAGACCGTCGGCGGCAGCGGATGGTTCACCAGCAAGACGACCTCCTCGCAGGACGGCGTGACCGCGCTCAACCAGTACTGCACCGCATCCACCGCGGCCAACTGCCTCATCCTCGTCGCCACCGGCTACTGGTCATCGACCAGCCAGTACACGAACGTGTTCGTCAACGGCGAGCAGGTGTCCGACGGGCAGACCGTCAACACGCAGCAGCCCTCCTCGGTCACCAAGGCCACCATCGGCGCCATCGCACTGCCGACGGCGACGTTCACCGAGACCGGCGACGGGTATGCCTCCATCGGCGTGTTCACCGCGTTGAACCTGGACGACAATATCTGGCAGTTCCCCGACAGCACGTCGCTGACCACGGGAGGAGTCACGTTCATCCGCTCCGGCAGCAGCGTGCATGTCAGGGGAACGTCCACGTCCAGCGCGTGGCCCATCTACGGCAAATCCGTGACCCTCGCGGCAGGCAAATACCACATCGGATTGAGTGGCGCGACGAACGTGAAGGCCGAAATCAAGGCCGGCAGCACAAGCTACCTCAACACGGGCGCGAGCAAATACGAGGCCACGCTCACTGCCGGCACGTACAACCTGAACCTGTTCGTTAGCCCCAGCACAAGCGTGGACGAGACCGTCACCCCCGTCCTCGCCAAACTCTCATAACCCAACACCCAACCAATCCGAAGCCATCCACACCAGTGGGTGGCTTTTCTTTTACCCGAAGGAGCCCGGCATGGCATTGAAAAACCATCGCACGAAGTACAAGACGCTGGATCTAGCGGACGATCCGAGCGAACCCATCCGCATCAACCAGGGCGACTACATGGGCCGCATCCTGCACGTACGTGTCACCGACGACCACGTACCCGTCGCCGACACCGGCGTGACCGCACGACTCACATTCAACACGAACGACCCCACCGCCGTCAGCGCACTCAGCCTCGCGGACGGTACCGCAGCCGGTGACTTCGTACCCATGACCCGCGTCAACGACGACACCACCATGGCATTCGAAGCCGCCATCCCACAAGGCGCGCTCGCCCGCAGCGGCGAGATCGTCATGGGAGTGGATCTCATCGACTCGGACGGTTCGATCATCGCTTCCCGCCCGTTCAAGGCCATCGTGGATCCGGCCAACATCAACCTGAACCTGAAGATCGCGGACGGACGCGGTTATTTCGAGGCCATGCTCCAGACCATGGAGGAAATTCACGAATCCTGTGCGGACTACGCCGAGCTTGTCAAGAATCTCGCCGCGAACTTCGGCCTGGAGATCGGCACCGTGACCACGGTGGACTACGACCAGCCCGCCCGCGTCGAGCTGCGGGACAACGGCGACGTGAAGACCATCGATTTCTGGATTCCCCGCGGCAAGCCCGGTCCACAGGGAATCCAAGGGCCACAGGGCGTCCAAGGCGTCCAAGGACCACGAGGCATCACCGGCGCTGGACTACGCATCCGCGGCAGCGCCACGAGTCAGGAAGGCCTACCCACCGAAGGAATGGAGGAAGGTGACGGATATCTTGTCGGCCGCGACCTGTGGCTGTGGACGAACGGCGCGTGGCAGGAACATGGCGACTTCATGGGTCCCGCAGGCACGAACGTCATGCTCGCATCCGTCGCAATCGAGCCCAATAGCCAGGTCTCGAAAAGCAGTCTGCCGACTCCGCTCGCCGACATGGTGAAGGTGGGCGACGGCCTTATCGGTTCCGATGGACGCGGCTATCACGTCGAGACCGTCGCAGATGACTATGTGACCGTCGGCACGCAGATCAGCAACATCAACGTCGGCACGCCAGGCCCACAAGGGGAGCCCGGCCCGCAAGGCATCCAAGGCATCCAAGGGCCAGTCGGCCCGGTCGGCCCCATGCCGTTCCAGACAGCATCCTCCGAAACAGTCACAGCAGAAGAGGGATTCAGTCTCGCGCTCGTCAAGAACGGCGATACGACAGATCTGCACGCGAAAATCCCCATCGCCGGCCCGCAAGGCAAGCAGGGCGAGAAAGGTGAGAAAGGCGACCCAGGCGAATCGATTGTCGGCCCCGAAGGTCCTCAAGGCCCCGCAGGACCCCAAGGCGAGCCGGGCCGTGACGGTCAGGACGGTATCAGCGAGAGCGATGTCAACAAGCTCATCTCGAACGCGACCAGCGTGTTCCTTAAAAGCGCCGACGCGAGCTCGACCTACGCGACGAAAACCGACCTGAACAACCTCAAGCCGAATCTCGCGTACAGGACCGGCTCCCTGTCCGGCAGCAGCCTGTCCAACGGCCAGACGTTAGGCAATCTGACCGCGCCCAGCGCCGGCACGTACCTGATCCTGTGGTACGCGCGAGTCGGCTCGCTCAACGGCAACGGCACCACCAGCGCGTCGATCCTGTGCAACGCGGGCAACAAGTCATTCCCCGCCCAGGGCGGTGTCGCGGTCGGCGGCAACGCGACCTATGACGGCAGCGCCCAGGTGTTCATCGGCTGGGCCGTCGTCAGCATGGCCTCGGGCGGCATGGCCTACTTCGAATGGCAGACCACCAAGAGCGGCGGCTCCGTGTCCAACAGCCGCACCGCGCTTGTCCGCATCAGCAGCTGACCAAACGAAAGGAACCCATTGACCGGAACCATCCCCTTATGGGCCACCGTCCTGCTGGGCGTGCTCAGCGGCGGCGCGACCGTGCCCCTGGTCACATGGCTGCTCGCCCGCATCGACCGGCACGACCGGCTCCTGACCCGCGAGGACCTCGACGACGCATTGGAGGACAGCACCGTCATCCGGGACGTGCGCGACAAACTCGACCGCGACTGGAAACGCTTCGACAAGGCCGACCAGGACCGGCTCGAGATCCGCGACGACATGCGCCAGCTCCAACTCAACCAGCTGCGCGCCGAACTGTTCGCCCACACCCGAAGCCGCACCCAGCACGAACGCCAGTTGGAGGCCGGCCGCGAATACCTCGACCGCGGCGGCAACGGGCTCGGCCACGCCCGCTTCGACTGGCTCACCAAGGATTACGAGCAACGCCTCGCCGACTGCGACTGGGACTACACCAAAACACACCACGACAACGACTAGGAAAGGAGAACCGCATGCAGGACTGGAACACGCTCGCCACCGACGAGACCATGCTCCTGAACACCCACTACACGCCGGGCCGCGCGGGCCGCACGGTCGACAAGATCGTGCTGCACCACAACGCCGGCAACCTGTCCATACCGGACTGCTGGAACGTGTGGCAGACCCGCGCCGCGTCCGCCCACTACCAGGTCGACGCCAACGGGCGCATCGGACGCCTCGTCAACGACACGGACACCGCATGGCACTCCGGCGACTGGGACGCGAACCTCACGTCCATCGGCATCGAACACGCCGACGTCTCCACCAGCCCGTGGCTCATCAGCCAGGCCACGCTCGACAACGGCGCGCACCTCGTGGCCGCCCTATGCCACCACTACGGTCTCGGACGGCCTGAATGGCTCGTCAACGTGTACCCCCACAACCATTTCCAGGCGACCGCCTGCCCCGCCAGTATCGCCGACACGCAACGCGACGAATACATGCGCCGCGCCCAGGAATACTACGACCAGATCCAAGGAGAAGACAACATGCCCACCGCACAGGAAATCGCCAACGCCGTCTGGAACTTCGACCAGAACGGAGTCCTCATGCGCGACCGCGTCCAGGGAACCGACACCGCCGCCAACAAGACCCTCGCCATCGCCCAACGCAACGACGGGCGACTGGCCCGCATGCTCATGAGCCTCAAACGCTACACCGGCATCCCCGACGACGACACCACCACCGTGCCCGACCTCAACAACAGCATGACCGGCGACCGCGTCCGCCGCATCACCCTCATGCTCAAACGACTGTGCGGCATCCCCGACGACGACACCACGCTGCCCGACACCATCACCCTGTCCGACACCCAGCTCGACGCCATCGCCGACCGCGTCGCCACACGACTCAAGGGGAACGCATGACCATCATCCAGGCCATCAGCACCCTGATCAGCGTGCTCGTCATCCCATGGGTCGTGCAGCTCATCAAAACCCAGGCCATGACCGGCACCACCGCACGATGGGTAAGCCTCGCCATCAGCCTCGCCGCGGGCGCCGCCACCGGCCTCCTCGGCGGCATCCCCAACACGCCCGGCGACTGGGTCACGTGCATCCTCGCCGTCGTCGGCGGCACCCAAATCGCCTACTCGGCATTCAAAGCCGTCGGCATCACCAACAACTGGCTCGACGCATTGCTCAACGTCGGCAACGTCAACACACCAAAACACGCGGCATAATAATCACCAAGGCCCTGTCCGGCATCGCATCACCGCGGGCCGGACAGGGCCGATTCCCTTTTGCCGGAGCAGACGTCGTTTTTGGCCACATTTTGGCCACACTTTTCGGAAATAGCGGTAAATAATACCAAATTCCATAAAACACGAAAAAGTCTCTCAGCCCTACTCCCGTAAGGGGAAACAGCCATTTCACAAGGGCTCCGGAATCCGCAGGGCGGGGGTTCGAGTCCCTCATTGCCCACTTTTCTAGACCGTTGGAATGCCGGCGGAATCAATCATCCCAATGGGCATCGGCTCATTCTTGGCTACATTTTGCCTTATTCCGGAAAATAAGTGGGCAGAATGTGGGCAACGACGGCCCTCGCCACATCATTGCAAAAGGCTCTGGTAAACCAAGATTGACATGAATCCGTGTCTGACTACCCCTCAGTCGGCTTCGCCGCCAGCTCCCCTGACAAGGGGAGCCGAGAATAAATGCCCCATATCAATCTTGATTTAACGCCTTACAAAAACCGCGAGGGACGACGCTGCTGGGCGCCATAGCCGTCCTTGGTGCGGGCGTAGGACAGGTGCAGCGAATCCTCGGCTCGGGTGATGCCCACGTACATGAGCCGCCGTTCCTCCTCCAGCGTCTCCCCCGGTTCGGGCGCGCCGTACGGCAGCAGGCCTTCGGAGCAGCCCGCCAGAAACACATGCTTGAATTCCAGGCCCTTGGCCGCGTGAATGGTGGAGATCGTGACGCCCGGATCGTCCTCGAGCTTCAATCCGGTGGCGTCCAGCCCCATGGCCTCCAGCAGCGCACGCTTGGCCGCGGCCTCACCGGCGAGCGCGGACGACTGCCAACCCGCGTCCTTGCGCACGCGGAACTTGATGCCGGCAGCACGCAGCGCCGCGCCGAACACCGGCTGCTGCGCGTTGATGCGCGTCAGGATCGCGCAGTCGGAGGGCTTGACGCCGGCGGCCATGAGCTTGCGGATGCGGGCCGTCACCCCCTGGGCCTCCTCCACGTCGGTCTCGTACACGGTCCGGCTCACGCGGCGCCCCGGTTCACGCGCCGAAACGAGTTTCAGGTAGTCGTCGCGGTTCGGTGCGGCCGCGAGCACCCGGTTGGCGAGGTTCACCACCTCGGGCGTGGAACGGTAGTCGGTGCCGAGGTTGATGTCCGCGGCGAGCGGCCCGAATTCGTCCGCGAATCGCAGCAGATCCCAGCTGGACGCGCCGGCGAACGAGTAGATGGTCTGCGCGGGGTCCCCCACCACGCACACGTTGCGGTTCATGGCGGCCTTGCCGTCCGGCCCGCCGCCGCCCAGCCACAGGGTCATCAGCCGGTGCTGCAGCGGGGAGACGTCCTGGTACTCGTCCACGGTGAGCCAGCCGATGGTGGAACGGATCTGCGCCGCCGCCTCGGGGAAATCGTCCATGATGTGACAGACGAGCAGCAGGATGTCGTCGAAGTCGATTTCGCCGCGGGAGGTCTTCTCCCGCTCATACTCGTCGTAGATGGACTTGAATCGTTCGGCGTCAAGCCCGGCGGGCGGCAGATGGTTCGCGGCCGCGCACACGCGCGCGTAATCCTCGACGGCCACCAGGGAGATCTTGGCCCAGTTGATTTCGGCGAGCACGTCGCGCACGGTGAGCGGATCGACGTCCGACTGCGCGGTGACGTGCATGATGGCGCGGGCGACGGTGTCCCGCTGGTCCTCGATGAGATGCGGGAAGGGCGCCTCACACACATCCGCCCAGACGCTGTTGAGCTGGTTCAGCGCGGCCGAATGGAAGGTCGCGGCCGTGACCCCGTTGCCGGCTCCCTGCCGCGCGCTGCCGCCGACGCCCAACCGTTCGAGGCGCACGCGCATCTCGGTGGCCGCCTTGACCGAGAACGTGACGGCGAGCACCCGCTCCGGCTTCCACGCCCCGGTGGCGCAGGCGTAGGCGATGCGCCGCGTGACCGTGCGCGTCTTGCCCGCGCCCGCGCCCGCGATGATGCGCACCGGCCCGTTCAGCGTGGTGGCCGCCCGCCGCTGCTGTCCGTCAAGGCCTTCGAGAATCGTCTGCGCCTGTTCCATGCCCTCCATTGTGGCACGCTCCGGCCCGGACCAGGACTGTCCGAGACGCCGCATGCCGCGCAAATGGCTCATTCGATGGTGTCGACCGGCCTTTCCGCACAAGGCATGTATTAGTGTTAAAGGGTGATGAAACGTAGCAACTATGTGTTGGCGGCGCTGACTTCGGCCGTCCTGCCGAACCTGGCGGTCGCCGGCGTGAGGGAGAGCGCGCAGGCCAGCTCGACCGACGAGGCCAAAGGCATCGATCAGGCCGTGGTGCAGGATGCCTCGGGCCGCCTGTATGACGTATATGCCACCGACACCGCGGCGGGTCGCACCCGTTTGGTCCGTCGCGTGAAGGCCGCGCAGACGCTGGCCGCCGCGCGCGAGCCCGGAGGCCTCGGCTTCGATCTGGACCGCGTGATCGCGTTCGCCCCCGGCGACGTGTCCAAGCCCGGTCAGACCGCCACCGCCCAGGCGTTCAACAAGGACGAGGAGACCGTCAAAGCCACGGCCACCGTGGATACCAGCAAGCCGAGCCCCACCGGTTCGACCACCGTGCTGATCGCCGCCCACCGTGACGGCCAGTCGCGTCCGCTGGATTTGCTGACGTTGGACGACTGCGCGGCGGTGGGCACCGCGCTCGGCGCCATCCATCGTCTCTCCCCCGCGTTTCTGAACGCCGCCAAGTACCCGGTGTTCACCACCGGCCAGATCCGCTCGCAGCTGACCGCATGGATCAGGCGTCTGCGCTCGGCCGGTCACGTGCCCACCGAAATCACCAACAGCTGGGCGCGCGTCATCGAGACCGAGGGACTGTGGTCGTTCGCCACCTGCACCGTGCACGGCGGGTTCTCGGACGGCGACTTCCTGTTCTCCGGCTCCACCATCACCGCCGTGACCAACTGGCAGGACATGCAGGTCAACGACCCGGCCCGCGATCTGGCGTGGATCTTCGGCAAGCTGGACGAATCGCACCGCAACGCTGTGCTCGCCGCCTACGGTCGCATGATGGGCTCCCGACTGGACGACCTCATCATGCTGCGCGCCAACCTGTGGCTGCAGATGGAGCAGGTAGGCGAGTTCATCCAGGCCATCAACCGCGGCGACAACGACCGCATCATGCAGTTCAAGGCACAGGTGGAACGTCTTGCGCATCAGCTCGGCATCATCAGCCGGGACACCACGCCGGCACCGGACGCCAAGGAGGCCAGCGCGCGCGAAACGAAGCCCGGTTCGCCGTCGACCATCACTGTGGGCACGCTGCTGCAGGACGATGAGCGTCGCGGTTCCGGCGCCTCCGGTTCGTCCGTGACCGTGGCCGAGTCCGCCGATGTTTCCGACGACACCCCCGACCCGGATCGCACCGGTTCCGCCGAAATTTCGGCGGCGGGTCAGGTGGGGATGACGCCGGTGGTCGGCTCGTCACCGGCAGCCGACCGCACGGCCGACCATCCACTGGCCAGCACCCCGCTTGCCGGCGGCTCCCGCCCCGGATTCGGCGGCACCGGTTCGACCAAGCCGCAGCCGTCCCATGCCACGTCGTCCCCGCATTCCTCGGTGACCATCACCCTCAAGGAACTGCTGGAGATGGACCGTCAGGAGAAGGCCGGCCAGTCGCAGGAATCGCGCAACCAGTCCGCCGCGGGCGCTTCGACCGGCGTCAATGGCACCGGCACGACCGGCAATGCCAACGCGCACGGCCATTTCGGCGGCGCTGGCACCACGCAGTCCAACGGCCGCCCGATGTCCCATCCGAGGCCATTGTTCCCGGGACCGGTCAGCCTGCACGGCCCGGTGGCCGGCAATGTCCTGATGGACTCCGACGACACCGGCGAACGGTTCTCGCACTCCTCCACCGCGAAGACCACGGTCATTCCGCTGCTGGAACGCGAGGAACGCGCCCTGCGCGACGCGCACGCCGGACTGGAGGGCTACGACGAGGACGGCAACCCGCTGAGTTCGCCGAGCAGCCCGGCGACGCCGGAGCACACGGACGAGACGCATGACGCGGGCACACCGGCCGGTGACGGAACCGCTGAATCCCAAGATTCCACGGTTTCCGCCAATGTCACCCCCGATGCCACTGTCGCACCTGCCGACGCCGACATCGATCCGGACGATACGGGCGACTCGACCCCCGTCTCGGGCACCGCGGGGAACGGCACCGCGGAAGAGGCCACGCCGAGCGCGTAACCGTCCGGCACCGCCGCGCGCACGCGGCACAATGGAACCATTGACACACAACCGAACAACCCGCGGCCGCGAGGCCGAAAGCGAGGAGCATTCATGGACATCGAACTGGGCATTCAGAACGTGGCTCGACCGGTGAACTTCAGCACCGATGACTCAGCCGACAAGGTCAGCCAGGTCATCGCGCAGGCCGTCAAGACCGGTACGACCATCGACCTGACCGATGACAAGGGCCGCCGCATCATCGTGCCGGCCAAGGCGCTGGGATACGCCATCATCGGCTCCGAAACCAAGCACGCCGTCGGTTTCGGCGCGCTGTGACGCGCGGCTTCCCGTATTTGGCTCCGTTAAACCAAAACTGACGTGCCACCACTCATTCTTGGCTCCCCTTGTCAGGACATCGCCGTGATGCAAACAGCAGAGCTGTTTGTAGGCGATGTGCGAGACGACAGTCGAGCCAGTGGACTGCGAACGAAGTTCGTCCCTAATTGCAGGATGAGCTGGCCACGAAGCGGACTGAGGGGTAGTTCGGTGGAACTTGGTTTAACGGATTTTTTTAGGCTCTGTTAAACCAAGATTGACATGAATCCATGTCTGACTACCCCTCAGTCGGCTTCGCCGACAGCTCCCCTGACAAGGGGAGCCGAGAATAAGGGCCATGTCAATCTTGGTTTAACAGAGCCTTTTTTATTTTCAGGATTACCGATACAGCGGCAGCACCCCGCGACGCACGATTTCGGCGACGGTGGCCTCATCGGTGAGGTTCTCCCCCAGTCCGTTCGGCTTGCCCTTGCCATGCCAGTCGGATCCGCCGGTGACCAGCAGACCGAAGCGGCGGCACAGCGTCAGCAGCCGTTCGCGTTGTTCGGGCGGATTGCCGCGATGCCACACTTCCAGACCATCCAAACCCTCCCGCGCCAGCGTCTCGATCTGCCCATCGGAGAGCAGCCGCCGGTTGCGGCTCAGATCGCCGGCGTGGGCGACGAGCACCACGCCCCCGGCCTCCTTGACCGCGGCCACCACCTCGTGCGAGGTCGGCGACGGCGTGGGAATGTAGTACTTGGAAGACGAGTTGACGGCATCGGCGAAAGCCTGCGAACGGTTCTCGTACACGCCGGCGCTGACCAGCGCGTCGGCGATGTGTGGTCGGCCGATCGTCGTCTTGCTGCCCTCACGCACCTGCGCGAGCACGGATTCCCAGGAGATGGGGTAATCGCGCGCGAGCAGTTCGACCATGCGCTGCGTGCGTCGCAGACGAGCCTCGCGGGTGGCGGCGAACAGGTTCACGATATGCGGGCTGGCGGGATCGTACTGGTAGCCCAGCATGTGTACGGACACGTCCTCGTCCGTGGCGGTGATCTCGGTGCCGCGCAGCAGCGGCAATCCCATCCGACGGGCCGCGGTTTCGGCGTCCTGCCAGCCGGCGGTGGTGTCATGGTCGGAAATGGATACGCCCTTCAGGCCGAGCGCCTTCGATTGCTCGGCGAGCGTGGCAGGTGTCTCTGTGCCGTCGGAGAAGACGGTATGGCAATGGATGTCCCATCCGGTTGCGGGCGGCGCCACAGGCATCACGTATCCAGTCATACCTTTTATCGTAACCCGTTTCACCGGCGTTTCCCGTTCGGACAGGCCGCATGACAACCGCAGACGCTACGCTGGAGCGCAGCATCCATATTCAGGGGGTAGGTATGAGCAGCAACGCGACCGTTGGACAGAAGCACGCCGACGTTTCCGGTACCGGGGAGCCGCAGATCGCGGCAGGCTCCGGGAACGCGACGGGGCTTTCGGGATGGCGTCACGGCGCCACGTGGACGTACCTCATTATGCTGATCGCCTCCGCTGTGGCGCTGGGTACCTCGTTCATCCTGTCCGCGGAGACGCTGCAGCTGGCCCGCAACCCCTCCGCCTCGCTCGGTTGCGATGTGAACGCGGTGATCTCCTGCTCCACGGTGGCCCAATCCTGGCAGGCGGAGATCGTGAAGTTCGGCGGACTGTCCTATCCGAACGCCTTCTTCGGCATCGCGGCGGAAAGCGTGTTCGTGACCATCGCGGTGATCGGTCTGGCCCGCGTGCGCGTGCCGCGCTGGTTCGCCGCCTGCACCTGGCTGGGCGGGCTTGCGGCGCTCGCATACTCGTATTGGCTGAGCACGCAGTCGCTGTTCGTGATCCACGCGCTGTGCCCGTGGTGCCTGACGCTCATGTTCTCCACCACCATCCAGTTCATGGCGCTGAGCCATGCGACCGTGGCCGTACAGGGGCTGCCGACCGGCAAGGACGGCGAGGTTCCCGCCGGATTGGCGAAGTACTACCGGCTCAACATCGACCTGATGATCGATGTGCTGTGGATCGTGGCGATCGTGGTGCTCATCCTCGTGACCGAGGGCGCGGCGCTGTTTGCGTAGTCGATTGCTCCGGATTGCTTCGCGGCACCGGCAGCACAAAGGTAATGGCTCTGTTACACCAAGATTGACATGGTCCTTATCTTGGCTCCCCTTGTCAGGGGAGCTGTCGGCGAAGCCGACTGAGGGGTAGTCCAATGGGATCCATGCCGATCTTGGCGCAACAGAGTCAAGGTAATAAACATCGGGCGGCCTTTCAGGGCCGCCCTTTCGTTTACAGCAACGTCACGTCGGCGACGAGCGTGGCCGAACCGGTCAGACGCACGTCATGGTCGGTCACGTCCACGCGCAGGGTGCCGCCACGCACGGTGATGTCCCAGTGGCCGATGCCGGTCTTGGACCGCAGCACGATGCCCGTGGCGCACAGGCCGGTGCCGCAGGACAGCGTCTCGCCGCAGCCACGCTCGTTGACGCGCATCGTGGCCTCGCCCACGCCGGTGTTCTCGTCGATGTCGTCGATGCGCACGAACTCCACGTTCTGATCGGATTCGATGATCGGACGGACCTCGGGCTTGGTCACGAGGTCCAGGTCCTCGACGCGGGGCAGCGTGGCGAAGGCGTCCTCGATCACCGCCACCACATGCGGATTGCCCATGTCCACGAACGTGCCGCGGGCCGCGCCGGCGGTTCCGGGAATGGTGACCTCATAGGCGTCCTGTTCGCCGATATGCCACTGACCCATCTCGACCTGGAACACGTTGGCGCCGTACGGCTTCATGTTGCCGCGGGGCGTGAGGATCTTCACGCCGGCGCGCGTGCCCAGACGGAACGGTTCGGTGGAATCGGCCACGCCCACGCGCTGGGCGAACAGCGTGATGGCGCGCGTGCCGTTGCCGCACATCTCCGCCAGCGAGCCGTCGGCGTTGCGGTAGTCCATGAACCACTTGGCACCGCCCGCGAGCGCGTCCGAGATCTGGTCGTCGCTCAGGTCGGAGACGAAATCGGGACGGGTCAGACGGATGAGGCCGTCGCCCCCGATGCCGAAGTGGCGGTCGCACAGGAAGCGGACCTCCTCGGGCGTGGGTTCGAATTTGCCGGAGCGGTCGAGGTAGACGACGAAATCGTTGCCGGTGGCGTGTGCCTTGGTCACTTGTTGCGGAAGACTCATGGCTTACAGAGTACTCTGGTAGTGACACAACACAGGGAGGAATCAGGCATGAGTTCTTTGGCTCCGATTGGCGTGTTCGATTCGGGCCTCGGCGGCATTTCGGTGGTACGTCAGATCGTCCGGGACATGCCGGCCGAGCATGTGCTGTATTTCGGCGATTCGGCGAACGCGCCGTATGGCACCAAGACGCCGGAGCAGGTGCGCGCGTTGAGCTTCGCCATTGTGGAGCGCTTCGTGGAGCGGGGCGTCAAGGCCGTGGTCATCGCCTGCAACACCGCCACCTCCGCTGCGGTCAACGAGCTGCGCGAGCATTACGACATCCCGATCATCGGCATGGAGCCGGCGCTGAAGGTGGCCTGCGACCGCGGCGACGTGCCGTCCGACCCGCATCACATCCCGCAGCGCGTGATCGTGGCCGCCACTCCCCTGACGTTGCGCGAACGCAAGTTCGCCAAGCTGATGGAACGCTTCGATTCCGACAACGAGATCTACAAGGAGCCCTGCCCCGATCTGGTGGAGATCGTGGAGTCCGGCCGGCTTGGCGACCATGACCTGGTGATGCGCACGTTGCACGGGTACTTCGACCAGTACGACCTGAATCGCATCGACTCGGTGGTGCTCGGATGCACGCATTTCGTGTTCTACCGTGATTACTTCCGTGAGCTGCTGCCGGAACGCGCCGCGATCATCGACGGCAACGAGGGTACGGTCCGCCATCTCGGCGTGGTGCTGGAGTCGCTGGGCCAGCTGGCCCCGGAGGGCTCGGACGGCGGCGTGGAGCTCGCCAATTCCGACCCGTCCGAGCGTATTGCCGCGCTCTCGCGCGACTTGCTGGGCCGCTAGGCCTCGCCAATCCTCCCTTGTCCAGTCGGCGCGCGTAAGCTCGAATCCATTAGCCAACGCAGGGGTTTTCTTACACAGGGGGTAGTCATGGCAGTCAAGTCCGCGATGATCGATGTGGGCGGCGGATTCCGCGCGATTTTCGGATGCGGCGTAATGGACCGCATACTCGAGGACGGCATCGATGTGGACATGTGCTACGGCGTCTCCGCAGGCGCGGCCAACATGACCTCGTTCATCGCCCGCCAGCACGGCCGCAACCACACGTTCTACACCAAGTACGCCTTCCGCAAGGAGTACGCCAGCGCGGAAAGCTACTTCAAGAACCACAACTTCGCCAACCTTGATTACATCTACGGCACGCTGAGCAACCATGACGGTGAGTATCCAGTGGATTTCGAGGCGTTCGAGGCCAACCCCACCGGATTCACGGTGGTGGCCTGCAACGCGGAGGACGGTTCGACCAAGTACTTCGACAAGTCACGCATCCATTTCGACGACTTCGACGTGGTCAAGGCGTCCTCGGCGGTGCCGATAGCCTGCGAACCGTATGTGGTGGACGGCGTGCCGTATTACGACGGCGGCATCGCCGATCCGGTGCCGGTGCAGAAGGCGCTGGACGACGGCTATGAGAAGGTGATCCTGATTCTCTCCCGTCTGCGTGACGAGGTACGCCAGCAACGCAAGGACCTGCCGCCGGCCCGTATCCTGGAGCGCACCTATCCGGCGGCGGCGGAACGCCTGCGTATGCGCTACAAGACCTACAACGACGAAATCGAGCTCGCCAAGCGCTATGAGGAGGAAGGCCGCGTGCTCATCCTGGCGCCGGAGGACCTGTACGGCCTCAATACGTTGAAGAAGAACTTCGAGGGCCTGGAGATGATGTACCGCAAGGGGTACGCCGCCGCCGAGGCCATTCCCGAATTCCTGGCGGAATAGGCTCCTTAGCCCTGTCAAACCAAGATTGGCATGCCTTATTCTTGGCTCCCCTTGTCAGGACATTGCCGTGAAGCAGACAGCGGAGCTGTTTGCAGGCAATGTGCGAGACGACAGTCGAGCTGGAAAAGCGCGAACGAAGTTCGGCCATAATTGCGGGACGATCTGTCACCATAGGTGACTGAGGGGTAGTTCCTCATTCCTTTGGCGAGACTACCCCTCAGTCGGCTTCGCCGACAGCTCCCCTGACAAGGGGAGCCAAGTGGGGGGACTACTACTTGCCCGACTTCACGTCGGAGGCGGTGAGCATGGCCTTGGTGACCTGCTCGTACAGATCCTGGTAGCCGCCCGGCGTGGAGGCCGGCAACACCACGGTTTTGGCGTTGCCGGATTCGGACAGGGACCGCATCACGTCGAGGTACTGGTTGAACAGCACCACGTTGTTCACGTCGTTGATGCTCATGCCTACGGCCTGCAGGCTCTTGATCTGATCCACGATGCCGTTGGCGATCTCACGACGGTAGTTGGCCTGGCCTTCACCCTGCAGACGGGTCTTCTCGGCCTCGGCGGCGGCCTGCGTCTCGATCTGGATGCGCTGGGCCTCGGCGCGCTGGCGGGTGGCCTCCTTCTCACGCTGGGCGGCGTTGATGGAGTCCATCGCGTTCTTGACCTGCGGCGAGGGGTCGATGGCGGTGATCAGCGTCTTGACCACGGTGAAGCCGAACCGGCTCATCTCGTTGCCCACGGTCTTCTGCACGTCGGAGGCGACATCGTCCTTGCGGGCGAAGGCGTCGTCCAGGGTCAGGGCGGGGATGGCGGAACGCAGCGCGTCCTCCATGTACGAGCGCAGCTGGCCGGCCGGGTCGCGCAGCTCGTAGTAGGCGGTGGCCACGTTCTCGGGGTTCACGCGGAACTGGGTGGAGGCCACCACGGTGACGAACACGTTGTCCAACGTCTTGGTCTCCAGCTGCACGTTGAGCTGGTTCACGCGCATGTTGGTCTTCATGGCGATGCGATCCACGAACGGAATCCTCATGTGGATGCCGGCGAACTGCACCTTCTGGAACTTGCCGAATCGTTCGATGATGTACGCCTGCTGCTGCGGCACCACGAAGATGGCGGCGAACAGCAACAGGATGATGATAATGAGCAGGATAAGCAGCAATAGCATGGTCCCTCCGAAAACAGCCATAATAGACGACATCGAAAGCCCCCTTTCAACAAGGGCCAAGCACGGCCTTCCTTGAGCCGTGACCCAACATCTTCCATGCTACCAGCGCGAAGGCCGGCCGGACAGGTGGGTGCGCAGGCGTTTACCGGCTGTTCAGCGAAGGAACCGACGGATGATTCAGTATGCGCCGGCTATGGCCTGATCAAGGTCGGCGATCAGGTCGTCCGCCGACTCCAGTCCGATGGACAGGCGGATCAGATTGTCGCTGACCCCGGCCGCGATGCGGGCATCCACGGGCACCTCGCGGTGGGTGATGTGCGCGGGGTCCACGATCAGCGAACGCGCGTCGCCGATATTCGGGATGTAGGAGAAGAGCCGGGTGCCGTCGATGATGCGACGCACGTTGTCGGCGCTGCCGTCCACCAGGAACGAGAGGATCTGGCCCACGCCGCGCGGGAAGTACTTGCCCACCAGGTCATATTGGGGCGTGTATCCGAGGCCGGAGTAGTTGACTTTCATCACATGCGGGCTGCGGGTCAGGTGTTCGGCGATGCGACAGGCGGAGTCGACCTGCTGGCTCACGCGCTGGGGCAGCGTCTCGAGGCCCACGAGCGACAGATAGGCGTTGAAGGGGCTTGCCACCGCGCCGAATGTGCGCAGGTACTTGATGCGGATACGTTTGATGAACGCGGCCGCGCCGAACTTTTCGGCGAAGCTGTGCCATTCGCCGGCGCGGTCGTCGCTGATGACTTGCTGACGTGCGGTGAATTGCGGGAACCGGCCGTTGGCCCAGTCGAACCGGCCGCCGTCAATGATGGCGCCGCCGATGGCGTTGCCGTGTCCGGTGATGCCTTTGGTGGTGGAGTGTACGACGATGTCCGCGCCGAAACGGATGGGATTGAGCAGGTAGGGCGTGGGCACGGTGTTGTCCACGATCAGGGCAACGCCGTGCGCGTGGGCGAGTTCGGCAAGCGGCTCGATGTCGAGGAGTTCGGTGGACGGGTTGGCCACGGTCTCGGCGAAGATCGCGCGGGTGTCCGGACCGATTTTGGAGGCGACCTCGTCCAGGTCGTTGATGTTCCTCACGAAGTCGGTGTGGATGCCGAACTGCGGCAGGAAGTCGCCGAGCGCGTCCACGCTGGCGCCGTACAGGTTGGTGGGGGCGATGATGCGGCCGCCGCCCTCTCCCGCGCACATGAGCGCATAGCTGACGGCAGCCATGCCGGAGGCGAGGGCCACCGCGCCGATGCCACCTTCAAGCGCGGCGAGACGCTTCTCCAGGGCATCCACGGTCGGGTTGGCCACACGCGAGTATTCGAACCCGTCGATCAGGCCACCGGCGAGCGCGTCGCCGCGCACGGCGTTTTCGAGGTCGAACGCGGCCGAGGCGTAGATGGGCGGCACCGCCGCATGCCCGTGGTCCAGCGGTTCATACCCCGCGTGAATGGCTTTCGTAGCGAAATCGTTGTCCATGGGCGTGCGGAATTCCTTTTTGTGATGCGGTCCGGCCGGTCGCGGCCGTGCCGTCGGTATGTGCGGCTGGGTGGCGGTTCGGGCTCAGGCAAAGATGCCGGAGGTGATCTGGCTGAAGATGTCGGACTCGCCGTGGCGTTCGAGGTAGCGCTCGTAGGCGATGTCGAAGGCCTGCCCCAGGTCCTCGATGAGATCGGCGGCGTCCTCGATGCCGATGGCGAGGCGGACCAGTTCGTCGGTGATGCCGACCTTGAGTCGTTCCTCGCGCGGCAGTTCGAAGTGCGTCATGCGACAGGGCAACTCGGCGAGCGACTCGACCGCGCCCAGGGAGACGGCCAGACGGAAGACCCGCAGGTTGTTGAGCACGTCGGCCGGATCCACGCCGGGCACGACCTCGAAGCTCAGCACGCCGCCGGCCCCGCGCAGCCCCTTGGCGGCCAGTTCCCGGTCACGGCCGGGAAGGCCCGGATAGTTCACGGTCTTGACCAGCGGATGGGCGAGCAGGTACTGGGCGATGGCCTTGGCGTTTTCCTGCTGGCGGTCCATGCGCAGGGCAAGCGTCTGGATGCCGCGACGGACCGCGTCGCATTCGGCGGGGGCGAGCACGCCGCCGAAACGGTTCTGCGCGAAGTAGACGGCCTTGCCGATCTCCTCGCTCAGGGTGACCACGAGTCCGGCGTTCACGTCGGAATGTCCGGCGAGGTACTTGGTGGCGGAGTGGATGACCACGTCCGCGCCCAGGTCGAGCGGACGCTGCAGGTACGGGGTCACGAAGGTGTTGTCCACGATGGCGATGGCGCCGTGCTTGTGGGCGATGTTGGCGATGAGGCGCACATCGTTGACGTCGAGCAGCGGATTGGTGAGGACTTCGAAATAGACGGCCTTGGCCGCGGGGACGCCCTGCTGCGGGTCGCCTGCGACGGCGGTTTCCAATGCCTTGGCGTCGTGCGTGTCCGCCGCCTCGAAGATGAGGCCGCGGTCGGCGAAGTATTCGTGGAACAGCGAGTAGGTGCCGCCGTAGATGTTCTTGCCCACGATGATGCGGTCGCCGGGCTTGAAGATGGAGAGGACGGCGTGGATGGCGGCCAGGCCCGAGGCGAAGGCGAAGCCGCGTGCGCCGTGTTCGAGCTGGGCGATCTGGCGCTCGAGGAAGTCGCGCGTGGGGTTGCCGCTGCGCGCGTAGTCGTAGCGGGGCATCGCATCGACCTTCTCGAAGGCATATGTCGTTGAGTTGTAGATCGGCGGGTTCACGGCTCCGGTGGTGTTGTCATCAACCGGCAGTCCGTGGACGAGCTGAGTGTTGAACCTGGTCATTGCGCACCTCCCTTACGGTGTTTCCTTGGCGCCATTTCTGATTGCGGGGACTCTCCCCACCGGGCACGATTACGACAGTAATGCAAAACGCCGGCCCGCAGGCCGGCGTCGTTATATGTGTTGGTTATGGGAGGCTATGCGCGGAACCGCGTCAGGTTCCATCTATCAGATTTGCCGCAATTACGGACGGCCTACGGCCGGCTCAGCGTTACCTTCGCTCGGCTATCGCCTCGCTCAGGCGTCGCCTACTGGCAGTCCACCGGACTGCCAGCCTGATGCAGCGGCACGAGCCGCTTCATCAGACGGCTCCGCCTTCCACCACGATCTCGTCGGGGTTGACCTCGTCGCCGTAGACGGGTTCGAGGGTCTGCTCGTAGTCCTTGTGGAAGAAGTTCTCCTCGCCGAGCTTGACGATCTCCTCGTTCACGAAGTCGAGGAGCTCCTTGTTGCCCTTCTGCACGGCGGGGGCGATGGTGTCGTCGTCGCCCAGGTGGGTGATGCCGACCTTGAATCCCTTGTTGGCCTTGGCCCAGGCGAGCACCTCGGTGTTGTCGGTGGAGAAGGCGTCGCCGCGGCCGTCAAGCAGGGCGTTGTAGGCGTCGGCGTACTGGTCGTACTTCTGAAGCTTGACGTTCGGGGCGTTCTTCTCGAACCAAGTCTCGGCGGTGGTGCCCTTGGCGATGATCAGGGTCTTGCCGTCCAGCTGGCTCACGTCGGTGATCTGCGCGTCCTCCGGGGAGACCACGCCGAGGGCCACCTTCATGTACGGCTTGGCGAAGTCGACCTTCTCGGCACGTTCGTCGGTCACGGTGAAGTTGGCGAGCACCAGATCCACCTTGTTGGAGGTGAGCACGTCCACGCGGGCGGCCGGGTCCACGGAGGTGTATTCGACCTCGACGCCCAGATCCTTGGCCAGACGCTCGGCGAAGACGATGTCGTAGCCCTGGTACTTGCCGTCCTGGTCCACGTAGCCGAACGGGGCCTTGTCGGAGAAGACGGCGATCTTGATCTTGCCGCTCTTCTTGATCTCGTCCAGGCTGCGGGCCTTGGCGTTGGCGTCGGAGCTGGATGAGGTGTCGGAACCGGAGGATGCGGTATCGCTTGGGGTGGCGGCGGACGGGCCGCATGCGGCCACGGACACGGCCATCATCAGGGCCGCGCCGGTAGCGACGATCGTTTTCAGTGCGTTGCCAATCTTGATGGTCATTGGCGGTTTCCTTCTCTTCTTGTGGTTGGTTATTGGGATGGTAGGTCTGTTTTCGGAAGGCGGGCGGCGGAATCACCGAGGCCCACGGCCTGTCACTCGAATTCGAACGTGCGCAGGAACTGACGGGCGCGTTCGGTTTCGGGGTGGGCGAAGAAGGCGTGCGCGTCGTGCGATTCCTCCACGATATGGCCGCCGTCCAGCAGGATCACGTGGTCGGCGATGGCGCGGGCGAACTGCATCTCGTGGGTCACGATGAGCATGGTCTGTCCGGCCTTGGCCAGTTCCAGGACCACATCGAGCACCTCGCGCACCATTTCGGGGTCGAGGGCCGCGGTGATCTCGTCCAGCAGCAGCACCTCCGGGTGGAGGATGAGTGCGCGGCAGATGGCCACGCGCTGGCGCTGGCCGCCGGAGAGCTCATGCGGCCAGGCGTCCTTGCGGTCGGCGAGTCCCACGCGCTCCAGGAGCTTCAGCGCCTCGGCCTCCACTTCGGCCTTGTCGCGCTTCTGCACAAGCAGCGGGGCCATGGTGATGTTGCCGAGCACGGTCTTGTTCGGGAACAGGTCATAGCTCTGGAACACCATGCCGATGCGCGTGCGCAGCTCGCTGGAACGGTTGGAGCGGCCGGCCTTTTCGGTGCCGGGGCGGCCTTCGTCGATGACCTTCTCGTTGATGGAGATCGTGCCGCCCTGAATCGGTTCGAGGCCGGCGATGGTGCGCAGCAGCGTGGATTTGCCGGAGCCCGAGGGGCCGAGCACCACGAGCACCGTGCCGTGCTCCACCTTGAAGGAGATGTCGTTGAGCACGGGCTTGTCCGCGTTGGCGTACTGCTTGACCAGGTGCTTCACCTCGAAGCCCTTGCAGTCGGAAACGGCGGACGGGCCCGCGGTTTCGAACGCGGCGACCGCCTCAGTGGATCGGGCCTGCGGCTTCTGCCCCGCCTGCACGGTTCGTTCGGTTCGCTCAGTCATGAGACCACCTCTTTTCCAGACGGCGGGCCACGATGGACAGCGGCCAGCACACGATGAAGTACATGAAGAAAATGGCTCCGTAGATCCATAGGGTTCCGGTCGGATACTGGAACCGGTTCGCATCGATGATCTGCTGGCCCACCTTGATGACCTCGACCACGCCGAGCAGCACGGCCAGGGACGTGGTCTTGACGATGCGGGTGGCCAGGTTCACGCTCGCGGGCAGAAGCCGGCGAATGGCCTGCGGCAGAATCACGCGGGAGAAGGTCTGCCAGGGGCTCAGGCCCAGCACGTAGCTGGATTCGTACTGCACCTTGGGGATCGACTGCAACGCGCCGCGCACCAGATCGCCGAGCTCCGCGCCACCCCAGAGGATGAACACGAGCACGCAGGCGCCGGTGGCGTCGAGGTTCCAGTCGAACCAGCGGGCGAAGCCGTAGTAGGCCAGGAACAGGAGTGCCAGCTGGGGCATGATGCGGATGAAGTCGAGGTAGACGCGCATGATCGCACGCACCACGGGGTTCCTGAGCGTCATCAGCCAGCCGACCAGCAGGCCCACCGGGATGGACACGCCCACGGACACGCCGGCGATCCAGACCGTAACCCACAGACCCTGCAGCAGACGGGGGAAGACGCCGGGCTGGAGAAGAATCTCAGCGCCGTGCATAGTCGAACCTCCTCTCCAGCCAGGTGCCGAGGATGGAGATCGGCAGCAGGATCACCAGGTAGGCCACCACCAGCATGAACAGCGATTCGTAGGTGCTGTAGTACATGCCGATAAGGTCCTTGGCCATGTACATCACGTCCGCGAGGGCGATGGCGGAGACCACGCTCGACTCCTTGAACAGGAAGATCACGTTGGCCACGAGACCGGGCACCGCGGTGGAGATGGCCTGCGGCAGCACCACGCGGGTGATGGACTGCACCGGGGTCAGGCCCAGCACGTAGGCGGTCTCGCGCTGCACCTTGGGCACCGATTCGAGTCCTCCTCGCATGGCCTCGGCCATGTAGGATCCGCCCAGGAAGCCGAGTCCCACGATGGCGCAGGTCTCGGCGGACCAGACCACGCCCAGCTTGGGCAGGCCGAAGTACAGGAAATACAGCTGCACCAGCAGTGGGGTGTTGCGGCTCAGCTCGATGTACGCGCGCACGATCTGCCGGGCCACCGGGACTCGCGCGATCTCCACGCCGGCGCATACCAGTCCCACCGCGATGGCGAGCAGGATGCCGAACACGGAGATGAATATGGTCATCACGGTGCCGTTGACGAAGAAGGGTGCGTAGCGCTGCACGAACGACCAGTCAAACGCCATGGACGCACTCCTTTCCCTTCGGTTCTCTCATGTCTCTTGTCTTTATGTCTTCTGATGTCTCTCGGTTGCGTTCGTATGCGCTGCCGATGCTCCGTTTGCGACGCCGCCGGGCGGGGCTGCAAGTCTCGAAGGGATATCGTTCACATACGATTCGGGGGCCGAACAATCCGTTCCAGCCCCCGTTGGTTATCGTAGAGTATCACAGCGCGCAACGGTGCCGTCTGGCTATAGAGGTTGGTTATAGGGTCTTATTTGCGGCGGCGTTTCAGGGTTTTCGGGCTATCTCGGTTTCACAGGGCACCGACTGGGATGCGCTACCAGCGGAACCGGTTGCGGCGCGCACCCTGGACCGAGGCGAACGTGTGCCAGCCGATGCGCATCAACGAACGTGCGTAACGGGCGACCGGTCAGGCATGGGCCTACCGGCGGCGAACATGGGCGGACTACACTGTGGAGACATGAAGATTTCCAAGGCTTTGACCCGGTTGAAGGGTCCGCAAACCACTCCGGTGTTCGTGCTGCTGCACGGTTGGGGTTCCAACGAGTACGATCTGCCCGATCTATTGAATTACTGCGGTGCCGGTTCGGCCGACTACGCCAGCCTGCAGGCACCCATCGCCTATGGCATGGGATACACATGGTTCGGTGACTGGGCTCATGAGGGCGTGCCGGAGGGCGACTCGCTGGACAGGCAGGCGCTTGAGGCGGCGCAGGCCATCAATGCCTGGGTGGCGGAGAACATCCCCGCGGACCGTCCGGTGGTGACCATGGGATTCTCGCAGGGCGGTCTGCTGGCATGCCATCTGCTGCGCGTGAATCCCAAGCGCTATGCGGCCGCCGTGTCCTGCTCGGGATGGCTGGCTCCCGGACCGGTCGCCGGCGATGCCGAATTGGCTTCGCTCAAGCCGCCGGTGTTCTACGGCCATGGTGCCATCGATGACATTTTTCCGAAGACGGACGTGGCGGCCATGGGCGAGTTCTGGCGCGGGCATGGCACGCTGACCGAGCAGGTCTATCCCGGTATGGCGCATTCCATCAATATGCCCGAAATGCGCGATATTCAGCGCTTCCTGGAGTCCAACGGCTTTGTTCGTCCGCAGATCTGGTAGTCGGTGGCATGATGATGGCAAGCCGTCACAAATCTTGCCATCATCGTGATGCTGGCGGTTCCGCCACTCCCCTCAGTCGGCTCCGCCGACAGCTCCCCTCAAAGAGGGGAGCCTCTATCAGCCACATAACCAATATCATCGACTATGCCGTGGCGTAGTCGAGGTGCTTGAATTCCGGCACTTTGTACCATTTGACGGGGTAGCCGGCGCCGTGGGCGCAGAAGACCGAGTCGGGGGTGTTGTCCAGGTCGGATTCGGGGTCGTAATGGGCTTCGCGGATGATCTCGTCCTCGTTATGGCAGGGTCGGTAGCCGCCGAAGGTGGCGGAGAAGCGGCCATGGCCGTGTGTGTACTGGTTCACGTCCATGGCGTAGTCACGCATCTCGGCAACCGGTGCCAAGCCTTCGATCACCGCATAGTCACCGTCCATTGCGGGGGATTCGAAGGTGCCGCTCATCCGTTGTATGTCGCTCATGGCGCGGCCAATCATGTCCGCGGGCACTTCGAGACGGAACCGGTACCACGGTTCCAGCAGACGGCAGTTGCCCGCGCCGGACGTGTCCGGCCGCTCCTCCACCGGCGTTGCGGGATGCCCGCTGACTCCGGCGCGTAATTCCATGAGTCCCTGACGAATCGCCCGGTAGGTGGCCTGGCGGAAGTCGCCGCCTTCGGTGTGCTTGAGATGAGCCTTGCCCGCCACCAGCGTCATCGTGATGTCGGCGAGCGGCGAGCCGGTCAGCACGCCAAGATGCTCGCGCTCGGTCAGATGGGTGAGGATGAGCCGCTGCCAGTTGCGATCCAACTCGTTCTCCGACAACGCGGACTTGACTCGGATGCCACTGCCCGGTTCGCCCGGTTCAAGCAGGATATGCGCTTCGGCGTAGTGCCGCAGCGGTTCGAAATGTCCCACGCCTTCGATGGGCGCGGTGATGGTCTCGCGGTACAGGATGGAGCCCTGGCCGAATGCCACATCCAATCCGAACCGGTCATGCAGCGTCTGCTGGATGATCTCCAGCTGCACCGCACCCATCAATTGCACATGGACTTCGGCCAGACGTTCCATCCACACCACATGGAGCAGCGGATCCTCGTCCTCCAGCTCGTGCAACGCGCGCATGACCTTGTGCAGGGTCAGGTCGTCGAATCGGGGACGCGGAGATTCGGGAGTCGATTCCCCGGCATCGGTTTCGCCGCTCTTGCCGTCCCGGTCGTCACGAGGAGTGGAATCCCCATCCCGAGCCACGTCGGAGGCTCCGTTCCCTTTGGATGTGATACCGGAATCACTGGGCTTCCGCCCTTCAGCCACGGCTTCCTCCGCCGCATCCGCCGGTAGGACGGTATAGGTCAGCACCGGCTGCAGGGCAGGCGACTCGGCATCCGGCTCCGCGCCCAATCCCTCACCGGGGAAGGTGCGGGTCAGACCGGTCACCGCGCACACCGCGCCGGCAGGCACTTCGGTGACCGTCTCGAATTTGGCGCCGTTGTACACGCGCACCTGGTCGATCTTCTCCGATTCGCCGTCGACGTCCACCATCTCCTTGGCCTTCAGCGTGCCTCCGGTCACGCGCAGCCAGGTCATGCGGTTGTGCTGCTGGTCGTGCGCGATCTTGAACACACGGGCTCCGAAGGATTCCGGCCATTGCGGTTCGGATGCGAACGTTTCCAAGCCATCCAGGAATTCCTCGACGCCCTCAAGTTTCAGCGCCGAGCCAAAGTAGACCGGGAACAGGCGACGTGCGGCGATCATCGCACGGATGCGTCCCACGCCGAGTGTGCCGGATTCCAGATATTCGTCCATCGCCTGCTCATCCAGGGTGGCGATGTCCTCGACGGACTCCCCCAGCGGCACCCGCGCATCATCGGAGACGGCCTCGCAGGCCGGCAACGGGAACACCGCATCACTCAATCGCGCGCGCAACTGGGCCAGTACCGCTTCACGGTCGAATCCTGCGGCATCGCATTTGTTGACGAAGATGAACGTCGGCACGTCGTACCGGGCCAGCAACCGCCAAAGCGTCTCCGTGTGCCCTTGCACGCCGTCCGTGCCGGAAACCACCAGAATCGCGTAATCCAACACGCGCAGAACCCGTTCAGTTTCGGCGGCGAAGTCCACGTGTCCCGGCGTATCGAGCAGGGTCAGCTGCATCGAGCCGTGTTCCACCAACGCCTGATGCGCGAAGATGGTGATGCCGCGGGCCTTCTCCAATGCGTTCGTGTCCAGGAAGGCGTCGCCGTGATCCACGCGGCCGAGCTTGCGGATTTCGCCGGTTCGGTACAGCAGCGCCTCGGACAACGTGGTCTTGCCAGCGTCCACATGCGCCACGATGCCCGCCACAATCCGTTTCATCACGAACTCCTCCCCACCGGTCTTCTGCCGTTTCCATGCTGATTACCCAATATATCCGCACCTTTTCGCGAGGGAATAATTTTACCGGCCGGCGGGTCTGCCGGTAGAATAAGTCACCGAACATCGAGACCGTCGAGTCAATGCGAGGAGTAACCGTGACCACTGCCGGCATCACCGTTTTCGGCCAGCCTTCCGATTCCATGCGAGACGCCGGAGAGTCGCCCACGCTGGATGCCGCGGGATTCCCGTCCGATTACGTGACCCTCGATCTGGAGACCACCGGCTTCTATCCGAACAGTTGCGCCATCACCGAAATCGGCGCCGTCCGCGTGCGGGACGGCAGGATCGTGGACCAGTTCCAGCAGCTCATCAACCCACTGCGCCCGATTCCGCGCCAGATCACCGCGTTGACCGGCATCAGCGATGCGATGGTCGCCGATCTCGATCCCATCGACGAAGTGCTCCCCCGCTTCATCTCATGGCTCGGCAAACCCAAGACCAACGCCGTTCCCGAACCGATCGTGGGTCATAACGTGAGCTTCGACCTGCGGTTCCTGGATTACAACACCCGCCGAATCGCCGGTTCGGGTTTCGCCTGCACGGATTACGACACCATGCAGATCAGCCGCACGCTATTCCCCGAGCAGCGTCATCATCGCCTGGCCGATCTCATCGTTCGGTTCGGTATCGCGGACAACGAGGAGCACCGGGCGTTGAGCGACGCCATCCAGACCCAGGAATGCTTCGAATGGATGCGTCGGTACATCGCCGCGCATCATGAGACGAGCCGACTTGACTGGCGTCCGGTGGCGGCCAAGTCCAGCACGCCGATCCTGCATCAGCAGCTGGTGATCCGGTAGGTTTCGGCGACCGAGCAGACATACGACAATGCGCCGGGTCATCGGATTGGTTCGATGACCCGGCGCATGTATTCATGCCGCCTTTGATGTCAAACGGCAATGTCGGATGTGAGAGTCAGCCGCGTTTGGCAACCAGTTTCTCGGCGTCCTCGGTAAGGGCTGCCATGATGGCGTGCTGCGATTCCTTGACGTACTCGAATCCGTTGGCGGCGGCGAACGCCTGCTTGGTCTGCGGATCATAGGAGACGGCCTTGGTCACATGCGCGATGGCGACCAGCACGTTCGGCCATTGCGAGTCGGGCGCGTCGTTGCCGAGTTCGGCGTAGAAACGGATGGTTTCCACGTCATTGGGGTTGGCACCATTGCCTGGAGCGGACTTCAGAGCCTCAACGATGCCACCCAGGTACTGCTTCATCGGATACTTGGTTGGAATGCTCATACCTTTTACGGTAGGAGCGCCGGCCCCGATTGTGAAGGGGCACAAGGCGTTTTTACCGTAGGGACAATCACGAGAATATATAGACACAATGGCGTGATTCGTATAGCAAGCCCGAGGTGCGTTCAATCGGGGACCAATACGACGGAAGGGCCACCGGGAAATCATGCATCCCGGCGACCCTTCCTCAGCCAACGTCATCCGACGTCACTGTACAGTCACGGTCACGGCAAAACCGTCACAGGCCGTATTCCTTGGCGATGACGGACCACAGTTCATCGGCGGCGCGATTGATATCGTCGTTGACGATGGTCACGTCGAATTCGTCCTCGGCGGCAAGCTCCACCTTGGCGGTCTCCAGCCTCTTGGCCACCTCGGCCTCGGATTCGGTGCCACGGCCCTTGAGACGGCGGACCAGCTCGTCGAAGCTCGGCGGAGCGATGAACACGTACACCACGTCCACGCCGAGTTCCTTCGCGCGCTCCTTGATGCGGCGCGCACCCTGCAGGTCGATCTCCAACACGGTGGGAACGCCTTCGGCCAGATGCTCCTGCACCGGCTTGAGCGGCGTGCCGTAGTGGGCGAGCCCATGCACCAGCGCGGTTTCCAGGAATTCGCCGGCCTTTTCCTTGGCGGCGAACTCGTCCTCGTTCATGAACCAGTAGTTCACACCGTTCACCTCGCCGGGGCGGGGCTTGCGGGTGGTGGCGGAGACGGACATCCAGATGCTCGGATGCTTCTTGCGCATCACGTTCTCCACGGTGCCCTTACCCACGCCTGCCGGGCCGGTGAGCACCACCAGGCGTCCCTTCGGCTTGGTCTCGGACTCGCTCTGGGTGGGTGCCGCGGCGGATTCCGCGGCCACGGTGGTCTTCTCGGTTTTCCCGTTCGGTGCCGTCTTCACGGTGCCTTTGCCGTCCTTTTCCTCGTTCTCGCCTTCGTTCATGGCCTCGTACAGCGCCTGGCGCACATCAAGCGCGATGGACTCGGTGGCCTGCTTGAGTGCGCTGATGGAGGGCCCGTGGGACGCGATGAAGCGGGACACGGTCACCAGCACGTTGCCGCGCGTGCCCTTGAACACGGTCTTCAGATCCTTGGCCTCGGCTCCCTGCCAGCCGTAGCCGGGAGACAGGATCGGTCCGGTGAAGCTGGCCGGGTTCACGCCGGAATCCTGGATCCACTGGCCGATGGTGGCGCCGATGATCAGGCCCACGGAGCCCATGCCTTCGATGTCCCTGTTGTGCTTCTGCGCGGTGGCGGCGATGCCGTACGCCACGGTGCGGCCCTTGTAGTCGCCGCTCTGGCGGATGGCGGTCTGCAGGCTCATGCCCTCCGGATTGGAAGTCAGGGATGCGATGAACACGCCGCGGCCGTTCTCCAGCGCCTCGTTGATCAGTCCGTTGAGGGACCGGGCGCCATAGTACGGCAGCAGGGTGATGGCGTCCGCGAGCATCGGGGCACCGGGCTTGAAGTAGGCGTCCGCGATGGCGGAGATGGTGGTGGGCAGACCGCCGTGCAGGCAGTCCACGATGGTGATGACGCCCATCTGGCGTGCCGCGTAGAGCACGCGCTCGAGCGCTTCGAATCCCTTGGATCCGTAGCGCTCGAACATGGGCGTCTGGAACTTCACGGCCGCGGCGCAACCGCTGGCGGCCTGAAGCATACGCATGGAGAACAGTTCGGCGCCTTCGGCGTCGACGTTGTAGCCCCAGTCGGTGAGGAGCTTGCGATGCGGGTCGATGCCCACGCACAACGGCCCGTATTTGGCCATTGAATTGCTCAACCGCAAACCGAAATCAGACCGTTGCGCCTGCAACTCCTCATCGCTGGATACCATCAGAATTCCTGCCTCTCCAATTCGAACAGCTGCTTCGAATGATCCTGAATGCTCATGATCTGGTAATCATTATGCTTCACGGCCTCGATTGCGAGCAGTGCGGCCTGGAATTCGGTGATGGTGGTGAACTGCGGCAAATCCGCTGCAATGGCGGCGGCGCGGATGGAGTAACCATCGGAACGGGAGCCACGGGAGTTCGGCGTGTTGAGGATCATGTCGATCTTGCCGTCCTCGATGAGCTGGACCACGTTCTTGCCCACGGAGCCCTCGGCGTGGTGGACCACCACCGGGGCCTCCGGGTCGGAGTCCACGCGGGTGCTGATCTTGTCCACGATGTTCGAGTCGATGCCGTAGCGACGCAGCACGGAGGCGGTGCCCTCGGTGGCCCAGATCTTGAATCCGAGCTCCTCGAGACGCACGGCGATGAGCGGCAGCTGGCGCTTGTCGGTGTCGTTCACGGAGATGAACACGTTGCCGTGGGTGGGCAGGCCGCCGTCGTATGCGGCGAGCTGGCTCTTGGCGAAGGCGTGCGGGAAGTCGCGGTCGAAGCCCATGACCTCGCCGGTGGAGCGCATCTCCGGTCCGAGCAGGATGTCCACGGTCTTGCCGACCGGGGTGCGGAAGCGCTTGAACGGCAGCACGGACTCCTTGACGGCGACCTGCTGGCCGCGGTGCATCACACCGCCGTCGCCCTTGGGCAGCAGCAGGCCGTTGGCGCGCTGGTCGGCGATGGACTCGCCGGCCATGATGCGTGCGGCGGCCTTGGCCAGCGCCACGCCGGTGGCCTTGGAGGCGAACGGCACGGTGCGGGAGGCGCGCGGGTTGGCCTCGATCACGTACAGCGTGTTGGCCATGAAGGCGTACTGCACGTTGATCAGGCCCTGCACGTGGCAGCCCTTGGCGATGGCGTAGGTGCCCTCGCGCAGGCGACGGATCTGGTCGTCGGACAGGGTGGATGGCGGCAGGGTGCAGGCGGCGTCGCCGGAGTGCACGCCGGCTTCCTCGACGTGCTCCATGATGCCGCCGATGTACAGCTCCTCGCCGTCGAACAGCGCATCGACGTCGATCTCGATGGCGTCCTGCAGGAACTTGTCGATGAGCAGCGGGGAGGGCAGACGGCCGGACACCACGGTGTCGGCCTTGGCCTCGGCCAGGGCGCGGTCCACGTACTTGGTCAGCTGCTTGTCATCGTAGACGATCTCCATGCCGCGGCCGCCGAGCACGTAGCTCGGGCGCACCAGCACCGGGTAGCCGATGCGGTGGGCGGCGTCCATGGCCTCCTCGAGGCTCAGTGCGGTGCCGTAGCGCGGGGCGTTCATCTCCGCCTTCTTGAGCACCTCGCCGAACAGCTCGCGGTTCTCGGCCAGGTCGATGGATTCCGGCGTGGTGCCGAGGATCGGCACGCCGGCGGCCTTGAGTCGCGCGGCGAGCGAGAGCGGGGTCTGGCCGCCGAGCTGCACGATAACGCCCTTGACCGGGCCCATCTTCTTCTCGGCCTCGTAGATCTCGAGCACGTCCTCGAAGGTGAGCGGCTCGAAGTACAGACGGTCGGACATGTCGTAATCGGTGGACACGGTCTCCGGGTTGCAGTTGACCATGATCGTGTCGTAATCCTTGCCGAGCTCCTGCACCGCGTGCACGCAGGTGTAGTCGAACTCGATGCCCTGGCCGATGCGGTTCGGGCCGGAGCCGAGGATGATCACGGCTTCGCGTTCGCGCGGGCGCAGCTCGGTCTCGTCGGCGTAGCAGGAGTAGTAGTACGGCGTGACGGCGTCGAACTCGGCGGCGCAGGTATCCACGGTCTTGTAGACCGGGCGGATGCCGTAGTTCCAGCGCAGCTCGCGGATGGTGTTCTCGCCCTCGTCGCCGAGGCCGCGCAGGTGGGCCACCTGCACGTCGGACAGGCCGGCGAGCTTGGCCTTCTTCAGCAGCTTCGGGGTCAGGTGCTCGGCGTCGCGGACGGTCATGGCCATGTCGTTGATGAGCGTGATCTGCTTGAGGAACCACGGGTCGATCTTGGTGGCCGCGTACAGCTGCTCGATGGTGGCACCGCCCCAGATGGCGCGCATGAGCTGCAGGTAGCGGTGCTCGGTCGGCACCTTGACGGCCTCGAGCAGGTCGGCGACTTCCTCGGCGGACGGCTTCTCGCCGTCCCAGTTGAAGCCCATGTGGCGCTTGTCGATGGAGCGCATGGCCTTGCCCAGGGACTCCTGGAAGTTGCCGGCCAGGGCCATGGCCTCACCCACGGACTTCATGGAGGTGGTCAGGGTCGGATCGGCGCCCGGGAACTTCTCGAACGCGAAGCGCGGCACCTTGGTGACCACGTAGTCGATGGTCGGCTCGAAGGAGGCCGGCGTGGACTGGGTGATGTCATTGCGGATCTCGTCCAGCGTGTAGCCGAGGGCCAGCTTGGTGGCGATCTTGGCGATCGGGAAGCCGGTGGCCTTGGAGGCCAGTGCGGAGGAACGGGAGACGCGCGGGTTCATCTCGATGACGATGATGCGGCCGGTGTCCGGGTGGATGGCGAACTGGATGTTGCAGCCGCCGGTGTCCACGCCCACGCCGCGGATGATGGCGATGCCGATGTCACGCAGCTTCTGGTATTCGCGGTCGGTCAGCGTGAAGCAGGGGGCCACGGTGATGGAGTCGCCGGTGTGCACGCCCACGGGGTCCACGTTCTCGATCGGGCAGACGACCACCACGTTGTCGTTGCGGTCGCGCATGAGCTCGAGTTCGAATTCCTTCCAGCCCTCGATGCCTTCCTCGATGAGCACCTCGTCGGTCGGCGAGTAGTGGATGCCGGCGCCGGCGATGCGGTGCAGCTCCTCCTCGTCGTGCGCGATGCCGGAGCCCAGGCCGCCCATGGTGAAGCTCGGGCGCACGACCAGCGGGTAGCCGAGTTCCTCGGCGATGCGGTCGCATTCCTCGAGCGTGTGGGCGATGCGGGAACGAGCGGATTCGGCGCCGGCCTCGTCCACGACCTTCTTGAACAGCTCGCGGTCCTCGCCGCGGTCGATGGCCTCCAGGGAGGCGCCGATGAGCTCGACGTTGTACTTCTTGAGCACGCCGGCCTCGCCGAGGGCCATGGCGGCGTTGAGGGCCGTCTGGCCGCCGAGGGTGGGCAGCAGCGCGTCGGGGCGTTCCTTGGCGATGATCTGCTCGAGGATCGGGGTGGCGATCGGCTCGATGTAGGTGGCGTCGGCCATCTCGGGGTCGGTCATGATGGTTGCCGGGTTCGAGTTCACGAGGATGACGCGGATGCCCTCCTCGCGAAGGACGCGGCATGCCTGGGTGCCCGAGTAATCGAACTCCGCGGCCTGACCGATCACGATCGGGCCGGAGCCGATGACCATCACGGATTTGATGTCGGTGCGCTTCGGCATATCACTTACCTTCCTTGATGTTGCTGTTGGCGCGGGCGTCGCGCGGGTTGTTCTTCATGAGTTCGCAGAAACGGTCGAACAGGTAGGCCGCGTCGTGCGGGCCGGCCGCGGCCTCCGGGTGGTACTGCACGGAGAAGGCGGGGATGTCCACGCACTGCAGGCCCTCGACCACGTCGTCGTTCAGATCGATGTGGGAGACGAACACCTTGCCGTACTTGCCGTCCTCGAACGGGGCGTCCACGGTCTTGCCGATGGGGGCGTCGACCGCGAAGCCGTGGTTGTGGGCGGTGACCTCCACCTTGCCGGTGGTCACGTCCTTGACCGGCTGGTTGATGCCGCGGTGGCCGAACTTGAGCTTGTAGGTGCCGAAGCCGAGCGCGCGGCCCAGCAGCTGGTTGCCGAAGCAGATGCCGAAGAACGGGTAGCCGGCGTCCAGCACCTGGCGCAGCAGCTCGATCTCCGGGCCGGCCTGCTCCGGGTCGCCCGGGCCGTTGGAGAAGAACACGCCGTCCGGGTTCAGGGCCTCGATCTGCTCGAAGGTGGTGGTGGAAGGCACCACGTGCACGCGGCAGCCGCGTTCAGCCATGCGGTGCGGGGTCATGCCCTTGATGCCGAGGTCCACGGCGGCCACGGTGTACAGCGGCTCCTTGCCCTCGTACTCGCCGCACGGCTCGATGGTGTACGTCTCCTTGGTGGAGACCTCGTCGTACAGGCTCAGGCCCTGCATCTTGGGGGTGGCCTTGACGGCGGCGAGCAGTTCCTCGACGTCGCGCAGCTTGCCCGTGTCCGGGTTGGTCAGGGCGCTGCCGGAGTAGATGCCGGCGCGCATCACGCCAGCGGAGCGCAGGTGGCGCACCAGCTTGCGGGTGTCGATGTGGCTCAGGGAGACGATGCCGTTCTTCTTGAGGTCGTCGTCCAGGCTGCCTTCGGCGCGCCAGTTGCTCACGTTCGGGGAGGGGTCGCGCACCACGTAGCCGGCCACCCAGATGCGGGAGGACTCGGGATCCTCGCTGTTGACGCCGGTATCGCCGATGTGCGGGAAGGTCTGCACCACGATCTGGCGGTCGTAGCTGGGATCGGTGAGCGTTTCCTGGTATCCGGTCATGCCGGTGGCGAAGACGATCTCACCGGTCGTCTCGCCGAGAGCGCCGTACGGCTCTCCCACATATACCTGTCCGTCTTCCAAAACGAGGACTGCATCGTCCTGGTCATACGTCGGAATTGCGATGGTTCCGGACTCGTTCTGGCTCACCAAAACCCCCTTGTGTTTCGTCGGGTATTCGTACCAAGGTTAACGGCCAGCAAAGACTCACACGCCGCGGCGTGCGAACCTTTCTCGGGCCCGCTGGCGGGGCCTCCGGCCGGTTGGCCGGTCGAAAAGAGTGTGAAAGGTATGGGAACGGGCGTGCCCGCTCATAAAAAAGCCTCCCGTAAGGGGAGGCTTGAAAAGGAAAACACTAGGCGACCGTCGGCTGATCGTCAGCGGACGGCTCGGCGGCATCGGACTGCTCGGCTTCCGTGGTCTCGCCGGCGGAAGCATCGGCATCGTCCCCGGCGTTCTCGCCGGTCTGGACGGAGTCCTTGCCAGCGCACACCGCGGACAGCAGGCCGTGGATGAACGCGGGCGAATCGTCGTCGCACAGGGTCTTGGCCAAGGCCAGGGCCTCGTCGATGGCGACCTTGTCCGGCACCTCGCTGTTGAACAGGATCTCCCATGCCGCGATACGCAGGATGTTGCGATCGACCACACCCATGCGGCGGACCTTCCAACCCGTGGAATGCTCGTCCAGGGTGGCGTCGATCAGACGACGGTGCTCCGCCACTCCCCTGACAATCTCGATGGCGTAGTCGGGAAGCGGGGTCTGGGCACCGGGATGGGCGATGCGCTCATCCAGCAGGGAGAGGATGTCCTGGCTTTTTTCGTCGGCCTCATACAGGGTGTTCAATGCCCTCTTGCGCGCGGTGGAACGTGCCATGCTGCTAGTCCTCCAGTGTTACCGGTGTTTTCGAAGATGCGTGAATCGCGGAGAATCAGTTCTCGCGGCCGGTGTAGGAACCGTCCTCGGTGTTGATCTTGACGCGGTCGCCCTCGTTGATGAACAGCGGCACCTGGATCTCGGCGCCGGTCTCGACGGTGGCCGGCTTGGTGCCGGCGTTGGAGCGGTTGCCCTGCAGGCCCGGCTCGGTGTGGGTGATGGTCAGGACCACGGAGCCCGGCAGATCCACGTTCAGCGGGGTGCCGTCGTGGAAGGAGACGAGGCAGTCGGTGCCTTCGAGCAGGAACTTGGCCTTGTCGCCCACCAGGGACTTCGGGACCATGATCTGGTCGTAGGTGGTCATGTCCATGAACACGAAGTTGTCGCCGTCCTCGTAGGAGTACTGGAGGGTGCGGTTGTCCACGGTCTCGAATTCCATCTTCATGCCCGCGTTGAAGGTCTTGTCGACGATCTTGCCGGAGAGCACGTTCTTGATGGTGGTGCGCACGAAGGCGGGGCCCTTGCCCGGCTTGACGTGCTGGAACTTCATGACGGTCCACAGCTGGCCGTCCAGGTTCAGGACGGAACCGTTCTTGATGTCGTTGGTAGTCTGTGCCACGTTATTCACCTTTTTTCAAATTCGACTCACTGGGGCAATGCCCAAAAATTGCCTTGGCAATTATGCCACAACGGGTATACAGCGGGCGGCACGGTGTGGTTCGCGAACCGTCGGATCTCCTGCGCCCGCGCATCGGCACACCGGTTCGCGGACATCGCCGGCCGTGACCGTGAGGCCCCATCGTCATGCGTTCCGCGTTCGCTTGCGCGAAGTATCACACCTCGCGCAAGCGAACGCGGAACGCATGACGA